>NZ_PQGG01000001.1 GCF_002915595.1 Zhongshania marina
GTAAGCGCTCAACAAACCCCGCCCAATTAATTATTTGCAAACTCAGATAATGCACCTATAGTTTTCTACAGGCTCTGGATGAGTCTACAGCATGGAAGGTAATCTCAAGGATGAGGGGCAGCAAGGGATTGGATGGCGTTGCCAAGAAGGCGACTGCCTTCCTGCTACTTTTCTGTATTAGGCGTTTGCCCACGGCAACAATGCCTGTAATTCTTCGGTTGTTGTCATACTTGGTAATTGATTAAAGACTTTGCACAAATACACGTAAGGCTCAAGGCCATTGGCTTTTGCCGTTTCGATTAAACTATAAATAGCGGCGCTGGTATGAGCACCTCTAGGCGTTGCGCTAAACAGCCAGTTCTTGCGACCTATAACAAAAGGCCGGATGGCATTCTCGGCAAGGTTGTTATCAATATTCACGTCACCATCTTCCGTGTATCGAATCAACTTTTCCCAATTTTTATTGAGATAACCCAGTGCGGTACCCAGCAGGCCTTTGGGCAAGGTACTGTGTAAAGTTTTGTCCAACCACTCCCTAAGGGCATTGAGGATCGGAACGCTTTTGTCTTGTCGCAGCTGGTGACGGGCTTCGCTGCTCGCGTCCTTCGCCTGCTTTTCGATAGCATACAGCTTGGCAATATAGTTAATGGCCACATCGGCCTTGCCGGTGCGGGTAGTCTTTTTGTCTTTGGAGATAGCCGCCTTTTGGGCATCAATGAATTTACGGCGTGCGTGTGCCCAGCACCCCACATGGCTAATATCTTCTTGGCGGCCGACGGCATGGTAGCCTGCATAGTCATCGGTTTGCAGATAACCACTAAAACCCGTGAGTAAGTTCTTCGCCACGCTGCCAGCGCGACTCGGCGCATAGTCATACAACACGATGGGGTGATCTGGGGCGCCACTACGCCTGACCCACATATACGATTGGCTACTCGCGGGCCTGTCCGGTTCGTTTAATACCTGAAGCGGCGTTTCGTCGCACTGGATGATTTTGCCTCGGCGAAGCTCGTGATCAAGCTGGGTGATGAGTGGCGCGATCAATTCGCCGCTGCGCATCATCCAATTCGCGAGGGTGTTGCGGGGGATATCAATTTCCATCCGTTTGAAGATGGCTTCTTGGCGGTGCAGCGGCAGCGCATCTTGGTATTTCGCGGTAGCGATATACGCCAGTAGGCCTGGGCTCGCATTGCTCTTTGGAATGGGCTGTGCGGGTAATGCGGCGGTACATACTGTCGACTCACACGCTTTGCAGGCGTATTTCAGTCGGGCGTGTACTAAGACTTGGACGGTTGCGGGAATGATATCCAACTGCTCGCTGGTGTCTTCGCCAATATGCGTTAGCGCACAACCGCAGTCACAGACTTTCTCTACATCAGACAGGTCATGTTCGATACGGACGCGAGGCAAGTCAGCAGGCAACGATTTACGACCACGAGATTTGCGACGCTCGTATTGGATCGTTTCGGTTTCGGCGTCATCCGTGTTTTCGCTAAGGTCGTCTTCAGAAGCAGGCTCAGCCGCTTCGGCTTCATTAAACAGCTCGGCCTGTTCGTCCGACTTCTCGCTACTGGCCGCAAAGCGTTTATGCCTGAGTAAACGCACTTGCTCTTCGAGTAACGAGATGCGTTTATCCTTCTCATTGAGGCGAAGTTCTTTCTCAAACAGCAAAGCTTTGAGTGCAGAAATATCATCGGGAAGTGTGTTGGTGGGAGGCGGTGTCATGCTGTGTATTATATCAAAAGTGAGTCAGCTAACCGAATCAAAATACAAGGTTTCATGCGGTTTATTGCGCCAAATATCCAAGCCATCAAGCAAAAAGTTTAAGTCGCGACCATCGCGTAATTCATAGCCGGATTCGCATTGGCGAGGCCATTTAAAGCGCTGCTTTTCTAGGCGCTTATACCAGACCACAAAACCGTTTCGCTCCCAATACAGAAGTTTGATTTTATCCCGGCCACGATTACAAAATACAAATAGCACCTCCATCATCGGCGAGAGCGCCAGCTCGGTTTCAACCAGCGCGGCCAATCCGTTGATGGACTTGCGCATATCCACCGGAGCCATGTACAAATAGACCTCAACATGGGAGGTCGGCCGCAGCATCAGTTCGACTCCCGCAGGATATGTAGTACCACGGGCAAGACAACAGGCAAATCGTTGGCGGATAATTCCAATCGAACGCCCAGCGGCAAATTCATGATCATACGAGATGAGGTCGGCATACCGCCCAGCTTCATTAATTTCGCAGCCGGTTCTTTTGCGGGGCTCAGCCGATTACGCCAATAAGCAAAGTTGTGAAACTTGATCTCATGCTGCTTGCAATACGCAGCTTGAGATAGGTTGCTGCCTTGCCAAGCAGAGACGTGGTCTTGCCAGAATTGTGTTTTGTTGATTGTGTTCATGGACGACTCCTCAGCTTAAAACTGAAGAGTAAATCTACCGCGACGAAATTATTAGATGGGGTTTATTGAGCGCTTACTTTCGTAACCGTCCGGCGAACTCACCTTCCCATCCAATTTTAAGATAGTAGTCTTGGTGTCCACCTCATACTAAGTGGACACCAACAATGGATACTCAAGGATTACTTCCCGCGCCAGCCACGCCACCTCGCCGCAAACATTCACCCGAATTTAAGGAGCAAGTTGTGGCGGCGAGTTATGCGCCAGATACTTCTGTGGCACGCGTGGCGCAGCAGTTTAAAATCAATGCCAATCTCGTGCATAAATGGCGGCGCCAGCTTGAATCGAAGGCGGCTGGCTGTGATGACTTTATTAAAGTTGCGCCGCGAATTCCCGCTAGGGCATTGAGCACCTCAGGCCCTGATGCCACACTAAAAGTCGAACTAAGCAGCACCCTTGGCCCTGTCACGATCCACTGGCCAATGGCTGAACTTGCCGATTTAGCTTCTTGGCTGAAATCCCTGTCATGATTCGCATCGACGAGATTTGGTTAGCGCGAGAACCTTTAGATATGCGCGCAGGGCCAGATACCACTTTGGCGCGCGTGGTGCAAAGCTTCGGCGAAGCACGCCCCCATTGCGCCTACCTTTTTGCCAACAAGCGCGCCAATCGGATGAAGGTATTGGTGCACGATGGCTTTGGTTTGTGGCTAGCGGCCCGCCGATTGCACAAGGGTAAATTTAGTTGGTGCGCGCTGCGTGAAGGGCGGGCCATCGCGCTAGATAAGGAACAGCTGCAAGCGCTCGTCGTCGGTTTGCCCTGGCAACACGCTGGTGGCGCAGCCACCATCTCGGTGCTGTAATCTCGAGACGTGGTCTTGCCAGAATTGGGCTTTGTTGATGGTGCTCATGGATGACTCCTCAGTTAAAAGCTGAAGAGTAAAGCCGTGGTAGAAAAATTATTAGATGGGGTTACTTGACCGCTTACCGCTTACGTATGGGTGAGGTCGAACGATAATCTATTAATGACTGAGATTCCCGAGTTACGGACGAAATTGAAAGAGTCACTTGAGTCAGCTAGAGAGCGCAGCTCAAAATTTATTGGGCACTTCAGGGCTGTTGAGCGCTTACGAGACTTCTACATCTAAGGATAGGCTGCTGCACAGTTTTGCCTACAGTTACCAAAGGCTTTCGATCGAATAACATAAATTTGAAAATAGAAATTCGTTTATTCATCTCGAAACTTACTAATATTATTACTTTTTTGGATTGATCGTAGTGTGCTCAGCTCAAGCTCAAGCCGCGCGTTGATGCTCGCCAACTCAACTACTTGATATTTAAGTTCCTTGTTTTCTTGTCGAAGTGCTTGGTTTTTTTCCCTTTCTGCATTCAGTGCGTCGTGCTTTCTTTTCTTCTCTGCCCGAATTTCCTTACCTTGATTTTTTTTTATCCGTTCCAGTAATGTCGGGTAGTCTTTGTGGATTAAGCTATCGCTTACGCCAGCTTCTTCCGCTACTGCTTTTATAGACATTTTTCGGTCTGCTGAAATAATTTTAGGTTTTCCATTCTCGATACGGACAATGGCCCTTCTAATTTTATTATTAGTATCAATTTTTTTTGGCATGCTCAGTAATCCGTTTCTTGATTTCATTTATGTCGGCTCCTAGTTCAGATAGGACCTTTTCGCAGCGAATTATGGTGCGCTCGATAGTCGCCGAACCTCCTGGTCCTACTTGGTCCGAAATGGCCCTGAGCTCCAATTGCTGAGCGTAGATCGCTTCCCAGTGATACTGGCGTGAATCATCTATAATGCTATGATTGCAATCTTCGCATTGCCCCCCGCTGCAGCCAAAACTATCATTAGTGCACCAGGCTATGCCCGTTGACCTTACGATAATGCTATCGCTTACAATTTCTATCATTTCTTTACGACTGCCATACGTTTTGACGGTATCTTCTTTATTGCGAAGTGCAATAATTCTGGTTTTAAGTCCACCTGTAATCGGAGTGTTATCGTTCAGCCAATGTTCTAAAATGTTCATTCCCACCTCTTTATAGGAATTATTTATCTCGGTAAACAGTTCTAAATCAAGAGCCTCATCAAGAGCGTAAAGGCTTGTCATATCTAGCGACCAATGTTTGTAATGGTCTCTTAGATAGCGAAGATCGCCCAATTGGTTATGTGCCACAAAATGCGCAAAGGTTCGTCTTGATTGGTGGCTAGAATAGTGCCAGTCAGCTCCAGCTGCTTTCACGAGCCGCCTCAATCGGCTATTTATCGTGCGTCCATCTTGAACGTCAATGGTATTATATGAGTCTTTATTTTTTGTGAGTAGACAGGATCGTCTAACGCGTTCAGCTCGTTCAGCTGTTATATGATCACCTCGGCTGACCGCTTCTTTTTGCTGTTTATCCAGTGCATCTCTCAACGGGGCTGATAGACAGGTAATCACGTCTAAAGCGCGTATTGCTATTTCTGGGCAAAGCCATGACGTCAACTGGTAACCTGTTTTCAATGACCTCGAAACGATAAAATAGTAGCGCTCACCATATTCATCTAATTTGCTGTAGTGGTTGTCAGCTTCTATTTCACACAGTTCATGCACGCGAATTCCGGTCGTCCCCAAAATAAGTAAGCGCTCAATAAACCCCATCTAATAATTTCGTCGCGGTAGATTTACTCTTCAGTTTTAAGCTGAGGAGTCGTCCATGAACACAATCAACAAAACACAATTCTGGCAAGACCACGTCTCTGCTTGGCAAGGCAGCAACCTATCTCAAGCTGCGTATTGCAAGCAGCATGAGATCAAGTTTCACAACTTTGCTTATTGGCGTAATCGGCTGAGCCCCGCAAAAGAACCGGCTGCGAAATTAATGAAGCTGGGCGGTATGCCGACCTCATCTCGTATGATCATGAATTTGCCGCTGGGCGTTCGATTGGAATTATCCGCCAACGATTTGCCTGTTGTCTTGCCCGTGGTACTACATATCCTGCGGGAGTCGAACTGATGCTGCGGCCGACCTCCCATGTTGAGGTCTATTTGTACATGGCTCCGGTGGATATGCGCAAGTCCATCAACGGATTGGCCGCGCTGGTTGAAACCGAGCTGGCGCTCTCGCCGATGATGGAGGTGCTATTTGTATTTTGTAATCGTGGCCGGGATAAAATCAAACTTCTGTATTGGGAGCGAAACGGTTTTGTGGTCTGGTATAAGCGCCTAGAAAAGCAGCGCTTTAAATGGCCTCGCCAATGCGAATCCGGCTATGAATTACGCGATGGTCGCGACTTAAACTTTTTGCTTGATGGCTTGGATATTTGGCGCAATAAACCGCATGAAACCTTGTATTTTGATTCGGTTAGCTGACTCACTTTTGATATAATACACAGCATGACACCGCCTCCCACCAACACACTTCCCGATGATATTTCTGCACTCAAAGCTTTGCTGTTTGAGAAAGAACTTCGCCTCAATGAGAAGGATAAACGCATCTCGTTACTCGAAGAGCAAGTGCGTTTACTCAGGCATAAACGCTTTGCGGCCAGTAGCGAGAAGTCGGACGAACAGGCCGAGCTGTTTAATGAAGCCGAAGCGGCTGAGCCTGCTTCTGAAGACGACCTTAGCGAAAACACGGATGACGCCGAAACCGAAACGATCCAATACGAGCGTCGCAAATCTCGTGGTCGTAAATCGTTGCCTGCTGACTTGCCTCGCGTCCGTATCGAACATGACCTGTCTGATGTAGAGAAAGTCTGTGACTGCGGTTGTGCGCTAACGCATATTGGCGAAGACACCAGCGAGCAGTTGGATATCATTCCCGCAACCGTCCAAGTCTTAGTACACGCCCGACTGAAATACGCCTGCAAAGCGTGTGAGTCGACAGTATGTACCGCCGCATTACCCGCACAGCCCATTCCAAAGAGCAATGCGAGCCCAGGCCTACTGGCGTATATCGCTACCGCGAAATACCAAGATGCGCTGCCGCTGCACCGCCAAGAAGCCATCTTCAAACGGATGGAAATTGATATCCCCCGCAACACCCTCGCGAATTGGATGATGCGCAGCGGCGAATTGATCGCGCCACTCATCACCCAGCTTGATCACGAGCTTCGCCGAGGCAAAATCATCCAGTGCGACGAAACGCCGCTTCAGGTATTAAACGAACCGGACAGGCCCGCGAGTAGCCAATCGTATATGTGGGTCAGGCGTAGTGGCGCCCCAGATCACCCCATCGTGTTGTATGACTATGCGCCGAGTCGCGCTGGCAGCGTGGCGAAGAACTTACTCACGGGTTTTAGTGGTTATCTGCAAACCGATGACTATGCAGGCTACCATGCCGTCGGCCGCCAAGAAGATATTAGCCATGTGGGGTGCTGGGCACACGCACGCCGTAAATTCATTGATGCCCAAAAGGCGGCTATCTCCAAAGACAAAAAGACTACCCGCACCGGCAAGGCCGATGTGGCCATTAACTATATTGCCAAGCTGTATGCTATCGAAAAGCAGGCGAAGGACGCGAGCAGCGAAGCCCGTCACCAGCTGCGACAAGACAAAAGCGTTCCGATCCTCAATGCCCTTAGGGAGTGGTTGGACAAAACTTTACACAGTACCTTGCCCAAAGGCCTGCTGGGTACCGCACTGGGTTATCTCAATAAAAATTGGGAAAAGTTGATTCGATACACGGAAGATGGTGACGTGAATATTGATAACAACCTTGCCGAGAATGCCATCCGGCCTTTTGTTATAGGTCGCAAGAACTGGCTGTTTAGCGCAACGCCTAGAGGTGCTCATACCAGCGCCGCTATTTATAGTTTAATCGAAACGGCAAAAGCCAATGGCCTTGAGCCTTACGTGTATTTGTGCAAAGTCTTTAATCAATTACCAAGTATGACAACAACCGAAGAATTACAGGCATTGTTGCCGTGGGCAAACGCCTAATACAGAAAAGTAGCAGGAAGGCAGTCGCCTTCTTGGCAACGCCATCCAATCCCTTGCTGCCCCTCATCCTTGAGATTACCTTCCATGCTGTAGACTCATCCAGAGCCTGTAGAAAACTATAGGTGCATTATCTGAGTTTGCAAATAATTAATTGGGCGGGGTTTGTTGAGCGCTTAC
>NZ_PQGG01000010.1:0-2500 GCF_002915595.1 Zhongshania marina
AAGCCTGGCGATGACCTACTCTCGCATGGGGAAACCCCAAACTACCATCGGCGATGACACGTTTCACTTCTGAGTTCGGGATGGGATCAGGTGGTTCCATGTCTCTATGGTCGCCAGGCAAACTGGCTTGGCTAAATGAGGTGTCTTACGCACTTGCGTGCTGCGTCATTTAATCCAAATAGGGCGGTAAACGACCTCCACGGATGGAGGAAGTGCCTGATATTGTCTGGAACAATATCGGGCTAAGCTGATATAAACACTGTTTTCTTTCGTGTGTAAGTTGTCTCCAACTCACCTTGCAACAATCCGCTGCAGTTTCTTCATTGTGATAGCTAAACCACTTAATTATATGGTCAAGCCTCACGAGCAATTAGTACAGGTTAGCTCAATGCCTCGCAGCACTTACACACCCTGCCTATCAACGTCCTGGTCTTGAACGGCTCTTTAGGGGGCTCAAGGCCCCAGGGAGATCTAATCTTGGAAGAGGCTTCCCGCTTAGATGCTTTCAGCGGTTATCCCGTCCGAACGTAGCTACCGGGCAATGCCACTGGCGTGACAACCCGAACACCAGAGGTTCGTCCACTTCGGTCCTCTCGTACTAGAAGCAGCTTTCCTCAAATCTCCAACGCCCACGGCAGATAGGGACCGAACTGTCTCACGACGTTCTGAACCCAGCTCGCGTACCACTTTAAATGGCGAACAGCCATACCCTTGGGACCGGCTTCAGCCCCAGGATGTGATGAGCCGACATCGAGGTGCCAAACACCGCCGTCGATGTGAACTCTTGGGCGGTATCAGCCTGTTATCCCCGGAGTACCTTTTATCCGTTGAGCGATGGCCCTTCCATACAGAACCACCGGATCACTATGACCTACTTTCGTACCTGCTCGACTTGTCAGTCTCGCAGTCAAGCGCGCTTATGCCATTACACTAACCGCATGATTTCCGACCATGCTTAGCGCACCTTCGTGCTCCTCCGTTACTCTTTGGGAGGAGACCGCCCCAGTCAAACTACCCACCACACAATGTCCTCGATCCAGATAATGGACCAGAGTTAGAACCCCAACAGTACCAGGCTGGTATTTCAAGATTGGCTCCACGTAAGCTAGCGCCTACGCTTCAAAGCCTCCCAGCTATCCTACACAAGTAATATCAGAGTCCACTGTGAAGCTATAGTAAAGGTTCACGGGGTCTTTCCGTCTAGCCGCGGGTATACGGCATCTTAACCGCAAATTCAATTTCACTGAGTCTCGGGTGGAGACAGCGTGGCCATCATTACGCCATTCGTGCAGGTCGGAACTTACCCGACAAGGAATTTCGCTACCTTAGGACCGTTATAGTTACGGCCGCCGTTTACCGGGGCTTCGATCAAGAGCTTCGCTTACGCTAACCCCATCAATTAACCTTCCGGCACCGGGCAGGCGTCACACCGTATACGTCCACTTTCGTGTTTGCACAGTGCTATGTTTTTGATAAACAGTTGCAGCCACCTGGTCACTTCGACTCCCCTCAGCTTACGGAGCAAGTCCGATCACCAGAGGGAGCGTACCTTCTCCCGAAGTTACGGTACCATTTTGCCTAGTTCCTTCACCCGAGTTCTCTCAAGCGCCTTGGTATTCTCTACCTGACCACCTGTGTCGGTTTGGGGTACGGTTTGTTATAACCTGAAGCTTAGAAGATTTTCTTGGAAGCATGGCATCAACGACTTCATCCAAAAGAGGACTCGTCATCGCTTCTCAGCCTTAGGGATCCGGATTTGCCTAAATCCCCAGCCTACGAGCTTAAACACGGACAACCAACGCCGTGCTCGCCTAGCCTACTCCGTCCCTCCATCGCAGTTATAACAAGTACGGGAATATTAACCCGTTTTCCATCGACTACGCATTTCTGCCTCGCCTTAGGGGCCGACTAACCCTGTCCTGATTAGCATGGGACAGGAAACCTTGGTCTTCCGGCGGGGGGGTTTTTCACCCCCCTTGTCGTTACTCATGTCAGCATTCGCACTTCTGATACCTCCAGCAAACCTCTCGATTCACCTTCACAGGCTTACAGAACGCTCCTCTACCATGCGTGCAAGCACGCATCCGCAGCTTCGGTTACACATTTAGCCCCGTTATATCTTCCGCGCAGGCCGACTCGACTAGTGAGCTATTACGCTTTCTTTAAAGGGTGGCTGCTTCTAAGCCAACCTCCTAGCTGTCTAAGCCTTCCCACATCGTTTCCCACTTAATGTGTATTAGGGACCTTAGCTGGCGGTCTGGGTTGTTTCCCTCTTGACAACGGACGTTAGCACCCGCTGTCTGTCTGCCGTGATTGAACTCCTAGGTATTCGGAGTTTGCATGGGGTTGGTAAGTCGGGATGACCCCCTAGCCCAAACAGTGCTCTACCCCCTAGGGTTAGACACGACGCTCTACCTAAATAGATTTCGAGGAGAACCAGCTATCTCCGAGCTTGATTAGCCTTTCACTCCGATCCACAACTCATCCCCAAATTTTTCAA
>NZ_PQGG01000010.1:7500-178269 GCF_002915595.1 Zhongshania marina
TGCCATTGTTACAAAGCGCGACTCATTTAAATCGGCGGTATATTGCCTGTACGGGGCCAGACAAGGCATAGATCATTGCCGCCGCCAGTAAGACTCGCGCCGGGTCAACGGAGACCAAACCAAAAATCAGGACAACTGCGATCATCACCACAAACGGCACCCGACCGCGCAAATCTATGCCTTTAAAGCTGCTGTAGCGCACATTAAGTATCATCAGCATGCCACACATCGCCATTAACAAGCCGGCAAACACCTCGATTTCAAAGTGAATACCCTGCTCCACCCAGCCCTCTTCTGCACAAACCCAAACCAAACCCGCCATCACCGCAGCGGCGGCAGGACTCGCCAAACCGGTAAAGTAGTTTTTATCAGCGGTATCTATTTGGGTATTAAAGCGAGCCAAACGCAAGGCCGCACAAGCTACATATATAAAGGAGACCGCCCAGCCAAACTTACCCAAATCTACCAGCGCCCAACTGAACACAACTAAGGCTGGCGCAACGCCAAAGGACACCATATCGGCCAAACTATCGTATTCAGCGCCAAATTTACTTTGCGCGTTCATCAGCCTAGCAACACGGCCATCTAACCCGTCAAAGATCATTGCGGCAAATATCGCAATTGCGGCATTTTCAAAATTCCCGTGCATGCCCGAAATAATGGCAAAGAACCCAGAGAACAAGGCCGCTGTCGTAAACAAATTCGGCAACAGGTAAATTCCGCGCTTACGCACGGTTTTGCCATCGACAGACACTTCTTCTTCGTGATCGTCGATCAGCAATAAAGCCTCTTTATCAAAGCTCAATTTTGATTTCTCGCTGTCCGGCTGTTCTGTCATAAAATGTCCGACCTGTAAAAACGTGTATATAAAAGAGGCAACATCATAAATTAATTAAGCGAGCTGTACGATGACTTAGCACAATCCCAGAACGCTTTGACCAAGGGATTCGACAAACGTTGCTGCAGTACCACCACCCCCACTTCCATGCTTGGCAGAGCAGGCTCAACAGAAATCACCCGCACCCTCTCCCGCAAAAAGCTCGTAGCCAACACCAGCTCCGGCACCACACCAATTCCCAAACCAAGCGCCACCGTACTGACAATCGCCTCGTGCCCACTGACCTGCGCATACACACTGGGCTTAATCTGCTGCTGCCGAAACCAATGCTCTATCAAGGTTCTCGCCACACCGCGCTCCGGCAAAATAAAAGGCAAATTTGCCAATACGTCTGGCGACAACACCTCACCTACCGCCGCAATCTGCTCATTTACGGCACAGGGAATATTCGGCACCAATAAACGCAAGGGCGAACGCGTCAATTCTTGATACAGCAGACGCGATGACAACTGCCGAGGTTTGGCGGTAATACCCAAATCTTCGCCACCCTCGACGATACGCTCTATGGCATCAGCCTGATCACCTGTGTGCAACTTCAATTCTATAGCAGGATATCGCTGCCGAAACACCTCAAGAATATTACTAAGCACACTATAAGAAGCCGTTACAGAACAAAACACCCCCAGTTCGCCCTGAAGCGCCTCTCCCTGAATATGCAAACGCTGCAAAACCGACTGCCAGTTCACCACCGCCTGCTCAGCATAGCGCAAAAACTCACGCCCCGCGGCGGTGAGCTGTACGCGACGATTATCACGCTCGAACAATGCCACCCCCACCTGCTCCTCTAACCGCATAATAGAACGACTAACAGCCGATGCACTTAAATGCATAGCATCACCGCTACGGCCAAAATGCAGGGATTGACTGAGATGAATGAAGATCTGGAGTTCTTTGATGTTCATAAAAGCAAGCCTGACGTCGGATGTCTGGTGTCGGACGCAAAAACCTCATTCCGCCGGAGACTTTTACTTCCGACGTCAGACGTCTGACACCCGACTCAATGTAAAAAACGCAACACAGCATCAACTATATATCATTTTACGCAACAAACAAGCAGTGCTAAAGTGGCCGCCATTGTGGGATCGGTGCCAGACCAGCCACGACCAAATTTCATTACATCACACTTAGGAGAGCCCCATGGGTCAGAATTATTTCAACAGTTTGCCGCTGCGTCTTCAACTGCAAGAACTCGGTAAATGTCGCTTTATGGAGCGCAGTGAATTTGCTGACGGCTGCGAATACTTAAAAGGCAAAAAAATTGTCATCATCGGTTGTGGCTCACAGGGTCTGAACCAAGGCCTTAACCTGCGCGACTCTGGCTTGGACGTGTCTTACACGCTCCGCGCTGAAGCTATCGCCGAAAAGCGTCAGAGCTGGAAAAATGCTACTGAGAACGGTTTTGCCGTAGGCACCTACGAGGAACTCATTCCGACCGCCGACGTGGTTATGAACCTGACCCCAGACAAGCAACACACCCCCGTTGTTAACGCCGTTATGCCGTTAATGAAAGAAGGCGCTTGCTTAGATTACGCCCACGGCTTCAACTTGGTTGAAGAAGGCATGCAAATCCGTCAAGACATCACCGTTGTGATGATGTGCCCAAAATGCCCCGGCACTGAAGTGCGCGAAGAATATAAGCGCGGCTTTGGTGTACCAACACTGATCGCTGTTCACCGTGAAAACGATCCTAAAGGCGAAGGCATGGCAATTGCCAAAGCTTTGGCTTCTGGTACTGGCGGCGACCGCGCAGGTGTTCTGGAATCTTCACCAATTGCTGAAGTTAAGTCTGACCTCATGGGCGAGCAGACCATTCTTTGCGGCATGCTGCAAACTGGCGCCATTCTGTGCTTCGACAAAATGGTTGAGCAAGGCATCGACGCCGGCTACGCCTCTAAGCTGATTCAATACGGCTGGGAAACAGTCACCGAAGGCCTGAAGCACGGCGGCATCACCAATATGATGGATCGTCTTAGCAACCCTGCCAAAATCAAAGCCTTTGATTTGGCCGAAGAGCTGAAAGACATCATGCGCCCGCTGTACGAAAAGCACCAAGACGACATCATCAGCGGTCACTTCTCCAAGACCATGATGGAAGACTGGGCGAACGACGACAAAAACCTGCATGCTTGGCGCGCCGCCACCGCAGAAACAGCCTTTGAAAAGACCCCTGCCGGCGATGTTAAAATCAGCGAGCAAGAGTACTACGACCACGGTATTTTGCTGGTTGCTATGTGTAAAGCTGGTGTAGAACTCGCGTTTGAGTGCATGGTTGCTGCCGGTATGGAGCCAGAGTCTGCTTACTACGAGTCGCTGCACGAAACGCCACTGATCGCTAACACCATTGCCCGTCGCAAGCTGTATGAAATGAACGTGGTTATTTCAGACACCGCTGAATACGGCTGCTACCTGTTCGATCACGCTTGTCGTCCACTGCTAGCAGACTTCATGAGCAAGGTGTCTACCGACATCATCGGTAAAGGCCTGAACACCAAAGACCTCGGTGTAGACAACCAAGAGCTGATCACCGTTAACGCGGCGATTCGCAACCACCCAGTTGAAGTTGTTGGCCGCAGACTGCGCGGTTACATGACTGCAATGAAGAAAATCGTTTAAAAAACGCATTTTCAGCACAGCGAAGGGGCCTCACAAGGGCCCCTTTTTTTATGCCTAATTTTGTTCAAAAATCGACCAATAGATATTGCCTAACAAATAGACTGCGAATATGATGCGCGCCCAGTGGCATCCTGCCACTTTCCGACCGGCCGGCGCGCCCCGCACGAGGTGGCAATATGCCATTTTGCAATTCAACAATCAGCGTTATCAACCTAGGTGACGCATTCCAAATACCAGAGCTTGAAAGTGCCGCCCTTGCGCCCTATGAGTTCACCCGCTATCGCGACGCCTATCATGTACCCACCGTGTCTGGCGAAGCTTGGCTGTTTCAATACGGTATAGTGGTATTTTGGGCCGTGTCTGACGACGACCAACAGCTACTCATAAAACGCGTGACACCTTATATTCTGCTGGAATCAACCAAACGCGGCCGCGAGCTATTTCAGTTCACCTTAAACGCCGAGCAGCTCAGCGTTCGCGGCGACCAAATATCGCTACCTGGCGACGACCATCTGCTTAGACTGGCGGTATCTCACGCACTGGCACAATCTACCCAGCTGATCGTGTTTGAAACCATGGTCTTGGACAATATCAAAGCCACCGCGCATATACCGGCTACCCTAGCAGAAAAGGGCAAAATTCCCCTGCGGCGCAAAGAACTGGCCAAAATTCGCGGCCGCCTGTTTGCGGCCAAAAGCGATATTATTTTGCATTATGGCTTGCTCGATACCCCAGAGTTTTTCTGGGAGCACCCAAACCTAGAATCAACCTATATGCAGCTTGCTCGCTACCTCGACATTAAGCCGCGGGTTGACGTCTTATCCCAAAAGCTGGGCACCATACACGAGCTTTTAGAAATACTGGCCGACGAGCAAAACCACAGTCACAGTGCTTTTCTCGAATGGATCGTCATCCTGCTGATTGGCTTTGAAGTTGTGATGGCGGCGTTTCACTAAGCTAATACTAGGTCACCGGCGCCCGACTCCAGATACCAAGAATTGGCGTACCATGCGCACGCAGTATCGGCTCAATATCCCGATGCAGCGCGTGATAGCGATAGAAGGGAACCCGAGGAAATAGGTGGTGAACTGAGTGAATATTTTGGCCTAACCAAAACCATTCCATCGGACGCATCCACGGGGGCATAATGAGGCTACTCGTATTCTGGTAGCGCTCAGTATTGTCATACGGATAATGCGGCCGATACGCAAACCAATAAGCCGTAAAGAGACCGCCAAAGAAATACCCCACCAAAACAACAATAGAGATGCCAGGCTGATCAATAAGCAAGATAGCAAGTAGACGCCACCCCAGCGAGAAACACAGTTCAGCACTGTAAACAACACGCTCTTTTAAATCGGCAGAGTGCCAATTATTTTCCGCGAAGAAACTATTCTGAGCATAGAAGAACTTTAGGGTCGTCAGCAACACACTAAAAGGCCCCTTACCCATCTCGCTAATCAAATAATCCGGGTCCTTTCCTTTAATGTTGGTATAACGGTGATGAGTAAAATGCTCGTGACGATGGGAGGCAAACGGAACACCGATAATGGGCGCAGCCAGATAGCCACAAACATCGTTCACCCACCGCATCCTCGACCTACTACCATGAATATTTCCGTGGACAGCTTCGTGCAAGGGCGTATACGCCATATAGGTTAGGACACTAACAAGCGGTGTAGCCAACCAAACGGTTATCACATCATTTGCAAAAAGCACTATACATAGTACGAATAGACTACATACAAGAAATGTAAGCGCTATCGTCGGCCAAGCAACTTTACCCATATAACTTATCGCGGCACCTAAAGCCTTCTTATTTAAGTCCTTTAGCTCTTCCTGCATTGTCATTACCATGTAATAATTGAAAATTGAATTATTTAACAGTACTCAATGTACAGCGGCGCCTTTAAAAGTAACATGACACTTATGTCCTTTCGCGCGGTACTTATGGCCACAAATTAGCGCCACCCAACTCAGGCTTTTCACATGGGAAATACCCAGAGCACCCGTCGTCCCGTCGCTATAAGCAAAGTGATGATAAATTTTGCGAAAAATCACGGTGTAGATACGGAAACCTGCTTATTTGGGACCGACATTTCAGAGCACAGCCTTAACGACGGCGCGGTACTCATAGAGCGTGAACAGGAAATGCGGCTCATTGAAAACATCATGCTCGCACTACCCAATATACCCGCACTAGGCTTTAAAATTGGCCTTTGCTACAACATCGCCACTTTCGGGATTTGGGGTTTCTCATTGCGAACCTGTCGAACCCTCAGGGACGCCCTCAACACCGCACTGCGTTTTCTACCTTTAAGCACCGCTTATTGCGAGATTAACGCCTTTGAGGAAGGCGGCTATTTTGGTTTGCTCATGAACCCGCAGTCCATACCCAGCCATCTCCGCGAGTTCTTGTTAGAACGAGATATGGCCGCCAGCATCATAATCATCAAAGAACTTAGCCTAAATGAAATTCAGACTATGCAGACCGAGTTTACTACCTTGGATACAACAAACTCAGTCTACATAGAGTCGGTCTGCGGAGTTAAACCACTTTATCAAAGCAGGCGCAACGCCATCCGCGTTCCTATTAAATATATTGATAAACCACAGCCTACTTACGATGCCAACCTAGCGAGACTATTAAGCGATCAATGCGCAAGACAATTGCGCCAGCGACAAACTGGCGGAATTCGCGATAGCGTTAGGAATCAGATTTTAGGCGACTTAGGGCTAATGGCGTCGCTAGACGATGTTGCGTCGGCAATAAACCTATCTAGCCGCACACTCCGGCGCAAATTGGATAATGAAAGCACCAGCTTTCGAGCCCTAGTAGAGGAGGAGCGAAAACAAATGGCATTCCAACTTCTAATCAGTAGCGACATGAAAATAGATGAATTGGCTGCACATTTAGGCTACACCGACACAAGTAGTTTTACTCGTGCCTTTCGACGCTGGAGTGACTGCTCACCAAGGGATTACCGACTGTCTCATAACGCCAGGAAAATACCAAAAAACGAAGACTAGGAGCTGACTGTAACAAAGCTACCCCCATCGACCTTTGCTAGGAAGCTTTTAACTATTTCCATAACCTTTACTGGGTCTTCATGGTGCGGGACATGACCTACTCTGTCCATAATAACGGCCAGGGAGTGACCTGAAGCAGAGCCCGCAATGAAATTGGGAAACGCGACTGATCCGTATTCATCATTGTCACCATGAATTGCCAACACCGGACACTGCACCTCCTTTAGATGGCAACCTAGATTCCAACCTCTGAACTCAGGATCAAGCCAAGTTTCAGTCCACGCAGCCAAGACCCAGCGAGCTTTATTACCATGGTATTTGGTAAGTTTTCCCATATTGATCGGATTACTGAAGTACTGCTTCGCAGCTTCGATCCCGTTTATTGTTTGTTCTTCGATAAATGGCTGCGCAGACTCGGCAATAAGACTAGAGCAGAGCTTAACTCGGGAGTGAATAGCAGCAATTGCTATCGCCATACCACCGCCGACACTATGACCAAATGGAACCACCGCTTCCAGGCCTAGAGACGCACAAAGTGATGGGAAAACAATTTCCGCTTCTTCGTCAATGAATCTGCGCGATGGTCGTTCTACGCGTTCGCTGGACCTACCAAACCCCAGCCGGTCATAGGCGACAACTGTGCGACCAAGGCTAAGGGAAAGCTGAGCCGGAAACTCTCGCCACAGAGCTACACAGCCTAACGAATCATGCAACAGGACGATTGGAGGTGACGTTGGCGGTTCTACTGGATGCCAAATCCGGACATAAATACTTCCACCCGGAACATCAACATATTTTTCTTCTGATTTTCCGCGCCGCATAAATTATACCGCCTCTATTAGCATGAAGATGGAACGACAAGCATTGGAAAAGTAGCATTCAGCGTTATAAAGGAAAAATATCGCGATCATCCAGAATGCCTCATTGTCGGTTAATGAATAAAGTATCGCCTTCAAGGAAATACTGGCGCAGAAGTTTATCGCAATTGACGGCAACCTAGAAAGTCGGCGCTCGCTATAATTAAGAACATGAATAAACGAGGGTAAGCACTACAAAATAGACGATTATTTAACTATATATGTACTATAAACGTAAAATTATTTCATAAAAAGGCCCCCGAAGGGGCAAAGGCATCGTCAATTACTCAGCTATAAACGCCGAGAAAACCAGAATATTAACTCTAATAAATTTAATTTAAATACAGTACAAGGGAAAGCTAACACACATTAGCAGAAAGCTCCCCCGTATGACTAACACTACTCTAAACTACTTCGATGTAAGTTTAACCATCATCTTCGAATAGCCTTTTACAAAGTTAGACTGCACATACTCGGGCTCGCCAACCACTTCGATTTTATCGAATCTCGCTAACAATTCTTCCCACAGTATACGTAACTGCAACTCAGCAAGACGATTACCCATACAGCGATGCACGCCAAAGCCAAAGGAAAGGTGGTTACGTGCGCCTTTACGATCCACGATAAACTCATCAGGCCGCTCAATCGCGCGCTCGTCTCTGTTGCCAGAGGCATACCACATTACGACCTTGTCACCCTTTTTGATGGTTTTGCCATTTAGCTCTACATCCTGCTTCGCGATACGACGCATATACGCCAGCGGCGTTTGCCAGCGGATAATTTCTGACACCATGTTCGGAATCAAGCTAGGATCGTTCTTCAGCTTAGTAAACTCGTCAGGGAAGCGATTCAAGGCAAGAACACCACCTGACATCGAGTTACGGGTGGTGTCATTACCACCAACAATTAAGAGAACTAAATTACCAAGGAACTCCATCGGCTTATTAATCAGATCCTTAGTATCTGGATTATTCTGTAACATACCGATCAGATCAAAACCTACTTCGCCACCAGCAGCAATCTTTTCCTCTTTAACGCGCCAAAGTTGAGAAAAATGCTTGGCCATATCCCTCATGCCCTCGAACAGCTCGTCGGTATTGGTCGAGCCGCCAGTCATCTCGGCACCGCCGCCAGCCAAATCTGACCAATAAACAAGTTTTCGACGCTCCTCGTAAGGGAAGTCCAGCAGTGTTGCTAGCATTCTGGCAGTCAGCTCGATAGAGACATCCTCTACCCAGTCAAACGGCGTATCTAGCGGCAGCTGATCTAGGACCTCTTGAGTACGACTGCGAATCAGACCCTCCATTTCTTTGAGATTCTTCGGTGCCACAACACCCTGCACAGCTTGACGCTGCACATCGTGCTTAGGTGGATCCATGGCGATAAACATCTCAAGTGCGAGCTCTTTCGGCGTAGCGCCGATAATGATAAACGGTTCGGCAGAAAAGAGGTCGTGATGTTTATCTACAAAAACAATGTCGTCATAACGCGTGATCGACCAAAACGGTCCGAATGGACTTTTTTTCTGATAATGAACTGGGCATTCATCGCGCAATCGCTTGAAATACGACTCCCAACGATTTTGCTTAAACAGAAATGGATTACTAACGTCAATCTCGTCGATCGCCAGCGTTGACACTTCAGGAACAGGTGCTTCTACAAACTCCGGGAATTTAGTGTACATACCTAGCTTATTTTTAGCCTTGTACAGCATATGACCGGCTTTAATTTGTAAGTGCATCGGGACGCTTGCGGCGCCCTTTTCAGCAACCAAATCAACAATTTTCATAGTATTTCCACCTATTCGCATTATTCGTTGAGTATTATTTTTGTACTTTTTTACATCTGAAATTCAGGCAAGCGCGCAACCATGCCATCCATCCCATCAGTGGTGATAATCTGGCAAGCAAGCCTGGAGGTTTCACTACGCTCGGGAGTCAGATCTAACATTTGTAATTCATCCTCGGTCGCGCCGCCGGTAATATTGACAGCACTACCTTCAATAATTACATGACAGGTACCGCAGGCGCACACACCACCGCAATCAGCGTCAACACCTGGAATTCCATTATCCAAGGCAATTTGCATCAAGGACTTCCCAACCTCAAAATCTACTATGTGCTCAGTGCCATTGTGCTCAATAAAAGTAATACTTCCCATAGCGTTCTCCTTCGTGAAACTGCTTGACCCACTTACTGTTTCATTAACGGACTTTTATACATAGCAAATTCGTCATCACAGTTTCACGATCAAAATATTATTAAAAAAACTCGATATATTTAATATCTTTATTCACAACCTAATTATTTATTAAAACTTATACGTTGCATCTACACCAAATGTTCTCGGCGGACCTTCTTGAAAATAATCAAATCCGAAACCAGCCTGAAGATTAATTGCATATCCATCATATTCTTCATATGCAAGATTTTTTGCCCATATAGACACCGAGTAGTCCTCACCAATCCCACGCCATGTCAAACGTGTATTCACTAGCGTATAGGCGTCCTGCTTAATATTTTTATATCCACCTTTATCATTATAAGCGCTATACCACTGCTTATCCTGATAATTAGCGTTAACATTCCAGCTTATATATCCACTGTCTCCACTGTATATTTCATAATCTATAGAAATGTTTCCACTTATTTTAGGCGCTGATATTAGTTCATTTCCGGAAAGATCAATTTCATCATTCGGATTATTAAGCGTTTCCGTGTCCGACAATTCCAGCTCGGTATACTCTGTATCAAGATAGCCAATACCCATCATAAACATTAGCTTTTCCGTCGCAGCAAACATAATCTCAGCTTCTAAGCCTGCGATAGTGGAGCCACCCGCATTTTCCAAAAAGTTGGATACGCCAACAACGTTGATAAACTGCTGATCTTTATAATCGTATAAAAAGGCTGCGGCATTAACACGAGCACGCTGATCATAAAAATCGGATTTAAAACCTACTTCATAAGCATCTATGTACTCAGGTCTCGCATAGGCATCTTCGAAATCACGCTCACGATAATAAACACCGCCATTAAAATTACCGGAGCGAAATCCCTTGCTATAACTTGCGTACATCATGAAGTCATCATTGAAACGATAATCTAAGCCGAGTTTACCGGTAAACTCTTGTTCCTTTGCCGACATTGGCGTCGAGGAATCTGTGGTATATGCACCGTGGGTATACCCAATCTCTCCCGTCTCAATGAGATCTTCGAGTGTAGTTTCCCCAGTAAGTAAATTCTGAAGAAATAGGTCGATCTCAACAATGCCTGCGTCGCCACCGAGATTAAGTGGTATAAAGGGCTCATCATGTCGAGTAGTATTACCCGGAACATATGTTCCTCTCGGACTACCATCGTATCCCTCTCTAGAAATATTCAGATAGCTAAGGTCAATTTCGTCAACCGTATAGCGAATACCAAAATCAATACCAAAATCAGCACTTATATCAAAACGAAACTGCGTATACGCCGCATAACTCGTCTTATCAGTAACCATCTTTTGATCAAGTTGACCATAATCGAGCAAATACGGATAGTAGCCCGTCGCCCCTGGATATGTGATCGCGACCCGCACATCCGGCGGCGTTGCATAAATCGCATACTCATTATGCATATCCATTTCTTCTTCAGCATAATAAATACCGCCGATGAAATTAATCATGCCATCGTAATTACTAGAAACTCTAAAGTCCTGACTAAACGCCTCAGTATCTACAGCCCAACGAATCTCAAGCAATCCTTCTGGCGACCCGTCAGTATTCTGTTTCTGAGCATAGTCGGAAATACTCACTGACGTGATACTTGTAAAGGTGTGGTATTCACCAAGATACTCCAGCTTATTAACCAGCATGTCGGAGTTAACAATTAAAGGACCGGTGAAATTATCATCGACCTCATGACGTCCCAGATTTTGGGACGACGCTGAGTATCCAGTGTTATCCATATACCCGCTGCTTACATCACCTTGAAGTAAAGCACCACCAACAACACCACCTACCGCACCAATAAGACCAGCTCCGCCATTATTAAGATCGCCACGGGGCTCATTCCTAGACGCATTTGCCATTGAATCATTTTGGCCATGGGTTAACTTAAGCACATTATTTAAATTTTCAGATATCTGCCAATTCAGTGTTACTCGCAATCCTTGGAAATCAATGGAGGATAAATTTGGACCACCAGAACGGTTTTCGGTATAGCCACTATTTCGAGAAAATGAATATGCGGCACGCACTGCTAGAGTTTCATCTATTAACGTACCCTCAACCCCTAAATCACCGACTCGTGAATCATAATTCCCCGCACCTAGCTTGGCGTTGACGTGCAAGCCGTCGTCAATTATTGGGGTTTTAGTAATGATATTGATTGCACCACCAGTAGTATTTTTACCATACAATGTGCCTTGAGGGCCGCGCAAAACCTCTAGTCGCTCAACATCAAAAAAGTTCATACCATGAGTATATACCGGCCCCATATATGACTCATCGGAGTAAACACCGATGGGACTTGCCTGATTAGAGCTGTAATCCGACATACTGACACCGCGAATCGCAAAGATCGGCTGGACGTCACCAAAGGGACCACTAACCTGCATATTGGGTACTTGCGCAGATATATCATTTGCACTCGCGAAACCGAATTTTTCTAACGAATCAGAAGTCATACCGGTAATCGCAACAGGAGTATCCTGGGTACTCTCCGAGCGCTTCTGCCCCGTAACAATCACTTCCTCGAGCATTGGCGCGGCCAACGAAGTCATTGGTATATAACTTAGACTAGCTAAAGATGCACCTAACGTGATCTTTTTTAAGTAGCTCTGAGATATGCGCATTTAATTATTATCCCCTCTAACACAATCGATTAAGTGCACATAATCCACCAAAAGCAATCTCACGTCTTTTCCGATGCGGACAACTTTTTGGCAAATTAGGACAGCCGCATTGGCAATGCTCAAATGACAAAAAAACGTCCTAAAAAGCCAATACCAATCAACACTAAACATCAATAATCAGTTCAAACAAATAAACAAATAAACAAATAAACAAATAAACAAATAAACAAATAAATAAATAAATAAATAAATAAAACATTTATATCCATACAGACCAACATCAAGGACATTAAATGAACAACGCCCATGAATTACCGCTTTATCATCACATCATTAACGGCGATATAGTAAAGCCAAACTCTGGTCACTATATTGACGTGCATTGTCCTGCCACAGGCAATCTAATAGCGAAAACCGCCGATGGCGATGCGACCGATGTAGACCTCGCGGTAAACGCAGCCAGCCGTGCATTGAAAAGTACAGATTGGCGCAATATTAGCGTAACCGCGCGTTCCAAATTGCTGTATCAAATCGGTAACACGGTATTAGCGAATGCCCAAGAGCTAGCTATTCTAGAGGTTCAAGCCTCCGGCGGAACGATCAAGCGGGTAATGGGACTAGATATCTTGGCCATCGCCGATTTATTTTTCACTCTTGCCGAGTCCATCAAAAACTACCCATTTATCGAAAACCTTTCACCAAAGATTTTGCCAGAACAAGTTCACACCATGGTCGTCAAAGAACCTGTTGGCGTCTGCGGCATTATTACCGCGTGGAACTTTCCGCTTCTTTTACTTTCTTGGAAAATAGCCCCAGCCTTAGCTGCAGGTAACACCGTGGTCGTAAAAGCATCAGAATTAACGCCAACATCGACATTTCGCTTAATTGAGCTAATTAATCAATTTTTACCGGCTGGTGTATTGAATCTAGTAAGTGGTACGGGGGTAAAAGTGGGTGACGCCCTAGTCAAACACCCCAAAGTAAATAAAATATCTTTTACAGGTTCCACTCAAACAGGTAGAAATATTCAAGTTGCTGCAGCTGCCACGCTAAAGCGAGTCACGCTAGAGCTCGGTGGCAAAGGCGCGGCTATCGTAATGCCTGACGCCAATATCGACTTGGTCGCGCATGGCGCACTGTTCGGCATCATGATGAACTCTGGGCAGGCTTGTGAATCAGCTAGTCGATTAATTGTCCATGTCGATATCCACGATGAACTCATCGCCAAAATGAAGACCTTGGCAGAAAAAATAGTCGTAGGTAATCCACTCGATCCTGCAACTGGCATGGGCCCTATTGTTTCGGAGCAGCAGTTTAATCGGATTGAGGCCTATCTTAAATCGGCTCAAGAGCAAGGCGCCCACATCGTTACCGGAGGAAAACGCAAGATTGTGTCAGGCTTCGAAAATGGCTATTTCCTCGAACCGACTATTATCACCAATTGCCAGAATGATATGAAACACACCTGCGAAGAAATATTCGGCCCAGTTGTGTCTATTATAAAATTTACCGAGCTAGACGAAGCCATAAACATCGTAAACGATTCAATATACGGACTGTCGGCCGGCATCTGGACCGAGGACATCATTGGCGCCCAAGCCGTTGCTCGCCAACTCGAAGCTGGCTCAGTTTGGATAAATGACTGGCACATGATGCGTACAGACGCACCCTTTGGCGGAATGAAGCAAAGCGGCTATGGTCGGGAGATGAGTCATAACAGCCTAAACTCGTATACAGAATTGAAATCGATTTCGACAGCGTTTGAACGCGACCCAAGTAAAAAATCAACTTACCACTTGGTCCATACGTTTTAAGGTTCGCGACCCAGCTAATTGAACGCTAATTATTAATAGGATACCAGCATGTCTAGCTCACATTACTATCAGTACAATATGCGCAGCACGATTCATTGCGCCGCAGGCTCAGTTATTCGCATACCCGCGCTATTTGAAGGCATGGGTGCCAAAAGAGTGGTGCTATTTAGCGATATTGGTCTCGAACAGGCCGGCATCGTAGACCAAATAAAGGCAGTATTCGCCAGCTGCTCTAGCAATAAAGCCGTGCTAGTAGGCGTTTATACCGGCATAAGCCAAGACGCAGCCTGCCAATCCGTAAACGCTGCAACTGCTTATGCTAGGTCCGTGGCGGCCGATGCCATTCTGGCAGTGGGTGGCGGCAGTGTTCTAGATGCCTCAAAAGGTGTCAAATACTCCCTTCAACACGGGGCAACAGATATCGCCGACTTACTTCAGAGTGGGATTAAAATTGATGCCTGGCCAAGCTGCCAGCACTCGGGGATCCCTCATATCGGCGTACCTACCACTGCTGGCACAGGAGCAGAGGTTTCACCAGTAGCGGTGTTCTACAATGAAGCCTTAGGTATTAAAACCAACCTTGTCGCGCCTTTTCTAGAGCCCGACATGGCGGTACTAGACGGGAATCTGTGCTTAGGACTACCGGACTTCCTCACCGCTGCAACAGGAATGGATGCTCTAACACACGCACTGGAGGCTGTCGCCTCGCCAACTGCGAATGCCATGACAGATGCTCACGCATTTCATGCCGCACAAATGATTGTCGAAAATTTGCCCAAGGTGATCGATAATGGCAAGGACGTTGTCGCGCGCTCAAATATGTTACAAGCGAGCAGCCTAGCAATCGACGCCTTCGGCGGTAGCCTAAACGCAATCCCCATTCACAACTGCGCCCACGCATTCGGCGGCATGTTCCACATCCCCCACGGCGACGCCAATGCCGCGCTCCTTCCCGTCGTGATGGAAGCATGCCCTGAATTTTATGCAGGCAAAGGGCAGCGGCTCGCCAAAGCACTCAATCTTTCTCAAAATGGTAGTGACCAAGAACTATTGGGCAATTGCATTAAATTCTTAATAGACTTCCAACAGCGCATAGGCTGTACAACCAACTTTAAACGCTGGGAGGTCAACCAAGATAAGCAAGATGCTATTTACCATGCGATTGCATCTGACCCTGCCGCAATGTTTTACAATATACCCCCTGCAGCGATGGCTAAAATTGTTCAAGCGGTATGCTGAGAGGAGCGAATTAAAGCAGCGTAATACTGGATGTATTAGCTTACTCAAAGAGCATGGACGCTCGTATAACCCCGTCACTTTTATATACCGGAGAAAATAATGTTAAAAAAACTACTTCCGTACTCAACTTTAACCGCAGCATTAATGACTGGCCCATCACTTGTCAACGCCCAAAGCTTAGGTCCGCTTCAGGGTATTACCGACACATTGGGGAGCCTAAGCGGGGGATTAGTGGTGACGCTAGTTGACCCACTCCAAGCAACCACCGCAGCCATTGGGTTAAATTCGTCACCGCTATTCAATATACTGCCAAATAATCCATTACTAATCACTTATGATGTTCTATTAAAAGGGCCGGAAAATACTATCGTTATCAGCGATCTACTACAGGGCAACCTAATCATAAATAACGTTCTCTCCGGATTACCTGGTGGCGATGTAATACAGGCGACTTACAGTGAAAATTTAAAGCCATTTATTCCAACCCTTCCCCTAATCGATGGGCTGATTAATTCACAACTTTAAAACACCTTTCACCGCTCGCCCTTAAATGCGGGCGAGTGTTCCCGCGCTATATTTAGTTCGTCATACAGTAGCCCCCCGAAACCAATATAAACAAACAGCACCAAAGCAGCCGTGCAGACAATGGGTAGCTCCCCCGCCTACACCGAAGTGCCACTCATTCCCTGAGTAGGAAACTCTGCATATTCTTGCTATGCTCCGAGCAGATCAAAAACGTACCCACAACGATAACAATACCTATATACCTGTGAGACTCAATGACTGCACGCGTACGGGCCAGCTGCCTAAATAATTTTGTATCCCTAATTGAGGAGCTACAAGGTAATGCTGAGGATTTATGCCTCAAAGCAGGTATAGATTACAGTCAACTAGATCAGGAAGACTATTTTTTCCCATATCAAAGCTTTATCGACCTACTTGAGTTAAGTGCCACAAGCCTAAATCTACCCAATATTGGCTTACAACTTGCTATGCGACAGGATCACTCTATTCTTGGTCCAGTTGCTTTTTTAGCACTATCTGCGCACGATGTCAGGTCAGCATTAACAAGTGTAGGAAAATTTCTGTACCATTTCACCCCCGCCATTTCACTCACATTGAGAGAGAGTGAGGACCAGCCAAGCTATGCCTGCTTAGAGCTCGTCAACGCCAATAACAGCCGCCAGGCAGTAGAGCACGCTGTCGCTTGCACACTTCACATTATTCACCTGCTTACCGAAGGAAAATTTAAAGCGCGGGCCGTTCATTTCCGCCATTCAAAAATTGGTCCCGAAAAGCATTATCAAAGCGCGTTCAATTGCCCAACGGTATTTAATCAAAAATATGATTCAATAGAGCTCGACACCGACTTTTTAGATATCGAATTGAGCTCCCACAACCCTCAGCTTCACGGTTTGGTATCCAGCTACCTCTCGATGGTAGAAATAGATTCCAACTCCACAAGTAAACCGAATTTATCGACCAGCAAGCAAGCTCGTCATTTAATTCAAAAACTGCTACCGACCGGCCAACTGTCACGCCCCGTAATTGCAGAAAACATGAAACTTCATGAACGTGCCCTGCACCGAAAATTGCAATCTGAAGGGTATACCTTTGAAGCACTTGTTGACGAAGTTAGGATTACTGAAGCTAAAAAACTTCTTGCGCACGACGCCATACCCATGTCACAAATAGCGGGTTTATTGGGGTACAACGAACAAAGCTCATTTAATAGAGCGTTTAAACGCTGGTTTAATATGACGCCAAAACAATATTTGCAAAGCAAACCTTAGGCTAAATTAAAGTTTCACTCTTTAACCAAAAACTGCGCCCTAGCCATTGCTATAGGCGCAGCTTCATCTTCCTGCCACGCACTTATACTCACGTTAATCATTCGCCTACCGAGATAGACCAACTTGCAGCGCGAATGTGTAGCCACATACTTGCCTGCACGCACATAGTCCACCGCGAAATCGACCACCTTGGGAAATTTTTCACTGTTGCTATGCCGCAAGACATACATCATTGCCGACAACTCCATAAAACCAGCAATTGCCCCACCATGTAACGCTGGCAGTGTCGGGTTGCCGATATTGCTCTTTTTGGTCGGTAACAAAAAGCAATCGTTCTCCCCTCCCACTTGTATACCAAGCGTTTGCGCATAAGGAACTCGGTTAATAAGTTGATGCAATTCCAAATCATTCATTGTCGCTACCACGGGACTTCTGCCCTGATTGTTTCAATTTTTGCGCTGCACGAAACTCACGACGCATATCGGTAAACAACGCGAGCTCCATTCGGAAGAAATTACCAACAGCGGATGCAATTGGCTTCTCGCGATCACCATGATGGGCAAGAGCTCGCGCAAAAATCACACTCTCAGTGACGCGATAAACCTCCGCGTCGGCATACACCGTTTGGCCAGGGGTCGCCGCGCGCATATAATCGATACGTAAATCGATGGTTGGCGTCATCGCCAAATCTACTAATACCGTCGCGGCGGCAAAGCCACAGCAAGTATCCAATAAGGCGGTGATTGCGCCGCCATGAATAACGCCCGTATCCGGGTCACCAATCAATGTGTCGCTGTAGGACATAGACATACCAACCCGATGACGCTCAACATATTCTGGGCGAATGCCTAAGGTCGTAAAATGATCGCCTTCATTGGCCGTTAAAACGGTATCAACGAAACGAAGTAGCTCTTCAAAATCCAATGCCATTATTTATCCCGAAATAGCTATTCGACCGAGTATAAACGGCCGCAGCCCAGCATTTTACCAAGTTAACGTCTAAAAGGGTGAAAACACCATAAGACAAAAAAAGCCGCCACCGAAAATCGGTAGCGGCTTGGCGCCTCGCGCTATGTGAGCTTAGTGAACTTGGGCTTCACCCGCTCCCTGTGGGTAGCGAATACTCTCTACCATATCCTGTACATCTTGCGGTGGCGGCGGTGTTAAATGGCACACCACAGCGGCCACTGCAAAGTTAACAATCATGCCTAAGGTACCAATCCCTTCTGGCGACACCCCAAACCACCAATTCTCAGGCACGCTGGCCGCAGGATTGATAAATTTGAAATACACAATATAGGTAGCAGTAAACAAGAGACCACTAACCATGCCCGTTATCGCACCGTATTTATTCATGCGTTTGTAAAAGATACCGAGGATGATGGCAGGGAAAAAGCTCGATGCCGCCAAGCCAAAGGCAAAGGCCACCACTTGGGCGACAAAGCCCGGCGGATTTATCCCCAGATAGCCAGCGATACACACCGCCACCGCTGCCGCACTACGTGCATAACGAAGCTCCATTTTGTCCGATATATTCGGCATCAGATTTCGCTTCAGCAAATCGTGGGAGATCGATGTTGAGATAACCAGTAGCAAACCTGCCGAGGTAGACAAGGCTGCAGCAACGCCACCCGCGGCAACTAGGGCAATCACCCATGCAGGAAGATCGGCAATCTCGGGGTTGGCCAAGACCATAATATCCCGATCAATATGCATCTCGTTGCGCTCGTCGCCGGAGTAGAACATACGGCCATCTTCGTTTTTATCTTCCCAGCCGATTAAGCCGGTTTTCTCCCAGTTGGTCACCCACGTCGGCGCTTCACTGTACTCAGTACCCTGACTATCGGCACCGTTAATGGTGTTGATCATATTCAGCCGTGCAAAACCGGCAACCGCGGGTGCTGTGGTGTAAAGCACCGCAATAAAGATCAACGCCCAGCCCGCAGACTTACGCGCGTCTTTCACCTTAGGTACGGTAAAGAAGCGCACAATCACGTGAGGCAAACCCGCCGTACCCACCATCAATGCTGCAGTGATAAACAGCACATCAATCGTCGACTTCGTCCCACTGGTGTAGGCGGCAAACCCGAGTTCAGCCGACAAGCCATCGAGCTTGTCGAGCAGATGCACCCCCGAACCATCGGCCAAGGTCGCGCCGAAGCCAAACTGGGGAATAACATGACCCGTAATCATGATCGAGATAAAGATTGCCGGCACCAAATAGGCCATCATCAACACGCAGTATTGCGCGACCTGGGTATAGGTGATGCCCTTCATGCCGCCGAGTACGGCGTAAAAGAACACAATTGCCATGCCTAGGAACACGCCAGTGGTAATGTCTACTTCAAGGAAGCGACTGAATACCACGCCAACCCCACGCATCTGCCCTGCCACATAAGTGAAAGACACAAAGATCGCGCAGATAACGGCAACGGTGCGCGCAGTTTGCGAGTAATAGCGGTCACCAATAAAATCGGGCACGGTAAACTTACCAAATTTACGCAGATACGGTGCCAAGCAGAGCGCCAGCAATACATAGCCACCCGTCCACCCCATTAAATAGACCGCGCCATCGTATCCCATAAAAGAAATTAAGCCCGCCATCGAAATAAACGACGCCGCGCTCATCCAGTCCGCCGCCGTCGCCATTCCGTTCACCACAGGGTGCACACCACCGCCGGCAACATAAAACTCTTTCGTGGAGCCTGCGCGACAATAAATCGCGATACCGATGTACAAAACAAAACTCAAACCGACAATTAAAAACGTCCAAATTCGAATATCCATAATTCACCCCTAGTCTTCTTGAACGTCGTATTTTTCGTCGAGCCGATTCATTTTGTATACGTACACAAAAATCAGCACCACAAACGTGTAAATTGATCCTTGCTGCGCAAACCAAAAACCCAATTTAAAACCAAAAAATTGAATTTGATTTAGCACATCAACTAAGATTATTCCGAAGCCAAAAGACACCAAGGCCCAGATAAACAGCAGACTAAGCAAGAGCTTCACGTTTTCTCGCCAATAGGCTTTTGCTAGTTCTTTCGAATGAAACGCCATTGTTATTCTCCTATTATTTTCGACTTATACTTTTATAAACCAAGCATTACAGTTACATCACAGTTTCACCATTCGACCTTAGTCGACTAGCGTAGTCGATGATCAAAATATGTATTTCGCGCTAAATTGCAGACGATCTAAGTCACCTCTATCGTCGCCATTGACGGGCTTCTCAATTTCTTTAGTGGCATGGATATATTCAATACCGAACGTTAAGGCCGCTACGGGGGCGTAAACTAAATTTACATGCATACTTTGGTAAGACGCAGCTACGGTATCGGCAAGCGAATTTGGATTGTCAGCCGAACTTGCCGACAGCACTAAACTGCTTCGCCATTTAGGGGCCCATATATGGCGATACGCCGCGTAGCCACCCACAGAGTCAATTAATTCAATATCACCATTATCTTCAATGACTCCATCGCGGTAGGTTTGTAAGCCTAGATAGCGCCCTAAAGCATTCCCTGCGTTTAGCTGTACGCGAATATCATCCTCACCTAACTGCCAAACACCGGCAAAACTCACGCCGTAACCATAGACACTGTCATCACCGGCAACCACCTGCGCCTGACTGTTACTAAAGTTTTGTTTATAAGCGACCTCTCGCACCATACCAGCAAAGCTGTAACTAAAATCACCGGATTTCCCGTTATAACGCAGCACCATGTCCGGTAGGGCATTGTTATCATAGGCACTAGCACCGGCCGCCGATCCATCTTCGCCGTACAAACCGCTTGAGGGGTTTTCTAGCGCAAACATTAGCGACCTCGAAGGGCCTAAGATATGCGTCCAGCGTATTTGCGCTTGTCGCTCAAACAATGTTCCGACCGGTCCCACAAAATCGAGGGTATCTGGCAAACTGCCAACATTAAAAAAGGTGCTCCACGTTTGGCCGGCCAGCAATGAATTATTCTTGCTGTACTCCCAGTTCAAATAAGCATGCCGAACGCGAGACGCCGAGGAGTTACTAATACGCTCATCGCCAATTTGATTAACACCAAAGTCCATTTCAATATAAGTACCAACTGCACCCAGCTCTGTTGCAGTCGTCGTTTTAAACCAAATACGTGAGTGCTTGGCCTGCATATCAAGGTTGCTATCACCCGATTTTCCACCTACTGGAATCACCGACGCGACGAGAAAATCGTCACCGACACCGGCCAATGCGCGCTCGCCGTCGCTATATTGGCTGGCGATAACATCTAATTTTATATAGCCGCCAAAGGAGTACTCAGTAGCACCTTTAGTCTGCATAGCGTTGGTTGACCGCTCTTTTTCTGCAAGAGCCTGCTCTAAACGGGCAACTCGCTGCTCTAAAGTCTCTGCCTGAAGTGCTTCAGCCGTTAAAGAAAGTGGCAAGGTAGCAATCACCAAGCCGGCAAATAAACTTGATCGTAACGGCAAGACCGCCAAATCAGCCAAAGTCATTTTTTTATTAATTATCATAGTGAGCTCTCTCGAATCGGAAATGACACGAAATTTATATGCTCAAGGAGCTCACAACGATATTAGCCATTAGTCATATATAGACCAAAGTCTATAAGACAATATGACGGGAAAAATATAAGACGAGACGTAACTAGACCAAGGTCTAATTCTATTTCAATCACATTCTAAGGATAATCCACCGCAATAAATTTAAAATGGAGACCTCGGTCATGACTACTTCAACGCCTTCAGCGAACTACTATCCCGTTGACATCACCGCAAAGAACAATGCCTATATAGACATTGAAGCTCATACATCTCTATATCAACAATCCCTTGATACGCCAGAGTTATTCTGGGCAGAACAAGCAAAACGCCTAGACTGGGTAGTCACTCCAAACTCCATTAAAAATTGCAATTTTGCAAAACATAATCTGTCGATTCGCTGGTTTGAAGATGGCCAGTTAAATGCCAGTGTAAATTGCCTAGACCGCCATTTAAATCAACAGGCAGACCAATTGGCAATGATTTGGGAGCCCGACAGCGAAACTGACGTCGAGCGCAAATACACCTATCGAGAACTCCACACACAGGTGTGCAAACTCGCCAACGGCTTAAAAAGCTTAGGAGTGACTAAAGGCGATGTAGTAACGCTATATATGCCGATGATTCCCGAAGCAACTATCGCGATGCTTGCCTGCGCACGTATCGGCGCTATCCATTCAGTCGTATTTGGCGGATTCTCTCCGGAAGCTTTAGCTGGCCGCATACAAGATGGCCAATCAAAATTGATCATTACCGCTGACGCCGGAAATCGCGGCGGCCGGCGAGTAGAACTCAAACAAAATGTCGATGACGCCATAGCACTCTGTCCACCAACACTCGTTGAAAAAGTCTTGGTAGTTAAACACACGGGAGACAATATTAATTGGCAAGCACCTCGCGATATCGACTACCACACACTCACCAATGAACAAGACAGCATTTGCGAAGCCGAGGTCATGAACGCTGAAGACCCGCTGTTCATTCTTTACACCTCCGGCTCAACGGGCAAACCCAAAGGAGCCGTCCACACCACCGGCGGCTACATGGTTTACACATCCTTAAGCCACCACTTAGTTTTTGATTACAAACCCGGTGAAATTTATTGGTGTATGGCCGACATCGGATGGATTACCGGTCATAGCTATGCGGTATATGGCCCCTTAAGCAACGGTGCCACCATCGTGATGTATGAAGGCATCCCCAATTTTCCAGATGCAGGCAGACTGGCACGCATCATCGACAAACATCAGGTAAATACACTGTACACCGCACCCACCGTCATTCGCGCCCTTATGGCCCACAGCGAAGAAGCATTAGCTAACACCGACCGCAGCTCACTGCGCTTATTAGGTACTGCCGGCGAGCCTATAAATCCGGAAGCTTGGACATGGTTTTACGAACAATTTGGCCGCAGTCAATGCCCCATACTCGACACCTGGTGGCAAACAGAAACCGGCGGTTTAATGATTACCCCTCTACCCGGCGCTCTTGCTCTAAAACCCGGATCCGCAACCTTGCCTTTCTTTGGCGTACATCCAGCACTAGTTGATAACGACGGCAATGTATTATCAGGCGCCGCCGAGGGCAATTTGGTCATTTGTGACAGCTGGCCGGGACAAATGCGCACCATATTCGGTGATCACCAACGTTTTATCGACACCTATTTTTCCACCTTTGAAGGCTATTACTTTAGCAGCGACGGTGCGCGGCGCGACGAAGATGGCTATTACTGGATCACCGGCAGAGTCGATGACGTACTGAATGTCTCTGGGCACCGATTAGGAACCGCAGAACTAGAAAGTGCACTCGCTGCGCACCCCTCAGTGGCAGAAGCAGCAGTTGTTGGCTATCCCCACTCCATTAAAGGTGAGGGCATCTACGCCTACGTTACCCTCACTGAAAAGCTAGATGAATGTGAGTCACTGCGCAACGAACTAAAGCAATGGCTAAGGAAAGAAATTGGCCCCATTGCGGTAGCCGATGTCATCCAATGGACAGATGACCTGCCTAAAACCCGCTCGGGGAAAATCATGCGTCGCATACTGCGAAAAATTGCTGCGGACGACACTGAAAATCTCGGCGATTTATCCACCCTCGCCGATCCGGCTGTTGTCGCCAAACTTATTCAGGTTCACAACATTACAAAAGCAAGTATTGCCTAATTATTCCTAAGGGTCTTTGCCCTGCATTGCAGGGCTTTTTTCTATACACTGTTGCCTATACAAACCAATAAGAAAAAGGCACCCGATGGACTCACTGCGATTTATCATTGCTGACGACCACCCACTATTTCGCGCAGCACTCAAAGCAACGCTTACCCAGAATTTTGAAGGCTGTATCGTCAGCGAAGCAGCATCTATCGCAGAATTACAAAACTTACTTAGCACAGATACTAGCAGTGATCTCATTTTACTCGATTTGCACATGCCTGATGCACAGGGCTTTAGTGGCTTAATCCACTTGCAAGCCCACTACCCTGAGATTCCCGTTATGATTATTTCCGCTAGCGAAACCCCCGAAATAATGTGTCGTGCGATTGACCACGGCGCTGCGGGATTTCTACCCAAAAGCAGCCCAGCCGAAGCAATTAGCGGCGCTATAAATGTCATTATAAATGGTGCTAGATGGCTTCCCGAGGGCGTTAAATATCAAGTGGGACAGAACAGTAAAGAAAAGAAAATGGCTGAAGATATTGCCAGCCTTACGCCACAACAATTCCGCGTTGCCAGCTTGCTAGTCCAGGGCCTACTCAATAAGCAAATTGCCTACGAACTCAATGTGACAGAAGCGACTGTAAAAGCACACGTGACAGAGATTTTTCGCAAACTCGGCGTTCACTCTCGTACACAGGCGGCCTTGGCATTTAGCCAGTTAGATGCCACCCCTCCACAATTAAGCTAATAAATTATATTTCTTAGCGCAGTAAAAGTTGACGCATCACACCCCGTAAAGCAGCGGGCTTAACCGGCTTTGTTAAAAATCGATAACCCGCCTTCTCAACCTGAGCACGCACCTCTACGCTGTTATCAGCGCTGATTATCACCGCGGGCAAACTTGTCTGCCAGTGATAGTTCAACGCCTCTATTAGCTGTAATCCCGTTTCCCCGTTATCTAAATGAAAATCAGCCAGTACAATATCTGGCGCTTTTTCCAAGCGCCATTGAGCGAGCACTTCACCGAGATTACCGCCGCTAAAAACACGGCAGCCCCACTGCCCTAGCAAGGCTTGCATTCCAGCTCGAATACCTACTTCATTATCTATGCATAACACACTCACACCGGTAAGTTCAGACTCCATATCAATCGTATTTCCTTCAACAATACGATCCTGTTGTTTGCCAATGGGCACCTTAATGGTGAATACACTGCCTCGCCCTTCCACTGAAGCAAGTGTTACCTCATGCCCCAGCAAACCACTAATACGTTGAACGATAGACAAACCTAGCCCTAACCCTTTATCAGCATCATTTTGCACCGCACCAGAAACACGCTCAAACTCGTCGAACACCCGCAATTGATCTGTTTTAGAGATACCTGACCCGGTATCCCATACCTGAACCAGAACATGTTTATCACGCCGCCGACACGCCAACAAAACACCACCGGTTCGGGTATAACGCAAGGCATTAGAAAGAAAATTCTGAATCACCCGCCGCAACAATTGTTTATCACTATAAACCCACAGTGTTGATGGCCGATAACGTAATTCCAAGCCATTTCGCTCGGCACTTAGCCCACATTCACGGGCCAGCGGCTCAAGTATTTCCGCTATACAAAAGTCGCGACGCTCAAGCCGAATATTTCCCGAATCCAAACGCGCGATTTCTCGCAAGGATGTAATTAAATTTTCTGCGCCAACCAACGCAGCATCTATATGCCCGACATCCTCCGCGACATCACTACCTTTCGTACGGTGAGCCAAGGCGGCAGTAAATAGCCGCGCCGCGCTAATCGGCTGCAATAAATCGTGGCTGGCCGCGGCTAAAAAGCGACTTTTACTCGCATACACCAAGTTTAATTCCCGCTCAATTCTGGCGCGCGCTTGATTCTCATGAGCCAAGGAATCGTTCGCTGCCGCCAAGGCAGAGGTGCGCTCTGTAACGCGCCGCTCCAACTGTTCCCTAGTCTCATCTAACTCATTAAACATCCGCCGATACTCGCTAATGTCTGTGTAAGTCGTGACATAACCGCCACGCGCCATAGGCGTACCACAAACTTCAATTACCGTACCATTTGGTAAAACTCGTTCAATGCGATAGGGCTTACCGCCGCTTAATAAATCCAAACGCCGAGTAATCGCCCCATCCACATCCGTATCGGCATTCTGTAAATAGCCTCGCTCAGCATTAAACTGATACACCTTGGCAATAGGGCAACCGATATAAAGCAAACGCTCAGGGAAATTGAACAACTCAACATAACGACTATTCCAAGCCACCAAGTCTAAATTAGCATCCACCACGCTAATGCCCTGAGGAATAGTCTCTAAGGTTATCTGTAATAAATCTTGGCCAAATTGTAATTGCTTAGAACTATCACCAATCAACAATACAAATTCATCAAGCTGCAAAGGCTTTTTACGTTGCAATAACTCCAAGGTACGGTGCGCAGACACCGCGCCAACAATTGCCGCCAATGCCGCCTCAACATCTTTCACCACAAAGCGCGGCACGGGGTCATTGGCAAGTAAACGCTGCCCCACTTTTTGTTCAAAGCGCTGCCAAAGCTGCTGGCTTCGATCCGCACCCAAAAGTGGCGTCAATAAGCGCTGCAACTGCCAGCCTTCTATTTTGGTGAGTTCAAAATCGGCTTTTTGATAGCCCTTTACCAATCGAATTTGTGTGAAGGCACGCGCTTGTCGCAACTCGATCGCCCGAAACCGACAGAACAAAGACACCACGACTAAACTCATGCAGTTAAGCAATAAACTCCAAAAAACACCGTGACTTAAGGGATCAGGAAATGGTAAGCCGAACAATGCCTCTGGCCTCAACCAAGACAAGCCAAACAAACCGTCAGTAAGTAAGGGATGCCCCAAACCCAACAAAGCGGGCAGCAGTAAGCAGTAAAACCAAATTGCGCCACCGGAAAATAAGCCGGCAATAACGCCCCGCGAATGCGCTCTAGGCCAATAAAGGGCAGCTAGAATCGACGGCATTAATTGGGCTGCAGCCGCAAAAGACAGTAACCCCAAGGACGCTAAACCACCGCGGCCACTTAACTGCTGCTCCAACAACCACGCAGCCAACAACACGGCCGCTATTGCCGCACGCCTTACCTGCTGTAACCAACGTGCATTGATACTATGAGCGCGATTAAAAAACTGCCAGAGCGGCACCACCCACTCATTACATACCATTACCGACAAGGTCACACAGGCCACAATAACCATTCCCGTTGCCGCCGAAAGCCCACCGAGCAGAGCAACTATCGCCAAGCTCTTACTACCAGCAGCTAAGGGCGCAGACACCACCGTCATATCAGCGTTAAGGGACACCCCCTCTCCGAGTATTGACTGCCCCAAGATAGCTACCGGCGCAATCAATACACCAAACAACGCCAGATAAGCGGGGAATACCCAGCGCGCAGCACGCATATCACGGCGACTGTGATTCTCCACCACCATGACGTGAAACTGCCGAGGCAGACAAACAATCGCCGCCGCCGCTAAGACTAACTGGGTAACAAAATTGACAGGGGCGGGGAAATTAGCCAATTTCCCATACTCAATCTCGACGGCGTTGAGCTCCGCACTAAATAGCACACCTAGCGCAAACAGCCCCACTACCACAAACGCCGTCAGTTTTACCAGCGATTCCACCGCAATAGCCGCCATTAAACCTCGGTGACGATGCCGCTTATCCGCCACTCGCGTACCAAATGCCACGGTAAACACAACTAATATTAGCGCCGCGATAAAACTGGTACTGCTATGGTCCGCAACCAAATTTGGCTGCCACATATGTTGCACGGTTAACCAAGCTTGCGTCACTGCTTTTAATTGCAAGGCAATGTAGGGAAGGCTGCCAGCAACAGCAATTAAGGTCACTAAAGCCGCTAGAAACTGATGTTTACCGTAACGAGAGCCAATAAAGTCGGCAATCGATGTCACTCGGTTTCGCGTGCTCACCACCGATAAGCGCCGAATAAACGGCCAGGCTAATACAAACAGAAGAATCGGCCCAAGATAAATAGGGACAAACGACCAGCCATCATTCACGGCCTGACCAATAGCCCCAAAAAATGTCCATGAACTACAGTAAACGGCCAGCGACAGACTATATATTAAAGCTCGCACTATTGGCGGACGCTGAATATGCCTATCAGCCCACCAGGCGATTAGAAACAAACATGCGACGTATATAAACGCCAATAACACGAGCCACTGACTTTCCAACCCTAAACCCCATCACGCCGATTACCGGCAATCTCCCGAGAATACATACAGTCTAGCGCAGCTCCAGCACGACGGTACTCGACAATAGTCTAGATTCTTAAGCAATTACCCCGCGCAAGCCTGTTCTTGGGCAGATTTACAGTATAAAGACTTTCCCTTAGCGCCCCTGATGCGTAACATTCGCACTCCGGAAATCAGGCTGATTTACGCTGTACGCCCTGAACCTACTCAATACATCGAGCTATACTCATACCTTATGTCTACTATTTTTATCGCCGGCCAACGCTGGATCAGTAACCCCGAACCAGAACTCGGCCTTGGTATTATTCTTGAAGCCGCAAACCGCCGCGTTGTCATCGCTTTCCCCGCCGCAGAAGAAGAACGTACCTATGCGGCAGCCGCAGCGCCTTTGTCCAGAGTCTTATTTCAAGTTGGCGATAATATCGATGTACCCAATCAGGGCCCGCTGATCGTCACCGAGCAGCAAGAACACAATGGCTGCATTGTGTATTTTGCAAAGGACGAAAATGGCGAGATACACCCCGTACCTGAACAAATCTTGAGCGCCAGCATCAAGCTCAGCAATGCCAAAGAGCGTCTACTCGCCGGCCAAGTAGAGCATCACCGCCGCTTTGCACTGCGCGCCGCCACCTTAGAACAGCAAAACACCAGCCAAGCTGCCAGTACCCGAGGCCTGCTAGGGCCAAGAGTTCAATTACTTCCCCACCAGATGTACATCGCCGCCGAAGTCGCAAGCAGGCCTTCGCCCCGCGTACTTCTGGCAGATGAAGTCGGGCTCGGCAAGACTATTGAAGCTGGCTTAATCATTCATCAGCTATTGCTACTTGAGCGCGCAAAACGTGTACTCATCGTGGTGCCAGACAGCTTAGTCCACCAGTGGCTAGTAGAAATGCTACGCCGCTTTAACCTCAAGTTTAGTATTTTTAACGAGGCTCGCTGCCGTCAAATCGACGAGTACGAGGACGAGCCAAGCAGTATTTTCTTTGACGAAGAAGAATCCAAAGAAAAAGAAGAAAACCCCTTTGAAGATGCACAGCTCGTTATCTGCCCACTTAGCTGGATAAGCAGCCACGAGCGTCGCCAGCAGCAACTCTGCGATGCGGGCTGGGATATGCTAGTCGTCGACGAAGCCCATCACCTACATTGGCACGAAGACGGTAGTTCATCTCCCGAATACAAACTGGTCGAGCGCCTAAGCGCAGAAATTGCGTCTGTACTGTTACTAACGGCCACCCCCGAAAATGCCGGCATCGATGGCCATTTTGCCCGTCTTCGCCTACTAGATCCCGCACGCTATCCAGACCTAGACGCCTTTCTTGAAGAACAAAGCCACTACGAAGAAATCAGCGAACTAATACAGGGTTTAAGCGACACAGCCGACGCTGCACTGAGCGACGCAGAGTTTTGCAAACGCTTAGAGACGCTCCTAGGCAGCGATCAACTAAAATCTCTGCAAAGAAATCCGAGCGCGGAACAGTTAGACAAAACGATTCGCGACCTCCTCGATCGCTTCGGCACCGGCCGCATGCTATACCGTAATACCCGCGCCTCCGTCGGCGGCTTTCCAAAGCGAGTTCTCCATGAACACGCACTAAATGCCCCCGCAGGCTATGAACAGGCCTGCACCACAGCAAGCATTGAAGAATCACTTCACCCAGAGCAACTGCTCGGCCCCGCTTGGCTCAAAGCTGACCCCCGTGTTGAGTGGGTAGAAAAATTCCTTCTCCAGAATCCAGATGCAAAGGTGCTCTTAATTGCCGCAGATTCTAATGCGGCACAAGATTTGGAATTGCACCTGAGACTTCGGCGCGGAATCGCCAGCGCGGTATTCCACGAAGACCTGAGCTTAATCGAGCGGGATCGCGCCGCCGCTTATTTTGCCGACCCCGAAGACGGCGCCCAGCTTTTAATCTGTTCAGAAATCGGCAGCGAAGGCCGCAACTTCCAGTTCGCGCAACATCTCGTTCTGTTTGACCTGCCGCTTAACCCAGATTTATTAGAGCAGCGTATTGGCCGCCTAGACCGCATTGGACAACTTGGCGATGTAAACCTCCACGTACCGTATTATGCAGGGAGCGCCCAGGAGAAACTGCTGCATTGGTATCGCGATGCGGTCAATATATTTGAGCAACCCTGCACCGTCGGCAATGCGCTTATTATCGCGTTTGGTGAGGAGCTCAAGGCCGCACTCGCGAGCTCCGACACCACAGTTATTGACTCTTTAATTGCACGCGCTGCCGCTAAAGCCGAAGAGTTACAAGAACACCTGCGCAAGGGTCGCAACCGCTTGCTAGAACTAAATTCATGCCAGCCACAACGCGCCGCCAAATTAATTGCTTCTCTTGAAGCAGAGCAACGCAGCGACACCCTAGCTGACTATATCGAAATGCTAGCAGAGCAATTCGGCTTGGATCATGAAGACCACAGCGACAATGCAATCATCCTTCGCCCCGGCGATCACATGATTACCGAGGCGTTCCCGCACCTACCAGAAGATGGCATTACTGGCACCTTTGACCGCGAGCGCGCACTCAGCCGCGAAGACATCGCCTATTTCAGCTGGGAATACCCACTAGTGAGCAGCGCAATGGACATGGTTATGTCCAGCGACTTTGGTAGCGCCAGCATATGCACCATCGCCGTCAAAGCACTTAAACCTGGCACGCTGTTATTAGAGGCTTTTTTCAGCCCCGCCGTACAAGCACCCGCATGGCTGCAATTACAGCGCTATTTACCCGCACAAAGCTTCCGTCTTGTTACAGACCAGCAGAACCGAAACCTATCTAACGCCGTAGCACACAGCAAATTAAACCAGCTAGCCCAAGGCGTGAAGAAAACCCTGATGCCTGTATTACTGCGAGAAGTACGCGGCAGCATTACGGCTATGATTCCGCATATCGAAAACCTTGCAGAAGACGCCGCCAAAGATTGGATCAAGTCCGCTACTAAAGCCTATGAAACTGATCGCAGCGACGAACGCGAGCGCTTACAGGCTCTAATGAGCCGCAACTCTCATGTGGCGCCGGAAGAATTAGACGTCTTCGATCAAGAAACTGTGCTAGGTTTGAACGCACTGCAATCATTACAACTCAATATGTCTGCATTGCGGCTAGCTATTGTTAGCCAGTAAACGGGCCGGAGAACACCATGTATTTATTTTCAGTTAACGCGACGGCCAAGAAAACGCAGGGTGAATTCACCGAAGGAGAGCAGGCACCGTTTATTGTTTATATCGATTTTAAAGATATGTTCGGCGCCGAAAAGCTAGCCCAACTTTTTGTGATGGCAGAAGGTTTTAAAGACGTCACAATTATCAAACGCAAACTGATCGATAATGCGCAAATCCCCAACAACCCTGCCCTTGCTAAAGACCCACAAATCATTGAAGCCTTGGCAAAGGGCTATTGTGTGCAGGCGTTTAGCGCACACTAAACAAAAGCGCGAGATGGCGCCATCAATGCTAGCGCCCTGCATCCAGCGCTTTTGTAAGCACTTTTTTAAACCTCGCAAAATCTTCAATCTGGGGCAAATGCCCCAAGCCCGGAAGTTCGAATAACTTAGCATTCGGTATTGTCTTGGCGGCTTGCTTACCTAGGCGATCATAACGGCCCAGCTCATAGTCAACATCAGCACGCATCCAATTTCGTCCAGGCCCAGTTCTATCGCGAGTACCGATAATCAAGCTAACAGGAACGGACAAATTCTTGAATTCTGTTACCACGGGCTGGGTAAAAATCATATCGTAGGTTTTGGCATTGACCCAGGCGATTAAATCCTTGTCTGGACCATGAAGCTGCCCCACCATGAAATCGGTCAGCGCCTCATATCGCTCACTCCACTTACCATCGTAATAATTTTTCTGCTGGTACGCTTTAATACCTTCTGCAGTTTTAGCGAGTTCAGCTTTATAAAAGAAGTTTGTGTCTTTGTATTCCACATACTGCAAATAATTTTCCAAACCAATTGGATTGAGCAGAATCAATTGCTGAGTTACTTGCGGATACATCAATGCAAATCGACTAGCCAACATCCCACCCATCGAATGGCCGACAATAATCGCCTTTTCAATTTTCAGAAATGCCAGCAATGACTGGGTCTGCTGCGCCATAGCCGCAAATGAGTACTGGTAGTTGGCCGGCTTAGAGGACTTTCCAAAGCCAATTTGCTCTGGCATCACTACGCTATAACCTAAGCCTTGCAAAAACCGCGCGGTGTCAGCCCAATAATCCGCATTAAAGTTTTTGCCGTGTAGCAATACTACAACAGGTTTATCAGCCTCACCTTTTAAATGGATATACGCCATTTTCAAAGACTGCCGCTGTGACTGAATCGGAAAGAAATTCACGTCAAAATCATAATCTAAGCCACTTAGCTCGGCATCATAACCCTGCTTCGGAGTGGGTTTTCCATCTGCAGCAAAAGCAGAAAGCGATATAGCAAAAACCACAAGCAGGGCAATACTCGCCCTACTTACATTAAGAAAAATACTCTTCGAGAAAAATGAAGCCATAACAAATCCTGCACACGCGTTTATCTACAAAATAAATGAATTGAGACAATAGCAGCCTATCAGATTCACACCTCATACGAGGACAACTGCGACGCAATATATCGTCGCCGCCCCTAAAGCTCCCACATTAAGATCACCTAAGTTTCAAATCAAACTGCAAAAGGTAAAAAAAAGGCGCCCGAAGGCGCCTCGTTTATTACTGGAGTCTGGCTTAGAGACTCAGTACTTTTTCACCGCGAGCAATACCAGATACACCGCTGCGCACCACTTCCATAATCGCCGCCTCACCCACAGCCTCAAGGAAGGAGTCAAGTTTGTCTGCCGCGCCGGTAACCTGAATGGTATACACGCTGGGGCCAACATCGACAATTTGACCGCGGAAAATATCGGTGCAGCGCTTGATCTCTGCACGCTGCGCGCCTGTGGCACGCACTTTTACCAACATCAATTCGCGCTCAATATGCGAACCTTCCGACAGATCAACCAACTTCACCACGTCGATTAATCGATTAAGATGCTTGGTGATTTGTTCGATTTTGTGATCGTCACCAATCGTCGTCAGTGTTAAGCGCGACAGGGTGGGATCTTCCGTAGGCGCAACATTGAGCGTTTCGATGTTATATCCGCGCTGGGAGAACAGGCCCACAACCCGCGACAAAGCACCCGGCTCATTTTCCATTAATACCGATATAATATGTCGCATCATGTACGCTCCGTCTTGCTCAACCACATATCGCGCATCGATCCATTAGGCGCTACATGCATTGGGTAAACATGCTCGTGCGGATCGACGTGAATATCCATAAATACCAAATCATTTTTACGGGCAAAGGCCTCTTTCATTGCCTCTTCCAAATCACTTAACTGGGTCACCTTAATACCAACATGGCCATAGGCCTCTGTTAGTTTGACAAAGTCTGGCAGTGAATTTTCGTAAACACTTTCTGAATAACGACCTTCGTACTGCATGTCTTGCCACTGCTTAACCATGCCGAGGTAACCGTTATACAAGCTGATGATTTTCACCGGAATATTATATTGAGCGCAGGTAGACAACTCCTGAATATTCATTTGAATACTGCCCTCACCGGTAATACAGGCGACGTCCGCATCTGGAAATGCCAGCTTGGCGCCCATCGCAGCGGGCAAGCCAAAGCCCATCGTGCCGAGACCACCGGAGTTTAACCAGCGACGCGGCTCATCAAACTTGTAGTACTGCGCAGCAAACATTTGGTGCTGGCCAACATCCGAGCTCACGTAAGCCTTGCCATGGGTAACTTTACACAGGGTTTCAATAACCTGCTGAGGCTTGATGTAGGGCGTCGATAAGTCATAGCGCGGCTTAAGCCACAGGCCATGTGCATCGCGCCACTCGTCGATTTGACTCCACCAATGTTTCAGCGATGAAGCATCTGGCAAGCTGCTGTCTGCCTCACGCATTTCACGAATCACAGCTAACAAATCGGTGAGAACCGAATCTACTGGCCCAACTATTGGCACGTCAGCGGCAATGGTTTTAGAAATGGCTGCGGGGTCGATATCGATATGAACAATTTTTGCGCCAGGGCAGAATTTGCTGCAGGTATTGGTAACGCGGTCATCAAAACGCGCACCCACCGCCAAAATCACATCGCTGTGATGCATGGCATTATTGGCTTCGTAAAAACCGTGCATACCCAACATGCCGAGGAATTGACGATCGCTAGCAGGAAACGCCCCCAAGCCCATTAGGGTGTGCGTTACCGGAAAATTGAGCTCCCGCGCCAAGACCCGCAATTGCTCAGAGGCATTGCCCTGAACGACACCACCACCGGCATAAATAACCGGACGTTTAGCGCCCAGCAGCAAGCTCGCTGCCTTTTTAATCTGCCCAGAATGGCCACGGGCCGCTGGTGTGTAAGAGCGCAGCTTCACCTTTTTAGGGTAGTTGTACTCGTATTTGTCGTGGGGGTTGGTCAGATCTTTTGGTAAATCAATCACAACCGGACCGGGGCGACCGCTAGAAGCAATGTAAAATGCCTTTTTAATAATCTCTGGAATGTCTTCAGTACGAGACACTTGGAAACTGTGTTTAACGATGGGACGAGAAATGCCCAACATATCAGTTTCTTGGAACGCATCTTCACCAATCAGATGACTCATTACCTGACCCGATAACACCACCATTGGAATCGAATCCATATACGCGGTTGCGATACCAGTAATTGCGTTGGTTGCGCCAGGGCCAGACGTGACCAAGACCACCCCAGGTTTACCCGTCGCACGTGCGTAGCCGTCTGCAGCATGGGTCGCTGCCTGTTCGTGACGCACTAAAATATGAGGGACTTTACAGCTTTTAAACAAAGCATCGTAAATATGCAGTACTGCACCACCGGGGTAGCCAAAGATGAATTCAACACCTTCGTCTTCCATGGCACGCGCGATCATTTCGCCGCCAGATAACAACTCCACTGAAATATCCTCGATTCAGTTTGAATACGCAAAAATCTTGTTAATAGCATCGCCGAGGCAAACCCTCAGCAAAAGATATGAAACAAGAGCAAAAGATGTCGAAACACATTACCACCGGTTCTCAGCCGACACGGCTGAATTCCGGGCGAAACGCCAAAATGCTGCAGGGCAGCGTTTATATGCATCGCGGGATAACGCGGTGCGGGCAATCTCGCAACACAGGTCATGTGTCTGCAGAGTGAATGGAACTACTCGTAGGTAGCAGTACGACACGATGAGTCATACTCTGTACTTTGGCCGCAGGTAAGCGGCGCGGAAAACAGCCATTTGCTATCGTAAAGATAGACTGCGTATTTTTTAACCTATGGCCTCCTATGTCAATACCAAACAAAGACTTAATTCAGGGGAATTGTCCACAGTGGGCTTTTTAACAAGCCAAGTTGCGACCGTTTTTCCACTCTGCGAATAATCTGCCATAATCAAGACAACACATGGTAACGGCCAATATTAATTATGAAGAATTCCGCCCTAACAATTGCACTTTGCGCAGGCCTCTTAATATGCAGCGCAGGCGTTAACGCAGACAAAACCGGTTACTACCGCTGGGCAGACAATGAGGGCAAACAACATTTCACCCAACAGCCGCCGGTTGGTCGTAAATACGATTTTGTCGAAACCCGCAGCGGCGCCACCACCCATAGCGATGGCATTGATTTAGCAGACGAGAGCAATAACGAACAAGAAGTAGACGACAACGGCGCAGCGCCAGAAAAGATGGAAATTCTCCCCCCCAAAGACCCTGTCTTATGCGAAAAGGCCAAGGGAAATATGCAGTCACTGAAGGCCAATGGCGCAAGAATACGCATCACCAATGCCGACGGCAGCACCCGGATGCTAAACCCTGAGGAAATTAAACAACAAGAAAACCGCGCCCAACAAGTCATTAAGCTGCACTGCGAATAAGCCTTGCCTTAAATGCGCTGCGCCGCCATATACAGTCCGCTGGCAATCAATAAGATGCTCGCCAGCGGAAACACCCGACGCTGATACAGCGGTAAAAAGCTAAAGCGATATAAGACCGGCAACACAATAATCACCAAGGCTAACTGTGCCAGCTCTATACCGACATTAAAGCTAGCCAGCGCCAAGAGTTTTAAGGGGCTGGCCGCCAGCAGGTCCGACAGTACACCGGCAAAGCCAAATCCGTGAATTAAGCCCACCCCCATCGCCAAACCACGCTGAAGACGAGCATTCACATCCATTAAGGCCATAAACGCGGCTAAGCTAATCGAGATCGCGATGGCAATTTCTACCGGTTGCGACGGTAGACTAAACCAGCCTAAACTCGCCGCTATCAGGGTAAAGCTGTGTGCCAAGGTGAACATGGTGACAACCAGAGCAACATCGGTAAAAACCCGTCGCAAAGACTCTGCTTGAGTGCCTAGGTTTTTCCGCCGAGTCGCCGGCAACAACAACGCTAATAAAAATAGCATATGGTCGTAACCGACCAGCAAATGCACGACACCCTGCCATAAAAATACGCCAGCCGTGCTTAATGGCGAAATGTCCTCACCCAAGACCAGCGACTGATTTGACGGCGACAATACACTAAGCTGCTTTTCGCCACTCAAATTACTTAGCAATAGCGCTCGGTGTTGTGGGTCGATATTAAATAACAAAGAGTAATCGAGATTCACCGCTGCACGAGATAGGCAGTCAGAGGTCAGCGACCACGACGTATATGGACCGTCACTATGATCACTCATACCCCGCAATACAATATCCAAGCCACAGCGTTCGCCTCCGTGGCTAAGCACAATATGTTTTGCCAATAGGGCTGAAAAAACGGGCTCAGTCGCGCGCAACTCTCCCCAGCTCACAACGCCGTCCCCATTCACATCTATAAGGTCAATGCGCAGCATATCCTGCACTGCAAGGTCTAAGCGGATTTGCTCTGAGCTAATATACAAAAAGCTGTCGCTGGCCTTATGGGCAAAACTTAGATTAGAAAAGACAGCCCCGATCAAGACCAACACTGGAATCAATATTAAGCGCATCATTAGCGCACCTGCACAGCATTAGCCGCGTCTTTCGCATGCGACAAAATCACCGCATCTGGCCATTCACGCTGATGCTCCCAATTTTTTTCTGCCATTAACAAGGCGAGCTGTGGCTGCTGCTCTATCTCTAATAAAAATTGCGCGTAGGCTCGTTTGTGTAAAATCTCGCCACGCCACCGCGCCTCATCGAAGCGCTCTCGCAATATCCTTACAAGCGCCTCATTCCCACCCAAATACTGCTGGGCAATTGCGCGACTCACCGCAAGCGCATCGACCGCAAGGTAATCTTCAGTTAGAGACATGACTTGCTGATAATCCCCTTGATTCAACAGCAGACTGGCAAGACGCGCACGGGTGTATAAATCACCGCGATTAAGCTGCAGCGCCAACTGCCATAGCGCAAGCGCGTCGTCGCGGCCAGCGCGCTCGGCTATGTCGGCAAGAGTTCCGCTCGCCCAGATCAACGCCTGCCGATCAGCTAACACGCCTACGGCTGCCATTGCCTGCTTTAGCGCCTGATAGGCTGCATCCGCGTCACCGCTTACTGCCTGCAATTGCTGCACACAACTGGCCGCATAAAGACTATTTTCATATTGTTTTAGCGACGAGCAGGCCTGCTCAGCCGCCTGATAATTGCCGCTAACAAAGCTGATAGTAAATCGCATCATGCGTGATTCGAGATTATCTGCTTTCATCGCTGATATCTTATTTAGGTCAGCCAAGGCTTCATCAAATAAGTGCAGACTTTGCCGCAGCGACGCCCGATAAAAATAAAATGGCGCACTCTGCTTGTGATTGGGGATTGCAGCAAGCTCACGCTCGGCGTCACCTAAAAAGCGGGGATTGGCGGTTTCTCTGAATAAAACTAAAGCCTGCTTTGCGGCTTTAAGGTGTTGTTCTGGCGTTATTACGGTTGCGCCGGAAGAAACAATTGCTGATGAACTGATACGAAAAATGATCTCATCGTTTGTGCTTGGTTGATAAATGCTTGGCCCATCTACGTTGCCAGCGTCCGCCCACAAGCGCCCTGCCAAGGCGATATAAATCATAATCGCAAAAAAAATAGCGCGGCGATAAACGCACCGCCGCGCTACTTCTCGTTTCGGACTACTCAAGTTACAGACTGTCGACATCAATCGGATCAGAGCTGTCGGTAATCGTTTTGTCATTCACCGATATCGGTTCGGCATTTGCATCTTGCATAAATACCGAAGTAAGTAGCTGATTAGCACTAATTGCCATATCACCGCCACCTGCCGCTTTCCCGTCGTACTTATCGTCGTCATTACACGCCGCTAAACCAAGACCCAAGCCAATAAACAGGCTGCATTTAATGATGGTGTTCATAAACGCCTCCTTATCTATTCGCGGTTGCTACGCCAGGGATTGGGGTGTTCAGGTATGGAAACACCGTTAAGTAATCTGCCGTTGACGGTAAAGCGCCGTCATTCACCACTGCGCCAGCATTGGCAACTGCAGGTGAAGCACCACTTAGATCGCAGGTTTGTAACCCATTGGCACCCAATAGCGCACCTTCCGCGACGGTTAGGGCGATATCAACCACATCGTCCGTCACGCGACGTCCATTTGGGAAACCCGCCAAGTCACAGCCTAAAAAGCCAAGGTCACTGTAACCAGCAGCACCAGGCACAACCGGCGCAATGGCCACATTCATGCGCAGCATTTCACCCGGCGTAGTCAGGTTTGCCGGAGCGGTAAACTTGAAGTTTGCCGGTGTGTCATTCGGCCCAGTTGTTACACCGGTTACAAACGCTGCCAATAAATCCGCGCGGCCACCCTCCGGCTTGGGTGCAGGAACATTAAACAGGACTTCAATCAATGTTGGCAGAGTCGGGTACAACACATAGCTACCGAAATTTGCCACATCATCTTTAGGCTCACTGGCATTAAATTTGTCTTTGTCGGTAATACCAATAACCACCTCATTCACCAGCGGGCTGCCCAAGCGGGAAACCTGTGTCCACGCGCCGAGCTCAACCGAGGGACCTTTGCCAGATGCGGTATCGGTAGGGCCAGTGGGCGAGGGATTTAACACACGACCCTGACGCTTACTCGCCGTCGTCCATGCACCAATTACGGTATCGTCGCCGCTTGTTAAGCAACTTGAAGGTATTTCCAAGGCCATCGAAGTTACGTTTTTATCGTCAATGGTATTGCTGCGAGAATCACGGGCGCCCAAGGGATTAAGGTTTACTTGGTCGAATATTTCACCCAAATTCACCACAAAGCCTTCGCGGCGCTGGCCCACAAATAAGCGACCCGGTGTAGCGCAACCCGGAACAGCAACCTCATAGATATACTGATTCGCGTAAGACTCATAATCGGGAATCGTTAGCGCGCCAATATTATCAACGGGTTTGGTGAAGGTCGTATTGCTGCCCCCAGCCTGACTCAGCGCGCTACGCGTTCCGGTGCGACGGTCGCCGCGCACAACATTCACAGAGTAGGTTTCAACTACGTTTAGCAAACCGGTTTGACCACCAACAACACTGGCTGGCGCAACCGCTGCCAAAGGCACCTGAACATCGCTGCCGGCACCGGTATCAATACCGCCGTCGCGGATTAAGCCGGACGCATTGGCTTGGCCATAGGCATTGTTAAATTGAAACTGAAAGGTGATGTCTTCTACTGCATCGCCATTATTGTCGACATGAATTTCGTAAAGCGCGGTGGGATCTAAGGTAAAGTAATTTGGCCCGCCGTAGGCGTCTTGCAAGGGCTGGTAATTTGCAATCAAGGTAACAAAATCACCTCGACCTGCTTCATAGCTGCGGAACATGTAAAAATCTGTGCCATCCACCTTGGGCGAACCGGCTATAAACGGTGCCTCCCGGTGACTAGATGCAACTGCAAACTGGCTGATGACGCTAGCGCTGAGTAATGACAGCGCGAAGATCTGCCCCCGTGTAGATAATTTCATCATAGCACCTCGGTTATTATGGATTGTCCGCAGTTTGTACGCGGCCCCACTCAACTCAGATCACTAAAATAAAACTATCTACACAAAAGCCATTGCCGATAACTTATATGACGCTATTGTAAGCGCGCCGTACTAAACACAATATCATCACCGTCGACCGTCGCAGCAATCACTTGCCCAGGACTAAACTCCCCCTTGAGCAAGCGCTGCGCTAGTGGGTTTTCAAAGCGCTGCTGGATGGCCCGCTTTAGCGGCCTTGCACCGTATACCGGATCAAAACCAACATCCGCCAGCCGATCTAGTGCCTCATCACTTACCTCTAAGCGCAACTCTCGCTCCGCTAAACGCTGATTGAGTATACCCAACTGAATACCGGCAATAGCCTGCACCTGATGACGGTCTAAAGGCTCAAACACCACCAACTCATCAACGCGGTTAATAAATTCCGGGCGGAAATGTCCAGAAACCACATTCAAAACCGCCTCTCTGATTTTGTCGTAGCCACTGCTCGCCAAGGTCATCTCCTGAATCACATCGGAACCTAGATTCGAGGTCATCACAATAACCGTATTTCTAAAATCAACGGTACGACCCTGGCCATCCGTTAAACGGCCATCGTCTAAAACCTGCAATAAAATATTAAACACATCGGGATGTGCTTTTTCTACTTCATCCAAGAGCAGCAAGGAGTATGGGCGTCTGCGCACCGCTTCTGTTAAGTAGCCGCCCTCTTCGTAACCGACATAGCCGGGAGGCGCACCAATCAGGCGAGCAACAGAATGTTTCTCCATGAACTCCGACATATCAATGCGCACCATCGCGTCTTCACTATCGTAAAGAAACATCGACAACGCCTTACACAACTCAGTTTTCCCAACACCGGTTGGCCCCAAGAACAAAAATGATCCATTGGGACGGTTAGGATCGCTCAAACCGGCACGAGAGCGCCGAACCGCATTTGAAACCGCATCGACCGCTTCCACTTGACCAATTACGCGACGGTGCAGCTCATCTTCCATACGCAATAATTTATCTCGTTCGCCCTCAAGCATTTTGCTAATGGGAATACCGGTCCAACGCGAAACTACCTCGGCAACTTCTTCTTCGGTAACTTTATTGCGCAATAACTGCATTTCGCCATGATCGACAGAGTCGGCATCGGCAAGTTTTTTCTCAAGATTCGGAATAATGCCGTACTGCAATTCTGACATGCGCGTCAGATCACCCGCGCGACGAGCACCGTCCATATCCAGCTTGGCCTTCTCAAGATCTATCTTAATTTGAGCAGAACCCTGCAAGGCCGCTTTTTCACCCTTCCAAATTTCATCTAAGTCGGCAAACTCTTTACCAACTTTTTCAATATCTAAATTTAATTTTTCTAATTGCTTGCGGGCGGCATCATCGTCTTCTTTTTTTACCGCTTCGCGCTGAATTTTTAATTGAATCAAACGCCGCTCTAGCCTATCCATTACCTCGGGTTTTGAATCAATTTCCATACGAATACGGCTCGCCGCTTCGTCGATTAAGTCAATCGCCTTATCCGGTAACTGCCTATCGGTAATATAGCGCTGCGACAACTTAGTCGCGGCAATGATTGCCGAGTCTGTGATATCAACGCTGTGATGCACCTCATAGCGCTCTTTTAAACCGCGTAGAATCGCAATAGTATCTTCTTCAGTAGGCTCTTCTACCAACACTTTTTGGAAACGCCGCTCAAGTGCCGCGTCTTTTTCAATAGACTGACGATATTCATTTAAAGTGGTTGCACCTACGCAATGCAGTTCGCCACGCGCCAAGGCCGGCTTTAGCATATTGCCCGCATCCATAGCGCCGTCAGCCTTACCTGCGCCTACCATCGTATGCAGTTCGTCGATAAATAATATTACCCGGCCCTCTTCTTTGCCGAGTTCATTGAGGACTGCTTTTAAACGCTCTTCGAAGTCACCGCGAAACTTAGCCCCCGCCAATAGCGCGGCTAAGTCTAAAGAAAGCACTCGTTTACCCTTTAGGCCTTCAGGCACTTCACCGTTAACGATTCGTTGCGCCAAACCTTCAACAATCGCTGTTTTACCTACCCCAGGCTCACCGATTAAAACCGGATTATTTTTCGTTCTGCGCTGCAATACTTGAATAGTTCGACGGATTTCGTCATCGCGACCAATTACCGGATCGAGTTTGCCCGACGCGGCGCGCTCAGTAAGGTCTATCGTGTATTTATCTAACGCCTGCCGAGACTCCTCTGCGGAGGCATCATTGACCGACTGACCACCGCGAATTTTATCAATCGCAGCAATTAATGCCGGTTTCGCAACGCCACTCGCTGTTAGTAGATTCGCGGTCTCACCGCCGACCTCCAACATCGCCAATAAAATCAATTCGCTAGATATATAACTGTCTTGACGCTGCTGCGAAAGCTTGTCGCAAACATTGAACACTCTAGCCAAGGTTTGAGATACATGAACTTCACCATTTGCTCCCTGCACGGTTGGCAAACGATCTAACTCAGCGGCAATTTTTTGCTCTAATGCTGGCACATTCGCACCTGACTGAGCCAATAGTGGCCGAGTGCTGCCGCCCTGCTGCTTTAGCAGTGCCGACAATAAATGTACCGCTTCAATATATTGATGATCCTTACCAAGCGCGAGCGACTGCGCATCGGCAAGTGCAGTTTGCAATGAATTCGTAAAACGATCAGCACGCATATCGGGCTCCCCAACAAAACCATAAATCGACGAAGTAAGACTCCGTCTTCCATGACCTATAAATGGGGGACAGGCAAGACAATTTCAAGCGGGAAAATTTAGAGAAATATACTTATTAAAAAATGTGTACATAATCGCCGGCAGCTGCACGACGGCTAAAGTCGTGACGAGAGGGAGTTTTATTGTATTAAATGCGAGCTTTAAGGCTAATTTTTAACGGCGATAAATAAGGCTAACTTGCCGCCCCGTCTGACCGTCGCGACGGAAGGAATAAAATCGCTCGGCATCAGCATAGGTACATAAGTCACCGCCACCAATCCAAGCCACCCCCAAGTTATGAAGCTGAGCTTTCGCCAAGGCATTTAGATCCGCATAAAAATGCCCCTGTTTATTAATAGATGGACTAAATGCAGCGTCAATTTGCTCCTTGGGCACTCCTGCAAAACCATCAACAAATGCCCGATACACCTCTGGCCCAACCTCAAAATGAGCCTGCGATATTGCTGGCCCACACCATGCCATCAACTCTTGGGGCGGGCAATTAAACGCCTTAACCGTGTTAGCCAACACACCGGCAAGCAAGCCGCGCCAGCCGGCATGAGCGGCGGCAACAGCACTGCCATCTATTTTGCAAAACAATACGGGCAGGCAATCGGCGGTTAACACCACGCTGGCGAGACCTTGTATATGGCTGATACTGGCATCAGCGACGGCGACTTCGCCCCGCTCAGCAGACACAAGATGAACCTCTGTTCCGTGAACCTGCTGCAGCCACGCTATAGCGTTTAAGCCATCACATGCAGATAGCAGCGCGTCGCGATTCTTACTAACGCTAGCAGGGAGGTCGTCAACATGATCACCGAGGTTAAAGTGAGAATACGGCTCGACACTTGCGCCGGCAAAGCCCGCTAGACCATTTCGTGTCGTCGCTAGAGCCACGACGTTCGCAGGTGCTGGCCAATCTGGAAAAATGATCTTATCAGCGGCCATTACTCACCTTCCTTGCAGAAGAGTTTTGGCTTAGCACGCTGACAGCTCATTTAGCGCACGTCTTCCGTTGCTAGCACCGCCAGTAGGGCTTTCATATCATCCGGCAGCGGTACTTCCCAAGACATGGTATCGCCAGAAATTGGGTGTTCCAGCTCCAATTTGCGGGCATGCAAGGCTTGGCGGCCAAAGCCCCGCAGAGTGGTAATTAGCAGATCCGTTGCCCCTTTTGGCAGCCTCGGACGCCCAGCGTAAAGCGGATCGCCCAGTAAGGGATACTTTATATGGGCCATGTGCACCCGAATTTGGTGGGTTCGGCCGGTCTCTAAGAAACAGCGGATATGGGTGTGATTAAGGAAGCGGCGCGTCACCCGATAGTGGGTAACCGCCTCTTTACCACCGACCTGCGACACCGCCATCTTAGTGCGCTGACGCGGGTGACGCCCCATTGGCTCATCAACGGTGCCACCGCCGGTCATGGTGCCAAACACAACGGCATCATACTCGCGGTGTACTTCCCGCGCCTGCAGCTGGGCAACTAGACTGGTATGCGCTTCTATGGTTTTTGCGGCAATCATTAAGCCCGTTGTGTCCCGATCAAGGCGGTGAACAATACCTGCACGGGGGACTTTATCGATTTCTGGAAAATGGTTTAACAAGGCGTTCAGCAATGTGCCGTCGGGATTACCCGCGCCTGGGTGCACAACAAGGCCCGCCGGCTTATTAATGACGATGACATCATCGTCTTCATACACGATGTCCAAATCGATGGGCTCCGCCACCGAGCGAACTTCAACCTGTAACTCGGCCTTTAACAACAGGGTTTCGCCATCTAAAACCTTGTCCCGTGTGCGCCTCACCTTACCGTCAACGGTCAACTCGCCACTTTTGATCCAGGTTTGCAGCCGAGAGCGGGAATATTCGGGGAACAACTGCGCCGCTACTTGGTCGAAACGCTCGCCATTGTGGGCGTCTGGGACAATTTCCTGTCGTTCTATAATTTCGGTCATAATGTGATTCTTTATACCATCTTCGCGCTGTGTTTAAATAGCAGACCCTCGCCATGGCAAGGTGTCGTCGGGGATATTCCGCCATTTGGAAAAATTACATGAAAGCTGTCGTTAAAGTCTTTGTACTACTGTTTATTACCGTTCTGGTCGTTGGCTGTGCCAGCAAACCAGAGCGCTCGGAACTCTCCGAACGGGAAATCTACGAAACGGCGCAAGGCTACCTGAAAAGCAAGAACTTTGCATTGGCTGTGGATAATTTACAGCTACTGGAAAGCCGCTACCCCTTTGGGCCTTACGCTGAACAAGCCCAGCTAGAAATCATATACGCCCACTACCGTCGTGGCGACAATGAGGCTGCTGTTGCGGCTGCGGATCGCTTTATTCGTCTGCATCCCCAGCACCAAAAAGTTGATTACGCCTATTATATGCGTGGCTTGGCAAACTATACCGATGGTGAAGGCTTCTTAGAGCGCTTCGTTCCCACGGATATGACCCAGCGCGACCCTGGCTCAACCATTCAATCATTTGACGATTTTAGGCAGCTGCTGCAGCGCTTTCCAAACAGCGAATACGCACCCGACGCCAAAGCGCGAATGATTCAATTGCGCAACCGCCTAGCTCGCTACGAAATCAATGTGGCCAACTACTACTTTAAGCGCAAAGCCTATTTGGCCGCCGCTAACCGTGGTCGCTACGTTATCGAAAACCTGCCGCAAACCCCTGCCACGCCAGACGCCCTTGCGGTCATGGTGCAAGCCTACCTGCTGTTAGGCATGAACGACCTAGCAGAACAATCTTTGAGCGTACTGCGCAAAAACTACCCCGACCATCCATCGCTGGATAAAAACGGCAACTTTGTTAGCCAGGTTGGGATTGAGCAAGAAGGCTCCTTTGTGAACAAGGCGACCTTGGGTTTGTTTGATCGCTACGAACCGCCGAAGTTTGATAATCGGGAAGATGATTAGGGGCTAGCTAGACGTCGGGCGACTGGCGTCTGATGCGAGCAAACACGAAGCCCGAAACGTACAATCATCGTTTCGGGCTTTTTTGTGAGCTAAGAAACCCTCAACACCCAAACTAGAACAGCAGCTTGTCCGGCCACCACTTTGCCATGCCGTCAGACATCCGACGCCCGACGCTCAGCCGTCGCCTCAACATACTCCTGCAACTTCGCCTCAGCTTCATCGCCAAATAAAATCTCACAGGCTTCTTTCAAACCCGGTGCGTTGATAATTTCGTCGCGGCGTACAACAAGCGAGATCTTCGATCGACGGCGCAGAAAATCCTCTAGCTTGGTAATCATTTCTCGGCGTGCGGCGTGTTCTATTTCGCAGCGCAGGTACTCCGCGTTTTCTATTAGCAATTCAGCGCAAGAGGGGTCTTCTCTTATCATTTCCAGCATTTCTATGGCGCTGCGGCCATAGCGCCGCCACAGGCGTTGGGTCAGCGGTTCTGATGAAGACGCGTCGGTCATGTCATCCAGCCCCATCAACTTAGCCTGGTGCATAAACTCTTCCTTAACGCTATTACCCGGCTCGCCATACCAGCGCTTGTCAGGAAATGGCACGGCAATGCCAAGTTTAGCGATTATCTCAGAGACCTCGTCGCCTACATTTAAACAATCGGTAAGCTTGCCACCAAAAATACTCAGGTGCTGGTCTTTGTTATTGATATCTATCGCGTGCTTGCGTGACAGTTTCACCCAATCCGCAACGCCATCGCGCCCTTTTAATGCCAATGGTCTCACCCCGCAGCGCTCCGCAATCACATCCGCCGCCGTCAATGGTCGCTCCAACTTTAGCAAGGCATTGACGTTATCTAATACAAACTGCCGGTCCGCGGCGGTGAGCTCAACCTCTGGACTGGACTCCTGCGTATCGGTGGTGCCAATACAGGTTTTTGGCCCCATAGGAATAACAAAAAACAAACGCCCATCGCTGGCAAAGAAGGTCAATATTCTCTGAGTATCACAGATACGATCAACGATTAAATGCACCCCCTTTGAGAACAAATGCCGATGTTCGGTCTGCTGGCCTGTCAACTTATTATGCTGATCAACATAGGGGCCACAGGCATTGATTAAGACACGGCTGCGCACCGTAAACGTGTCGCCACTAATCGTATCTTTTAAAGTGGAATGCCAAAGTCCACCTTTACGCTGAGCACCAAGGGATTCAACATAATTCGCGGCAATACAGCCGTAGTTCAAGCTGGTGCGGATAAAGTTAAAAACAAAACGTGCATCATTGTCATACAAATAGCAGTCAGAATATTCAAAGCCGCCCGCCGCTCGCGAAGTGTTGATCACCTCTTCGCGTTTACTGAGTCCCGCTGGACTCAAGTACTTTGGCGCGCGGGTAACAAAGCGACCGATAATCCAATACAGGATAGTGCCGAGATACACCACGAATGCAGGAAGTCGAAAGCCCTTTTGGATGGTGGTTAAAAACCGAATTTCCTTCACAGTGGACGGATAGCTGCGCATTAAGTGATTGCGACTACGGCACAGTTTATCAACCAGTAAATATTCGTGATTTTCTAAATACTTGATGCCGCCCCACGCTAAATTAGAGGAATTTGAGCTGGTAAGGCCGGCGAAGTCGCCCTTGTCTACCAGGGCAACCTTCACCCCTTTGGCCGCCAAGGAGGCAGCAGATACCGCGCCGTTTATACCGCCACCAAGAATAAGCACGTCAAAGTAGCCATCACGCAGTTTACTTACATTGCTTGCCCGTAATTCCATTGTGGCCCCGAGTGTTTGTGGACGTCAGTAATAAAAAGTGAGATATGCAAACCAGAAAGCGCGGCTGCACAGCTTATCGGAAATTAAGCAAAAAGCCCGCCGAGCGGGCTTATTCAAAAGAATTGTATGAAGTCGCCGCAGTTCTGCGCGACAAGAAGCTAACCTAGTCGCCGATTACCCACTTTTGCGTAATCGGATAGCGGCGATCTCGCCCAAAACCACGCTCGGTAATACGCGTTCCTATAGGCGCTTGGCGACGCTTGTATTCATTGAGATCTACCAAACGCAAAATTCGATAAACCATGTCGCGGTCAAATCCGGCTGCAATAATAGTCTCTGCGCTCTCGTCGCCTTCAATATACCTTTCCAACACCTGATCCAAAATATCGTAGGGCGGCAAGCTGTCTTGATCTTTTTGATCCGGCGCCAACTCTGCCGACGGCGGCCGATCAATGACCCGCTGCGGTATGACCGGCGTTACTGTATTGCGATATCTAGCTAGCTCAAACACCCGCATTTTAGACACGTCTTTTAGTACGTCGAAACCACCGGCCATATCACCATATAAAGTAGAGTAACCGACGGCAACTTCACTTTTATTACCGGTAGTCAGCACCAAATAGCCTTTCTTGTTTGAGATGGCCATCAATAGCACGCCACGGCAGCGAGCCTGCAAATTCTCTTCGGTTTTGTCCACAGACATACCCGCGAATTCGTCGCTAAGCGCCGCCATAAAACTGTCGTACATCGCTTCAATCGACATAACTTTGTAACTCACGCCCTGCACCTTGGCCTGAGCTTGGGCATCTTCCATGCTCATAGACGCGGTATAGCGGAAGGGCATCATTACCGCTTCAACGCGATCTGCGCCTAAAGCGTCAACGGCAATAGCCAAGGTCAAAGCAGAATCAATACCGCCAGACAAACCCAAAACCACACCGTTAAAGCCATTTTTATTTACGTAGTCCCGCACGCCGAGCACCAGCGTTTCATAAATATCTTCTAGCACGGGACGCAGATCAGTGACCTCACCATCGTCAAACCGCAGGCGGCGACCATCCCAGCGAGCCGTGACGCAATTTATATATTCAACATAGGCGGGGCTGCGCGCAATTAACTCACCCTCAGCAGATACCACCATAGACGCGCCATCAAATACTAACTCGTCCTGTCCACCAACTAAGTTGCAATACACCACTGGCATACCGCCCTGCCATGCGCGCTGCGCCAATAACGCTTCGCGTTCTATTTGCTTACCGGCATGAAATGGCGAGGCACTAAGATTCAGCATTAGCTGTGCGCCTTCGGCTTTGGCACCGGCCGTGGGGGCATCTTCCCACACGTCCTCACAAATGCTGATTGCCGTCGGCACGCCGAAGATATCCATCACCAAGGTATCTCGGCCTTCTTTGAAATAACGCTTTTCATCAAAAACGCGGTAATTCGGCAAGCACTGCTTGTGATATTCGTTCACCAATTTGCCGCCAAAAAACACCCCAGCAGCGTTAAATAAATCCCCATCAATCGCCCGTGGATAACCAACAATCACATAGCATTTAGGCGCATGGGTGGCAATGCGCTGCAGAGCGCGCTCAACCCGATGGGCAAGACTCGCGCGCAATAATAAGTCTTCTGGTGGATAACCAGTCACCACCAACTCGGGAAACAAAATCAGCTGGGGGTCATGACGCGACACAGCTGTTTCAATAGCGGCGACGATCTTATTGGTATTGCCCTCGATATCTCCGACGACGGGATTTATCTGAGCCATAACGATACGCAGGGAAGTCATTAATGCAATTCCATCAATATAAAACGAGGCCACACTCGGTCGTCCCGAGCCCAGCACATGAATACAGCGCATTATTCTAGCAAATAAGCGGGAGTGCATCCCCCACTATGGACGTATAAACTACGCTTTAACCAAGTTCAGGGCTCATTATGTCGTTTGCGCAGGATTTTCCCCAACAACGCGCCATCATGCGCGTTTACAGTGCGTATCGCTTTGCATTAGCGGGAGTAATACTTATCGCCCTGATTTTTGGGCCGGCTAATTCAACCTTAGGCATTACCGCACCAAAATGGTTTGCCATCGCCGTGCTCGGTTATGTGTGCTTTGCACTACTAAGTCTGATTGTTCACACCCTACTTAGCAGCCGCTACACACAAACGCAGTTGTTCTTTGAGTTTTTTATCGACATCGGCGTCATTATGCTGATGAGCTATTGCTCCGGCAGCGCCGACTCCGGCCTGCCGCTGTTACTCATTGTCACCATCAGCGCTGCCAGCATAACCATGCCCGGCCAGCTCAGCATGGCTATTGCGGCACTGGCGACGATATCTGCCATTAGCGAAGTCGCCGCCCATACCCTAACTGAACGGGTATCGGCCCAACGGTTTATTGTTGCCGGCATGACCGGCACCGCGTATTTCTCCGCCGCCATTGCCATCCGCTACTTAAGTGGCCGTATTGTAAAAGCTCAGCAATTGGCAGAGCGCCGTCGCACCGATATAGAACAGTTATCCCGCATCAATCAGCGTATTGTCCAGCGTATGCAAACCGGCATTGTGGTCATGAGCCAGACTGGACAGATAAAACTTATCAATGCCGCCGCCACGGAGTTACTCGATATCCCCACCCCCGCGCCCAATACTCAGCAATACGCGCCGCCGGTCTTAATCGATATGGCCCGCACAACCGAGAATAGCGCCAAGGTAATTAAAATTGGGCCTCGACATCTCGACGTTCACGTCAATATGAGTATTCTCGAGCAAAACGACGATAGCGATCGATTACTTTATATAGAAAACATCAGCAAAATTAATCAGCGTGCTCAAAACCTCAAGCTAGCATCACTAGGTCGTTTTACCGCCAGTATCGCCCATGAAATTCGCAACCCTCTTAGCGCGATTAGCCACGCCGCACAGTTACTCGCAGAAAGCCCCGATTTAAATGATGTAGACAAACGCTTTACTACTATCATTCAAAATCACGCGCTGCGTATGAACGACATAATAAAAAACATACTGGAATTGTCTCGTGGCCGAAGCGCCGAGCCCGCCCGCTTTAGTTTGAGCGCATGGCTAAGGCAATTTTTAGACGACTGGCAGCCGACTGGCCACACCCCTTTGGACATCAACATAGACGGTGAGCTACAAGACGATTTCATCAATGTCGACCGCAGCCAGCTAACGCAAATTATTTCTAATATTGCAGACAACGGCGCGCGCCACGGCGCGGAAAAACACAGTAGGGCGACACTGACTTTTCGCTGCCGTAAAAATCCAAGTTCAGCTGCAGTGAGCCTCGACATTATTGATAACGGTGAGGGCATAAAGGAGGAGGATGAAGATAAAATATTTGAGCCTTTCTTTACTACCCAAGAACAGGGAAATGGTCTCGGCCTATATTTATGCAGAGAACTTTGCCTAGCCAATCAAATACATATTTACTACCGTCGCACTGAACGCGGCGAAAGCTGCTTCCGTTTGCAGTTCTCACACCCAGACCGCGGCACCTTAGCAGAATAAGAGCCCATGCTTAAAGAGCCAAAACAAATGCAACAGACCGTTCTAATTATTGATGACGAACCTGATATTCGCGAACTCCTAGACATTACCATTAGCCGCATGGGTTTAAACACCATCGCCGTCGGCAATGTGCGGGACGCCTTGCAAGCACTGCAATCCAATCCGGCTATCAATCTGTGTTTAACCGATATAAAGCTACCCGATGGCTCCGGTTTGGAAATTGTTCGTCATATCCAAAGCTCATCCCACTGCACCGCTGTAGCGGTATTAACCGCTTATGGCAGTACTGAGATTGCCGTAGAAGCCCTTAAAGCCGGCGCCTTCGACTTTATCAACAAACCAGTTTCCGTCGAGCAGCTTCGCAACCTTGTAAAAAGTGCCTTAAAACTGGGCCGCCGCGATACGCAGTTTGACGGCAGCAGCCACACGCGCCTGCTTGGCGAAACCGCCAGTATCGTTACCCTGCGCGAACAAATCATCAAACTGTCCCGCAGCCAAGCCCCCGTTTATATAAGTGGCGAATCAGGCAGCGGCAAAGAAGTGGTAGCAAGATTAATACACGCCAACGGCCCTCGCAGCGACGCTCCCTTTGTACCCGTTAACTGCGGCGCCATTCCCAGCGAGTTGGTAGAAAGCGAATTTTTCGGCCACGCCAAAGGCAGCTTCACTGGCGCCTACGATCACAAGGAAGGTTTATTTGAAGCCGCAAATGGCGGCACCTTATTTTTGGATGAAGTCGCCGATCTGCCATTAAATATGCAGGTAAAACTATTGCGCGCCATCCAAGAAAAGGCCGTTCGCAGAATTGGTTCTAATCAAGAAATTCCCGTAGACGTTCGCATACTTAGCGCCACCCACCGCGATTTAGCCAAAGCCGTTGCCGCAGAACACTTCCGCAGCGACCTGTTTTATCGAATAAATGTAATAGAAGTACAAGTGCCAAGTCTTCGTGACCGCGCATCAGACATACCCCTGCTCGCCAAATTCATGCTCGACAAAATTGGCCGCGAATGGGATATGACGCCGCCTGCATTAAGCGACAAAGCACTAGAGTCACTCTGCGGCTATTACTTCCCTGGCAATGTGCGCGAGCTAGAAAACATCATTGAACGCGCAGCAACTCTATGCGAAAAAAACATTATTACACCGCAGGATTTATCACTGCCTTCCGCAAAAGACAATACTCATACAGGTAAAAACGAAACCTCAGAAATCTCACATATCGAAGCCGCTATCGGAGATATGGAAACCTATCTTGCAAGCATTGAAATACAAATCATTAAAGATGCATTAGAAGCAAATCGCTGGAATAAAACGGAATCAGCAAAAATGTTAGGCGTTACATTTAGGCAGTTCCGATATAAATTAAAAAAATACGAACTAGACAATTAAAAACGGCGGCATATAGCCGCCGATTTATTGATCAATATAATTAACGACGCCAGCAGTCTGCCAAGGTTTTTGAGGAGCCATCAGGCAATGAGGTTATCGCCAAATTACCCGTTTCGTCATAGGTAAAATTACCACAGGCGTCACCTGCCATCACTCCCGCTCGAGTAGCCTGTAGGGTAAAAGCATTTGCCGATGCGGCGGTAGACGCAATCGTATAATAGGCAGTGCCGTTTTCAGGCACCTTAGTTGGAAACACCGCCGGCAAGGTAGAACCACCCGCAGTAGTGGTATAACGTCCATTAGCTGAATAGTAACGCTCCAAAGCCTGTGCAGCCGTAAACAGTGCATTACTCGCCTCGTTCCGTCGCGACTTCGCCACCGACTCCTGATAAGAGGGGTAAGCGATAGAGGCCAAAATACCGACTATCGCGACAGTAATCATCAACTCCATTAAACTAAAACCGCGTACATTTTTAGAATAACTCACTGCAACTGTCTCCATGATTGACGGCCAAATCCACCACCGGCACTTTCCGTGACAATGCCAATAGTACCACTGGTTCCCGACGTGTACTTATATTCCACCTTACCCGCACCAACGATACCAGGCGTCTTAATCATCTCGGGACTACCGATTCCACTTGCAGGAAAATAATCCTCACCAAGCACCCCCTCGTCCAATTCATTAATTTTACCGTCCCCATTTATATCTAATACGGGGGCACCAATGCGCCCCCCAGTAACAGAATCTAGCTCCATCAACCAACTGTTCCCCCCAAAACCACACACACTTTCCGAAGGAATGATGGTCGCAAAAATAATCCTGCCATTACGCAAAATCGGTTGCGACACTACACGCTCACCTCCAGCAATTTTTGATGGCGGATAAAGTGGCAGATGCCAACCATAGGTAGGCGGTGTTCCCGCGCTATTATTGCTAACAATACGAATCTGGTTCGTGGATGCCGAACCATTTTTCGTGGTAATTTCACCTTCAAAATCTATACTTTGCGAAAGCAATTTGTCCCGACCGCTAAAGCTAGCGCCATTGTCTCGAATACCGTAAAAATCTTGTATTTGAGGAGTAACCGGCAGTACCGCATCACTATTCTCAAAATATTTTCCCGTGCCGAAGTACACCATATACCCACCCTTTGGATGAGTTCCCACAGTTGGGCGTGAAGTTATCGGCTGAGGAACACCATCGGGATCCAAAACCGTATAAAGTGGTGTCGGCACACCCGCGGTTTCATAAGCGACTTTCCACGCATCTTTACTTTCACCACGCAAATCGAACTTCCATAAATTGCCTTTTAAATCTCCCGCATATACAAAATCAGTAATACGATCGTTATCTACATCGACGGGAACAGCAGTCGCCAAGCCATTATCAGTACCACTCACCCCCGTATTAATAGCTTTTATTAAGGCACCGGTTTCAAGATCAACCACAAAAAGTTTAACGGTGTCTCCAGAGTTATAGCCATTACCAAATATAGTCACCCACTTACTGCCAGCAGCAACACGAGCGATTGACGGCTGGCTCATAGCCACACCCAACTTATCTGCTGCTCCGTTAGCCGTTGAAAACTCCCACATAAAGCTTGACGCGCCTAACGTTGAAGGATCAGTAACATCAATCGCAAAAACTGATCTACCACCAGCAGCGGTTGAACTAACCAACACCGACTTCCAACTATTATTCAAATATGCGTCAAGCACCCGCGGTGAACCATCAACCACATACGAGTGCTCATATTCAATTTCGGTTAAATCTGCAATCTTGGGATAAGCCGCCACTGGAATATATGCGAATTTTTCAACGCCCGTTTCCGCACTAAATCCATGGAGCATACCATCATTCGCACCAACGTAAATCATCGGCATTCGCGATGCCTTAGCGGTCAAAAAACTAACGTAGCTCGAGCCCTCTAGCCCCGGTAGCTTGCTATAACCATAATTTTCATTCGAACCAACAAAAAAAGGATCCGAATTGATAATATCGCCTAAAATAGTGGTTCTTTCGCGAAATTTACTTCCTTCATATGTGTTATCACCCCGCATCCATGACAAACGAGCCTTTCCTTCACTAACTGCTTCCCCGGCGCGAAGATCACTCTGCTGACTAGCCGACAAGTCACCCCACTTAGCCAGTGTAAAATCAACCGCTGTATTCACGAGTGTTTGTTGATCCCCAACACCGGTAATAATATTTCGTGAATCAGCAGCGGGAATCCCACCTTTGTTTGTATCCCAAACCGCATCATTGAGGCTGCCATCACCATTTAATGAATAAGCGACAATTCGACCAGACCACTCCAAACTATTAAAACTCGCCTGATAAATTAATGTTCCAGAATCTAAGCGCGTAGAGTTTGCAGCAACAGATGACGCAGATGATTTACTTTCATTCGCGATGGTTTGGAGAATATCTCCTAATTTATTAGCAAACACGTCCGGCTCAGAAGCACTAAAGAAACCACCTCTTGAGTTTACTGCTGCATGCAATAAATCATCGATTTTATGCACTTCACTGGAAGTTGGTTTGGGCCACGAAATAGCATCACCTGAGGAAATAGCGTTAAAGGCCGCATCCGGGTCGACGGCACCAAATACACCCAACCCAACGCCGAATGTCGTCATATGCTGCCAAAATGCAGGTGATTTTTTAGAGATCGCAACGACGTTTGCCAAATCTGTACGAAGATCATTTTTCCAATAATACATAGCAACATCAGCCAATGTACCAGATTCACCATCAGTAAAAGGAGAGACCTTTTTATAGGTATAACTTGCCCCTGTAGGGCCTGTATGTGAGGGTCCATCAGTACCATCATTGTTATTATTCGTAGCGCCACTAGTAGCGCCACCAGACCAGTATCCATCGGTCATCAAAACAGTATAGTTTCTTCTACATTGTAAATGATCTGAATTATCATCCGTTCCGGGAGCAGCCCCCCAAGGCCCCTTATTATCCTTACGTGAAAAGTATTTACCCGCGTAATCAATTGCCAAACGCAAGGGCGTGCCCGCTTGGGGAATTTCACGCTCATATAAAGACTTGTAAAATTCTGTTCTTGCCGCGCCATCAAATGCGCGCACACCACTCACGATGACCTCAGTTTTTTCTCCATCAATTGTCGTTTCGCCTTGGTTAATACTGCCGAAACCAACTCGTATTCCCGCCCCCTGCTCGGCAAATGCGTAACCGCTACCACCGCGGGCTGTTAAAATACGAGACCGATAATAGGTATACCAATTCGCGAAGTTTTGTATTTCTTGATCGTATGTACATGAAACACTGCCATCATCGGATTCATTACAATCATCACGATTTTCACGGCCATCGCCTGTGTACGCCTTACCTGAACGAATCTCGACCTCTTTAAAATTATTCCAACTCCAGTCACTCCCTGTTCCTTTATACCAAAAATACTTAGCAGGCCAAAAAGTTTTATTTCCTGTTGTCGAGCTACAACTTCCATCACTAGTACAGCTATACCACCGAACACTATTATAATTTTCATTATTTACTTTAAGATTGCGACAGTATTTAGCGTCATAACTATTTGTCGTTCTATCTGGGTTGTGCAATGCACAGGTAGGATCGGAATTAGGATATAAGCTTCCATCAGCCTTGATCCAAGGGTAATAAGTAGTACCAGGATTATAATAAACAGAATTTATTTGCGGTGATCGGGAACGGGCATTAAAACCAGAGTTATTATCCACAGTGGGAACATAGTTAGAATAATCATCGCCCTTATAAACTCCATCAGCTCGCGGAAATATATACCGAGCACTGTTATATATAATACTGTCAGGCATCAACTCAAATTGCATAGAACCGGAGTCATCGAGAATATACATAACATTGGGTTCAGCAGCCTGCGTGAGAAACAATGGCTTTTGCGCGATATCATCATTTACAGGCTCTTCTGATTCACAATCTTTTAACTCACCATTAACGGTGAATTTAGCTTTGCACTTCTCAAAATCAAGAAGACTATTATAAACAGTAAGTTTATTATCATAATATCCGTACTTCCGGCTTGAACACGATTTATTCTTATTTACATCGACTTCCACTATACCGGTAATTTTAGCTAAATCTTGAAATGTATACGTTTCATTTCTATTATTTTTACCAATTGATTTATTCATACTCCGCTCGACAATACAGCTTTCTGCCGCCTCCAGAAACGAGGAATACCCACTACTCAGCATAAAAATCATTGCTATCATCATAGGAGCCAGATACGCGCGAGCAGTACCAATCTGAATTTTATTCATACATTTCTCCGGCGCCTAATTTCCGCCACGTTTGTACATAATACTGAGCACAACCATACTTCGATCACTAGAACCATAACCTCGGGCTGTCACCCGATAGAAAGCCATGGTGCTCATTTTATCTGAGTCCAAAGCAGCACTAGAATCAGCAAAAGTATTTAACTCTTCGATAATATAATCAGGTTGTTGGCTGACTCCTACAACCGTGTCTGCTGCTACTGCTTTCCAACCTTTTAAATCGCGATCTTTCCAATCCGGTGCTTTACAAGCGACACGGCTATCCGTCGGATCGGCACACCACAAATACAATCCACCACTACCATTAAAAGGGCCGACCGACGTTTGACTCAATTCATCTTCGGCCTGCCGCAAAGCAGCTTCCGCAGCTTGGAATGCTTGCTCTACGTTTCTCGCATTACCGGCCATACGCTCCTGCATGGTAGCGGATTGCATAGATGCGGCGCCAATAATGGTTAAGATAAGCATGAACACCAAGCTAACAATCAAGGCAGCGCCACGCTGGCCAACCATAATGCTAGATGATTTAAACACTTTCCTCATGGCACTTTATTCCTGATTACAAATACATTGGTAAAGATTTGCCGCAGACGGCCATCATCATTGGCAATCACATCACCACTGACATCTACGACACTTTGCGCATTAGTACTGCCGGTAGTACCAACAACATTGTCTTCAGAGCCAACCATTTGCAAAACAATCTTCACACTAAGGACATCAGACCAATCGCTTACTGCTGCACCATCGCGATATTCATCTACATCTCGCTCCACTGCTGAAGCGTCTGTGTCAACACCATAAATAAATTGCATATCTTCAACGCCTTCAACCAACTCAGTTGCGGCACTCATCACCCCGCCTGAGCCTGCGATTGTCTGCTGAACATATAGCGCATTTATTGGTTTTCCCCCAGGGGTTGTCCGGCCAGTATCTCTAACAAAATAATTTATTGTTTCAAATGCAAAAATATCAGCATCGACGCCATATAGTTTACCTAGACTAGCCGATGAATTTTTTTTGCCTGCGGCATGCTTTAATTCAGTAGCCCCCTTACCTTCTGCCAAGGGGGTATTGCTTACGCGAAAAATATCTACACTCTGGCAGTCACTCACCAAAACATAATCTCCCTCAACAAAGCCCAGACTATTATCATTTATGGTAATCCCCGTTGCCGATGCAGTCGTTGTCGAATCCATGCGAATAAATTCTTTCGATGCTTTTTTAATCTGTATTGAATCTGTTCCAACCACCGCCCCAAGCGCATTCCCACTGGCCAAATCATCTTGTCCAACAAATGCCGTGCTGGCGTCAAAATCAACAGCACTCGCAGGCAGCGCGTTAGTTGTAATTGATGGTCCAACAGAGTCGACTCCGCCATCAAAAGACATACACCCCATATTTCCTGACATACGTACATCTTGCCCGATAACTCTCATTGCAAAACGCGCATTTTCTTGAACCTGCGCCAAGGATTGCTGCAATTTAGAGCTACTATTGCTAGCAACAAATATTTGAATTACCGCCGTACTAAGCACCAGCCCGAGACCGATAGAGATCATCAGCTCAACGAGACCGAAACCGCGATTTCGAAATTTGCTGTTCGATATTTTCAACATTACAACTCCGTGACAAAAACGAAGGTTTCTAAATCACCGGCACCGTCTTCGCGCGTTCCAGACAATCTGGCCTCATTCCATCTAACAGTAATAGTAAATACTGTGTCATCACGGGATATCGAGCCGTCTCCACTTGGTAAGCGAAGACTTAATTCAGTCAACCATTCGCGTTGATCGACGATGTTAATTGCATTGCCCTTTGGGACAGTCGCGTCCATCGTGAGGTCATAACTACCATCTATTGCCAGCGATCTATTAGCCCGCAATCTATCCGCCATATCACTTGCTAAAAAAACCGCTGCTGAACGTGTATTTGCAGCCTGATTAAATTTCACAGAATTCAGCTGCAATGCAGCCGCGCCCAGTACACCGGTAGCTGTAATCAATACCGCGACAAGCACTTCTACCAAAGTAACGCCTAATTGATGACTACGAAGCTCAGCCACCCTAACTTTCTTCATGAGCAGTCCCTCTCTACTATCCTCATCTGCCCACTGGCACTAATTTGTACATCGCGATCTCTAGCACAGTATTCAGGTGAAGTGCGGTAGCTAATAGACACCGGCAGGGTGCCAACTAAAAATCCATTGGCATCGAATGAAAACGTGCTAACCCCACTCCCACTTCTACTCACTGTTAACGCAGCACCACTTTTTAAAGCCTTGACCGTTGACAAAACCTCGCCATCATCAAGGTTGCCATCGGCGTCAAGATCCACCCAACTACGCCAACCATTTTTCCAGTTACCGCCAGTTGCGCTGACAATAACGACCGCTGATCTCGCAACTGCCTCTGATTTAGCGGTAACAAAACTTTGGCTCAAGGACTGTATGTCTGCACGGGCTCGCGAGCTCTCGATAAAGGACGAAAAATTAGGTACAGCAATACCAAAGAGCACCCCAATTACGGCCATAGTCGTTAACAATTCAATCAAGCTAAAACCTTGTATTGCGATTCTGCGTCCCACAAATTGCCCCATCTCTAACAGCGCTCAAACTTTTGATGCCCGCAGCATAACCATTTATGCCACTCTGAACCCTAACGCAAAGCTCAGGCAAGATCAGCACTACTCAGATATACGGTAGCGATATAGCGACCAACGGTAAGCCCTAGCTATTAGACACGCTCCAACTTCCCTTTTATGATAACCGTGAGTCATAGAAAGGAGTCTGTGATGAAAACTCAGGGAATGACGCTCATTGAGCTATTGTCGACACTGGCGGTTACTGCTGTTCTTGGTCTTGTTGCCGTACCATCGCTATATGAAACTCTACAAAGTCATCGGCTGCGCTCATCTGCACTGACATTATTTCAAACACTAAGCAGCGCCCGAGCAAGCGCAGTGATGCGCAGTAGTCACGTCAGCGTGTGGAATACCGATGGCAATTGGCAAAATGGTGTTGAGGTGTTTTTAGATAATAATGAAAATGGTGAACTAAATAGTGGCGAACAAGTTCTTTACCGCGCAACACCGCAAAATTATAGCCAGATTAGCGGTAACCGCTGGGTTGCCAATTATATAAAATTTCATCCTGACGGCAGTGCTCACACCGCCAGTGGAGCATTCCAAGTTGGCACTATTACTGTGTGTACAGAGCAGCTAGATAGAGGGTATCAGATTATTTTAAGTATTGGCGGACGTCTGCGTATGGTTAAAGTAGATATTGACGAGTGCTAATGCACTCAAGATACCTCAACTAAACGCAGCTCCTTAGGCAGAGAGAAGGTGATGTTTTCCGGGCGCCCATCCAGCTCTACGGGCGCCGATGCGCCAAGCTCACAAAGCCGCTCTATGACGGCGCTAACCAATACTTCAGGCGCAGAGGCGCCCGCGGTGATACCAATTTTTGGATTCCCACTTAACCACGCAGAATCAATATCTTCTTCACTATCAATCAAATAGGCGCGGCAGCCGATACGTTCAGCCAATTCACGCAGTCGATTAGAGTTCGAACTATTGGGTGAGCCAACAACTAACACAATATCTACCTGCTCAGCTAAGGTTTTTACGGCATCTTGACGATTTTGCGTTGCATAGCAAATATCGTCTTTGCGGGGCCCTTCGATATTGGGGAATTTGCTGCGCAGCGCTTTAATCACCGCCGCCGTGTCATCCATAGACAATGTGGTTTGCGTTACATAAGACAAATGATCGGGATCATTCACCTCTAAGGCTAGCGCTTGCTCAACGTCTTCAACAAGGTATATATCACCACCTTGCGAAGCGTCGTATTGCCCCATGGTTCCTTCAACCTCGGGGTGACCTTTGTGACCTATCAGGACGCATTCGCGACCAGCCCCACTAAAGTTCACAACCTCCATATGGACTTTGGTCACTAACGGGCAAGTAGCGTCGAAAACTTTAAGGCCGCGGCGTTCTGCCTCGCTGCGTACTGCTTGCGATACGCCGTGGGCGCTAAAAATCACGATTTTATCGTCTGGTACTTCGTCTAGTTCATCAACAAATACCGCACCGCGTTGGCGTAAATTTTCTACTACAAATTTATTGTGGACGACTTCATGGCGCACGTAAATCGGCGCGCCAAATACATCTAAAGCGCGATTTACAATTTCGATGGCGCGGTCAACACCGGCACAAAACCCGCGGGGGTTGGCCATTTTGATTTGCATTCTGTCGCTAGCGCCACTCATTACTTCACCCCGTGCAAGCTACTCACTTGCAGACTTCATTATGACTTGGTCTCAGCCTGTGCGCTGACACTTAAAATTTCAACGCGAAAAGCTAAATTTCTTCCCGCCAGCGGATGATTAAAATCCACCATCACGTGATCTTCACCAATCTCGCTCACCACCCCAGGCAACTCAGCGCGGGCAGCATCGGCAAAGGAAATAACCAAGCCCTCCTCAAGTACCATGTCAGCGCCAAATTGACTGCGCGGAAAACGCTGAATATTGGCTGGATTGCGCTGCCCAAAACTATCTTCAGGTGCCAAGGTAAAAGTTTCTTTGGCTCCGGTGGTCAGGCCCAATAATTTGGCCTCGACTCCCGGCAATAAACTACCGTCACCAAATACAAAGGTCGCGGGCTTACCGCCAAAAGTAGAATCTACCTCGTCACCGTCGACAATGCTCAGGGAAAAATGCAGGCTAATTTTGCTGCCTTCTGTAATGCTCGTATTCGTCATGATCAACACAATTCCATACAGCGCTTACGCTGATTTTTTCGGCTCGGGATTTAACACCATATCGAGCAATAAAAGGCAGGCGCCGACACTGATACCCGCGTCCGCAATATTGAAGGTGGGAAAGTAACTCGCCCCCCAGTGCACAGAAATAAAATCGACAACATGGCCAAAATACATGCGGTCCCACAAATTACCCAGCGCGCCACCAAGTACCAAAGCCAATGCAAAGGACAGTAACCATTGCTCGCGTTTTAAACGCATCAGCCACACGCATATATAGCCGCTCACGACTAGGGCAATCGCGGTAAAAAACCAGCGCTGCCAACCGCCGGCATCACTTAAAAAGCTAAATGCGGCGCCGCGATTATAGTGCAGCGTAATATCCAGCACCGGCAATATTTCTACTGGATTGGCATAGTCCAATTGCGTATTCGCAAAGTATTTAGTGACTTGATCAAGCATAATAACGGCAACGGCAACCAGCAACCAAAAAACGCGGCTGCGACGCTCCGCTGCCATCTCGCTGTCTACCCCGGGCTCATGCATATAAACGCACTTCCCCATCGCCATCGACGTTATCGATACAACGGAAACATAATTCAGGGTGCGCTAAAGACTGCCCCACATCTTCGCGGTGATGCCAGCAGCGCGTGCACTTGGTGCCGTCACTTGCCGCCAAACGAACTTGTAAGCCTTCAACATCAGTTGTGATCGCCTCATTAGCGGTCGACAAAGGCGCCAACCGCGCCGCTGAGGTAATCAATACAAAACGCAGCTCATCGCCTAAGGCATTCAACGTCGTCATCAATGACTCGTCGCAGAATAAAGTGACTTCTGCCGCTAAGCTACCGCCCACAAAGCCGTCTTTTTTCGCACCTTCTAAGACTTTGTTCACCGCTGACTTAACGTCCTGCACGGTGTCCCAAAATGCATCGCCCATATCACCGTCTGCAGGCATCTTGCTTAGGCCGGAATACCATTCGGCAGCAAACACGGTGCCGCTATGTTCGCCGGGCAAATGCTCCCACAACTCGTCTGCGGTGAAGCTCAAAATTGGTGCGATCCAGCGGGTAAGTGCCTCGGCAATATGGTAGAGCGCCGTTTGCGCCGAGCGCCGTGGCAGGCTGTTAGCCTTGGTGGTGTACTGACGATCTTTAATAATATCCAAATAAAAACCGCCTAATTCCAACACGCAGAAGTTATGCAGCTTTTGGTAAACCATATGGAATTGGTAGGCGTCGTATGCGGCAACAATTTCGTCTTGAAGCACCGCTGCGCGGTGCACAATCCAGCGATCCAGCGCCAACATTTCCGACTGTTCAACCGCATGCTCTGTCGGTTCAAAACCAGCCATATTTGCCAACAAGAAACGCGCTGTATTACGAATACGGCGATAGGAGTCTGCCGTGCGCTTAAAGATTTCGTCGGAAACCGTCATCTCATTGCGGTAATCCGTTGCCGCGACCCACAGCCGCAAAATATCCGCACCGAGGGTGTTCATGATTTTTTGCGGCGCAACAACATTGCCCACCGACTTCGACATTTTGCGGCCCTGCGCATCCACTGTAAAACCGTGGGTTAGTACACCTTTATAAGGTGCTACGCCGCGGGTTGCGATGGACGTCAGTATAGATGACTGGAACCAACCGCGATGCTGATCCGAACCTTCTAAATATAAATCTGCAGGGAATTGTAAATTCTCTAGCTGCGACAATACCGCGTAATGGGTTACGCCGGAATCAAACCACACATCTAAGGTATCCGTCACTTTGCTGTAATGCGCCGCTTCGTCACCCAATAGTTCGGCCGCATCCAAATCAAACCACGCTTGAATACCACCGGCTTCAACACGCGTCGCCACTTGCTCAATCAGTTCAGCGGTGCGGGGATGCAATTCTGCAGTATCGTTGTGGGCAAACAAGGCAATCGGCGCGCCCCAAGTACGCTGACGCGAGATACACCAATCTGGCCGCTCCTGCATCATCGACTCAATACGCGCGCGGCCCCAGCCGGGCGTCCAATTCACGGTATCGACTGCAGCCATCGCCATATCGAGCAGGCCATTTTGCTTCATGCTGACAAACCACTGCGGCGTAGCACGGAAAATGATCGGAGTTTTATGGCGCCAGCAATGTGGGTAACTGTGCTCAAAATGCTTGCAGTGAAGCAAGCGACCACGCTCAGTCAGGGTCGCGATCACATTATCATTCGCTTTAAATACGTGCTGCCCTTCAAATAACTCGGTACCTTCTAAAAAGGTGCCGTTTGCAGCAACTGGGTTATACACCTCTAAGCCGTACTGTTTGCCCACGACAAAGTCATCTTGACCATGTGCGGGTGCTGTGTGAACCGCGCCGGTACCGGCATCGGTCGTTACGTGGTCGCCCAAAATAACGGGAACCTGACGCCCGTAAAACGGATGTTGTAATTGAAGGTTCTCTAGCGCCGCACCTTTGCAACGCCCTACTATCTCAAACTTTTCTACACCGTAACGGGCTAGTGTAGATTCGTGTAGCGCCTCAGCTAATAACAACACCATTGTGTCGCCATTTTCGCGGCTAAAGCTAACCCACACGTAATCTAAGTCGGGGTGCAAACACACCGCCATATTAGCGGGCAGGGTCCACGGGGTGGTGGTCCAAATGGCTAAGTTTATTTCGCCGTCAATGCCTGCTGGCAAACCACCTTGGCTAATTGCCGCATCGCGGTTAACCGCCGCAAAGGCCACGTCGATCGCTGGCGAGGTTTTGTCCTTATATTCAACTTCGGCCTCGGCCAAAGCCGAACCGCAATCCATACACCAATGCACTGGTTTAAAGCCCTTGTGCATATGGCCATTTTCTACGATTTTGCCGAGGGCGCGGATAATATTGGCTTCAAAGCCAAAATCCATTGTTAAATACGGCTTGTCCCAGTCACCAAAAACACCCAGACGTTTAAAGTCCTCGCGTTGACCATTGACCTGCTTATACGCGTACTCGCGGCATTTCTCACGGAAAGTTGCCGCATCGACTTTATGGCCTGCTTTGCCAACTTTCTTTTCTACATTTAACTCAATCGGCAAACCATGACAGTCCCAACCGGGCACATAGGGCGCGTCGAAACCGCTCAGGGTTTTCGATTTCACAATCATATCTTTGAGAATTTTATTTACCGCGTGGCCGATATGAATATCACCGTTTGCATACGGAGGGCCATCGTGCAGAACAAACTTCTCGCGGCCGGCACGGGCCTGGCGAATTTGCTCATACACACCCTCTTCCTGCCAACGTTTCAGCATGGTCGGTTCGCGCTGCGACAGATTCGCCTTCATCGCAAAACTGGTCTCGGGTAAATTCAGGGTGTGCTTATAATCGCTCATATAGCTGTACTAACTATTCCAAAGTAATCGGTATTTCATTGAAGGGTCGGGCTAGAGATCAAAATAGCGTCGCGCCTGTTCAACATCCCGCGCAATTTGCGCCTTTAGGGCATCAAGCCCATCGAATTTATGCTCTTCCCGCAGTTTTTTACGGAACACGACTTTGATATTCCGGCCGTAAATGCTCTGCTTAAAATCTAATATATGGACTTCTAAAATCGCCTTGGACAAATCACCTACCGTTGGCCGCACGCCAACATTGGCAACCCCAGGCCGCATGACACTATCCGCGCCGTGTACTTCAACTGCGAAGACCCCCGACAAGGGCGAGCGCAAACGATGCAATTCCATATTTGCGGTGGGCGTACCAATAGTACGCCCAAGCTGCTGGCCGACAATAACTCGCCCAGAAATACTATAAGGCCGGCCAAGTAGGCGCTCCGCCAACTCAAAATCAGCGCTGCCCAATACCTCGCGAATTCGGGTACTGCTAACGCGCTCGCCAGTCACTTCCAGCGTTGAGGTGTCGACAACCTCAAAACCGTCAATCTTTCCAAACTTGCGCAGTAGATCAAAATCGCCGCTGCGATTGCGGCCAAACCGCAGGTCATCGCCCACCACGATGTACTTAACACCCAGACCCGCGACAAACAATTTATGTATAAACTCGTTCGCGGTCATATCGCGAAAATCCGGCGTGAAGCGGATTCTCATCACGCGATCTATGCCTAACTCACGCAGCGCAATAAATTTCTCTTTGAAACTCATCAAGCGCGCGGGAGCCTCATCGGGGGAAAAAAACTCCCTTGGCAGCGGCTCAAATAGCACCACGGTAGATGGCAGGCCCATTTCACGGCCCTTGGCAATTAACTGGCGCAACACAGCCTGATGCCCCAAATGCACACCGTCAAACGCCCCAATCGTAGCCACGCAACCACGATGACGGGGGCGAAAATGTTGAAATCCGCGAATTAACTCCATGCGACCGTCTTTTTGCCCAGCAAAGCGAGGGATTATAGCCTAGTGTTGTGCCCGACTAAAACGCCAGTGTTTGTGACTCTTACCGCTGGTGGCGAATACTCGCCAAAGCCAGCGCAATAAAACCATCTTAATGCGCCGCGCTGCCCTTTATATCGCGTAAACGTAAACCGCAGATCAGCATCACTGCTACATAGGCAGCACCACCGGCTAAGCATAGGGCTAATAAGTGAAGGGCTCGTTCCCACACACTCCAGCCTTGCCACCCGTCGAACCACTGCAGGCCAAAATACAAGCAGGCACTCATTGCCACCACCGCACACAGCAGCTGCAAATAATAGCGGCCCCAGCCCGGCAAGGGTGTAAACCCAGCCGCACGACGCAAGCCACGGTACAGTAAGCCCGCATTGAGCCACGCCGAACCTGCAGTGGCGAGGGCCAAACCGGCATGCCCCACCTGCCAGTAATGATGTAGCGGAATCACCAAGGCGATATTCATCACCATATTTGCCACCATCGCAATGATGCCTATACGCACTGGGGTCTTGGTGTCTTGGCGGGCGTAAAAACCAGGGGCCAGCACTTTAATCAGCATGAAGGGAATTAAGCCCAAGGTATAGGCACGCAAGCTTAATGCAGACATTTCCACATCGCTCATTTTCAGCTCGCCGTACTGAAACAGGGTAATTAAGATCGGCTCAGCGAGTAACATCAGCGCAACTGCGGCGGGCACCGCCATAAGTAAGACACTGCGCAAGCCCCAGTCCAGCGTTGACGCAAATGCCGCCTCGTTCCCGCCTGCGCGCTGCCGAGACAAATTGGGCAAGACCACCGTCGCAATCGCTATCGCAAACACCCCCAGCGGCAATTCCACTAAGCGGTCAGAATAATACAGCCACGAAATACTGCCCGTGGGTAAAAATGACGCCAGTATGGTGTCGAGCAGCAAATTAATCTGACTCACCGACACCCCAAAGAGCGCCGGAATCATCAGCGTGACAATCTTTTGTACACCCTCGTTGTGCCAATCCCAACGGGGGCGAGGCAGCATTTGAATCTGCTGCAAAAATGGCAATTGAAATACCAGTTGCACGGCGCCGGCCATCAACACACCCCACGCCAAAGCCATTGCCGGCTCAGCAAAATAGGACGACATATAAAGCGCAGATACAATCAGACAAACATTCAGTAACACCGGCGTAAAGGCAGGCACCGCATAGCGACCAAAGGTATTTAAAATACCGCCGGCAAAGCCCGTCATCGAAATTAAAAACAGATACGGAAAGGTGATCCGAATCATATCCGAGGTAAGTTGAAACTTAGCGGGATCATCGCGAAAACCAGGTGCGAACAAGGTTGCCACCAGCGGCGCGGCAATCACCGCTACCGAGGTCACTAGCAGCAATACCCCACCCAGCGCCCCCGCTGTGCGGTCAATTAATAACTTAACGGATTCCTTGCTGCCGTTTTCATGGTATTCGGATAGCACCGGTACAAAGGCTTGAGAAAAAGCCCCCTCAGCAAATAAACGTCGCAAGAAATTAGGAATTTTAAAGGCAACAAAAAAGCAGTCGGCATTACTGCTGGCACCTAAAAATATAGCGATCACCACATCGCGAATAAGGCCCAATACCCGCGACAACAGGGTCATCACGCTAACCAATAAACTCGAGCGCAGTAAGCCGCGCTGTTTCTTTGGCTTTACGGCCACCTCACTCACGCTAGCCACCGCTTACGTAACTCATCGCGGTGCGCACGCAACCACTGCAGAGCAATAATGCTGTGGGCATTATTTATTTTACCGGTGTCGAGCATCACCATCGCGTCGGCAAACGGGATCACCTGAGCGTAGATATCCTCCCCTTCAGCGGCGAGTCCAAAATAGCCACCGGCATTACTCAAATCGGCGCGCCCACAATACAAATAAAAATATTCATCACTGCCACCTGGCGAGGAGTAATACTCGGCAATGGATTGCATTTCACCAATATCTAAGCCTGCCTCTTCTTTGGCTTCACGGCGGGCCACCTCAGAGGGGCTTTCATCGGTGTCGATAATGCCCGCAATCAATTCCAACAACCACGGACTTTGGGCACGACTAAGCGCCCCAACGCGAAATTGCTCTACCTTTAGAATGCTATCGTTGATCGGATCATAGGGAAGTAAGCCCACCGCTGGGCCACGCATAAATAATTCGCGACTCAACCAATTTCCCCAACCACCGCCAAACAAGCGATGACGCAAACGCAATGCCCGCACCTGAAAAAAACCGCGCCATGCTGCGCGGTCTTCGTCAATTTCTACATCTTTGCGTTCAAAATCAGCCATCAACATTTCCGTAGAGCAGAAAACTAAAAATTAAAAACGTCGCTCGGTATACCAATTCACATCGCGGGCAGCTTTATCCACTTGATCAGCCACATCCAATGTCAATGCAAACAAGGCCATACGCACCAGTACGCCATTGTCGGCCTGACGGAAAATCGCCAAATTTGGATTGTCGTTTAAATCATTGTCTAACTCGTTGGCCTCGGTGCGCGAATCCCGTGGCAGCGGGTGCATAATGACCGTATTGGGTTCGCAATAGCGGGTGTAAATAGACTGATTTAAACGATAGCGGCCGCGATACAAATCCGCCTCAGCAGGGCTCGCGAAGCGCTCTTCTTGAATGCGGGTAGAGTAGGCAATATCGACTTTCGAAATACTGCCTTCCATTACATCGGATTCTTGCACGGTGTGGCCTGCCTGCCTAAGTTGCTCAACAATCGCTTCTGGCATTTTTAGCTCGGTTGGCGAAATGAGTACTACCGTTACGTTTTTATACAAGCATAATAATTTGCAAAGTGAATGTACTGTACGGCCATATTTTAAATCGCCAATCATCGCTATCCGCAAGCCGTCCAAATCACTGCGGCCTTGATGCTGTAATTCTTTGCGTATGGTGTATAAATCTAGCAGGGCTTGGCTGGGATGCTCGTTTGAACCGTCGCCGCCATTCATGACCGGCACCCGACTCGCCGCCGCAAACTCTGCCACCGAACCAGACACGGGATGCCGCATTACAATTACATCGCTATAACCGCTCAGTACCCGTGCGGTGTCGTAAAGTGATTCACCCTTGGCAATTGCAGAGGTTTCAAACCCCGTGGTTTCCCTCACCTCACCGCCGAGCAAATTAAAAGCACAGCCAAAACTTACCCGCGTTCGTGTAGAGGGCTCAAAAAACATATTGCCTAAAATCGCACCGTCGAGCACCTTGGTTACACGTTCGCGATGAGCATATGGCACCATACGATCCGCGACCTCAAAGACGCGCTCAATGTCATTGCGATCAAACTGGCTGATAGAGAGAATATGACTACCGGAAAATTTCACTACTACCTCTCCGAAAAATTAAACCGTCGCCAACACATCTGTGGTGTTTGCGCCCTCGTCAAACTGCAAGCTCGCCCAACGAGCATAGAGCGGCGAACTCTGTAAAAGTTCTGCATGAGTGCCCGTCGCCACCAACTTGCCATGATCTAGTACTGCAATAATATCTACATCTACCACGGTGGCTAGGCGATGAGCGATAACGATTGTTGTGCGGCCCTTCATCAGTAATTCTAGCGCCTGCTGAACCTGGTACTCACTCTCGGCATCCAGAGCACTGGTGGCTTCGTCGAGTAGCAGCAATGTGGGGTCAGCCAAGATCGCACGGGCAATCGCAATACGCTGCCGCTGACCGCCCGACAAACGAATCCCCCCCTCGCCCACAAAACTATTGTAGCCCTCAGCCAAGCGCTCGATAAACTCATGGGCATATGCCGAGCGCGCCGCAGATTCAATTTCCGCCAAACTGGCATCCGGTTTACCGTAACGAATATTGTCCGCCACCGTACCGGTAAACAAGACTGGCTGCTGGGGAACCATCGCGATTTGGCTGCGCAGATCCTCAAGGCTGAGTTCGCGAATATCAATGCCATCAAAGCGAATTGCCCCGCTTTGCACATCGTAAAAACGCAGTATTAAATCAACTAGGGTCGACTTACCTGCGCCAGAACTACCGACCAAAGCAAGACTGCTACCCGGCGCGATGTTCAAATTAAGATTATCAATAGCCCGCTGCTCAGGACGAGAAGGATAACTAAAACTCACCCCTTCAAACTGCAAATTACCCTGTGGCGAGGCAGGTAATGGCGATGGTGCTGCTGGTGTCGGCACTAAATTTTCAGCCGCCAGCAATTCTAATAAGCGCTCCGTCGCACCCGCAGCGCGCTGCAGATCACCGTATACTTCTGAGATTGCGCCAACCGAGGCCGCTACCATCACTGCGTAAAAAATAAATGCGGCCAACTCGCCACCGCTGATTTTACCTGCCAGCACATCTAAACCACCAACCCACAGCATTGCGGTTACCGCACCCAGCACCAGTGTAATCACTATTGTAGAAAGCCATGCGCGCTGATTGATTCGACCAATCGCCACATTAAATGCCGACTCAACGTGGCCGTCAAAGGCTTCTTTATCAAGCCCCTGATGATTAAAGGCCTGCACCATTTTAATGTTTTTAACCGCTTCGCCTACAAAGCTACCAACGCCAGCGATGCGGTCCTGACTGGTACGCGACAGGCTGCGAACACGGCGCCCAAACACAATAATCGGCACCACTACCAACGGCACACTAAGCATTACCAAACCGGTTAATTTGGGGTTGGTGATAAATAATAAAATCAGCCCGCCAATGAACATCAGAAAATTACGCAGGGCGATAGATACCGACGAGCCGATAACCGTTTGCAGCAATGTGGTGTCGGTAGTGATGCGCGACTGAATTTCGCCGCTGAGATTGGTTTCAAAATAGCCGGGGTGAAGATGGACGACATGGGCAAAAACCGCTTTGCGCAGGTCTGCACTCACCCGCTCGCCAATCCATGACACCAAATAAAAGCGAACAAAAGTGCCCGTCGCCAAAAGCAGAATCAGCACCATAAACAACAGTAAAGCCTGATTTAAAGCATCCACCGAGGCATTGCTCGAAAAGCCCTGATCAACCAGCATGCGCAAGCCCTGGCCGATAGACAGTGTTATGCCCGCGGTGCAAATTAGAGCAATGCTGGCGCCAACCATCTGCCAGCGATACGGCCGCAAAAAGCCCATCATCGCTTTCAATACGCCGACGTTCGTGCTTTTTGCGCGCTCTGAACCGGTATCCGTCATAACTCTCCCCTAGTTAGCCGCGCATTATCGCCTTTATCTTCGGCATGGGAAAGCGGCGTTTCAAAGCATAGTGGCATTAGGGACATTGGCGAGACTTTACTGAGATCAACGCATCTTTTTCACTGCGACGTAGCTTTTTAATTGCGGCTTCACGCTGGGATGCAGTAGAGCGATTCTCCGCCGGCTCGCGATACACAATTGCCTCAGCCGGGTCACCGCGAAAGAAGCGCGCGCCGCGCCCACCCTCTCCACAATGTTCTCTAAATCTACGTTCTGGATCTGTACTAATGCCGGTATAGAGCTTGCCACTGCGGCTGCGCACCATATACACCCACCACGCCGAACTCACAAACCCTCTTGCTCCAAGGCATCGGCGTAGTCATTTAGTTCGCTCAAAATCATGGCGTCTTTGCTTGAGCTTCGCTCCCCCGCTAGCGTCACTAAACGCTGACGAAATTCAGTAAAGCCCAATTGACCTTGCTCCGGTTCCCGCAGGCACCGGCGGCAGAAGCTACGCCACTTTTCGCGTTCAGAATCAGACAAACTCATGGGGAAATTGCGAGCGCGATAGCGCCACAACAATTCAGGTAGGCGAGCATCCTTAAAATGATAACTCTGCATGGCGAGAATATCTGGGGTTGCCCGCCGAACCTCATCCATCATTTTTTTATCGTCGCCGTTAAAAAAGCCGCCGCCGTATAACATCACATCGGGGTCGTTGCTTTCGGCAAACTGGCGCGCAGCAAATATCTTCTGCAGTTTTTCTTGCACACCCTGAGCCTTGTGGAGCTGCGCCCAATGACGACGACACTGGCCCATATCAATTTGCAGACGCTGACTCACCGCCTCATCCAACAATTTTGCAGTGGCAACAATAGGTGCACGGTTGATATGGATTTCCTTGAGCGGGATGCGCTCTGCGCCCTCGGGTAAATCGGCGGTGGCGCTGAATACCCGCGCAGCAATATCCTCCGCTGACAGCTCAATCAAAGGTGTGGGATCAACACTTAAATCATAAACAATAACGCTGTTTTTATTTTCTGGGTGCAATGCTAAGGGCATCATCAAAGCAGAACAAAACTTAGCCGCAGGCAAACGCCCAGAAACATGCAGAACCGGCACCTGAGTAACAACATCCAACATTGCCGCCACGCTGCGTTTATCACGCAAACTTAATGCGTATTCAAATAGCTTGGGTTGGCGCTGCTTTAGTAGTTTCGCCAAATCGATAGTTGCATACACATCGGATAAGGCATCGTGGGCAGATTCATGACTAAGCCCATTGGCCGCACTTAACTCTTCCAGCCTAAAACTTGGCGTACCGTCCTCGCGTAAAGGCCATTCAATGCCTTCTGGCCGCAAAGCGCGACACAGGCGCGCAACGTCGATTAAATCCCAGCGGGAGTTTCCGTTTTGCCACTCCCGTGCATAGGGATCGTAAAAATTGCGGTACAGCGTATAACGCGTCACCTCATCGTCAAAACGAATACTGTTGTAGCCCACGCCGCAGGTGCCCGGCTGAGACAATTCTGTGTGAACAGTCGCGATAAACTCTGCCTCGGACACCCCTTCCTGCAAGGCCTGCTGGGGAGTAATACCGGTGATTAAACAGGCTTCGGGATGGGGGAGGTAATCTGGGCTTGGTCGCGCATAGACCATCAAGGGATCGCCGATGATATTAAGTTCAGCGTCGGTTCGCACACCGGCAAATTGCACCGGTCGATCGCGGGCGGGATTCGCACCCCAGGTTTCGTAATCGTGCCAGTAGAAGGTTTGATTGGCCAAATTGTACTCCCCTAGATGCTAAACGGGAGACAGGAGACGCAAACACAATCGCGTTTACCGTCTCCCATCAAGCGTCCTCAGCCCGACGTCAGACTACTTCTATCGCTTGCTCTTCTATTTTAGCCTTCCAAATTTGGGGGCCAATTTTATGCACCGACTCGCCGCGAACATCGACAGCCACGGTAACCGGCATGTCTTCTATAGTGAACTCATAGATTGCTTCCATTCCGAGCTCGGGGAAGCCAACTACTTCAGACTTTTTAATTGCCTGCGCCACCAAATACGCCGCGCCGCCCACCGCCATTAAGTAAGTAGCACCGAACTCTTTAATGGCTTCAATAGCCACATCGCCACGCTCGGACTTACCAATCATGCCCATTAAACCAGTTTCGGCCAACATAGTGCGGGTAAATTTATCCATCCGCGTCGCAGTGGTTGGGCCTGCAGGGCCAACGACTTCATCACGCACCGGGTCAACTGGTCCTACGTAGTATATGAAGCGACCTTTCAAATCCACCGGTAGTTCTTCACCCTTGGCGAGCATATCGACCATTTTCTTATGGGCGGCGTCGCGGCCGGTAAGCATTTTGCCGCTAAGCAAAATCGTATCGCCGGGCTTCCACGTTGCCATTTCTTCTTGGGTAACGGTGTCTAAATTAACGCGCTTAACGTCACCACCAGCTTCGCGGGTCACTTCTGGCCATTCATCTAACGAAGGCGGCTTAAGTGCTGCTGGACCACTGCCATCTAAGGTGAAGTGTGCGTGGCGGGTCGCCGCGCAGTTTGGAATCATGGCAACAGCTTTATTTGCCGCATGGGTGGGAAATTCTTTTACTTTAACGTCCAAAACCGTCGTTAAACCACCGAGACCTTGGGCACCAATGCCGAGCTTGTTTACTTTTTCAAACAGCTCTAAACGCAGTTCTTCGCCGCGGTTACTGGCTCCGCGTTTTTGCAGATCGTGAATATCAATCGGATCTAACAAGGCTTCTTTAGCAATAATCATCGCTTTTTCAGCCGTGCCACCAATACCGATACCCAACATACCCGGTGGACACCAACCAGCACCCATGGTCGGTACCATTTTCAGCACCCAATCAACTACTGAGTCAGAGGGGTTCAACATGGCGAATTTCGACTTTGCCTCTGAACCGCCGCCCTTGGCTGCAACGTGAACCTCGACGGTATCGCCAGGAACGATCTCGTAGTGAATAACAGCGGGGGTATTATCTTTGGTATTGGTACGCGCACCATCTGGGTCGGCCAAAATTGAGGCGCGCAGCACGTTATCTGGCAGATTGTATGCGCGGCGCACACCTTCATTAACCATATCGGTCACGCCCATTGCACCTTCCCACTGCACATTCATTCCCACGGTCAAGAAAACCGTCACAATACCGGTATCTTGGCAGATCGGGCGCTTACCCTCTGCACACATACGAGAATTAATTAGGATTTGCGCCATCGCATCTTTCGCGGCGGGGTTTTGCTCGCGCTGGTAGGCTTCATCCATTGCGCGGATAAAATCTACAGGGTGGTAATAAGAGATATATTGCAGCGCGTCGGCCACACTTTGAATAAGGTCATCTTGACGGATTACGGTCATTGGAAGACTCCAGCTAAATGATTGGCGACAGCGCCCAGAACGGCGGCAGAGTATACACCAGCTGGACGGCGGTAGTGTAGCGCAAAGGGCCACGCCACCGCACGCGGTCGCAAATTAACGCGGAGTTGGACTACCAGAATGGTACTGGGTCATGGTTTGGCGCATTGATTCAATGTCGCGATTAACCTGCTTGCGGAAGGCATTAACAGAATCCAACCACTCTTCATTTTGAGTTATACGGCGCTCAACATCCTTAACTCGTGCATCCAAGCCGCCACCTGAGGCCACCTGCTTACCCATATTCAGCAGCTCTTTACGATTCACCTCTGCCTGGGCAATGGCTCTGTCTAACTTACCAGACATCGAGGTAATGGATTCACGGTCACTATTATAAGACTTAGATATTTTGCTAAGTTGCTCTTCGCTAGTCTTAAGCTTGGCTTCTAAAGCAACAATGCGCTTAACGGCCTTATCCATCTCAGACTGTTGTTTGCCTAAAGTAGCATCGTGCTTGGCTAGCTCGTCCTGCTGCTTTTTCCAAACATTGTCCCAGAGCTTGCGAACCTCCTGATCTAATTCCTTCAATTTAACAGAAGTGGTCACCGTGCTTTCGCTAATGCTTTCATCTGCCGATGAGAGGCGCATTTCCAAGGCATCTAAACGATCCTGGCTGGCCAATAGCTGGGTCTGCGTAGTGTTTAATTGGCCGTACAAATAATAAGAAACACCAGCAAGCAACAAAACCAGTGCCGTTAGCATAAACATGACAAAACCGCCGCTGCCACTCGCTGGCGCGTCCGCAGCAGGAGGGGCGGCCGCCGGAGCAGGCTTTTTCATCGCAGCGCGCTGCGCGATGTCCTCATCATCTATAGAGAGTGAAATTTTTGGTTCCTGTCTGTCCGTAGTCACGCTTATTAACTCACTGTATTTTGAAAGAGGTAAAAGAAGAGGCATTATGACACTGGCATGCTGGGGGTTAAAGCACCGGCCGAGGCATTTGAGTCTTATTCGCTACCCAAGTTCATTGGCTTTGCTATACTTTAGCGGTTTTAGTGTTGCACACTGCGTAAAGACCGCGCCTAATAGCGCTTTACACAGCCGAACAACAATAAAAACCAACGACACCAACACGAAAAAGAGGGTACTTTCATGGATGCATTTATTTCACCAGATTTATTGCTGCGCTGGCTTCACGTCCTGTTCGGCATCGCTTGGATTGGCTTACTGTATTATTTCAACTTTGTGCAAACAGAGTACTTCAAAGAAGCTGAAGCCGCCGCAAAAGCGGATGCCGTCAAAAAATTAGCACCCAGAGCCCTGTGGTGGTTCCGCTGGGGCGCCATGTTTACCTTCCTAACCGGCCTAGGCTTGCTGCACTTCACAATGGCCCGCGGCCTGAATGGCTACATCATTATCGGCGCGCTAATGGGTACATTAATGTTCCTAAACGTGTGGCTGATTATTTGGCCAAACCAAAAAATCGTCTGCGGCATTGTGCCTGGTGACGCGTCAAAAGCCGCGCCTAAAGCTGGCTTGGCATCTCGCACCAACACCCTATTTTCTGCACCAATGTTGATTGGCATGCTTGGCTCTTTCCACGGCGCTGGCGCTGCAGGAGCCGCAGCGGTCAGTAAAGCTGGCACCTCTATCAGCCTAGGCTTATGGATTTGTATTGGCTTAATTGTACTGCTTGAGCTGAATGCTATTTTCGGCAAAACCGGCCCAATGACAACCGTAAAAGGCGTTGTTCATTGCAGCATTGCCTTAGCGCTAGCAATGGTTGCTCTACTACAATTCGTTTAAGTAGGTTTTAAACAAATGGGAGCCAAATCGGCTCCCTTTTTATTGCCGTGAATTTAATACTGGCCCGTTCTCAATAAGACTAAGGTACAGGCTTCTTCTACTTGAATTCCCGCGCTTTCCAAGCGCTCAGCCATCTCATCTGACTCGGTACCGGGGTTAAAGATAACGCGGCGTGGCGCCAGACTAATCAGCTGATCAAGGTCGTTTTTCAATAACTCTGGTCGAACGTAAATCGTGGCGGTATCTACTTTTTCACTCGCATCTGCAATTGAGGCAAGACACGCCACACCACTCACTGTTGGATGATATGGATTTACCGGCAATACTTTATGGCCATACTCAGTCAGCATTTGTACCGCCTTAAATGAATACCGCTCAGGCTTAGGACTTGCTCCCAACACTAATACTGTTTCTGCCATTTTCAATCCCCATATACGCAAAAACCGGGCGACAAGCGCCCGGTTCTCTGATCGACGTGCTCGATCTATTTGCTGCTGTTACCCATCCAGCGACGCAGAGTAGACGCTAACTCTTGAGCATTATAAGCCTCTGCATCATCAGGCATAGGATCTTTACCCATTTTAATTTCTAAAGACGCCTGATAGTTTGTGCGGGTAGTCGTTGACGCCACCCCACCACTCAAGCGCGATGGCGTTTGAGTGACAACCGTATCGCAGCTCACTAGACCGCAGCGCTGATAAACTGCTGTATGGCCACCAAAATCATTTACACCTGAAATACTGGTGCTACTGCGGCTTTTACTTTCTGTGTCGCGATTTACCAAATGAAACCAGTTGTAACCGTTCTGCAAGGTTAACTCAGCGGCGCGAAGCATGGCGTAGTCGTTTACGGTTTCTTTGTCAGTACGGCTATTACCGGTAAACGTAACACGGTAGCGATCACTACCCAGCTCGGTTTCGGTATAACCATAGGCGCCGCGCTCTTCAGCGGGTTGGTAGCTAGTTCCGGTGCTGCTGCACCCAACAACTAGGCCAGATAACATAACGGCAAAAATCCACTGCAAACGCATAATATTCCCCTTTCAATTACATAAATTGTGGCGATTCTATCTACTGTCGCCACTTAACTTTTACAGGGCTTATCTTACGCCTTGGAGCTGAACTGAAACTGAACGGCAGCGTGTGACGATAAATCTTAATGAATGTTTCGCCAATTGTTTTGCATTTCCATATACATAAACGAAGCTGACCAAGCGATCATCACCAGACCAATTAAAGACTCCAATCCACATAAAAACCTGAGATCACCGACCGGAACAATGTCGCCGAATCCCAATGAGGTGTACACCGTGAAAGAGAAATAAGCACAATCGAGCAAACTATCTGAAAAATTGCCTGTTAAAGTTCCGAAACCACCGTCGGCGTGCAGAAGATAATATGCCACTGAAAAAATCCACACCTCAAAGGTGTGCGCCAATAGCACCGCAATCAATGCAAGCAAAACTCGGTGGCGCGGTAAGGCTAAACGCGGCAGAAATTTTGATAGGCTAAACAAGGTCTCATAATGTATGAATACCGCTAGCGATATCACAACAATGTTAATCACACAAAGTACAACAAACATAGCAGCTTAAACCTATTAGTTAGACGATAGCCGCATAGTCGCCTGCGCCGCCTCACCCGACACGAGTTCTAACTCGTCACCAAATGCCATACCACGCTCAAGGCATACATAGTCACGGAAATATGGCCCAACATCCGCCAGCCCTGCCGCCAATGTTTGGCCCGGGTTCCAGATGACTACGGTGTCGCAAGCCTCCCCATCTATTTTAATTTTACGCGACCCATCATGTATTTGCTGACAAGCGCCAAGGGCTTCATACACGCGATCTATTTCGGCATCAAACTGCAATTCCTGATCTTGTACAAAACGCGCTAGCCCCTGGCAATTATCGAGATACTCTCGCCCTGCAATACCCTCTATTCTTACAGCATCTAATTCGCTCACTGCAAAATAACTGTGCATGGCAAAGCTTAGCGGCATTGCATCGCCACCTTCGTTCTTAATTCTTAGCGTTAGGCCTAATTCGCTCCCCATCGATACTTCTAGCTGAGCAGTGAATGGGTAGGGAAATGCCTCTAAATCATCGTCATTTGGACTAAATACAAAACGTAGATTTAAGGTTTCATCCGCATCCTGACTCACGTCACCCAAGGTCCACATTTGGGTGCGCGCAACACCGTGTTTGGGCAATTCCGGCTGCCGACGATTTACGCCAAACCACGGTAAACACTGCGGAATACCACCGCGAATCGCGTCACCGGTTTTAAATGTCGCCAAGGGGCTAAGCCACAATAAATCTTGCTTTCCATTTGGAATAAAAGACAAAACTTGTGCGCCCTGCAGGGAAATGACCGCTCGACATTTTGATGTCACACATTCTAAAACAGGAAAGTCTACCGATGTGGATACTGCAGAAAAGCCATGAGCTGGTGTAAAAACAGCGTTTGCCGCTTTCAAATATATATGGGCATTTTTTAATTCAAGTACATCTAAGCTAGAAGCCAAATCATCCGTCACCACAGCTACTCCCGACGTTCATGGTGTATAAATATTGGTTCTTACGTTATTTTTTCCGCAAGATCAGCATATCCATTGCGCCTTTTTGAAATTGGTAGGCAACGGGCTTTAACTCGGCAATATAGTCACGCTCATTAAAATACCGCAGCACACCCGGTATATGTTGCGACACTCGACCATCTAAACTTAGCAAGGGATAAACACGCACTTCTTTGGCGACCCGACTCATTTCAGTAAGGGCGTCGATATGCTGGGCCGCATCAATTTGCTCGCTGTACAAAAAAAGCAAGTGTGAACACAGCGCCAAGTCAAATTCATCATCAAAGAAAGGCAGCTCAGGTAAACTGGCTTCAATGTATCGCCCCTCTTCAAGGCCTTTTTCAAAATCGTCGAGAAAGCGATTCATTGCCGACATGCGAACAGAGCCCAAATGGCCGGGATCTTTAAAACTAGTCCAATAGTATTGTTGTGCATTACGGGCAAGTTCGGCGATCATGCCCGGATAAACGCGCTGAATGCGCCCCCGAATTTCGTCGGCAGAAAATTTATATATTGGGTCGATGGACATAATGCGACCGCCGTTTTGCGTCAGCTCCGCATTAAAGCTCGCAGGGCCATCACCGCAGCCCAAAATATGGCCTTCTAGATCCCGCTCTGACAGTGAAAACATACGGCAGTATTCGCCGTAAGATCGCCCCCATGGAACAATGGATGACAGCTCCAAAACGTCCTCGCAAAAATGTATACAGCGTCGTATTCGACGGCAATGAAATCGATGTCGGCGGGGCTAGTGTTAATTAGCACACCGTCACCTGCCGCCGAAGCGCATAAGTCATGAGATTACCAAGGCAAGTATAGTGACCGTCACGGCAACAGCACAAACAGTTTGCGTCAGGTGCACGCAATTTACGCCGATCTAACTAGGTTTTTAGTCAGGCAATACCTAAAAAGGCGACTTTTCAGCCGCCTTTAAATGGTTGAACACCTCTAAGGGAAAGGGAGCCCGTCCCCGAAGTCTGGAACGTCACCAATGGGCAGCCCACCACCGCCATCAGCCGCAGGCTCACCTACCGAGCCAGAAACATCGGCGTCGAAATCAGGCTGGCCGTCGGCCTTAACCGCAAATAGCGGTAGGCTCAAGTTTGCCGCTATATTCACCGCGACTATTGTTGCATCACGTGAGAACGCTTCTAGATACTGGGCGTGGTAGCCACTTACCCACAAACCCAGCTCATCACCCTGAGCAAGCCTCTCAGCAATCCCAACCATATCAATATCTGGGTGCTCGCCCAAACCGCGAACAGGAGCAACTTGATCGTCTAAAAGTCGCCATTCGCCACCCGCACTTCGAATCGCTACGCCGGTAAACAAGATGGCGTCACAACCAATGCGCAGAGTAGGAATACTACCCATCGCACATACGGCATCGTTGATGAGTTGCGGCGTGCTAATAGTAATATCGAGCTGCGGAATACCCGCAATAATCAAACCATTTTCATCCGTCACGCTCAGCACAGGGATTATCGCGACATCTTGACCCGGTAGATGCGCAACTTGTGCAGCAACACCATTGGGTATATTGCTTGCACTTAAATTGCTGTACTCGGTAAAACTTACGACGGTATCGTCATTCACCGAACGACGCGCCTTAAATTTATCTAGCGGAATCATCACCGCATCGTTATCGGCAAGCGATGTGCAAATCTCGTTCTCGCCACTTAAATAATCAGCGGCGGGCAAGCCGCGCAATTTTTCGTCTAGCCATGCGATGGTGGCATCGCGCTGATCAATCTCACCGCAGGCAAAATTCCCCGCCGGTGCCTGAAAATAAAGCGGCTCTGGCGTCTCACCAATAAAGCCAGAAATAATATGCCCGCTTTCATGAGTAAGCAGTCTTACCTCATGACCGGTCTCCGCAACGCGCTCACTTAAACATTGGAAATTCCACCACGCCTCGTTGAAGTTAAATAAGGTGTCGCGAATACCCTGGGTAAGCAAAACATCCACCCCCGGCTGACCACTGTATGTATTGCTGCCCGGCGCTTCATTAAATTCGCTAGTAATATTGTTGTTCAACTCACTGGCCGCAACACTGTAAGGCATGGTTGCCTGACCATTCAGCTCGCACCAATAACGAGGGCTGTGGTAGCTAAACCAATCTAATGCGTCGCGAGGGAATTCATTCGTCGCTAAGCCACGCACCAAGGTTTCCAGCACAAAGGGGTCTAGACCTCTTGCCAGCGGCGATTCTTGATTTTCTAGGCCTGGTTGATAGCTTCCCGCCGCGCCACCGGCCACTAATAACAGAGACCACGCAGATTTCACCACGTCGCCCTGATTTAAACTATAGGGCAGGTTGTGCCAAGTGATATCGGGAACCATAGCATCTAGGCGCTGCTTTTCGTCAACGCCATGAATCAGCATTTGATAACCGCCACCGTAGCTTGACCCCACCGAACCGGCTAATAGATTAACGCCGCCAGCTATACTCACCGGCGTTTCTGGCCGAGGCGCAAAGTCGCCACTGCTTTCATCACGCCAGGCCAAGTAATCTAAATTCGCTTCTGCCCAATCTAATATTTGCAGCAAGTCTAAACCCTCAAACTCGGGGTCCATTACCCTTACGGTGCCGCCGCTATCGCCAAAACCGCGCAAATCTATACTAATTACGGGATAGCCACCCGCCACCAAACGATCAATGGCATTGCCGGTGTACTCGCCACCGGTATCACTCACCCGCGCACCGCCAAAACCGTGGCCGTGCAATACCAAGGGATGCGCTGCCTGGGCGCGCTGCCCGCAATGTATTTCGGCGGGCTCAAACACTTCGAAACTGATATTTTCACCGCTGGCTGAAGGAATTTTCACCTGATAATGACGGTTTGCCGCAACGCTCGCAAAGCTGTCACCACAGGATGCATTTGTTTGCGTGGTCGCACAGCCGCTGGCATCCACACCTGCACCAGCAGCGGTATCGGCACATAAGTCCGTTTCATTGCCCACCCCGTCAGCATCGCTATCGCGATTGTCTTCTGGATCACAGGCATCGCCAATACTGTCTTCGTCTAGATCCTGTTGATCTGGATTGGCCAACATTGGGCAGTTATCAAGGGTGTTTATTACACCGTCGCTATCGCTATCTCGGCCATCTTGATCGTCGCAGGCATCACCAAGACCATCTAAATCAATATCGTCTTGCCCTGCATTTGCATCTGCGGGGCAGTTATCTACTCCATTCTCAATGCCGTCGTTATCAGCATCGTTGTCACAGACATCGCCCTCGCCATCTTCATCGGCGTCCGCCTGTCCCGGATTAGACACACTAGGGCAATTATCGCTGGCATCAAAAATACCATCCAGATCGGTATCTAACGGCTGCTCACCGCCATCACCGCCATCACCGCCATCACCGCCATCACCGCCATCACCGCCATCACCGCCATCATTATTATTCACGGGATCACAGGCATCACCAATAAGGTCGCCGTCCACGTCTGCCTGATTAGAATTCGCTGTTACTGGGCAGTTATCATTAGCATTTAGAACCCCATCGTTGTCGGCATCGCTATCGCAAGCATCACCGAAGCCATCTAAATCAGCGTCTGCCTGCCCCGCATTGCTAGCTAATGGACAATTATCAACGCTATCCCTAATACCGTCCGAATCGGAATCGAGTACTTGTTGATTACCACCGCTATTATCGGGAGCGCTAGAGCCCGAAACAGAACTTCCACCGCAGGCAGATAATACTGTGGCGAATAACAGAACGAAGAGATAACGACAGACAGACATGATGAACACCTAATACTTATTTTTATGATCTGGGATACGCGCGCGACACCCGTACTCGCTAGAACGCAACTATTACACAATATTACAATAATATGTCATCACTATACATGATGACTACAGCAAGACAAAACTTAAATACCTAGTTAGATTAAAGTCGTCAAACCTCCCACGGTCAAAATTCAGGCATAAAAAACCCCGCCGAAGCGGGGTTTCAGGTAAAGCGAGGTGGGGCTAAATCACATCATTCCGCCCATGCCACCCATACCGCCCATACCACCCATGCCGCCCATATCAGGCATACCGCCGGCTTCAGCCTTTGGTGCATCAGCAATCATGCATTCGGTGGTAATGATCAAACCAGCAACAGAACCTGCAGCCTGCAGCGCAGTACGGGTTACTTTGGCTGGGTCTAGGATACCCATTTCCATCATATCGCCGTATTCGCCAGTCCCAGCGTTGTAACCGAAGTTACCAGTACCGCTGCGCACTTTGTCCAACACAACAGACGCTTCGTCGCCAGCGTTAGTCACGATTTGACGCAATGGTGCTTCAAGTGCGCGCAGCGCAGCATTAATACCAGCAGTTTGGTCTAGGTTGTCACCTTCGATTTTGCCGATATTTGCAATGGCGCGAACCAGAGCTACACCACCGCCAGGAACCACGCCTTCTTCAACCGCTGCACGGGTTGCATGTAGCGCATCTTCAACGCGGGCTTTCTTCTCTTTCATTTCCATTTCAGTCGCTGCGCCAACCTTGATAACCGCAACGCCGCCAGCTAATTTAGCTACACGCTCTTGCAGTTTTTCACGGTCGTAGTCAGAACTGGTGTTTTCGATCTGAGTGCGAATCTCGCCAACACGGGCTTGGATTGCAGCAGCTTCGCCGGCGCCGTCAACGATCACGGTATTTTCTTTATCCATAGTAACGCGCTTAGCGGTACCAAGGTGCTCAAGAGTTGCTTGCTCAAGGTCAAGACCAACTTCTTCAGAAATAACCGTACCGCCAGTCAGAATCGCAAGATCTTGCAGCATCGCTTTACGGCGATCACCGAAGCCAGGCGCCTTACAAGCTGCAACCTTAACAATACCGCGCATGGTGTTAACAACCAGCGTTGCCAAAGCCTCGCCTTCAACGTCTTCTGCAACGATGATTAATGGACGGCTAGACTTAGCCACTTGCTCAAGTAATGGCAGCAATTCGCGAATATTAGAGATCTTTTTGTCAGCCAACAGGATGTATGGGCTGTCGTGCTCAACACTCATATTTTCAGTGTTGTTTACGAAGTAAGGAGACAGGTAACCGCGGTCAAACTGCATACCTTCAACAACGTCTAGCTCGTTCTCTAGACCTTGACCTTCTTCAACGGTGATTACGCCTTCTTTGCCAACTTTTTCCATTGCTTCTGCAATGATGTCACCAATATTAGCGTCGCTGTTTGCAGAGATAGTACCTACCTGTGCAATCGCCTTAGTGTCAGCACATGGGCTAGACAGCTTTTTAACTTCTGCAACGGCAGCGGCAATTGCCTTGTCGATACCGCGCTTGATATCCATAGGATTCATGCCGGCAGCAACTGATTTCAAGCCTTCGTTAACAATTGCCTGAGCCAATACAGTTGCAGTAGTAGTACCGTCACCGGCATCGTCAGAAGCGCGTGACGCCACTTCTTTCACCATTTGTGCGCCCATATTCTCGAGCTTATCTTCTAGCTCGATCTCTTTCGCTACAGACACACCATCTTTAGTGATGGTTGGCGCGCCGAAAGACTTTTCTAATACAACATTACGGCCCTTGGGACCCAAAGTAACTTTAACTGCGTTAGCCAGAATGTTTACACCAGCCACCATACGCTGACGCGCTTCATTGCCAAATACTACGTCTTTTGCCATGATCTTATAACCCTTTTATTAACTAACTCGTTGATTCAAAAGAAATCTTGTGTCGGCCTTAGGCCTCTACTACACCAAAGATTTCTGATTCATTCAGAACGATCAGCTCTTCGCCGTCGACTTTTACAGTGCTACCCGAGTACTGACCAAAAATGACTACGTCGCCGGTTTTTACGCCAACTGGACGCAATTCACCGCTTTCAAGCAATTTGCCTTCGCCAACAGCAAGCACTTCACCTTGGTTTGGCTTTTCTTTAGCTGAACCAGGCAGAACAATACCGCCAGCGCTAGTTTTTTCTTCTTCCTTACGACGGACAACAACGCGATCGTATAACGGACGAATTTTCATTTTTATCAATCTCCATTAAATCAATGATTTAGAATTTTTTGACCGGGTAAACCGGCATCAGCCCAAATACTAAAGGCTCTTACACCTGCAAGCATTTTGACCTGAAACCCCTTTCATACGGATCAGAGCGCATTGATGCTCCGACTGGGAAAACCAAGTGCAATCACCAAGTCACCGTGGGCTGTGCTGTAAATGGGGTTGTTGAAAGGCATTTCAAGAGCCGATCACGAAAATTATTCTTCTTTTTTGTATTCACCTTCGATAATGACGTTCTCGCCGCCCTTACCTTCGCTAGACGCATTGTGAACCTGCGAACTTGGGCCCGCGCCAAACTCTTGATTCGCTGCACCAAATGGACTGTCGCCTCCGTGAAATTGGTTCATTTGAACCTGCATTACACCGCGTTTAATCAAGGCTGCAATCAGCAAACGACGCAGCGGGGCAATAAGACACACAAAACCAATAGCGTCAGTTACAAAGCCTGGAGTGAGTAATAGTGCACCACCCACCGCCAGCATCAAGCCTTCTAGGATCTCTGTTGCGGGAACCTGCCCAGAATTCAAACGCTGCTGCGCGCGGGTTAAGGTATCTATCCCCTGCTGTTTTAACAGGGCAGCACCAATAACAGCCGTAGTAGCCACCATTGCTATGGTCGGAAAGGCGCCAATAACCGTACCCACTTTAATAAGCAACCACATCTCTAGAATGGGTAGACCAATAAACATCACGAATAAAAATCGCATTACAAACTCACTCAGCTCAGGCTTTCTTAAGATGTTGGGGTATTAGCGGCAAATTCAAGCGCTGCGCTGGTGAACACAGGCCTATGTGTAATAGCCTGTAAAAACTCCGTCACAATCCGCCGCTTTGGTTTACAATTGACAGCTGTTATCCGCAGAACATAGGAGAAAAATAGCCCAATGCGATTTCGTCGTTTATTCGCACTGCTTATGTTCTACATGGGACAAAGCCACGCGCAAACCATCGACAACACCGCCGAGTGCCTGCAACTGGCAAGTCAGTCCGCGGCGGAATCCACCACCATCGGTGAACTCCGTACTTTTTGCAACTCAGCCCAAAACTGGACAAGCAAAAATCAACAAGCGCCATCCCGCGACGCCACCGCACGTACTCGACACAGCGGTGTGATCGGAGAGCGCTTTGCTTTAGAGCAATTCACCCTCGACAACCCTTTCGTACTGACACCACACAGAACCAATTACATATTGCCGGTGTCCTACCGCGACGATATTTCAGACTACAGCGGCTTTCTCGCCAACAATAGCGCCGAACCCGACAGCATTGAATTAGAATTCCAACTGAGCATAAAACTCACCCTGTGGGAGGAGGTTTTTAAGGACAAGGGCTATTTGAGTGTTGGCTATACCAATCGCTCATTTTGGCAGGCATACAATAGCGCAGCATCTGCCCCATTCAGGGAAACCAACCACGAACCCGAGTTAATGCTAACCTTCGCAAACGACTGGGAGTGGATGGGCATACGCAACGTCGCAAATCAGTTTATCTTCAACCACCAGTCCAACGGCCGCGGCGAACCGCTGTCTCGGAGCTGGAATCGCATTATGTTAAATATGGTATTTGAACGGGATCGCTTCGCGATGTCATTCAAACCCTGGTACCGGCTGCCGGAATCGTCAGATGACGACGACAATCCAGACATCGAAAAATACCTCGGCCATTTTGAATGGATGGGTATTTACCAGTGGCACAACAGAACCCTCAGCATCATGCTGCGCAATAATTTACGCAGCGAGAGCAAAGGCGCTGTTGAACTAGGCTGGAGCTTCCCAATAAGCTCGCGGGTAAAGGCCTACGTTAAGTACTTTAATGGCTACGGAGAGAGCCTAATTGAATACAATAACGCCATCGAAAGTATCGGTATTGGTGTACTGATCAGCGACTGGCTATAAGCAAACCTCACACAACGGGAACCTACATATGATCACTGCACAAGAAGCATTAACACGGCTAAAAGAAGGCAATGCCCGCTTTGTCAAAAATGTGAATAGCGATGTTGCCAGCGTTATCCAAACCAAACGGCCCGAGCTAGTCGAAGTTCAAGCCCCCCTAGCCATCGTTCTGGGTTGTTCTGATGCGCGGGTGCCTGCAGAGCTAGTCTTCGACCAAAGCTTAGGCGATTTATTTGTGATTCGTGTTGCCGGCAATGTCGTCGCACCCTCTGGTATCGGCAGTGTCGAATTTGCGGCATTGAATTTTGGCACGCCGCTAGTTGTCGTCCTAGGTCACTCTCGCTGCGGGGCTATCTCGGCCACCGTTGACGTGCTGACCGGCAATAGCAAAATTCCATCGCAAAACCTGCACTCCATCGTCAAGCGCATTCGCCCTGCGGTTGAAACGCTACTCTGCACAGAGCTACGTCACGACCACAAAGCGCTGATAGAGCAATCGGTGCGCGCCAATGTACGGGCCTCGGTAGAACACCTCAGCAGCGGTTCATCCACGCTGGAGAACCTCATCAACGAAGGCAAACTCTTGGTAGTCGGCGCGGAATATTCTCTAGAAACCGGCGAAGTTGATTTCTTCTATGAAGATTACTGGGAGCGCACCCGTAACCTAGAAGCCGAGAGCAACAGCTAAAAAACCCTACTAGCGCTGCGCAATGAAGGACGAAGCAAGCCAGCAAATCTACGCAGCCATTCACAGCGTCCCCATGGGGCGCTTGTGTAGCTACGGCAAAATTGCCGAACTGGCCGGCCAACCGGGCAAGGCCCGCCACGTAGGACGTTTACTCAGCCAACTCCCCAAAGACACTCGCCTACCGTGGTTTAGAATCGTAAACAGCCAAGGCAAAATCAGCTTCCCGCATGGTAGCGACAGCTATCAGCGGCAATTAAGTCATTTAATAGAAGAGTCGAGTGCGGAGGAATCAGGTCGCCTTCACTGGCGGCAATGTCGCTGGCCGGAGTAATCTCAATTTACGACCGTCAGTATATTTATTATGAACGCGATTCGCGTAACGCCCTGACCATTGCATACCGGCAAAGCATTATTAGTACACCAGCTAACACCCCCACAAAATGCGCCTCAACGGCAACCGGCACACCAATGCGAGCAGCGACCCCCGCTAATGTTTCGGGAGCAAAATAATCTCGCATTAATTTAAGGGCCAAGATCAGTAAAACTGCCCAGGCCCAATAGTGACGAGCGCGAATCAAAGTCACCGCGCCGACAAAAAGCATGCCGTACACTACCGCTGATATGCCTAAATAATAATCGTATGAACGCAATAGAATGTGGATCAACACACCTGTAAGCACGGTGCAGAAAAACAGATGAAAAATAAATTCTCTCTCGCTACATCCAGCTATCAACAACAGTCGACACAGCACTAGCGCTGCCATATTCGGAAGTAAATGCGCAAAATTATTGTGCACCAATTGACCGCTAACTATACGCCACCACTGGCCGTCTTCGACTAGCTCGCGCTGATAAGACAAATCAAACTGGGTATGGAAAAAATATAAAATGATTAGCGCAATTAGAAAAAGTGCCGTTGGCCAAAAACGACGAAGCAAGCCCTTGGCACTAAACTTTATTTTGGAGGCATTCATCAAGCCGGCTTTTCTAGCTCTGATTTAGATTCTGACCAAGGCGCGACTTTAAGCAACATCACCATACCGGGTATGGCAACTGCCGTGCACAGCAGGTAAAAATTTGTCCAACCCACTGACTCCACGATAATACCCGTGGTCGCATTCGCAAATGTGCGAGGCAAGGCCGCGAGTGCGGTGAACAAGGCAAACTGTGTTGCGGCATAGGCTGGCATGGTCGCGCGGGCAATAAAGGCAGTAAAGGCGGCAGTGCCCAAACCCACTCCAAGATACTCAAAAACAATCACCCCCGCCAAAGCCATGCGGTTGGGACCAATTTCTGCCAAGGCCGCAAAACCCAAAATACTCAGCACCTGCACCACCCCAAACAACCACAGCGCGCGGTTAATGCCGAGGCGAATCATAATCACCCCGCCCGCCAAACCGCCGATAATCGCCGCGGTTAAAGACGCAGTTTTAGCAATAGTGCCAATCTCGGTGAGGGTAAAACCCAAATCCAAATAAAAGGGTGACGACAGGGCTGTCGCCATATTGTCGCCAAGTTTGTACAAGAATAAAAACAGTAATAAATACAGGGCGCTGGCCCAACCTTTGCGATTTACAAACTCCCTAAATGGCTCAACCACCGCCGCCCGCAGGCTTAATGGCGCAACGCTGGCATCTACCGCTTCATCAATCCATATGGTCGCCACCACCGCGATCATCATAAATCCAGCCATCACAATAAAGACCGTACTCCACGGCAAGTAATCGCCAAGAATAACGCCGATGGAACCCGGTACTAATCCCGCTAAGCGATAGGCCTGCACATGAATAGCATTACCCAGACCAAGCTCATCATCGTGTAAAAGCTCGCGACGGTATGCATCTAAAACTACATCCTGACTGGCGCTGCAAAACGCCACCGCCGCCGCGCCGTAGGCAACTAAACCCACAGAAAATACCGGATCAATAAAACCCAATACCGCAATCGAGATGATGAGACCAATCTGGGTAATCAGCATCCAGCCCCGCCGCCGCCCTAAAAACGGCGGCACATAGCGGTCCATCAAAGGCGCCCAGACGAACTTCCAATTGTAGGGAAAGCCCACCAGCGCGAATAAGCCGATTTCCGTCAGCCCCACCCCTTCGCTGCGCAGCCACGCCGGCACCAATTGAATTAAAAAATACAAGGGTAGACCGGATGCAAAACCGGTTAAAACGCAGATGAACATATGACGATTAAAAATCGCCTTATGCCAAGGCAGTGCCGATATCGGCTGCTGATCACTCATAGGGGATTCCACAAAAACGATGGCTTCATTCTGGCGACCGCCAGCAATATTGCAAGGGTATTTGAATTACCCTGCGATAATCGCCAGCAAATCTCGCAATAAACCGTCGATTAATCGCGGAAGTTAGTAAACTGCAAAGGCTGATCTAACTCCTCAGCGCGCAATAGTGCCATCACCTGCTGCAGATCATCACGCTTTTTACCAGTCACTCGCACTTGCTCGTCTTGAATCTGGCTTTGCACTTTAATTTTGCTGTCTTTGATCAACTTGACGATTTTGCGCGCCACATCGGAGGTCAGGCCGCTTTGCATGGTAACCAATTGTTTTACCTGCTTGCCCGCACCTTTTACATCCGCCAAATCCATTGCCTTTGGATCAATTTTCACTTTAATTAGGGCGGCGCGCAGCAGGTCTTCCATTTGCTGCAATTGAAATTCCGCATCAGCGAACATGGTCACCGTTAGTCCCTCGCGCTCAAAACGCGCGTCCACACCTTTAAAATCGAAGCGAGTATCAATAACACGCCCAGCCTGATCGACGGCATTGGTAAAAACGTGCAGATCCACTTCTGAGACAATATCAAACGCTGGCATAGCCTAGTTTCCTTTGTTATGTTGCGGTCGGCAGTTTAGCATTCTCGGCGAAGCGAAAAAACGCACATAGACAAGCCTAGGCTTGTGCTCACTCATTGGATTATCGCTGTCGTGACTAAAAATGCGCCAACCGAGACCCGAGGAAGGTAGTTTGCTCACTCCAGAATCCCCCACAACAATCACTTGGCATATTTTGGGTGCCGGTGCTATCGGCAGTCTGTGGGCGATATACGGCCACCGCGCTGGCGCCGATGTCCGGCTTATTCTGCGGGATCAGCAAACCTTGGGTGCCTACCAGCAATGCGCAGGCATTAGCTTACATAGTGGTGAGCAAACTCTGCACTACCGACTACCCGCAAGTTGCCCTACTAGCCAGTCATCTCCCATTCAGCATTTATTGATTACCACCAAAGCGCAGCAAACGCTCCCTGCATTAAAGACGCTCAACACTCATATTGCCGATGATGCGGTACTTTTATTGCTGCAAAATGGCCTCGGTATTGCAGAGCAAATCCAGCGCGAGTTTCCCAAGGCGACGGTCATTCAAGGCTCCACAACCGAGGGCTGCTACCGGCAAAACCGCTTCGAATTCGTCCATGCCGGTCGCGGCCAAACATTTATTGGCAGTAACAAAGACGGCGAGCACGACACCCTTCTTCAGCTTGCCCACTCACTGTCTTTCAGTCCTTTATCGGTGAGCGTCAGCGACAATATCAAGGCCGTTTTGTGGCGCAAACTGGCCGTGAACTGCGTCATTAACCCCTTAACGGTTATTCATCGCTGTCGCAACGGTGAGCTACTAAATAGCCCAGAGCGCCGCGCACAAATGCGACAGGTCGTTGACGAAATACTCGAAGTCAGTGCCGCACTCGGCCACGCGGACTGGGTAGCGGACTTACATAAACTCGTCACCGACGTCGCCACCACCACTGCTGCCAATCGCTCATCTATGCTGCAGGATGTGGAAGCCGGACGCGACACAGAGATTGATGCCATTACTGGCTATCTCTGCCATCTCGCGGCCCAGCACAAGATTGCCGTTCCGATGAATCAACAGCTCTTAGACAAAGTTAAACGCCTATCAAGCCCCCATCAGCCCTGAAGCCGCCATAACCTCAATTTGACAAAAACCCAGCACAGCCTTAGAGTGCGCGCCAAGTAACAGGTGCCCTGCGTCACGTATTTGGTGACAAAGAGTTAAACGGGAAGTCTGGTGCGCGACCACTTTTTCAAGTGAGCGCAATGCCAACGCTGCCCCCGCAACGGTAAGCACATTTCAATATGAAAAGTGCGAGCCCGGAACCGGCCTTTACTGATTCACCCGATGAAGCGGAGGGCTCCATCAGCGGTCGTATACTTGTATATAACCCCTACCCCTCCCTCATTGCTTCCTTTTATAGCTTTGAGGTTTAACCATGAACAAAACAACTCTTGCTGCTGTTAGCAGTGTCCTTACGCTGGTGACATCCCCTATCTTTGCGGCGGATGAATCCCATATTGAAACCACCATCGTCACCGCGACCCGCACCGAGCAGTCGGTGGCAGACATTCTCGCGCCGGTTACGGTCTTTGAGCGCGCTGACATTGAGCGTATTCAACCCAATGACTTACAGGAATTACTCTCCCGCGCTGTCGGCGTCAGCTTTGTCCGCAACGGCGGCCGCGGCGCCAGCACCAGCTTGTTTGTGCGTGGCAATCAAAGTAATCACACCCTAGTGATGATCGACGGCGTACGCATTGGCTCAGCCACCAACGGCACACCAGCGCTCACCAATTTGCCACCAGAGCTAATTGAACGCATCGAAATTGTACGTGGTTCACGCTCCAGCCTTTACGGATCAGAAGCCATTGGCGGCGTCATCAATATCATTACCCGCAAATACCACGACACTGATGGCATACAACCCATGTTACAAATTGGCGTGGGCACCCAGGGCACCCGCAAAGTACTAGCCGCTATTAGCGGAGGCAATGAACAAACCCAAGCCAACATCAGTATCTTGCGTGAAGAGACCGACGGCGTAGACAACACCTCTAGCAAAGCTGGGGTAGCTGGCGACGACGACGCCTTTGAGCAAACCGCTGTCAACGCAAGCTTCAGTCACAAAATAAACGATAAGGCTGAGCTATTTGCCTTCTATCAAAACAGCCAAACCGAAAGCGACTACGACAATAACTGCCGCGCCGGTGGCGTGACCTATACCTGCTCACCCTATACCGACGGCGAAGTCAGCATCGCCAATATTCGCGGCGAATTCCGCCCACTAGAAAACTGGTTACTCACCCTTTCTGCTGGCGAGTCCAAAGACGAATCCACCATTGACTATCACTATGTCGACCCCGCCGCAGTCGGTGTCAGTGGCGACACCTTTGACACAACGCGACGCGTTTACAGCCTGCAAAATGACTGGACTATTGGTGAACATCACGTGATTACCGCCGGCTATGAGCGCTTCCTCGACCACGTTGAAAGCAATCTTAGCTACGGCGAGCAAAGCCGAGCGAACAAAGCTTACTTCGCACAGTGGCAGGCAGATTTTGGCCGCCTAAACTTTACCCTTGGCGGCCGCAATGACGATAACGAGCAATTCGGCTCCAACGACACCGGCAACGCCTCCGTGGGTTTTGATATCAGCGATGCGCTAAAAGTCATCGCCTCCTACGGCGAAGGCTTTAATGCCCCGACCTTTAATGATCTGTACTACCCATTTTATGGTGTACCTACCCTAGAACCAGAAACTTCTGAAAACACCGAATTAGAACTGCGCGGCAATCACCAGTGGGGTAGCTGGAGCGTGGCGCGATTTGAAAACGACGTCGACAAACTTATTCAATACAACCCTGCCACCTTTGGCCCAGATCAAATTGAAGGCGCCGAAATCAAGGGCTGGGAATTCAGCGTAGCAACTGAAATCATGAACTGGAACGTCGACGCCAACATCAGCCTGCTAGACGCCACCGATGCAAACAGCGGCTTAGATTTACGTCGCCGCGCCGACAAGCAAGCCAACCTCGACGTCGGCCGCGAATGGCAGCACTGGAGTGTGAGCGGCAGCCTGCGCTTAGTGAGCAGCCGTTATGAAGACACCGCCAATACCGACGAACTCGGCGGTTACGGCTTAGTAGACGGCACCGTGTCTTACCGCGTAAACGAGCAGGTAAAACTGCAGCTAGCACTGAAAAACATCTTCGATAAAGAATATGTCAGCGCCCGCAGTTTTAGCTTTGGCGACTACCTTTCAATCGGCCGCGAAGCGATGTTTAGCATCACCTACACGCCAAAATAAAGGTATCATTCACCGCTCAAATAATCTGCGCTGCAAGCCGGCGCAGATTTGACTCAGCGATCAGGAGCCACCATGACCCTTAATGACGAAGAAAAGCACCAAAAGCGAATGCAGATTAAAAAGGCCATGATCGACGAAAAAGTCGCCAAGGCTACTGAAGAACGCGGTGTGTTAATCGTATTAAGTGGGCCAGGTAAAGGTAAATCCAGCTCCGGTTTTGGCACCATTATTCGCGCCCTGGGCCACGGCTACAAAGCCGCCGTGGTGCAGTTTATCAAAGGTACTTGGGACTGCGGCGAGCGTAATTTTATTCAAGAGCGCTGCCCAGAAGTCCCCTTTATTGTGATGGGTTCCGGATTTACCTGGGAAACCCAAAACAAAGAACAAGACCGCGAAGCGGCTCAACAAGCATGGCAGCAGACTAAAGTATTACTGCAAGACGAGTCCATTCACCTCGTCCTGCTAGACGAACTCACCTATATTTTAAAATACGGCTATATCGACGCCGAAGAGGTTTACGAGGCACTGCGCAATCGCCCCCGCGAACAAAGCGTGATAATTACCGGCCGAGGCGCGCCCGTCCCCCTCAAAGAATTGGCCGACACGGTGTCGATGATCGACGACAAAAAACATGCGTTTCGCGGCGGTATAAAAGCCCGCAAAGGCGTGGAGTGGTAATGCGCGGTCCGCTAAAACTCATTCACGCACTACTTCTTGGCAGCGCGCTTTTATCAGCAAACGCGCACTCAGAAATCTGCGTCACAGACGATAGCGGCGCCCAACTCTGCCTACCCAAAGCCGCGCAGCGAATTATCGCGCTGTCCCCCGGTGCAACCGAATTAGTTTATGCTGCTGGCGCCGGTGATAAATTAGTCGCCGCTGTGAGCTTTAGCGACTACCCAGACGCCGCCAAAAAACTTCCCCGTGTTGGCAGCTACAACCGCTTTGACCAAGAGGCTATTCTCGCCTTAAAGCCAGATTTACTCATCGGCTGGCTCAGTGGTAATCCGCGCGAGCAATTATCGCAATTGCAGGCGCTAGGCATGCCTATTTACTACAGCGAATTGCGCGCCTTTGAAGATGTGGCCAGCTCTTTAGAACGCATAGGGAAATTAGCTGGCACCACGGACACCGCAAAAACCGCTGCTGCCGATTTCCGTCTGGGCGTCAGTAATTTGCAAAAGCGCTACGCCAACGCCGCGCCGGTAACTGTATTCCAGCAAATCTGGATCAACCCGCTGATGACCGTTAACAATGAGCACATCATCAGCGAAGCAACGCGTATTTGTGGCGGCGTAAATGTTTTTGGCGAGTTGCCCAATTTGACCGCACGCATCGACAACGAAGCCGTGCTCGCCGCCAACCCAGAAGCCATCATCGCCGGTGGCATGGGTGAAGAAAATCACGACTGGCTCAAAGACTGGCGACGCTTTAGCGGCCTGACCGCCGTGCGTCGCGATAATTTATTTTTTATTCCCCCCTCAACAATTCAGCGCCCCACGCCGCGACTGCTGCAGGGCACGACCATGCTCTGCGAACATTTGGACACCGCCCGTGGCCGGCGTTAAAAGCAATAGCAGAGCAAAGCCACTGCCGCGCTTTCTTGCGCCGCTGCTGGTGCTTTTTCTGTTTACCCTTGGCGCACTGATGCTGGCCATAACCACTGGCAGCGTCAGCATTTCTAATCAAGAACTTTGGCAAGTTTTAAACGGCGGCGGCGAACCATTGCACCGCACACTGGTATTTGAATTACGCCTGCCCCGCGCATTATCCGCCTTTGCCGCAGGCGGCTTACTCGCCGTCGCCGGCGCCTTAATGCAAGTGTTACTGCGCAACCCACTTGCCGACCCTTATGTGCTGGGTTTATCTGGCGGCGCAGCCGTCGGTGCATTAGTCGCCATGCTCAGCGGATTAAGCGCCGCCGCGGTATCTGGCTCAGCCTTTGTCGGTGCGATGATATCGGCCATTACCGTATTCGGGCTTGCCCACGGCACGGGCAGCTGGACCCCCACCCGCTTATTGCTCACCGGCGTGGTAATCGCCTCTGGCTGGGGCGCAGCCATTACCTTTATGTTGGCGGTAAGCCCCAGCGACCAGTTGCCCGGCATGCTTTACTGGCTTATGGGCGACCTCGCCTACGCCCGCTCACCGTGGATGGCCCTCGCGGTATTAGCAATTATTTCTGTTGTGATGTTGCCGCTGGGGCGCAGCCTAAATGTGCTGGCTCGCGGCCAAATGCAGGCATCCGCCTTGGGTGTATCAGTGCGGCCATTAGAGTGGACTATTTATATCTCCGCCAGTTTGCTTACCGCCTTTGCCGTGACCACCGCCGGCAGCATAGGTTTTGTCGGTTTAATTGTTCCCCATATGCTGCGGCTGGTATTGGGTAACGACCAGCGTCTAATTTTACCCGCTGCCGCATTAGCTGGCGGTGCGCTACTCACGTTAGCCGACACCTTGGCCCGTACCTTAATCGCGCCGGAGCAATTACCCGCCGGTGTCATTACCGCGCTGATTGGCGTACCTAGCTTTTTATATTTATTACACCGGAGTCGCTGAGTATGTTGGCCGCGACTGATCTCGTCATTGATATTCCCGAGCGTAAAAGTGGCACGCCGCTGTCCTTTGAAGTCAAAGCCGGAGAAATCTGGGGCATACTCGGCCCCAACGGCGCGGGTAAAACCACCTTGCTACACACCCTTGCGGGGCTTAAAAAGCCGCGTGCCGGTTCTGTAAATTTAAACAAAGATAATATTCAACAATTGCGCCGCAAGCAGGTCGCCCAACAACTCGCCGTGGTCTTCCAAAACAACGGTGAAGGTTTTCCCGCCACGGTATTAGAAACCGCCATGATTGGTCGCCACCCGTTTATTGCACCGTGGGACATTGAAACCGCCGATGATCTTGCCATTGCCCGCAAGGCCCTACAAAGATTAGAGCTGGACGATTTAGAACAGCGCCTCGTTAGCACCTTGTCTGGCGGCGAGCGCCAGCGACTGGCCATCGCCACCGCACTTTGCCAAACGCCTAAGCTGTGGCTGGCGGATGAACCCAGCAATCATTTAGATCTAAAACATCAAGTGCAAATTATGGGCTTACTAGCCGAACAAGCCGATGCCGGATGCGGTGTTATTCTCTGCCTTCACGATTTGAATTTAGCCGCCCATTGGTGCGACAAAATACTGCTACTCTATCCCAATGGCGATGCCTGCTGGGGAGATGCGGAAGCCATGCTAACCGTCGGCGCGCTAGAGCGGCTCTACGACCAAGAACTCAGCATGATCAGCAGTAAAGGCCAAACTTATTTTATGCCAGTCAGCAGTAGGAAATAACACAGTGACTGAAGCAGAAAACACCTTGCGCTATAGCGACGAAGATCGAGACACGGTCTATCGTGTCATTGCAGAGCGTCGCGACATGCGCCATTTCAGTGGTGGGCAGGTTGACGAGGGCACCTTAAAAAAATTACTCGCGGCAGCCCATCTGGCTCCCAGTGTTGGCTTTATGCAGCCCTGGCGATTTATTCGCATACGCAAAACCGAACTGCGCGAAAATATTTATCAGCTAATCCAAGACGAAAGAATTAAAACCGCCCAAGCGCTTAATGAGCGCGAAGATGAGTTCATGCGTTTAAAAGTTGAAGGTGTGCGTGACTGTGCCGAACTGCTTGTTGTGTGCTTAATGAATGGCCGCGATAAACATATCTTTGGGCGCCGCACCCTACCCGAAATGGATCTCGCCTCCGCCTCCTGCGCCATTCAAAACCTGTGGCTGGCTGCCCGCGCCGAAGGTCTGGGCATGGGCTGGGTGTCGCTATTTGATCCAAATTCACTACAAGATTTACTCAATATGCCTGAAGGCAGCCGCGCCATTGCCGTACTATGCCTTGGCCCAGTTGAAGCGTTTTACCCTCGCCCCATGCTGGAAACAGAACGCTGGGCCGAGCGTCAGGATATCGACGAATTGATAATGCAAGATGGATGGCGGGACTAGGTCTGGCGTCGGAGGTCTGATGTCGGACGTGATGGCTGCAGAATGCTGGACACGGTGGCCGCAGAACGCTGGACGGGAGACGGGAGACGCTAAGAAAATTGGTCGGAGGTCGGGTGTCTGACGTCGGACGTAAGTGGATAGGCCGCGATATATTGCCACTCCTCTTCCTAGCTTCGAGCAGTATTTTAAGCGTTTACCGTCTCCCATCTAGCGTAAAGCAATCTTGGAAAACGGGTGATGCTAAACGCAGAACGCCAATTCCTTCGTCCGACTTCCGACACCAGACGTCCAACGTCCGACTAATTAAATGAAGTGATACAACCATGACCCTAACATTAATGATTCAAGGCACCACCTCAGACGCCGGTAAAAGTGTCACCGTTGCCGGTCTTTGCCGAGTATTTAAACGTCGCGGTCTGAGTGTGGCACCGTTTAAACCACAGAATATGGCGCTGAACAGTGCCGTCACGCCAGAGGGCGGCGAGATCGGTCGCGCCCAAGCTGTGCAGGCTCAGGCCTGTGGTTTATTGCCCCACACCGATATGAATCCAGTGTTACTCAAACCCAATAGCGATACCGGCGCCCAGGTTATTATTCACGGCAAAGCCCTGAGTAATATGGAGGCGCAGGATTATCACGCCTATAAAAAACGCGCCATGAGTGCGGTATTAGAGTCCCATCAACGGCTCAGCGAACAATACGATGTCATTGTCGTTGAAGGTGCAGGCAGCCCCGCAGAAATTAATTTACGCGCCAACGACATCGCCAATATGGGATTTGCCGAAGCCGTCGACTGCCCCGTTGTAATCGTTGCCGATATTGATCGCGGCGGTGTATTTGCTCACCTTGTCGGCACGCTGGATTTACTTTCCGAAACGGAACAAGCCCGAGTTAAAGGTTTTATCATCAATCGCTTTCGCGGCGATATTGCGCTACTCCAATCTGGTTTAGATTGGCTAGAAGAGCGCACTGGCAAAAAAGTTATTGGCGTGGTGCCCTATATTCATGACCTCCACCTAGAAGCCGAAGACGCCATCGACAAGCGCCAGCAGGTTTCTGAAAATGCTATTAAAGTAGCCGTGCCGGTGTTCACCCGCATCAGCAACCACACCGATTTTGACGTACTGCGCTTGCACCCCCAGGTAGACCTTTGTTTTGTTGGCAAAGGTGAGGCCATTCCGCCCTGCGATCTAATCGTACTTCCCGGCAGCAAAAGCACCCGTCGCGACCTCGATTATTTGCGCAGCAATAATTGGGACGCAGACATCAACAAGCACCTTCGCTACGGCGGAAAAGTGCTCGGTATTTGCGGTGGATTCCAGATGCTAGGCAAAGCCGTTCACGACCCCAATGGAATAGAAGGCGATGCCGGCTCAAGTATTGGATTGGGCTTTCTCGACATGGAAACCACCCTCGGCAGCGACAAAACACTTCGCAGAGTAAGCGGACAACTCATCGGCAGCGGTGCCAAAATTAGCGGCTACGAAATACACGCCGGCATCAGCTCCGGCCCCGCCCTAGACAATGCCTTCGCAGATTTAAACAGCCATCGCGATGGCTGCCGCAGCGGCGACGGTCAAATTATCGGCAGCTATTTACACGGTCTGTTTGATGAAAGCGAAACCCGAGAAGAATTACTGCGCTGGGCTGGCGCAAGCGAGATCGAAGACCTCGACTACGCCGGCATCATAGAAAGCAATATCGAGCGCTTGGCAGATTGCCTTGAAGCGCATTTGGATATTGATGCCTTATTAGCACCATGAAAGATAAGTACTACCCAAACAAATCAACAAGCACTTCACGCCCTTGGGGAATAAAATCCGCGAAGCTGCAAAAGCCGTGGATTTGCCCAGCTACACACTGATAGTCAACGCGGTTACCCGCCGTCTCCAATCTGTCGGCGTATAGCTTGCCTTCATCACATAGCGGATCGTACTCTGCAGTTATAATCACCGCCGGCGGCAAATTGTTTAAATCTGCCGCGAGTAAATCCACATAAGGCGTTTGCGCATTTGATGCTTCGCCAAGGTAGTGCCGCCAAAACCATTGCATTTGCTCGCGGCCTAAAAAATAGCCCTCGGCAAATTTATGTTGTGATTCGGTATCGCATCCCGGTGAGGTTACGGGGTATATCAAAATTTGCTTTTGAATTGTCGGGCCTTGGCGGTCTCGGGCCAGCAGGCACAGAACTGCAGCAAGATTGCCACCGGCACTATCTCCACAAACTGAAATCGCGTTCGCATCTACACCCAATGCACCCGCCTCTTGGTTCAGCCATAGTAAGGCACGATAAGCATCTTCCGGCGCAGCAGGGAAGCGCGCCTCTGGCGCCAAACGATAGTCCACTGACACAACAACAGAAGCGCTGGCATTACAGATGGCTCTACACATACCATCATGAGTATCAAGGTCGCAGGCAACAAAGCCGCCGCCATGAAAAAATAGTATCGCCGGCAAGGTGCTGGCATTGCCCTCGGCAGCGTGTGGATAATAAATTCGCACCGCCAACGGCTCACTATTACCCGCCTCATCATCCAGCGCGGCAATCGGAACTTCGGTATTGAGAACCTTAAACACTGGCTCGACATTTTCCGCCAAGGGCAGCGTTGTTTTACGCATCATCTCTGGCGTAAGCTCAGCCAAAGGTACATTCGGCTGGCTATTCAAAAGCACTAATAGGGTTTCCACCTCTGCTGCTAACATGACCACTCCCTAATACTTAAAACTGAACACCGCTTCGTTTAATCGCAAATCACTTGTTCAAACACCGGATTGATTTCCTTAACTAAGGCCTCAGCCTTAGCTATGTAAGTCGGCTTAAAGTCAGGATGAGTGAATACCCAAAATGCCTTGCGCTCTATCGCATCAAATACCATTTCTGCCACCTCGCTCGGTGCCATACCCGCTTGAATACCCTGGCGCAGAAAATCATTTAATTGCCCAGCATTCTGCTGGGCCGTATCACTACTATCTATGGCATCCATTATATTGCTGGCTACCTGCGCGGGGCATAGTACCGACACGCCAATATCAGCCCCCTGCGACTGCAGCTCATAAAGCAAGGTTTCAGATAGCGACACCAGCGCATGTTTGCTTGCGCTATATGGGCCCATCATTGGCGAACTAAGTAGACCCGCCAAGGAAGAAGTATTCACAATATGTGCCGGCGATGATTGCGTTAACATACGCGGTACAAAGGCTTTTACTCCGTACACCGCCCCCAACAAATTAATATTTATTGTTTTCTGCCAGTCCTCAACACTGCACTGCCAAGTTAAACCATTGAGCATAATACCGGCATTATTAAATAGCAGATTGACAACACCGTAGCGCTCATAAGCAAAAGCCGCTAGGGCATTCAACTGTTCTGGATCTGAAACATCACAAACCATAACGGCGTGTTCAATACCGCGCTGGTTTAAATCCTCACTCAGTGCGGCCAAACGCGATGAACTAATATCCGCCGCGACGATCCGTATATTTCTCTGAGCACAAGCGTTCACCAAGCCCAAGCCAATACCACTTGCTGCGCCGGTGATCACCGCGACGTTTTGCTTTCCAATGTTCATAACCATACACTCAATGACTTCTTATTAGTTCCTAATGTGCAAGTTAGGAACACATAAATCATCGTCAAGATGGACTAGTACAAAGGCAAACTATGCCGCTATGCTGGCAAGCTATTCCGCGCCTGCGGAAAGACAATAATGAATAAGCACTCAGCGGATAAGAAAAAATGGCAAACGACACCGCACCATATACATTAAAGGCCTATAGCGAACTTGTTGAAAGCATATACAAAGGCCTAGACGAAACGCCACTGTGGCAGAGCTTTTTAAGGCTGCTACGGGAGGAAATGGAAGCAAATATTTGTTTTCTTATTTTGCGCACGCCCAATTTAGGCGATGCGGGATTACTTTTAAACGATGGCCTACCCACGCCGATTTCTGACACTCCCAACAATGTATATAGCGACGGTCTGTACGCCCTAGATCCCTTCGTCAATCTACCCGCAGGACAAGTAGTATCGCTGGAAGAGTTTTTACCCAAGGATCAACTCCTACACAGCGAGTTTTATCAACGCTGCATGAAACCCTTTGATTTACTGCATATTCTCGGTGTAGACATGCAACTGGCTGACGGTATGCGGGCGAATCTGCGTATTACCCGCAGCCCCAATGCTCCGGCGTTTACGGCACAAGACAAAGAAAAAATTGCCTTATTACTAACACACTTACACAGCGCCATTCCCTTATTTGCAAGATTACAGCGCATGGAAACAGAGCGAACATTACTTGATCGCACCGTTTCACAACTCTCACTCGGCACTATTATTCTCAACGACAAGCGACAATTTCTGCACTGCAATGCAATTGCTGATCAAATTCTTGCCGAGAAAAATGGTATCAGCAGTAAGGATCGGCAATTGCAAATTAGCCAAGGTAACGAGGCCAGTCACTTCCGACAATTGATTAGCAGCGCCATAGACGCGCACCGTCAAAGCAAACCGCATATTGTGCAAGCAATGGCAATTACCCGTAGTGCAGGTCATTTACCGCTGAATATTGTTGTGCGCTCCATACCCCAGCTTAGCCAAGTAGACGGCCAAGCCGTCGCCGCCGTAGCGGTATTTCTTAGCGACCCCGAATATAAATCACAAACCTCAGCAGAAGTGCTGGGCCAACTTTACGGCCTAACCCCAGCGGAATCGCGCTTAGCCATGGCGCTAGCGGACGGGCAAAGTTTAGAAGACGCCAGTAACAGCTTGCACATCAGCCGCAACACCGCCCGCGCGCATTTACGGGCAATTTTTGCCAAAACCGGCGTCACTCAGCAAACCATGCTGGTAAGCCTGCTACTAAAAAGCGTTGCAGCCTTTCTCGCCTCGCCCCGTTAACGATATTGCCCTAAATAGTTTATCTGGACGATTTAAGCCGCAACAAAGCCACATAGGATATGCCCCATAACGCAACATGCGCGGCAATTTTGGCTAATAGGGTATGGCTCAGATGAACAATAATAAACTTAATACACAGCATCGCTATGTGATTATCGGCGCTGGCATGGCCGGCATTTTAGCCGCCATCAAATTGCGCGAAGCGGGAAAGCACAATGTCCGCGTTTACGAAAAAGCAGACCGTATCGGCGGCACTTGGCGAGAGAACACCTACCCTGGCTTAAGTTGTGACGTGCCCTCCCATTCTTACACCTATTCCTTTGAGCCTAATTCTGAATGGACCCGGCATCTTCCACCGGGGCCAGAAGTACAGGCCTACTTTGAGTCCGTAGTTGCCAAATACAAGCTCGAAGAAATAATCTCTTTCAATGAAGAAATTACCGACTGCCACTTTAAAAATAATCAGTGGCATATCAGCACATCAAAGGGCAACAGTGACTGCGCCGACTTTGTTATTGCCGCCACCGGCGTATTGCATCACCCCCGCATTCCGCACATTGACGGCATGGAAAAATTCAAAGGTAAGATTTTTCACAGCGCCCGCTGGGATCACTCCGCATCATTAGAAAACAAGCGGATCGCGGTTATTGGCACCGGTTCTACCGGCGTTCAAATTGTGACGGCACTTGCTGAATGCGCTGCTCAGCTATGCCACTACCAACGCACACCACAATGGATTATGCCGGTGGTGAATGCCGAATTTAGCGAAGCCGAAAAGGCACTATTCCGCAACGATCCAATCGCCCTCAAAAGCATCCAAAATGACCCAGAATTAGAAGCAAATATTGAGCGCTTCTCAGTGGCGATTACCGAGCCAGATTCAGCGGCAATGCATGAAATTGAAAACATCGTCAGGGAAAATTTAGAAAACTCCATTAGCGATCCTGAATTAAGAGAACGCTTACGCCCTAACTACCGCGCCGCTTGTAAGCGACTAATTTATTCCGAAAACTTCTACCAAGCCGTGCAACAAGCCAATGTAGAAGTACTATTGGAAGGCGTCGATTCCATTGAAGAGAATGGTATTCGCAGTGCCGATGGCACACTCAGAGAATTCGACATTATCGTGCTCGCCACTGGCTTTCAGGCCGATCGTTTTATGCGCCCCATGAGAATAACAGGCGAAAACGATATCACACTGGAGCAAGCCTGGGCCGATCGCCCTACGGCCTATATGTCCGTATCTATTCCAGAGTTTCCCAACCTCTTTATGCTCAACGGCCCCAATGGCCCAGTCGGCAATTTCTCCCTTATCGAAATTGCCGAGCAACAGTGGCATTACATTAGCCAATTAATGTCGCTGGTTGAAAGCGGTCAATACCAGAAAGTCAGTGCCAGCCAAACTGCGCTAGAAAACTTTGATAAAGCAAGAATCGTAGCGGCTAAAAAATCCATTTTCGGATCAGGTTGCCAAAGCTGGTATTTAGATGCGCAGGGCGTACCCGCAACATGGCCGTGGACCCGCGCTCAGTTTAAAGAAGCCATGCAAAAGCCCGATTTATCAGATTATTGTTTGGCCTAAGAACAACACAAATCATCATAAAATAAAAAGGACTAAAAAATGAGAAACGTAGCCCTTATAACCGGCGCCTGCTCCGGTATTGGCCTCGCCAGTGTAGACGCACTACTTAGCAGCGGCGCCACCATTATCGCCTGCGACATCAACCCACCATCGGATGCACTATCGGCACTGTGGGAAGCAAAAAATGTGCATTTTTTTAGTCTAAACGTAGAAAGCGAAACAGCCATTCGCACGGCGGTAAATCAACTTGCGGATGAATTCGCAGGAATAGATACCTTGGTTAACTGCGCGGGTATAAGTGGCTGGGGCGGCGTCACCAATATTGATATGGCCCAGTGGCAAAAAGTACTCAACATAAACCTGACCGGCAGTATGCTAATGTGCAAATACGTCATCCCCATTATGCTTGCTCAGGGGGCCGGCAATATCATTAATGTGGCGAGCATTTTTGGTTTAGAGGCCTGCGATAATAATGTTGCTTACAACGTCTCCAAAGGCGGCATCATCCAATTAACCCGCAGTATTACCGCAGACTATGCTAGCCGTGGCATTCGCTGTAATAGCGTCGCACCGGGGCTTATCGATACCGCAATGACTAAGGATATCACTCTTGATTCAAGTCTTCATGAAAAATTCATTAGCTGGCATCTTCAGGGCCGAGCTGGCCGCGCCGACGAAGTTGCCAGTGTTATTAACTTTTTAGCTTCTAACGCCGCATCCTTTGTAAATGGCCAAACCATCGCTGTTGATGGTGGCTTTAGCGCCGGCCGCAAATTCGCTCCCCATACCGTGTGAGAGCTCTTGGCTGCCACGAGTGGCAGCCCTTTTTACTTTTACTTATCGAATAGTCCAATTCAACGATGCTTGAAAAAATCAGCCATGACATAAATAGCATCATGAAAAATGCAGGGCTAAAGATAATCGATAGAGTTCGCATTTTACTGCTGTAAAAATAAAAATATTATTTTAGTCGGAGCACACTATGTCGTCATTACGAACCCACTCTCAGTCTGCCGCTGCGCTTATTCTTGCGATCGCGGCCATAAACACCAGCCATGCCGAACAGTCTAGCAATGGTCTCACGCTAGAGGAGGTCGTTGTGACCGCCCAAAAGAAAACCGAATCTCTGCAAGACGCACCTATTTCACTAATCGCATTTGGCAGTGAAAAATTGGAACAATTAGGCATCAGCGATGTTGGCGACATTCAAAGTGCCGTACCCAATTTATCTACCGCACCACACCCAAGTAACCGAAATTCTCTCACCGCATTCATCCGTGGCGTCGGCAATGCTGACCTGCAAATCACCAAAGACCCAGCAGTAGGCGTGTATTTAGACGGCGTCTATCTCGGTCGCTCGGCGGGTCTAACCGCCGACATTGCCGACGTGCAAGCTATTGAAGTATTACGTGGCCCACAAGGCACGCTTTACGGACGCAACACCACGGGCGGTGCGATCTCGATACGCAGCGCTCAGCCCGATGAAAATTTCAGCCTTAAACAAAAGCTCAGCAAAGGCAATCGCGGTTATTGGCGCACCTTGACCCAAGCCAACCTCCCCGTGTCCGACACTCTCATGGTACGCGCCGCGTTTAGCCGAAGTGCAGAAGATGGCTGGGTTGAGAACAGTGGCGCCGGCAAAGATTTTGGCGAGCAACAAAAACAAGCTATGCGTATTGCGGTGCGCTGGCTAGCCAGTGATGATCTAATGCTGGATTACGCCTATGACCAATCAGAGATAAACGGAGGGCAACTTGCCTATCAGCTTAGCCGCGTAACCAATGCCAATGGTGCCGGCCTTACACCATTTGCCCGCGAAGATCGCCAATCTACCCTGTCGGTTAATAATTTAAAAAACAGCAGCGACGACATTAGTGGCCACAGCATAACGGCAACATGGTTTGTTAATAATGAACTCACCATAAAATCGATAACGGCTTACCGCGAACTAGACGAGTTTGCCTATCAAGATTATTCCGCAAGCGCCCACCACTTTAGCGGCGGCACATTTCCATCAATGGTAGCCAGCGGCGCAGAAATCCTCGACACCAACACCGACAAAGTGCAAGATCAAATATCCCAAGAAATTCAATTTTTGGGCAGCCTCGCAGACGGAAAAATTGATTACGTCGGCGGGCTGTATTATTTCAAGGAAGAAGGCAGCGAAGATCAATTAGCCTCACTCAATCTTTTAGCGCTGGGGGGCTTCCCTGAAATAGCCGAGGAATATTACGAAATTGACGCCAGTGCAGAATCCCTCGCAGCGTTCTCTCAAATAGAATACACCCCAGAATTTCTTGAGCAGCGTCTACATATTACCCTCGGCATGCGCTACACCAGCGACAAACGCGAGGCGACCAAATACGATAATTTGTATAACAATCTTAACGGTGCAAGCGTCAGTGGTGAGCAGACATCAAGCAAATTTACACCCAGTGTGACTGTAGCCTATGACCTCAGCGACGACGTCAATGCCTATGCCAAAATCGCCACGGCCTACCGCGCTGGCGGTTTTAATACTCGCGGTACCGAAGCGCGCTTTGCCGACGGCTTTGACCCCGAAGAATTATTAGCCTATGAAATAGGGACAAAAGCGGAGTTACTAAACCGTCGCGTAAGACTAAACCTCGCCGCCTTTTGGTATGAGTACACCGATTTGCAGGTAGACCAAAGTGATCCGGTAAATATCATTGCAACCGACACCTTCAACGCCGGTGAAGCAAAAATGTCTGGGGCAGAAATGGACTTGACCGCGCTCCTAAGCCGAGATTTGCAGCTTAATATTAGCTACGGTTACCTCGATGCCAGCTACGAATCTTTCATTCAATACGGACAGGAAGTATCAAATACCAAAAATGTGCCCTCAGCCCCTCAACACAGCTATAACATCAGTTTAGATTACGCTCGCCCCATCTCCGTGGGTGAACTCAATGCGGCGATACATTACAGCTGGGAAGATGAATACTATTTCAGCACCCAAGGTATCGCCCGTAAAGACGACGTTGGCCTACTAGGCGTGACACTCGGCGTCAGCAATATTGCCATCGGCAATAGCGAACTTAGCGTGCAACTGTGGGGACGTAATCTAGAAAACAAGAGCTATGCCGCCCACGAAATTGACTGGGCCGCGAGCGGCTTTGTGACCACCATCTTCGGTGAACCACGCAGCTACGGCTTAGACCTAACACTGTCGTTCTAAAGGCAAATCAGTAAGTAGCCAGAGCAATGCTGGCTACTTCTGTCCCCTCAAATGCCATAAAAAACCTTTAAGCAAAAAATAAACTTAGCCGACCTTATCTAAGCCGAATATTCCCCCATCTATCTCAAACGACCTACAAAATGTCGCTAGCTGCCTCTAGCTTTAAAAATACCCGCTCACCACAACCCGATCATGGCCCAGTAATTGCTGAATTTTTTTGGTGTTTCTTAGTCACAAATTGGTAGTGTCTGGGTCGCTTTGCGAATAAATCCACTGAGTGACACACAGTCGCCACACAAAACACCTAATGTTGTCATCGCATGTAGCACACAATAATGGATCACATCACTATGCAACAGTTAGACGGTCTTGATGCACTCTTTGCTCTTAATGAACGCCAACATGCGCCCATGCATATTGCGGCGCTGTTGATTTACAAACCCAGCCAAATCAAACACAAGACCTTTCTACAGCAGGAGATACGCCAAAGTATTAAGCAACGCCTGCCGACCTCTGCCATCTTTCGGCGGCGACTATTCCCTGTTGCCTACGGTATAGATCACCCCTACTGGATTGAAGATCAAAACTTTGATTTAGATCAGCATGTGTTCAGCCATTCAATAAAAAGCCACAACGGCGATCTGCAAAGCCTTTTAACGAGACTGCATGCTCAACCTATGGATATGAGCCGCCCACTATGGGAAGTACACATTATTCACGGCCTAGGAAATTTAAAATGCTACGAAAAAGGTAGCTTTGGCCTGTATATGAAAGTTCATCATGCAGCGATGGATGGAGTATCTGGCACCGACATTCTCGCCGCCCTACACAATTTAGAACCTATCGCTTTTTCGCCAGACTACACACCACCTAAGGCCGACGACTGGCAGGCAGACACACCACCCTCACAATGGGCCATGACTCGCCAAGCCTGCTTGAACAACCTTCGCAAACCGCTAAATTTGGCATGGCAAACGCGGAAACTTATTCCCTCTTGGAAGCGCGCAACCCAGCAGGACGATGGCAGCCACCGCCCTGCGATAAGCTGGCAAAAATCCCCCTTCAACAGCCGCATAGATGCCCAGCGCGACATTTTATTACTGCGCTTTGATTTTTCTCGGCTGCGCCAAATTCGCCGCCACTACCCCAAAACCACCGTCAATCATGTCATTCTCAGCATTGTCGGCGGTGCGCTGCGGCGTTATCTCATTGCGCTAAACAGCTTGCCAGATAACTCACTGGCATCAATGGTGCCGGTCAACGTACGCGATCGCCAGAGCGGTTCGGCGGGCAATGCCATCAGTATGATGATTTCCAATTTACGCACCGACATTGAATGCCCACTGCAACGCCTACTGGCCGTGCGCGACGCCTCGAACAGTGCCAAGCAGCTATCGAGCAGCATTGGTCGCAACGCGGTCACCTCCCTAGTAAGGACAATGCCTAGCGGTTTAGAGTCTCTTGCTGTACGCGCGTTATCTGCCCTATCTTACTGGCCCGGCGGTGTTCCCTTACCGGCCTGCACCATTGTCAGCAATGTGCCGGGGCCGCCAGTTCCACTTTATTTTAATGATGCCAAATTAGTAGACATGCTCGGCCTTGGCTTGCTTATCGACAACTTGGGCTTATTCCACGTCGCCATGAGCTACAACGGCGTAATGACCCTATCGGTACTTAGCAGCCCCAGCGCACTAAAAGAACCCGAGCTTTACCGGCGCTGTTTAGAGGAATCTTATGCTGCCTTGGACGAGGCGATCAGCCGCGAAGAAACTAAAGACCGCCCTTCAAGCAAGCGGGCCTGAGAAATAGTAGCCCTGCGCCGATCTACACCAACAAGGCTGAATTCATTGGCTAATTGCACTCCGAGCTAGGCAATGCCTTTTGAAGAATGGATTGATAGTCGGCTCTTTTGTGCAAAAAATGATTGAAAAGAATTTGGGAAGCATCTCAAAACGACACAAAGCGAACATTGGAGTAGATGTAGATCTCTATACACCCTAGCAAGCAAAGTTGCGGTATCATCTACGCCGCAGCTAAACCGCCAAATTAGCGCTATGTGTAATAAATTTGAGTTCGCCTAACCATGCCCAGCCAACATCTACCCTCGCTGAATTTAATTCGTGTTTTTGAAGTGGCGGCACGCCGAATGAGCTTTAAAGATGCGGCGGACGAGTTATGCGTATCGCCACCGGCGGTCAGTCATCAGATTAGAATTCTAGAAGAAAGCCTAGGGGTCACTTTGTTTAAGCGGGAAAACCGCAAAATATCCTTAAGCGCGGAAGGAAAACGCTACTACCTTCACGTAAAGCGAGGTTTGGATTTAATTGATACCGCGACCTTGGCGGTGCGCAAAGAAAAAAAGAAGCGGCGTTTTATTATCAATACCTTACCCAATATCGCCAGTCTGCTGCTATTTCCGAATATTCATGAGTTTCAAGCCAAGCACCCAGAGCTCAACATTCAAATCGACTCCGACGTATCACGAATCGACCTAGAAAATTCGGAAACCACCGTCGCCATTCGCCACGAGTGCGGCAATGAGCCAGAGCTGACTTATCACCCACTGGTGCGTATTGCCTTAACGCCTATTTGCAGTCGCGGTTATCTAGAGCAACACCCAAACTTAACAGAGGGCGATTTCAGCGATTGCCGAATTATCAAAATCTCCGGCGACACTTACCAGTGGCCGCGCTGGCAGACCCAGTGGAACCTGCTCCCCGCCATGCCCGATGAGCTCGTTGTCAGCACCGTGCAAGCCAGTATCGAAGCCGTAAAAAATAATATTGGTGTGGCCATGGGCTACCTGCCCACCGCCTACCAATTTATGCGTAAAGACAGTGATCTTGTGCTGCCCATGCCCAATAAGGTTACTCCCCACGGCGAGTGCTTTCTGACCTACTGCAATAGCAATGCCGACGATGAGGTCATAAAGGCCTTCCACGACTGGGTAGTAGAGATCATCACCCAAGAGTGGTCAGATAAGAATGCCTAAACTGAAAGGCGGTATTTTTTCATTTGTCAGCCCCGTGTTTGCGGGGGAAGATACTCGGCAGTCACAACAGCAAAAGTGGTAGCCAAATGCCTTTAGATAGCCCCAATATATACCAAATGCCTCCTAAGACCCTGCCCCTCACGCCGCGTGAGCATCAGGTACTCGAAGAACTTGCGCTCGGTAACAGCAATAAGTTAATTGCAAAAAACTTATCTATCAGCACCTACACGGTTGATGGCTATGTGAAAGAAATCTATCGAAAATTGGGCGTTCGCAATCGCTCGATGGCGGCGGTGATGGCACTTCATCTTGGCATCCTAGATATGGGCTCTACAGCGTTGGCGCGCAGCCAGCAGAATCGCGCCTAAATGAAGCGGTGCCGTACTTAAGTGGGCAAGGGTGACAGGTGAGGATTTGTTTGCGATATGCGCGTAACGAGTCCTCATTATCACCAATAATCTTCTAAATTCCCGCGTATTCCCTAATTAAATACAGCAAAGCTAAATTTTCCCTTGAAATCGCCGAGCAAATCCCCACTTTTAGTGTCACATAAACGGATAAATGACACTCGCTCGGCAAGGGACACCCCCAATGACGGAAAAACAATCTATTGGCCAGCTACGTAGCTGGCTGACTTCGCAAATTATTGGCCAGCAAAGTCTGGTAGATCGCCTCCTCATTGCGCTGCTGGCCGACGGCCACTTACTGGTCGAAGGCGCCCCCGGCCTAGCCAAGACCAAGGCGATCAAAACACTATCAGACGGTATAGATGCCAGCTTTCAACGTATTCAGTTCACCCCCGACTTATTACCGGGCGACGTAACCGGCAGCGATATTTACCGGCCGGAAACCGGCGTCTTTGAATTTCAGCCAGGCCCGATCTTCCACAACTTGGTATTAGCCGATGAAATTAACCGCGCACCCGCCAAGGTTCAGTCTGCCTTATTAGAAGCCATGGCCGAACGCCAAGTCAGTGTTGGCAGCAACACCCTGCCACTCCCCCCCTTGTTTTTGGTAATGGCGACCCAAAACCCGCTGGAACAAGAGGGCACCTATCCACTACCAGAGGCGCAACTTGACCGCTTTTTAATGCACGTCAATGTCGCCTATCCCGATGCTGCTGCCGAGTTAGAAATTCTTCGCCGTGTTCGCGCCGAGGCCAAGGGCGAAGTCGCCACGCCCTCACCACTCAGCCAAGAAACACTGCTCACCGCCCGCAAGCAAATATTAGATTTACACATGGCCGAGGCCGTTGAGGAATATATGGTGCAACTGGTTGTCGCCAGCCGCGACCCGCAAGCCCTAGACGCCGACCTCGCCAACTGGATAGAAGTCGGTGCCAGCCCCAGAGCAACCATTGCCCTAGATCGATGCGCCCGCGCCCATGCCTGGCTAAACGACAGAGATTACGTCAGCCCTGACGATGTTCAAGCCGTTGCCCACGACGTATTGCGGCACCGACTAATCATAAGCTTTGAGGCCGAGGCCGACGGCATCCGCAAAGATCAAATTATCGACCGTCTTCTGCAGGTGGTGCCGGTGGCATGAGCAACCCGCTGCGCAGCGACTTTAGCGCGCCGGTAAAAGGTGCAGTAGTAGATCAGCAAGAGCTGATCCACACCCGTTTTGCCGCCAGCAAACTAAAGGCAAAACCACGTCGCCGCCACTTTGCCAAACAAGGCGGCAACCACGCCTCCCCTTTTAAAGGACGCGGCTTGGCCTTTCACCATGTGCGCGAATATCAGGGCGGCGATGAAATTCGCCATATCGACTGGCGGGTCACTGCCCGTACCGCCAAAGCGCACACAAAAATATTTGAAGAAGAAAAAGAACGTCCGGTAGTGCTGTGCCTAGACCAACGCGCCGGCATGTTTTTTGGCAGTCGCCACTGTTTTAAATCGGTACTCGCCTGCCACGTCGCCGCCACCCTCGCATGGGCTGGTCTAGAAAATAACGACCGCGTTGGCGGATTAGTTTTCGATGACGAACACCACCGCGAAGTCCGACCTCGGCGCAGCCACCGCTCGGTACTAAATTTCATTCACACCGCCGCGGACTACAATCAAAAACTTGCGCAAGTCAGCGCCGCATCAGATATCGGCAATGCTCAAAGTCTAGCGAGCGCGTTTGAAGAGTTAAGACGCATCACCCGCCCCGGCTCCACCGTTTATATACTCAGCGACTTCGCCGGCTATCAGCAGGAGGCGGAGCGCCAGCTGCATTTAATCGCCCGCCACAACGACGTAATTGCCATTTCACTCAGCGACCCCATGGAGGGCAGCCTGCCCGCAAATGGTAATTACCCCGTGAGCAACGGTCGCGAACGCTTGCAAATGGTATTAACAAACACCCTGCGCCAACAATTTCTAAACCGTCACCAACAGGCCCAGCACGATCTTTTGGCCAGCTTTAAACGCGGTGGCATTCACCATATTGGCCTTTCAACAGACGCGGCATATTTTCAACGTCTGCAACGCGGCATGGGGCAAGGGTAACGATGAATAGCCTTCCTCAAATGAACGCCCCCGCGTCGCCGCTAGACCAGCTAGCAGACATTCACTTGCCGCCTCCCGTTGCCAATTTCCCCTGGGCGCCAGGCTGGTGGGTGCTACTTGGGCTAGGACTTATTGTCCTTGTCGCAAGTTTCATTTGGCTGCGCAAGCGCCGTCGTAAAAGTGCTTTTCGGCGCGCGGCGCTGCTGGAATTGGCAGCACTTAACGCTGCTGCAAGTGATCAAGAATTCGCGCAGCAGCTCAATCAATTACTACGTCGTGTCGCATTACACAGCTTTGCCAAAGACGACATCGCCGGACTCAGCGGCGATAAATGGATGGATTTCTTATACCAAAGCTGCGGCGACAAGCCCGCGTTTAGCGACACAAGCTTAACGGCGTTGCTAGCCGCCGCGTATCAGCCGTCTAGCGATAGCCTCCCCCGCGATGTACTCATTGCCGAAAGCAAGAGCTGGATACGCCGCCACCGGAGTCGCCATGTTTGAGTTTCAATGGCCATTAATTTTTTTACTCGCCCCGCTGCCACTGCTGGTGCGCTGGTTGTCCAAACCCCAAAGCCAACACAGCGCGGCTGCATTGCGAGTGCCATTTTTTGCCCAGCTTCGCAGCCTTAGCGGCGAACACAGCGGGCCAAATCGCAGCGGCAGTTTTTTAAATCTTATTTTACTTTGCCTAGTGTGGTTGGCCCTGCTGGCCGGCGCCGCAAGACCAACCTGGATCGGCGATCCCGTCGCCATGCCCACCACGGGCAGAGACCTTATGTTGGCTGTTGATATTTCCGGCTCCATGAGCCAAGAAGACATGGTTATTAAGGATCAAGGTTTGCCACGTATTGCAGTGGTAAAAGCGGTCGTCAACGAATTTGTCCGCCAGCGTCAGGGCGACAAACTGGGCTTAATTTTGTTTGGCACCAACGCCTATATTCAGTCGCCGCTGTCTTTCGATTTAGACACCCTCAGCACATTAATGAACGAGGCCCAAGTCGGCTTTGCCGGCAAACAAACCGCGATTGGCGACGCGATTGGCTTTGCCATTAAACGCCTTCGTCAGCGCCCTGAAAATAGCCGCGTTTTGATCTTGCTCACTGACGGTGCCGACACCGCCAGCACCTTAAAACCGCTAAAAGCAGCGGAGCTTGCCGCCGCTGAAAAAATTAAAATTTACACCATCGGCGTTGGCGCCACAGAAATGAAAGTTCCCGGAATTTTTGGCAGTAACTTTGGCGCCCGTACCGTCAACCCCTCTGCTGATCTTGACGAAGACACCTTAGAAACCATCGCTGCCAAAACTGGCGGCGAATATTTCCGCGCCCGCAATCCGGCCGAGCTGCAAGCAGCATACGATGCAATTGCCGCACTAGAACCAGTAGAGCAAGAACAGGAAATGCTACGCCCAGAACGCTCCCTGCTACACTGGCCATTGCTAATAGCTGGCGCACTCATGTTGATATTGGCACTGAGCCGCAACTGGCCCTTTGGCGGCAACGCGAGTGAGGTGTCTGCATGAATATTGCCGGCATCGAGCTCCACTGGATTCGTCCCGAGCTGCTGTGGACAGGAATCCCCCTTGTTATCTGCGCACTTCTGCTTAGCCGCCAAGGTTTTCAACAACGCAGTTGGCAAAAGCATATCGACCCCAGCCTGCTACCTTATTTATTAGACGGCAAACCCGGCGGCAAACCTCGCCGCTCGGCACTAATTTTACTCATCGCCGCTGCACTAACATGGCTAGCCCTACTCGGCCCTGCATGGGAAAAAGTCCCCTCGCCACTGCATAAAAACACTGAAGGCTTGGTGGCGGTATTAGACCTGTCTCCATCTATGCTGGCAGAAGACATCCAACCTTCACGTATTCGGCAGGCGCGGTTTAAATTACGAGATATTTTGCACTCCCGCCGCGACGGTCAAACCGGCCTTGTGGTGTTTGCCGGCGACGCCTTTGTGGTGACCCCCTTAACCGATGACGTGAATACCCTGCTAACCCTTATTCCCGGACTTAACCCCGGCATGATGCCCCTGCCCGGCAGCAACCCGCTTGCCGGCATTAGTCTTGCCAAAGAATTGTTAGATAATAGCGGCGGCAATGGCAGCATTCTGCTCATTAGCGACGGCATCAACAAACAACAACTAAGCAATTTAAAAGATGCGCTTAGCGACATCGACTACCCGCTGTCGGTGCTTGCTGTTGGCAGTGCCGACGGCGCGCCAATTCCGCTACCCGGCGGCGGTTTTGCCCGAGACAATAGCGGCAATATTATTGTGCCGAGCCTCACTGTCAGCGAGTTACAGGAACTAGCGGCAGCGGGTAACGGGCAATACCGCGAACTCAGCATCGATGACAGCGACATCAATGCGCTGGCCCTAGATACCGCGTCGAGTTTAAAAAATAGCGAAATCGAAGATCGCAGCGAACGTCATTACGATCAATGGAAAGACGCCGGCCCCTGGCTGGTATTACTGCTGCTGCCTCTCGCATTACTCGGTTTTCGCAAAAGCTGGCTACCCAGCTTGCTGCCCTTGCTGCTGCCTGCTTTATTCGCGTTTCAGCCAAGTATCGCCAATGCCTTTGAGTTTAAAGATCTTTGGCAAACCCCAGACCAACAAGCCGCCGCTTTATTGCCTACAGACCCGCAGGCTGCCGCCGCCAAATTTGAAGACCCGATGTGGAAAGCCGCCGCTCAATACCGCGCCGGTGACTTTGCCGCAGCCGCAGAATCTTATCGGCAGTTTGATAGCGCCGACGCCGATTACAATCGCGGCAATGCACTTGCCAAGGCGAATAAACTAGACGAGGCCATCGCTGCCTACGAGTCAGCTTTGCAAAAAGATCCTACGCTGAGTGACGCCAGAAAAAATAAAAAAATTCTTGAGGATGCAAAAAAGTCCCAAGAGCAACAGCAGCAATCTGGCGATGACAAGCAAAATCAAAGCGGCGACCAGAACCAGCAAAATCAGGACTCTCAAAACAATGAGTCACAGAGCGAGCAGTCGCAGGATCAACAGTCTCAAGATCAGCAATCTCAAAACCAGAGTGAGCAATCCCAGCAAGAGGACTCACAAAACCAAGAGCAATCCGATTCTCAAGAAAATCAAAATGCCGATCAAGATAGCTCGCAATCTGAGGACAATCAGCAAAGCGAGGCTAACGAGGGCGAATCTGAGCAAGGCGACACAGAGCCGGAGAGCGAGCAAACGCAGGCTGAAAAAGAAGCCGCCGAACAGCGCGACGCCAAATTAGCCGAAGACTATGTGCGCCAAGCCGCTGAGCAAAATGAAGCTATACAAAAGGCAATGCAAGAGAATCAAGATGCCAAACAAGCTGCTGCGCTTGCGCCTAGCGACGAACCCTTGAGCGAAGAAGATCAGGCCCGCGAGCAATGGCTGCGCAAAATCCCGGACAATCCTGGCAATCTACTGCGTAATAAATTCCGCTATCAACATCAGCAGCGAAGCGAACAACAAGGTACTAATGAAGACTATGCACCCTATTAATCACTCTGTTGATCGACCATTTAAGGGGAGCGCCATGATGGCAAATAAATCCCATAGCGTATTTTCTCATTTCGCTACGCTGTTGGCGGTACTGGTATTACTGATATGCCAAATCAGTAGCGCACACGCCGAAACAAATGTGCGCGCCTCCGTCGATCGCAATCAGGTTTCAAGCGAAGAATCATTCACCCTGTCACTGAGCGCAGACAGCATATTATTTTCCGGCGAGCCGGATGTCGCTGCACTCGAAAATGATTTTCATATTATTAATCGCCAACAGAGCAGCCGCACCAATATTATTAATGGCAAGGTTAATAGCAGTCGACAGTGGGATTACACCCTAGTACCAAAGCGGGAAGGCACACTGACCATCCCCGAATTGCCTATGGGAAAATACAAAACGCGCCCCATCACCATCACCGTGAGTAAAGCGGCCAAGGCCCAGCAAGCCGGTAATGAAAGCCTTTATATGGAGTCCGACGTCACGCCACGCACGGCTTATGTACAGGAAGAATTGCAGTACACCGTAAAGATATTCACCTCCGTCAATATTTTAGATGCCTCACTAGACGCCCCAGAACTCGATAATGCCGTGATAGAAGCCGCCGGCGAAGAGCGCTATCAAACCTTAATCAATGGCCGCTACTTTCAAGTAATCGAGCGCCGCTATTCCATCTACCCACAAACCAGCGGCACCCTCACCATTCCCGCCCTCACTTTGCAGGCACGGGTTGAGGGCTATCGCCCATCTATGCTCGATCCCGGCCGCTTAGTAGTTAAACGCAGTGGCGAACACCGCGTTAAAGTATTGCCGCCTCCAGCAGAATTTAAGGGCTCGGTTTGGCTGCCAGCCAAAGAAATTGCCTTGGAAGAAAGCTGGAGCAAAAACCCAGACTCTTTAAAAGTCGGCGATTCAATTACCCGCACCGTTAGTATTCAAGCGGAAGGGCTTTTAGGCTCGCAACTTCCTGCCCTTCCAACTATTAATTTAAACAATGCCAAGCTTTATCCCGACCAGCCCAAAATAGAAAAAGGCGACGACAAATCTAAGTGGACTGGCATTCGCAGTGAATCGCTGGCAATTATTCCAACTCGCGCAGGTGAGTTTGTTCTACCAGAAGTACGCATAGCGTGGTGGAATACCGACAGCAATAAAGCAGAGTATGCCGTCCTGCCTGAGCGCAAATTTACCGTTGCACCTGCGGTCGCCAACGACGGCGATACGCAAATTACCGCCATTGATTCGCCCACCCTAAGCGACGCTGTACAACAAAGCGATACCCTACTTAGCAGCGATTCTATAGCGAATAAAGCCAAACAAATTCCAAGCGATCTACCGACCAATAACTCTGTGTTATGGTTAGTTATTGCAGCACTGATATTTAGTAATATTGGTTTTGCTATAGCATGGTGGCGGGGACGAAGTCGGGTGCCGGCGAGTTCGGCAATACCGCCGAAGGATGACAATAACGAGCAAAAGGCATTTAAATCTTTAGAAAAAAGCCTAAAAACCAAGGCCGACCACAATGAGTTACGTGCGGCATTAAGCTACTGGGGACTGTGCTATTTTAAACGCTCGGTGACCTTGAGCGAGTTAGGCAATGCGATTCCCGAATTGAGCCAGTTTTGCCAACAGCTAGATGCCCATTTGTATTCTGGACAGCACTTTGCCATCGACGCCAGCGCGGTACTAGATGCGCTTAAAAAATTCCGCAGCAATAACGGCAAAGAGAAGCAAAGTCAACCGGCACTGGCACCACTGTACCAGCGCTAAACCTAAACCGGCCAGCGACTAATTTGAGGTCGCTGGCACTTCCTTATGCTTTAGTACCAAGACCCCGCCTAATACCACGCAGGCAATCCCCATTAGCGTTATCGGGTCGGGAATATGATCCCACACCAGCCAATCCAACAAGCCACTAAACACCACCCCAAAATAACTGATTGGCGCCAAAGCCGCCGCCGACACATAGCGGTAGGCCAAGGTGTACATAACAAAACTTAAATAGATCACAACGCCCATATACAACAAACCCGGCCATGCGGACACAGGTATGGGGCTGTAATTCCAAAGAAAGAACGGCAGGCTAAACAGCAAAGAAATACTAAAATAATAAAATAAAATACGATTCTGAGGTTCGTGCTGTGCCAGTACTCGGGTGCTCACCATCGATATGGCCAAACCCAGGCCCGACAGCAATGCCAGTAAATGCCACACACTTAGGCCGTCAAAATCCGGCTTTAACACTAATACTATGCCGACAAAGCCGACGAGCAAGGGCGGCCACGTCGCACGGCGCACACGCTGACTAAACCACAAAAATAAAATCAGCGGCACCATCAAAGGCGCAGATGAACGCAGCAAGGTCGCCTCAACTAAGGTAATTTTACTGAGCGCAAGATAATACAAATAGAAGCACGCACAACCGCTCACACCCCGCACAAAATGCAACTTCGGACGCGAAGTAGCTAACCCTGAGCGCCCCGCCCGCAACACCGCCGGCAAGGCAAACAGAAAACTAATGCCATACTGAACAAGCACAATTGCGGAGACATGCACCTCCTGCGACACGTGCTTACCCACCGCAGCTACTGTGCTAGAAAAAAACACCGTCACCAAAGACAGCAATAAGCCGGTCAGTAATTGTTTTCGTTCTAGGGTTAATGGCAAAACCAAACTCTCAATAGCGTAAATTTGAGGCGAAGCTAAGGCCTACCGCCATGCTTTGCGCCGCGACACTATAATGAGCCTAATTGACATTGGCTAGTAAGTAAGCAAAAAATCAGAACAGGAGGGCGCAGATCCAAACCCCTTTACCTTAGCAAAGAGGCCGGACCTAACGGGGTCTAGCAGTTACTTCTTATCAGCGCCACATTTAGCTTCGCCGCACTTACCTTCTTTAGCAGCTTTGTCTGCGCCGCACTTCGCTTCGCCACACTTGCCTTCTTTCGCCGCTTTATCTGCACCGCACTTGGCTTCGCCACACTTACCTTCGGTAGATTTTTTCTCAGCGCCACACTTCGCTTCGCCGCATTTGCCTTCTGCGTCTTTTGCGTAATCAGCAAGCTGATAGCCGCTGCTCATTACTTTCGCCGCAAAGGGGTTGGTATCTGCAACGGCAACTGAAGCCATTGAAGACGCTAGCATGGCCGCACCGAGGGCCGTCATCGCAGTATTTTTCATTGTGTCATCACCTTATTTAATAAATTAAAAGATCAAATTGGCCGCTTTAGGGCGACGCTGCCTATAAGAGAATCAACAATCCAAAGTGTTACATCACAGAGAAAATAAATTTATTCCACGTGATGTGTAACAAGATTTATCGCTACACGTCTTAAGGCATGAACATGCACCACGATTACCGTCAGCAAAGAACAGTTGCGCAATCGTGACCTCTATACGGAGCAAACCCCATGGTAGATTTTTTTAGCAAAATTCGCGGTCTACTCGACACGCTTGGTCGACTGGCAACACCACTTGACGGCCTACCCGCCTTGGCGCTGCGCCTATATTTGGTGCCGGTATTTTGGATGGCCGGCAGTAGTAAAATGATGCATTTTGCCGATACTGCGCAATGGTTTGGCAATAGCGACTGGGGGCTTGGGCTTCCCTTTCCCTACCTGATGGCCTTTCTGGCAACAGCAGCGGAGCTCGGCGGCGCCGTATTGTTACTGCTGGGCTTGGCGACCCGCTGGATTTCTATTCCACTGGCGGTAACCATGATTGTTGCAGCCACCACCGTACATTGGCATAACGGCTGGCAAGCCATTGCCGACGCCAGCGCACCCTTTGCGAATGAGCGCGTCGTCGATTCTGTTGAAAAACTATCTGCCGCCCGCTCGCTATTGGAAGCCCACGGCAACTACGACTGGCTAAGTTCCAGCGGCAATTTTGTGGTACTAAACAATGGGATTGAATTCGCGGTCACTTACTTAGTCATGCTGTTGGCACTGATAACGATGGGTGGCGGTAGATATGTCAGCGCGGATTATTGGCTGTATCGCGCATTTAACAAGGCCAAATGAGCAATTAATTTAGACGCTAATGCAGTGAACAGTTGCCTGCAGGCAGTGGGATCAGAGACACTTAGGACTTAATCATAGTTTGGATTAATCTGTGTCTCAGCCCATCGACGATCAACAGCTTATTGCCCGCCTCAAAACTGGGGATAATTTAGCCTTTAAAGAGCTCATTAGCCGCTATCATCAAAAGCTGCTCATTGTAGCGAGGGCGATCGCCGGTGACGTATTTGCAGAGGATGTCACTCAAGAGGCGTGGGCATCGATCTACAAAGCGATTGGCAAATTTGAAAGTCGCTCCAGTCTGTCTACGTGGATGATTCAGATTGTGAGCAATGAGGCGAAATCGCGACTGCGTCGCGAAAAACGCCACAGCAGTTTTGGCGACATCGACGAGGTGCGTCCAGAAATTGATGCAGAATGCTTTAACGACAACGGCCACTGGGTGAACCCACCCTCGCACTGGGATATTAATACACCAGAGCTGATGCTTCAGGAGGATCAATTAAGACACTGTATTGAACACACTTTGACGCTATTGCCCGAAAACCAAAAAGCAGTATTTTTACTGCGTGATGTTGAGCAAGCCAGTTTGGAGGAAATTGCCGACCTGCTAACGCTCAGCGAGGCCAATGTCCGAGTGATTCTGCACCGTGCGCGATTGCAACTTATGAAAATCATTAACCATTATCAGGAGACCGGAGAATGCTGAACTGCAAGCAATTTACCGATCTAGCCAGCGATCATATCGACCTCCAGCGCACCGGCTGGAAACGTGTTGAGATTCGTTTGCACCTGATGATTTGTCGCCACTGCCGACGTTTTAGTCGTCACCTCGACCGCAGTCGCCAAACAGGTGCCGCTATTGCCGAACAACTTTGGCGCAGCGATTCAGAGCAGAGCGAGGCGATTTTTTCGAAAATCATTCCGTCACCACCAAGTGACAAAGCCCCGTAAATCCACCACCAGAATCAAGACTAGGCCGCAGGCAAATACACTCTGAATTCAGCGCCTGCGCCTTCATCACCAAGCAGCTTCACTCGACCTTCGTGCTCGTCGAGTATGCGCCGACAAATTGCCAAGCCAATGCCGTTACCCTCGTACTCCTGCTCATTGTGCAAACGCTCAAAGACCCCAAAAATACGGTTGCTATACTGCCTAGCAATGCCGATGCCGTTGTCGCGAATATAAAATCCAAACTCGCCACTGTCGCAGTCGTCAAGGCTGCCAAACTCAATTTTAGGCGACTCTTGGTCGCGACTAAATTTAATCGCGTTTTCTAATAGCTCCGATATCAACTTGCTCAAATGTCCAATTGGCACCCTGACATTGGCATTAAATGTGTCTCTCTGCAGAACTATATTGTATTTTTTCAGGTCGGTTTCGTTTTGTGAAATCGCTTGCTCTAAAGCCTCATCAAGTGATGCCGGAGTCACATCGGCGACGGTTTGCAGCAGCGAGTATTCACGCAAATCATCAATCATCGATGTGGTACGTTTAGCCGAGGTCACCATCATGCTCAACCATTTTTCTTCGTCTTCTGCCAAACGATCGTTTAAACGGTCTGCCAATAATTCACCAAATACGGCAATGGAACGCAGCGGCTCTTTGATGTCCCGCGAGGTAACCATCGCATATTGCTCTAGAGCTGTGTTTGAGCGCTCGAGCGAGGCATGATTCTGCTCCAGCAGGGTCTTCATAACTCGCGTTTCAGCAAGCTCATCGGTACGCTCATCTACTACTTGGCGCAGATCCCGCGACAAGCGCTCTACTTCTGCGCGCTGTTTAATATTATCCGCCACCTCGTCGCGCAGCTTCTGATTCAAGTCCAGTAATTGCTGATTGCTGGGTATTGCCAAGGCTTTTGGAATCAAAGGCCACACTACGATAGCCGTGCCCACCGAGGCAATCGCGGTAATTAATTTCACAATACCGCTCAGCCAATAAGCGCCGTGCCAAACATTAAAAATATTGATGAGGTGGGTCGCGCCGCAGGCGAAAATAAAAATCGCAAACATCACGAACATAAAATTAAATTTTAAGTCTTCGCGTTTGCGGACTAGGTACACCAAGGCAACCGGAATGGTGAAGTAGGCTATGGTAATGAGTACATCACTGGTGACATGCAAACGCACTAAGTCATCGTTCCACAGATAACAATGCCCATGCGGCGGCATTTCTGGGCCCAGCAAGAAGTTCATAAAATCTGACATGTCAGTAATCCATTTTTTGTACACGTGTATTCGTGTTGCCTTCGAGGCAATAGCCTACGAATTCAAATACACAGTTATATCAAGCTAAACGCCAATGCAACACTGTGAATTTCACTTAGGCCAGTCTAAATCTGTGATATTCCGGCCTTTCTAGAGGCTGTTCACGCTAATTATTTGGCACACTGCAGCAACTGCTATCTTGCTCTGGGTATTTTGCGGTTACGTCTTTATACACCGACTGGATTTGCGGCAGGTCACTAGATAAGTCGCCGCTAGGATGATACTCCGGAGCCAGCAAAACGGTTCTTTTTGCGTAATCTAGCTGCGCGGCAATAATCGGAACCCCAGCACCAGCGGCAATGTGATAAAAACCGCCCTTCCACTCAGCCACTTTGCTCCGGGTGCCCTCAGGTGCAATTATCAATACCATATCGTCGGTTTCCTTAAATAAGTCCACCATCTGGGCCACAAAATTATGATGGCTGCCCCGCTCCACTGCGACGCCACCAAGCCAGCGCAATAGGCGCCCCAGTAAGCCTTTAAATATGCTGTCTTTAGCCATAAAACGCGCCTGCCGACCAAGGGCTGCGCCAATTACCACCATGAGGAAAAAATCCCAATTACTGGTGTGTGGCGCCACAATCATGACGTATTTACGCGCAGTGGGTTGCTGCCGTTCAAACCGCCAGCCCCTCAATGCAAACAAGCCTCCCACTGCGCCACGTACTAATTTCAGTAAAAAAGGGTAATGACAAATGGTTTTCCGCTGAGATACAGACATCACACACTCACGAATTCTTATTCTATTTACCACGTCGCTGCTTTAGCCGCGCCTTATGATTCAAGCAGATATTACACAAAAGATAGACAATGCGCTTGCCGCCCCTGCTCCGCTCCTCTATTCTGAAAAAAACACACGGTGCCAACAGCTCTAAGCGCCGTTGAGAATAATACCGACACATAGAGTCCACACTTGCTAATACGCCAATACATCTTATTTAGCCTGCTCTCGCTAGCGGCGCAAGTCTGTCTTTCCAATACGACCGCGATTGACGCCCCTGACGATAATAGACTGCAGCTGCTACACAGTCGCTATGCTGCATTTCCAGTGAATAAGCGCTACACCGACACCGCCTTACAGGGCGACGGCTACGCCTTTTTAAACGACAACGACCGCCTCTTAGATAAGCTTAAAAATATTTATGATGAGGGACTGGCACTACAAGGTCGATCTAGGGGCCTATTAGTCATTCCAGGTGATGAAGTCGCGCTGGTGGAACAATTAGAACGTGCGGCAGATGACAAAACCAGCTTTGCCGCCGGCGGGCACTTCGCCCTACTCACCAAAAATAAGAATTGGATTATTGTTGGCGGCTCAGAATTTACCGGCAGCGGTCGCTTTATCTACGACGAAGACGATGCCACCCGCCTGCGATTTGCCACTGTTGTTGGCCTGTTTTCATTTGGCCAACTGCAGTCCCATATGGACGTTTCTGCACTGTGGACGAACTATCTCGGTGTGAATCACCGCTTTCAGTTTGACGCAATGCCCAACACACATTTTGGCATCACCACTAAAATTCAAAACATCAGCGTTATCGAACGCAGTATTTCCGTTTCAGAGTACGAAGAAAGTAAGCTTTTCGACCGAGGCAGAGATATCAATAACAATATTCAACTCAATGCCGACTTAGGCGTAGAACATTATGCAGGGCCCTGGACACTTGGCCTACAAATTGACGATATATACCAGCAGAGCATGAAGGGCGTTGAGGGCACGATTTACCAACAGCGCAGCCGCATCAGCAGCAATATCATTTATACCAATAGCTGGACCAGTTTACAGCTAAGCGCAGACCTGACCCCACAAAAGGGTTTTGGGGAGCTTAACTCACGCCGACGCTATGAGCTAAGCACCATACTCCCCGTAAGTAATAGAGTCGATATTGTGCTCGGATACCAGTGGTTTGACAGCGACAATGATTCCGACCTGCCCTCTGCGGGTCTCCGCTACCGCCTCGGCGAGTTACTTAGAATTGACGCGCAATTTAGCTACGCGGGACCACGGGAGTTTGGCGGCGGAGTTAGTCTGCAACTCCCGCTTTAGCCGCCGCAATAGCTGGGGCCTGTTTGTCTGGGATAAACGACATGGCATGTTCGCTGATGGCGGTAATCGTTAGTGACGGGTTTACACCCAGATTAGAGGACAAAGTAGAACCGTCGCACACCAGCATATTTTTATAAGCAAACACTCGGCTTTGCACATCCACAACACCGTCCGCGGCGCTGCGCCCCATGCCCACGCCACCCATGCAGTGCGCAGTAGCGGGAATATTAAATAGCACTTCGGTAATCAAACTACCCGCCATGCCACCCAGACGACGAGCCGCCTTTAAGGCAAACTCGCTGGCCTCAGGAATATGTGCTGGAATTTTTGGGCCGACGCTCACCATGCCTTTATTAAAGGGCCAATACCAGCGGCGCTTGTAAAGCATATCAATGTGACCATCTAGGGTTTGCATACACAAAAATATGACAGTCTGTTTGGCTAAACCAAAGGGGATTAGTGCACCCAAAGCCTTTTTAGGATTGCGCACCAATAAACGAATCATCGTGGCTATCCAATTAACTATCCGCCGCCAATCTGTATGTCCGCGCACCATTGCGGTAACCAGCAAGCCCATTGCATCTGAACCACTGGGATAGCGCGTAGCTTCTATATGGGTTTTTTCATCAAGATAAATACCGGAACCAATCGCAATCCCTTTATCCATATTGTCGACCGTTGGCAGGCGAACACCGATCAAAGACTCGGCATTCGTTCGTACTTGACGACCCAATTGCGCGGAAATATTAGGCAGCGACTTTTTATCTCTAAGCTTAAATAATAGCGCCTGGGTTCCCAAAGACGAGCCGGCAAAAACCACGGCTTTCACACGCCAGCGGCGCTTTTTACGAAACAAAAAAGAGGTACTACTCACCGTAGTAACCTCATAACCGTCTTCACCATCCGCCTTTCCGTTTAAAGGGACAACATCTATCACACGGGTTTCGGCATAAACTTCTGCACCCTGCTTTTCGGCAAAATATAAATAATTTTTATCGAGACTGTTTTTGGCGTTGTAACGGCAACCAACCATGCAACCGCCACAGGCTATGCAACTATTGCGATCTGGGCCCTCGCCACCAAAATAAGGATCTGGGTAAGATTTTCCCTGCACCTCGCCCTCGTCGCCAAAAAACACCCCAACTTGAGTTTTATAAAAGGTGTCTCCGCAGCCCCAATCTTCTGCTGCCTCTTTCAAAAGCTCATCGGCGGGGCCTAAAATGCGATTCTCTGTCACCCCCAGCATTTTTTGCGCAGTGGCGTAGTGTGCTGGCATTTCTGCCTGCCAATCTTTTAAACCCGCCCAACTTCCCTGCTGCCAGATTTCCGGCTTAGGCACTAATAGCGTATTTGCGTAAGTGATGGAACCACCGCCCACCGCGTTGCCATGCAATACCAACACATGCTTAAACCAGCTGATATTAAAAAAGCCTTTCAGGCCCAGCATTGGCTTCCACAGCCAACGATGAAAAGACCAATTAGAGCGGGGATAGGTTTCCGCACTCCAGCGTTTGCCCATTTCCATTACTGCAACGCTATATCCCTTCTGGGTCAGGCGATAAGCAGACACCGAGCCACCAAAGCCAGAGCCCACCACTAAATAATCAACATCGTATTCCACGTTCAGCACACCTCTACACCGCTCGCTATTCAAGCTTTCTTATTTGACAACGCATCATGTCACTTTACATCTGACATCAACCCATGTCAAAATTTGCGAATGCCAACATCGATTAAAAAGCCCCCAAAGCAGCCCGACAAAAGCCGCCGTTACCGTGGTAGTAGCGGCGACCAACGTCGAAACGAGCGCTATGAGCAATTGCTCGGTGCTGGCCTCAGCGTGATTGGTGGCCAAGGCTATGCCGCCGCTAGTGTCCGGAGTATTTGCGCAGAAGCAGGCTTAACCGAACGCTATTTTTATGAATCTTTTGCCAACCGTGAGGCGCTCTTGGCAGAGGTTTACAAAACGCAAACCCGCTTTTTGAAAGACCGAATGTTGGCCGCTTTTGAAAAATCCGAGCGCAATAGCGCCGCATTCGCCCGAGCAGGATTGCAGGCATTTTTCGACACCCTGCACCAAAACCCCGATGTCGCACGATTATTGCTGTTCGAAATTTTGGGCGTCAGTGACACCATCGATTTGCTTTACTATGAGGCGATGGAGGAGTTTGCGGTATTAATCAGAACCCTGACGCAATCCTTGGGCCTAGCTGATATTTCCGGTGTTCCCAATCAAGATATGATTTATGCAGGATTAGTCGGCGCGGTATTACAAATTGCGCGCCGCTGGGCCTTAACGGATTATCGCGAACCGGTATCCAGTGTTGTCGAAAGCAGCTTGTTTTTATTTATTGCCGCCAATAACTATGCGGCGAATAGCGCCTAAGCAGTGCTATTCGCGTACCAATCGCGCTCCAATAGCTTCTAACTCCACTTTGTATTTTTGCCACTCGGGCATAGCTTCTGTCATTAACGCGTAGAAACGCGCACTGTGATTAAACTCTTGAAGGTGGCAAAGCTCATGAACAATGACGTAATCAATACAACTTAAATCGGCCTTGATCAAATGCGTGTTTAGGCAAATACGCCCATCCGCCGAGCAGCTTCCCCAGCGAGAGCGCATCCGCCTTAAGCGAAGTTCTGGCACATCTGCCACCCAGGGCAAGCGCCCCGACCAAAACCTTAAGCGCTGTGCGAAGAGCTGCTGAGCCTGTCGCAAATACCACTGCTGCAGGACACGAGCTACGTGCTTGGCATCAGCAAGATCGCCACTAACCAACAATGTATCATCGCCAAGTACCACATGCGCTCGACCACCGCCGCTGCAAACCTGCAGCGTTAACGGCTGGCCAAGGTAATCGTGGCATTCGCCTGTCTCATAGCGCGGTGCAGTACCCCGCTGCTCTAGCAGTAATTGCTGGCGCTCATAAATCCAGTCGCGGTTGCGACTCAACATCGCATCGACATCTGCATTTGGGGTCGCAAACGGCGCCCTTAACACTGCCCCTGCGGGACCAACCTGCAGCGTTAGCTTACGACGTCGCCGCCGGCTACGAATAATCGTTACGGGGATGGATTGATCACGGCACAACAAATATTGCTGGCTGCGCAGCTCGGTTACCGGCTTTGATTTTTTGGTTTTAAACATAACTATTAACAGGCATAGCCAAGGTGCTCAATTTTATCGCCACAGCCGCCAACACCTTATTGATGCACCGGAAATTCGCAGCTAAAAATAGCTCCGCCATTGGGATTTGGCTGATAACGAATATCACCACCGTGGGCCTGCATAATAGATTTAGACACCGACAAACCAATGCCCATACCGCCTTCTTTTGAGGTCACAAAGGGACTAAATAATTGCTCTTCAATTTCTGGCGCCAGTCCCGCGCCAAAATCTTTAACCCTAAAATACACCATCCCCGCGTCGAGGTAGGTGCTCACTTCCACGGCATTACTCTGCCCAGTATTGGCTGTCGACTCCATGGCGTTGCGAATTAAATTCAAAGCGACCTGCTGCAGCTGTACTTCATCGGCAAAAATCTTCGGAAGATTCTCAGCCACCCGCAACTCAATCGGTATTGCATTGACACGAGAATCAACCTCAGCGAGGGCGATCACATCGTCGAGCACCTGATTAATGTCGAGCACTTCGCGGCCACCTGAGGGCTTTTTAACGTAGCTGCGCATACGTTGAATCACCGCCGCTGCGCGCTCCGCTTGCACCGAAATTTTAGACAATACCTCGTCCATTTTTTGGCGACGATCCTCCGGCAAATCAGCCAGTAGCCGCTGGGCAACCCTGGCATAATTGGTAACAGCGGTAAGCGGTTGATTGACTTCATGGGCGATTCCCGCCGCCATTTCACCGCCGGTACTCAGGCGCTCAATGTGAGCTAAATGTTGGCGCTGGCTATCCATCTCCTCCCGAGCCTGCTCAAGTGCAAACTGGTCTTGCAGCCATTCACTTATATCTCGCAATACCAACACCGCACCACCTTCTTTGCGGGGTGAGCCACTCAAGGCGACGGGGGCAACTTGTCCCGAGCGAGTGCTAATGCTCACATGATCTTTCCGAAGGCCAACTCCACCCTCGCATAGCAACGAAAAAGATTGGCTAAGTGGTGCATCGTTGGGGAATAAATTCAGTTGTGAGAACAGCTCACCAATGCTGTCTGCGGCGGCCCACCCCGTAATGGCCGCCGCCTGTGCATTCATAGAGGTAATCCGGCCCGCAACATCTAAGCCGATAATACCCTCTTCTACGGCATTTAGAATTTGCTGATTCTCGTCTTCTAATTCCGTATTACGGCGGGCGAGCGCGCGTTCTAGGCGCTGAATTTTAATGTGGGTTCTAACCCGAGCAAGTACTTCGTCGGTCTGAAATGGCTTGGCAATATAGTCCACACCACCAATAGCCAAGCCGTGAACTTTAGACTGGCTGTCGGTTAAAGCCGATAAAAAGATAACCGCAATATCCGCTGTTTCTGGATCTGCTTTCAGGCGCTCGCAGACCTCAAAGCCATCCATCCCCGGCATCATGACATCAAGTAAAATTAAGGCAGGACGGGCGCGCTTTGCTGTATAAAGTGCGGCCTCACCGTCACGGGCAGCTAGTAAACGGTAGCCACTGCCTTCCAAGGTTTTAAATAGGACTTGCAGGTTTGTTGGGTTGTCATCAACCAACAAAACCTGTTCGCTACCGCGATCAGGCGTCATTCAAGCTAGCCTCATTTGTTGCCTGAACGACAAGCCTGGCGAGTTTATCGAAATCAAATTCACTGAGGTAATCTTCTGCTTCACTAATAAAACCATCGCACTCTGGGCTACGTTTACGCAATTGATGCAGTAGCTCCCGCAGACCCGTTACGTCGCCTAGATTCACAGCTTCTTGCAGATCTAATAAATCCTTCTCATTGGGTAGTACTACATTCTGAAGTGGGCTTGCCGAAGCAACAGCGGGAGAAACCGTATTTTCGGATTTTTGCGCCTGAGCACCACAGGTAGACGCTACTACTTTTAATAAATCACCAATGCTTATCGGCTTAGGTAAGAAGCCGTCGCAGCCTACCTGCACAGCTTCTTCCATCATTTCTTCGTCGGTTGTTGCGGAGGCCATAATAATGGCGACTTCGCTCATACCCATTTCCTGTTTAATGACCCGCGTCGCTTCCATGCCATCCATTTCTGGCATACGCAAATCCATTAACACCAATTTCGCCGTGCGCTCTTTAAGCAACTCAATAACCTCAAGGCCATTGCCTGCCTCGCGCACGTCGGTACTAACATCTTCTAACATGCTTAATAAAACATGGCGGTTTACTGCAACGTCATCAGCAACAATAATCGCCGGATTTGCCTCAACCCCTGCCAATATCTGCGGCGCAGAATCAGCTTTATCCGCCACCTCGGCGAGAGGAGAAATATCTGAATTAATCTCTAGCAAAGGCACGTCAAAAAAGAAGCAACTGCCGCGACCAAATTCGCTACTGAGGTTTAAACTTCCCCCCATTGCCTCGACTAAACGGCGGCAAATAGACAACCCCAAACCGGTGCCCTTACCGTCCTGAGGATTTACTTGGCGGAAAGGTTCAAATACATCCCGCAATTTTTCCGGCGGAATTCCCATGCCACTGTCGGTCACCGAGAACAGCAATTGCTTGGTCTCGAAATCGGCCTGAAGTTTTAATACCACCTTACCAACACTGGTGAATTTCACCGCATTGTCGAGTAAATTCACTAACACCTGCCGCAGTTTTACCTCGTCGACCTGCACCTGATCTGGCAGATTAGCAGCGCGGTCAACAATAAACTCCAAGCCTTTAGATTGCGCTCGGTGGGCAACGATATCGCTAACATTCGACACAATATCGTCGAGTTTATTAGGCCGGCATACAATATCGATATTGCCACTTTCGATCTTGGCCAAATCCAATACATCGTTAATCAGGGTCAGCAAATGTTTGCCGCAACTTTCTATTGCCCGCAAGTATTCCTGACTACCGGTGGGAATACCGGTGTCGCGCTGCAGGAGCTGCGCATACCCCAACACCCCATTTAAGGGTGTGCGCAATTCATGGCTGACACTGGACAAAAATTGGCTTTTAGCATGTAGCGCATCTTCTGCAGCGATACGCGCATTCACTAATTCTTGCTCAATTCGTTTGCGATCCGTTACGTCGGTCATAATACCCATGGCGCGAATCGGCTTATCGTTTTGGTCGTTTTCAACCACGTCGCCGCGGCTATAAATCCAGCGGAAATTACCTGCGCGATCCTTAACCCGAAACTCGACACTATTGCCCGTTGCCATTCCCAGCCAACTATCCACCGCCGAGGCAATGATTTGTAAATCGTCGGCAAAGGCAATATTTTTGAATGCACCCACGGGATACGGTTTAGCTGGCGCGTGATAGCCGAGCATTCGGAAAAAACTCTCGCCAACGGTGACTAAGCCGGTTTGCAAATCTAAATCCCAAAGATGGTTTTGCGCCGCGTCCAATGCCAACTGGAAACGCCGCTCACTTAGCTTTAAGGCGCGCTCGGTTTCGGTACGCTTTTCCACCATGAAATTTGCGTCTTCAGCTAGGCGCTGAAATTCTGCAAAAGGTAGACGTTTTATATCTATCGCTGTGGAGCGTTTACTCGCGTCGGCAAAAAACTGCTGGAATATATGGAAGCCCGCCGCACTGCGCCGCGCCAACCACCGCGCCGCAATGGTCGAGAAAATCATTAACACGAAGGCAATAATAACGATAAAACGAATATGCTCTTTCACCCGCTCCTGCAGGGCCGCGCGCTCGTCACTCAGTTTATCGTTCAGCTCATCCAAAAATACGCCCGAGCCCAAAACCCAACCCCAGGGCTCAAAACGGCGAATATACGAAATAACCGGCTTTTTCTCGCCATCGCGATCAAGCCAGTTAAGCTCGGTAAATAAGCTGTGCTCCTCACCGCCGACCCGCGCACTCACATCAACAATATCTGGCATTAATAGACCAACATTGCTGGGATCATAGGCATTGACCAATTGCCGGCCATCTTTATCAACCACAAATAAAATGGAGTTGTCGGGGTCGATGGGGACCGCCGCAATTCGCTCAATCACTTCGCGTTTTAGTCGGTTGAGTTCGTCGCTTAAATAAATGCTGGCGCCGATATAAATGCTCAGCGGCTTGTAATAATAAACAAAGCTGAAATTACGTTCAGTGGCAACGTCACTATTTGCATCGGTGAATCGGTACTCAAGGAAGTCGTATTTTTTGTCTTGTAAAGCGGCTCGAATCTGGGAAGAAAAGGCATTAACCGTCGCGGTATCGGCCATTCGCGCCTCGGCAGCGGGGTTCATTGGCGGCAGCAGCGCCTGTCCATTGCTGTCGAATAAAAAGAAAAAACCTTTGTTGTTTAAAAACCGAAGCGACGCCATCGTCGCCCGCAAACGGGTTAATTGATCGGCTTTACTCTCACCAACAAACTCTTTGCGGGTATCTTCGATTAGCGAAATACCAACCGCAACCTGCTGGCGAAGGTCGTTGTATAGCTGCCGGTTTAGCTGGGTATGTTTAAAATCTAAATACTCAACGGCCTTGCCAACTTCTCGGCGCAATAGCTCCCTGCGCGACTCAACATAGGTGTCTCGCCACGCTTCACTCTGCTGAGTGTAGCGCTCGTATTCTTTTGCAATCCAGATATAGCCGAATATCGCCAAAGGAATCGCAGACAATGCGACTAGGCTGAGGAGATAAATCTGTACTAAACTGCGCTTAGTTCGCATGCGCAACCCTTGTTGTTGTATGGCAATCGCTTTGTTGCGTTGCGGCTTATTAGGCAGAAGCTTATCCAGTCTTGGTGCTTCCCGCCAGTATCAATCGATTTATTCACTACTTAGGCATGCCCATAGTTTGTCATTTCATGGTAGCCTGAATACATTATAAAACGGTAACGGCAAGGACGTAATAATGACTATTGAAGCAACAGTGTACCTCGTTGAAGACGACGAAGCCGTGCGAGACTCACTGCAGATGGTATTAGAATCCGTTGGCCACAAGGTAGTTAGCTACTCGCGAGCCGACACTTTTCTAGAAGATTACACCACCGAGATGGCCGGTTGCATGGTATTAGACATCCGCATGCCCGGCATGAACGGCATGGAACTGCAGCGTCAGCTTAATTCTCGCAACTCTATACTGCCTATTATTTTTGTGACCGGACACGGTGACGTGCCGATGGCGGTAGACGCCATGCAGCGGGGTGCAGTGGATTTTGTACAAAAGCCCTACCGCGAAGAAGAGCTGCTAGGCAAAATTCAGCAGGCTATTGCCGCCGACGCTGAAAACCGCGCCGATCTTGAAGAAAAGCATAAAATTCGCGCCAAATTAGCCGATCTAACACCGCGTGAAAGTCAGGTCATGGAATTAATGATTGAAGGTAAGGCCAATAAGGTTATTGCCTACGATCTTGATATCAGCCAGCGCACGGTAGAAATTCACCGCGCCCGCGTGATGGAAAAAATGGGCGTGCGCTCATTAGCTCACTTGGTGCGTATGGTCATGGCCGCAGAAGACAGCAGCGCTAGTTAAGCTCTCTGGCTGCCCAGCAAGGCGTCCATCGTCTGCAGGGCAGTCAACAGCCCCTCTACCGGCAATTGCAAGCCGCTAAAATACTCTTCCGCCATAGGCGCTATCCCACTGGCGCGGGGTAAATCCTGCTGCTGATCAAGTAAAAACTGCATTCTGGGTATAAAGATAAACTGCAGCCACTGCGCAAAATTCAAGGTATCAATTGCAAAAGGTTGCTCGCTTCGCAGTGCTTCCGGCGCTGGCGGCTCGGCCTGCCAACAACCCATTCGGCGCAGCTCCGCTTCAATATCCATTAAAACCGCTGCAACTTCGTGATTCTCAGCCATCATCTCTACGAGTACATTCCAAGCTTATTCTATGATCTGTCGATAGGGCGGCATCGACGCCAGCATTTTTCTGCCGTAGTGCCGAGTTACAATTCGCCGGTCTAAAATAGTAATTCGGCCAACATCAGATTCACTGCGCAGTAAGCGCCCACTGGCCTGAATCAATTTTACCGCTGCATCTGGCACGGTAATGTCCATAAAGGGATTGCCATTATTGCGGCTAATCCATTCCGCCAAGGCTTCTTCAACGGGATCTTCTGGCACCGCGAAGGGGATTTTGGCGATAAGCACATGGGAGCAATACTTGCCGGGTAAATCTACCCCCTCCGCAAAGCTGGCCAAGCCAAAAATCACACTTCCCTCTCCGTCATCTAAGCGCTTGCGATGTTGAGTGAGAATCTCATGCTTTGGCAGATCGTCCTGCGCCAAAATTCGGCTCTGCCACTGTGCCGGCATACCTTCGCGCACTGCACGCAGTTGCTTGCGGGACGAAAACAATACCAAATTCCCTTCGCTGGGCGACATTAACTCCGGCAGCATGTCGATTAAGGCCGCAGTATGCGCTTCGGCGTCACCGGCATCACAGCTCATGGCGGGTACATGTAATTCACCCGCCTCGGCGTGGGCAAAAGGACTAGGCACCACCTCAAAACTGGCGTCACTGTCTAAGCCCGCGCGCATACTAAAGCGATTAAAGCTGCCCAGAGCGGTCAAAGTTGCCGAGGTGAGCACCGCAGCATAGCAGCGCGACCACAGCGCTGACTTAAGCGCATTCGCTGCGAGTATTGGGCTGGCATTTAATTCGATATCGAATAAGCCCTGCCCAGTTTCAACCAAGGCCATCCAGCGCGCATTCGGCGGCTTTTCTTTACTCGCGTCGCTGGCGTAGGAGCGCCACAGCGCAAGAGCGCTCTCTGCCCTAAAACGGGCCGATGAAACCGTTGTTAACCACTGCTCCATAAGTTCTCGACTGGCTAGCAGCTGATTGCTGTCTAAGCTGTCCTGCAGCGTATCGATAATTCGCTCGGCCTGGTGAATAACGCCGCTAAAGCCTTCGACCATGCTTCTGGAATGGGCTGCTAAATCATCCGGCACTATCCCGTCGGGAAAACGCACACTCTTCGTTCCCTGCCGCTCCTCTGCGCCATCCAATAGCGCTTCTAAAATTGGCCGCAGCGGTGCCATACCGCGCCGCACCGCAATTAGCTGGCTTAGCAAACTCTCTAGCTGGCCCCGCGCCGTCATGTCCATTGAGGGCACCGCGATCATCACGGTTATGGCGCGCTCGATTTGCTCAAACCAGCGCTCCGTCGACGCTAAACGAAAATTCGCGCTGAAATGGTTTATGACTTTATCAGGAAGGTGATGAGCTTCATCGAATATATAGATGCATTCTTCCGGCGGCGGCAGTATAGCGCCGCCACCTAGGGCGAGGTCGGCCAGCACTAGGTCGTGATTCGCCACGATAACATCCGCTTGGGTCAGTGATTCGCGGGCCTTAAAAAAGCTACATTGCTTAACGTGGCTGCAGCGCCGCCCCGTACACTGGGCGTGATCGGTGGTGACCCGCGTCCATTTGTCGTCGGCAATCACGGTGTCCCAATCGTCGCGATCGCCGGCCCACTTTCCCGTCGCCATTTTCTGCGCAAAGTCGGTGTACAAAGACAGACTTTCAGCATCGGGGGCCGCCATGTGCTCGTCGATATACAACGGCAAGACCTTGGCGTCTGCGCCAGACAGCAATTGATCTAATTTAGATAAGCAAATATAGCGTCGCCGCCCCTTAGACAAGCTAACCGTAAATTGCAGGCCGCTGTTGGCGAGAATATCCGGCAGGTCGCGGTAAATTATTTGCTCTTGGAGGGCGACAGTTGCAGTAGAAATAACAAGGGTTTTATTGGTCTGCTGCGCTACTGGAATTGCCGCGACGGCATAGGCCAAGGTTTTACCTGTACCGGTGCCAGCCTCTACCACACAGAGATGGTCGCCACCGCCACGCTGAAATTCTTGATTGCGCTTTACACCGCCCAGCACTCTCGCAATATGGGCAATCATCAAGCGCTGGCCGTAGCGGGGGCGCAGCTGTTTTACGTCTAGGAATTGTCGATATGCGTCTTGAATCGCCTTTTTAAGTGCATCTGTGAGCACCTAAACCGCCTCGTCGACGGCCCGCAGATCGCGACTACGCAACTGATTTCGCACGGGGTTAGCGTATATTTCCATCGCCTTGACGCGGAATTCCTGGGGAATTTTAGCAAAGCGTTTTTCAAACTCAGCAACATCGGCATCGGTGATTTTCGGCACCCGCAGCTCGCGCCAACTGTCATCGTTATAAAGGCGCTTATAGGCCAGCACATTACTTGCGTGAAGGCGATACTGGTCAATAATCGCTTCATCCAGCACCGCTGCTACCACAGCAGCGTCGGCAAACTCACCCTTTAGCGGTGCACCAAAACTAACGTGAACATCGCCCTTATTCCCCAATACACCGAGGGCAATACTTTTTAAATCTTCATGTTCGGCTTTTAAATACGCGCCATCGCGCTCTACGTGAACGAGCTCTTGGGCTTTCGCCGCATCTAAGGGGTCCCACTCGTAGGAGATAGACACCGGCACAATATTTAGCTTGTTGATGTAATCAGAAAAGCTCTCGTCTGGCTTTTGCTGCGCCATGCCGATCATTTTTATTACCGCGGCTTCAGTGGCGTCGTTGCCATCTTTGGCGCGACCTTCGCGCTGGGCTATCCAAATAGAGCTGCGCTCTTCTAATAAAGAGAATCGAATGTAATTTGCCAACTGCCTAAATGCAGCCAGCATCTGGCGGGGTCCCCGAGCTGAGCGACGCACAATAAAGCTTTTATTTAGACGCATTAGGTCTGCGGCGAAGGGCTTAGACAGCAAATTGTCGCCGATTGCAATCCGTACGGTATCCCGCTCATGGTGATACAGGGCATAGTTAACAAAGGCGGGATCGAGGGCGATATCGCGGTGGTTGCTAATAAATAAATACGCGGCGTCAGATTCCAAGGCATCTAGCCCAGAGACATTAAAGCTACAGGTATGATCTTCGATCATCGCATCCATATAACGCTTAATGATTAACTGAAAACCCGCCACACTGCTGACACCCTTTAGTTCGCGGCGTAAATACCACGTAATAATGGGGCGAACCAACCACGGTAGATAACGGTTTAGCCTGGGAATACGCAGATTGGCGACCACATTTAATAATTCAGGGTCGACCAGCAACTTGCCTAAAACCGGCACGACTTCATCGTCGTGATATGGCCGGATCTCAGCGAAGTCATCCATCGGTTTTTGCTCTCTACAATATGAAGGGGCGTACAATAAAGGATTCAGGCGCAATCGTCATCTGCCTAGCGCATTCGTCATCGACTAAATGCTCAATTTCTCAGTAAATCCCCTGCAATTACGCTTTTCCCTGTCATTGCAAATACCGCAAAGCTAAGTCCCAGCCCTCGTCAGGCTTAGCTATCAGGGAAAAGCGCTGGACTCCTGAGCTATTCCCATGCACAATTTAGTAAGCATGATTACATTTCGTATATGAACTTAAATACTAGAGCTGCAACGGGAAAAAATATGCCAAGTAAATCAATTACTAAACGTGACACCACCGCCGAGAAAACCGCAGCATTCTTTGATTTTGACGGCACGGTGATCGCCGGCTATTCCGCTTTTTATCTGCTAAAAGAGCAAATAAAACGCAAACTACTCGGACGCCATCAAATCACCGACGTCATATTGGGCTTAGTGAATTACCGCGCCAAGCTTATAGACGCCGATGAATTGATGAGCATTGGCAGCTCTCACCTAAAAGGTACGCTAGAAAGTGATTTTTCTGAGTTAGCTAGACAGGTATACGAAAAGAACATTTTTAAGCTGATATATCCCGAGGCCCGCGCACTGATCGAAAAACATCGCCAGCAGGGTCATCAGATTGTCATTGTGTCCTCCGCCAGCCACTACCAACTTGCCGATGCCGCCAAGGAACTTGGGATTGAACATATTTTATGCACCCAATACCAGGTAGAGAGTGGCAGCTTCACCGGTGAAGTAATTTCTCCGGTGTGCTGGGGTCACGGCAAGGTAAGAGCTGCACACCGCTTTGCCGCCGAACATAATATCGACTTAGCTCAAAGCTATTTCTATTCAGACAGCGATGAAGATCTACCTCTACTCGAAGCCGTCGGCCACCCGAAACCGCTCAACCCAAATAAGCGCCTTAGCAAAATTGCCAAAAGCAATAACTGGCCCAGCCAAACCTTTAACAGCAGAAGCCGCGGCATAAGCAAAACATTGCGCAGCGTTGGCGTATATACCTCACTCATCAGCGCCTATTTCGGTGGACTGGGTGTATCGAAGCTGAGCGGCTCGAGTATTACTGGTCGCAATTTTATGGTGTCGTCGTTTTCAGACTTTGTCTGCGCGCTGATTCAAATGGAATTAAAGGTTCGCAATCCCGAAAATATGGCTAACTGCGGCCCAGCGGTGGTGATATTCAATCACCAAAGCCAAGCCGATGGATTCATTATTATGAAGCTGCTGCGGGACAATTTTGCCGGCATCGGCAAAAAGGAATTCGGCAAATTCCGTCTTCTGGCCAATGCCTATGAATTTGCGGGCATTATTCCCATCGACCGCTCTGACAGTAAAAGCACCATCAACCTCATGAAGCCGTTGGTAGATACGCTGCAGATTGAAGGTCGAAGTGTCGCTATTGCCCCTGAGGGCACCCGCTCAAGCTCGATGAAGCCGGGGCCATTCAAGAAAGGCGCTTTTCACTTAGCCATCGATGCCGGCGTACCCATTCTACCAGTGGTTATTCACAACACCGCCGATGTTCAAGCCAAGGGCGATTTTCTCTTTCACCCAGCAACGGTCACCGTAGAGATTTTACCGGCCATTAATACCTCAGAGTGGCGCAAAGAGTCCCTAGACGAGCATATCCGCGAGGTGAGAAATCAATTTTTAGATGCCCTTGGATTTCCAACTGAAAATGCTGTCGGCACAAAACCTGCTACGCAAAAAATAGTGGCGGCAAACGACATGCCAGCGGCAAAACCCAGGCCCCGCGCAAAGAAGGCTGCACCAAAAAGCAGCAGCGCCAAGGCAAGTAACAGCACCACCTCACAAACTGATAAGCAATCACAATAATTCATACAGGGGTAAGCCGCACCATGACTCAATTAAAACCGCAGGACTCGCAGTTCTTATACATGGAAACCGCAAACAACCTGTCTAATGCGACCATGATCTGTGTGTATTCCCCCCCTGCCGATGCGGAAGATTTTGACTGTTTCCAGTCGATAAAGGAGCATATTCAAAGCCGCCTGCACGTCAGCCCCATTTTCACCCGCAAGCTCAAACGGCTGCCAATGAATCTGGACTACCCCTACTGGATTGACGACCGCTTTTTTAATATTGACAGTCACCTCTTCAACGCCAGCCTTCCCAATCCTGGCAATTGGCGACAGCTATGCGACCTAGCCGCAAGCATTCACTCCCGACCTATGGATATGAATCGGCCCTTGTGGGAAATCCATATTGTCAATAAACTCAATAATATTGACGAAACGGAATGCGCAAACGTCCCCCCTGGCAGCTTTGCACTCATTACCAAAATCCATCACGTTGCTATTGACGGAACCTCGGCAATGCGCTTTTTCCAGGCGCTTAGCGATATAGATCCAAACGGTACTCCCGCCGCCGATATCAACAATATCCAGGGAATACACGATGACGAACCCACTGTAGGAAAAATGCTGTACAACGCCATTCACAACCACATTCGGTCACCGCTGCAATTCATGAATACTGCTGCGCGTAGCATTCCGAGTATTGCGCCCGGCGTTATCAAGTCACTCATTAGCCATGACAAGTCCGAGCGCAATACCGTCGTTCACAGCCGGTTTAATGAAGCCGTTGCACCGCAAAAAAGTTTCTCTGCATGCAGCTTTCCGCTTAGCGACTTAAAATCCCTACAGGCGCTGGCACCGGAAAGTAAGCTAAACGATGTTGTACTCGCTATTTGCAGCGGCGCCCTGCACCACTATTTACTAGCTCACCAAGACCTACCGGCCACGCCATTGATCGCGTGGGTGCCCATTAATGCCCGCGCCCCAAAGTCAGATAGCAGCAAAACCGACGGCAATGAAATTACCGCTATGTCCGCCAATTTATACACCCATATCGCCGACCCAGTAGCGCGTTTTAAGGCGATTACCGCAGCTACACGATTATCGAAAGAAGCCAAGTCCGGCGTGTCAGCCCGCTTAATGACCGACCTTAGCAAGCATATGCCGGGGGCGACAATGGCACTCGCCAGCAAGCTGATTTTGGCTAGTAACGTAACCGCAAAACTTTGCAATCTCGCGGTTTCAAATGTACCTGGCCCGCAAATTCCCCTGTATATAAAGGGCGCGCAATGCGTACACCAATACGGTATGGTTCCATTAGCAGATGCGATGGGTTTATTTCTTGTCACCCTTAGTTATAACGGTAAGATGTCCTTTAGCATTACCAGTTCTGACAACATCATCCCCGATCTAGCATTTTTTACAGAGTGCCTGACATTGGCCTTTAACGAATTAAAAGATCTGACAAACACCCTCTCAGCAAACGCTGACCGGAGCAAATAAGTAATGGCTAGACGTAAAGACGTTATCGACAACGAATTAGAGCATGCAGAAAGCTACGAGCAGTGGAAAGCTGCGGCGATTCGCAGCGACGAAAAAACCGGACTCGATTACTGGAAGAATGTAGACCGCAGTGGCTTGTATGACTTCAAATCGATTCGCCAACGCCTAGAGCGACTGCGGGAACTGCGGGCAAAATCAGACAATCACGGCCTTCTTTTTGCCCTGAACGAAGGTATACACGGCAATATGGGCGGCATGGGACGCTCTATACTTTACAAAAAAGCGCGCTTTGGCACCAAAAGCCTCATTGTTGAATACATCGAAGAAATCGGCTCTGCACTGCTGCATTTAGCCAGTGACAACGCTGACGATATTTCCTTAGAAGAAAAGTTTGAGTTTTTCCAGCGCGCCAGCCACTGCTTTGGTCGCTCTGCATTAATGCTGAGTGGATCTGGCACCCTCTTATACTTTCACCTCGGCGTGGTTAAAGCGCTGTGGGAACAGCAGTTATTGCCCCCCATCATGTCGGGCTCCAGCGGCGGTGCTTTAATTTCTGCGCTAGTGGGCACTCACTCTCGCGCAGACTTAGCCAAAATTTTTGCACCGGAATACATTCGCTTTGAGGTAGAAAAAGAAGGCGGTATTCTCGCCGGTCTAAATATGTTTAAACGCGCCGCCATTTCACCGGAAGCCGTGGTAAAACTATATGAGCGTTTAATTCCCGACCTGACATTCCAAGAGGCCTACCACCTCACTGGACTGCAAATAAACGTCTCGGTCGCACCGGCAGAAAAGCATCAATCATCGCGTTTGCTAAATGCTGTTGCCTCACCCAATGTCATGATCCGCGAGGCCGTTATGGCATCCTGCGCCTTCCCTGGCGCTTTTCCTGCGGTCACCTTGGCGGCCAAAAATCAACGCGGCGAGCGGCAGGCCTATCTCGCTTCGCGCAAATGGATCGACGGCTCGGTCAGCGACGACATGCCCATTAAACGCGTCGCTCGTCTCTACGGCGTCAACCATTTCATCGTTAGCCAAACCAACCCAATTGCGCTGCCCTTTGTGACCGAATCAAAAGAGCAACATGGCTGGGGTATTATTAAACACGCCATGCGCAACACCACCCGCGAGTGGCTGCTGGCCGGTACAAAACTGATAGCCAAACCCGTTGGACTTAACCCAACCTTGAGTAAAGTCGTCAATATGACCAGCTCTGTATTAGCGCAAACCTATACCGGCGACATTAACATCCTGCCTCCGCGGCGCTTGCACAGCCCCATTGGCTTGCTGTCGGGGCGCAGTACCGAAGAGATCATGAATATGATTCGTGACGGTGAGCGCGCATGCTGGCCACATATAGAAACTATTCGCCTACAAACCAGTGTCAGTCATGTTCTGGATCGCATATTGCGCGACATGGAGCTACGTTTAATCGCTGACTCACAACAAACTCGAACTGACGTTGCAATGGAAGCCAATAAATGACACACCAGCAAAGCACGTTAAGCAGCAACTCAGGTTGCCGCATCTACACCCAAAACTGGCAACCAAGCGACGAGCCAAAAGCCGTTTTAATTTTGGTACATGGCCTTGCCGAACACAGCAACCGCTATGTGGGCATAGCAAATTATTTTACCGAACAAGGCTATGCGGTATATGCCCTAGATCACGAAGGCCACGGCCACTCTCAAGGTTTGCGGGGATATATAAATAGCTTCGATGATTTTTTAACTACGCTAGACCAATACCTAAATAACATTGCCAATCAGCACCCAGGCAAAAAGCTGTTCTTGGTTGGTCACAGCATGGGCGGCGTTATTTCTAGCGCCTATTTATTAGAGCATCAACAAAAGCTCGCTGGCTGTATATTGTCTGGCGCGGCGCTGGCCACCGGCGACGTTATTAGCCCCGTGCAAAAAGTCGTGCTAAATACGCTGTCTAAGGTCTTACCAAAATTACCGGTTCTGCAATTAGAAGCCAATGACGTTTGCCACGACCCCGCAGTAGTGGAAGCCTACAAAAATGACCCGCATGTCTTTACCGGAAAAATTCGGGTACGCCTGATTACCGAAATACTGCGCACGGCGGATCGGGTTTTAAAAAATGCCGCGAACATTTCCTTGCCGATGCTAATTCTTCACGGTGGCGATGACAAAATGGCTTCACCCAGCGGTTCAGAAAAATTATATGCAGGTATTTCCTCTAGCGACAAAACTTTGAAGATTTACCCCGGTCTTTACCATGAGATATTCCTCGAACCTGAAAAACTCGAAATCTATGCAACGATACACACATGGCTCGAACAAAAATTAGCATAACAAGCACGATATTTAATTAGTAAATCTGTAATCTACCAACAGATTCATAATAAAAGCGTATAAAAATTTTCATAGTGGCGCTCAGTGGTATAGCACTAAAGGAATAGCAATATGCAAGACACTCGCAATAACCCTTGGCCAGAATCCGTCTCCGGCCCCATTGTATTCATTGTCGACAGTATCAATAGAACCGAAAAACGTCTTTTAGAAGACGCTATCCGCAAGCATCAACCCGCAGGCGCCACCTACCACGTTGTACACAGACAATTACGCCAAGCCAGGCGGAGCAGTGCCCGCACCAACACCCAGTTGCTTGAGCTTACAAAATCGAATGACAACCCCTACTTTGTGCCGATACGAATATGCTGGCAAACCCGTTCGCCGCAAAAAATAGCAGGCATATCACTGCGTGATTTAGTTACCGGTAATCGTGAATACCCGGGGTGGATTCAGCAACAACTTAGGCTTCGCAAGGGCAGCGACAGCCACAGCATCACCGTCGGCAACGGCGCGAGTTTAGAGCAGCTAAAAGAAAGTTGCAGCCAACATGTACTCAAACACGGCGGCACAGAAAATCTGGTTAAATTTATTGATCGCTCAGCATTCTTAGCCATAGAGAAAGTGGAACGCAAAACCAAAGGTGCGCGCTACAAAATACCGCAGCTTCTCTCCGACGAAGTTATACGCAAACCCTCGGTGATCAAAGCCTTAACAGAGCTCAGCCAATCCTCAGGCCGCTCTATGGATAGCCTGATCAAAGAAGCAAAACTTTGCCTAGATGAAATGTCAGCAAAGCCAACCACATTAGGTACAGACCTTTTTGCGGCACTCGGCCGTTTTATGTATACCCGAGGCTTCGACAAAAACATTGATTATGCCGACGGTGATATTGAGCGTATTCGCAAGCTGCTCGCTGAAAAACCCGTCGCATTTTTATTTACCCACAAATCTCATATTGATGGTTTTCTATTGATGACCATCTTTCACGATCAAAACTTAACGCCGCTACATTTGTTTGGTGGCATCAATATGAATATGCCGGGTTTCGGCCTGCTAATGCGAAGATCTGGCGCGATATTCATTCGCCGCAGCTTCCAGAACGATGCGGTCTACAAAATAGTATTTAAAAACTACATCGACTATTTAGGTGAAAAGCGCTTCCCATTAATGTGGGCGCTCGAAGGTACGCGTTCGCGAACTGGCAAACTCATGCCACCACGCTACGGCTTGATCAACTATGTAGTCAGCGCCTATATGCGTGACGACGCGCCGGACTTAATACTCATGCCGGTCTCCATCATCTACGATCAAGTGCCCGAAGTCGCTGATTACGACGCCATTCAGGCTGGCGGCAAAAAGCGCCCCGAGTCGGCCTCTTGGTTTATGGAATACATCAGTGGCCTGAAAAATCCCCACGGTAAAATCCACGTTCGATTCGGCGAAGGTGTCACCATTAGCGAACATCTAGATCGCAGCAGCCCGACACCACAGACACGAGACATTCAAAAAATCGCCTTCGAGCTCGCTGTCGACACCAATAACGTCACACCAATAACCGTTAACTCGCTAATCTGCTATGTCATTCTTGAACATGGCCATAAGGCGATAACCTTTAATGAGCTGCATACAGACATTCAAGAACTCATGCAGCTGATTAATATGCTCGGCTTCTCTACTACCACCGACGTACAAAACCTTGACGAAGCCGGCATTAGAAAGTGCCTACTAGAGTTAGACACAACTGGCGTTATCAATACCTTTAACGACGGAATTGAATCGGTTTATATGCTACCGATGGATGCAGGGCGCACAGCGGCCTACTATCGCAATGGCTTAATACACTTTTTCATAACCAGCGCCATTGCCGATCTGGCCTTACTCGCCGTGAGCGAAACCGGCGACGATGCCATTGCTCAGTTCCACAATGAAGCGCTTAAATTACGCGATATGTTTAAGTATGAGTTTTTCTTTGAAGGCTCTAGCGCATTTATCGTGCTGCTGGAACGCGAGCTCGACCAACGCGCACCCGAATGGCGAGACAGCGTTAAGCAGGGTGCCAAAGCCACCCGCAAAATGCTGACGGGCATAGCACCTATTTTGGGTCACGGCACACTGCGTCCCTTTATTGAGGCCTATCTTGTATTAGCGCGCGCTTTACGCATGCAAGCCGTGGGCGAAATTAGTGATCAAAAGCAACTTATTAATCACGCCCTAACCCTTGGCAAGCAACGTGTCCTACAAAAACGTATTCACTGCGAAGAATCGGTGTCCGGCAGTTATTTTGAAAACGCCATTAAAATAGCCGAAAACCAAGACCTTCTAAAAGCCGGTGACGACGCGGTTGCTGGTCGCCAGCGCTGGCTAGAAGAGCTGCGAGCGATTTCCGCCAACGTGCGCTTTTTGGCGTCTATCGCTGACGCCAAGCGTTTGGCAGTACGAACGCAGCTAGAACAATAAAACTACCGTGAATTAACCGCAGTGCCGAAGGGCACGGCGGTTTCTGTCATGGGTGTGGGCGGCAATGGCTTCAAAGTTTTTCAGCAGTACGTCAGGCCCGCGGGCGGGCATTGCACATTGACTGCAGGCAAGCAGCGACTTAGCGCTTATTTCAGCACTGTCGAGCACTTCGAAAACACCTTCACTATACTCACGACCAGCATCAGACATATCTAAGGGTGGTGCGCCAATATAGTCGATTTTGATTTTTCCCTTACTCACTTTGTAATGGGCGAAACCAATTCCGACGAAACTGGATTCTGACCAAATCTGGGTGCCGTCATCGTCCAATAAGCGAATCGACGCGCCGCCAGTACCCACCATCATTTGCACATAGCCCAAGGGATTTGGAAGGCCCAAGAACATCGGTGCCGAACGCTGATAGATGTGATCGTGACCAACAATAACAAGGTCGACGCCGTAACGCAGGAATATATTTTCTTCTAAAGCCACCAGGGTAAAGTTGGCTGGACTTCGATCTAGCTGATCCGTCCATATGGTGAAATGCTGCATCACAATAATAAAATCGATCTCCCCACGCAGGCGGCGAAAGGCTGCATTGGCGAGATCGACTTCAATATTCAAAAGCTCTTCGGGTAGCGTACCATCCCCAATTAAAGCACCGGCAGTCGTCACTAAAAAATGGACGCGATTATAATCAAAGGAGTAAAAAGTACTGCCCGGATCATTAGCCCCAAACGACGACGTTAAGGGTTTGGGAGGATGACTAAAACGATTTTTAAAGGTATCGCCACCAAAATCTTTTTGCTCATGATTCCCCGGTGCAACCATTGTAATTCGGCTCGCTAACAGGGGCTGTACTTGGTCAAACCACACATCCCATATTTGTTGATCGCCGTTGGCGTAAGACAAATCCCCAGCGAGCATCAATAAATCTGACGGCGTTCGCATCACTTCTGCAGTGACTAACTGGGCAAGCTCGCCAGTGCCGTGGTCGCCAAAGTGAATAAAACTCCACTCCTCTTTAGGGCTTGGCTTAATGACATAAACCGCCGACCAGCCACCCTCGTCAGACCCAACGCGGTAACACAAAGGGCGGTCGGGATCTATACCATCAGCACTCGCCCTGTGAGTAAAACTTTCAATCCCCGTTGTTTGCGAACTACTCGCCTCAACACTAAATTCAAATGGGTCATTTTGTATCGCAAACTCATCAGCGTCGTCATCGAAAGAAGAAAACTCAAGCCAAGATAGCGGTGCGTCTTCACCGTCGGTAAACCAGGTAATCGTCCGCGAGCTGTGGCTATCGCCCACCAAGCTACTATGCAAGCCTCGCGGCATCATCGGCCCCGGCACTTCCGTGTCGGGAATGGGTTCCGGCTGCGGCGTGGGCTCTGGCACTGGCTCCGGCGTAATAAGCGAACCGTCAGTGCTGCGGCTACTCCCTCCTCCCCCACAGGCAGTTAAGGCTAAACCTGCAAGGCTCGCCGCCACAAAACGGCGACGTGTTAGGGGCCGCAATGGAAGCGGGCGTGAAGTCGGATCGCGAGGTAAAGACATAGAAAACTCCAGCGTTTATGCTCGCCAAAGTCTATGCCCACCCTATTAAGAATTAATGACAGGGCCAGTCCCTATAAAACCGCATACCTCTTGTACGGCTTTACAAGCTCCCCAGCACACTCATACCACCATTATTAAAGCGATCTTCTATTTCCCCAATAAATATTCATTAAATACAAAACTCAACAGTGCAATTTTCCAAAGACATTCAGCATCACCGCCCTATACCGATGTTTGATCGCCTCAGCGCCAAAAATAAACAGATGCCTTTATTGAAGAGCAGACACAGCAACAAAGGTACCATTAAGACTTGGCATGCCAGAAAGCTCATCTAAGTCATCACTAGCAATCAGTAAATTGCGATTCACCCCTTTTACCTCAGAATCCGTGCCATTGACGGGATCAAAAAGACGAGAGCCCCAGCCATGGGGTATACAAACCGTACCTGGGGCAATCTTTTCTGACACCATGGTCTTAATATCAGTTTGTCCAATGCTCGAGCGTACTCGAACAATTTGATTATCTTCAATTGCATATCTTTCTGCATCGCTGGGATGAATTTCGATAAAGTCACCGCCGATCCCTTTGCGCTTAACCGTTTCTACAAGCCAGCTATTCATCATGGTGTTATCTCGAAGACTCACCAGTTGCAACGGGTAATCTGACTGGGCTTCAAGCCCTTCACTACTATTGACTCGACGCTGAAGTGCAGCCACAAAGTTAACTGGTGCTGCGGCAATTTTACCATCTACTGTTTTAAGAGCTGACTTGAGGTGACCGTAGGTTTTTTCGCCATAAACCAAACCTTGTGGCTGATTGGCAATATCTTTCCAGCGCAGCGGGGTAGCCAGCTTGACGATTAAAGCCCAAATCCAACGAACATTAAACGCGAGCCGAGGATTTTTAGTCAACTGTGCTAATTTTCGACTCAGCCTAATCACTGCATTGAATCCCAGCACACCATTGAATGGCGCCTTCATGGCAAGGCATAGATCGACGTAAAAGTCCCACTCCGTTTTTACGCCATTAGGCGGCGGCACCACTTGTCGTCCAAGCTGGGTGAAAGACCGATCATAAAAGCCACTGAACAGCAGATAAAACTCGTCTCGCTCCAAGAAATGACTTCCTGGTATCAACCAATCAGCGTGACGGTGACTCTCCCGCTGAAAAAAGTCGATCGCAACGAGTAAATCCAGATCTTCAAATGCAGCATCAAGACGCGCCCCATCTGGACCAGAAATCACAGGATTACCACCGTTTATAATTAATGCACGAATTTGGTCCTCACCTGGCGTAAGAATCTCATCGGCGAGTATCGCCAAAGGATAAGCGCCAGAAATTGCTTCGTGGTTACCAATTCTGCTTCGGCGCGCAATCGGCGGAGCTAGTTTATCCAGAAATTTGAGCGCATCTTTAAAGACGCCATGACTAAAATAACGTCCCCCTTGCTTATCAATACGGCCGGTAATGAGGTTCAATACATGACTTAGCCATTCCGCCACAGTGCCGTTCTTATTTTGCGAAATACCGGTTCTAGCAACACAAACAGCAGAGTTTGCTTTCGCAAAACGGGTTGCAATATCAACTATCTGCTCGACCGCTACGCCGCAACGCAGCGACAAGTCTGCTATATCTGCTCCCTCCGCGATTTCTTGAATAATAGATACGCCTGAAGCAGCATTACAGTCTTCTTGATGTTGCCAAGAGTGTTCAAATACAACCTTAATAATAGCAAGCAACAGCGCCCAATCTTGACCCGGTTTAACACGGACATGGGTATTAGCTTTGCGGGTGGTTTGCGTTTCTCGCGGGTCGACCACGATTAAATCGGCACCGCGGGCTTGCGCTGCTATTATGCGGTTCCATCCATCCGCCACAATATCTAGCCAAACCATTTTACTTACTGCGGGATTCATCCCCAAAAACAAGAAACAATCTGCATGATCCACATCGGGGATAAGAATCGCCATTTCAGAACCGTACATTTCTCGACAGACAGCTGTAAATTATTGGTGTCTAGCGAGCCAACGTAATACGCATTATTACTTTTAATAGCCTTCATAAAGCCGCTTTGGGCTATTGTGCCAGGCTGATTATGTGCCCCAGGATTGCCCAAATACGTTGCTATCGAATTCGCGCCGTGTCGATTGCGAATTAAGTTAAGGCGCTTAGCAATATCCTCTACGGCCTCTTCATAAGTAGCCTCAACATATTTATCCCCGACCCTCTTCATTGGCTGACGAAGTCGTTTAGCGTGGTCTATCAGTTGATTAGCCGAACCGCCTTTCGAACAAAAATCTTTCCAGTTGTTCGGGTGGTCTTTATCAGGACCTATACGAAAAATAGTTTTGCCATCGGTTTCGACATCCAGCCCGCAACTTGCTAAGCAAATTCGACAAAAGGTTTTTTCCACTCGATGCTCAAGATTGGCATCAACGGCATTGCTTGTATTCATCGCTATTTTCAGCTTATTAGAATTATCTTATGGCAATAATAGGGCCTGTTAAGCAACGTATTCACAAAAGCCAGCAGACCTTAAAGATACGTGAAATTGAAATAGACGTGTACAAGGTGGAGCTTGTACACGTTGTTCTTAGCTTTTACTACAGTGGTAGCAGTGTTAAAAAGTCAAACGGAAGACCACCGCCCAATCCAGGAATCAATAGAGCAGGCAAGTCAAAACCACCACCTGAGAGCGGCGCAGTGAGACTGCCAACAGAAGGCAACTGCTCAAGTAATGCGATGTTTGGAACTGCTAACAACTTAGGCAGCGCTGGAGCGGCAGGTAACATATTATCAAGCGGACCTGTTAAACCGCTTAACCCTTGGGTAAACAGGCCTGCACCCGAGCCAGCGAGGCTAAGAACATCATTAATAGGGACAGCTGAAAGTAACCCAGTGACGGTCGATACTGGCTGCCCGAGCAGATCGATTGGCAAGCCCAAATTATTTATTGCTCCGGTAACCTGGGTCAACGGACTAGTAAGTGCGAAGGTTTGCGCAGAGCTATTTGCTATTACGCAAACATTTATTGCCGCGGCAACCGCAATGAATTTTAAAAATGATTTCATTATTATCCCCTTATAAATCAATGGTCTTACATTGCTTGTTCGCTACTGCCTTGCCAAGGATTACTTAGCAAAAACAGCACGCATCAAAAATAAGTACACATACATTACACCAGTGTATTATATTAACTGCAAGAATAATTTACTTAGCAATTGAGGGCTCACAATCTAGCCATAAGTTATCTTATTGTTTTTATTAACATTTTATGATTCTGCGACGGAGATTAAGTACGCATACATAAAATAATTTGACAAACAATAATAATCGTTACTATGCTACACCGGTCTAATACTTGTATTTATAAAGTATTAAAAAGAAGATCAGGGTTACTGTGCCAAATGACACACAAAATCTTGTTACGGTAGCCGCACGAGTATAACTACTTGAAAAATCAGGGTATTGAGAATGTATATATATTTTTCAATATCCTGAATTAGTTATTAATAATGAATAAATACCGAGGGTGAATCATGAGAAAAGATGTGCTGGCCGTTGCAATTGCATCGCTGTCCTTTTACGCGGGCGGCGTTTTAGCGCAAAATGCTGGAGGCGAAACCAAAAAAAGCAGCAACCGTCTTCTTGAAGAGGTTGTGGTCACGGCTCAAAAACGTGAAGAAGATTCGCAGGATGTTCCTATTTCGATTCAAGCATTTTCTGGCGAAAAATTGGATGCATTTGGTATAGAAGACACTGCAGACCTAGAAAAAATCACCCCCGGCCTCAGCTTCACGTACACCTTAGGTTACACCGTTGTATATCTTCGAGGCGTGGGTAGTGATGGGTTTTTACCCAACGCCGATCCCAGCATTGCAACCTATATTGATGGAATAAACATACCCGCGACCCAGGGTAAACAAGATGCACTAGGGCCAGTCAAACGGGTGGAGGTGTTAAAAGGCCCTCAAGGTACACTGTTTGGCCGTAACGCGACAGGCGGAGCGATCAGTATCGTAACCGAGGACCCACCATTAGATGAAATAGTGGGTAGCATACAGTACGCAGCCGGCAATTATGACAGCCAAGAAATGCAGGCGTATTTTGCATTTCCCCTCTGGGATGGCGCCGGCCTCGCTTTAGCGGGCTTTGAAGATACCCATGAAAATTATGGTACTAACTTCGTGAACGGCGTAGAGCGCCCATGGCGAGAAGATCATAGCCGTGGTTTACGAGCTAAATTTAAATGGGATATTGTAGACAGCTTATCGTTGACGTTAATAGCTTCGCAAATCGACCAGTACAATGGTGCCTCTCTTGTCCAAGAAAACACTAGACCAACTGCAATACTGAATGTAGGCGCCACACCAGACCCTTTAGATAGAAACACTCATACTGACCAAGAAGGTGGTAATTCGTCGGTAAATGAACTATTTGGCGCGACCATAGAGTGGCGCCCAGGTCCAGTAGATGTAAAATTTATCTATGGTGACCAGTTTGCCAATGCTGATACCGGCCAATACGACTACGACAGCACTGACGAACCAAAAGTAGGTTTTGTCGTATACAATCAGCCTAACGAACAAAAAACTTACGAATTACAAGTACTTTCAAACGCAGAGACCCCATTTAGCGACTCCTTTGAATGGGTTGCTGGTCTATATCATTTAGAAGGTGAGGGCGGCTTTGACAGGCTATTTCTAGAGATAAGCGCCCCTGGCTTAGTGGCATCACCACTTGGAAATCTTCTCGGCGGCCTTGTTGAACAACTTACTGATTATATCTTCCTAGAATCATCAGGAATATTGGCAACAGAGGCCACCTCGGCGTTCTTCCAAGGTACCTATAAATTTACTGATGAGCTGCTATTGACTTTAGGTGCACGCTACCAAGAAGAAACACGCGGTATTTCTAATACTTACCTAGACTTAGTTAACCCACTCCTAGGTAGGCCGCCGCAATCTTATTTTGAAGGCAACGATTATTCTCGCAATATTCGTATTAGCAACTTTAGCGTACCTGATATTAATGACACCACCGTGTCACCCAAAATTGCGGTGCAATGGTTCGCTACAGACAACTCACAAGTATATTCTTCGTTGCAGCGAGCTTACAAAAGCCCAACCTACAATATTGTTAACTTCTTTGGCAACCCAGATCCAACTGAGAGGGAAGAAGTAACCGCATTTGAAATAGGGTTTAAATCTGAATGGCTAGATAGTACGCTCCGCCTCAATGGTGCGGCTTACTACACCGAAACGAAAGAGCTAGTAACCGCACTACTATCATTAACCTCTGGGGGGATTGTTCGATTTGACAATGCCGGCGAAGCGATAACGTCTGGCGCGGAAATTGACTTCCAATGGCAGCCAATGCCTAACTGGAACCCCGGCTTAGCGATCACCGGCGGCATGAGCTACATCGATGCTGAATATACCGACTATAAAGACGGCGCTGGCTTTGACGACGACACTGGCCTCTACTTTGGCCCCAATGCACCCACCGACACCGTTGGTGACTTGCTAGGCATTCCACTGCCGATAACTAGTGCGGACTTTCTCAATGGTCCCCGTGATTTCACCGGCAACAGGGTAGTGCGTACGCCCCGCACTAGCTCAAGCGTATCTTTAAACCAGTTTATCGAAGCTGGTGATATTGGTAACTTTGAGTTCGGTTTGGATTACAGCTACAAAGGAGAGATTTTCACAACGCCACAAAACTCTGAGTTCTTCATTATACCGCAGTATGAAATCTGGTCTGCCAGAGCATCATGGTTCTACGACCCGTGGGGTATACAGCTAACAGGATTTGTTAACAACTTAAAAGACAAAGACTATCTAACGTCTCGCTTGGCATCAGACTTTGGCCGCGGCGACACTCTCGCACCGCCAAAATTGTACGGACTAAAGCTGAAATGGAACTTCGATACATTCCTGAACTGAGCATAGCCGAGACCTTCTCAGCGTTAGTCTTACGTATCAAGGGCTACTGTTAACTACTCCGGCAAGGTGGGCCCCACCCTACTTGCCGACCTTTTGAGCTGCTATATTATAGCGGCTCCTTTTTTTTCCCTCGCCATAAAAAATTAATACTCTCATCATCAGTGCAAACAAAGCCCAACCATAAATCCAATGATTAGCATCGATAATTTCCGCATATCGCTTGCGCGCCACCGCTAGATCACTAGAATAGCGCAAGGTATTTAAATGACGGAGAGTTGAATGAGAGGTATAGAACGGCTTAGATCCGTTGAGCGAAGCTCTGGACCACTAGCGAAAGCGCTTCCAGAGCTACCCCAAGATGAAACCATTTTAGTTCGACTGCTTCGTGTGTCTGGTTACGGCTTAAGTGACTATTTCTCTGACGTCTTTAAAAGCCTTGGCATTACCGAAAATATGTACCACCTACTAGCTGTGTTGTCTGCAAGTGGTGCCGGTCAAAACTCCCCCACCGAACTCAGTGAATTAATTGGAACCGGCCGCGCAAATATGACGAAATTCATAGCAACGCTTGAAAAAAACAACTATGTAAGAAGAGAGAGCGGTAAAGTCGACGCCAGAAGCAACATGGTTATCATTACAAAAGAAGGCAAGGCGTTGGTAAAACGCATCACACCCTTGGTTTCAATTCCCATTGAAAATGCATTTTCAGGTTTAAGTAAAAACGAAAAAGCTACGCTAACAAAATTACTGCGTAAAACCATTATCTCGTTAGACAACGCCAAAACCTCTTAATCTTATTGGTGACAACAGCAGCTTACAATCAACAGTTGTTGTCACTTTAATAGCAATCAATATAGCCAACAGCCTACCAACAGCTCTCGCCTCAACATAAGCCTAGTCGATCGCATAAACTAATCAGCACAACATAGCTACAAGCAATAATTTAATTTGCATACATATATTACACCAGTGTAATATATTTAGGATTGATAAGTGCAGCTTTTCCTAAAATCAAGTTTGTGCGTTAACGCCATTAAGACAACTACGCGATACCAGCTTAATACGAGATCATGATTGCTTCTCATTTTATTTTTTTATAATTAATTTTCTGTGTATATTGCTAAAAATGGATACTTCCTATGGATGAAAACACAAAGCTCATGTACCAGCGCTTGTCGCTATACAGTGGCCCGTTCTTTGTCATTACCTTTGTTATATTTTGGGCGTGGATGGGCGACAATTTACCGCCGCCGCACCCAGACTGGCCGGCACAGGCGTTTACCGATAGATACGTCGAACATCTAACCGGAATCCGCGTTGGCTTCCTTGTAGCACTAATTACTATCTGCTTTTACCTACCATGGACGGGATATGTAACTGCCCGCATGATGCGCATAGAGCGCGGCCACTATCCGGTACTGTCATATCTACAACTGATGGGCGGATGCCTTACGGTAATGGTTGTCTCTATCAGCATGTTTTGCTGGGTTGTAGCAGCTCAGCGGCCAGAGCGCTCACCAGAGTTGACACAAATGTTAACCGATGCTGGCTGGCTCATGAATGACACCGTCTACATGTGCACCACGCTCCAGATGTTTGCCATGGCGCTATGTTTTCTCCACGACAAAACTAGCAAGATACCGGTAATGCCTAATTGGGCTAACTACCTAACCATTTTTTGTGGTGCGACTTTTTTTCCAGCAAGTCTCACAGCTATTTTACGCGATGGTCCCTTCGCCTATGACGGCCTTATCGGGTTTTGGCTCCCTTACCCTGCTTGGCTAATTTGGTTATTTGTTGCGACCTACTACCTAATCAAAGACCTTAATCGGCGCGTTGCAGATGGCGAAGACTAAGCTTTAAGCCTACACCGCGATGAATAAAAACCTTTTTTACAATAAAATCACGCACTGATTTATATAAAAAGGGGATATAGCACTCCAGCCCTCACCGCAGCGGTAAGGGCTGAGCAACAAGCAATACCAGAGGCCATAAAATGAGTACAGACTCTGCAACAAGCTCACCACCACTAACAAATAAAATCAAACGACACCTTCCAGGTGTAGAAGGTGTGTGGGCTTTTATCTTTGCCGACATGGTGGTATTCGCAGTGATGTTTGGCAGTTTTATGTATGATCGCAGCCAAAACCTAGCCCTTTTCGAAAAAAGTCGGCAGGCATTAAATTTAGATTTAGGCGGCATAAATACCTTACTTCTTCTCACTAGCTCAATGTTAGTAGTGCTTGCCTTGAACGCACTGAAGCTTGCTAAACCGCGCTTAGCGCCAATCTTTTTTGCACTAGCTTTGACGTGTGGCCTTACCTTTATTGTTTTAAAAGCCATTGAATATAATCAAAAGTTTGATGCCGGAATCTCAATATTAAGCAACGACTTTTTTATGTATTACTTTGTCATGACGGGAATGCATCTTGGCCACGTTGTAGTGGGCAATGCTATCTTGGCAGTCTTATTATACAAATCAAGGTCAGCGAAAGCCGGCGATAGCATAACTGCCTATGAAAGCGGTGCAACATACTGGCACATGGTCGACCTGTTATGGATTTGCCTCTTCCCTCTCTTGTATTTAGTACGGTAAATAACAATGAATCGTTCTGTTAATTCAATACTGGCAGTTTGGATACTGTTGATGCTAGGCACCGCAACATCTACATGGGGATTTACTTTATCCTCAGTTAATCCGATCACCTCCACTATATCAGTGATGTTGATTTCTGCAGTCAAAGCCGCGCTGGTTATGTTCTTTTTTATGGAACTTCGACATGCACCTAAAGCATGGCAGCTCGCCGCAACAATCTGGGTAGCCATTACGTGCGCAGTGGTAATAAGTATTTATTTACTCTAGTTATCCCCCCTCACCTAATCAATACCATTTCTAAAAACCAGTATGGATTACGCAAAAATTAATGCTAAAAAATAACTTTAAAATCCACCCCGTAAGTTACGGGGTCAACCATGCCAACATGGTAGGTACCAATATCTGTCCCTGTTAAACCGCCTGGCTGCGACACACGATCATTGCCTAATAGGTTTTTACCCCACAAGGCCATTTCATAGCCGCCACTTGGGGTACTCCACGCCACCCGCGCATTTAATAATTGGGTGTCGTCACCGTAGCCATTCACCATATTAAAGAATGCTTGATGGTCTTCATTACCCGGTTCGGTGTTTTCCTCATAAATATAATCAACATGGAATAACAGCAAGCCGTTGCTAATCTCTGGCGACCAGTCCATCGTTAAGGTGTATTCCTGCGGCGACGACACGTTTAGCTGATCGGCAATCACAAATTCACCCTGCGCGTTGTAATAGGCTTCGCGGCTAGACTCTTGTTCACGGTAGGTGTAAATAAGGCCGAAGCGCAGATTGTCGCTTGCCAACCAGTCTGCCGTTAATTCTATGCCTTGAATATCTTCGTCGGTATTAATAACCGTCGGCACCGCTCCATTACTCTCTGGGGTGCGCGACTCAATCGCTTCTTGGCGATCATCGATGATCATATTAAACAGCGCGACTTGGCTGCGAAGACGGGAATCGAAAAAATCGCCTTTAACACCAAATTCAATATTGCTGACCACTTCGGGATCTAGCGGTGCGGTGCGAGTGCCGGTATTTAATGAGTCGTAGCCGCCAGATTTATAACCCGTGGAATAACTCAAAAATGCCATTGCGCCGTCTGTGATCTGGTAGTTTGCCACGACGCGACCGGTGATTTTATCCCAGCTTTTAGAGGCGCTTTCTAGACCGTCCGAATTAAAAAAGAAATTTTCTTGTAGTAGTTGAGACAAGACGAAATCCGTAAGCGGTGCATCCCAGCTAAAGGATTTTTTGTCATTACTATAACGCAGGCCTGTAATAATATTCAGTCTATCGTTAATCGTAAAATCAAGGTCGGTAAACAAACCGTAGCTTTCAAAATCTCCTTCATTGGTCATGGTTTCGGTCACGTAATTCCCCGCCACTACACCGCCCAATAAGCTGTTTAACAAACCTTGTGGAATGCTCGCCATACCCGAAGCCAGTTCAAGTACCGCCCCGTAACTGAAGGTTAAAGCGGTTTGCTGGTAGGTGTCTTCCCTGCTGTAGTTCGCACCAAATACCGCGTCTACCCAATCTAGCGCCACATTAAACTGCATTTCAAAATAGGCAATATCGGAGTCTTCAATATTATTGGTATCAACGTAAACCGACTCATCAGCAGTAGCGTCTTCGTCCTGCAAATTATAGGTTTCAAATGCGCGGTAGCTAGCAATTAACGTCATGCTGCTAACGTCATTTAATTCATACCAAAGTTTCCCAGTAAAGCCCTGCATATCTCTGGTTTCACCACCACCGATCGCATCGGTTTCTAATTTGCGATCTGTTGGGTCTGGGTAATTAGAAAATTCTTCGCTGATACTGAGCCGCGCCTGTGGGCCGTTGTCTACACGATCAATGTCGTAGGCAAATTGCATGCTAAGTTTGTCGTTGGTTTCCCAGCGCAGTGCAAGGCGGGCAAATTGATTGTCTTGCTCGCCGGGGTCGGGGCTAGCCGTCCCTTTATTGTCGATAACCGCATCGCGCTGGTTGTGCAGCACATTAAGCCGCAGCGCCAAGGAGTCACTGAGCGGGACATTGCTCATACCCTCAACACGAAACAAATTGTATGTTCCCAGCTTGGCCATCGCAAAGCCTTCGGTTTCTTCTAGGCTAGGTGCATTAGGAATAAAACTCACCACCCCCGCCGCCGCGTTGCGACCGAACAAGGTGCCCTGCGGGCCCTTTAAAACTTCCACCCTTTCCATGTCAGAAAATGGCACCGTAATCGCCGCGCGAGGCAGGTACACACCATCTAAAAAGGTCGCCACCGAGGGATCACCACCGGTACTGATATTCGAACTATCGATCCCGCGAATGATAAAAGAAGATTGGGTAGTGCCGCCGCCCCGCACTCCATCACCCACCTTCAAGCCGGGAATATAGGCTTGAATATCTTCCATATTCAGGGCGCCGGTATTTTCCAAGTCTTGATTCGTAAACGTGTCCACGGTGACCGGCACCGTCATCGCACTTTGCTCGCGCTTTTGGGCGGTGACCACCACCTCCTCTAGCGCCAAGTTCTTTGCTGCATAGGCCGAAGGTGTGCCAAGCACCGCAAGACCAATAGCGTAAGCTATGCGATTTCTTTTCATGGATTTCATGTCCCGCCCTCTCTCGCAAACACGCTAAGCACAGAATGCGCCACTTGACGCATTATATGCTTGAATAAAATTTATTTGGTGACGCTCAACATAAACTCAGCAACTTCACGGCGTAAATCTGGTGACAAATGCCCTTGGGGCGGCATCGCTGGGTAATCACTTCTTACCTTGTGGGGCTCAGCAATATAGTCCGCAATACCCTGTGGATCGTTATGATACAAAGCCTGCACCGTTAAAGTTGGGGGGCCAATCATGCGCATATTATAGGCGTGGCAGCCCGCGCAAATACCTTGGTAAAGCAATTTGGTGCGGTTCTCTGTTGTCACAACTTCGTTGGGGGCGCCACCGGGAATAAGCATAGTGGTGATGTCTGCGGTGTCTTTACGCTCGCACTCACTCCATTTTTTCACACCAAAGCTGGTGTAGCGCTCGCGGTTGATAATGCAATTATCTGGCTCTTGGGCAGAGCCCAAATTAGCAAGAATATCTGGGCCACGACGGCTGAACTGGGTCAACATCAATGCCTTAACATCCGCTACTGGGTCGGCACCATTGTCGAACATCAGGTTGTCGAGAAAAACCATGCGATCTGGGTTGGGCTCAGATTCTGGATCACTAGAAATATCAGTAATGAATGCCAAATCCGTCACAACCAAACCAGCGGTTTTATTGCCGGAGACAATATTGCCCTCTACCACAACATCGTCCGCCGCCATTACAACAATACCAATACCGGCGGGCACCTTAGATACAATCGAACCCGGCGCACCAAAGTTCGCGGTATTATTATTCACCACAAAATTATTGCGCAGAATAACGTCGTAGGTCGTTTTAATGGGCAAGCCTGGGGTAATAAAGACTAGTAAGCCCGCCGTATTGTCGTGGGCATAATTATTTTCTACTAAGGCATGGCGGGTGTTTTCAATTTCGATACCCGCTACGTTATCAAATACTTCGTTGTGGCGAACATCGACGTTATCGCACATGCCCACATAAATCGCAGCGTCTTCAATGCCGCTTAATACATTGTATTCAATGAGACCATTTTTACCGAACTGGGGGAAGATTCCGTACACGCCGGTGTCGATAACGCGGTTATAGCGGATCACAAAATTATTACCGGCCTGCCCCATAATGGCATTGCCTTTGTAGTGAGTAATGGTCAGCCACTCAACGGTAAAATCATTTCCTGAATATAAAATAGCGTCATTCCGTTTTCCTTCGCCTTCCATCACCGGCCATTCGCCATCTTGCACCACACCGCGAATGGTAATGCCGTCTTTATCGACATAAACACTTTCTTTGTAGGTGCCGGGGTATACCAAAATAACGTCACCCGTCTGCGCTTTATTCACTGCGCTTTGGATTGATTCGCCGTCTTTTACTGAAATTTCAGCCGCCATCAAACTCGGCGCGAGCACGAATAGGCTAAGCCACAACAGCCCTAGGGGGATTATTTTCTTCATTGTTGCGCTCCTTTCTGTCTAGAGTCTGAATGGTTAATGCGTAAATATGTCGGTGGCCACCGGCGCTAAACCCGAGGGCACTTTGCGCGGCAAAACCGGCATAAAACTTTGATCGGTTAAGGTCTTCAAAAACGCCACTAATAAATCCAATTCGTGATCGCTCAGGTTTGGCTCCCAGATATGCCAGTGCAAGCTCAAATGTTCACCCTCTGGCACAGCGTGGCCACGACCACCGGTATAAAAGGCCACGGTTTCCCGCAGGGTTTTAAAGCGACCTGAGTGCATATACGGCGCGGTTAACTCTATATTGCGCAAGGTAGGCACTTTAAAACCGCCACGCTGAGAAGCGTCCCCCGTTATCGCCGCCACCCCAATATCTAAAGCTGCCCCCTTGGGCTCAGGGCTACCAATCACTGCAATTTGCTGATTCGTAAACGCCGGCGGGGTGTGGCATTCGGCACAGCGAGCCACAAAGGAGCGAAATACATTCATGCCCTCAATTTCTGGCTGAGTTAGCACTTCGTGAAAGCCATTGGCGTATAAATCGTAGCGGCTACCCAGAGAAACCAGTGAAGACTGAAAGGCCGTCAAAGCCGTGTAAACCTGTTCCAAGCTCAGCGTGCCACCACCAAAAGCCTGATTAAATAAATCCCGATAATTGGCATTGTCTTGCAAACTCTTCAGCAGCTGAGCTGGCGTATTTGCCATCTCTTCTTGAGAAAATAGCGGCCCCTGCATCTGCTCTTCTAAAGATTTCGCCCTTGCATCCCAAAACAATTCCCGCAAAAATCCCACATTCCACAGAGTGGGCGCAGAGCGATGCATCACCTCACCGTGGCGGCCAATACTCCCCGCCAAGCCATCACTAAACCCCCGCGCCGGTTGATGGCAAGATGAACAGGCCATATCGCCGTCTACCGACAGCAGGGGGTCAAAAAACAGTAAACGACCAAGATCAATTTGCTGGGCAGTGAAGCCCTCACGCAGTGGCGGCATGCCGGTTTTTAAACCGCCAACACCGGATTGCTGCAGGGAGCTGTAGCCGCTATAAAAACTTTGTAAATAACAACCTCCATCGCGAAGGTGGAAGCCCGCCGGACACACCTCACTCAAGCGCCACTCAGAGCTTGAATTGGCAAGCGCGGGCGCTGTCATTACAAGCCCCATTGCCCACAACAGCAGTGGGCGTATCCGTTGCCGCATCGTTAATCTGCCAAAGATTGAATATAAGCAATAACGTCTTTCGTAATTTCCTCGTCTGGCAGCGTCTTACCCATCATGCCCATTTGGTAGCCATATCGGTCTGACTCATCTGCGCCGCGTAGGCCATCGCGGAACTGATTAAACTGCTTCAGCAAATACCAGTCCTCAACACCGGCCAAGGCTGGCGCCTGTAGCGTGTCATTGCCCTCTGCGGCGGGGCCGTGGCAAGCACCACACAAATTCGAGTAATAATCTGCGCCGCGTTTAATATTGCCCTCCAGCGTTTTGGCCGCTGGCTTGGCTTTAAAACTCGCGATATATGCAACAACCGCTTTAACCGCATTGTCGTCAGGCAGGGTTTTTGCGATAGCTTGCATTTGCGCGCCGTAGCCATCTTTAGGGTCGCTACCGCGTAAGCCACTTCTAAAACCTAGTAGCTGGCGCTCTAAATACCAATCTTGCTGATTGACCAGTGACGGCGCGTTTAAGGCCACATTGCCTTCGCCCTCAGCGCCATGACAGGCCGCGCAAGCTGCATACAGCGCTTTGCCGTCTGCCGCCGTCGAATGCTGCAAAGCCTGTAATGCATCTGCGGCCGCTTTTTCGCTACTCACATCAGGCGCGTTATCATTACTACACGCCACCAGCATCACACTTAGCAATAGCACCAATCGTTTCATTCTGACGATCCCTTTTCTGTTCTGTTTAATCAAAATCCTAGACCCAAAATCACCGCTACGGCGCCTTGCTCACCCAAGTATCTTAAACGGCAGACACCTGTAATGGCAGGTTATGTTTTTGTAACCTATCGAACAAAAGCACATTAAGCAATATATTAAAAATGGCAGATTACCGGAATTTTACGAATTTTGGCGTCATTATTATTGTTGTTCGACTCATTTAGCGCAAACACACTATTTGCACCAAAAGTGTCATTAGCCCATTGAATAGCGAATTTACTATGTTGTCAATGACAACACCAATCTTGTGCACGGCCTTGTTAATTTTTGACAGCTGATCATCGCGACGCCACAGAAAATACGAACTCCCAAGACATACCTATAATAGCGCATGACTCCAACACATCCCTCCTCGCACCAAAATCAAGGCAAAAAAAACGGCACCAAAAATGTGCCGTTTTGATAAAAACCGATATTAAATCATGATTAATATCAGGGATTTTCAGTATAAAGCACAAACTCACCACTGCCGCTATACGACTTAACCCGCCAGCGATATGTACCCGCACTTCCATTATACGTAATCGTTTCATCGGCGCTCAGCGATTCGCCCGCCGCCACTACCGACCAGCTTTGGAAGAGGAAGCCGCCGAATTTTTCCAAATACAAATCGAAATCAACACCGTCTGGCCCTTCCAAGAAGCCACGGAACTGACCGCCGTTGCTGCTAAATCCTGCGCTGTTAGGCGTATATTGCTGAGCATTTGCGCCGCTCAAGGTGCCACTGGTCTGCTCACACTCAGGGCAAGGACCACTGCCAGGCAAGGTGACCTTCACAGTTTTTACGCCCACTGTTTTCTGGCCCGCCGTATCTGTTACCGACAACGCCACAGTATAAGTTCCCGAGCTATCAAACTCATGGCTCGGCGTCGCGCCGTTTGCAGTGCTGCCATCGTCAAAGTCCCATTGATAGCTTGCAATACCGTTGTCATCACGCGAATTAGATCCGTCGAAACTGCAAATCAAATCTGCGCAACTATAAGTAAATGAGGCACTAGGTGGAAAGTCACGAGGTGTACCGTCATCGGACTCCGACACCTGCAACAATAAGTTTGGTGATCCGCTGCCAATACTGCTTAACTTGCCCGCCACCCCGTCACCAAGCAACTGTACCGCCACGCTAGCGGGACTCGCCGCAGGGTTTTGTCCCAAAATTAATGCCGCAGCGCCGGCAACATGTGGCGAGGCCATTGAGGTGCCGTTTAACACAGCGGTGTCGCTATTGCTTTGGTACCACGCCGAGGTAATTCCCGAACCCGGTGCAAAAATATCGACACAGACACCTTTGTTTGAATACGAGGCACGGCTGTCGCTGGACGTTGTCGCACCCACGGTAATCGCTTCCGCAACGCGGTTAGGCGAACCGGAGCAGGCGTCGATATTGTCATTACCCGCCGCCACCACAAAGGTAACACCTGCCGAAATTGCCGCCCGAACAGCTTGGTCTAAGGCCGCACTCGCGCTGCCACCCAAACTTAAATTCGCGACGGCGGGCTTAATATGATTCCCCGCCAACCAATCTATACCGGCAATAACTGCAGAGTTACTACCGGAACCGCCACAGCCCAATACCCGAACCGGATGCACAGTTGCGGCTTTTGCTACACCCCATGTGCTGCCCGCCGCAGTGCCCGCTACGTGGGTACCGTGACCATTGCAGTCATCGACATTGGCAGGATCGACGCTGCCAAATAAAAACCCGCTAGACACAAAATTCCGGCCACTACCAACTCGGCCGCTAAACTCTTGATGACTGGTACGCAATCCAGTATCGACGATATAAATATGCACGCCGCTGCCATCATTACCGTATTGATAGCTGCCATCCAAAGGCAGGCTAGGCTGGTCAATTCTATCTAAACCCCAGGTCGCGCCGTTTTGCGTAGCGGCAATGGCGACCGTGCGGTCTTGTTCCACCAATGACACCAAGGGGTTTTGCGCCAATAGCGCCGCGGCCTCTGGAGTAAGCTCGGCGACAAAACCGCGCAGCACGTGTTCAAAACTACCCAGCAGAACACCACCAACATTGCCGAGCAAATCGTTGATTACATCACCCAGTGGCAATAGCGACAGTAGTGGAATTTCTAATTTATTGAGCAAAACAATATATTGCCCTTCTATCGGCTCGCCGACGCTAAGGGCGTCAGACACCGAACTCTCTATAGCCGTCACTTGCAGGTCGTCGTTATCTATCGCTTCGGCAACGCCGCCACTTCCACCACCACATGCTGACAATGTCGCCAACATCACACCACCGAGCAACATCCGCCCACGCATCGCTAACACCATACCGTCGCCACCTTTTAATAATGTCGTTATTTTATTTTCGATTTTTAATTTCTGCCGAAAAGGCAGTCAGCCGCTATTAAAGCCCATCGCCGCAAAGCCCCAACATAAGGGAAAATGCGCAAGTAGATAGTCATCAAAACCTACCAACCATTTCTCTGATTTTATGTTTTAGCTACCAGCGAGCGTAGTGATCCTCGGCAAAACCCCAACACTTCTCGATAGCAATTCGCTCATCATCTAGGCGTATCTCACCCTCAAACACGCCGAAGTGCTGGGTAAAATTAGAGGCTATAAGCAGCGCGTTAATTTTCTCTTTGCGCTGCCCCATAGGCGTAAATTGCAGATCAACAATACCGTCGGCAGACTGCATACGCCACGGACTATCGGGCTGATAGCGCTCAAACTGAAAATTCACCATATCGACTTTTATCAGCCGACCGTCCAGCCACAGTGCATTCTCAGTAAAACCGGTTTCATTCACACCGGCGGCGAGATTCATCCCCAATCGTCGGCCATCTACCAAGGTGGCCGACATACTTCCCCAGTTCCAAAAGGTTTCGCCGCGCATATAGCCCGCCGTCCAGTCGACGGAGGCCAGCGCCTTGATCCCGCGCAAGTCATAACTTTTACCAGCCCATGCGACACTGCCCTCACAGAACATGGCTGCGGTTTTACGGGTGTACACCCAGCCCTGATATCCGGCACGGCTGCACATTGCCAGCGGCGCCGCACTGGACTCGTCAATATCTGCGCTAATCTGCACGCCGGATTGCAGCGACACCCTAAGCTGCCGCCGCCCGCTTTTTACCTCAATTGAAATGGTATTCTTGCCGCTGCAAAAATACGCCGAGCCATCTTCTGGCCGCAGGTCTATTTCGGTATGACGAGCTAAGGGCTGTAGAAAACTGTACTCATCAAAGGCCTTTGTGTGCGGATCATATAAATAGACGAAGGCATTACTCACCAACTTCAAGTCGACAATCGCGACACCCACAATGAGTTGCGGGCTTACCAAGGCAAGGAATTGAAATTGATTAAATTTGAAACGCTTAGCAAGACCGCCCAATTTGCGATCCATTGGCGAGCGCAATTCGTAATCCAAATGATTAATATGCGTCACGCCATGCTCAAACACACCAAACGTCGGCTGGCCATCTGGGCCAATTAAGGTCGCCTTGCGATCCATTCCACTACTCTCATCATCGCGACCTTCGCGTACTATTTATTATTCTGCTGCCACCAACACGATGGTACACAAGTGTTTCCTGTGACATAAAAGCTTACCATATATTGACCGCAACTCCACACTATACTACTTTCCATAAATACAGTTGCGCGATTCAGGGAATATCAGAGCAACTGGCCTATACATGATGGAAATAAACGGATGAAATTAATCTTTACCTCAGATGAATTTAAAGTCGGAAATTATTCATATAATGGCTTCCCTATATTGCTTCACGAAAATATGACCACTTTCAGAGAGGGCTTAGATTTTTTACTCTACCACTGCATACAGCGGGGGCGAGTTGCTAGTAAAAACTCATGGATAACATATGGGCGTGATTTTTACGATTTCTTTGCTTTCATCGACGCAAATAACCTAGATTGGCGCGCGGTGAACACCAGGGGTGATGGTCACATAATTGCTGTGTACAGAGATGCATCACTTACCAAATTTAATTTAGCTGAATCTACTGTAAATAGACGACTCAGACTCATTATCAAGTTTTACCAATACGCCGCCCACCAAGGATGGGTATCTGAACTTCCTTATTCAGTGGAAACAATTACAGTAAGGCAGCCAAAATCATTCTTAGCACATACTGATAGATCTGGCGGCAACCGATCTACAGCCGACGTTCTTTTAAAGACGAGAAAAACCACAATAAAGGTGCTCAGCTCCAGCCAAGTTGAAATGCTTTTAATGGCGATTAAAGACTCCAGATTCAAGCTGATGATAAGATTAGGACTGGCCACAGGCTTACGCAAAGAAGAACTTCTGACGTTTCCTAAAAGCTATGTTATTGACCCTAGAAGATATCCTGTAAATGGGTTTTATATTGTAACAATCTCCCCAAAAGAAATGTCAACTAAAGGAAGTCACGAGCGCTCCATTCATGTTCCAAAATCACTTATGGAAGATCTGTGGCAGTACATCATACATGAACGTCCTATTTTATCCGCGCTAAGAGAGGATCAATACAATGAGCTCTTCCTTAACGAGAATGGTAAACCTTACAGCACTAAATCCAATACCCTCAATGCCAGACTAAACAAGCTAGGATTGCCCTTTGATATTTTTCCGCATATTTTAAGGCATACCTATGCAACGCACACCCTTTATGCTTTGCAACGCCAGCCCAACCTTAGCTTCAATCCCTTGATGTATGTCAGAGATAGATTGGGTCACTCGAGCATCACAACCACCGAACGTTATTTGCACTTCATCGACGACATAGCTGACATTGTTCTCAATGAGTACCAGCGTGAAATCGACACAATGCTAATTGCGGTGTAAGTAATGAATAAAAAAGAAAGAGAAAAAAAAAATAAATAGCCTAAAAAAACACAGAAAAACAGGAAAAAACTTTAAGGTGGACTCTTCTTTTTTAGAAAACCGAAGCAATACCACAAATAAAAACCCAGTTAAAAAAAGTAATTTAAACATCGTTTTACCAAAAAATAGTGCCACCTCGATAAGAAACCTACCCTTTGAAAATTTCCTAGGGCTAGGTCTAAACACAATAATATTCGGCTTGCACGGAGTCTTTCAAAAAGCAGTATCCGACTCTGTCAACAGTGGGCAAAAGACATTGTCAATTAGATCGATAGTGTCATATTACTCGACAACCACTGATTTATGGATAAATTTTTTACAGACGCTATCTGAAATTTTCAATCGCGAGATTATATGGGCGGATATCAACAGAGATATCACCGAGAATTTTATAACTTTTTTAGGGCAAACTGATCTCGGGTATGTCACGAGAAGGAACCGATACTCGGCAATGAAATCCGTTTTAATGATGTGCTACAATAATGGGTTCTTACCTCATATCGAGAATCCAAAAGAACTATTTCCCGACAACCCGTACCCGAATTCCAACAAGCGGCAACGAGGTAAGCGCCCCTTTTCCAAACCGGAATACAGGCGACTTAACACTGCTATTCGCAAAGAAATTTGTCACATCCTAGAAGGCAACAGCGCTTTGAATTCTTATGAGACATCAGTTTGCCTATTAGCAATAGCCATAAGAACAGGATCCAACCCTACTCCACTTTTAGAATTGCCTGCGGACTGCCTCGTACCACACCCGCTTAAAGAAGACCGAATGATTCTGGTTACTTTTAAGCGCAGAGGCGCCAATACACATCTAACTTCACTCAAAAAAACCGAAGAACTTGTTCTCATGAAACCAATACAATTTGATGTGATGGAAATTATCCAATTAATTATTAGCCGAAATAGAGATGTTCGCCAGAAATATTCTGACCCAAATTTGCTATTTGTATTTGAATCAAGCGTTAGTTATAACAATGCCCCTTCTGCACTTTGTAGCGTAATGCTCAATCGAATGTATAAAAAATTAGTTGAGAGAAACAGCTTCTTAGTTGACGATGACGGTAACCCGTTAACAGTCAATATATCACGCATAAGGAAAACCTTCGCAAACCGAATCTATGAACTATCTGGCGGCGACCCATTAGTTGCAGCCAAATACGGCCACCATTCAGTACGAACTGCAAACAAACATTACTGGGAGCCTCCAGCAGATGCTGAGAGGAACTTTCGAATGATGGGCGAAATCCGCGTTAAAGATATACTTGAAAGCAACGAAAAAAGACAAGAAAGCCCTACACCAATCGCACTGTGCGCAGACACTACGAATGGCCACCTAGCACCCCAAAACGGGAATCACTGCACCGAAATATTAGCATGCTTTCGATGCAAAAGCTTTGTCGTGACAAAAGACGACCTGCACAAACTATTTAGCTTTTACTGGGCAATAATAGAAGATCGAAATATCACAAACGCGAAGAGCTGGAAGCGACACTTTCGCCATATCCGGGAAATTATCGACAATGACATTGCGCAACAATTTAATGCTAAGGAAATCTCTCGCATAAAGAAAAACGCAAAATTAAAGAGGCACCCTTATTGGAAGGATTTAACCATGCTTAGGATGGGTAAATAATGCAATACAAATTCGGTGACGTAATATCTAAGGCAGCAGCTGACTCAAGCAACCTGAGACTATCTCAAGCAATCAATGACGGTACGCCTTACACCGGAATTGTAACCTTGCAAAAGACTATAAATGGGACCTATATAGTTCTGTCGGATTATCATGATATGGAATGGACTTTACCTGAGAGCTGGTTTCCAAAGTCTTCCAAACCATACCGAAGACAGCTTAATTTTAATAAGGTACCAGAATGCTATGTGGACGTAGCTAAACACTGTGCAAAAATTGATATACAATCTGGCCACCGAGGCAGCACTATTGTTGTTAAATATAAAACTTTACAAGTCCTTCTAAATTATCTTGCGTCTCAAAATATTCGCAACACTTCCAACATCACCCCCTTAGTAACTATCCAGTATGTAAATCATTTAAAAACTAGAAATTCATACAAGGGAAAGCGATTAAGCGCTCAAATGATCACTATGTATCTTAGAGCTGTTGAATACTTACATCAATGTATGACTAAGACTGAACAAAGTTTTCCGCATCCATGGCCCGATTCTAGTGCCTATATCTTGGCGGGAGTACGTAAACACAGAATAGGCAAGCCCAAAACTTTATTGATACCTGACGAAGTTTTTTCTCGTGTTTTCAAGTTTGCAAATAGCTACCTTGAACGTTCAACCAAATTACTTAAGCTGCAAGATATCGATACAGCTATAAAAAAGGACTATTCGCACCTTTCCAATGAACCAATTTGGCAAAGGAGAACGGCTACCCTCAAAAGGCAAGGTTACGATAGCGTATCGTCCTTTTATACAGATATTCTATTACTTGAATCCGCATGCTGGTGGATTATTTTGGTAAGCGCTCAACAAACCCCGCCCAATTAATTATTTGCAAACTCAGATAATGCACCTATAGTTTTCTACAGGCTCTGGATGAGTCTACAGCATGGAAGGTAATCTCAAGGATGAGGGGCAGCAAGGGATTGGATGGCGTTGCCAAGAAGGCGACTGCCTTCCTGCTACTTTTCTGTATTAGGCGTTTGCCCACGGCAACAATGCCTGTAATTCTTCGGTTGTTGTCATACTTGGTAATTGATTAAAGACTTTGCACAAATACACGTAAGGCTCAAGGCCATTGGCTTTTGCCGTTTCGATTAAACTATAAATAGCGGCGCTGGTATGAGCACCTCTAGGCGTTGCGCTAAACAGCCAGTTCTTGCGACCTATAACAAAAGGCCGGATGGCATTCTCGGCAAGGTTGTTATCAATATTCACGTCACCATCTTCCGTGTATCGAATCAACTTTTCCCAATTTTTATTGAGATAACCCAGTGCGGTACCCAGCAGGCCTTTGGGCAAGGTACTGTGTAAAGTTTTGTCCAACCACTCCCTAAGGGCATTGAGGATCGGAACGCTTTTGTCTTGTCGCAGCTGGTGACGGGCTTCGCTGCTCGCGTCCTTCGCCTGCTTTTCGATAGCATACAGCTTGGCAATATAGTTAATGGCCACATCGGCCTTGCCGGTGCGGGTAGTCTTTTTGTCTTTGGAGATAGCCGCCTTTTGGGCATCAATGAATTTACGGCGTGCGTGTGCCCAGCACCCCACATGGCTAATATCTTCTTGGCGGCCGACGGCATGGTAGCCTGCATAGTCATCGGTTTGCAGATAACCACTAAAACCCGTGAGTAAGTTCTTCGCCACGCTGCCAGCGCGACTCGGCGCATAGTCATACAACACGATGGGGTGATCTGGGGCGCCACTACGCCTGACCCACATATACGATTGGCTACTCGCGGGCCTGTCCGGTTCGTTTAATACCTGAAGCGGCGTTTCGTCGCACTGGATGATTTTGCCTCGGCGAAGCTCGTGATCAAGCTGGGTGATGAGTGGCGCGATCAATTCGCCGCTGCGCATCATCCAATTCGCGAGGGTGTTGCGGGGGATATCAATTTCCATCCGTTTGAAGATGGCTTCTTGGCGGTGCAGCGGCAGCGCATCTTGGTATTTCGCGGTAGCGATATACGCCAGTAGGCCTGGGCTCGCATTGCTCTTTGGAATGGGCTGTGCGGGTAATGCGGCGGTACATACTGTCGACTCACACGCTTTGCAGGCGTATTTCAGTCGGGCGTGTACTAAGACTTGGACGGTTGCGGGAATGATATCCAACTGCTCGCTGGTGTCTTCGCCAATATGCGTTAGCGCACAACCGCAGTCACAGACTTTCTCTACATCAGACAGGTCATGTTCGATACGGACGCGAGGCAAGTCAGCAGGCAACGATTTACGACCACGAGATTTGCGACGCTCGTATTGGATCGTTTCGGTTTCGGCGTCATCCGTGTTTTCGCTAAGGTCGTCTTCAGAAGCAGGCTCAGCCGCTTCGGCTTCATTAAACAGCTCGGCCTGTTCGTCCGACTTCTCGCTACTGGCCGCAAAGCGTTTATGCCTGAGTAAACGCACTTGCTCTTCGAGTAACGAGATGCGTTTATCCTTCTCATTGAGGCGAAGTTCTTTCTCAAACAGCAAAGCTTTGAGTGCAGAAATATCATCGGGAAGTGTGTTGGTGGGAGGCGGTGTCATGCTGTGTATTATATCAAAAGTGAGTCAGCTAACCGAATCAAAATACAAGGTTTCATGCGGTTTATTGCGCCAAATATCCAAGCCATCAAGCAAAAAGTTTAAGTCGCGACCATCGCGTAATTCATAGCCGGATTCGCATTGGCGAGGCCATTTAAAGCGCTGCTTTTCTAGGCGCTTATACCAGACCACAAAACCGTTTCGCTCCCAATACAGAAGTTTGATTTTATCCCGGCCACGATTACAAAATACAAATAGCACCTCCATCATCGGCGAGAGCGCCAGCTCGGTTTCAACCAGCGCGGCCAATCCGTTGATGGACTTGCGCATATCCACCGGAGCCATGTACAAATAGACCTCAACATGGGAGGTCGGCCGCAGCATCAGTTCGACTCCCGCAGGATATGTAGTACCACGGGCAAGACAACAGGCAAATCGTTGGCGGATAATTCCAATCGAACGCCCAGCGGCAAATTCATGATCATACGAGATGAGGTCGGCATACCGCCCAGCTTCATTAATTTCGCAGCCGGTTCTTTTGCGGGGCTCAGCCGATTACGCCAATAAGCAAAGTTGTGAAACTTGATCTCATGCTGCTTGCAATACGCAGCTTGAGATAGGTTGCTGCCTTGCCAAGCAGAGACGTGGTCTTGCCAGAATTGTGTTTTGTTGATTGTGTTCATGGACGACTCCTCAGCTTAAAACTGAAGAGTAAATCTACCGCGACGAAATTATTAGATGGGGTTTATTGAGCGCTTAC
>NZ_PQGG01000011.1 GCF_002915595.1 Zhongshania marina
GTAAGCGTCCGGGCAACTCACCTTCCCATCCAATTTTAGGATAGTAGTCTTGGTGTCCACCTCATACTAAGTGGACACCAACGATGGATATTCAAGGATTACTTCCCGCGCCAGCCAAACCACCACGCCGCCAACATTCTCTCGAATTTAAGGAGCAAGTCGTGGCAGCGAGTTATACCGCCAATACTTCGGTGGCAAGCGTAGCGCAGCAGTTTAAAATCAATGCCAATCTCGTGCATAAATGGCGGCGCCAGTTTGAAGCGAAGGCGGCTGGGCGTGATGACTTTATTAAAGTTGCACCGCGAATTCCCGTCAAGGCAATGGACGCCTCATGCCCTGATACCACGCTAAAAGTCGAACTAAGCAGCCCCCTTGGTCCCGTCACGATCCACTGGCCAATGTCCGGTCTTGCCGATTTAGCTTCATGGCTGAAGTCCCAATCATGATTCGTATCGACGAGATTTGGTTGGCGCGTGAACCGCTGGATATGCGCGCTGGCCCAGATACCACTTTGGCGCGCGTGGTACAGAGCTTCGGCGAAGCCCGCCCCCATTGCGCCTACCTTTTTGCCAACAAGCGGGCCAATCGGATGAAGGTATTGGTGCACGATGGCTTTGGTTTGTGGCTAGCCGCTCGGCGATTACACCAAGGTAAATTCAGCTGGTGCGCGCTGCGTGAAGGGCGGGCAATCGCGCTAGATGAGGAACAACTGCAAGCGCTCGTCGTCGGCTTGCCCTGGCAACACGCGGGTGGCGCAGCCACCATCTCGGTGCTGTAATCTCGACCAAACGGCCTCTTTAATACGAGGTTGTGAGCACAGTTGCCGCACCTCGTCCATTTACAAAATCGTCATCGAACGCGGCGCCAAGTTCTGGCAAAGTAAGGTGATGACTCAGCCAGCCGACCTCCAAAACTTATCTCCCGACCAGCTTCGCAAGCTGGTCATGCAGTTGCAGGAGACGGTGACTGCCCAAACGCACAAGATCGCCGAACGCGATCAGTGCATTGCTCAACGCGAAGCCTCGCTCGAACAACTACAAACCCATAAAGACAGGCTGACCCACGAGTTGGCGCTGTTGCGTCGCCACCGCTTTGGTAAGCGCAGTGAAGGGATCGATAAGCACCAGCTCGCTTTATTGGACGCGCTGGTCGATGAAGACATCGCCGCGATTGAGGCTGAACTGGAAAAAGTCTCAATTACGCCACCACAGCGCGAACGCAAAAAGCCCAAACGCCAAGCACTTCCCCAAGGCTTGCCTCGCACCGAGATTCACCATGAGCCCGAGAACACAAACTGCGTTTGTGGCTGCGCAATGACTCGGATCGGTGAAGACGTTAGCGAGAAACTCGATTACCAGCCTGGCACCTTTAGTGTTGAGCGTCATGTCAGGGGTAAATGGTGCTGCCGTGATTGCGACAGTCTGGTACAAGCTCCTGTCGCAGCGCACATTATTGATAAAGGCATTCCCACCACCGGTTTATTGGCTCAAGTGCTCATTAGCAAATATGCCGATCATCTGCCGCTGTACCGCCAAGAACAACAGTTTGCCCGTAGCGGCGTCATGATTCCCCGTTCAACATTAGCGGATTGGGTGGGTCGTTGCGGCGTAGAGCTACGGCCTTTAGTGGATCATCTGCGCGAGCAACTATTAGAACAAGCTGTACTACATGCCGATGAAACACCGGTTGCGATGTTGGCGCCGGGTAAGCAGCGTACTCATAAAGCCTATGTCTGGGCCTATGCGGCAACGCGCTACTCCCCGATACAAGGCGTGGTCTACGACTTCAGGCCCAGCCGCTCAGGCAAAGAATCGAGAGACTTCCTCGCAGATTGGCGAGGGAAGTTAGTTTGCGATGATTACAGCGGTTACAAAGCGGGCTTCGCCAATGGCATGATCGAAATTGGCTGCTGGGCCCACGCTCGTCGTAAATTCCACGATCTGCACGTGGCCAACAAAAGCCAGATTGCTGAACAGGCGCTGAACTATATTAAACAGCTCTATCTCATCGAGCGGGAACTTGTTGAACTAAGTCCTGAGCAGCGAAGGCAACAACGACAAGAACAAGCCAAACCGATTATCGATCAGCTACAGCATTGGCTGATCGGAAAGCGGCAACAGGTACCCGATGGCAGCGCGACGGCCAAAGCAATCCAATACAGTTTGAAACGCTGGGATGCGCTCACGCGCTACCTTGATGATGGCGCTGTGCCCATCGACAATAACTGGGTTGAGAATCAAATTAGACCTTGGGCGCTTGGCCGTTCGAACTGGCTGTTTGCGGGGTCGCTGCGCAGCGGTCAGCGCGCGGCTAACGTAATGACCTTGATCCAGTCCGCGAAGATTAATGGCCTGAACCCGCAAGCCTATTTGAAAGATGTAATGGCAAGATTGCCGACTCAGCGGGCGTCAAAGATCAGCGAACTACTGCCGCATAATTGGCGGCCGTAGCAATGTGGGTTTGCCGGAAGCTTACGTACAAATGGAGTTGGGGTTGTATGAGTTTTAGGATGAAAACTGTCGCTGTTGGATCTAGGAAGATCCCACTATGTGTCGCTGTTATTGGTAGCTTCGTTACTGTCGGTATATTTTCTTTAGCAATACTTTATATCATCGAATCGGACGAAATTTCCACGAGTCAGCGTTTGGCCCAGCAGCGTGAGGCGCTGGTCCAAATGACGGCAGAAGACACAGCAAGAATGGTGGCTAAGAATATTGTTCAGCATGGAAGGCTTAAGTGGTCTACCCTGGATGTTCATGTGGGGGAGCTGGTTCGCGCCATTTCGGTTAGAGAGAAAGAGGGCGATTCCTCTGCATTTAGGGACTACCTTGCCGAGAACGAAGCATTCAATGGTGACACACCGACATTACCTGTCCATGTGGATTTAGCCAAGCATGGTGCTGATGGCTACACCTCCGTCGTCTATGTGTTGGATCAAGGAAAATTCATAGCGTCTCGAAGTAGTACCGCGATGGCCTCAGTAGCGGCGATCACTGTGATCACCGGTTTGATAATGTTTTACATGGGGTACGGATTTTCCTCAAAGAGTTCGAGTAGCTATCGAGAGGCAAGCGGCAAGTTGAACCTAGTTGAAGGATTCAGCAAGAAGCTGCTCACCAAAGTGCCTCGGGAAGAATCGCAAAGTATGCGACGCTATATGACGTTGCTTGCCCTAAGAGAGCTCGGGCAGCCTTTGGGATCTGCTGCAGATAAGATTGCTTCAGCGATTTCAGACCTTGATCGTGGTGATATCATCACCACAAGGAAGGCGCTTGTAGATGGACTAAGTTCTTTTAGGCAGTCTTCACATATCGTGAACTCACTAGCGAGGATTGCGCCTGGTAGAAGCGTTGAGGATAAGCCCATATATCGATGGGTAAAGGCGAAAGATGTTTTTAGTGAGCTGCACGACAGTATGTTTCAGTGTGTCCAGGCGGGTGCGCCGATAGGTTTTACAGTGACGTACGAGGGCGGTGAGCTTGATGAAATGCTGGTCGATGTGGATGTTCTTCCATTAGCAGTTTCAGCTGGAATGAGCTCAATAGAGCGATATGTTCGTGAAGGGTATATAAAAATTGTTGGGGCCGTCGAGAAAGATCTGTTGGTAGTTACCGTTATGGTGAATGGTGCCAGCTTTATCAACGAAGCGGGCGTCATTTCTAGCGCGGTCGATAACGCAATAGGGGAGGGCATGGAGTTCGTCTTTTCCTTTGCTCGAACCATTGGTGCTTCAATAAGTGTGCAGTCGGTTCACGATAGGGGGATCGTGTTTCATGTTGGTGTTCCCGCCAAGACCCGAGTTGGATTTCCTCTGGACGATGGCGCAGGGGGGCTAGATTTAAACTTGGTATACCCTAGCGTAGAAGAAGAAGCATATAGCACATTTTTTCACAACCAAGGGCAGGGCGGTATCAAGATCCTTGTTGTTGATGATGATGTTGACAAAATGCGGGACATGGCCACAAAGATGTCCTTTGACGACTTGCGAAGAAGCGACGTGAGAGTCACGTTTACCAGTGATCCGGCAGAGGCCATTCGCCAGGCAGAAGATGTTTGCTACGATTCAGTGGTAATACGGTACGGAATAAAGGATCTGGATGCGCTCTTGTTTTTCTCCTTTTTGGACGAATCAGGGCACGACTACACAGCCACTCACAAAGTTCTTCTGGCTCAGAGCGGAGAGGTGCCATTACAAAGAGTTTCCATGCTCAATCAAATGGATGTCCAGATTGTTAATGGCGATGTGTCGGTTATGGACATAAAGAACATGGTTCGTAAAGTTAGTTTAAGGGCTGTTTGTAGTGGCATAGTGAATTTGGCCACCTGATTAGAGGTGATATGATCACCTCTATAACGATACAGGTGATCAATGAGCAACCGTACAAGACCGACTTTTAGCCCAGAATTTCGATTGGAAGCAGCCCAGCTAGTTGTTAATCAGGGGCGTTCTATTCGAGATGCTGCAGAAGCGATGGGGGTGGGTAAATCCACCATGGACAAATGGGTTCGTCAGCTTCGGGCCGAGCGCAACGGTATTTCACCGCAAGCGACGCCGATGACGCCCGATCAGCTAAGAATCCGTGAACTAGAGAAACGACTCCGGCGAGTTGAGGAAGAAAAAGAAATCTTAAAAAAGGCTACCGCTCTCTTGATGTCAGACTCCCTGAACAATTCTCGTTAATCGAGAAACTCAAAGAGAGCCACGCGGTGGCGTTAATTTGCGATGTGTTTGGGGTTAATCGCAGCAGCTATAAGTATTGGGTTAAGCGGCCAAACATGCCGAGCTTAAAGCGAATTAAGCTGCTCAGCGAGGTTCGGTCTGCGCACAAGGATAGCAATGGCTCGGCCGGTGCGAGAACGATTGCAACCATCGTAACCGACAGAGGTATTCAGCTCAGCCGGTATCGCGCGACGCGATTAATGAAAGAGCTGGAGCTAGTCAGCTGTCAATTACCGAGTCATCGCTACAAGAAAGCTAATCAGGAGCATATTGCCGTACCGAACAAGCTTGATCGAGAATTTGCAGTTAGTCAGCCGAATCAGGTTTGGTGCGGCGACGTAACGTATATTTGGTCGGGACAGCGCTGGGCTTATCTGGCAGTGGTGATAGATTTATATGCACGCAAGCCAATAGGCTGGGCGATGTCGTTATCACCCGATAGCGTGCTTACCGGCCAGGCATTGAGTATGGCTTTTGAAGCGAGGGGAAGACCCAAAGGAGTTATGTTTCACTCGGATCAAGGTAGCCATTATTCCAGCCGGAAATTTCGTCAACATTTGTGGCGCTATCAAATCGAGCAAAGCATGAGTCGTCGGGGTAACTGCTGGGATAATGCGCCGATGGAGCGATTCTTTCGGAGCTTAAAAACAGAGTGGGTTCCAGCGCTGGGTTATCGTAATTTTACCGATGCTCAGCAATCAATTACGGAATACCTTGTTGGTTATTACAGCCAAACAAGACCACATCAACAT
>NZ_PQGG01000012.1 GCF_002915595.1 Zhongshania marina
ACCCGTAGTGCATTTAGGAAGGAGGTAAGTTACTCACCCTCATAAAGAGGTTATCATTAGTTTACGAGAAAAATGGTAACGAGATGAGTAACTTACACAGCGTTTATAGCAAAATTCTGTCTCTTTTGCACGAAATTGAGCCAGCCGATAATTTTTTGAATCAAATCAGAACACCTAAGCTAAGCGATAAGGAGCTACTCGCGCTCAGTCTTGCAGCTGAAACACTGGGCATTGATTCAGAACACTTTTTGTTCAAACAGCTGCCTGCGTGCATCAATGGGAAAATTGAGCGCTCCGTTTATAACAGAAGAGCGCGAAGGTTGAGTTTTAAATTAGAAGAAATCAGAAGCGCTATTGTCACGCGATTAGATGTTGATAACGATATAAATATTGTCGATAGCATGCCATTGGAAGTGTGTAAAATGAGTCGATCTAATCGCAGTAAAATTTGCCAAGAATTTGAATCTAGCTCGCCAGATTTTGGTTTTTGTGCAGCACAAAATATGCGCTACTTTGGCTATAAGTTACACGCGGTTTGCTCACCGAGTGGCGTGTTAAAAATGTACGATATATCAAAGGCTTCGGTTCATGACATCCATTACCTAAACGATATTGAAGGCCAGTTAAACAATTGTGTTTTGATTGGCGATAAAGGGTATTTGAGCAGAGTTTGGCAAACAGATTTATTTTCATCAAGTTGTATCAATTTGCAAACACCGATGCGAAAGAACCAGAAAGAGTTTAGAGACTTTCCGGCTAAATATCGTAAAGCCAGAAAGCGGATCGAAACATTGTTTTCACAACTTTGTGACCAGTTCATGATACGGCGGAATTATGCAAAATCGTTCAAGGGTATTTCGCGCAGAATTGTGACAAAGATAGCGTCCCTCACATTAATTCAATGGTTCAACCAACGTGAAGGGAATAAATTAAACAACCTGAAAGTGGTCATTTCCTAAATGCACCACGGGTACGTATTAAATCTTTTCCAGAAGTTGGAATAGTATTTTCGCGAATAGGAACAGCCGAAGTGGCTAATGACCCTATGCCACCGAATGTTGCAGACACTTTTGTTATTTTAAAACCGCGTAGCGATTGGCCCATGCCATCCAAAACCAAGCAAGAGTTTATTACTGAGCTGGAGCAGTCAATTGAAAAACTACCTGGAAATAACTATGAATTTACCCAGCCAATTCAGATGCGCTTTAACGAGTTAATTTCGGGCGTTCGTGCGGATTTGGGGATTAAGGTTTTTGGCGATGATCTAAGTCAACTACTTGCAAGCGCGAACGAAATTTTAGCCGTAATTAACACTATTGATGGCGTCGCCGACGCTAGGGTAGAGCAGGTCACTGGCTTGCCAACCCTATCTGTTATTCCAAAGCGAACGGCACTAGGTCGTTACGGCCTAAACGTGGCGGATTTGCAAAACTGGGTGGCGACGGCGATTGGTGGCGAGAGTGCGGGAATACTATATGAAGGTGACCGGCGATTCGAACTCATTGTCCGATTGCCAGAAACCACTCGACGCGATATAGACCGCCTTGCCTCCTTACCCGTGCCATTATCTAACGGCGATTATGTACCTTTATCAGAAATAGCCACTCTGGATATTGCACCCGCGCCAGCACAAATTAGTCGCGAAAATGGTAAACGCCGCGTGGTTGTGACAGCCAATGTTAGAGGCCGAGACCTCGGCAGCTTTGTTGATGAAGCTAAGCGTAAAATTAATGACGAAGTAGATATCCCCGCTGGATATTGGCTTGGCTATGGTGGCACTTTTGAACAATTAGCGTCTGCAACTCAGCGATTATCTATCGTTGTTCCTCTTACCTTATTACTCATAATTAGCTTATTAGTTATGGCATTTAGCTCACTAAAAGACGCATTAATCGTGTTTAGTGGCGTCCCACTTGCGCTTACCGGTGGCGTGCTAGCCTTGTTTATACGTGGTATGCCCATGTCGATTTCTGCTGGTATCGGGTTTATTGCCCTGTCAGGTGTTGCGGTACTAAACGGATTGGTGATGCTGTCTTTTATCCGCGACCTTTGGCGTGAAAAGGGTGACCTTATGCTGGCTGTAACTGAGGGAGCTTTGATGCGCCTAAGGCCGGTTATCATGACCGCGCTAGTAGCTAGTTTGGGGTTTGTTCCTATGGCCTTAAATACGGGTACCGGAGCTGAGGTGCAGCGACCACTGGCAACCGTTGTCATTGGCGGGATTATTTCCTCAACATTGCTGACATTATTAGTGCTTCCTATCCTTTACCAATGGTTTCACCGGAACGATAAGCCGCAGCACTAAAAGAGAAGGGCGCTTGTCGGCGCTCTAATCTCTATCTTTAAACTGTGACAGCTTCAATATAAACTTGTTAAACAGAGCGTTCTTTACCGCTTGCCGCCCGCTTTTTATCGTCGGTCTGTACATAGACAGTGTCGGTTGTAGACATACTCGCATGACCTAGATCCTCAGATACATCTTTAAGCGCGCGGCCACGTTCAATCTCTAAACTCGCGCCGGTATGGCGTAGCCAATGGGTTGTCGCTTCTTTGAATTTGCTAGCATTATCCTCACCGTAGCGCGCCTTCATTTGCTCGTAAGCCTGATCAAATACTTCTTGTACCAAACGTGACAATTGCCGCGCCGTCATTCCACCGCGACCGCGAATTTTTTCAATAATAGGGTGGTTTTCACCCGCTACCGGTAACTTATTCAGGCCTCGATGCTGTCTATATCGTGTCAAATACGCTAGAAAGCTCGGTGGCACAGTAATATCGCGAACTTTTCGGCCCTTGCCATAAATTTTTAACCACCAGTTATTGTCATTATCTTTCCAAAAATGACTCATTATTGGCGACCATTCTGGACGGTCCGAATACTCAGATATTCGGAGAAATAGCGTTTTTAAAGAGGCAATCAGGAATAAACTGCGCTCGTATCTCGAGTCTTCGTCAGCCATTGCGTGGGCAACCTGCAAAAGAAATTGCCACTGATCCTCGCTTAAGCGTTTTACATCTTTAACCTGAGCGTCTCTAATTAAGTAGCGACAATCTTTTTTGGCAATTTGTACGGGGTTGCCGTAGCAGTATTCTTCATCGGTCAAATGTTTGTAAAACGCATTCACGGCGGTGAAGCTTGCTTGCAGGGTTTCTTGCGAGGGGTGGTATTTCTTTTTGTCAGGCTTCGAGTTGTCGCCTTTGGCAGTCATCAATCTAAATGGTGCCCATTCAGGATTACTGATGTATAAGCCACCTTTAAGATGAAATTTCTCTACATTAGATAGGCATATCCACGTTAAGGGTGGTCGCCAGCAAAAATCAATATATTCTAAGATGTCAGATTTCCGGTATTCATCGATGGGCTTGTCCTTAATTAAAAACGCCCAAAGCAGAAACTTTTCGATCTCTGAACGAAATCGTGTGTAAGTATGCTCAGATTTGTTTCGACCGATATAACAGAGAAATTCGTGACCCCAGCGCCATGCCTTAGATTTCCATTCATCTGCATCAGCGAGTAACGATGCTAAATCGGGAAATTCCTCAATTTTTACAGCTTTAAGATCCTTGTAAGTTGGGTACAAAGGAATCGGTCTAGGAATAGCCATGTTTTATCCTGATACCTGATTTAGCGCACATAGACGAATATCCGCATTGTAGCAGCCTATACTCACTATTTCCAATACTGGAGAGTATCGGAAATATCTTTTGGTATGCTTAGCAACTCAAGCACCCCTTTAGTTCTGTGGGTGGATTATTAGGATTGATGCGCTCTATCACGTCGGTTAACGCACAAAATAAACCTTAAGACTCTCTTAACTATGATCGAATAAAGTTTAAGTACTGCTGATTTGCTGTACCCACGATATCGAGAAAACTTGCTTAATGAACACTTCGCCTAAGTTTAGACCTCTAATAAAAAAGTTACTCCCTGAATACTTAACATTGATTATTCTGGCGTTATTTTTGTGCCTGAGCGCAAATCTGAGATTCTTCCAAAAAGTATTAGACATATACCCCTGGGCTAGCAACCAAGGATTCATTTGTTCTTTGGTCTTGCTGCTGTTTGCATGCCTACTTTTTTTTGCGGCGCTTTTTAGTGTTGTTCTGTCGGTTAGAGTGACGGCGGTGATATTTTTATTAGTCGCTGCCTCTAGCGCACATTTTTCGGACAGCTTCGGCACGGTTATAGATAGCGACATGCTGCGAAATGTATTAGAAACAAATGTAGCTGAATCGGCCGATTTATTAAACCCATCGCTTGGTTTACGGCTTTTATTGTTAGGCTTTCTACCCGCCCTGTTTATTTGGCGTTTTTCCGCAAGTGGCACTGGGTTTATAAGCTCGGCGCTGAAAAATGGGCTTATTTCGATAATTACGTTAGGCATCGCAGCTGCTTGTATCGCTGGTTTTAGCAGTCAATATGCGAGTTTCTTTAGGGAGCATAAGCCGGTTAGGTACTATATCAACCCCGCCTACCCTATCTATTCGGCAATTAACTTGGGCGCTAGCTTTATACCTAAAGGCCCACCGCGACCCTTTCAAGCACTGCAAGCACAGGCAAATATCGTTGAAGAACAAGAAGCACACTCGGAGCTAATTGTTCTAGTGATAGGTGAAACGGCTAGAGCGGATCACTTTTCATTGAATGGCTATGAACGTGAAACGAACCCTCAGCTTGCCAAACAGGATCGTCTAATCAGCTATTCCAATATCCAGTCCTGCGGTACAGCAACGGCGATTTCGGTGCCCTGCATGTTTTCCTATTCGACACACGCTAATTTTGACCTGAAGAGCGCTCGAAACACGGAAAACGGTTTAGATTTGCTAAAGTCTGCGGGTGTTAATGTGTTGTGGCGAGATAATAATTCTGACTCAAAGGGGGTGGCAGATAGAGTAGAGTATGAAAATTTTAGATCGCCAGGCCTTAATCCGATATGCGATTCAGAATGCCGAGATATAGGAATGTTAGGAGGCCTTCAGGAGTATGTTGACGGTCATTCTGGCGATACCCTAATTGTGCTTCATCAAATGGGTAGCCACGGCCCAGCTTACTTTGCGCGCTATCCAAAGGAATTTGAGAAATTTACACCTTCCTGCAGATCTGCAGAGCTTTCTGAATGCAGCCAACAGGAGGTTATCAACGCCTACGACAACACTATTTTATACACAGACTATTTTCTATCTCAGGTAATTCGATTTTTAGAATCAAACTCCAGCCGTTATGAGACAGCGATGTTTTACGTAAGCGATCATGGTGAATCCCTCGGTGAATCTGGAATCTACCTGCATGGCATGCCCTACGGCTTCGCTCCTAGGGCGCAAACTCACGTCCCGGTGTTAGCTTGGGTTGGTGCGTCATCTGATATTGATTACGAACAGAGCAAATTACTAAAGGACACCGCAAATACCCACGATGCGGTTTTTGATACCTTGATGACTATATTCGAAGTAACGACATCGTTACTTCCTACGTCAGCAGCGCAGCTAGTTATACTTAAACCTGAGGAGGAAGAGGAAGTAGCCAGTGTCCCCCACTAAACATATTGCTGCCTCTCTTGCCGCCCTAGTCGCGTTAATGGTCTTTTTTGAGCTTACAAACTTCGATCTCTGGGTGCAAGACTTTCTATACACGCCACAATCTGAAGAATGGCTGTTAAGCACATCGAACTCGCCACTCTATTTTATTTTTTATGATGGCCCTAAAAAGTTACTAGTCTTTTTTGAGTTGGCTTTATTGTTTGTGGCTATTTTTTTCAATCAGCGAGGTCTATTCAAGCACTATCAGCAGGGTATTTTGATCGTGTTGATTGCCCTACCACTTGGGCCCGCTCTGGTGTCGTCGTTAAAAAGCAGCACAAATGTCGCCTGCCCCTATGCTCTTGTGGATTACGGTGGGAAATTATCCTATATAGGCGTCTTAGAATCCTACCCAGAAGACAGCCAACCACAAAAGCGGCAGCGATGTTTTCCAGCAGGCCACGCGAGCGGTGGGTTTGCGCTATTGGCGCTCTACTACCTACCCAAGTCCCGACGCAATAAAAATAAGATGCTTGCTCTGGCAATGATTGCCGGTACTTTAATGGGGGGTTACAAGATGATGGTTGGACACCACTTTCTAAGCCATACATTGGTATCAATGGTGATTTGCTGGCTAGTTGTGAATATTGTCGCCCTGTTGGTCTTACCGTGGCGAAGTATGAACTCTTCAGTGCTCGATTAGCCCCCCCTCTCGCGAAGCCAAGTAATCGATGAACACACTGAGTGAGTGCTTATTTTTTGAGCAGCGATGCTTATTGTTTTTTTAGTCAACATAGAAATGTAGCGTGCTTTAACGCCATCATACGTGGTTCTCCGGAGCGGTCTGTATTATGATTATGCCGGTTCTTACTCTGGCTGACGCTCCGTCATCCGTGCCTGAATGATAACTAATAAGGATTGTAATTCTATGGATCAAAGTATGGTGCGCGCCTTTGCGGGCAATTTTCTCGGTAATGCGCCATTGTGGTATAAAAAAACCATCATTGGCTTCTTGATATTAAATCCCATCCTGTTTTATACGGCCGGCCCTTTTGTAGCAGGCTGGGCGCTTATTGCGGAGTTTATTTTTGCCCTCGCGATGGCATTGAAGTGCTACCCCCTCCAGCCTGGCGGCTTACTTGCCATTGAGGCTATCGTGATCGGGATGGCATCGCCAGAAACCGTGTACATGGAGGCTAAAAACAATTTCGAAGTAATCCTGCTGCTCGTATTTATGGTCGCAGGTATCTACTTCATGAAGAACCTGCTGTTATTTGTTTTTACCAAATTATTGCTTGGAATTCGCTCTAAGATAGCCTTGTCATTGGTCTTCTCGAGTATGGCAGCCATACTAAGTGCCTTCCTAGATGCTTTAACAGTAACGGCAGTGTTGATCGCTGTAGGTATTGGCTTTTATTCGGTGTATCACCGCGTAGCCTCCGGCGGGCACCATTCACACCATGATCATGATCATGGCGATGACAATAAAGTCACAGAAAATTCTCGCGCTGACCTTGAACAATTTCGTGCCTTCCTGCGCAGTTTGCTAATGCACGGCGCGGTGGGTACTGCGCTTGGCGGTGTGTGTACATTGGTCGGTGAGCCGCAAAACCTACTGATTGCAGAAAAAATGGGCTGGAGCTTTATTCACTTTTTCCAAGTGATGGCGCCAATTACCATGCCGGTTTTATTTGCTGGTCTTTGCACCTGTGCCTTACTAGAAGTGTTTGGCTGGTTTGGCTACGGCGCAAAATTGCCTGATTCAGTGCGCAATGTTCTAGTTGAATACGATAAAGAGCAAGATGAGAAAAGAACCCCCTCGGACGTTGCAGAGCTTATTATTCAAGGCTTAGTCGCCATATTTTTAGTCATCGGACTAGCCTTGCATTTGGCTCCCGTGGGCTTGATTGGTTTAACGATTATTGTATTGCAAACGGCCTTTAACGGTATCGTTGATGAACATCGCATTGGTCACGCCTTTGAAGAGGCACTGCCCTTTACCGCCTTATTGGTCGTGTTCTTTGCCATTGTTGGGGTAATTCACGAGCAGCATTTATTCAAGCCGATTATCGACTCGGTACTGGCAATGGAAGGCCAAGCTCGTACTGTCATGTTCTTCGTTGCTAACGGCTTGCTAAGTGTGATCAGCGATAACGTGTTTGTGGCAACAGTTTATATCAATGAAGTGAAAGCAGCCTTTGATGCGGGTAATCTGACCCGTGAAGAACTCGAGCACTTGGCTGTCGCCATCAATACTGGAACGAATATCCCCAGTGTTGGCACGCCAAATGGTCAGGCGGCGTTCTTGTTCTTATTGACCTCTGCCCTCGCCCCGCTGATTCGTTTGTCTTACGGTAAAATGGTTATTATGGCTCTGCCATATACCATCGTAATGAGCAGCGTTGCAGTTACTGCAGTGTGGTTCTTTGATTAAAACCTTAGTCAAAAGCACTCACTAAAAAAGGGCCACGCGGCCCTTTTTTAGTTTTAAAGATCGTAACATTCTAGTCGAAATAATTTTCGTCGCTACGAAACCGAATAGAAATATCCTGATTCATTTTCTTACCATTAGGTTTTGCGTCAGCACCAAGAGTGGTTATTTCAAAGCCAGGAGGAGAATCAGAGCTCTTATATAAATAGGCATTATTCCATGGGTCTTGGGTAAGGCTAGCGCGGCCGATATAAGGCCCCTTCCATAACGGCGCCAACGGAGGCGTTTGAGGCTGTATATAAAGCGCCGCCAAGCCTTGCTGGCTGCTTGGGTAGCGTTTGTTATCGAGCTTGTATTGGTGTAAGGCCGTAGATAGGCGCCTAAAATCGTTATTTACCTGCTCACTCATCGCGCTTCCGAGCCGCTGATAAATAATACTGCCGACTGCAAGAGCAATGGCAGCGGTAATAGCCAGGATTAATAGTAACTCCCAGCGTTTAATGCCCTGCTGGCGGTGTCGGCTTGGCGTTTTTTCCAGGCTTTTTTCTTTAGCGCAGAGTACGTCAGTCAAATATTTACCACTCTTTAAACTGATACTTAATATTAGTTTTAATACGCTTATGCGCGATAGGCTAACTGCCTAATTTCATACATTCCAGCGACTTTGGCTTAATTTACCTATAACCGCATTAAGGCTGCGGCTAAGTGCGCCCTCGGCGGCAAAGCCCAAGCGTTCAGGTAAACTGCGCTTTTGACGATATTTAACAGAAAATATATCGGTATCGGCTCGCTTGCTTAGCAGGTAGTCGTCACTGGTACGAATTTCATCTATTAACTTCTGATCTAGAGCACGTTTCCCGTACCACACCTCGCCGGTTGCGATATGATCGATATCGAGTTCTGGTCGATTCTCGCTGACAAATTCTTTAAATAGAACGTGGGTATCCTCAAGCTCTTCTTTAAATTTTTGCCGACCCTCTTCAGTGTTTTCGCCAACCATCGTCAAGGTACGCTTATGGGCACCTGCGGTATGTAGCTCTATGTCAACATCGTGCTTTTTTAATAGCCGGTTAAAGTTTGGAAGTTGCGCAACTACTCCAATCGAACCGATGACTGCAAATGGGGCTGCCAGTATACGATTACCAATACACGCCATCATATAGCCGCCGCTAGCAGCAACGCGATCTATAGCGATAGTAAGTGGAATACCGTGACTCCGAATACGTTGCAATTGCGATGACGCCAACCCGTAGCTATGTACCATTCCACCCGGGCTTTCTAATCTGAGTAGAATTTCGTCTTCAGGCTTGGCAACAGTGAGTACAGCGGATATTTCATGGCGGAGAAATTCCACCTCAGAAGCGCTCATATCACCGTCAAAATCGAGCACAAATAAGCGTTTACGCTGCTCTTGGGTGTTTTTCTTGCGATCCTGCTTTTCTTGCTTCTTCTTAGCTTTACGCTCTTTTTTAAAGGCGTCTTCGTCGAGAATTTCGAACTTCAGCATGTCTTCCCAATCCTCAAACTTGTGGTTTAAGGTGGTGACTTCTATATGCCCTTCACTGCTATCCCGCTTATTGCGCTGACTCGCTACGGCGATGGCACTGACAACAACGATAACGGCAACAAGGATAGTGACCGATTTGGCCAAAAATAAGCCGTATTCCGATAAAAATTCCAACTAAGTACTCCCAGATTGGTATAAAAAGTGGCACATAGTGTTATGTGAAGGACCGCTAAGTCAAGTTGGCCAATTGCCTAAGGCCTTGACTGCTATTGGGTTTTCGGCCCGAATAAATAAGCCGCTACGCCCTAAGTAGACGTTAAACTGCGCGCCATCAACCATTGGGGCAAAAACCGCGTTCCCATAGTCGGCCTCTACCCATTTATGAAAAAATTCGCTGCGGCGCAACCAAGTCCATATGTCTACGGGTTCAGAAAGATTTATTAAATAAACGGTGCGAGTTAAATTACGCTCTTCTTCTATGCTTTGGTAACGACCAGTCAGGCGCTCTAGACGGAATAGATTGTCAAAGCCCAAGCGGGCGACCGGCAAAGCCCAACGGATGACTCTGCTGTCGAGCTGCCATTGATCCCCCATTAAAAGAAAGGTTTGCATGGGTTCTTCGTTAGCGGTATCTACGCTGACAATATATTGCTGCTTCTCTTTGCCTGCGATAAAAACTCTTGCCACAAGCTGTTCATCTGCTAAATGACGGTAGCTATAAACGTCTTTAGTAACAATCACAGCCATAGCAGTGAAACTTACGGATAAGATTACCGCGAGAAGACCACTGAAGACGTGTCGTCGCAGGCGTAAGACAGCCATAAGACACAGCAAAACGCCAAAACCTGTCAATATCAATAATATTTGGTCTAGACCGATCATTTTTGCATATCCTTAACTTGCAAGCTTCAGAGTGGCAATGCTGTCCTCAGCAACTTTAAGAATCCCTTCATCTGCAATATGCCGCCGACCTAACTCGTTCAGGTAGTATTCGATACTAATCATGGCATCGGCGAGGGTTTCCAAGGCTTGTACATCTGAAGCGGGGTTTACGGCGTCACGCTCAACAAATCGCCTCATAAATTGGCTAGCGCCCAATGTCACTTCTGGTAATTTGCTGGCATTGATCATCTGAAATGCACCGCGTACCGAATCTAGTAGCTGCGGTAGATTTGCAATATGGGTAGCGTCAAATCCAGAATCGATGTAGGCCGAAATAGCGCGTTTTACCAGCCCGATTGCTGCTTTAGACTCTTCTATGACGATACTTTTCGCTTCGCTAACTTGATTATCCACACTAATAGCATCGCGACGCTCTAAGCTAAGCTCACCTAAATCTTCATAGTTCAATTTTCGGCGATCAATCTGAGCCAAACTGCTGTCGATGAACAATAATGTTTCCGCCAAGTCTTCGAGCCGGCTACGTTCTTGGCTCAAATCGCTTCCTTCTAAGGCTCGTAGGGCATCAGCGTGCTCTATAAGGGTTGACGCTAAAGACGGTAAATTAAGCACTCGGAGAATGTCTGCACTTTGCTTTAATACTGCGGTAAGTGGCGCTATTTCTTCGCTTTCGCTTCTCTGGTGTAGAGCCAGCAGCTCTAGCACATCTTTAGCGTGGCGTAGCTCGGTGCGCAGCTCATGGATCACCGATGAGACAGTATCGTAACTCAGGCCCAACATAATGCCGCGCAGTGTTTTGAGCTGCTCATCGTTAATGTCAGCGGCGTGTATGCGCGCTACTTTTACAACTTTGCCAACTAAACCTTCTTTATAAGCACTGAGCGACAGCAGAAAACAAAGCTCCCTCTCCAGCACTTCGTTAATAACCATGCGATTTTTTAGTCGCGCCCGCATCTGACCTTCTAAGCCTGCTAATACACGCTTGCGATGAGGGTTTAGCTCTAGGCCATTATTTACAAACGCTTCTAGCAGGGCGTCGGCTAACAGCCAAAATCGTTGCTGGGGACCAGCTTCGATCGTGCTGCGAAGACGTCTAATCGCTCGCGACATAATGGTGAGTTGCATGGGGTTATGCGCATCACGCAGCAAGCCTAATAAGCCGCTTTGATAAAGGTGGTTGATACGCTTTAAGTTTTCTATAAACGCTGTCTCAGCTAAAGGCGTTCCCTGTATGCGTATATTTGAATCACGACTAAACAAACTTTCATCGGACTGAGAAAAATAGCTATCCGGTAAAAGTAATTGATTGTGTGCGGCACGCAGTTCGTTTACATGAGCGATAACAAGCTGAGGAATCTCTGATTGCCTAGACTGTACAAATTCTAAATAACGGGGCAGCACAAAGAACGCTGTACTCAGCGCATTTAGCCGCCCTTCGGGAACCGCATTTATACTTTTAAGAATGGCACCACATAACATTCGCATTTCGTCGGCGAGCAAGGCTGCCCCCGGAATTTGGAGCAAACGCAGCGTGCCGCCGATTTGCCGCAAATTTGCTTCGCACTGCTCAAGCAGGGCTAGGTTATGCCGTTCAGACAAAAATGTTTCAAAAACATTGGTGGCTTGTTGCAAGGTTTTCGCTAGCTCTTCTTCAACCATCGCATAGGAGCTTGTATTTATTTCTACTTTCAGTGCCACACAGTATCCTTATAGCCCATAGGGCTCGCCATGAAGTTCTGCTTTGAATTAGTCGCTTAACTACTGGTTATATATGACTATTTAGCATCAAAAACATGATATGCACAGCATTATTATGGGTTCTGGCTACAAAATTGCGTCGCTCTCGCAAGGTATATACATGCTTAGAAGGCAGATTATTCTTCTGATGTGCGTCGCCAAACACAGTTGCCACCGCTTGCCTTATCTACCTCAGCCAATTGCTGCTGATGTAAGGCTAACTCTTCTGCAGTGGCTGAAATAACCCGCAATCGGCGCGGAGCACTAGCCAAGCGTCTATGGTCGCTAGCGGCGCCACCTTCATTTTGCTGTGAGCCATCGTCGGCAGCTAAGGCCAGTGCGGTTTGACCGCCAGTCATTAGTAAATAGACGTCGGCGAGAATCTCTGCATCTAGCAAAGCACCATGCAGGTCGCGTTGAGAGTTATCGACATAGTAACGCTGACATAGCGCATCTAGGCTATTCCGCTGGCCGGGATGCTTTTGCCTCGCCATAATCAACGTATCTACTACGCCGCAGATAGTGCTAATTTTGGGTCTCTTATTTTGCAACAATGCAAATTCGGCGTCGATAAAGCCAACGTCAAAGGGCGCGTTGTGAATAATAAGCTCGGCGCCCTGAATGAAGTCGAAGAATTCATCAGCAATTTGAGCGAAACGAGGCTTGTCTTTTAACATCTCATTCGTGATGCCATGGACTTCAATCGCCCCCGCCTCTACCTCTCGGTCTGGGTTTATGTATTGATGGTAGTGGCGTCCAGTCAGCTTTCTATTGACGAGTTCAACACAGCCAATTTCAATAATACGGTGCCCTGAAGCATGATCTAAGCCGGTGGTCTCTGTATCTAATACAATTTGCCGCATTACACGTTCTCTAATTCGTCGATGCCACGATTGGCTAACATATCCGCAATCTCGTTCTCGCGGTGTCCGCTATGGCCTTTTACCCAGCGCCAATCTATTTGGTGGCCCTCGCTTGCCGCATCCAGCTGCTGCCACAAATCAGCATTTTTAACTGGCTGCTTCGCGGCGGTTTTCCAGCCACGTTTTTTCCAATTAATCATCCACTCGGTGATGCCTTGACGAACGTATTGCGAGTCTGTGGTTAACACCACCTCGCAGGGCCTAGTTAAAGCCCGCAAGGCTTCGATTGCCGCCATCAACTCCATACGATTATTCGTCGTCGCCGCTTCTCCACCAAATAGACTCTTCTCTTTACCTTGGTAGCGCAGCAATGCCCCCCAGCCGCCAGGGCCTGGATTGCCACGGCAGGCTCCATCGGTGAAAATTTCAACTTTCTCTTGGGTTTTGCTCATAATCAGCTCGTGATTTTATCGTTCGGGTTGCGCCCGCCATTGCTGGATGACGAAGTATTTTCGCCCGACGAGCTAGATTTTGTGCCGAGGGACTTAATGGAGCGCGGTATTTTGTCGCGCTTAAGATGAAAACGCCACCCATTGGTATATTTTTGGGAACGGCTTTGTGGGCCATAAAATAATTTGGACTGCTAATCGGCACACGATGGAAACCATATTCCACCACATTTACTTCAAAACCAAGCAATGACAACCAATCGTGTAAACGATGGATGGGCAAACGATGATTTTGCCACATGGCACTGCGCTTGAGCCGACCTAGCACTCCTCGCATCGCCAACAAGGAATAGGGATTTATTCCGCATATCACCACCTTACCGTGGGGTACGATGACACGCTCAACTTCGCGGAGCACTTTGTGCGGATTGTCTACAAACTCTAATAAGTGATGCAGCACGACGACATCTTGAGATTCATTGGCGACTGGCAAGTGCTCAAAATCGCATACAACATCAAGCACTTGGCTCAAACCGTAGTGCTGCATACCGCCAAGACAAAACTGACGTTGGAAAACGTCGCTGGCTATCGGGCAACGCTCAGGGATTACACTCAGGTTCAATAAATTGTACTTAGCGGTCGAGGCATCACTGATGGCATCAGCGATTAAAGGCCGCTCTTCGGCAAGTACTGTGCGGCCTACCGGGCCGTAGAACCACTTTCGAAGGGCCGGCAGAAGTATCTCTGGAGAGTGCTGGGTTCGCCATTTTGCCATATTTACCTCTCTAACGAATTCCCTTTGACGCCTATTGCAGGGGAACGCAGGAATGTTTATGCTTCGCTGTCCGACCAAAAATAATGATTATGCTGTCAATATCACCCATTTCTGCATTTAGCGACAACTATATCTGGTGTGTCGCACGTCACGGAGAGGCAATTATTGTCGATCCCGGCGACGCCACGCCTGTACTACAGCACTTAAAAGAAATGGGGCTGACACTGTCTGCGATCATTATTACACATCACCACTATGACCACGTAAATGGTATTGAGTTGCTCCTTGAGCACTATCCCAATATTCCCGTTTACGGCCCAGAAAATCAATGCGCTAGCATTGGCTATCGCCTTAAACACGATGACTGCATTACCCTGCTAAATCAAACATTTAAGATTCTAGCCGTTCCTGGGCACACACTTGATCATATCGCCTATTACCTAGAAAATGCCGATTCTGGTCCTGCCTTATTCTGTGGCGATACCTTGTTCGCCGGTGGTTGTGGTCGACTTTTTGAAGGTACTCCGGAACAAATGCTTACTTCGCTTGGACTAATCCAAGCCTTACCGGCCAATACTGCCATCTATTGCGCCCATGAATACACCGTAAACAACCTTCGCTTTGCCCGTGAAGTAGAACCTGACAACAGCGAGTTGCTGGTGCGGTTTGAGAATGCACAGGCAATGAGGACTGATAATATACCGACCGTTCCATCCAAATTGGCACTCGAATTGCTGACCAATCCATTTTTAAGAACAGATAACTCAGCGGTACAGGAACGAGTAGCTACGTACGCCGAGCTTAAGTATTGGAATCAAAACGATATTTTTGCGAATTTGCGTGCATGGAAGGATGACTTTTGAACGACGTTAACGAATATATTGATAATGACAACGATCTGTAAATACTTGAATAAGTTAGTTTTTGGTGCAGTGATACTATCGCTGCTGGCTGCCTGTGCGCAAACGCCACAGCGCAGTACACGAGCCAAACACGATCAGCTTTACTGCGATCGAAGTGAAAACCGAAGCTCCAAACTGTGCAGATATCAAGAAGTTGTAGAACGCCGAAAAGGTGGAAGTGATCCCGCAAAAGAGACACTGGATGGTCTAAAACCTAAGCCCCGCAGCACTGTGCAAGCCGCAAAAATTAGCAAAGTAACTCCTACTCAAATCAAGAAAACTAGCGTTGCAAAAGTTACTACCGAAAAGCCAGAAGCTGCAATAGACGAACCCACAGCGCGTCCGTCGCAAAAATACCCACAAGTGTGGCCCAGATTAGCGTCAGATCTTCGTTTCAATACCTTAGCTAGACACGCGGCTGTTGAAGAGCGGGAGGAGTGGTATGCAGAACACTCTTATTACCTCGCAAATATCAGCAAACGGGCTTCCCGCTACATTTACTATATTTTAGAAAACTTAGAAGAGCGCGATATGCCTGCGGATTTGGCGTTACTGCCATTCGTCGAGAGTGCTTATGACCCCTTCGCTTATTCCCACGGTCGCGCCTCTGGTTTGTGGCAATTTGTTCCCAACACCGCTAAACATCTGGGTATAGAGCAAAACTGGTGGTATGACGGACGTCGTGATGTTCTTACGGCTACAGATTCTGCCCTCGACTATCTTGCTGACTTAAATAAACGCTTCGATGGCGACTGGCTGCTGACACTCGCCGCATATAATGCCGGCGCAGGTACGGTAAATAAAGCTATCAACAAGAACAAAAAGAAGGGCTTACCTACCGATTTTTGGTCTTTGAAACTGCCAAAAGAAACCAAAAACTATATCCCTAAAATGTTAGCGCTGGTAAAGATTTTCAAGAATCCAGCATCCTATAATTTAACCCTACCTTCAGTGCCGAATGAGCCGCACTTCCTCAAGGTGAACACAGGCAGCCAGCTCGACCTTGCCCAAGCGGCAAAATTAGCGGAAATCAGCGTAGATGAATTGTATCGCCTAAACCCGGGCTTTAATCGTTGGGTTACGGCGCCGGAAGGCCCGCACAGACTCTTGATTCCAAGGGAAAAAGCGCGATTATTTGCGTCGCGTTTAATAAAAATTCCAGCGCGAGACCGCGTTCGCTGGCAGCAGTACAAAATTCAACGTGGTGATAATTTAGTTTCTATAGCCCGTCGTCACCATGTAGATGTGGCTACTTTACGCGCCAGTAATCAGCTCGATAGCGATGTTTTGCAAGTTGGTCACGTTTTACTTATTCCAGATGCAGGAAATGGCGTTTCTCCTCTAAATGACTTAAATCGCGGCTTGGCATCTACCAATGCTTCACGCATTGAGTACAAAGTTAGTAGCGGCGACACAATTAGCGGTATAGCAAATAAATACGGAGTGACCAGCAAGCAGATATTTGCATGGAATAAACTCTCTAGCGAATCCGTCATAAAGCCAGGGCAAAAGTTGGTTGTTTGGGGAAAGGCGCCCCAGCAATCGAACAAAGGTATTATTCGCAAAGTTGGTTACAAAGTGCGCGATGGCGATTCGCTCTCGGTAATCGCTAGTCGTTTCAACCTCAGGATACGGGATATACTTGAGTGGAACTCGATCAAGACCAGCCAGTATCTGCGCCCAGGGCAATCATTAACTTTGTATGTAGACATCACACACGCCGATCTTTAACGGCGTTTTGATATAGTATAGCCTCTTCGCTTTCTTCAGGTTTTTACTGCGTTTATGACAGGCTATTTTGTTCGCCGCTTTTTATTAATTATTCCTACCTTTATTGGGATAACACTTCTGGTGTTTGCCATCACTCGTGTGGTGCCTGGCGGCCCTATCGAGCGGATGATGACCCAAATTCAGCTGGGTGGAGAGACCGGTTCACTGCATCGCAGCCAAGGTGGCGGCACCCTTTCCGACGAACAAATGGAAGAATTGAAGCGCTATTACGGCTTTGATAAGCCCATGTTATCGAGCTATGCAATCTGGCTTAAAAAAGTCCTACAGTTCGATTTAGGGCATTCAACCCGCTACCAAGATCCAGTGTGGGAAATTATTAAAGAGCGTTTCCCAATCTCCATATTCTATGGCCTCAGCACCCTAGTTTTAACCTACGCTGTCTGTATTCCACTGGGTTTAGCCAAGGGCATGTACCACGGCAGCACCCTCGATAGCTGGTCCTCTGCGGTGGTATTTTTAGGTTACGCCCTTCCCAGCTACGTGATTGGTATTGCTTTGATTTCGCTGTTTGCAGGTTATTGGGATATGTTTCCCTTAGGTGGCTTTGTCAGTGACAACTATGAGGAATTTAGCGCCTGGGGAAAGGCCAAAGATATTTTTAGTCACGCGGTGCTACCCCTAATTGCCTACCTAGCGGGGAGCTTCGCGGTAACTACGTTAATGATGAAAAACTCGCTAATGGATAATTTATCTGCAGATTATATGCGCACTGCTGCAGCCAAAGGCTTAAGTCGCAGCGAAAGCGTACGCAAACACGCCCTTCGCAATAGTTTAATTCCAGTCGCGACCTCTTTTGGCAGCAACATCTCTCTGCTCCTAGGTGGCTCATTTCTTATTGAAACCATCTTCAACATAGACGGCATTGGTCTTCTTGGCTACGAGGCGATTATCGAGCGCGATTACCCCATCGTAATGGGCATATTAGTTATCTCCTCGCTTCTGTATTTACTGGGAAATATTTTATCGGATATCTGCGTAGCCCTAGTTGATCCCCGCATTCGGTTTGGTGGAGGTCGTGGCGCATGAATGTGTTTAAAAATCCAGTCGCTAAAAAGCGCTGGCAGCGCTTTCGTCAATCCCGCCGCGGCTACTATTCCGCATGGATACTACTGGTATTAACACTGTGCAGTTTTGGCGCGGAGTTGTTTGCGAACAATCGCGCTATTGTTGTCGTTTACCAAGGGCAATGGCACTTTCCAATTTATGGTGATGTACTGTCCGGCAAGGACTTCGGCCTAGACTACAGCTATGAGGTTAACTATCGAGAGTTAAAAGCGAGTTTAAGCGAGGAGCCAAACAGCTGGGTATTAATGCCAGCTATACCCTTCAGCCCGCTTGAAACAGATTTAATTGCCGGCGACTTCCCTCCCCATGCGCCATCTGTGGATACTCGCCATTATCTTGGCACTGACACCAGTGGTCGAGATGTAGCCGCCCGCCTTATTTATGGATTCAGAACAGCGATTGTGTTTTCACTCTTGCTGCTATTTTTTAATTACTCAGTGGGTGTTGCGATTGGTTGCATGATGGGGTTTTGGGGCGGCGCCTTCGACTTATTCTTTCAGCGCATTATAGAAATTTGGTCCAACATCCCCTTCCTTTACGTCATTATGATTGTCGCGTCAGTGATCACCCCAGGGTTTTGGACCTTGCTGTTTATCATGGCCTTTTTCGGCTGGACGAGTATGACCTGGTATATGCGAACCGCGACGTACAAAGAAGTCGCCAGAGATTATGTCATGGCTGCCCGCGCCCTTGGTGCTTCTGGGCCACGGATTGTGTTTAGGCATATATTGCCAAACAGCGTGTCTACACTGGTGACCTTTGTACCCTTTTCAGTTGCATCGGGCATCACTTCACTTACCGCTTTGGACTATCTGGGTTTTGGCCTGCCACCACCAGTGTCAAGCTGGGGAGAGTTACTTAAACAAGGCACCGAAAACCTTGAGGCGCTTTGGCTGGTTGGCTCTGTTGTTTCAGCTATGACCGTGATTTTAATGCTGGTCGCATACATTGGTGAAGCAATACGCGATGCCTACGATCCGCGAAAATTCAGCTTTTATGAATAAGTCCTATATGCGTAATATTTTGCTCTGCATCCTCGCCGCACTTGCTGGTTTTATGAGTCTTGGCGTGCAAGCCCTGCCAGAAAAATTGCCCAGCGATTTAGTATGGCAAAGTAATTTAAACGATCCGATTTTTGCTGATCCACGCGCACAGCGCGGCGGTCGCTACCGGAGTTTTGTCATTACCTTCCCACTAACATTGCGCTTAGTTGGGCCTGACTCCAACGGCAGCTTCGCAAGCTATATGCGCGCGAATAATATGAGTTTGGTCGGCATTCATCCCAATACCCGAAATCCAATTCCGGAATTAGCGACGCAGTGGGCGTTTGGTGACGACGGCCACAGTATTTATTTTCGACTCGACCCGGACGCGCGCTGGTCTGATGGCACACCGGTCACCGCCGATGACTACGTATTTGGCTTGGAATTTATGCGCTCAAAGTTCATTTTGGCGCCTTGGTACAACAATTATTTCAGTGAAATCATCACTGATCTCGTTAAGTACGATGACTACACAATAGGTATTGAGGGTGCCAACCCCAAACCAGAGGATGAGATGCTGTTTGAATACAGCGTTTCACCTGTGCCTGCGCATTTCCATAAACTCGACGAAAATTGGGTTCGAGATTATAACTGGCGTATTGAACCTAATACCGGCCCTTATCAAATTAGCGAAATTCGCAAAGGTAAATATGTAGAATTTACCCGCAAAAATGACTGGTGGGCTAATGACAAACGGTATTTTAAATATCGCTATAACCCCGACCACATTCGCGTAAAGCTCATCCGCGATTTTAATATTGCCTACCAATATTTTCGGAAAGGTGAATTAGATACCTTCCCATTGTTGATGCCGCGTTTTTGGCACAAAAAGGCCCAAGGCGATATATATGAGAATGGCTACGCAGGAAAAATTAAATTTTATAACGACGTGCCGCAGCCGATCAGCGGATTGTTCCTAAATGAAGACGCAGCGCCCCTCGACGACGTAAACGTCCGTTACGCCATTGCCCATGCCTTAAATGTCGATAAAGTAATAAACACTGTACTTCACGGTGATTACGAGCGATTGCAAACAGCACACGACGGATTTGGTGATTACAGCAATACTTCGATCCGCGCCCGCAAATTTGATCTTAAAAAAGCTGCAGAGTATCTCGACAACGCTGGTTGGAGCGAGCGCAATAGCGACGGCATTCGGGTGAAGGACGGCAAGCCCCTCAAAATCCGAATCACCTATTTTAGAAGTGAACATAACGATCGTCTTGTTATTCTTGCCCAAGAAGCCCGCAAAGCCGGTATCGACTTCCAATTGCAGCTATTAGATATGTCTGCCGCGTTTAAGCAGATTATGGAAAACAAACACCAAGCAGCGTGGATGGGATGGGCTGGCGGTGGATTGTCGCCCCGCTATTGGGAGTTTTATCACTCTGACAATGCCCATAAGCCTCAGACGAATAACATTACCAATACCGACGATAAAGTGCTCGATGCGAAAATAATGGCCTATCGCAGCGCCACCGATAAGGCTACGCGGGTTAGGCTTGCCCATGAGTTAGAGCAGATGATCCACGATCAAGGCTCGTTTATTCCCACATTTAAAGTGCCCTATACCCGCGAGGCTTTCTGGCGCTGGATAAAACTGCCTGCGAATCACGCCACCAGAACCAGCGATGTCGTTTTTGACCCTCTGGGCGGCACCGGCGGGCTGTTTTGGATCGACACCGAACAACAGCAGGCAACGCTAGAAGCCAAATCAGACGGTAAAGTATTGCCAAAAATCATGATCATAGATAAGACTTGGGCGGTAACACCATGAGTTTGCTGTCGATTCAAAACTTATCGGTTTCTATTCTCGGTGACGATGGTATTGCTCGCGAATTGGTCAGCTCTATCTCATTCGATATCGCCGCTGGAGAAACACTTGGTCTAGTCGGCGAATCGGGTTGCGGTAAAAGTCTTACCGCCATGTCGATCTTAGATTTGCTACCCAAACCCCAAGCTAGCCGCAGCAATGGCAAAGTACTTTTTAAGGGCGAAGATATCGGCAGTACAAATCAAACCCGCCTGCGACAAATTCGCGGTAAAAATATCGCGGTTATTTTCCAAGACCCAATGACCGCATTAAACCCGGTACAATCCGTGGCGCAGCAAATAGGTGAAGTGCTAAGAATTCATTTTCCAGAGCAATCCCGCCAACAACACGGCCAGCGCATACTTGAGTTACTGCGGGAAGTCGGTATACCAGCGCCGGAAGCACGCTTGTCGGCCTATCCCCATCAACTTTCTGGTGGCATGCGGCAAAGGGTGATGATTGCAATGGCCCTAGCCTGTGAGCCAGATCTCTTAATTGCAGACGAGCCCACCACGGCTTTAGACGTCACAATCCAGTCGCAAATAGTCCGTTTATTGAAGGGGTTGCAGGCCAAAAATGGTATGGCAATGTTATTCATCACCCACGACCTCGCACTGGTGTCGCAGGTGAGTGATCATATTGCGGTGATGTACGCCGGTAAAATTGCAGAATACGGCAAAGCCCGCGATGTCTTTGCGACGCCGCACCACCCCTACACACAGAGTTTGTTGGCCGCGCTGCCCGGCATTCATCACCAAGCCAAATCACCACTACTCGCTTTGGAAGGGCAGGTACCCGCCATTGAGAACATGCCAAGCGGCTGCCGTTTCGCCAATCGCTGTCGCTACGTTGCCGAGCTTTGCCACAACAAGACGCCGCTAGCAGAGCATATAAGTGAAACAAATACTGTGGCATGCCATCGCTGGAAGGAGATAAGGTCATGAGCGAGGCGATTTTAGATGTGCGCGGCTTAAAACTGCAATTCTCCCAGCGCAGCGGCGTTTTCGGTCGCGATCGCGCTGTGGTAAGAGCGGTAGATGATGTCAGCTTTGAATTGCGCAAAGGTGAAACCCTCGGTTTGGTCGGGGAATCAGGTTGCGGTAAAAGCAGCTTGGGCAAAACGCTGCTAAACCTCCATAAACCCACTGCCGGTGAAGTGATTTATCAAGGTAAAAACATCGCCGGCTTGTCTGACAAAGCAATGCGGGAATATCGCCGCTCTCTGCAAATCATCTTTCAAGACCCCTTCGAATCCCTAAATAGCCGCCACACCGTGTCTGCCATTTTAGAGGAACCGCTACTGATCCACCGCATCGGCGACCGCAGCAGCCGCGCTCAACGCGTAACCGAACTATTAGATATGGTGGGCTTGCCAAGCTCAGCTGCCAATAAATATCCCCACGAGTTTTCTGGTGGGCAACGTCAGCGCATTGGCATTGCGCGGGCCATTGCCTTAAATCCCAGTGTGTTGATTTGCGATGAGGCGGTCTCAGCATTAGATGTGTCAGTACAGGCCCAAATACTGAATTTATTATTGGAAATACAACGCGAACTCCATCTGAGTATGTTGTTTATATCCCATGATCTTGGCGTTGTGCGCCATATGAGTGACCGAATCGCGGTAATGTATTTAGGGCAAATCGTAGAGATCGGAGATGCCCAAGCTATTTATGAGCAGGCGCGCCACCCATACACCCAAGGTTTGCTAGCTGCTATTCCGCGACTCGGAAGCTCACCAGAGGAAAATAGCCAAATAGGTGGTGATATCCCCTCACCTATGGCCCCGCCGGCTGGCTGCCGTTTTCACACGCGCTGCGCCTATGCGCAAGCCGAATGCAGTACGCAAGCACCTGAGCTGCGCGCCGAATCTGCTAGCCATTTTACAGCCTGCCACTTTTGGGAAGAGCTAAAATTACGCGAGTTTACCCCCGCGTAAAGAAAACCCCGATGATAGCGTCCATTTTTAATACAATACGGGGTAAACTCTGATCTTTTAATTACTTGCCCTGCTATAAGCCAAGCCATTCAAACAGGGCCTAATCGCAAGTTCATACATTTAAGGTTTAGCGTGCGTAACATCTACCCGTCACACAAAGATCGCGTTCCGCTTAAATATGCGCGCAGTATGCTGCAGGTGGCTGAGGCGCAAGGTTACAGCAGCGAAGAATTATTAAGATCTTTAGATTTGCCCATCGATCCTATGGCGCCTAATGCAGATTTAAGCACACTTATCGACGGTCGTTATTACAGTCAAATTTACCGCCGTGTAATGTGGCTGCTGCAGGACGAATCATTCGGGCTCGGCTTAGATCAGCGCACCCCAGCCGGCAGCTTCAGAATGCTCTGCTTGTTTATTATTCATTGTGAAACACTAGAGCATGCCCTGCGCCGTGCCGCCGAATTTATTAATTTTTGTCGCACGCTTACCGATACAGCGAGCAGCTATGAAAAGCCGATCGAACGATTCGGTGATGGCACTGCACTTTATCGCTTTCCAGAAAATGTCGACCTTGTTGCCTTCGATGACATAAATGCCACCGGCACCACAATAGCTCATACGATGGCCATCTGGCGCCGTTTTTGCCAGTGGCTAATCGGTAAACCTTTAGACTTAATCGCCGTTCATTTACAGGCAGATGCGCCTGAGCAAGCTGAATATTTTGAACAATTGTTTGGCTGCGAAATTCATTTTGGCAGCGAGCACAATGCCTTTGTGCTCGCAGAGTATTGTCTAGACTGCCCGCTCATCCACACTGAAGAGTCACTGTATAAATTTCTTCGCAATGCGCCCTACCATTTATTGGTCTCGCAGGAAGATGACGACAGCTCTTTACTTTCACAAATGAAGCGTATTGTTGGAAGCGACTTAAGTCACGAATTTCCGAGTGTTGTGCTTATGGCGGAGCAATTGAATATGTCGGTACGCACGCTGCGCCGACGCCTAAAGGACCTAGACACCACCTACCAATGCTTTAAAGATGAGCTTCGCCAAGAGCACGCTACCCGCTGGCTTAATCAACCGGAATTGAAAATTAACGCAGTGTCGGCCTTGTTGGGCTTTGACGAACCCAGCGCCTTTCACCGCTCGTTTAAAAAGTGGACGGGGATGACACCAGGGGAATATCGCGCCAGCCGCCGGCCAAACACAAGTATTAAAAGGTCTTAATTTTACCTTATCTAATATATTAACAATATGAGTTAACTAAATGAACACAATAGATTTTCTTCATGCCACCCCGCAGCCATACACAGAGTCTATACCAGCACAAACACGTGCTATTCCAGCCCTGCTACCACCTACTCAGCGAGAGGCACTACGTAAATTATCGTTTGATCGTATGCATAATTTCCGCGACCTTGGAGGCTATCGCACCAGCGATAATCGGCAACTAAAGTGGGGACGTATTTATCGATCAGACAAGCTGTCGTCACTCTCAGAAGAGGATCAAAACTTCATATTGCGCTTAGGTATAAGCCAAATCAGTGATTTTCGCTCTGATGAGGAGCGACAAGATGCCCCACATAAGCTCCCTTCTAACGCCGGAATCACTATCAATGAATTACCGATCCCGCTCGAGGCCGCTCAAATTGAACGTGTCGCTGCGCGCTTACAAGAGGAAAATGTCACCGCCGACGATATGGGGCATTTTTTAGTCGAGGCGAATCGGGAAATGGTAGAGCGCTATACTCCGGTTTATAAGCAGTGGTTACAATCCCTTTTAAGCGAAGAAAGTTACCCGCAGGTCTTCCATTGTACGGCGGGCAAAGACCGCACAGGATTTGGCGCAGCGTTGCTGTTAAGTATCCTTGGGGTGCCGCATGACGTAATTGTGCAGGACTACCTCGCGACCAACACCTACACCGCCGCTAGAGTCGATCACATTGTGCAATATGTGAATGAGAAAACGATGCACCAAGTCAATCAAGACGTTGTGCGGGTTTTGTTTACCGTACAAAAGCACTACTTAGCTGAAGCATTTAAAGCCATCGAAGAAGAATACGGCGACATCGATAATTATATAGAAACGGCATTAGGTTTTACTCAAACAGAACGTGCGACATTACAAACTCTACTGCTTGAACCGGTTAGTCAATATTGATGGTAGACCTCGCACTATTTGATTCTCCATTTGGCGTACTGCAGCTTAGCCGTCGCCCGCACCGCTCACGAGAAACTCTGCAGCCGTGGGATGCGGCAGATGAATACCTACTTCAGCACATTGCCGAGCAAGACATTCCCGCTCATAGCCGCTTTCTTATTGTTAATGATGCACAAGGCAGTCTTTGCAGCGCACTGTCGGCCTACGATTGTACGCTCTGGGCTGACTCTGCAATAAGCCAATTGTCAGCCACTGAAAACTGCGCTCGCAATCAGTGTAAGCCGCCACATTTTTTGCCGGCGACAGACATTCCCCAAGGGGAATTTGATTATATTTTATACAAACTGCCCAAAAGCCGATCATTATTAAAGTATCAACTCACGCATTTAAGTGGGCTGTTAAACTCAGCAGATTGCTTCACTGCGGCAGCGATGGCGCGGCATATTGACCATCACATTGTCGCTGCTTTTGCGGATTATTTAGCCCCTGCCCGCCCGAGTTTGGCACGCAAGAAAGCCCGCCTCATCCATTTGCTTGAAAAGCCTACCCCCAAAACCGTGGGCGACGATAGTAAAGTATTAACTATCCCTGACTACAACTTGGTACTTCACAATCGTGCCAATGTATTTTCCCGCGACAAACTTGATCGCGGTAGTCGCTTGATGTTGAGCGGTATGGAAAAACTCCCTGCGGCGGAGCGCATTGCTGACTTGGCCTGTGGCAACGGCTTGCTGGGAATACACGCCGCACGGCTTTGGCCAAACGCGACAATCTCGTTTTTCGATGACTCATATTTAGCACTCGATTCCGCCCGCAAAAATATCGGCGTTAATACCTGCATGGCCGGGGCAAACACCAGTTTCACGCCAGATGACTGCTTATCTAACTACGATGGTCAGCCCTTTGATTTGATTTTATGCAACCCACCATTTCACCAAGACCATCATGTGGGTGACCATATTGCCCAGCAAATGTTTCGCGACGCTCTCAAACATATAGCCCCCAATGGCCGCTTATGTGTTGTGGGAAATCGTCACCTTGGCTATCACGTCGTCCTCAAAAAATTATTCGGCCACTGCGATGTCATCGCCTCTGACCCCAAGTTTGTCGTCTTAGCCGCCTACTGCTAAACCACATTCAACCCCGCCAAACGGATGATGCCACCACAGTCTGCGAATGCTACTTTAGCGCCAATTCATTTTTAATAAGCAGCTTTGTAATGCCAATCCATGTTCTCTTTGTTTGTCTGGGTAATATCTGCCGCTCCCCCGCCGCCCAAGGCGTATTCGAGCACCTCATTCAAGCGGCAGGGCTAGAAACACAAATCACCGTTGATTCCTGTGGCACAGCGGCCTTTAACATCGGCAAATCACCAGATTCTCGCTCGATTAGTGCCGCTAAAAAACGCGGCTATGCCATAGAACAACAGATCGCCCGCCAAATCGACGACACCGACTATGAACGGGCCCACTATGTTGTGGCCATGGATAGAATGAACCTAACTAATGTTAGCGCATGGGCACCGCCCAGCTACCAAGGCGAGATAAAGTTATTAATGAATTACAGCGCCGGCGCCGGCAATAGCCAAGTTCCTGATCCGTATTACGACGACGAAAACGCCTTTGATCAAGTCATCGGCCAAATTGAAATAGCGGCGCAGGGCCTGTTCAAGTATATCTGTGAGAAGCACGCTTTAAGGGCCATCAACTAAAGTTGGTTTGCGGCCATCAATATAAAAATAATAGGAAACTACCATGCAATTCGTTCTTTCGACCTCATTTAGCAGTGTCGCCGATTTAAAGGAACTGGCGAAGACCGCCGATAGCTGTGGCTGGGAGGCAATGTCGTTTTCTGATCACGTTGTGAACCCCCAAACCATCAAAACCCCCTACCCCTACACCGAAAATGGCGAGCGGCGCTGGCAGGCTTTTACCGACTGGCCAGACCCTTGGGTAATGATTGGGGCCTTGGCGAGCATTACCAAAAATCTAAAATTCACCAATAATATTTTTGTATTGCCCATGCGCAATCCGTTTTTGGTGGCTAAGGCCATCAGTACCGCCGCCATTATTTCTGATAACCGGGTCATTCCTGCTATTGGCGTTGGTTGGTCAAAAGACGAATTTGAACTACTTCAACAAGATTTCCACACTAGGGGCAAACGCGCAGACGAGATGGTAGAAATTATGCGCCTGCTATGGACTGGTGAACTGGTTGAGTACCAAGGTAAACACTACCAATTTGATGCCTTAGAAATGAACCCCGCCCCCAGCGCCTACATCCCAATTTGGGTAGGTGGTATCAGTGAGGCAGCGATGCGCCGTGCTGCGCGAATAGCAGACGGCTGGGTAACCGATTTGCAAAGCAGTGCTGAGATATTGAGCTGCGTGCAGCGAATACAGCAATACCGCAAAGAATACGGACGTGAAAATCTACCCTTTTCAGTCATGGCAACCCCCTCCGACGCCTTTACCATCGATGGCTACAAGCGGCTTGAAGACGGCGGCGTTAGCCATATCCTGACTCAACCATGGCCGTTCTATTATGGTGACACCCAGGAACTGGCCAAGAAAATTGACGGCATTAAGCGTTATGCAGACGACTACATCGCAGAGTTAAACACCTAGCGCTGCAAAAGCACGGCGCTTTCTACATGGTAGGTATGCGGAAACATATCTGCCATTGCGGCCTCGACAATTTTAAATTTAGCTTGCCGCAAAATAGCTAAATCTCGGGCCAGCGTTGCTGGATCGCAGGATACGTACACAATATGTGTAACGGCCTTGTGTGCGGCAATTTTCTCGCACAGCGCTTTCGCGCCAGCACGAGGTGGATCGAGTATCACTTTGCGGCAATTGGCGGGAATACTAATTGCCGTATCATCAAATAAATCCGCACAAAAATAACTTGCCGACAAGCCGTAGTCCAAGGCCTGCTGATTCGCGCTATTTATCATCTTCTCACCAGCGTCAAACCCCATAACCTCTGCACCGGCTTTCGCCAATGGCAAGCTGAAGTTGCCCAAACCACAAAAGTAATCGCTTATTAGCTCACCAGCTTGTGGTGCAAGCCATTTTAGGCAAAGTTCGACGATCTGCTGATTTACCCTACCATTTACTTGAGTAAAATCCCCGGCTTGGTATCGCAGCGCTACGGAGTTTGCAGTGTTATATTGCAGCGGCGAATTCGCTCCCAACCACTCTGGCCCCTTGCTGCCAATTACGCTGTGCAAGAAGGCAGGCGCGACGATGCTGGCAGATAATTCTTCGCAACGCTTAATATCTACATAGCCATCTTTTCTAATGAGAATAGCAACGCGACCATCGCGATCAGCGGTAAAACTTACCTCGGCCCTTGCCTTGTCGCCCAAGAAACCTTGAATGGCAGTTTTTGATAATGCCAATGTCGTGTTCAGGCTGTCTTCCAATAAGGGACATTGCTCAAGCGCAATGATGTTGTGGCTCGCTCGGGCTTTAAATCCAAGCACCCCATCTGAATACGCCAAGCGTGCTCGGTGGCGATAGGCTCTATCATCAGCGCTGATCTCCGCCACTGATATAGCAGACGCGCTATTTGCGCTGAGAACTTTTTCTAATTTAGAGCGTTTAAATTTTAACTGCGCGGCATATTGAAGGTGTTGTAATTGGCAACCACCGCATTGCTCGTAAATTTCGCAAATAGGGTCATTGCGATCTGCTGAGGTTTCTAGCAACTCAAGCAACTCTGCTTCATCAAATCGTTTGTGGACCCGGGTGATTTTTGCCATAACAACTTCCGTCGGCAGTGCCCCGCTTACAAACACTACTTTATTCTGATGACGGCCAACACCGCGACCATCATCTGCCAGACTTTCAATCGTCAATTCAATCGTTTGGGGATGCACCTGAGGACGCGTTTTTTTGGCAGGCTTGAAGGTGTTAATTCGGTGCTTAGCCATTATCGCAAAGCCTTTGTGGGTAGAAAATGGCGGTATTGCGCGAGACACTCTTGCTTGCGCTGCGCCAATGCTCGTTGTTGATCAGCGCTTTCGGCTTCATATTTAGAAAGGTCATCGCAGGAAAGCTCGGACGGAGAGCGCTCTCTTGTGTCTACTCGCATTTGCGGTGTCAATTTCACTAGCGGTAAATCAGTCTCGTCGCTGCCATAAGCGCCGCCTACACCAAAGCACATAATTAGCAGAATGCACGATAGCTTTTGGCCGTATAGGCGCATTAAATGACTGGCAATACTGAATATATTTTGGCTCACTCGGCAATATTCCCCTGAATTTCGCAGTATTTTACCCCTCTGGCGCGGTGCTGGATATTTAATTGGCATACTTTTCAGTTAGAATGGTTGGCTGAATTACGCTTATATGTATCCGAAACCGGAAGTATTATGTCTAACACTGTAATTGAAAACGTAAATGTCGATGCGCAGGAAATCCTGATTACTCCTGCCGCATTAAAAGCCGCCCTTCCCATGAGTGACGCCGCTAGGGAAGTTATTTCTAAGGGCCGCGAAACCGTCAGAAATATTCTAGACGGTAAAGACCATCGCATGTTTGTGGTTGTGGGCCCCTGCTCCATCCACGACGTCGATGCTGCTATGGATTACGCTCGTCGCTTAAAAGCCCTAGCTGACGAAGTCAGCGATACCCTCGTTATTATTATGCGGGTCTATTTTGAAAAGCCGCGCACAACGGTTGGCTGGAAAGGCTTAATCAACGACCCTTATCTAAATGACACCTTCAAAATTGAAGAGGGTTTGCATATTGGCCGTAAATTACTTCTAGACATCAGCGAGCTGGGTTTACCTACGTCAACCGAAGCCTTAGACCCTATTTCGCCCCAGTATTTGCAAGATTGTATTTCATGGTCAGCGATAGGTGCGCGCACTACCGAGTCGCAAACCCACCGTGAAATGGCAAGCGGCCTGTCTTCAGCGGTAGGTTTTAAAAATGGTACTGACGGCGGTTTAACGGTTGCATTAAACGCGATCGGTTCAGCGGTTAAACCCCACCGTTTTCTGGGTATAAATGGCGACGGTCAAGTTGCGGTTATTCATACCCGCGGCAACGCCTACACCCACATTGTTCTTCGCGGTGGTAGCCAAGGCCCTAACTACGACTCAGTGCACATTAAATTATGTGAAGCAGAATTAGATAAATCAGGCATTCCGCTAAATATTATGGTGGATACGAGCCATGCCAATTCTAGCAAGCAGCCTTCTTTGCAGCCGCTGGTTATTGAAAACGTAACCAATCAGGTACTCGAAGGAAATACCTCAATTATCGGCTTGATGATCGAAAGTAATATCAATGCTGGCAACCAAAGTATTCCAGAAGATTTATCGAAACTGGCTTATGGGGTTTCGGTAACCGATGGCTGTATTGGCTGGGAAGAAACAGAAACCGCCCTGCGGACGATGCGTGAAAAGCTTAAAGATGTGCTACCTAAGCGCAAGCGCTAAGCACGTCAAAAATAGATTAAAGCGCCTTCGGGCGCTTTTTTTTCGCCCTAGTTTTATAAGAAAAATCTAAACCTCGTAAATCAGCGTAGAAACAATGCTCCACAACCATAATGCATGGTTATTTTTGCCCCTTACGATAAGGGGCTTTTTTTTGCCTATAGCTGCATTTCTAACTCTGCATACAGCCCACAATGATCAGACAGCGAACGCCACGGCTCACCACTTAAGCGCTTGGCCGCTACCGCATTAAAACCTCGGTAATATATTCGATCTAGACGCAGTACCGGCCGCTTGGCGGGAAAGGTCTTGGCAAGCTTGCCCGTTACCGCCACCGAGGCCTCACGCAGTTTGAGAGTATGAGTAAAACGCAAATGCAGCGAACCGCTCCAGTCATTAAAATCACCGGCAATTATTAACGGGGCGCCCGCGGGTACTTTTTCTTCAATAACCGCCATCAAGCGTTTAAATTGCTGATGGCGCTCCCAACCCAGCAAACCCATGTGCACGCAAATAATGTAAATCCCAGGCTCAATAAGGCTAAGTAGTAAGCCCCGCTGCGAGCGCGGATACAAAGAGATATCGACGTTTTGGCTGTCAATAATGGGGTACTTACTCAGAATGGCATTGCCATGATGACCGTGGTCGTAGACCGCGTTTTTACCGTAAGAAAAGTGTGGCCACACCGAGTCAGCAAGAAACTCGAGCTGGTGCTCGTCGACCCAGCCTTCAACCCGCGCCGCGTGGCGGCTATTCTTGCCTACCACTTCTTGAAGAAAGACCACTTCGGCGTCGACACGACGCACGCTCTCACGGATTTGTTTTAGCAAAAATTGCCGGTTAGCTGAGCAAAAGCCCTTGTGTACATTGTACGACAGCACCCTCAGTACCGACATTCAACCTCCTACGCTAGGTGACACTTCTTTAGCTTCCGACCGCTTCCACACCAACAAGGTTCGTTTCGGCTTAACGAAATTGGCGGCAGAATATCGCCATCCACGTAAAACCAGCGCTCATCTTCAAATACAAAGCGTGAGCGCTCGTGAAGTTGGCCGCCCTCATCATCCTGAGTAAAAAAGGCTGCAAACTCCACCTCACCGGCTTTGTCGCCAAGCAGACCGCGCTGACAGCGAATGACTTTAAGCTGCCGCCATTGTGTGCCTGCAAAGCTTTTAAGTAGCGCTTTTCGCGTTTCTTTCGCGCGGATATCTTTCTGGAGTGTCGCCAATAAATAGTCAGGATTTCGAAGACAAAAAGCGCTGTACCGCGAACGCATTAAGGCCTCTGCAGTGGGTGCACTTTCTGCACCCGACAGGTAGCGATCACAGCAATCAATAAATGCGTTTTCGCTACCGCAATGACAAGTAGGTGCTACAGATGACATGGTTAATAATGAGCTGGTGCGGTAACGTCACTGATATCAGATGCTTCCCAGTCACTAGGCAAGGCCGTAGAGCTGCGGGTTTCACGGTCAAAACCGACTAATACCGTTTGGCAGCTTGTCGCTTTTTCACCGTTGGCGTATATAACATGCTCAATAGTCATACTTTTAGTGCCCTTTTTTGAGCACCAAGTATCAACGACAACACTGTGGTCAAAACAAATTTCTCGAAGCATATCCATCTTTACGCTAGCAACAACGTGGGAAGGATTGGGGCGACCGCTGATATTAGAAATATTTCTAAAGAATGTGACCCGCGCTAAATCAAAATATTGGGCGTAATAACTGTTTGAAACATGACCAAGGATATCTAGATCAGAAAATCGCACCTGAATCTCAGTGCGTGAATGGGGTAGCTGCATAGTGTTTTTTCCTTGGGGACCAGCTCTTTTAAAAAGAGCTGGCTTTTAGAAGGGTAAGCAATTGTTCTATTTAAAATACGCGTTTTCAGTATTGCTGTGGTCAGTGCTGTCTTTTACACCGGCCAAACCGGGGACTTTTTCCATCAAGGTTTTCTCAACGCCCTCTTTAAGGGTGACATCGACCATACCGCAGCCCTGACAGCCGCCACCAAATTTTAAAATGGCGAATTTCTCGTCGGTAAGCTCCTGCAACGACACCTCACCACCGTGCGCTGCAAGCGAAGGGTTTACCTCGTTGTATAGCACGTAGTTAATTTGATCTTCCAAGGGGCTATTTGCGTCGACGCGGGGCAAACGCGCATTTGGCGCTTTAATTGTCAGCTGCCCGCCCATCCGGTCTTTGGAATAATCAATCAGTGCTTCATCTAAAAATGGGATGCTGCGGCCTTCAAAGTAGGCTTTAAATTTTGGATAGTCGCGCACTTCGTCATTGTCGGTCATATCGCCTTCGCGGCAATAGGCGATACAAGTCTCGGCTTTTGGTGTTCCTGGTTGTGTAATGAACACCCGTACGCCAATCACGTCTTCCTGCTTCTGTAAAAGCTCCGCAAGGTAGTCTTGGGCAGACTCGGTGATGGTCAAATTAACGGCTGTTTGCTCTGTTGACATAATAACCTCTATATATCTCGCTGTTTTGCCAAACAATTTCTATGCTGGGCCGTGTATCTGTTAGAATTGCGTAGTTTACCACGAAGCCCATTCCGGCCACAGTCCGAGACGCGCTTTAGTACTTTAATTGTTTTATATATCAGGATATTCATGAGTCAGTCCACGCCCCGCACGACATTGTTAAAGCAAGCTCTTCAAAATCGCATCTTGATTATTGATGGGGCTATGGGCAGCTTAATTCAAAGTTATAAGCTCGAGGAAAAGGACTACCGTGGCTCACGCTTTGCCGATTTCCATAAGGATTTAAAGGGCAATAACGATCTGCTAACGCTGACACGACCTGATGTTATTCGTGAAATTCATCAGGCTTATCTCGATTCCGGTGCGGATGTTATTGAGACCAATACCTTTAACTCCACCGTAGTTGCCCAAGATGATTATGAATTGGGCGATATTGCCGAGGAATTAAATCGCGTCGGCGCAACCTTGGCGCGTGAAGTTGCCGACGCAGAAACCGCTAAAAATCCAGATAAACCGCGTTTTGTTGCCGGTGTAATCGGGCCCACCCCGCGTACTGCATCCATTTCGCCAGATGTAAACGACCCCGGTGCTCGTAACATCAACTTTGACCAGCTCGTTGAAAATTACTACGCAGCGACCCGCGGACTCATAGACGGTGGCGCCGACATTCTGATGATTGAGACTGTGTTCGACAGCCTCAACGCCAAAGCGGCGGTATACGCCGTGCTGCAGTACTTTGAAGACAGCGGAAAAGAATTGCCGATTATGATTTCGGTGACTTTTCCAGACACCAGCGGCAGAACCCTATCTGGGCAAACACCAACAGCATTTTGGAATTCAATTGCCCATGCTAAACCACTGATCATCGGTACTAATTGTGGCCGCAGATTCAGTGAGATACGCCCATTTGTTGAAGAGCTTTGTGAAGCCTCAAACTGCTATTTTAGCGGTCACTTCAACGCCGGCTTACCCAATGAATTTGGCGAATACGACGAGACCCCAGAAGACATGCACGGCGAGCTCAAAGAATTTGCCCAGCGCGGATTTCTGAATTTAGTTGGTGGCTGCTGCGGCACTACACCGGCCCACATCAAAGCAATTGGCGAAGCGATGGATGGCATTGCCCCCCGCCCGCTGCCAACACGCGAACCGATTTGTCGCCTAGCCGGTCTTGAGCCCTTTCACATTGGCCCTGACTCTCTATTCGTCAACGTCGGAGAGCGTTGCAATGTTACCGGTTCAGCCGTATTTAAACGCCTGATTTTAGAAAACGATTACGACGCTGCCCTCTCAGTTGCCCGCCAGCAAGTCGAGAATGGCGCCCAAGTCATCGATATCAATATGGATGAAGGCATGCTCGATGCGCAAAATGCCATCGTGACCTTCTTAAATCTTGTAGCTGCCGAACCTGATATTTGCCGGGTGCCCATCATGGTCGATTCATCCAAATGGGATGTGATCGAGGCCGGATTAAAATGCATTCAAGGCAAGCCCATTGTTAACTCCATATCGCTCAAAGAAGGCGAACAAGAGTTCCGCGAACGCGCCCGCTCCTGCTTAAAATACGGTGCCGCCGTGGTCGTCATGGCCTTTGATGAAGATGGCCAAGCTGACACCTTTAAGCGCAAGGCAGAGATCTGCAAGCGCAGCTACGACATCTTGGTGGATGAAATAGGCTTCCCAGCGCAAGATATAATTTTTGACCCCAATATCTTCGCGGTCGCCACCGGCATTGACGAGCACAACAACTACGCCGTCGATTTTATTGAGGCCACCGCCTACATCAAAAAAGAGCTGCCCTATGCAATGGTGTCGGGTGGCGTGTCGAACGTGTCCTTCTCATTCCGTGGCAACAACCCCGTGCGCGAGGCAATCCACTCGGTATTTTTATACCACGCCATTAAAGCCGGTATGGACATGGGGATTGTAAATGCCAGCCAGCTAGCGATATACGACGACCTACCGACGGAATTACGTGAGCACGTTGAGGATGTCATCCTAAATCGTCGCAGTGATAGCACCGAGCGTCTGCTGAATATCGCCGATAAATATAAGGGTGATGGCAGCACCGCCGAAAACAAAGAAGACCTTAGCTGGCGCGAGTTACCGGTAAACAAGCGCATTGAACACGCCTTGGTTAAAGGTATTTCAACGTATATAGAAGAAGATGCAGAGGCCGCCCGCGCCGCTGCTGTTAAACCTATCGATGTTATCGAAGGCGCACTGATGGACGGCATGAACGTCGTTGGCGATCTCTTTGGCGATGGCAAAATGTTCCTGCCCCAGGTGGTGAAATCTGCCCGCGTTATGAAGCAAGCGGTCGCCTACCTCAACCCCTTTATTGAGGCCGGCAAAGAAGTCGGCGCCAAGGCAAACGGTAAGGTTTTAATGGCAACCGTTAAGGGCGATGTTCACGACATTGGTAAAAATATTGTCGGCGTTGTGCTGCAATGTAATAACTTTGAGGTTATCGACCTCGGCGTGATGGTGCCCTGCGACAAGATACTCGAAACCGCAAAACGCGAAAACGTCGATATTATTGGTCTTAGCGGCTTAATTACCCCCTCCCTAGACGAGATGGTTCATGTTGCGAGCGAAATGCAGCGTCAAGGTTTTAATATTCCGCTCATGATCGGCGGAGCGACTACCTCGAAGGCACACACTGCGGTCAAAATTGAGCCCAAATACAAAAACGACGCCACGGTATATGTTCCAGACGCCTCTCGCAGTGTGGCGGTTGCCACCCAATTGATTAGCGAGGATCTAAAAGCTGCCTTTGTCGAAGCCAGGAAAGACGAATACGAGCGTGTGCGTGCACGCCGCGAAGGGAATCAAGGTAAAAAGCGCTTACATAGCTATGAAGCAGCCTGCGAGCTGGCCTACCAGTGGGACTGGGAGAACTACACTCCACCTACACCAAGCTTTTTGGGCACGCGCACCTTCACGGATTATCCACTGGAGGAACTGCGTGAAACCATCGATTGGACGCCCTTCTTTATATCTTGGGGATTGGCAGGCAAATACCCCAAGATTTTAAAAGACGAAACAGTGGGTGAAGCAGCACGCAATCTATTTGATGACGCACAAAAAATGCTCGACCACATTATTAGCAATAAACTGCTGCAAGCGAATGGCGTTATTGGCTTCTGGCCAGCGCGGCGCGCAGGTAGCGACGATATTGCGGTTTTTGACCCAAACAGCAACGAACAACTGGCAACCCTGCACCATCTTCGCCAGCAATCACAAAAGCCCGATGATAAGCCCCAAATGAGTTTGGCGGATTATATTGCCCCGGAATCCAGCGGGCTTAGCGATTACGTGGGCGGCTTTGCGGTAACTACTGGCTTGGGTGCTGATGAGCTTGCGGCTAAATACGAAAAAGCCAATGACGACTACAATTCGATTATGGTCAAAGCACTTGCAGATCGCTTAGCCGAGTCGTTTGCCGAAACCTTGCACCGTCGTGTTCGCAAAGAATTCTGGCCCTATGCGCCAGACGAAAACTTAAGCAATGAAGAGTTAATTAAAGAAAAGTATCAAGGTATTCGCCCTGCACCAGGCTACCCCGCCTGCCCTGACCACACTGAGAAAACAACGCTCTTTAATTTACTAGATGCGACAAATGAAACCGGTATTGTGTTAACAGAACATTTAGCGATGCATCCTGCTGCCGCGGTAAGCGGGTTTTATTACTCCCATCCGCAGTCTCGTTATTTTGCCGTTGGCCGTATTGGCAAAGATCAGGTCGCCGATATTGCCAAACGAAAAGGCATGGAAATGGCCACAATGGAGCGCTGGTTGTCGCCAATCTTGGATTACGACCCCTAGTCGTAAATAGATATCTGCCAATTGGATATAAAGTAAGGGGATCAAATGGAAGAACAAGACGAAAAGACTCAACGGCCGGGGCCGCTTGCAGTGATTGGCAGCGTAGTAGCCGCTGCCTTTGGTGTGCAGAGCAGTCGCAATCGCGAGCGCGACTTTACTCACGGCCGTTTTAGGAATTACGCTATCACCGCAATAATCTTTGTTGGTGTTTTTATTGCAACGGTTTTTAGCATTGTAAAAATGGTTTTAAGCTAAACCCCAAAAGCGTATAAAAACGCAGCTATAAAAAAAGCCGCAGAAGCGGCTTTTTTTATGGGCTTTGTTGCGACTAGGTTGGCATACCGTGCAACCAGTAAACAACGGTGCCGACAACAATCGCTAAAATAGCAATGGAAGCACAAACATCGGCGAAGTTATCATCGCGCTCTTCTTGGGTTTGATCAGACATGGGAGCCTCATAATACGATTGAAAGAAGCCGAAGTTCGGCATATAAAAGTCGGCGCCATTGTAGCAAAAAACCGCAAATGGGTTAGCTTTAATTCCGTAATTTAACGCGAATACTTAGCGCAATATGCAGTATATCGACCAGCTGTATAAGCGATACTCATAAAATTCGTTAGTCGAATATCGGCTTAGTCTTTACCATTAGCCATGTAAAAACGTGAACTTAGCTCGTTTTAAGCGTAAAATACCCTCCGGTTTTTACTGCAGCGCAGCTACAAAGCGTATTTGCCCGCCAAAACTCTTAAGACAAAGGTTTCTATGTACACTTACGATCACTTTGACCGTCAGATTGTCAGTCAGCGCGTTGCGCAATTTCGCGACCAAACCCAGCGCTATCTCGACGGTAAAATTACAGACGAGCAGTTTCTGCCGCTACGTCTGCAAAATGGCCTATACATTCAGCGCCTAGCGCCAATGATGCGGATTGCGGTGCCCTACGGCACTTTAAGCGCAACGCAGTTGCGCAAGCTCGCCTCTATCAGCCGCAAATACGATAAAGGCTATGCGCATATCAGCACCCGTCAAAACGTGCAGCTTAACTGGCCGAAACTTGAAGAAGTGCCCGATATTTTAGCTGAGCTACTTGAAGTTGAGATGCACGCCGTACAAACCAGCGGTAACTGCATTCGCAACACCACCGCCGACCAATTCTCTGGTGTAGCGGCAGATGAGGTAGAAGACGCCCGTCCTTATTGCGAAATTATCCGTCAGTGGTCGACCTTCCATCCTGAATTTGCCTTTCTACCTCGCAAATTTAAAATTGCAGTATGCGGCTCTGAATCTGATCGCGTAGCGATTATGATGCACGATATCGGTCTGCAAATTGTTCACGACGCTAACGGCGAAACCGCGTTTAAAGTCTTTGTTGGTGGCGGACTTGGCCGCACACCGGTTATCGGCAGCCTAATCCATGACAAGCTAGAGCCGAAACACCTGCTGACTTACTTAGAAGCCATTCTGCGGGTATACAACCAACTTGGCCGTCGCGACAACAAGTTTAAAGCACGTATTAAAATACTTGTCCGCGCTATGGGCGCCGAAACCTTTAAAGCCGAAGTCGAAAAAGAATGGGCACACATTAAGGACGGTGATTTGAGCCTGAGCAATGAAGAAATAGATCGCGCCAAATCTTTCTTTGTGCCGCCTAGCTACAAAACCTTGCCACAGCAAGACCTGCAGGCCTTAGCCTTAGAAAGTGCCGATTTTGCACGCTGGCTGCAACACAACACCCACGAGCACAAAGTTTCTGGCTACCGCATAGTTACCTTAGCCCTGAAAACCGTGGGCGTTGCCCCCGGAGACATCACTGCCGAGCAATTCGAAGCCGTAGCGGATCTGTCTGAGCGCTATGGCTTTGGCGAAATCCGCAGCACACACCAGCAAAACTTAGTGCTGCCAGACGTTCAACAAACTGATCTTTTCGCCTTGTGGAAGGAGCTAGTTGAATTAGAAGTGGCCTCGCCGACCGTTGGTACATTAAACGACATTATCTGCTGCCCCGGCGGTGATTTCTGCTCTTTAGCTAATGCGAAATCTATTCCTATTGCCGAAGCTATTCAGCGTCGATTCGATGATATCGACTATGTTTATGATCTCGGTGAAATAGAACTCAATATTTCTGGCTGCATGAATGCCTGCGGTCACCACCATATTGGCAATATTGGGATTCTAGGCGTGGATAAAAAAGGCCAGGAATTTTACCAAGTGTCTCTTGGTGGCAGCCAAGGTCTGGACGCCTCACTCGGTTCAATATTGGGCCCCTCCTTCGCGCAGGACGAAGTCCCCAATATTATCGAAAAAGTATTAGAAACCTATGTAGATTTACGCCAGCCGGAAGAACGCTTTTTAGACACCTTCCGCCGCGTTGGCATCGACCCCTTTAAGGAGCGCGCCTATGCCTAATATCATCAAAAACAAACAAGTCTGCGATGATAGCTGGCAGGTTTGGCGCGAGACCGACATCCTACCAAGCAGCGGCGGCTACATTGTGCCGTTAACGCTTTGGAAGGCACACAAAGAAGAGCTGAAAAGCCTCGGCAGCATTGCGGTTTTTCTAGCCAGTGATGAATCACCTAAAGCCCTAGCTGATGATATCGCTGAACTTGACCTGATCGCAGTAGACTTCCCCAAATTTGCCGATGGCCGTGGTTTTTCCTACGGCCGTGAGCTCCGCGAGCAATTAGGCTACACCGGCGAATTACGCGCTATTGGTGATTTCATCCGCGATCAGCTGTATTTCCTAAATCGCTGCGGCTTTAACAGCTTTGCGTTAGAAACCAGTGATCTTGAAGAATCCTTAGCGAGCTTTAATGATTTTACAGAAAGCTATCAAGCTGGTATTGATCAGCGCTTACCGCTGTTTCGCCGCCGCTAGACTTTCCAGTAAGCAGCCTTACTTAAATGCCGTCATCTGACGGCATTTTTTATTCCTAGTATTGTTTCACGGCAAAGGCCTGTGTGATGATGATTTTCCCAGCGCAGTTTGAGGTATAAGGCGTGGAAGCGAGTCTGACATCATCTTTTTTTATGATATTCAGCGGTGCCGCAGTTCTCGCGTCAATCGCGCTTTACACCAGACAACCACTATTGATTGCCTATATTGCCTTGGGCGCCATTATCGGCCCTTACGGCACAGGCTGGGTAACGGATTTAAAGCTACTTGCCGAAATTGCCGAGTTTGGCATCATCTTTTTGCTGTTTTTACTTGGCTTGGATATGCAGCCCAAGTCGCTGTACAGCACGCTCAAAAAAGCAACCGTTGTCGCACTGCTTAGCTCATTGGCGTTTGCTGCCATCGGCTTCGGACTCGCCTACAGCTTTGGATTTACCCCTACTGAGAGCCTTATTATTGGCGCGGCGATGATGTTTTCGAGCACCATCATCGGTATAAAGCTATTACCGACGACAGCCCTTCATCACCGCTATACCGGTGAACTAATGGTCGGCTTGTTGTTGCTGCAAGATATCATCGCCATTTTTGTATTATTAATTTTGTTTAGCATGAGCCAAGGCGAATTCTCCGCTGCTAACTTGCTGAGAACACTGGTCGCTCTACCAGCTTTAATAGCGATTGCATTTGCAGTGGTAAGGTTTGTATTACTGCCAATGCTGACGAAATTTGACCGCTTCCACGAATATATATTTTTACTCGCCATCGGTTGGTGTTTGGGAATGAGTGAAGCGGCACATAGCTTAGGTTTGTCCGCTGAAATTGGTGCATTTTTAGCTGGAATCAGCTTAGCAACTAGCCCGATTTCTCAATATATCGCGATCAATTTAAAACCGCTTAGGGATTTTTTCTTAATATTGTTTTTCTTTTCACTGGGCGCGCGTTTTGATTTAAGCGTATTAGCAGATATTTTGGTGTCGGCGATTTTACTTGCCGCCCTCATCCTGATTCTCAAACCCATTATTTTCCGCTATTTAATACACAGCATGAGCGAAACCAAAAAACTTGCCTGGGATTTAGGATTTCGTATGGGGCAAATCAGCGAGTTTTCATTACTGATTGCCTATGTCGCGGCAGAAATGTTGCTGATAGGACGAGAAGCCTCCCATCTTATACAGGCTACGGCGATTATTAGCTTTGTCGTATCGTCGTATATCGTGGTGTTTAACTATCCGAGCCCAATTGGTATCTCAGATAAATTGCGGCGAGACTAAAAGCCTCGCCTAAATGCGACTATTTAAATACCACAGAGAAAGTCACGGGTACCACGAGATCTATACTAGCTAAACCCGCCAAGCTGCGTAATTTAGCTATACCAGGGGCTAATTCGAAGCTATTTGCACTGACGAATGCAGGGGAATTTGTCACTGCGTGAAAAGCGCCATCTTTACGCTTGGTCACTGTGACATCAAACTTCACCTCAGCGCTCTTGCCATGCAGCTCAAGCTCGCCCTTTAAAGCAACAGACTTCTGCTCACCGATCGCAAGCTCATTTAAGGCTTTCATGTCTAACTCCGTGCTGTACACGGCACGAGCAAACTTATCAATCTCAAACAAATGTTCGCGCATACGCTCATTGCGAATATCGATGCCACTCGCAACACTACTTAGATCGATATTGAGCACTGCCTTACCCGATTTTTCATCAATACTACCTGTCAACGAGGTAAAGCTCATCAGCTCGGCAACTGTGTCATTCTTTACCGTCACAAAATTCATCACCGAGGATTCTTTGTCTAATTCAAGTGCGTTCAAGCCTCCCAGCGGTAATGAAAGTACAAGCGCATATACTAGCTTTTTCATCAATCTCTCCTTTTCGTCTTTAAATGCCTTAAAAATCAACAAACGGAACGAATAAAGTTCACCATATCACTGCAAATTCAGACAGTAAGAATGACAAACTATTCAATAAAGCCACTAATAAATTGGGCAAAAAAAAGCCCGACTGTTTAAGCCGGGCTTTTTACACAACTTGTTAATGAGTACTTAGAGGCTTGAATCAAGCTCTGGTACAGCATCAAACAAATCAGCAACCAGGCCGTAATCAGCAACCTGGAAGATCGGAGCATCTTCGTCTTTGTTGATAGCAACAATGACTTTAGAGTCTTTCATACCAGCCAAATGCTGAATTGCACCAGAAATACCTACAGCAATATACAGGCCAGGTGCAACGATCTTACCGGTCTGACCAACCTGCATATCGTTAGGTACAAAGCCCGCATCAACAGCCGCGCGTGAAGCACCAACCGCTGCACCAAGTTTGTCAGCCAAAGAATACAACATGGCAAAGTTATCGCCATTTTGCATGCCGCGACCACCTGAAACAACGACGCTGGCCGCAGTTAAGTCAGGGCGATCACTCTTAGCGACTTCTTCACGCACATAGCTTGAGTTACCCGCGTCATGTGCGCTAGCAACTGCTTCAACCGACGCGCTGCCACCTTCCGCCGCAACGGCGTCAAAAGCAGTTGCACGAACAGTTATCACTTTAATCGCGTCTGAAGACTGTACAGTAGCAATTACGTTACCTGCGTAGATTGGGCGCTTGAAAGTATCAGCACTTTCTACAGAGATAATTTCAGAAATCTGAGCCACATCTAGCAAGGCAGCTGCACGCGGAAGCGTGTTTTTACCGTTGGTAGTAGCGGGCGCCAAAATGTAGCCGTAGTCTTTACCAAGCTCAGCAACCAATAAGCTGACGTTTTCAGCCAACTGATGACCGTAAGCAGCGTTGTCAGCGCAAAGTACTTTGCCAACGCCTTCGATTTTTGCCGCAGCTTCAGCAGCTGCACCGCAGCCTTCACCAGCAACTAGAACTGTAATATCGCCACCGATGGCTTTCGCAGCGGCAACAGTATTTAAAGTAGCGCCTTTAATAGAGGCGTTATCGTGTTCTGCAAGAATTAAAATACTCATCAGATTACCTTCGCCTCGTTTTTCAGCTTATCAACAAGTTCGGCAACGTCAGCGACTTTGATACCAGCTTGACGCTCCGCAGGCGGCTCTACCTTGAGGGTAGTTACTCGTGGAGTCACATCAACACCCAGATCTTCTGGTGTCATTGTGTCTAAAGGCTTTTTCTTCGCCTTCATAATGTTTGGCAATGAAGCGTAGCGAGGCTCATTTAAGCGCAGGTCAGTAGTTACCACTGCAGGCAGCGCCAATTTAACAACTTGCGAACCGGTATCAACTTCACGGGTAACGGTTACTGAATCGCCTTCTACAACAACTTCTGAAGCGAAAGTACCCTGTGACATACCAGTTAATGCAGCAAGCATCTGACCGGTTTGGTTGTTATCACCGTCGATAGCCTGCTTACCAAGAATAACCATTTTTGGCTCTTCTTTTTCTACAACTGCTTTTAGCAATTTAGCAATAGCCAATGGTTGAACCTCTACATCGGTTTCAACCAAGATGCCGCGGTCGGCACCGAGGGCCAGTGCAGTACGAATCTGCTCTTGGCATACTTTAGCACCAATAGAGACAGCAACTATTTCAGTTACCACGCCTTTTTCTTTCAGACGTACAGCCTCTTCAATGGCAATTTCGCAAAATGGGTTAATAGCCATTTTGACATTATTCAGATCAACGCCAGTTCCGTCCGACTTCGGACGTACTTTTACGTTGTAGTCAACTACTCGTTTGACAGCAACCAGAACCTTCATGGATTCCCCAGTACACGCGTAAATTAAATGGAATGGCTTTATATCCCTACGCTGTGGAACCGTAAATCGATCCCAACCGGATAAAGCCTCTTTTCAAAGCGCCGTTATATTGACGTGTATAAGACCTAAGGTCAATAAATGTGGGATATTCATCAAGCGAATAACGATTATTAGCTAGCTAATCGTATTTTCATTTCATATGAATAAGCATTTGTTTAAAAAAGATTTTTTTTCGCCTTGAGGAATCAGGTCGTTTTGACTAGAGAAGAATAAAACTAAGGCTAAAGTAGCGTTTTAGAGGCTCAAGTTTTATAATTCGCGCTTTTAATCAGTCATAAATCGCCCAAAATAAGGGCAATGCTGGTAAAGCATACAGAGGAGAGAGTCTGTGGAACGCGAATCAATGGAATTTGACGTCCTGATAGTTGGTGCCGGCCCTGCCGGATTGGCTGCGGCGTGTAAAATTCGGCAATTAAGCGAAAGTACCGGAAAAGACATCAGTGTTTGTGTTGTAGAAAAAGGCTCTGAAGTCGGTGCCCACATTCTTTCTGGTGCGGTTTTTGAACCCACCGCATTAAACGAACTTTTCCCAGACTGGAAAGAAAAAGGCGCACCGCTAAACACACCGGTCACAGGCGATGATATTTACTATATGACCAGCGCCGAGAAGGCTATTAAGGTGCCCGGTTTTGCCGTGCCTAAAACCATGCACAACGAAGGCAATTATATTATTAGCCTTGGTAATCTGTGCCGCTGGTTAGCAGAACAAGCAGAAGGTATGGGCGCAGAAATTTACCCAGGCTTTGCCGCTGCTGACGTTTTATTCCATGAAGATGGCAGCGTAAAAGGTGTCGTTACCGGCGACATGGGTATCGCCGAAGACGGTAGCCAAAAAGACAGCTACATGCCTGGCATGGAGCTTCACGCCAAATACACCCTGTTTGCGGAAGGCTGCCGCGGACATTTAGGCAAGCGCCTAATGGAGAAGTTTGACCTTAATGCGGGCAAAGATCCTCAGCATTATGGCATTGGTATTAAAGAGCTGTGGAAAATTGACCCTGCCAAGCATGAAGAAGGCAAGGTTATGCACGCTGCAGGCTGGCCTCTAGCTGAAAACGGCGCAGCGGGTGGTAGCTTTCTATACCATATTGAAGACAATCAGGTATCAATTGGCCTCATTACAGACCTTTGCTACGACAACCCTTATTTGTCGCCCTTCGAAGAGTTCCAACGCTTTAAAAAACACCCTACCGTTATGCAATACCTAGAAGGTGGCGAGCGTATTTCTTACGGTGCCCGCGCTATAGCGAAAGGTGGCTTGCAGTCTCTACCCAAAATGACCTTCCCCGGCGGCCTATTAATTGGTTGTGACGCGGGCACCCTAAACTTCGCCAAGATCAAGGGCAGCCATACAGCGATGAAATCCGGCATGATTGCCGCAGAAGTTGTTCACAAGGCTATTACTGAAAATGAAGCCACTGGTGCAGAATTAAGCGAGTACACCACTGCCTTTGAAAACTCCTCAGTTTACAAAGAGCTATACGAGCAGCGTAACTTTGGCCCCGCGCAACACAAATGGGGTAATTTCTTTGGCTCTGCTTACGCCTTTGTTGATCTTAATATCTTTGGTGGCAAACTTCCGTGGACGCTGGGCGATAGCCACCCAGATCACGCTGAAATGAAGCTAGCGGCTGAAAGTAAAAAGATTACCTACCCCAAGCCAGACAACAAGATCACCTTCGACCGATTGACCTCGGTATTTTTGTCAAACACCAACCATGAAGAAGATCAGCCTTGTCACTTAACGCTCAAAGATCCCGAGCTGCCAATCCGTGACAATCTACCCAAATATGCAGAGCCAGCACAGCGTTACTGCCCTGCCGGCGTCTATGAAGTGGTAGAAGATGCTGAGGGAACGCCGAAGTTTCAAATCAACGGTCAAAACTGCGTTCACTGCAAGACCTGCGACATTAAGGACCCCGCTCAGAATATCGTTTGGGTTACGCCTGAAGGCTTGGGTGGACCAAATTATCCAAACATGTAGTTGGTAACTAGCTTTAAATAAATAGCATAAACAATTGTTTTTGTTTAATTTTATTTTTTTATACTGAAATTGCAGCCACCTAGCTTCTATCGAGCTAGGTGGCTGCAATGCTTCAAGACCCACCTCTTCTTTTCGCCAACCTACCGCCAAAATCACCGTCAATACGGTGCTTAACCCCTTTATGAATAGTCGTCTCAATCTTGTGCTGCGAGTCTTCGCAAGGCATTAACAGCTTAAGTCCCACCCATAAAACGGCCCTGCTCGCTTGCCTTTCATTTCACCTTACTTAGCTCAAAAAAAATCCCCGCACGAAGGCGGGGATTTCATTAGCAATCCAACTAATAGATTAGGTTTTTAGCTTATCCGCTAAAAATAACCACGTATCCAATACCGAGTCTGGATTCAGTGAGACGCTATCAATACCCTGCTCCATTAGCCACTGGGCAAAATCGGGGTGGTCTGAAGGACCTTGCCCACAAATGCCAATGTATTTACCCTGCTTTTTACAGGCGTCAATGGCCAGTTTTAAGAGAGCTTTTACCGCGTCATTACGCTCATCAAACAAGTGCGCGATCAATCCAGAATCTCGATCTAGGCCAAGCGTGAGCTGGGTTAAATCATTTGAACCGATCGAGAAGCCATCAAAATACTGCAAGAATTGCTCTGCCAGCAAGGCATTGGCCGGTAGCTCGCACATCATGACGACGCGCAGACCATTTTCACCCCGCTTTAGACCATTGGCTTCTAGAAGCTCAATAACCTGCTTGGCCTCACCCACGGTGCGTACGAAGGGCACCATGATTTCGACGTTAGTTAAATCCATGTCGTCACGGACTTTTCTTAACGCGCGACATTCCAGTTCAAAGCACTCGCGGAATGAATCTGAGATGTAACGAGACGCACCACGGAAGCCCAACATGGGGTTTTCTTCCGACGGTTCATACAAGCTACCGCCAATAAGGTGAGCGTATTCATTGGATTTAAAATCTGACATCCGCACGATAACGCGCTTGGGATAGAACGCACTGGCGATGGTTGATATACCTTCCACCAATTTCTCGACGTAGAAATCGACAGGGCTGGCATAACCGGCGATACGGCGTTTAACTGCGGCTTGCACGTCGCGGGGAATATCGTCGTAATTGATCAACGCCTTGGGGTGAACGCCAATCATGCGGTTAATAATGAACTCTAGGCGCGCTAAACCAACCCCCGCATTAGGATAGCCCTGGAAGTCAAATGCGCGATCGGGATTACCAACATTCATCATCACTTTAAAGGGCAGATCTGGCATGGCATCAAGCTTATTGCGATTGATGTCAAAATCGAGAATCCCCTCATACACCATACCGGTGTCGCCTTCCGCGCAGGACACCGTCACAGGGGTGCCGTCTTTTAGTAGCTCTGTCGCATCACCACAACCGACGACTGCGGGAATGCCAAGCTCACGGGCTATAATCGCCGCGTGGCAGGTACGGCCACCGCGATTGGTAACAATCGCTGAGGCGCGCTTCATGACCGGCTCCCAATCTGGGTCAGTCATATCTGTTACCAGTACGTCGCCCTGCTGAACTTGATCCATTTCGCTAATATTATCAATCACACGGACTGGCCCAGCGCCTATGCGCTGACCAATCGAGCGACCTTCACACAATACTGCGCCTTTTTCTTTGAGGAGATAGCGTTCCATCAAGGTGGTAGATTCGCGACTCTTAACCGTTTCTGGGCGAGCCTGAACAATATAAAGCTTGCCGTCGTCACCGTCTTTTGCCCATTCGATATCCATCGGACGACCATAGTGCTTCTCGATGGTCATGGCTTGCTTGGCAAGGCCGAGTACTTCTTCGTCATTCAAACAAAATTGATTGCGATCTTCTTCACTCACATCGACTGTTTCTACAGATTTACCGGCACTAGCATCACTGCCGTAAATCATCTTGATCATTTTGCTGCCGAGGTTGCGACGCAGAACCGCTGGGCGATCTTTTTCAAGCGTTGCTTTATGAACATAGAATTCATCGGGGTTTACTGCACCCTGCACAACGGTTTCACCCAAACCATAAGACGCAGTGATGAATACCACGCCATCAAAGCCGGACTCTGTATCCATAGAGAACATAACGCCGGCAGCGCCTGTTTCTGACCGTACCATGCGCTGTATGCCTGCCGACAAGGCAACGTCTGCATGTTCAAATCCTTGGTGAACGCGATAGGCAATCGCGCGGTCATTGTAGAGCGAGGCGAACACTTCCTTGATAGCGATCATAATATTGTCGAGGCCGCGAATATTCAGGAAGGTTTCCTGCTGGCCAGCGAAAGATGCATCAGGTAAATCTTCTGCGGTTGCTGATGAACGCACAGCAAAAGACATAGATTCATTGCCATCCACCAGCTTGGCGTAGGCTTCAACAACAGCGGCGTTAAGCGCCTCAGGGAACGGGGTTTCTACGATCCACTGACGAATCTTTTTGCCGACAAGGGCCAGATTTTTAACATCGTCAATATCAAAGCCGTCTAACTCGGCAATGATTCGGTCGTTTAAACCACTTTGCTGTAGGAAATCACGGAAGGCGTCAGCGGTAGTTGCGAAGCCGCCAGGAACCGAAACCCCAAGCTGAGATAGCTGGCTGATCATTTCGCCCAATGACGCGTTTTTGCCGCCAACTCGGTCAACATCGTTCATTCCAAGGTCGTCAAACCAGATTACATATTCAGACACGGGTATCTCCCATTTTACAAAGCGACCGTATTACGGTTATAAGGGTGCAAGAATTTAACACGGGCTATACTAAAGTAAGTAATTTGGAAATTCCCGTCGAAAAACACAGAGACTTAGGTAAAAAAACTACATGACTCGTCCGGCCTTTTTTATATCAGACAGTACCGGCATTACCGCTGAAACCCTAGGAAGCAGTGTTTTAGCGCAATTTGAAAGCCAAAAATTTGAGCACATTATTGTCCCCTACGTAGATAATGCTGAAAAAGCGCAATCAGCCGTAGAGAAAATTAATCGCGCCGCCGATGCTTGCGGTAAGCAGCCCATTGTTTTCGACACCTTGGTTGACGAAAACCTGCGCGCCATCATTGCCACCAGCAAAGGCTTTATCGTTGATGTGTTGGGCACCTTTGTTGGCCAACTAGAAGCGGCGCTGGGGGAAAAGCCTTCCCGCACCGTTGGCCGCCTACAGAATGCCGATAAAGATATGCTTTATAAGCAGCGTATTGATGCGGTCAATTATGCACTAGACAATGACGATGGCGCGCGGCTAAACCGCTACGATCAAGCCGAAGTGATTTTGATCGGTGTCTCACGCAGCGGCAAAACGCCAACCTGTCTTTATTTGGCCATGCAGTCAGGGATATTTGTCGCAAACTACCCAATCACTGACGAGGATATGGAAAGCGACCGTTTACCAAAGGCGCTAATGGATCACCGCAGCCGATTATTTGGGCTCACCATCGAGGCCGAACGTCTTGCTGCAATCCGCAGCGAACGCAGACCCGACACCCGCTACGCCTCGCTTCGCCAATGCGAAGACGAACTTCGGCAAGCAGAAGCCATGTTTAAACGATTTGGCATTCCCTATCTTGATATTACCCATGCCTCGGTTGAAGAAATCGCTACCCGAGTATTAATGGATACAGGACTACGCGGCCATAAGCGTTAATAGCCCAATGGAACATGACACCACTGTGAATAGCGATCAAATACCTCCAGAAAACAGCTACCGCTCCAACACGGCAATGGTTCTACCAGGCGGCGGTGCGCGGGCTGCCTATCAGGTCGGCGTACTTAAAGCACTGGCGGAAATACACGGGAGTCGCCCAGGCAACCCCTTCCCTATTTTGGCAGGCACCTCGGCAGGGGGAATAAACGCGGTTTCTATGGCGGCGGGAGCGCACCATTTTACCGGTACGGTTGAAAAGCTAGAAATGCTTTGGCGCAATCTGACAACCGATAAAATATATCGAGCCGATTTTTTTGGAGTGATGCGCAATGCTCTGCGATTAGCAGTCTCGCTGTTTAGTTCAGGCTCATCCGACGGCAAACCTGTTGCTCTGCTAGACAATAGCCCGCTGCGGGCATTACTAAATGAACACGTAAAATTTGAAAATATTGGTCGCAATATTTTGAATGGTGATTTAGACGCACTATGCCTCACCGCCATGAACTATACCCAAGGTGTGTCTGAGACCTTTTTCCAAGGCGGGCCTCAATACGCGGGCTGGCAGCGCTGGCGTCGGCAAGGATTGGCAACCCCAATCCAACTTCAGCACCTTATGGCGTCGAGCGCCATCCCAACCATATTTCCGCCGGCTAAATTAGGCCGCGACTACTATGGCGACGGCGCACTGCGCCAATTAACGCCGATTAGCCCAGTCATTCATCTTGGTGCAAATCGCGTATTAGTTATTCCCGCTAACGGTCACAAACGGCAATACCCAAAGCTTCCTCAAGAAATTAAGTCTCCAGGCTTTGGGCAAATCATTGGTCACCTACTGAATAGCGCCTTTATAGATAGTATCGAAACCGATATAGAGCGCTTAGAACGCATTAATGAATTGGTACGCCTCATACCCGAAGAAGATCAAAGTATGATGGGTAAAGAGCTACTACCTATAGACTGCCTCGTTATTAGCCCCAGCGAAGACATAGACCGTATCGCCGACGAACACGTCAACGAGCTGCCCCGCTCTTTACGCATATTCCTGCGCCGCACCGGCAGCACTGGCAATAGCGGTGGTGGCGTCAGTATCGCTAGTTACCTGCTGTTCACCCCTGAGTACTGTGGCAAATTAATTGACCTCGGCTATCGCGATGGCATGAAACAACAAGAACAATTGGAAGCATTCCTTTACCGCGACAAATAGGCAATTTCGCTTCGCACCCGCCATTGTTGAATCTCAATCAACGAAACCTATGACACTCAATTTCCGCCGCTGCCTAAGGCTTAAATAAAAAAAACATCGGCGCCTTGCTAGCGAGCCTTACATTCGCTGGGCAAGAACCAAAATCGTCGTATCCGACGAAGTGGCATAGAAAGAAATAAGCGACCTTTGCGGCTACTAATAATAATTTTTTCTTGCCTTAGCTCCCTCTTAATAAGATTTATACAAAGGATTGCAATGAAGCTCGTTCTTGATAATTATCAGCGCCGCGTGCTCCCCTTCTCTACTGGCTTAGCCTTGGCAATATTATCTGCCATTTCTAATCCTGTGATGGCGAATGAAAATTCAGGAAACGATGCAGCAAAAACTATGTCGCAAAATAACCGACTTTTAGAGGAGGTGGTGGTCACCGCCCGAAAGCGTGAAGAAAATATTCAAGACATCCCCATCGCAATTGCGGCTTTCTCTGCTGAGAAATTAGATGCAGCCGGGGTGGAAAGCGCACAGGGATTAACAAAAATTACCCCCGGCCTCGTTTTTGCTAATACCTTTGGTTACTACATCGCCTTTTTACGCGGCATCGGCTCTGAGGCTTTTTTACCTTCCGCTGACCCCAGCGTACCCATTTACGTCGACGATATAAACCAAGTTGCCGCGCAAGGCTCTATTGATTCTCTCGTCGCGATTGAACGGGTAGAAGTCCTAAAGGGGCCTCAGGGCACCCTATTCGGTCGCAATGCCCTCGGTGGCGCGATTCGAATCATTACCGCCGACCCTGACGACGAGAGCTTCTTTGGTGAAATTAAAATTGATAGTGGGCACTTTGATGTCGTGGACGCCTCAGGCCTGTCCTCCAGCCTATTTTTAAATATACCGATTGTTGAAGGCCTAGCAGCGACATTTTCCGGCACATTGCGCAATCAAGAACCAATCTACACCAACGATTTAGGCGGAAAAGTATACGACGAAGAGTTAAACGCTGGGCGCATTAAGCTTAAGTGGTGGGCAAGTGAAAATATCGATATAACCCTCAGTGCCGCACAGGAAAAAGGCCAGTCTTCGGGGGGCTTAACCTCCGAGGGTAGCAACCCGTATTTACTTTGTGCGACCTGTAGCCCAGACCCCGAATTTGATTACCACGTAGCCCACAATACCGATTCAGGGTTTGAATCAGAGCGAACCTTGGTGTCAGCTCGTCTCAACTGGAGCCTTCCCTACTTCGACTTTATCGCATTAGCGTCTGACCAAGAACTCATTGTTCCCTACGGCATTGGCGATCTTGACTACACCAGCACCCCACTTTTTGTAGCAGAAGTACCCCGTCAATTTGTCGAACAAAAAACATTTGAGGCCCGCATTGAATCAAATGAGCAATCACCCTGGAGCGATTACCTAGTTTGGGTAGCGGGTATGTATTATCTTGAATCCGCCGGTGGCTACGACCCTCTTTATTTACGGTTTGGTAGCAATGCCTTAGAAAATGGCCTGCCAATACCAATTGAATTACCTAGTGGGCTTGGGGATTTATTAGATGTCGATGCCGCCCTCGCCTCCAACGGCGTATTAGAAACCGAGTCGCTATCAGGATTTGCGGAAGGCACCGCCTTGCTGCCCTATTCTTTTGATTTCAGTCTCGGGGTGCGCTACGACACAGAAACCCGTAATGTCGCAAATTCCTCCCTCAGCGCCATTAATCCGCTAACGGGAGATGCAATATCGGTTATCAACTTTAACGTGCCCGAGGCAACGACGGAGCGAGTTAGCCCCCGTGCCTCACTCAAATGGAGTTTCACCCAGGGACAGATCTACGCCTCCTATTCTGTCGGCTATTTAAGCCCCACCTATAACACGGTTAACTTCCTCGTTGCGCCAAGTTTTGTCGATCAGGAAGAAGACACCGCCTACGAACTCGGTTTTAAGGGCAGCTGGTTAGACAACACTCTTTCATTAGAGGGGGCAATTTTCTATACCGAACGCGAAAATATCATTACCGCAATCACCTCTTTGGCATCTGGCGGCGCAGTGAATTTTTATAATGGCGGCGACGGGGTGATAAAAGGTGCTGAGCTAAGCCTGCAAGCCCAACCAATGCCAAATCTTAACCCAGGCTTGGCGGTGATTGCTGGCGCGACCTACTTAGATGCCAAGTACCATAATTACCCTGAAGGACGCGGCTTTGATGAAGGTACTGGGTTACCCTTCGGCCCAGACGCCGTCGGCTTACCGGCGCGGGATTTCTCTGGAAACGATATCGTCAACACGCCGGACTGGACCGCATCAGCGACCATCTTACAGTACCTGCCATTACCCAATGACTGGGGTAATCTAGAGTTTGCTGCAGACACTTACTACAACACCGGCTCTTATTTCAGTGCGCAAAACACCTCCCTCGTCGAACAACCAAAATACCATTTAATTGGTGCCCGCATTGGCTATTTTTACGAGCCATATGGTTTGCAAATTACCCTCTACGGCGAAAACCTAACGGATGAACGCTATTATTCTAGCGCTGTAAATTTAGATTTTGGGCCGGGACGCACGCTAGCCGCTCCGCGTAAATATGGCCTGCGTGCCAAATGGACGTTTTAGCAAGAACTAGTTAATTAAGAAAACCGAGGACAGCTAATACCTAAGAAATAAGAACGCAAAGGTATTAGCTGTGAATCTGGAAACTTACTAGAAAGGATGTGAGTGCTGTCGGTGAACGCTATTTAACGCCAATAATGGCGTATAGGCCTTTAAAACGAACTGCCACCTCGCCGTTTACGATGATTTCCGAGCTGAGGTCGATTTTGGCTTTGCCTCTTTCTTCAAAGCGATGGAAAAAGTTTTCCCAATTTTTTTCATCGCTAACTAAAGAGCTGGCCACAATATCGCCGGTGACGGGCTTTAAATACTCGATAGAGGCTTCAGCAACCACAATGTCGGGATCGAGACCGTAGTCAACACAGCGCATATACACCATGCCCCAACACGCCATAACCGCGACAACGTAAATACTGCCACCAAAGGCAGTCAATTTATCATTAATGCTGGGTGCCAAGGGCGCATGCAATCGCAAGCTACTGCCGTCGTAGTGCTCAACACTGATTTGCATGTGCTGCGCCGTTGGCAGGTATTTCCCTATAAAATCGTCTAGCGCCGCTCCGCTCATTGATCAGGCATCCGGTTTAAAAAGGAGATTAATCAGCCGCGTAGCCGCCAAATAAGGTGTGGTTTCACCCATCGTAACTTTCTGGTTTAACTCAGGGAGTAACACTTTTACTTCGGGGTTTTGCTTTAGCTTCATGTCGAGCATTTCATGCAGCAATTTATTCATCCACTCACGAGCCTGGCGCGAACGCTTTTCCTGCAGTGAACCGTTCTTAGTGGCATCAATTTTAAAGCCGCTAATCATGCCCCAAATTGCTTCGATATTTTCATTCTTCAGCGCCGAACAACTCATTACCTGAGGCGTCCAAAAGCTGTTTTGCCGCAATAAATGTAAGGCATTCTCGTAGTGACGACGGGTTTGCTGGGCAAGATTAATACTCTCTCCGTCGGCCTTATTTATTACTAAGGCGTCGGCAAGTTCGATAATGCCTTTTTTAATACCCTGCAATTCATCGCCGGCATTGGGCAGCATCAGTACCATAAAGAAATCGACCATACTGGCGACTTCATATTCGGACTGCCCTACACCTACGGTTTCCACCAAAATCACGTCGTAACCAGCGGCTTCACAGAGCAACATGGTTTCACGGGTTTTTTGCGCCACACCACCCAAAGAACCTTCAGAGGGCGACGGGCGAATAAACGCGTCTTTACTGCGGGACAACAATTCCATGCGGGTTTTGTCGCCCAAAATAGAACCGCCGGCAATTGGCGAACTAGGATCAACCGCCAATACTGCAACGCGCTTACCTTGGCTTAATAAATACAGGCCAAAAGCTTCAATAAAGGTGGATTTACCGACACCGGGAATACCGGTAATGCCAATGCGGATACTATTTCCCGTATGGGGAAGAAGTTGCTCCAGCAATAATTGCGCTTCGCTACGGTGCTCAACCCGCTTGCTCTCAACCAAGGTAATCGCCTTGGCCAGAGCACGGGAGTTACCGGCTTGGAGTGCTTGAATGTCTATAGCCATAATGAAAACGCTAGAGGTCAGATGTCTGACGTCAGAGGTAAGAGCCGCACGTCCGACTTCCGATCTCTGACACCAGACTCACCACTTAGCCCTTATACGCCTCATTCACCGCATCCAACACGCCGCGCGCGGCTAGTGGAATTTTAGTGCCTGGGCCAAAGATGCCTTTCACTCCGGCTTGGTATAGGAAGTCGTAGTCTTGGCGTGGAATAACACCGCCAGCGATAACGATGATGTCGTCGGCACCGACTTTTTTGAGTTCGGCGATAAGCTCAGGAATCAGTGTTTTATGACCCGCTGCCTGTGACGATACACCAACAACGTGTACGTCGTTTTCTACTGCTTGCTTGGCCACTTCTTCTGGTGTTGAGAACATTGGCGACAGGTCAATATCAAAACCTACGTCAGCAAAGGCGGTGGCGATAACTTTAGCGCCGCGATCGTGACCGTCTTGCCCCATTTTGCACACTAGCATACGTGGACGACGGCCGTGTTTCTCGCTGAAGTCTTCGATGTCTTTGGTGATTCCCTGCCAATTTTCATCGTCTTGGTAAGCGCTGCCGTATACACCAGACACGGTTTGCGCTTGGGCATTAAAGCGACCAAATTCACGTTCCATAGCGAAGGATATCTCCCCAACCGTTGCGCGCAGACGAGTTGCTTTAACCGCGAGGTCTAACAGATTACCTTCACCGGTTAATGCGCACTGATAAATTGCTTCCAGCGCATCTTCAACGGCAGCTTCGTCGCGCTCGGCACGAATTTTTGCCAATGCCGCAACCTGGGATTCACGCACTGCATTGTTGTCGATATCTAGAACTTCAACGTCGTCTTCTTCCGCTAAGGTGTATTTGTTTACACCGACGATAACGTCTTCGCCACGGTCAATACGGGCTTGTTTGCGAGCAGCAGATTCTTCGATACGCAGCTTAGGCAGACCAGTTTCAATCGCCTTAGCCATACCGCCCTTCTCTTCCACTTCTTGGATGAGTTCCCATGCGCGGTCAGCGATATCTTTTGTCAGTGATTCCATCATGTAAGAACCGCCCCAAGGATCGACAACCTTGGTGATGCCGGTTTCTTCTTGAATGATGAGCTGGGTATTACGCGCAATACGTGAGGAGAACTGGGTTGGCAGTGCAATTGCCTCGTCTAAAGCGTTGGTATGCAGTGACTGGGTGCCACCAAATACCGCCGCCATCGCCTCGATAGTGGTACGAACAATATTGTTGTAGGGGTCTTGTTCGGTCAATGACCAGCCCGAGGTTTGGCTGTGGGTACGCAGCATTTTAGAGCGCGAGTTTTTTGGTTCGAACTCGCTAACAATTTTCGACCACAGCAAACGTGCGGCGCGCATCTTGGCAATTTCCATATAGAAATTCATGCCAATGCCCCAGAAGAAAGACAGACGACCAGCAAATTTGTCGATGTCTAAACCGGCGGCAATTGCCGTGCGAATATATTCTTTACCGTCTGCTAGAGTGTAAGCCAGCTCAAGCGCGGCGTCGGCGCCCGCTTCCTGAATATGGTAGCCAGAAATAGAAATGGTATTGAATTTCGGCATATTGTCAGACGCGTATGCGATGATGTCGCCGATAATTTTCATTGAAGGCAGTGGTGGGTAAATATAGGTATTACGCACCATGAATTCTTTCAGAATGTCGTTCTGAATTGTACCGGACAACTGATCTTGACCTACGCCCTGCTCTTCAGCGGCAACGATATAACCCGCCAAAACTGGCAATACAGCGCCGTTCATGGTCATGGAAACTGAGACTTTATCCAGCGGGATTTCGTTGAATAACACCTTCATGTCTTCAACTGAGTCGATGGCCACACCGGCTTTACCCACATCACCGGTGACTCGCGGATGATCAGAGTCATAACCACGGTGAGTTGCCAAGTCGAATGCTACTGAAACGCCCTGCCCACCAGCAGCTAATGCTTTACGGTAAAAGGCGTTAGATTCTTCAGCGGTAGAAAAGCCAGCGTACTGACGAATTGTCCACGGACGGCCAGCGTACATTGTCGGCTGTGGGCCGCGAATAAATGGCTCAACACCAGGTAAGGTATTGGTGTATGGCAGATCCTGAGTATCTTCTTTGGTGTACAAAGGCTTTACATCTATACCTTCTGGGGTGTGCCAAACTAAATCCTCAAGCGTTTGGTTGCCTTTGGCGAGGGTTTTATTCGCCATTGCTTTCCACTCGTCTACGGAAGTCTCGGGAGCTTTGTAATCAGCCATACATGTACCTGTCTGTTTTCGTGAGGGTCAGTGTTTAGGGAAGATGCCGAGGCGGACCTCCCCTAGTAAAACGTGATCGTGCCGCTTATGTGTATCACCACCGGATACGCGGCATCGCTCGACATTTAGTGGTGATCATCTCCTGGTTGGCTCAACTCAATGAGTACGCCATCGCAGGATTTAGGATGAATAAAGATAACCTGGCAATTATGTGCACCCAGCGATGGCGCATCGCTAAGAAATTGATAGCCCAGTGCTTTTAAGCGAGCGACATCGGCAATAATATCATCAGTGCTAAAGCACAAATGGTGCAAGCCACCTGGCTTTTTCTCTAGGTATTTGGCAATGGGGCCTTCGCCACGCAATGGACTAACCAGCTCGATGCTGGTGGATTTCAGTGGAAAGAACGCCGTCGAGGTTTTGGCTGTTTCAACCTCTTCAGTGCCTTCGTAAGTCAAACCAAAATCTTCTAAAAACCGCTTGATAGCTTTTTCTAAATCGGGAACTGCGACCGCAATATGATCAAGACCAGTAATCATGTGAATACTCCTAATGGTTAAATAAACGGCCGGCTGCGCACAGCCGGCCTATAACATTTACTTAAGGGTCGCCAAAAACTCGATAGTCTTAGCGCGGCGAGCCTCAGCAATTTCCTCAGGGGTTTCCACAACAATTTTTTCGTCAGGGATGATCTTGAACAATGGCTGACCTTTCTTAATGATCACACCATCACCCTCAACCAAAACCTTGTCGATAGTACCGGAGAACGGCGCCACTACTTTGTTGAACATCTTCATAACTTCAACAATGTAAAGGGTGTCGCCCGCTTCGAAATGGTCGCCGGCGTTCACAAATACGTCCATACCTGGCGCTTCACGGGGGTAGAACATACCACCACTTGCTGCCAAGACTTCGTCTGATTTCGCTGCTGGTGGCGGTACCAAAACTTTGGCCATACGCTTTTGCAGCGCTTCATCAGTAAGACGATCTGGAATATTAATACTTAAATCAGCGTTAACACTCAATTCACAGAAGCCAGTTTTGTCAGCTATATACGCCAGCACTGACAAGACTTCCGTACCTGCAAAGTAACCGGCGTGGGCGCTGCGCACCGCAGCCCATTGCTCCGCGCTAAAGCCTTTAGGTGCTTTGTCAGACGCAAGAAGCGCCTCAAGCGCAGGGAAATCCGCCGCATCGACTTTTTCATTTAGCGCTTTATAGAAACTAACAGCCGAGCTCAATATCTCGTGATCGTGATCCCAGATCATGTAACGGGCAGGTTTACCCGTTTCAAAATCCATATTGAGGTAGTGATACAGCTTGTCTAGCAGTTCAATAGGGTTAACGGCCCATTTGATTTTGCCGTTTTCAATCTGCAGGCTGTTTTTATTCATGCTCAGCCAGCCAGCCATATAGTGCGGCTCAGCGAACAAGCGCTCCAGCGGACGGGTCATCAGCAGCTTTTTGGCGTCGAGTGCTTCTGCCCAAGCCGCTGCGTTGTGACCGGCTTGACTGACATAGCGCTGGCGAATTTCTGCATAGGCAACGTCTAGGTCGATTTGGTTGGCCTGCTCTTTCAACAAGCCTACCGCCGTCAAATAAGGCACGATAAAACGGGTTGAAGGACGTGCGTTTATGCCGTTGCCAATAAACCAGTGAACCAAACCGTAGTGGAATTCTAGGTTTGTCGCTAAATCCTTACCACGCAGTTCAGTGCGGCGCAGAATCTCTGCCAGACGCTGGTAGCTTGCCAGACGGGTTTCACCAGTCGTCAGCAATAAGGCAATATTCGAGTCATACGCACCGGCAAGGTGGTATTTCATGAATACGTCGGTATCTGGGTTATGGGTAGAAATACCTTGGTCATCACGGATTTCACCAGGAATCGCATTTGACCAGTTTTCAATTACGCCGCCAGCATGGGGCTGCAGCGCTTGGTTGGTCGCGTTCATACGCGCTTCAACCGAGGTTTTTTCCCGCAAAATACGCGTTGGCTTAGGTAATCTTTTACCGTGACGCGCCAATAACACCATCACTTCAACCAAGCTTTCTGCGATGAAGTAATCACCCGAGTCGTCTGGGTTGGTGAACTTGAGCTTGTAGCAAAGCTCGGTAACTCGGTGCTCTACCTGGATACGGGTATTCATTTCCATGAAGTAATGAGACTCACCGTCGACGATACACTCAAAGGTGCCGACCGAGTCCAATTTCACCGCTTCACCAAAAACCGCGCCCTCGTGTTCCATGCGCTGCAATATCACGAGATCTTTCTTGAGTTGCTCCGCTTCGTCTTTGCTACCCGCCGCTTCCGCAACTGCAATAGCCGCTTCCAACTCTTCTTCTGTAACAGACACCTCTAACAGCTTTTGCTCGTGCATTTGCAATGAACAGTCGCGACCACCCATCGTCATACACCATTCGCCATTACCCACCACCTGAATTTCTTGGTGACGGGTGGTGTCGATATTCATTTCGATAAGAACGTTTTTGTTGTCGCCCACACCATTGGTTTTAAGTTCGATCAAACATTCTTGTACCAGTGATGGGACCTTGGCAGCCGCTTTTTCTACTTTTTCTTCAATCGTCGCACCTTCATACGAATTGGCAGACTGAAGAATACGCTGGCCTTTACCACCGCCACCGGCAATGGCTTTAAGGCGGAAACGGTTGTTTGGCTTTTCTGCCAACATACGCTTGGCTTCAACTTGTAAGGCAAGACCAATATCCGCAGCAGTAATAATATCGATACCGGCAGCGTAAGATGCAGCCAGCAAAGCGAGTGCTTTTTCTTCTGCATCTTTACATGCAGCAAAATCGACATCTAGGTTATTGTCTTTCGCGCACTTCTCTAGGCCGTCAACGCCGTATTTGGCGAATAGCGCCAAGCTGGTTGCGTTGTTCACACCGGGCGTAACCGATACGCCAGTTTCCAAGGCGGTGCGTTTTGCCTGATCTTTCATACCGGCGGATTTTTGAGTGAAAGAGCAAGGCCCAATAAAATTCAGCCCAGCTTTTTCCATTGATTCCACCATTTCGGCGTCTTCCGACATAAAACCATAGCCGGCGAAAATAGCGTTGTAGCCATTATCGTAGGCAATGCGGATGATCTGCTGAATACGGCGAATACGCTCTTCCTTGGTGGCACCTGTGTAATCCGGCACGCGGTGAACGCGGTTTGGATCAGTCAGGGTGCGCAGCTCAGGTGCCAAAGCATTGGTATAAGTAATGGAGTCTTTTTCTGAGAGCAAAATACCGTAGTGGTTTATGCCCATTTCGTCGAAGACATCCATCGCTTCTTTACGAATTGGGCCACGGCAAATTATCAATGGTTTCAAATCATTACAGGCGAAACTTCTAGTCCATGCTGTGTTTGATTTAGCGAGCTGACGGTCCTTGTGCACCATCGGATTGTTTAGGTAGTAATTGTTACTTGCTTGCACGTCGAATAACCTCGTTAGCGAATCGTCTTGAGTCAATGAATTACGGAACATATACCTACACCGCGAGAATTAATGGAATTCCCGCTGCGTGCCACTCATAGGCTCAGGCTTATAAGCCTTGAGGTGCAGTTCCAGTTGTTCACCCAATACCTTGCGCAGGTCAGAGGGCATGACGATCTGGGATATTGATCCCAGGCTTAGTGCTTCATTCGGATTCATCAGCTCACGCTCATAGCGTTGGGTCAGTAGCAATTCTTCCTGCTTCTGCCACGCCGCTACAGCGTCTTTTGCAGCTGCGGCAGCTTCTGACTCAGGCATTCCAGCCTTCACATTTTGCGCGGTGAGTTCCGCAATTTTTGGTTTCACAGAGGTCCGTATTTTGCGCACCTCGTCTTTATAAACATATTCAACACCCGCTGGCCCCATAACCGCCAAACGGGTTGTTGGCAGCGCACAGACAAAATCTGCACCCGTTGGGTAGTTGTTGAATGCCGCGTAGGCGCCACCAAAAGCGTTGCGAACAATCATCAGGAAACGCGGAGTGCGAAGATCAATGATCGCATCTAGCATAGCGCGACCAGCTTGAACGATACCGCCCGCCTCCTGCTCTTTGCCAGGCAGGAAGCCCGTGGTGTCTTCCATAAAGATCACTGGGATGTTGTACACATTACAGAAGCGGATGAAGCGCGCGTTTTTATACGCCGCATCAATATCGATCTGACCAGAGGCAACCGCCGAGTTATTGGCCACAAAACCGACGACGTTACCGCCCATACGACCCAGCGCGCAGACAGTGTTACGAGCGCGCTCAGGCTGAATTTCAAAGAAATCGCCGTGATCACACATCTGCTGAATGATAATGCTGATATCAAATGGGGTGTTAAAACCAGTGGGGCTGTTAAAGGCTTTCTTCAATAACAGGTCAATATCCCAAGTTTTACGGCTGATTGGGTCAGAGGTGGGCTGAAAGGCAGGCGCTTCAGCGCTGTTGTTCGGCAAATAGTTCAGCAGTTCTTTTACTTTGCGCAATGCCGCCACTTCGTCAGGCACAACAAAGTCAGTCACACCCGATTTAGAGTGGACACTAGGACCACCTAGCTCATCGGCAGTGACGTCTTCACCAAGCACCGATTTAACAACGCCGGGGCCAGTCAAACCAAAAAAGGTTTCATTGGGTTGAATAACGAATGAGCCTTGACGCGGCAAATAAGAACCACCGCCCGCATTGTAGCCAAACATGCACATAATTGACGGTACAACGCCGTTGATATGACGCAGTGCGGTAAAGGCTTCTGCGTAGCCGTCCAAACCACCCACACCGGCGGGAATGTATGCACCGGCAGAGTCATTCATGCCAACAAGCGGAATACCAAGCTTGCCTGCAAGTTTAAACAGATTAGCCAACTTGCTACCGTTGGTTGCGTCCATAGAGCCGGCGCGAACGGTGAAGTCGTGGCCATACATGGCCACATCGCGGCCATTTACTTTAACGATAGCGGTCACCAAAGACGCGCCATCTAAATTCTTACCCCAGTTTTGGTAAAGGATTTTAGCTTCAGTGCCGGCATCAGCCAGTACATCAATCCTTTCCCAAATGGTCATACGCTTCTTTTCATGCTGCTTTTGAATGCCTTTAACACCGGCCATTTTCTTAGGACGTTGTTGAAGATCATAACCAGCTTGAAGCGCTGCTTCGTATAAACCAGGATCGTAATCGATTTGACCAGGGACGGTGAACTCGAGCTCTGCTTTCGTCTCGAAGGGGTTTTCCAGTGAGGGTATCGTCGTAGCTATTTTTGTCATGCCTGTCAGTTCCAGCTGCATTTCATTTATAGGTAACCCGCGCTCATACCGCAAGCATTGACACTTTGATGTGTGGGCTAGAGTGAGATTCTTCGATCCCTATCACTGCTTGTTTATCAAAGGGGCATTACGCCAGCTGACATATTGAACTGCGGATGAATGAGAATAACCGTTCTGTGTGGTGCGATGACGGCTTGGTGTTTCTCAAAGCGGCGGCTAACATTACTGGCAAAGGGCCTCTCTGTCAATCCAAACGGCCGTCCTGAGACTTTGCTCAATTAGATAAAACACTAGATTTTTCAGCCTCATAGCACGTAAAATCGCCATCTACCAGTAGCGTTTGACCGACCACCGAGCAACATCCCATGGCTAGCCTTCGTCGCATATTGTTACCCTACACCTGCGACAGCTGTGCCCTATTTGCAAAGCTTAAACACCTCCCTTTTCCGGTTTTTCTAGACAGTGCCGCACCATTTAGCGACTACGGTCGTTTCGATATTATTTGCGCTCAGCCGGAAAAGATAATTTCATTTAAATCAAATAATTATGAAAACATTGATACATTCTTGTTTAATAGTGAAAAGCTTTTAAAGACTGTTAGCGACACCTACCTTCACGCCGATGACCTTCCTTTCTGTGGGGGGGCTATTGGCTATTTGAGCTACAATTTTGGCGAACTCAGCCTCGGTAAACGCGAACCAGCAACAACCAGCACGACCGCCTATCCACCTGAGGCCCACATTGGTATTTATCCTTGGGTCATTGTGGTAGACCATGAACGCCAGCGCTGTGAATTGGTAGCACAAGCCAGCCTTAGCGAGCAAAGCTTGGCGGAAATAGAACGGTTGATTTTGAATGAGCTTGAAACGCCGACTGAGCTGCTGCCATTCAAACTTAACGGCGAATTTAATAGCTCATTAAATGCGACCAAATATCAACAGGCCTTCAAGCGTATTCAAGACTACATCCGCGCCGGTGATTGCTACCAGATCAACCTTACCCGTGCCTTCAGCGCGCCCTATGAGGGCGATTCTTGGCAGGCATACCGAGGACTAAGGGAAGCGGCAGCGGCGCCCTACTCGGCCTACATTGACCTAGGTGAAAGCCAAATTTTGAGTTTCTCTCCCGAGCGCTTGCTGTCAGCCAATAACGCCGCCCTGCAAACTCAACCCATTAAAGGCACCGCAGCCCGCGATCCTGACCCAGACAAAGATCTGGCTTTGGCCAAGGCACTGCAACAAAGCACTAAGAATCGCGCAGAGAACGTGATGATTGTCGATCTGCTACGCAATGACTTCAGCAAAAGCTGCGTGGCCGCCTCTGTTAAAACGGAACAACTTTGCGAATTGCAGAGCTTTCGCACCGTACACCATTTAGTGAGCACCGTGTCTGGCCAATTACGACCAGATTGCTCTCCCTTTAATGCTTTGTTGAACTGTTTTCCTGGAGGATCTATCACCGGCGCCCCCAAACATCGTGCAATGGAAATCATTCGAGAAATCGAACCACATCAGCGCGGCGTGTATTGCGGAAGCATTTTCTATTTAGGTGCTGGCGGAAAAATGGACAGCAATATCACCATCCGCAGCTTTGTGTGTGCAGATAATACAATTACCGGGTGGGCGGGAGGCGGCATTGTGGCCGATTCAGATGTCGATGAGGAATTTGTCGAAACGGAAACAAAAATCGGCAAGCTCCTGCAGGCGCTTGCCGATTTATAGCGTGAACTTACAGGCTTAGATTACGATTTGAAGCCTTAATAAACTCTAATTTCAATGCTTCGTAGTCATGCACCGCAGGGAATTGCGGAAACTCGCGAATCACATTATCTGGCGCCTTAAATAAAATACCCGCATCAGCCTCAGCCAACATGGTGGTGTCGTTATAGGAATCACCAGCGGCGATAATACGGTAGTAAAGGGTTTTAAGCGCCAATACCGACTGACGCTTTGGGTTTACTTGGCGGATGCGGTAGTCAACAACTTTGCCAAGGCTATCAGTTTCTAATTTATGGCAGAGCAATGTCGGCCAACCAAGCTGCTTCATCAGCGGTGCGGCAAATTCGTAGAATGTATCTGACAAAATAATGACCTGAAAACGCTCACGCAGCCAATCCAGAAACTCTCGCGCCCCCTCCATTGGCGACATATCGGCAATCACTTCTTGAATATCCGGCAGCCCCAATCCATTTTCGTGCAGTAAACGCAGGCGCTGCTGCATAAGAACGTCGTAGTCAGGAATATCACGGGTGGTCGCCTTAAGGGCTTCAATACCGGTGCGCTCGGCAAAATCGATCCAAATTTCTGGGATCAACACCCCTTCCAAGTCAAGACAGGCGATTTCCACAACATTACTCCTAAAATTTAATAAATTTACGCTTAGCGTTAAAAAACCGCGACAATCTAACGGCTTGGGGTTAATAAAGCAATGCTGAGGGGCAAGCCTGAAGTCGGACGCTAGGTGTCTGGCGTAAGGTCAAAATCGACACACTAAGCGTGAATTTTCGTCCGACTTTCGACATCAGACATCCGACGCCGCCTCAATACATCGGCAATTCTATATCCGCAAACAAGGCATCTAGGTCATTTTTACTCTGACATTGATAAGCCTTGTCGACGAGGTCCGCGGTTAAATGCGGTGCGAACAGTTCAACAAAATCGTACATAAATTTGCGCATATATGTGCCGCGCCGAAAGCCGACCTTGGTCACGCTGGGTTCAAACAAATGACTGGCGTTGAGCGCCACCAAATCTGAATCGGCGACGGGGTCATAGGCCATTTCCGCCACTATTCCAATACCCAAGCCCAAACGGACATAGGTTTTAATAACATCAGCATCGGTGGCGGTAAACACCACACGTGGTTCTAGTCCCTTGTCTAAAAACGCTTCGTCTAATTTAGATCGTCCGGTAAAGCCAAATACATAGGTCACAATGGGAAACAGCGCAACGTCTTCTATGCGCAGATGGGCGATGGCGGTCAGCGGGTGGTCTTTTGGGACTAGAATTGTTCTATTCCAGCGATAGCAAGGCATCATAATTAGATCACTGAATAATTCCAGCGCCTCGGTGGCAATGGCAAAATCCACTTCAAAGTTAGCCGCCAATTCAGAAATCTGCATCGGCGTGCCCTGATGCATATGCAGCGATACTTCGGGATAGCGATCAATAAAGGTTTTTATAACACTCGGCAATGCATAACGCGCTTGGGTATGGGTCGTCGCTATCGACAGACTGCCCTTTTTGGGGTTTTTAAACTCCTGGGCAATATGTTTAATGCTTTCAGTTTTGTAGAGAATCTCTCCGGCGGTTTTTAAAATAGCCTTACCTGCGGGTGTTATACGGGTGAGGTGCTTGCCATTGCGGGCAAAAATTTCAACACCGAGCTCATCTTCGAGCATGCGAATTTGTTTGCTGATCCCAGGCTGAGAGGTAAATAAGCTCTGAGCGGTCGCCGACACGTTCATTTCATGATGGGCGACTTCCCAGATATAGCGCAATTGCTGCAGTTTCATCCTGATCTGACTCCTGAAATCAAACGTGCTCGAAAACTTCTCGCGCCAGTTGAATATTATTCTTTATATAGCCTTAAACGCATCAGCAAAGCCTTGCGAAAAACGCGTTCTAAAACGCTTATTGCATAACAAGCCGATCACTCTTCCACTTTATTCGCTATGCCATGTGGGACATGGCCGGTGGAAACATGTTCACTCGCGGAGGCACAATGACCGGGCTGGTCGTCAAAAAACACATCTGCACCATAGGCCGCCAAGAACTCGCCCTTGTCTAAGCCACCCAAAAACAGTGATTCATCGATACGAATATTCCAATTCCGCAGCGTTTGAATCACCCGCTTATGCGTAGGTGCGGAGCGCGCTGTTACCAAGGCGATGCGAATCGGTGGATCATCGTCAGACAACTCACACTGCAAAGCGTTTAAGGCAGCGAGGAAATTTTTAAACGGCCCGCCACTCAGCGGGGTATTTGCCGCCGCTACCTCACTTGCAGTGAACGCCTCTAAACCATCGCGCTTAAAGACCTGTTCTGCTTCATCGGAGAAAATCACCGCATCGCCGTCGAAGGCAAAGCGTAATTCTCGCTTGCTCAAAGATTGGGATTTTTTGGAGCGCGGCAGTAAGGTCGCCGCTGCGACGCCGTTATCGAGGGCTCGACGCACGTCTTCTGCATTTGTTGAAAGAAACAAATGACAGCCAAATGCCGACACATACCGGTAAGGGCTTTCACCACCGCTAAAAGCCGCACGACTAATACTCAGGCCGTAGTGTTCAATTGAGTTAAATACCCGCAGGCCGGTATCGGCGGAATTGCGGGATAAGAGAATCACCTCGACCCGAGCATCATCAAGATAATCATTGAGCTGCAATAAACGCTCAACAATGCCAAAGGCTTCTCCCGGCTCTAGGATCTCGTTTTCGTGGTCAATTTGATATTTTTGATAGGCGTTAAGGCCTTCTGACTCGTAAACCCGATGGCTTTCATCCAAATTAAATAGTGCTCTGGATGAAATGGCGACGACTAATTTATTCTCAAATCCTTTGGGCATAAGCTCACTTCGCGACGGGACAAGCTCACTATACAATATGGCCGGAGCAAGACAACAGCCCTTTGCGAATTATGGTCTTGCGGCGGCAAGACTCTGTGGAGGCAATATTGGCATGGCGACAAACAATCCCGCGCTACGCCCCGCTAACAAATCTTGAATATCTGAAATAAGACGAGGGTTGAGCGCAGCGAACACAGCTTGATTGAGAGAGTCGTTGTAAACCCGCGACGATAGCACACCGATAATTTGCTGCTCGCCAGCCTGGTTTTGGGTGATCGCCGCCCCGCTTTGCCCCGCATAGCTATAGCAATCCAGTGCAAATAAATCGCTAAGCCGGCCCCGACCTTCACGCCATAAACTGCCACGGCAGCGGGACGCCCACATGGTGTTCACCGGCTTGTCATTTGGGTAGGCAAGACTATCTACCCACGGATCAGTCGCATTCGGTGTCGCTAAAACAGGGGGCACCGTTAGAGGTAGCGTCCTTGCCAATTTGAATATGGCAATATCAGAACCGCTGTAACGGCCCACTTCGCCGTTAAATTGATCAGCAGCACGATGATCTCTATGGCGCCACACACCGGCGACAGCAATCTTTTGCGGATCAGCAGTCATATGAGTTTCTGAGTAAGGAATAAAATTCACCGACGCCACATGATCACTCCCCTCTGGGGTAAACAAACAGTGCGATGCCGATATCAGCCACTTCGGTGCGATTAAGGTCGCAGTGCAATTGGATTCATAAGGGCTACCATCGGGACGAATCACTCTGCTACGCAGCACCCCTGTCTTCGGCATATGCCTTGGCACACGCCATATTTGCTGACGGGTATCTTCAATACCGCCTGCACCACTTGCTGGGTAGCGCTGAAATATTGTCGTTTGGTGTTCAGAAGCTACGGCGGCGGACTGCCTCATCCAATAAATAGCCGGTACACCGTCGTGGTCTGGGAGTAAGATCTGACGCTTATCCCCTTTGCTCGATATTTGCAAAGCAAGATTAGACTCAACCTCTACTGCTTGGCTAAGACCCGCATCAACAAACACACCAGTCTCAAGGGTGCTAATGCGAGGTAAAAACTCACTGAGCTGATTAAGTACCGCTAAAGCTTTGTCACGCCGCAGAGGGTTGTCGCTCTTAATCTCTCGGCTGAAACGCCTAAGCGCTTCACTCAGGCTAAAACTCCGATCCAGACCTTTAATCACAAAGGCGGCATGCAACAGTGCCAAGTCATGAGGCCAGCGATCATTTACAAGTGTTTTTAAAGCGTAGGCATAGGCTTTATCAATGTCGGCACTAAGCGGTGCAACACCCCAAAAATACCCCTGTGCTAAATCAACATTCCCGTACTGACACTCTGGACTAGGCAGCTCTTCGACGCGGAATACTGAACTATTAGCGGCTGGAAAAAGTGAATCTGAGCTTGGCGCGGGAAACAACACTCTCCCACAGTCGGCATTGACCAAACTGCCAAATAACAAAAACCCACAGACAACAACACTGCGCGCTGTTCTCACCGCGGCAAGCCCGCTAGAATTCAGCAATGATATGAGTTGGAAATTATGCATAAAACAACATGGGTTGAATTCAATAGTAAGGCACTGCGCCACAACGCCAACATGGTGCGACGCCTTGCTCCGCACGCAGCTATATTAGCGATGGTAAAAGCCAATGGCTATGGCCACGGTGCAGAATGGGTCGCCGAGCAATTACACGATATTGTCGATGGCTTTGCCGTCGCCCGCCCTAGCGAAGCCTTCCGCCTGCGCAAAGCCCGCCCTAATGACCGAATACTGCTGTTAGGAACTGAACTAAATGCTGCACTCTTAAACGACTGCGCCGCACATCAGCTAGACCTTGTAATTCACGATATCGACACCGCACGCTTATTGGCCAACACCCCGCTCTCTAAGGCAGTTACGGTGTGGTTGAAAATGAACACCGGCATGAATCGCCTTGGGATGAGTGCCACTGATTTTGCCGAAGCCCATCGCTTGCTTAGCGCCCAAGGGCATATCGCAGCAATACACCACATGAGCCATTTTAGCGACGCAGAAACCGAAGACGCGTCAATCACTCAAGCTCAATACCAAGCGCTAACGTCGCTAAGCAGCACGCTGGGCGACGTCCCTCTAAGCATGGCAAACTCCGCAGCAATCATCGCCCACCCCACCACCCACCTCGACTGGGTAAGACCGGGCATCATGCTTTACGGCGATGACCCAACTTGCACACTTGCACCAGACCAACCCCTACAGGCCGTTATGAGCTTTAAAGCCAAAGTCCTCGCGGTACGAGATGTAGAACCTGGCGAGGGTGTGGGTTACAACCGCCGCTGGAAAGCAGCCCATAAAGCGCGTATTGCCACTATTGCAGCTGGCTATGCAGACGGCTACCCGCGCCAAGCGGTAGACGGCACACCGGTTCTCATTAATGACCAGCGGGCAACACTGGCGGGCAGAGTCTCGATGGATTTACTCACTGTTGATGTTAGTCATCTAGCCGATGTAAAGGCCGGCGACATTGCTACCCTTTGGGGAGACACGCTCAGCGCCGCGGAAATTGGCCGGCACTGTAATACGATAAGCTACGAATTATTTACCCGCATTACTCAACGGGTCGAGCGGTTTTATCTACCAAGCTAATGGCCTACCCAATTCACGGTGTCTCACATTAGATTAATAGTGGTAACGGAGTTGGACAATAAGGAGGGAATCTTGCTGAATTTTATAAACGATTCGGTGTTCGTCATTAATCCTTCTGGACCAATATCCTGAAAGAGCGTGCTTGAGTGACTCTGGCTTTCCGATACCTTCAAAAGGCTCCCGCCTGATTTCTTTGATAAGGGTATTAATACGTTTCAGTATCTGCTTGTCCGTTTTTTGCCAATAAAGGTAGTCTTCCCACGCCTTCTCAGCAAAAATTAATTTCACTCAAGTAATTCCTTTTCCTGCCCATTGCCGTTCTCTAACTCAGCAATGGACTCAATTAGACGCTGAGTATTTTTAGGACTCCTAAGCAGGTATGCAGTCTCTTCTAATGCCTGATAGTCGTCCATGGAAATCATCACCACCGCACCTTCGCCCTTGCGGGTTATAGCTATGGGTGCATGGTCATTGCAGACCTGCTCCATTGTTTTCGCCAAATTACTGCGAGCGGAAGTATAGCTTATGCTGTTCATGATAAAACCTTGTACACGTACAAAAATATGTACAACAGTATAGCAGCGTAAAACAAGGACCTACAAGCTATCCGTATTCCACCACACTTGTCCTTCGCCTAAATTCGATCAGTAAAGGTACGCTCAACGCAGATCAGTTTTTTGCTTTGGCAGCCGCCAGCTGGCTTTTCGTTAATTGAAAAACCACAGGACTCAACAGTATTAGCGCAATTAAGTTTGGTATGGCCATCAAGGCATTCAAGGTATCTGCCAGTAGCCAGATAAAACCGAGATTCGCCATCGCCCCCATCGGTATCGCTAATACCCATGCAATGCGAAATGGCATGACGCCTCGGGCGCCAAAAAAGTAGACCACGCAGCGTTCACTGTAATAAGACCAACCCAACATTGTTGTGAAGGCAAAAGTGGCCAAGCCTAGCGCGACAATATAGTGACCACCTGGAATTTGGGATTCAAATGCTAGAGTAGACAGTGCCGCCCCGCTTTCACCGGTCTGCCACGCGCCGGACAGCAATATGACAAAGCCGGTAACCGAGCACACTAAAATAGTGTCAATAAAGGTACCGAGCATTGCGATCATGCCCTGCCGAACTGGGTTGTTCGTTTTAGCTGCAGCGTGAGCTATTGGGGCACTGCCCAGTCCAGCCTCATTTGAAAATACGCCGCGAGCAACACCAAAGCGAATGGCCGCTGCAATTCCTGCACCGGCAAAACCACCAACAGCAGCGGTGCCGTTAAAAGCAGAATCAATGACCAAAGCTAAAATTGCAGGCAAGGAACTTAGGTTCATTAACAAGATAACGAGGCCGATAGCGAGGTAGCTTACAGCCATAATGGGGACTAAGAATCCGGCAACGCTGGCGACACGCTTTACGCCACCGAGAATAACCGAGGCAACGCCGACAAACATCACCACCGCGCTAATCCAAATTGGCACACCAAATGCCCCTTGCATGGCATCGGCTACAGAGTTGGCTTGCACCGTGTTGCCAATACCAAAGCCCGCCATTGCACCGAATAAGGCAAAGCACGCACCCAGCCAGCGCCAACGTGGACCTAAGCCGTTTTTGATGTAATACATCGGCCCACCGCTAAAATTGCCTTGGGCGTCTTTTTCTCGATAATGCACCGCGCAAACCGCTTCCGCATATTTTGTGGCCATTCCCACCAGCGCAGTGCACCACATCCAGAACAAGGCACCGGGACCACCTAGAGCAATAGCCGTCGCAACACCGGCGATATTGCCGGTACCAATGGTCGCACTTAGTGACGTCATCAGTGCCTGAAACGGGCTGATCTCGCCGCTATCGCCGCTGCCCTTGCGGCCTTGCATCAATAAACGAAATGCCGCGCCAATATTGAGCAAGGGCATCAGCCTAAGCCCAATCATTAAATACGCACCGGTACCGAGTATAAGCACCAGCATTAACGGCCCCCACACCACGCCGTTCACCGCACTAACCAAGGCTGATATTTGCTCCATTTGACGTCCTTTTATTCGAGACCAGGGCTTAACTGCTGCACTTGCCAATACAACGCTAGAATTCAGCTTGGCTTTGCTCCTTAGCTTATGCTGAGGTCTCTATTTATTAAAATTACAAACTTTACCATTCAAAATTTGAATTGTTCTCGCTGGGGAAAGACCCCAAAAACGCCGCCAGTGTGCACAAACACAATGTCACCGGCATCACCAAATAGGCCTTTATTATACTGATCGAGCATGCCGAAAAAGGCTTTGCCAGTATAAACAGGGTCTAAAACCACGCCCTCTAATCGCGCTAGGTCGGCCATGCAATTAAATATCTCAGGGCCCGCCTGGGCGTAGCCGGCACCAACATAACCATCAATCACCTTCACAGAAATGGAATCAAGGTTTATGCCAGTTTGATAGCGCTGCTCCCAATCACTTAGATCACAATTAACTTTATTCAAAAACCACGCTTCATCGTCACAGACATTCACACCCCAAACCTGGGCATCGACACCGTGGCGCAATACGCCAGCACTCAAACCCGCTTGCGTACCCCCTGACCCTGTTGCACAAATAATATGGCGCGGAGAAATATCGTGTTCAGCAAAGTCCTGTTTAAGCTCCGCGCAGGCTTCGACATAACCCCAAACCCCAATGGCGTCAGAAGCCCCGGTTGGAATAATGAATGCCTTACGCGCTTGCTGGTGATATTGGGCTTGCAAAGAATGGAGGATATTCTCTAGTTCGCGCTGGTATTTGGCGGCAGCATAAAAACTTATTTCTGCACCGGCCAAGCGGTCTAATAATAAATTGCCATCGGCAACGTCGGGTTCTGATCCGCGTAATACGAGATGGCATTTCAGACCTAGCTGGGCACAGAGCAACGCCGTTGCCCGGCAGTGATTGGACTGAATCCCACCACAACTTATTATGGTATCGCAGCCTTCTGCCAAGGCTTGCGCCAAATTAAATTCGAGTTTTCTGACTTTATTGCCAGACAATACGCTGCCCGTTAGGTCGTCGCGCTTGACCCATATTCTGGGCCCACCAAGCTGCGAACTTAAACGATCTAAGGGCTGCAGTGGTGTGGGGAGTTGGGCTAGTTTCAGCCGAGGAACCGTGGTGCCAGTGACACCAGAAACAGGAGGTATTGCGTTATTTAGCGTATCAGGCATTTTGCCACCTGTTAGAGAATCGCGCTCCGCAATAGTGCGAAGCGCGTTATCGTTATATCGCCTTTAATGTTCCCTTAGGCAATACGGCATGAATAGACGAACGCTGGAATTTCAATTCAACATTGTCGGTCACACTGACAACAACGTAATCGTCATCAAGCTTGGTGACTTTACCTAGAATCCCGCTGGTCGTAACCACCTCATCGCCTTTGCTTAGTGCAGCGACCATTGCCGCATGCTCTTTCTGGCGCTTGCGCTGTGGACGGATAGCAATAAAGTAAAACAAAGCAAACATCAGTACCAAAAAGCCAATCTGGAACAATTCGCCGCCCGGAGGGGCACCTGCACCAGCAGATTGGGCATGCGCCTCAGAAATGAAAAAACTCATTACACGTCCTTACTCAAAGTCAAAAACCAACGCCGTGGGCGTTTGCCACAGCACTAAAATACGCCTGCAATAGTACACAAGCGGCTAAATCAAAGCGAGTAATCATAGTCCATGATAAACGGAGCGTGATCCGAAAAGCGCTCTTCCGTATAAACACTCGCGCTGCGGATCCCCGCAACCAAATTCGGCGTGATAACTTGGTAGTCTAAACGCCACCCCACATTATTGGCATAGGCCTGACCTCGGTTAGACCACCATGTGTAAACCGCGTCTTGATTGATTTCTCGAAAAGCATCAACAAAGCCCGCCTCGTCATAAAGCTTGTCTAACCACGCTCTTTCATGAGGCAGAAAACCGGAGTTTTTAACATTGCCCTTCCAGTTTTTGAGATCGATTTCCTTATGACAGATATTCCAGTCCGCGCAAATTACTAACTCCCGGCCAGCTTCTTTTAACTCCAGAAAATGCAGGTAAATTTTATCTAAAAAGGCGTCTTTTTTTGCCTGCGCCTCATCACCACTTGAGCCCGAGGGCAAATACATAGAAATAACGCTGATCTTGTCATAGTCTGCACGGATATAGCGCCCTTCACTGTCGGCGGGATCCCACCCCAAAGATGTTGTCACACTGTTCGGGGGCTTTTTGCAGTACATTGCCGTACCGCTATAACCCTTTTTAATTGCATCGCTATATACAGTTGTATATCCCTCTGGGTGGTATAGCGAGTCCTCCAGCTGATCTCGCTGGGCCTTGGTTTCCTGAATACAAACAACGTCCGCATCCTGCTTGGCCAACCACTCAAAAAAACCCTTACGCCCAGCAGACCGAATACCATTGGTATTCGCAGTAATAATGCGCATCCAAATTACTCCGAAAATTAAAATCGCTGCACAGCTTAACAAAAATCCAAATCGCTAGCTGGAACACTTGCCGATTATTAGGTTTTCCTGTGGCAAACAAGTTGGCGGCAACCGCAGATACCTGTGAAATATCAACGTCAAGACACACCCGCACCGGCTTCATCCGTTCAGACCATGTTGCGGACATTTGGCTGGCCTTAAACTGAGCCTTATCAATGTACTGGCGCTCACGCAGCTGCAGTGCAGAACAAAATAATAAACTAAGAGGGATCGCCATCAATGAGCCAACAAGCACTAGACACCTTACTCGCGCTAGAGGCCATAAAAAAGCTGAAGTATGCCTATCTGCGCGCCGTGGACACCCATGATTGGGAACTACTAGAGCAAACCTTGACCCCAGATTGCAGTGCGCGTTACGACGGTGGCAAATACAGTTTTGACGATCGTGCGCAATTAATCAGTGGTTTGAAAGGGCATATGGATTCAACCAAGGTGCTGACTATGCATAACTGCCATCACCCCGAAATTGAGTTGTGCGGCGAAACCACCGCTATCGGTAAGTGGTATTTGCAGGATCTCGTATTTAATCAAGAGCAGAATTGGATGCTATTCGGCACGGCCATATACAGCGATCACTATCGATTAAGCGACGGCGAATGGCGAATTTGCCACACCGAATATGAGCGAATCATGGAAACCATTAACGCCCCTATTCCGGCAAGCCTTAGCTTTACTCACAATATGTTTGAACAAAAATAAGGCAGTCGATTTAGCATGAACGATATTGCAAAACGCCTACAAGCTTGCACCGAGCAACTTTGCCAAGTTGGCGCCCCCTTTGAAATTTGTTCGAGCACCGACAGTGGTCTTCAGGAATACAAAAATGCACCGGCAACAATGCGCGAACTTGTGGATGCGGGCAGAGCCCACGGAGAACAGGAGTTTCTGGTTTATCAGCAAGAACGCCTTAGCTTCACACAATTTTTTGACAAAGTAGACGCCCTAGGTCATTACCTCATCAACAACAAGGCAATTGCCAAGGGTGAGCGCGTGGCTATCGCCATGCGTAACTGCCCCGAATGGATGGTCGCCTATGCTGCAATCGTTTCAGTCGGCGCAGTGGTTGTTCCTCTGAACTCCTGGGGCAGCGCAGATGAACTTTCCTATTGCTTGAAAGACGCCGGTGCAAAGCTGCTAATCTGCGACCCTGCTCGCTTACAGCTCACCAAACCATTATTAAAAAGCCTTAACTGCCAAGCCATCGTCACGGGGGACAATTCGAATACCGACGAAAGCATTGGCAATTTTGATGACATAATTACCCAAAATCGGGGCAAAGCACTGCCAACCACCGCCTGCGCAGCAAACGATATTGCTCAAATTATGTATACCTCAGGAACAACAGGACGCCCCAAGGGCGCGGTGTCTAGCCACAAAAATATTTGCCAGGCGATATACAGTTTTGAATTCCACGCCATTTGTTCGGCAATGGCCAACCCCAAGGCAATCGAAAAAATGTTCGCCGGTGGCTTTGCCCCTTGCACATTATTGAGCGTCCCACTCTTCCACGTCTCTGGCTGCTACGCCGCATTTTTACTCAATCTTCGCGGCGGACGGAAAACCGTAATGATGTACAAATGGTCACCGGAAGAGGCGCTTGAACTTATCAGCAAGGAGCGCGTGACTATTTTTAGCGCCGTGCCATCTATGGTCATGGATTTACTCCGTCACCCAGATTTTGACAGTAGTGATACCAGCAGCCTATTTTCCCTCGGCGGTGGTGGCGCCGCCTGCCCACCCGCATTTAAAGAAATCATTAGCAATACCTTAAGCACCAGCTACGTCGGAACCGGCTACGGTATGACCGAAAGCAATGCAATATGCGCGAGCTGTACCGGTGACGCCTTTATGTACAAACCCGATAGCGCTGGGACCTTGTCGCCGTTGGTAGAATGGCAAACCCGTGACGAACAGGGCCAGCCTTTACCCGCCGGCGCAAGCGGCGAAATTTGGCTAAAATCAGTCTGTAATATAAAACAGTATTGGAACAAACCCGACGCAAATAACATCAACTTCGATGGCGACTGGATGGCAACCGGTGACATTGGTTACCTAGATGAAGAAAATTTTGTTTATTTAGTCGGCCGCGCCAAAGACTTGATAATACGAGGCGGAGAAAACATCTACCCAGCCGAGATTGAAGCCTGCCTTAGTCTGCATCCCAGCATTTCCGAAGCAGCGATTATCGCAGTACCCGACGAGCGCTTGGGAGAAGTCCCTGGCGCCGTGATTAAACCCCGCGACGGCGCAGAAATCTGTCACGATGACATCAAATCATATCTCAGCAACAAACTGGCGGCGTATAAAATCCCTCAAAATATTTGGATTAGCAGCCAAGACTTGCCGCGCAATGCCTCTGGTAAAATTTTGAAATCTGAGCTGGTGCGGCAGTATATTGATTGACGCAATACCCAAAATTTAGCTACTCATGCTAAACCAAGTTCGGCTTAATACCAGACAACATTTACCCACTGCCATTGAGCACGTAGAATCAAATTTACACGATTGTAGTGGGTTACTACGCGATGCAAATATTTTCCAAAAACCGCGCTAAAAAAGTCTTGGATGAAGGCGCAGCCGAGCTAAGTGAATCTGAGATCAATTACGCCCTGAGCAATCGCGAGCGTATCATCAACAAGGTGCTGAAAAATGCCTCACTTGCGCCTTATATCAGCCAAGTAAAAACCTTATTTAGTTTGCTGCAAGACTATGTAAAGGGCGACTATCGAGAAATACCTTGGTGGTCATTAGGATCCGTCGTCACCGCCCTGCTCTATATCTTACTGCCCTTGGACGCTGTACCAGATATCATCCCCATTGCGGGCTTTTTAGATGACGCGGTGGTACTTAAGTTGTGCTTGGATATGGTGTCTAAGGATTTAGAAAAATATAAGCTAAGTAAGGTGGCAGGCGCTGATGAGTCTGGGCATCTTGATAAAACCAGAGATTAGTATTTCAAATAAGACACCCGCAAACTCACTTATGACACTTTGAGGGAAGCATAAATCCAAGACCTGTCACTGATCGTACAAGCTATTTAAAAGTAAAAAAACAAAAAACTTATTGCTCGTAGCTTTCCGTAGGCAGCCAAGATAATTCCGAAAACGCATCACGGGAGTACACCCACACCTGCGCATGGTTGGCAGAAATTGCAGGCAACCACGTCATATAGCTTATGTCTTGATAGTGGATAAGCGTTAAGTTAAACAAACCTACGGAGGCATACTCCATCACTTCCGGTTCAGAGCGGGAGCTTAGGTTGCTATCGACCGCCACACCATAGGCTTTGCTGGCATAGCGATTGCCGTCATCCGCCAAGCTTGATTCCCATATAAAATAGAACTCATCGTTCCAGGGATTTACTTCCAGCCTGTTTTTCTCATACTCGAGGCCCTGTAAATTTAACAATGGCCCCATAACGAGCACGGGGAATTCATTCAGGAAGGCTCCTGAATCAGTAAACTGTTGTGCCAACAAGCGGTCATCGAATTGCGACTGGCTTTCCGGTGTATGACTGCGCTCAACCCAGAACAGGCTATAAGTTGAACCGATCACAGCGAGATCCAGATCGAGCAATTCGACACCGCTGTGATTCCGCACCGTAATAGGCGAGCCATTCAGTGCATTACCGTTTAGATCCATCACCATCAAGCGCGTCATTTGTTCAGAGGGGGCTGAGGCAGAGGTAAAACTCCATGCAATACCAACACTCTGCTCCGCCACTGCCAGTGCCAAGCGGCGATACTCTGTTACGTAGCGAGGCACCAGATCACCCTGAATGACCATCCGCTCTGACGCTGTATAGTCGGCATCTATAAATTGCCCGACGAGTTGCCGACGCTCTGCACCGCTGCCGCCATTGAGCGCCAACTCTGTCCAAGCCGCAAAAAATCGACCGCCGTCATAAATCAGGTTCAGGTCGTCGAAGGTATTTTCACTGGGAACCGCATCAGCCGTTGCCAACACAGTACCTTCATTCTGCGGCCGCCCTTGGGCATCAAGAATCTGCGCAACCAATGTTTCATTCTGTCCTGTGCGCGACGCATACACCACAAGATAATGTCCGTCACCATACGCCAACCCAGTAGTGGAACAGCTGTCGCTTCCCAGAGGAAATGTCGCTATAAGGGTCTCCGGCTGCTCTACCCGCTCAGACGTTAATAGCACAGAATTTAGTGCCATTTGCGGTAAACCAGATTTGTCGTCAATCTCACAGTAGGCAAATAAAGTTTGGGACTCAGTACTGGCCGAGACTAGGTCCCCTGCGGCATTAGATCGCTGGATGGGTAGCCGTGTGGCAAATTCCATTGATTCGGCTAAATGGTAGGCGATCTCTTCGTAGCGCACATAATCAGTTACCTCCGCGACATAAAGCAACGTGTAGAAGTCGCCGTTCACATCGACCGTTGTCTGTAAAAACCGAAAGCGATCCTGCACATTACTACCTTGATTCGGTGTTGCTAGACTCTCGCCATCGCCATCGTCAATATCAAAGGTGATATTGCCTTCATAAACCGTTTGCTCGGCGGGAAAACCGTCTATGACTAGGTACTGAGACGATAGAATGGTTTTATTTCGAAGCTCATTACTAAACGTCTGATCCGCTGATTCAGCGTTAAGCACGACAAAAAAGGTACGCCATTGCCCAGTAGCAAGGCTTATTGGCTCGATTTCCAGCTCAAGCGGTTCATCCGATGCACTAGGAAATTCGACCGACGGAATGCTTTCCCAGTGAGGAAGTGGAACCTTAACGGAATTCTCGACGAATGAGTGTCGAACATATGACAGCGCATTGATGTCGAGTGAATCAGGTTTAGGAGTAGCGCCAACATCTCCCCCATTCCCTCCTCCACCGCCCCCACCACATGCGGTCAGCAGCAGAACAAAAAATGTGAATGAGAAATAAATATATCGAGTTAACATTCCAACTCCTGGCTTTACTTCACATATCGCCTGTTCAGGACTCACCACATATTGGTGACAAGTCATCATCCAAACCTAGAAACCCACCGTTTTCGCTACGTTGAAACTTTGAAATATTGTCAGAATATCGTCCGTCAGCGCCTCGCTCTTTAATTGAGACACTACACGACACAACGAAAGGGCGAGATTCTTTCACCTCTATCTCATAAGTAAAGTTTTCACGCGTTTCAAACTGAAAATACCTGTCGCACTTCATTCTAGTCCCGACGCCATGAACATCGAAACCAGCACTGATAACAACAAGCCCCAGCGGTAGCTTGCCAAGCTTTGAACGATCTGCTTTAGAGACGTAAATTTCTCCTACCGGATCAGCTTGCTTATATGCCTCGCCAAAAATTGTGCTCCGTTTTTCACAAACATCATTGAAATCATAAACCTTCAAGAAGGCCAAGCCAGAATTAAGCGGAGGTTTATGAAGAGCAGATAGATTTGGCGCATTCAAAGTGACACTTACAGACTTTTTAAAATTATCCTCCAAGTATCGACTCTCTGGAGCTGGGGAAGAGGCACACCCAAATAAAAGTAAAATAACAAACGCAAATACAAGTCTCATCGCCATAAAAAAGCATCCATACTCAAAACCACCTTCGCAACAATACTAGATACACCACTATACGAAGTCAAACTACGCGAAATGCGCGGCCTGTTGCGAGGCAACCCTACAAATTTACAGGCCGAGTTCTTTGATCAGCGCCAAAGCATCTTCATGATGGGTTTTGGTGTTCACTTTGGCCATAATGTGTTTGAGCTTGCCATCTTTACCGATAATAAAGGTGCTGCGCAAAATACCGTCGAACTCTTTGCCCATAAATTTCTTTGGCCCCCAGGCGCCGTATTTATCGGCAATGCTGTGATCTTCATCTGACAGCAGCGTGAAGTTTAAGGGGCTTTCTTCTTTCTTTGGGTTCTCTTCAAATTTTTTCAATTTGGCTACAGAGTCAGGACTCACGCCAAGCACTACGGTATCTAATTTATCAAAGGCCTTTTTAGTATCGCGAATACCGCAGGCTTGTACAGTACAGCCTGGTGTTTTAGCGCGGGGATAAAAATACAGCACAACATTTTTGCTGCCTTTAAAGTCCTTTAGGTTAACCGATTCGCCATTTTGATTTTTTAGCGAAAACGCAGGTGCTAAATTCCCAATTTTAACTGATGCCACCGTAAACTCCTTTAATTAGTTATCTTTATCGGCATCGTCAAAATCGATGCCTTCAATCTCAGACCTGTCAATCAGCGATGCCGGCAGGGTCTTTTTCACCTTGGCCCCCAAGGCCTCTAAACGACTCACCCGCGACACCAAATTACCCTTTCCCAGCGTCATTCTGTTCAGGGTTTTTTCATAGGCGTCGCGCCCCCGATCAAGGTGTTTGCCTACATCTTCCAGTGACTGCACAACAAGGGCGAACTGGTCGTGAAGCGCACCTGCCTGACGGGCGATTTCCTCGGCATTCTGATTTTGTCGTTCGTAACGCCAAATACTTTGTACCGTACGCAGGGTCGCAAGCAAGGTTGTCGGCCCAACGACGATTATATTTTTCTCATACGCATCGCGAAACAGTTCTGGATCATGCTCGAAGGCTGCCATAAATGCTGCTTCAACCGGAATAAATATAAACACAAAATCCAGCGTCCGTAGACCTTCTATATGCTCGTAGCCTTTGGTGCTCAGACCGTTTATATGAGCTTTTACTGACTGGGCATGATCGCGCAACAGCGCTTGACGTTCAGCGTCATCATCACTACTGCAATAACGCTCATAGGCAATCAACGACACCTTGGCATCAATGATTATGTCTTTTTCATCTGGCAAACGCACGATCACATCCGGTTGCTTTCGCCGCCCACTATCGTCGGTAAAGCTGAGCTGTGTTTCGTATTCGTGGCCTTTTCGCAGTCCCGATTCTTCCAGTACCCGCTCTAAAATGACTTCGCCCCAATTGCCCTGTGCTTTGTTGTCTCCTTTTAAAGCGCGGGTCAAATTTTGAGCTTCTTTGCTAATGCTGCGGTTCATTTCCTGTAGATTTTTGAGCTGTTCCTTTAGCTCGCCGCGCTCGCGATTTTCGCTGTCGTAAATATGATCGACACGTCCGCGAAACTCTTTAAGCTGTTCTCGAAAGGGCTTTAGCTGTACCTCTAAAGCATCGCGGCTATTAACTTGAAAGCGCTGACTTTTTTCATCAAATATGCGGTTGGCGAGTTGTTCAAATTGATCTGTTAATTGCTTTTTGGCGTCGCTGAGTAAAGTAATCTGCTCTGCGGTAGAGGTTTTGAGATGTTCATAAGCACTTTCTTTTCTTGCAAGTGCATCGTTCAGCTCACTATTTTTTTGTTCCGCAGACGCCAATGCGCGCTGGGTATTCGCCAAGCTTTCAATCTGTATAGCCAAGCGCTCGTTTACAACGGCTGCTTCTCGCTCCTGAATAACAAGTGCAGCCCCTGTGTCTTCTAGCTTCGCGGCGCACTCCCGCCCCGCCGTTTTTTGTAGTTCCAACTCTGCCTGCAAGGTCTTTTGCTGTTCATCTATAATCTTCAGTTGCATATTATGACTACGCCGCAATATGACAATGGCAAAAATTGCGCCCAGACACAGGCCCCCAAAAGCGACGCCAGCAACCAATATCAAAAGCTGTGTATCCATGCGAATGTAATACGCCTTTTTATAAATAATGAAGAACCGTCAAGAAGCAACATCTTGGCTGAGTATGGGCACTAGTATACAGAAAGCAGACATCAAAATGAGGGACTAGCAAAGGCATTCAGCCAATTACGACTGAACGCCTAAGCGTATTTAAAACAAAAGCTACGCCGCTTTTGGCGACCGTGAAGCTGGCGCAAGAATTGAGCCTTGAGCAACAAGTACTGCATCGCCACCAATTCTCACCTTTAAGGCAGCGGTAGATTTTTTCACAAACTCAACCTGCAAAATACTTTGCCGCTTAGCTTTGTGACCGCGCTCTAGCCAGAAAGTGTGGGTTCCGTCTGCCAGTCCACGGGTATCGCACAGACTTGCTACAAAAGCGGGAATTGCCGCCCCTACTGGGGGACTGTCGTCGTGAGCGATATGCTCACCCAAAATACGCAGATGAAAATCTGTCTGCAAGGATTCAGTTTCGCTGCAGTAAACCAAAATTTCATTTACTGCAACAGACGACGCGCTGCTACGTGACCACGCCTCAAGACTAAAGCGCGCTCGGTATACCGCGTCCATCGAACGCAGCGGCACAATCAAATACGGCGTATCGCAACTTACAAAGAGCGTTTTCGCTTTAAGGGTTTCGATGTCATCTGGCCCCAAGCCAAGCACCTGTTGCAATTCTTTATTGTCGGGAACGTAGCGATCGATTTGCGGGCTAACCGACATCGACAGCTGGGTAAGTAAACGGCCATCTACGTAGGACAGCACGGCGTCAATTATTTTCTTGCCCTGTGAAAAATGCACTTCGCAATCCCGGTCACTGACCGGCAAAGCTTTGCTGTGAACGAGGGTGCGCGCTGCCGCCACCACGCTATGACTACCGACCGCACGCTCACCCGCAGGTGAAAATACCCGTAACTCGGCGGCTACGTCGCTGCTGCCGGGAAAGACAAATACGGTTTCTGGATGATTCATTTCCTTGGCGATGAGCTGCATTTGCGAGTCATCTAGGCCGTCAGCTTGAGGAAAAACCGAAATTTGAGCGCCGCTGTAAGCGGACTGCGTAAAAACATCAACGGTGTGATAAACGTATTCCATTTAATCTCCTTATTTTACTGATCACAGGCTAAAGAATAATGGAGGTGCTCAAAACGGTCTTCAGCCTAATATAACCATAGCGCGCTTTGTGAAAAGCGCATAATAAAAAATGAGGGATTGCAGTAGCTTATTAGACTTTTTACTAAATTTTGCCTTCCGGCGTCGACTTCCAACCTACATGCTTCGCCCACAATTTACTGGGGGTACTGACCCGAATCGGGAATTCGCCGGTTTTACGGTCTTCAAAATATTCGGTTAGCACATCTGTGACAATAGGAAACGCAAGCTCAGACCAGGGAATGTCTTCTTCTGAGAAGAGCCTAGACTCTAGGCTCTCTGGCCCAATGCCATAATCACCGTCCAGATTGCCTCGGTAAAATACGTAAACCTGATTGATATGGGGAATATCAAATAAACGGTACAGGGTTTCATCACAGACTTTGGCGGCCGCCTCTTCACGGGTTTCACGAAGCGCGCCTTCTAACATGGTTTCACCGTTTTCCATAAAACCAGCAGGAATAGTCCAGTAACCTAAGCGCGGCTCAATCGCCCGTCGACACAGCAGCACCTGCTGGCCAGCCACAGGCAGACAACCGACCACAACTTTAGGGTTTTGGTAATGGATGATTTCGCATTGTGGGCACACAAAACGAAGGCGATCATCATCGGCGGGGATCTGCTTAACAACTTCCGCACCGCAATTACTACAGTATTTCATCGCCCTCCCTACTCCAATTTACTTAGCGCAACTCTCGATATTGGCCGGCCTGAAATACCAGCGGTTTGGCGCCGGGTTTGTTATCCATTTCAATGACTTTGCCGACCACAATAATATGATCGCCCCCATCATAATGCGCCCAAGTTTCACATTCAAAACTGGTTAAGGCACCACGTAATACCGGCGCACCACTTTTGCCAATTCGAAAATGCTCGTCACGAAGATCGTGATCACTCTTTTTAGAGTACAAATTAGATAAATCTAATTGATCACTCGCTAACACATTCACTGTGAACGTCTTGGATTTATTAAACGCATCAAGACACTCAGAGTCATTGCGCAAGCTCCATAGCACAAGTGCTGGGTCAAGCGACACCGAGGCAAATGAGTTTACCGTCATACCGAAAGGCTTGTAGCCAGCTGGGTTTGCGGTAATAACACAGACGCCGGTGGTAAATTGACCTAGGGCATTGCGGAACTGGCGGGGATCAAGGCTCATAGAATTTCCTATTTGTACTTTTATTATGGCAAGGCATAAATGCTGCCGCTGTCTTACTTAGAATGGAAGGGATTATACACCTAGCGCACACACAAATTGAGCGTAACATGCTACTCCGATTGGACTATTAAGACTCAAGTCACCATTTATTAAGTGCCTGGGCATCTGAATCACGCGCATCTACCCAGCGTTCAGTGCCGTCAGCCTTACACTCCTTCTTCCAAAATGGCGCCTCGGATTTAAGGTAATCCATTATAAATTCGCAGGCCGAAAACGCTGCCTGCCTATGCATGGCGGCAACGCCCACAAACACAATTTGAGCCCCTGGTAACAAACTACCCACCCGATGAATCACCGTCGCCGCTAATATCGGCCAACGCTCGCCGGCCCGTTCGATAATGGCTTCAATACTGCGCTCGGTCATCCCTGGGTAATGCTCTAACTCCATTGCAGCTATATCATCACCCTCATTGCGATCTCGCATCACGCCTACAAATTGAGTCACAGCCCCGCAGCGGCCACTGTTTGCCAAAGCACGGCATTCCTCGGCAACATCAAAATCGTCGGTTTGGACAATAACTCGGCTATGCATACTAGCCTCCGGTAACCGGGGGATAAAAAGCGACCTCATCCCCGTCGTTAATCTCAACACTGTCATTTGCAATGGTTTGATTAACCGCGCACAGGGTATTATCTGCTAATAAAACCTCGGCCCATTTTTCCCCGCCATCACTAACCAGACGCTTTTTTAAGTCGCCTACACTTAGCGCGGTATCAAGGGTGAAATTCATTTTCCCTAAGCCGAGTTGCTCGCGGTATTTTGCAAAAAACAATATGGTGATCATTCCTTCGACTCTTCTGCAAACCAATCGCCCGAGCGACCGCCTGACTTAGCTAAGAGCTTAATATCAGACACCACCATGCCTTTATCTACGGCCTTACACATATCGTATATCGTTAATGCAGCAACAGAGACGGCGGTAAGCGCCTCCATTTCAACACCCGTCTGACCAGCCAATTTGCAGCGCGCCAGTATCCGCACCGCATTAGCGTCGTGATCAAGGGCAAACTCGACCTTAACAGAGGACAACATGAGAGGGTGACACAGGGGAATCAAATCGGAACACTTTTTAGCGGCCTGAATACCAGCGATTCTTGCGACGGCGAGCACATCGCCTTTTTTATGGCCACCTTCAGCGATCAATGCCAAGGTCTCTGGCTGCATGGTGACTGTGCCACTTGCCTGTGCCTCGCGCTGAGTCACCGCTTTTTCGGTCACATCCACCATCTGGGCATTACCCTTGGTATCAAAATGCGTTAATTCATTACTCATAACAACAACTCACCCGAACCGAGTATCGGCAACAAAGGGGTTGGTTTCACGTTCATGGCCAAACGTCGAGGTCGGGCCATGCCCTGGGATAAAGGTTACGTCATCACCCAGTGGCCACAGCTTGGTTTGAATCGAATTCACTAGCGTGTCGAAATCGCCCTTGGGAAAATCGGTACGGCCAATAGAGCCCTGAAACAAGACATCTCCCACGATCGCCAAACGGGCTGCTTCATGGAAGAACGCCACGTGACCCGGTGTGTGGCCAGGGCAGAATTTTACTGCCAAAGTTTGTTCACCAAAACTCACCGTGTCTTCATCTTCTAACCACTGATCCGGTGTAAATGCATCGGCATGGGGAAACCCCGTCATCTTGCACCACTCGGGTAGTTTATCTATCCAGAAGGCATCTTCTTTCTGCGGGCCGATGATTTTAACCCCGTATTTTTTACGCATAACATCCGCTGCAGCGCAGTGGTCCATATGCCCGTGGGTTAAATAAATCACCTCTAAACTACCGCCCAGTTGAGCAATAGCGGCTTCAATATTCTCGATATCGCCGCCCGGATCAAAAATGGCAGCCTTTCCGGTCTTTTCACACACCATTACAGAGCAATTTTGCTGGTAAGCCGTCACCGGCACGATTGTGCACTTAATCGTCATAATTCACTGTGTTCTTTGCCAAAAGACTAATGATAAGCAGTCGGGCCCCAACTTAACAGCGCCGCTGCAAATAAGCTGGTTTAGGGCAGACCCTAAGAACGACTCAAAACGAGGAGGAAACTGCGGAAATTATTAGTTTACAGGAGGCTAGACTAGGCGAGACATTCCGCTTTAACCGCATTTTTGCCATTACATAAAAAACCCAGCGCAAAGGCTGGGTTTTTTATGTAATGGCGGTGAGGGAGGGATTCGAACCCTCGAACAGTTTGACCCGTTACACACTTTCCAGGCGTGCTCCTTCAGCCACTCGGACACCTCACCAAAACTTAACTCAAGCGCGCCGTAGCCCGCTTTTTAAGGGCGGCTACTCTAACCAATATCAGTAGCAATGGCAATTGCCAAATAATTTGATTTTCGCCGTCGCGCCGCTTCTTGGTGCGGCAACCTTAATATGCGCGCAATTAGTGCGCGCGGTTGTGCTTATTTAGCACAAAAAGTCGACATCATCAGATTTAAGAGCTGGAACGCTTATTGCTCTACTACACAGTGCTTAGTTTTGTTTCTGTCTAAATATTAAGCGCTATCTCGACCTTTAATCATCTGCAAAGGAATTCAATGGTGTACTCCCCTGAAATGGTCACGCTGTTGCAGCAATTGCGTAATCGCATTTACGCTGAATTTGGCACTCGGATACGCCTAGCTGATCCAGAGTTACTAACCGGTTTAGCTGACCTAGGTAAACGTAGCCGCGACCCCTTTACCCGCAAAACGGTTGTTGAAATCATGTCTTTGGCTGGCATCCCCTTTCAGCTAGAACCCAGCAAGGTGGCTGCGAATAGTGATAACGCACGCCAAATTACCGAGATTACCTATAGAGGAACGAAGGTTTACCGAGACAAAGAACTACCGGCACATTCGCAGGTTTCGGCCGAGCGCCAACAAACAAAGCAAATGTATCGCGGTCAGGTCGTTCACAAATAGTATTTTAGAATGCATAGGCTACATGCCATTCAACTCAACATTCACGAGCGCAGCAAAATATCGCCGATATAAACACAAAAAAGCCCGTCACGAGGACAGGCAACTGGGTGATTTTAATTAGAACTGCCCTTTCCTACATAAAGTTGTAGGCAAAACTAATTCCATAGGTAACGGGCTTTGCCGCATAGCGAACAACAACGTCTTGAGTTACAAACTGATTGCTCCAGTAGTACTCGTCTGTCACATTGCGCCCCCATACCGTTGCGCTCCAAACTCCATCTAAAGACTCGATACCGGCGCGCAAATCCAGGGTTGTAAAGCTATTGACGCGGGTTTTATCTGGGGCACCAAAGGTAGAGTTTGCTTCGCTGTTATACATCAGATTAGCCCCTACAAATGCGCCCAAGGTGCTGCTAATTGGCAAGCGGTAATCCGCGTCTGCGACAAAATGAAAATCAGGCGTAAACGGCAGCTCAGACCCAGCAAAGTCCCCCTGCTCTCGCACACCATTTAAACCATCTTCATCTTGTCCAGTAGTAGGGTTAACAAAGGTGTACCATTCGTTAACTTCAGTATCTACATACGTGCCAGAAGCCCGCAGCATAAGACCGTCAATAGGCGTATACGTAAGCTCTACTTCAAAACCTTGGATAGTTGATTCCGGAACGTTCACTAAACGATCCAGCTGGTTATACACAGGATCTTTAACACTGCCACGCACCTGCTTATCATCGTATTGATAATAGAAGATCGCGGAGTTTAACTGGGCTTTACGATCAGCCAGAGTCCATTTGAAACCAGCTTCCAAAGCTTGAACTGATTCTTGAGTGACTGGCTCAAATTGTGATGTGGTAGATGCAGGTAAAATCGGATAACTGCCTGTTTTGTACCCTTTAGATGCGAGTGTGTATAGCAGTAGATCCTCGTCAACACGGTAATTTAATCCAAACCGCCAAGACACATTATCTTCGTCTAAAGTGTCTTGATAAGGAGTGCGACTAACGTCGGCAGTCACAGCATCTAAGCTTACACATTCGTCCGGCACGATTACGGTTGTTCCCGGTGCCTGCCCTTTTAATGCATCAGAAAAGAAGGCAAAGGTGGCATTTAAACCAGGATCGGCATTATGACTACAAGAGGTAAAATCATTTTTGCTTTGAGTAAAACGAACACCCGCAAGCACGGTAAGCTGCTCGCTTAGGTCATATTCTAAATTAGCGAATATACCAACATCCTCGATGTCTTGAGTAATACTGGTGGTAGATTGCTGGATAAATGGACCACCGGGGTTTAGCGCTACGTTGGTGGAATCACCAACTAACACCGTTTCATCGCTGACAACATCATTAGTCGCGTAGTTCAAACCGACTAACCACTGGCTGTTGTCGGTGTTACCAGACAAGCGCAGTTCTTGGGTGAAACTGTCAACACTGCCTTCTGAATCTATGCCCATATTCTGTAAGAGTGTGCCATCTCTATCCATTGAGTAATCTTCTCGGTACTCAGAGTAGGCCGTAATAGAAGTGAACGTCAGCGCGTCGTTAAGCTCATGATCTAGGCGTAGCGTGAATTGCGTGAAATCATCATTACGAGACAAATCACGCCCCTCATCCCATTCGGCACTGCGCGCGTTATTCGCCGCGTTTGGCTGAACATAAAACGCATCTATGCGGCTTTGCGTTGCTGCAACATCAGAAATCAATGGCTCGCTGGGTGAAGAATACTGTAGTTGAACATCTTGGAGTTGCGCGGCTTGAGTGTCGGACTTATCAGCCCAGCCATTGACACCAGCCAACACAGTAGTCCGGTCACTAAGATCAAACTGTAATTGTGCGCGACCTTTAAATAGGTCTTCTACACCTAATTCTCGATTAGATGCTACACTTTTTTGCCACTCATCTGCCTGAGTAGTCGCCAATGCGATTCGACCGGCAACGGTATCGCTAAGCGGGCCACTAACATAAGCCTCTGTTTCCAATTTATTAAAGCGGCCATAGCTCAAGCGACCACCGGCCTCCAATTCCGTCGTCGGTTTAGCCGCAATATAGTTAATTGCGCCACCAGTAGAGTTCTGACCAAACAATAATCCCTGCGGCCCTTTCAAGACTTCAACTCGTTCTAAGTCTAGGGTCGCACCTTTAGTAAATGCGCCGTAAGCTAGCGGCACTTCGTCTACGTACACACTTACAGCCGGACTCGCACCTAGTGTGTAGTCGTTAAATCCAACTCCACGGAGAGAAAATAAGGGTGTACCATTTTGACTAGCCGTGAAAACCAAACCGGGAGACACTTTGACCAAATCACCAGTGTCACTGATTCCTGCATCGGCAATCTGTTCGCCGGTCGCCGCTGAAACGGACAAACCTACATCATTGATAGATTGAGCACGTTTTTGCGCCGTAACCACTACCTCTTCGATTTGACCAGCTTGCAATACCGCTGGAAACAACATAACGGCAACTTCAACGCCAAGAATCTTTCTCATTTAATAACCTCTATACATAGCACCGATGAAACACTGAAATAGGACAAGACGGTTCCGATCAGTGTATCCAGCAATATGTTTACTCTAGTTTTATCATTATTTATGTCACACGGGGCTCAGGTAATGTAGCCAAGGAACATAACCAACACCGAAAGTATTGATAAAAAATCAATATTTTGGTTGACCTATTCTGCGAGCTTAGGAAAAACAGAAATATACGTAAATACCCGTAGCAGCAAGGCTTATATTGATCAAAAAGACAGTAGTTATTAATATTTTTTATATAAATATCAACATCTTAGATAGAACATCGAAAGACGCGATATAATGAAGCATTATTATTGTTAGCTAGCACAACTAAATCTTTGACTATAAAACTCATTCCGTTCGTCGGACGTTAAGCGCGAGTCAAAATTAAACAAGGATATTTAAACCAATAGCGACAGGAACAATATGTGTGCCCACCAGCACAGCACAAACCAAGCGGGATTCAGATTGGATTTACTTGGTGCTGGGTTAAAACGATGAAAACAATTTGTATAACAACAAGCTGCGGACATGGCCGCAGCTTGTTATACACTTAAGCGGCGCTGGATATCACTTCACCCTGCTCACTGAGATCTTCGCCGCCGAAGGCCTCGAGCACGGCGGGAATAAACGCCGCGAACTCTGCGCTCATTATCGCGAAATCAACGTCGAACTGATCGGCAGCACTTTCTGTGTGTACATCGCCAACCTTGTCTTGAATTAGATCACCAAAATTAAGACGTTTAATAGCTAGCTGGTCATCAATAACAAATTCAATATCGCCGCTCCAACGCAGCGCGATTTTATTGACAAACATACCCGCCTGAATATGGCTGCTTATTTCTGCGGTGCAAAGGTTTTGGTTTTTGCAGCGAATCACCGAACTCTCATCAGCCTTGTCTCTCAGCTCACACTCACCACCCAGCTCAAATCCTGCGGGTGCAGCTCCTTGCACCAACCACTCTGTCATTTGGTGCTGCGCCACATTTTTAGCTTTTAAGGGGATAACCGGCAGACTACCCAGCGACTCACGCAGAAAGTTAAGCAGCTCTTCCGCCTTGTTATGAGAAGCCGCGTTAACAATCAACAACCCCTGCTCTGGAGCAATATAGGCAAACAGGCGATTGGAGCGAGTAAACGCGCGGGGAATCAGTGAGAAGGTAATTTCGTCTTTTAGTTCTGTTCGCTCTTTGCGCCCAGGTATGCGGTCTTCTGCAAGTTTTATTTCTTCTAACTTATCGGCAAGCACTTCATTCACGACCGACGCGGGTAAAATTTTCTCCTGCTTTTGCGCACACAGCATGATGCAGCCGTTGCTAACATGTACATATTCACTGCCCTGTGAACCTAGTGGCAGGGTCCAACCATAGCTGGACACATCCTGACTATTGCAGGGTATAAAGGATTTTTCTGCAAGTCTTTCATTGACCTCTTCGGCGGTCAGTGAGAAGGGTTTGGTAAAACGGTAGATCAGAAGATTTTTAAACCACATGTAAATTGCGCCTGTACTGCTGTAAATGAAACAAGGGATGTTTCCATCCATTGTATTACCTAATGGCTACTCGTGTTTGAAAAAATGACAACTTGTTGAGTCACCTAGCGATCTCGCTTCGCAAAGTCGCGACTCATCGCTGCACATTGGGACTGACTGAAATAATCTTCGCAAATCTTAACTAGGGCATCATCCGGCCTACGCTCACAGCGCCAATCAGTCTCGTTAAAACTTTTGCCGCCACGGGCGCAGCGCTGCGCAGACTCATCTAATAAGAGCGCCCCACTTTGCTCATACCACTTTTCAATATCAGCAAGCATATTTGATTTTAGTACCGCGACCGACTCATTGCCGCCGCTACCCCATGTACTTAGTCGCGCCATGCTCTGGCGCTGCCAGCTGGCCCACAGCTCTGCCAAACCTGCAACTTGGCCATCTTTTGCTATCGCTTGATTTTCTTCTATGTCGGTTAATAAATCTGACTTCAGCTTGCCAAGCTCACTAGAAGATAAAACCGCACCGCTCAACACATCAGAAAACCGCGTATTAAGACGCTGCTTATACCACTCATAGCGACTATCGAGCTTATCGCGGAAATCGTCATCGGGCAGACCAGAGGCGTCATCGGCGTCACCAAAGCCCTCATACCTGGCGCCCTGTTCATCAACGTAAATACCAATACCGATTGGCTTACCGAGTTCATATTGCCGATAACTTTTTAGATTCCCGTAGTGCATAACCGTGACTGGCCCGTGATATAACCACTTACCGTCATAAATAGCGTCGACATTCACCGCCGCAGTGGTAACAACGCCATGGCGATAGATACGCACACGGTGAAACAGCCCACCGTTATCAATATCTCGTGCAGCTACTTCCAGCATAGATGCGGGGTAATCTTCACTCAGAGCATAAAAACGATTTTTATCGCAGTCATAGGCAAACGCTTGTAATAAGTTTTGGGGCACCGTTAAATTGGGGGCGCGCTCGCAGTCACCCAATACTTCCACCTTTGAAAAGCTAGCGGGTTCATAATAAAAATAATGTACTGGCTGAGGCTTAATTTGATAATTGAAGTACTGCCGCTCAACCACAAAAAAATCTTGGCTGGCGTCTAGAGCACTTATTTTGACTACGCCCCTCGGCAATCCTTCTTTGAATTTAAGTGCGACTTGAAATGGACCTCCCAAGCCGCGATGAACAATGGGAAAAGCCTCTGGCCTGCCCTTGGGACTAATATTGCGCCGGTACTGAAGGTATTGATTATCACCATCCATCGCCATTAAAGATGGCGCGCGGAAACGATGTAGATCTGAATACTGAGCCTGCCAATGGCTTTGCTCGCTCTGAGCTAATACTCTATTTTCACCATCGAAAATGGTAAATGAGCCGTTAAAGCCTAAACGGCTTTCCTCAGCGTTAAGCTTAAAATCACCCTTCAAGTTTAGGAATAGCGGCTCATTATTGATGTCTTGATACAACTGCGTTAATTCGCCCTGCTGGGGAAAGCCCAAGCTGTCAAACTTACCCTTAAACTGTGAGTTCGCGGCGTCGCCGTATATCACCTCGCCTTGTAAAAAAATATCTCGCTTATACTCGCCGCTGAATACTGGCGCTGCCTCCCCGTCGAGTTCAAAGCGCTTATTTTCTACACGACCAACGCAAGCACTCAGCAGCACTACACATAAACACCACATTATGTAGCTTTGTTGCCTAGCCATTCGCACTTATCTCCCTGTCTGGTCTATTTTATTGCGCCTAATCATACCCTAGCCACATTATTGTGAATTGATCTGGTTCCCAGCTTTGACTTAAATACCCAAGGCATGACATCGTTCACCAGAGACATAAAACCATAAAGAGCATCAAAAATGACACACGCCTTAGTAAGTATTTTAGTCGCCGGTATCTTTTGTCAGTGGCTGGCTTGGCGCTTTCGCTTGCCTGCCATTGTTTTGCTCGCTGCCTGCGGTCTCTTATTGGGGCCAATCACTGGTTGGATTGAGCCCAGCGTCGACTTTGGCGATGGTCTTACCGCTGTCACATCACTTTTTGTAGCGATAATTCTGTTCGAGGGCGGCCTTAACCTTCAGTTCCATGAATTAAGAGAAACAGCACAGGTAACCCGTCGCCTCACCTCAATCGGTGTGTTTTTCGCTTGGGGAATTGGCATTTGCGTCGCCCACTACGTTGGCGGCTTAAGCTGGGGGGTGGCGTCTTTGCTCGGTGCAATTCTGGTTGTTACGGGCCCAACGGTAATTATGCCGCTACTCAAACACGCCAAACTCAATCGCAGAACGGCGTCTTATTTAAAATGGGAAGGTATTATCAACGACCCCATTGGCGTTCTACTCGCGGTCTTAGTTTATCAATACCTACTTTATTCTGGTGAAGGCCCAGCACTGCAATCCATATTTGCCAGCCTCGGTTTAGCCCTCGCAACCTCCGCAGTGTTGGGCGGTGGTATTGCTTACGGCCTTGGCTATTGCTTCCGCAAGGGCTGGATTCCGGAGTACCTGAAAGCGCCCTCCATCATCGCTTGTGTGCTTGCTGTTTATGCATTATCCGATTTAGTGCAGCATGAGTCAGGCTTACTCGCCACCACCTTGATGGGTGTGGTTATGGGGAATATGGGGCTGCGCAGCCTAGATGAAATGCGTCGTTTCAAAGAATACGTCACCCTAATTTTAGTTTCCTTCTTATTTGTTGTACTCACCGCCTCGCTAACCAAAACAGCCCTGCAGTCCATTCACTGGCAACTCGTCGCAATGGTGTTTGGCTTTGTATTTTTTGTTAGACCCTTGGCGGTGTTCCTGGCAACCATCCGCACCGATTGTAGCTGGCAGGACCGGGTATTAATCGCATGGATAGCACCGCGCGGCGTTGTAGCTGCCGCTTCAGCTGGTGCATTTGCGCCTGCCTTAATCGACGCAGGTTTTGAAGACGCTCAGTATTTAGTTCCTGCCGTCTTTATGCTGATTTTTGCGACTATTTTGGCCCACGGATTTTCATTGGGACCACTAACAAAATTGCTCAAACTCGGCTCGCCGGGCAAAGGCCGAATTTTAATTGTTGGCGCCTCGCCATGGACAATTGAATTAGCTGGTGCCCTCAAAAAAATTAACCAGGAAGTTGTAATAGCCGATACCGAGTGGGGACGATTACAGCCAGCGCGGCAACAGGGAATAGACACATGGTTTGGCGAGGTGTTGTCAGACATGGCCGACGAGGCGATGGCCTTAGATAATATTTACACCGTGCTCGCCGCTACCGGCAACAACCATTACAACTCTATGGTATGCAATCATTTTGCCCCACACCTAGGCAGACACCGGGTGTTTCAACCCTACGACAGTGGCTATGAACGCAATAATCGCGTGGTGTCTGAAACACGCCGCGGCATTACTGCATTTTCTAGCAATATCTCCTTTGCCGAATTGTGGACACGAATGATTCGCGGATGGATGATTCGAAAAACTGTGATCACTGACACTTACAGCGAAAAAGACTTTCTTGCCCGCCTACCTGAAGACGCCGTGCGACTCGCTATCATCCCAGAAAATGGCAAACTGGAATGGCTTAGCCAAAAATCCCGCAAGCTCCAAACCGGCGATACGGTGATAAGCTTTGTGCCGCCTGAGCAGAATGATGCAAAGGCCGAGGTCGATGCGACACCAAACCTGCCAGCCTAATAATAAACTCTGGAGAAAACCATGACGCCGCTACGCACACCGGATTCTTGCTTTGAAAACTTGCCGGACTACCCGTTTTCACCCCATTACATTGAGGTTGATGACACCGAAGGCGGCAGTTTACGGATGCATTATGTAGATGAGGGGTCGCAAACTGCGCCGGTCATCTTACTCATGCACGGCGAGCCAACATGGAGTTATTTATATCGCAAAATGATTTCCCCTTTAGCTGACGCTGGGTTTCGGGTAATTGCACCGGACCTTATCGGCTTTGGTCGCTCAGACAAGCCTAGCGAGCGCAGCGACTATAGCTACCAACGCCATGTTAACTGGGTGCGCGATTTACTTGCGCAGCTGGATTTACAAAACATCACGCTATTCTGTCAGGACTGGGGCGGCTTAATTGGCTTGCGCCTGCTCGCGGAAGAACAAAACCGCTTTACCCGCGCTATTGCCGCCAACACTATGTTGCCAACGGGCGATCACGCCCCCGGCGACGCTTTTCTACAGTGGCAGCATCTATCGCAACATATTCCGGTATTTACCGTCGGCAAAATTATCGCCGGTGCCTGCGTAAAACCGGTTTCTGCGGAAACCATAAAAGCCTATGACGCGCCCTTTCCCGATGAAAGCTACAAGGCCGGAGCAAGGCAATTCCCCATGCTGGTACCAACTTCAGCAAACGACCCCGCCGCCGACGCCAATCGCGCTGCTTGGCAGGTTTTGAGCACGATGGAAAAGCCCTTCCTAACAGCCTTTAGCGACAAAGACCCCATCACCGCAGCGGGAGAGCCACTATTTCGCAAATTGATACCTGGCACCAAGGGGCAGGCCCACACCACCATCGTTGATGGCGGACATTTTTTGCAGGAAGATCAAAGTGAGGAATTAGTTGAGGTGATATTAAAATTTATTGCGGATACAGCGACAAGTTAAGGCGCGCTAGTTGGTGTGCTGAAAGAACTCTCAAATGCCCAGCATGGCTGCGACAAGCTAAGGCACGCTACTTGGTGTGGAAACGCTTCCACACCAACTAGATCTATAAACTCATAAAATCAGGCACGTTAAACACCCAACTCTTTTCTTCTTTGCGGCTGCTAATACGCCAGCCCTCTGTGGTACGACGGTAGCTGTCCACATACCAAAGGCCCAGCATAAACACCTGCTTTTCTTCTCCGAGCGGCATTTCCATGGGATTAAAACACATCACTCTGCCAGTACCGGAGTCACCGTCAACGGCAATCTGGACATTGGCATTAAGATGCTGAGATGCGCTAAAAGCCGGTAAAGCCTGCTTTAAAAAGGCCAAGGTCGATTCTCTGTCGCCCACCGAACCACCAAAGGCACTGTAGTCGATATGGGCATCGGCGGTAAAAATATCATTGAGTTCATCAACCGCTTTACGATCAATAATATCGGCATAGCGAAACAGCATGTCTTGAATTTCAAAACGGTCGGACATTTCCTGCAAGCTTAGGGGCATTGCGTGTCTCCATTATTATTTTATGTTTGCGCACATTTCGCGCGAGCATAAAGCTCGCGTATTAACTTAATCGAGCTTAAATACCTTGCGGGCATTTTCCCTCAAGAATTTTGGCCATACCTCATCTTTAAACGGCACATTCGGCATATCTTTAAAGATCCGATCCAAAGATAAACCCATAGGGAAGTAACCGGCATACATCACCTTGTCGGCGCCACGGCTGTTGGCGAATTTAACAATTTCTTCTGGGTAATGTTTTGGGGCAAAGGCGCTGGTCATGTAATACAGATTTGGGTATTTCAGCATTAGCTTCCACGCCAATTTCTCCCAGGGTTCGGCGCCGTGACGCATCACCACTTTTAATTCTGGGAAGAACCAGCAAACCTCATCTAGCAACTCGACCTTTTGCGGGGCCATTGGCAAGCGCGGGCCAGGTACGCCAACGCAGGGGCAGAAGGGAATATCTAATTCAACGCACTTAGCGTAAATGGGGTACCACTTTTTATCGTCATAAGGTACTTGTGGACACAGACCCGAGGCAAAACCGGTAATTGCCTTTATGCCGAACTCTTGGTGCAAACGCACCATTTTACGAACTTCGTCCATGCCATTATTTGGATTGACTTCTAGACTCGCAAAAAAACGATCTGGGTGGCGTCGCAAGGCCTCTTTGGCTATTTCGTTATGATCGTCAACGCCTAGCATCGCACGCTCAATATTGTGCTTATCCATCTGCTCGACGGTATAGGCGATATAATCTTCTTTTTTGCCGCTGTCGGGTATGTCTTTAAACATATACTGAGCCGGCATTTTGAACATATTGCGGCTTTCTTCGTCCATCAGCAGCGGCTTCATAAACTCATACCACTGGCTATTGTCTTCACCTGGCACGCTGAGCATCAGATCGATGACCTTGATATCCGTTGGCATTGCCATACGTCGGCTCCTGAAAATTATTATTAAATAGCGATGCTATATGGCATCAACGAGCCCTTATTCTTGACGATATAAACCCCGCTCACAATAACAATAGACGTCACCGGCATAAGCAAAATCGGTCAACAGCCTCTAGGTAAAGCGCTTATTTTAAGGCTGCGCGCAGACGCTCCGCCATTTCCGCTAAGGCGGTTTGACTTGCGGGTTTACGACCGTGAATTTGCATTGGCTTGCCGTGAAAGCACGGAATTAGGTGGGTGTGGTAATGAAAAACGGTCTGTCCCGCTGCCCGACCATTTAACTGGTGGACGCCCAAACCATCAGCCCCTGTTACGCGTTTTACAATGGGGGCGAAACGCCGAGTTTGGATTGCCAAGGCGCTAACTTCGCTGTTGTTAAGGGTGAAAATATTATCGTGGTGTTTGATGGGAATAACGAGGGTGTGCCCTACGGAAACAGGGGCAATGTCTAAAAAGCACATCACTTCATCGTCGCGATACAAAATATGCCCTGGGGCCTTACCGGAAATAATTTTGCAGAAAATACAATTCTCTGTTGCCGTTTCATCACCAAATAAACCGCCCTGCACGATTACACCTCCATTGGCCCTGTATCCGGCTCGTGAACACCGTGATATGGGCAATTTTCTATATCAATTGTCCGGTAGCGGTAAACCCCGCCATCATCTAATACACGCTCCATCCGCCCTTCTGCGCACAAATAATGCAAATGCGCGATTGCCTCGCCTAGCGCCAAGCCAAGTTGCGAAATTTCAATTTTACGGGCAAATAGCACGCTAAATAAATCTATGGCGATCTGCGGTTCAACACAGGCCTTCTCAATAGCAGCAAGATGTCCTTCGTGATGTGCTATCAGATAATCTAGCCGTTCGTGAACACCGTAAAACGGTGCATTATGTGCAGGCATTACCAAGGTTGCGGGATCGAGATCACGTCTAAAGCGGCGTAGCGCATCGAACCAATCCTGCAGTGGGTTGGCCTCAGGCTCAGAGGCCATTACGCTAACGTTAGAGGTAATACGGGGAATAATTTGATCACCAGACAACATGAGCTTATCCGCACTACAATACAGCGACACATGTTCTGGTGAGTGCCCTGCCCCCGTCATCACCTGCCAATCGCGCCCGCCAATTTGCAGAATCTGTCCATCTACCAATCGATGAAACGCCGTCGGCAAGGGCTCTACAACCGAACCAAAACCGCGCATTTTAGCGCTATCACTTTGCAGATAATCATCGCCCACTCCAGCGCGGCGAAAATGCTGTTCCGCCGTCCAGCTCATTTCACCTTGTGGAATTGTGGTAAAGGTTCGCGCCGATAGAAATTCAAGCGCGCTCATATATAAGGGCACCCGTAAACTATTGCATAGCCAGCCAGCTTGCCCGCAGTGGTCAGGGTGCATATGGGTGCAAATTACGCCTAGCACCGGCTTGCCCGACATTTGATTTGCCAGCAATAACTCCCAACGCTCGCGGGTATCGCCAATCTTCATGCCGGTATCAACAATCCACCAGCCCGCATCATCTTCCAAAACATAAAGATTGATATGATCCAGTGCCATAGGCAGCGACATTTGCAGCCAAAAAATCCCTTTGGCAACTTCTATCCACTCCCCTTTTTGCGGAATCTCTGCAAAAGGATATTGAATACCAAATTCAGAATCACTACTCATAACACATCAACTTTTTAAATTTTACCGCTTATAAAACAAATCATTCGCGCTAAATCATTAGAAACAGCTTAAGGTGCAAAGCAGACGCTCCACACCTGAAAAAATACTAAACTAGCTTTAAAGGCAATTGCCGTAAGCGTTGACCGCTAGCAGCATACACCGCATTCGCTAAGGCCGGCGCCAGCGGCGGCACACCTGGCTCACCTACACCTGTTGGAGCCTCAGCGCTTTCTAAAATATGCACTTCGATTTCTGGGGTTTCGTTCATACGAAGCAATTCATAGTTGTGGAAATTACTTTGCTGTACCGCGCCATCCACCACACTTATATTGCCCTTCAGCGCCGCCGTTAAAGCAAACACAATACCGCCTTCCATTTGGCCACGGACTATATCAGGGTTTACAGCCACACCGCAGTCAACAACGCAAACAACCTTATGTACTTTAATTTTTTTGTCTTCTATCGATACCGATACAATCTGCGCCACCATTGTGTGGAATGATTCGTGAACGGCTAACCCTTGAAATTGCCCCGCAGCGGGACTACCCCAGCCAGCTTTGTCTGCCACTTCCTTCAAAACTTTGCGGCGACGCGAATCTACAGGCAAATGATTTAAACGGAATTGCAGCGCATCTTGCCCAGTTTTCACGGCAAGTTCGTCAATAAAACTTTCCATGAAAAACGCATTTTGCGAATGCCCAACAGAGCGCCAGTAGCCAATTGGAATACTGGTCTCCTGCATAATATAGTCGGTTCGCATATACGGAAATTGATAATCTGTTTCTATCAAACCCTCTGTAGCAGCGGGGTCAGAACTCGCTGCTAAGCCGGCGAGTTTGCCGTGGAGCCCGTCTGGAATCCACTGCGGCAGCAGCGTGTTACTCACCTCACCAACAAACTGCCCCATAATGCTGGGCGCGGCTACTTTGGCCTGCAAGCTGGTAACGACATTAGCCTCTACTGTTGCAGACATTTTTACTGAGGAATTGGGGCGATAGAAATCGCCTCGCATATCGTCCTCACGGCTCCACACCAATTTAATGGGATAACCACTAAGCTGGGCTACACGGGCGGCCTCTACCAAATAATCTGGCAAAATCCGACGTCCAAAACCGCCACCAAGCATTTGATTGTGTATGCGAATCTGCTCGCGACTAAAGCCAGTGGCATCGGCAATTGCCGACAGCGCAATATCGGGGGCCTGATTACCTGTCCAAACTTCGATTGAATCAGACTTCACTACCGCCAAGGCATTCATTGGCTCCATCGTGGCGTGGGCAAGATATGGAACATCATATAGAGCGTCGAAAAGCACACCACTAGCGGCGCTCGGGTCACCGATTTCTTCGACGTTTTTACCTGATTCCGTTGCCAGCAAACTATGACGCTCTGCACGCAAAGCATCGCTATTTACACCGGCTAGCGGGCCTTTCTCCCACTCTACTTTAACTGCAGATGCAGCCTGTCTAGCCTGCCAGTAAGTGTCTGCAATAACCGCTATCGCACCGTCAACATTGATGACTGAACGCACACCAGATTTGGCGAGTGCGGCAATGGCGTCAAAACTTTTGGCCTTGCCCCCAAAGTCTGGCGAGCGTAACAAGACCGCGCTGAGAGCATTGGGATACTGAACATCCAAGCCAAATTGCGAGCTGCCGGTTACTTTAGCGCGGGCGTCCAAGCGCTGATCGTACTTACCAATATATTGAAAATCCTGCGGCGACGTTAGCGTAACCACGCTCGGCGCAGACATCCCACGTGCCCTTACAATTACATCGGCAAAACCAAGCTCGCCCTGGGCATGAATAATTTTACCGTCGTGCAAATTGAGGGATGACTCCGCAACATTCAGCTGCTGCGCCGCTGCGGCGATTAGCATTGCAGCAACAGTGGCGGCGGCCTCTCTTAGCGTTTGATAGCTCAAGCGCAGGGATGAGCTTCCGCCGGTGATCATCACGTAAAATTCGGGGTCACGAAAATCGGGGTGAAACTCCGCGTGCTGAACTGTGATCAGCGCAGGATCCATTTTCAGCTCTTCCGCCGCCAAGGTTGTAAGACCAGTGAAAACACCCTGCCCCATCTCAACCTTATGTAGCTGCAAAATCACTTCACCAGACGCCGTCACCTGTAGGTAGGCATTCGGCTGTAAAGCAGTGGCATTCATATTTGGATACGGCGGAGCTTTGGAGCAGCCACTAAGATTAAAACCTATCGCCAAACCGCCGCCTAATAGCGCGGTGCTTTTAATAAAATTACGACGGGATAAACTCATGACTCGGCCCCCACCTCAGTTGTGGCAGGCTGGTAATACTGCACGCTCAATTCCGCTGCGCGGTGTATTGCTTTGCGAATACGGGGATATGTACCACAGCGACATATATTGCCAGACATAGCTTTATCGATATCGTCATCGCTGGGGCTACTATTAGCTTTTAGCAGCGCGACCGCCGACATAATTTGCCCAGACTGACAGTAACCGCACTGCGGCACACTCATTTCAAGCCACGCCTGCTGTACGGGGTGCAGTGTGTCTTCCGTTGGCGCCAAGCCCTCTATGGTGGTGATGTTTTTACCATTTACAAACTCTGCGGGATAACTGCAGCTACGAATCGGCTGACCATCCAAATGCACAGTACACGCGCCACACAAGCCCATACCACACCCGAATTTTGTGCCCGTCATCGCGAGCTGCTCACGCAATACCCACAACAAGGGGGTGCCAGAATCGATGGTCAGGGCCTGCGTCTGACCATTCAATGTAAAACTTAACTCCGCCATGTTTACTCCGATAACACTTGCAATGGGCACACTATACCGACACCGAAAAACAATGTCCCGCTGGGCTGCGCCGAGGAATAGCGATTATGGGCAAAGATTGGGCTGAATCTGATTAAATCTTGTCCATAAACATCAGAGATAAAATACAGACGTAAAAAAGCCCCATTGCTCACAAGAGCATGGGGCTCAAACAGCCTGAGTGGGCTAGCTTTAAAAACGAAACACTAAATCTACCGAAAGCGTATTCGCAGAAAGCTCTACCGACTCGTCGTCATCAAGAAGATAGTGATCGTAGGCCAAGGTGACACTGGCGTTGTTAGCAATCGCCATACGTAGGCCAATTCCGGCATAGGGGTCGGTTCCCTCAACGGTAAAACCACCCGCGCGGCTACTGTCTTCCAGTGTTCCGTCCATCTCCCAGCTATAAACACCGAACCTAGCAAACAAACCCACTGGCTCACTTAGCGGCGTATGGGCATTCACCCCAAGAAACACGCCGTCGACATCGGCATCCATATCCACCCGCCCTGCGCTAAAGCCATTGTTTAAGACCTGAGAGCCATTCGATATCGCGCTACCACTAAGCGAACCTAGCGAGGCATAACCAAACTCCAAACTAAGTTCACGACTAAAATCAAAACCAAAACCAAGCCTGCCACCGCTGGATTCAGTATCTAACTTAATATCTGACAAAGAGCCATCACCAAAGCTATAACGATAATCTGAGCGATTAAAATTAAAGCTCGAACTACTTACACCACCAAACAAATACAGCGAGGGACCGCTGCCATAACTATGACTACCGCGTCGTAAATGATCGGCCTCAGCCAAGGTGGGTAACACCGCAACTGAAGCAAGAGTAAGTATAGGAAGCATCTTCATGGCGTAACTCCTTTTAAAGTATGGCTGCAGTATGTGCGCGACAAACTGAATCAAGGCTGAACGCAGGAATTTAATTTGCAAGCACCAAGCTCTCAGCGCCGCACAGAAATAATGCAAACAATGTCGCCCCGCCTGAATTTGGTGCGAGTTACATAATTAAAGACAAGCTCTAACTCAGGCTCCTTCTTTCGCCGCCAGCTCATCGACGATAATTCGAGGTTTTAGCCAATAGGCAGCACCTCCCTTGCGAAACTGACTTGGCTTACTTGATGCATTAAAAACTATGCAACGAAGCTGTAGCATCCGCTGTCACATTAGGGTCAAGGAATCAGGTTAGGATTACTAGGATCACCGCATCGCATTAACGAGGTCAGCGTTCATGGATACAAGTAAAGAAGTTTCCCAAACTCTACAACTCCTCAAAGGCAAGCATATACTCATCACCGGCACGACCGGGTTTGTCGGTAAAGTAATGCTAGAAAAAATAATGCGCACGGTGCCAGATATTGGCGGTGTCTACCTGCTAATTAGAGGCACAAAGAAGCACGCAAACGCGGGCAGTCGTTTCGCCAATGAAATCGCCACTTCTTCCGTCTTTGAATTTTTAAAATTAAATGCCCCCGACTATTTCAATGATTTTTGCCACAAGAAAATCCATTGCATCAGCGGTGAAATTACCGAGCATCAGTTTGGCATTCCCCGTATCGAATTTCATGAACTCGCCGGAAAAATAGACGCCATCGTAAACTGTGCTGCCAGCGTGAACTTTCGCGAAGAGCTAGACCGCGCACTAAGCATCAATACCCATAGTTTAAATAACATCGTCGCGCTATCAGATTTAGCGGGTAACATCCCCGTTATTCAGGTTTCCACCTGCTATGTAAACGGGTTTAATCAAGGCCACATTCACGAGACGGTAACAGTGCCAGCACGGGCAGACATCCCCCGCCACAAAGAAGGCTATTTTGAAGTCGGCAATTTAATCGAAGAACTCGAATTAAAAATTGCTCAGATACGGCAACAATATGAAGGTAAAGCCTTAAAACAACAGCTTATTGATTTAGGCATTCGCGAAGCAAACGCCTGTGGCTGGAATGACACTTACACTTTCACCAAATGGCTAGGCGAACAACTTCTACTTAAATCTTTACGCGGATACTCCTTAACATTACTTAGACCATCAATCGTCGAAAGCACCCTGCGGGAACCGTCGCCAGGTTGGATTGAAGGTGTAAAAGTTGCCGACGCAATTTTGTTGGCCTACGCCAAAGAAAAGGTGAGCTTCTTCCCGGGAAAACGCAGTGGTGTCATTGACGTGATTCCCGCAGATCTTGTTTCCAACAGCATACTATTATCGCTAGCTGAGCAGTTTAAATACCCAGGCCGCCACCACATCTACCAGTGCTGTAGCGGCTCGGCCAACCCGCTTACCTTGGGTAAATTTATTGACCACCTCATGGCCGAAGCAAAGGAAAATTACCGTAGCTACGACAAACTATTTCTGCGACAACCGCGCAAACCGTTTATAGCAGTCGATAAGCGTATATTCGCAGCCGTCACCCTTTGTCTAAGTTTAGTACTTAACGCTGTTAGCCATACCTTAGTTAAATTAGGCTTTAAACGCGGACTAAAAGCGCGCCGCAATCTTGATGCGGCAATGACACTTTCGGCGATTTTTTCCTTTTACACCGAACCCAATTACATCTTTCACAATAATAAATTATTGGATCTCGCCAAGCGTATGGGCAAAAAAGATCAGGAGCTGTTTCCAGTCAACTCCGCCGCAATCGATTGGGAAATCTATTTACGAAAAATCCATATGGCCGGCTTAAACGGTTATGCCCTAAACGGACACAAGCAGACACCTTATAAACCACGAAGGAAGACAATTGTTGCCGCAGCCCACAAGCAAGCTGCTTAAAGGTTTTTTCCAAGAATTGAGTAGAACTAAGAGGTGGGAGCAGACACCATCGATTCTCACAAGTAGGCTGTATCTGTATTGCCCAATGTAGCCGCAAGCACCACGAATGCGATAAGAGCCGGCCAGCACCTTGCTAATGCCGCCATCTCATAGGCTTATTACCTCATTATTCTGACACTCAACAATTTGCTATAACGATGCAATAAATTACTTTACCCCCTTTAATCAGGGAGTGTGATTTAACATTGGCGGATACATTTTAGGTAACTCAATGAAATAGCGCCCCCTATTTTAGTGGTCGCCAGTCAAACGACTGTCCCAGTATATCTGCCAATCATTCCCTTCTCTTGATCATATCGCGTTTTTGACAAATCGCTATGAGCAAATACGCTATCGCTCATTATTCGCATCAGAACCCTCTTCTTGACGGCTATGCTCATTCTCATCACTAACACCTGACTCCGAATCTGGTGCAATTTCAGACTCTTCGGTACGGGGATCTAGTTCAAAAATTACCGGCGAGGTGACCGACACCGGCACAAATGGCTCGGTTTCGTCGACGACAGGAAGTACATGAGATTTACGTCGAATCGAAATGCCGAGTGTAAAACCGAGCAAACACACCGCCGAAAAGACAAATAGTCCCGATGGGCCAAGTAACAGCATGAACAGTGACGCAAGTGGCGCGCCCAGCGCGGAGCTACAGCCAAATAGAAACAAAATACCGCTGCCAACTAATACAAAATCGGCAGCTTCGGCATTGTCAGAGGTGTGGGCTAGGCAAATGGAGTACATGGTCATAACCGCCCCACCCCACAATACCGCCAGCAATAACAGTAAATTGCCTGTCGCTGGCAGAAAGACCAGAAGCAAGGAGACTCCCGCTCCTGCAAGACTCGAAAAATACAAGACCAAGCGCCGGTCGTAGCGATCGGACAAGCGCCCCAGCGGTAGTTGAAATAGCGCACCGCCCAGCACCGCGCCACTCATAAACAATGTGAGCTGCGAAGTATCTAAGCCCAAACCTCTGGCGTAGACCGGCCCCAGCGCCCAAAATGCACCGGTGACTAAACCGCTGGTAATTGCCCCTTCCATCCCCACATGAGACAAGCGCCAAAGACGACGGAAGTCGAGTTTCACCGCCTGCATGGGCGCGGGAGCTAGGGTTGCTGTGAGTGATACCGGCACAATAGCCAGCGACAGCAAGATAGCCGCAAGGCCGAATAATACTGGGCCGGAGGGATCGGCAAAATTCAACATCTGCTGACCGACAATAATCATGCTTAAGTTAATGACGGTGTAGAGCGACAGTATTGTACCCCGTGTTTCTCTGGTCGCACGGTCGTTTAACCAGCTCTCTATCACCATGTACAAACCAGAAATACAAAAGCCGACGATAAATCTCAGCACCAGCCATGCGGCGAAAATAGGTAGTGCGTGAAATACCAAGACTACCGAGGAAAAAACACTTCCTAGTACCGCAAAAGTTCGAATATGTCCAACGCGACGCACTATATGGGGTGTGACAAGACAGCTTAGTACAAAACCAACAAAATAGGTCGACGCTGTCAAACCTGTCTCGGTCGCGGAAAATTGTTCGATCTCCGCCCGCAAAGGCAAGAGGGTCAGCATCAAGCCGTGGCCAACTAGCAAAAGCGCGTCCGACAGCAAGAGTGCCGCTAGGGGTAATAGCAAACGCCTCATAAATTTTTATGCCCTGTGAAATCGATGACTCTGTTCATTACGTAAGTTCTCAACACAATGCTGCTAACTAAATATTCTAACAGCAGTGCAATCATAGACGCGGGACGAAATGCGCTACGGCTAATTATTCTCAGCTTAAAGTGGCTAGCAAAATTATGCCAAGGCATAATCTGTCCCTCATCCACTCATCACCGCCATGCACATTCAGGATTTATGCTAAAACGGGCCATCCCGCTAATTGTCGTGCTTTTGTATTGCGCCTACGCCCAAACCGCAGACAATGAATTCGCGACGCTATCGATTAAGGGCGCAAACTCCAAACTGGAGGAAAATATTCGTGCCCATCTAGCGCTAAACGACCTCGACTGCGACTTATCAGAAGCCAAGCTGCGCCGTCGCCTGCGGGGCAGCGATGAGAAAATCTCGATCGCGCTACGCGCTCTCGGGTACTACCAAGGCAAATGGACCTTGACGACAAATATAGGGCCGCGCCAAAGCAAGGGTGAAAAAGGCTCGCTACTAGATACCGCCAATCCTTTGAAACTGCTCAAAAAAGACAGCCAAGATAGCTGCTGGCAACTCGATCTTGACCTCACGGCCGGCCCAGTTACCCGCATTGCGAAGCTAGACGTTCGCATTGAGGGAGAAGGTGAACACGACGAGGTATTCACAAAATACCTGTCGGCGCTCCCCATTGAAGTGGGCGACAAATTACGGCACAGCGATTACGAAGATATTAAAAAACAAATCAGCCAACGCGCACGCAATGCCGGATATTTTGAAGGCAAATTCACTCAACATAGCCTAGAAATCAATACCGACTCGAACACTGCAGCAATATTAATTAGCTATGAAAGTGGGCCTCGCTACCGCTTTGGCGCAATAGAGTTCGGCCCGTCTCTGCTAAATGACGCCCTACTGAAACGCTATTTACCCTTCACAAGCGGCGTCCCCTTTGAGGCCGATCAGCTGATTACACTGCAAAATAATTTGGTGAGCAGCAATTATTTTGCCTCGGTAAATGTTGATCAAGACAATCCCGATGGTGACAGCAAAACCGTGGCGACCCGCATCAGCACCGCGCCTAAAAAGCAGTATGAAACCACCGCGGGTATCGGCGCTTCGACAGATACTGGCCCCCGGGTGAGTTACGGGCTACATAATCGACGAGTCAACGACGACGGCGACACCTATCAGCTTTCCAGCCAATACTCGCCGGTACTATCAAACCTCGGCTTGCAATATTCGCAGCCCGGCGACAAACCCCTGAGCGATAAGACGGTGTGGTCAACTGGGGTGCAAAAAAAGGACACCGACACATCAGAAAGCACCAGCTACCGTGCCGAAGTTGCCCTTATTTCGCTACGCAGTGGCGGCTGGGTTCAGACCCTGAGTTTAAAATTTCTGCATGAGAATTTTGACATTGCCGACGTAGACAACACCTCAACACTACTCATGCCCGGCATTGCCTTTGCACGCAGCAAAGCCAATGATCGCCGCTACCCAACTCAGGGCTGGCGCATCACCACTGCCGCACGGGGCGCCTTAGATGGCGTAGTATCTGATGTTAGCTTGGCTCAGCTTGAGCTAGACGGAAAGATGATATTCCCACTGCTGGGCGGCCGCCTCATCAGCCGCGGCGGTATCGGCTTTACCGCGCTCGACGACTTTTCAGAATTACCCGCGTCGCTGCGCTTTTTTGCGGGCGGCGACAATAGTGTGCGCGGCTTTGCCTACGAGTCCTTGGGGCCAGAAAATAGCGACGGCGACGTGGTCGGCGGCAAGCATAGACTCACCGGCAGCGTGGAATACGACCACCGAGTGTGGGGCGATTTTGCGCTGGCCACCTTCTACGACGCCGGCAATGCCTTCGACACCAGCGACTTCACTTTTTATAGCAGCGCCGGTTTCGGTCTGCGCTGGTTTTCACCTATCGGGCCGATCCGCGTCGACTTTGGTTTTCCCTTAAAGGATGGCGGCTTCCGCTTCCATCTCTCAATGGGGCCAGATTTATGACGCAAAATCACCCAAACACAGGCAACAGCTGGCCAGCCGAAATTGGCAAGTGGATATTGCGCGGCGTACTGGCATGCACACTGATCGTCGTCACTTGCGTTGCGGTCTTGTATTCTGTTTTAGACACGCAACGTGGCAGCGACTGGCTACTCGCCAAGAGTCTGTCGTTTATCTCACCAGAAGCGAGCTTCACCTCGTACAGAGGTACCTTGGCAAGCGGGATTCAACTTCAAGATTTGCATCTCCCTCTTCCTAGCGCAGATATCCACATTGCCGGTATCGACAGCAGCTGGAATTTATGGGGCATTCTAAGTGGTGAACTGCCGATACATAATCTGCATATCACGCAGCTAGACATCAAAATTCTTGATACAGAAAAAGCGGAAACGGAGACCACATCACCGCCACCCTGGCCAAATTTAACGCTGCCGTTTCCCGTCGCATTAAAGGATCTGCGCGTTCAAGACATAAACATTCAGCAAGGTGACAAGCAGCAATACATTGATGAAGTGTCCCTGCAAGCACATAGCGGGCTTATTAGTAGCAATATTGCTAAGCTGCATATTGAAAGTAAGGAATACAGTGCCAAGCTCAGCGGCGCGGTGAATAATCGCCCGCCCTATAAGATGCGCTTAAATCTCGATTGGCGTATAGAGCTAGATGAACAAGGCCGGTACAGCGGCAAAGGCAGCTTGTCTGGTAACTTAGAAAAACTGCGCCTTAGTCATCAACTCAGCGAACCAACCGTCATACACAGCGAGTTAATGCTTAGCGATTGGTATGAGCCCTCGCAGGCGCTGATCGATATTAAAAAAATACAGCTTGAAGCCAATCTAAACTGGGCGAAACTCGCGCTGCCACCACGCCAAGCCGATCAGCCATTAGTTAGCAGCAGCAATGCTCAGCTTTTCATTAAAGGTGGCTGGGAGGACTATAGCCTCACATTTCAAAGTCAGCTTGAAGCTAATAAGGCAAGTGCTGACGCGTCTGCCAACACACACCAGACCGCATTTATCGACAAGCTGCTAGCAAAGCCCGCAAACCTAACACTTAACATTAGCGGAAAAAGACAAGCTGTAGCCGTGAATAAACTTGCCTTAACAAGCAGTGTCGGCGCACTGCGTATTCAAGGCAAAATCGATGTAGAACAAACCCAAACCAGTCCCAGCATCAAGTGGCGGCTAAATCTGATTGCCGACGCTATCGACACCCAGAACCTCCTCCCCCAATGGCCAATCAAGCTAGCCGCCGATATTGATAGCAGCGGTTCTTGGCAGGGTGAGCTTTACCAAACGACACTGAGCATAAACACCCTAGATGGCGAATTGGCAGGAAAATCCCTTGCCGGCAATGGCAGTTTCGATATTAGTAATACAGGACAAGCATTCAAAGAACTGACATTGCAAGTGGGTGACAATCGCCTTAAAGCAAATGGAAAATTAGCGGATAAAAGCGAATTATACTGGGAGCTTGCCGCTAGCGATTTAAGTCAAGTTTTGCCAGATTTAAGCGGCGCAATCAGTTCAACTGGCAGCCTGCATGGCGGTGCCATCACACAACTTTTTGACAAAGGAAAGTCGCCGAAAATTAGCGCCACGCTAAATGCAAAAGCCCTTCGTTATCAGCAATACAGTGTCGCCAATGCCACGCTAAACCTAAACACCCAGAGCAATGCGGCAATCGACTTACGTTTACACGGCGAGGGAATTTCGGCCTCGGTTTTAAACAATGCCGCACTTGATCTCAATGGCAGCGGCACCCTTCCCCAACACCAATTCGACCTGCAATTACGTGATGGCGACAAACATATTGATCTCGACCTACGCGGCGCACTGCAGCAAATTAAATCGCAATACCAGTGGCAAACTAACATTCAGCGTTTGTCGCTGAATAGCCGCGCTAGCGGGCCGTGGCAGTTAATTGGCAACAGTGACTTGGCGCTAGCGGCCAATGCCGTGTCGCTATCTCGTCTATGTTTAGGCCAGGACAGCACGCGAGTGTGCAGCGAGCTAGTATTAAAAGATGGCGCCATTAAAGCGAGTGGGCTCATTGACGCCCTGCCGCTAGAACGCTTCGCTGCGGGCCTGCCCTCCGGCTCCGCCATAACAGGGCAAATAATCAGCCAATTTTCTGTTGCGGGTAAAAGCGACGACCTCAGCGGCAATATCACAATCAATAGCGAAGATATTCTGATTCGCTACCAAAGCTCTGCAGATCAAACTGCCGCCGAATACCGCGCAAGCTTCACGACCAAGGCCGAGCTTGAGCACAACCGTCTGCGCGGCAATGCCCTATTTAGCATCGACGATGTTGGCAATATCGCCGCAAATATCACGACTCAAGGGCTATCGGCGAGCAGTGACATTCAGGGACGCATCGAAGGCGGATTCAACAACCTCCGGTGGTTGGGAGGCCTATTCCCCCAGCTCGAAAAGCTCGATGGCGTGCTGACAAGCAATATCTCCGCTAGCGGCCAACTCGCAACACCAAAGGCCGATGGAGTAGTAAGCCTAAGCAAAGTCAAAATGGACTTACCAGAGCTTGGACTTAGCTTGCGTGATGCAGGCGCCAAACTCGCGTTTGATAGTCGCGGCCCTTGGCAATTGGATAGCACCATCCCCTCTGGTGACGGATCACTAAATATTAGCGGTCAAGGTGAACTCGGCGAGCTTGGCGGGCCGACCGGGCAAATTCAAATTAGCGGCGAAAATATCACCGCGCTTGATCGCAGCGAAGGTATGTTGGTGATTTCACCAAACATCAACACCAGCATCACGCCGGAGCTTATAAAAATACGCGGCAGCCTCGACATAGCAAAAGGCAACTACACGCTAAAGGCCCTGCCCGACCAAGCTGCCGGAGTCTCAGTTGATGAACGCATCGTCAATTCGCAAAGCGATAAGAGCAAAACACAAGCGCGCGCCATAGACAGCCGAATTGATATCACCTTAAACGACAGCTTTGAATTTAAGGGCTATGGACTCAGCACTCGGCTAGGCGGGAAATTAAAAGTAAGCCAAAAACCTGAGGGTTTATTGCAAGCCTTTGGCTCCCTGTCGCTTTACGACGGTATCTACCAAGCCTACGGCCAAAAATTAAATGTTGAGCGTGGGCTGCTTATTTTTCAGGGGCCGCTGGACAACCCTGGCCTAAACATTACCGCCGTTAGAGAAACCAAAACTGTCACCGTCGGCGTGAATATCGGTGGCTTTGCGCAGGACATTCGAAGCGAACTCTTCTCGGAACCGGCACTGCCACCCACCGATGTAATGGCGATTTTAATTACCGGCAAAGCACCCTCAGACCTGAATAAATCAGACGCTAACCAGGTCATGAACGCCGCCACTGCACTCGGTATATCGCAAAGCCGAGGCATTACCAATACCCTGCAAAATACCTTTGGTGTGGATGTGATTAGCCTACAGGGCGGCGACAGCTACGAAGACAGTGCCTTGGTGGTGGGCAAATACCTGACGCCGGATTTATTTATCAGCTATGTGCAGAATCTTTTTACACCCACCGGCAGTGTTCAGCTCGATTACAGCCTAAGCAAAAACTTAGGCCTAAAAGCCCAGTCCGGCAAAGCCCAGAGCATTGACTTACTTTATAAGATTGAACACGGCGAACACTGATCGCCTTAGCCGTTCAACTCTGGACAGAAGATGATTTACCAAACCGTTTTCATCGTACCGCCGTCAACGACGAGGGTCGCACCGGTAATATAGCTAGCGGCATCAGACAGTAAAAATGCCCCTGCCTTTCCAAACTCCGCCGGATCACCATAGCGACCAAGGGGAATCAGTGCCTGACTAGCCGCGCGCTGCTCATCAAAGCTTATGCCCTTGGCCTTCGCCTGCGCGGTATCTAAGTTCACCATGCGATCAGTGCCAATCAAGCCCGGCACCAAATTGTTTACACGGATATTCTCGCTTGCTAATTGCTTGGACAAACTCTTGGCCAAACTCGTCACCCCAGAGCGCATGACATTCGATAGCAATAGAAAATCGATGGGTTCTTTTACCGATGAAGATGTCAGCGTCAAAATTGCACCGCCACCCGCAGCTCGCAGATGTGGCAGAGTTTCGCGAACCATACGCACTGCACTCATCAGCGTGAGCTGAAACGCCGCCAGCCAGTCGTCGTCACTAAACACATCAAACTGTCCCGGTGGCGGCCCACCCGCATTCACGACCAAACCATCTACACGGCCAAAGTCTTTACTCGCTTGGCTTACCCAATTGGTAATGCTCTCGGCTATGCTGGCGTCCATCGCGTAGCCACGCACCTTTGCGTCCGTTGCCGACGCTAATGCCTCAGCAGCCGATCCAATAGCCGCCTGATCACGACTAGCGATAGCGACTGCCGCGCCATTGAGTGCTAATTGCTCCGCAATGGCATAGCCGAGACCTTTGCTCGCGCCGGCAACTAGAAACACCTTATTTTTTACATTCAACTCCATTAGAACTCCTAGGTTTTAGGCTAGTACTGACATTTGCGGAAAGCGCGATCAGTAAAATCGCTATTATCACAGAGATTAGCCACGGAAACTTATACAAGTCAGCCACCGCAAAGTGAATTGTTTGTGCCGGCCTCACCACACTGAGTCACGATCAATAGGGCGACGCGCCGCTAGAAATTCGCTAGAATGACGCAGCTTCGCAGAATATAGCGACATAAACCTGAAAAAACACATGACATTAGATATAATCGCTGTCAACATTGCCTCAGGATGACAGGCAGAATACATGACTATGAATACCACCAATACTAGCTACCACCACGGCAACTTACGTCAAGAACTGATGGATTTGGCCGAACAACATTTAATCAATGAGGGCATAGGCGAATTAAGCCTGCGCGCGCTGGCGAGAGAAATTGGCGTATCGCAAACCGCTCCCTACCGCCACTTCAAAGACAAAAACGCATTGCTGGCGGCATTAGCGACGGAAGGCTTTCGCCGTTTCTTTGAGTTTTGTGTACCGAGCGAGTCTGAACCCCGCGCAGATCTCAGCCTGCTGTATTTTGGTCTTGGCTATGTGCAATTTGCGAAAACCCATACTGAAATGTTTCATTTGATGTTTGGCCCAGTATTGCAACCGCGCAACGACTATCCGGAGCTGTTTGCTGCGGGACGTGAAGCCATTTACAAAGTAAGAGCAGGTGTAGAGCGCGGTTATAAAACCGGTGTTTTGCGCGAACTCGACGATGTTGCCTCTATGGCCCACACTGTTTGGGCGGCGGTTCACGGCGTGGCCACCCTAATGCTCGATCACGGCGACACCTATGGCTATCACCGCGACTTAGATTTACAGGCTGAAAAATCACTACGTATGATGATTGCAGGCCTGTGCACGGACCCCAGCGATATCTCGCGGTTACCAAGCGCACCCACCCCCTACCCGCCAGAAAACAACTAAAGAGCTTGGCGTAACACCACCAGCGGTGGCTGAGTAACAAGCTGGCGGCAAGAAAGCGCCGCCAGTATACACATGGTCAGCACCCCGACCAGCGGCGCAATAACAAATACCATACCGTGCCAAACCACATCCATTTCTAGCACCCAGTACTGCACACCCATTAGCGCAATATTACTCCCCACCGCTGCCAGCAATCCCGACAGCAGGCCAATCGCCGCAAACTCCATAAGTAAACCGCGAATAATTAATTTTTTACTGGCCCCCAGCGTTCGCAAAATCGCATTTTCATGCAAGCGACTATCAAGACTGGCCTGTACATTAGCAACGGCTACCAGTAAGGCGCAGGCGACTACCAATACCAGCACTAAACCGATGGCGGTACTGACCTGAGTAACAATCACCTCCATTTGCTGAATAAGGGTGTCGACTTCTATTAAGGTCAAGGTTGGAAACTGTCGCAGCAAATCTGCAAGGAGGCGTTTCTGCTCCGTCGGCAAATAAAAGCTGGTGATATAGCTACCCGCATAATTTTCTAAACTATTGGGCGGAAACATAAAATAAAAATTGGGTCGCATACTGGCCCAGTCCAAACTACGGGTACTGCTCACCCGCGCATTTAATAGTTGCCCGCCAATATTAAATCGAAGCTCACTGCCAATTGTAAGTTGCAGACTTGCTGCCAATTCCGCTTCTACCGAAACTGGAATAACATCAGTAAATTCTGCGCCCTCATCCGACCACCAACTGCCACTCTGCAGCCGGTTATCCTCTGGCAAATCCTCAGCCCAACTTAAATTTAGCTCTCTATTAATACTGCCGTCTTGAGCATCGATACCTTCTATATCTGAGATCTTTTCTTGATCAATATGAGTTAAACGGCCTCGTACCATTGGAAATAGTCCAGCATCTTTTAATTGATGCTGCCGAAAGAAGCTATGCAGCGCTGGAATTTCTGAAGACTGAATATTAATTAAAAAATGATTTGGTGCATCAGCGGGCAACTGCAAGCGCCAGTCATCTAATAAACTCGTACGCAGCACGCCAAGGCTGGCCAAGACCATTAGCGACAAGGCAAAGCTGGCAACTTGAAATGCATTGCTTACCCGCCGTCTATAGATCGCCGCCAGCGCAATACGCAATGCGCCACTGGCACCGCGGATAAGGGCACGACGGGCCGCTGAAATTAACAACAGGACCAATGCGCTGGACAATACCCCAGTCACCAGTGCTGCAATTAACACCGCGCCGGTAAGTAAGGCATCATTGCTATACCACCACATTAGCAAGCCGATACCGCCAATTCCGATTAATGCACTTACTAGCAGGGCGACACCTGCCTCGTCGTGGCCGCGCCGTAGCACCCGCATCGGTGAAACTTCGCTTAAGGCCCACACTGGCGGCATGGCAAACACCGCAGTGCAACTCAATGCCGTCACCGCACCTACCGCCAATGGGCGCCAGCTCGGCGCTGGTATGTCGACTGAAATTAGCTCGCCGAGAGTAGTAAATAAAACCCACTGCAAACCGTGACCACCAAGTCCGCCAAGCACTATTGCCGCCGCACTTAGCAGACAAAGCTGACTGCCGTAATGCGCTAGCACCTGCCTCCGACTTGCTCCAAGCGCCTTCATAATGGCAACGCTGTCGGTATTGCGCTCGCCGTATCGACGCGCAGCCAAAGCAATGGCAGCGCCAGCCAGCGCCACACCTAAGCTTGCAGCCAATAGTAGATACCCTTCTGTGCGCTGCAGCGTTGCCGCCATTGCCGGCTGCCCATCCCGCACATCTTGCCAACGCTGCCCATCGTCTAATCTCGGACTTAACCACTCCTCATAAGCGTCGAGCTGCTCGGGGCTACCGGCAAATAAATAGCGGTAGCGCACAAGGCTACCCGGTTGCACCACGCCGGTTGCGGCTAGGTCTGCAAAATTAATGATACCTCGAGGGGCTAACATCTCATTCATGCCGCCCTGATCTGGTTCGCTAATCAAGGCTTGGCTGGCGGTGAAATCTGCTTCGCCAACACTTGCTTGACCACCAACACCTAAATCCAGCAGAGCAAACAGCCGAGAATCCAACCATATTTCACCGCGCTTCGGCCCCGTGGCGCGCATTATTGGCGGCCCAAACAAAGTCGCGCTAACGCCGACTTCGCCAATTAAGGGGTAGCTATCTGAGACTGCGCGGATTGACGCCAGCTGCATGCCCTCACCGGCGTAGATCATTGACCTAAAGCTTACAATCGTCGCTGTGCGCAAGCCCCGCGCCGCTGCCTCAGTTAGCCATTCCTCAGGTACTTCGCGAGGGGTTTTTAAAACCCGATCCGCCGCTAAAAAATGATGACTTTGCTGTTCCATGCTGCGGCTTAAACGATCTGAAAACCCCGCTATACCACTGACAATGGCCACCGCCAAAGCTAGGGAAAAGCCCAATAGCTTTAACTCGCCGCCCCGCCAAGCGCGGACTAAGTGACGGAGCCCTCGCGTGATCATAGCGCCGCGCTCTCAACGCTGCTGTGTTCATGTAATCGGCCGTCATGGATGGTCAGCACCCGCTCGCAGCGGGCGGCCAAACTCGCCTCGTGGGTGACCAGTACCAATGTCGTTTGGCTCTGACTATTTAATTCAAATAGTAAATCGACTATGCGCTGACCGGTGTGTTCATCTAAATTTCCTGTCGGCTCGTCGGCAAATAAAATATTGGGGTTAACGGCAAAGGCTCTGGCCAATGCGACCCGCTGCTGCTCACCGCCAGACAGTACCCGTGGATAATGCCCGCCGCGATCACTGAGCCCAACCTTGTCTAAGTATGTTTGCGCCGCTGCCGCCGGTGAGCGATGACCTGCCAATTCCAAGGGCAGCATGACATTTTCAAGGGCGGTCATACCCGGTAGTAATTGAAAGGACTGAAATACAAAGCCAACGTAGCGAGCACGCACCGCTGCGCGCTCATCTTCATTCATTTTGCTTATATTTTGTTCGTGTAAAAATATGTCACCACTGCTGGCATTGTCCAATCCCGCCAGCAAACCCAGCAGCGTTGATTTACCCGCACCGGAGGCCCCGACGATAGCGACACTCTCGCCCGCCTTGATTTCAAAGCTAATCCCTCGCAGTATGTCTAATTGCTGCTCACCGGTAACAACTGTTTTACAGAGATTATTTACACGAATCATGATGAAATTTATGTCCCAAATTTGGCTTAGCGGTTTTAAATCCAGCTACCTAGCAATAGTGTTTGGTGGCCTTATTAGCCTAGGTTTCAGCGTTAATCTTGCCAACGCCGCCGACACCAAAGTTCTCGTTCTTGGCGACAGCATTAGTGCAGCCTACGGTATAGAGCAGCAACAAGGCTGGGTGTATTTATTGCAAACTGAATTGCGCGATGAGAGCGATTTCATCAATGCCAGCGTCAGCGGTGAAACCACGGCTGGCGGACTTCAGCGCCTACCTGCGCTACTGAAAGAGCACCATCCTAATATTGTCGTCATCGAACTCGGCGGCAATGATGGCCTGCGCGGCTACCCGATACTCAGCATACGTAAAAACCTGCAGGAGCTGATCACCCTCAGCATTGATGCAGGCGCCGAAGTACTCCTGCTTGGCATGAAAATACCGCCCAACTACGGCAAGCGCTATACCGAGGCCTTTGAGCAAAATTACACCCAACTTGCCAAGCAGAATGCCGTACCTTTAGTCCCATTCTTGCTAAGCTCAGTGGCGGGCGTACCCAAGCTGATGCAAAGCGACGGTATTCATCCCACCGCAGATGCACAGCCATTGATAGTACAGAACGTATTACCCGCACTGCGAGAAATGCTGGATTAAGTTTTTGTAAGCTAATTCACAAGCGAGTTATTCAATGCCAGCCCTTGCCCCATCAGCCTTCGTAGAAGCTACAGATAAAGTGATTTTGTTCGACGGCGTCTGCAAACTCTGCCACGGCTGGAGTCGTTTTATTATTCATTTTGATAAAGCCAAGCAGTTTAAACTGGCCACAGTGCAATCTGCGGCGGGTGCGGCCATTATGGATCACTACCAATTACAACCTAGCGCCAATGCCAAAGACACATTCGACACCATGTATTATATTCAGGGCGGCCGCGTCTATGAGAAAAGTAGCGCCTTCCTTCAAATAATGGCGACCATGCCCTACCCGTGGCGGCTAACGAGTATATTTAAGGTTATTCCCACACGCTTTCGCGACGGTGTTTATGATTTTATCGCATCTAATCGCTACAAAATCTTCGGCAAGTACCCTCAGTGTGTCATGCCAACCCCCGATCACGAACAACGCTTTTTATCTTTTGAAAAAGACTGAAGCGCTTAAACATTAGCATTCACACTAATTTTGATGGATCTAACAAGGCACTCAATTCCTCTCGACTTAAATCCGTCATTTCTTCGGCCACATCAATAACAGCCCGTTGCTCAAGGTAAGCTTTTTTAGCGATCTCTGCCGCAGCCAAATAGCCGATAACGGGATTTAAGGCTGTCACCAAAATTGGATTTTTAGCAAGGCTCGCCGCCAACACCGCGTCATTAACGTCAAAGTTAGCAATTGCCTGATCCGCCAAAGCGCGACAGGCATTACTCATCAGACTAATACTCTGCAATAAATTGTAGGCGATAACTGGCAGCATAACATTGAGCTGAAAATTACCGGACTGCCCCGCCACGGTAATACAAGCATCGTTGCCAATCACTTGGGCACAGGCCATGGCAACCGCCTCAGGAATAACCGGGTTCACTTTTCCCGGCATAATACTGCTGCCTGGCTGCAGGGCTTGGAGACTGATTTCACCCAAGCCCGCCAGTGGTCCACTATTCATCCAGCGCAAATCATTGCTGATTTTCATTAAGGCAACCGCAAGCGTTTTAAGCTGCCCCGATACCGCGACCGCCGTATCTTGAGACGACAGCGCTTCAAATAATGAGTAATTTGGTTTAAAGCTCAGGCCAGTGTCGATGCTAATCGCCGCGCAAAACTTTTCGGCAAACAGGTCTGGCGCATTAACCCCTGTACCAACAGCGGTTCCACCCTGTGCGAGTTGACATAGGTATTTTTGAGAGTCACTTAGTCGCCTGCCGGCTTTGTGTACCTGCTCCGCCCACGCCGACAATTCCTGCCCCAGCGTAAGTGGCATGGCATCCATCAAATGAGTACGACCCGTTTTAATAATACTATTTAAGCTGCGCGCCTTAAGGCGAATAACCGATTCCAAGTGCTCAATGGCTGGCAGCAAATCCCTATGCATCGCCAATGCTGCGCTAATATGTATGGCGGTGGGAATAACGTCGTTGCTGCTCTGACTCATATTTATATGGTCGTTCGCACTCACCTCTAAACGGGACTGCTCCGCCGCCAAATGCGCTAACACCTCGTTAACATTCATATTGGTGCTAGTACCAGAACCGGTTTGAAAAACATCGAGGGGGAACTGATCTCGGCATTCTCCTGCCAGCAACTGATCAGCCGCACTGGTAATGGCGTGAAATAGCGGTTCAGATAATAACTCTTCCTCTCGATTCACCATTGCCACGCAGCGTTTAATTCTAACGATGGCGTCTATAAACTGCTCGGGGAATCGCAGATCACTAATCGCAAAATTCTCTTTTGCGCGCTGGGTTTGCGCGCCGTATTTGGCAGTTGAAGGCACACGCACCTCGCCCATACTGTCGCGCTCTACTCGGTAGTCAGTCATCACAGTTCCTCCGCTCAAGCCATATGGGGGTATTTTGCTCTTCAATAGTGACACTTTTCCATGCGCTCTGTTCGCATAACTGGCGCACTTTGAGGTTATTGAATTTTCCATCTCACGCGCTCGTCTACTACAAGACTATATGCGCCCTCGTGTTATCACCCCTAAATGCTTAAAATGGCGCATATTCACAGGGAGATAACAATGACTGACTACCACAATGCCAGCACCGAACAATGGCTTCAATGGGACAAGGATCATATCTGGCACCCGTACTCATCGATGCTAACGCCCGCAAAAATGGTACCGGTAATTTCCGCAAAAGGCATCAGGCTCACACTGGCAGATGGCAAGGAGCTTATTGACGGCATGTCATCTTGGTGGTCTGCCATCCACGGCTACAACCACCCCTCGCTCAATGCCGCAGCCAACGCGCAGCTAAGCGATATGTCCCATGTCATGTTTGGCGGCATTACCCACCCCGCCGCCGCCGCACTGGGTAAACGTCTGGTAGATCTCACACCAGCGGAATTATCAAAGGTATTTATCTCAGACTCTGGTTCGGTTGCAGTAGAAGTCGCCATCAAAATGGCCCTGCAATATTGGTATTCCATCGGCAATCAAAACAAAACACGCCTGCTAGCCCTGCGGAATGGGTATCACGGCGATACCTTTGGTGCGATGGCAACCTGCGACCCCGTCACCGGTATGCATCATTTATTTACTAAAGTATTACCCGCGCATTTATTTGCCGACGCCCCTCGCACCGCGTTTGGCGAATCAGCGAGCGACGATGACATGGCGCAAATCACCGATTTGCTTGAACAGCACCACGGTGAGCTAGCCGCAGTTATCGTCGAACCGATAGTGCAAGGCGCTGGCGGCATGCGCTTTTACAGCGGCGATTACCTTCGCAAGCTGCGCACACTGTGCGACAAATTCGATGTATTGTTGATCCACGACGAAATCGCAACCGGCTTCGGCCGCACCGGAAAATTATTCGCCTGCGAACATGCCAATATCAGCCCCGACATCATGTGTGTTGGCAAGGCCCTCACTGGGGGATATTTGTCTTTAGCGGCAACCCTGTGCAGTGACCGCATTGCCGATGGCATTTGTAATGGCGAAGCTGGGGTATTTATGCACGGCCCTACGTTTATGGGAAACCCCCTTGCATGCAGTATCGCCAATGCCAGCATCGACCTGTTACTAGCCGATGATTGGCAAAGCAATATTCAAAGAATAGAGCGCATTCTGAAGAAGGAACTCGCTGCGGCATCGCCACTAAAATCAGTAACCGAGGTTCGCTGCCTTGGCGCAATTGGCGTAATTGAACTAAAAGATAATGTCGACATGGCCAGCATTCAAGCCCGCTTTATTGCTAAAGGTATTTGGATGCGGCCCTTTGGCAAACTGGTTTACACCATGCCTCCCTACATTATTAGCGACGACGATCTCGTGTATCTCTGCCAACAGATCGTGGCGGCGGTTGCTGAAGAGGAATAGCCTTACATGGCCCAAGCAAACTTAAAAGCAACGCTCCACAAAGTCATATTCGGCACTGAACCCGGTGCCGGCCGGAATTTTGATATTTTTCTAATTATCATCATTCTTAGCAGTGTCGCGGCCCTGTTTATAGATTCGATCGCCACCGTACACCAGCGATATGGCGACTATCTCTTTGCGGCGGAAGTACTATTTACCGTGCTATTCACGCTGGAGTATATCGCCCGGATTTATTGCTCGCCCAATCGCCGCGCCTATATTTTTAGCTTTTATGGACTGGTCGATCTGCTCGCCACCATTCCAACCTATCTGTCTATATTTATTCCCGGCGCTCAACATCTATTAGTAATACGTATATTTAGGGTACTGCGCGTATTTAGAGTATTTAAATTATTTCATTATATGAGCGAAGCAAACGTCCTCGTCCGCTCCCTCGTTTCTTCACGAAGAAAAATATCTGTATTTTTAGTGTCAGTACTCACGCTCATCGTGGTCTTTGGCGCACTGATGTATTTAATTGAAGGGCCTCAAAACGGTTTTACCAGCCTGCCCCGCAGCATGTACTGGGCCATTGTAACGGTCACCACGGTCGGCTATGGCGACATCACCCCACGCACCCCGCTAGGACAATTTATTGCCGCTATGGCAATGATCACCAGCTACGCCATTATCGCAATACCGACAGGTATACTCAGCGCAGAACTGATTCAAGAAAGCCAGCGCAGCATCAACAATCGGCAATGTGACAGCTGTAAAAAATTGGGGCATGAAAAAGAATCGAAGTACTGCCGTCACTGCGGAGAAAAACTTCTTCCCCCACAGTAGACAGTTAAGCCATCAAAGTTCAAAGGCCACTATGAATTCGATACGAACTTGTGGTCTGGATTTAAATAAAGGAAAAACACAAGAAAGCCCAAGCCGGGGAATACAATAATGTAGTGTTAAATTCACTAACGGTGGCTTTCGCGCTCCTGTTGCCGATATTCACCAGGCGTGGTGCCAGTCCATTTTTTAAAACAGCGGTGGAATGCGGAGGGGTCGGTAAAGCCCATCAAAGCCGCGACAGCATTAATGGATAATTCAGAATTTCCTAAATAGGCCATCGCGGCGTCGCGGCGACACTCGTCTTTAAGCTGCTGGAACGTCGTTCCTTCCTTTTTTAAGCGGCGACGCAATGTCGGCGCTGACATATTCAATGCGTCGGTTATACGTTCAAAGCTCGGAAAGCCCTGAGAGAAGTCGTGGCCGATCATCGCTCTAACCCGCGCAACTAAACTACCGTCGTCACGGCTACCACTCATCACCATCAAGGGGTAAGGTGCCGCCCGCAAAAACTCTTTTAGCGTTCTTTCATTGTGCACTAAGGGATAGGATAAATAGCGGGTGTCAAAAACAAACTCATCACGCAGCTGTCCGTAATACACGGGACAGGAGAACAACTGCTGATATTTTTCAACGCGGCCTTTACCAGATGGCGCTTGCCCTGCAAATCGAACTTCCTTTAGCTCTATATTGCTGCCAACCAACCAGCAGAAGAATCGGTGCCAAATCGACAGGCCATATAGGTCAGCCATATCCACCTTATCGCCGGCAAATCCTTTTTTTATACTGCCGTAGCCAACGATGGCGTTGTCTTTACGGGTGTCTAAATAAATTTGCGCATCAGCATCGTAAAAGGTGCGAAAGAATTCACAGGCCCGTTTAATTGCTTTGTCCAAATTTTCGCAACCAATAATGCAATAACACATCATACGAAACGCGCCTGGGGTCACGCTTTTACCAAGCATTAAACCAAAAGCTTCGTCCTGCAATAAGCTCATAACCTGCTGATACAACTTTGTGTATTGCATCGCGGAAATACTGGCCTGATAGCCAGCCGATCGACTATTCAGCGGATTAAAGCCAATCCCAGCGACGCTTAATATTCCGCTGTGATCGTAGCCTCGCTCTGCAGCCAAATTAAGCAGCGAGCGTGCAAATTTGGTCGGCACAGATTCTAAATCGATATTACTCAGTGTATTTCTCCGATACCTGTCAATTTAACATTCGTATCTTAGCACCTGCTTTTGCGCCTGCGGTAGCGCATCCTAGGATAGCCCTTTAACAAGTTGAATAGAACGAATAAGCTAGCCATAATCAGCACTATGACTGATATTCGCTTTGATCTCATTATGACCGGCAATCTCGCATCTGGTGTATCGCGGGAGGTCGCCATAAATAAACTTGCTGCGCTATTCAAACGCCCACCGGAACAGGTCGGAAATTTGCTTAGCGGTAAAGCCAGTCGTATTCGCAAAAACCTCACTCAAGCAGAGCTACAACGCTATCGGGATGCCTTTAACAACATTGGCGTCATCACCAAGGTCTTGCCGTCTGCTACCGAGACAAGCAGTCCTGAAAGCAAGGACGCGCATTCTAGTACTTTATCGCTGTGCCCTAATGGTACGCCGGTGTTAAGTGACGCAGAGCGCCAACACCCTCCTATCTCTGCACCCGACACCGATCATCTAAGTATTGCGGATGTCGGCCAAACCTTGAGTGATGAACAAGCCTCGCCACCACTCCCCGCCCCCGACATTGACCACATCAAGCTTGCTCCCGCCGGAGACGAATTATTATCGCCACCTAGGTCAAGACCCGTGATTTCGCCGCAGACCAGCCATTTAAGTCTTTGCGGTGTGGGAACGCCGCTATTAGATTCAAAGCCAGAAATTAAGTGTCGGCCACCCAAAACCGACCATTTAGAACTACAGTGACGCTCAGTTCCCCCTAGGAAACCGCAATACCATTCGCAAACCCGGATTATTATCTTTTAATTCAATATAGCCATCATGCAAGCGCACGACAGCCTGCACCAAACTTAAACCCAGGCCATTACCAGGGTGACGACTGCGGCTGTGCTCGACACGGAAAAAGCGCTGAAAAACCCTTTCGCGATCATCTTCAGGAATCCCGATACCGCTATCAGCGACTTCTATACGCACCACACCACCTTCAACAGCCAGATTGACCTGCACCCGACCACCCTCGGGGGTGTACTTGATGGCGTTGTCGACCAAATTCGCCACTGCCTGAAACAGTAAATTGCGATCACCGTGAAAGCTGCCCACCTTTGCCAAGCCAGTGTGAAAAGTCTGTTCCTTTTCTGCGGCGAGGGGCTCATAAAGTTCGATCACATCTGACACTAACGTGCACAAATCAACTTCTGCAAAGCCAGAGCGACGATGCCCTGTTTCGACCTGCGCAATACGTAGCAATGCGCTAAAGGTGCCCAGTAAGCCATCTGCCTCATCAATTAACTGCTCCAATTGCTCGCGATTAGCATCGTCTTCGCAATTGTCGTGCAGATCACTGAGCTTATTTCTAAGGCGGGTCAACGGTGTTCGCAGATCGTGGGCAATATTGTCCGACACCTGCCGAACGCCGGTCATTAAGGCCTCTATGCGATCCAACATTTGGTTCACACTCTCTGACAAACGCAGAAAGTCACCACTACTCGACTTGGTTTCAATACGTTCCGACAAGTCACCGGTCATAATACGCCGCAGAGTGACATTAATATGCTCAACTCGCCGCAGACTCAGTGCAGCAACAATGGCGCCACCAATGGTGCCAAGCAGTATGGTGGCGACCATACTGCGGGTTAAGGCACCGCCCACTAATTTCGTACTGTTTAAAACATCGGCGTAATGCCGAGCTACCAGCACGTGTTCGCCACCGGCTAACTGCCGCGATCGCGCTACAAACTCAGTGCCAATCGAGTCTGGTACATTCGTTAGGGACTCAAAACTAAAACCAAGCCAACCATCTCGATATTCTTCACTGTCTGGCCACTGATCGAGATTACCGGCAATTTTATTTAGGTTTTCATCACCTACAAAATAGAAGAAGCGAATCAATCGATCTGGGCCGCTATGCGTTTTTACAAATTCATCAACTGCCGCCTCACCCCCGCGCTCATAAGCCTCGCTTAAATCAGACAGCTCGCTTTTAACAGAGTGATGCACTTCGGCAAAAAAGTCGTAGGCGATAAACGCATAAATCAGCGCCAGTACCATAAACACGGCCACGCTAAGCCATGCAACGTAACTGACCAAAAACCGAAAAGTGAAGCTGGTGAAAATTTTACTGAGAATCATCCAACATATATCCAGCGCCGCGAACGGTGTTCAGCAGAGGTTTATCGAAGCCCTTGTCGATTTTCTGACGCAAACGACTGATGTGTACATCTATGACGTTAGTTTGTGGATCAAAATGATAGTCCCACACGTTCTCTAGCAACATCGTGCGGGTAACAACCTGACCAGCGTGACGCATCAGATACTCTAGCAATTTGTACTCTCTGGGCTGCAGATTAAAAGGCTGCCCCGCTCGGGTAACCTTGTGGGCAAGCAAATCCATTTCAAGATCGGCAACCTTCAAGCGAGTAACCGCAGAGCCAGCTTCTTGGCGCCGCAATATAACCTCAATACGGGCAAGCAACTCGGCAAAGGCAAAGGGCTTAACAAGATAATCGTCGCCACCCGCCTTTAAACCTTTAACCCTGTCATCCACTTCACCCAATGCGCTCAAGATCAGGGCCGGCGTACTGTCATTTGAGGCCCGCAGAGTTTGAATAATAGTCAAACCGTCCACATGGGGCAGCATGCGATCAACAATCAATGCATCGTACTGTTCGGTGGTCGCCTTAACCAAGCCTGTTTTACCGTCGGCGGCATGCTCGACTTGGTAGCCGCTTTCACGCAAGCCCTTTACGATATATTCCGCTACGCTCGCATCATCTTCTATCAATAAGACCCGCATCTACACTAATCCCTTCCGCTTTTATTATAGTTTCGCCACTTTTGCCTTCCAAAGCGAAACCCCCATCGATGAAAGACCTAAGTTGGTGAGGTACATCTACTTATTCACCCATAGTATGGGGGCGCGTACACTTTTTTCCAACAGCTTCAGCTCCAGCAAGGGAGACTAGCAGCAATGAATAATATAAAAAATGCCTACGCCTGTCTTAAACATTGTTTGAGCAAAATACACTATTTGCTCTTAGTCGCCTGTGGCCTATTGCCGTGCTCTGCATTTAGCAGCGACTGGGGCACAGATACCATGAATGATGTAACAGTAGCTAAATCCCAAAAACTGAACTACCGCCCTACCATTAGCTTCTGTATAGAGCGCGATGAAACCACGGGTAAATTCCATGCATTCAATACCGATCAAGCCCGCTTTAACCGCGTTTGGATGGAACAAAACTCTGCCAAACATGGCAGCCAAGCGACCAAAGAGCTGATCAAAATGGGCTTTAAGGCGATATATAAATCTTTTTATAAACGCAGTGCCGGCGCCAAACGCTTTCTTCCAGATGAAGAGGGTCGGGTTGCGGTGTCAAATTATAGTGATTACCAAACCGACTACAGCGTTCACCTTAGCAGTGATTCGCTTACCTTTGGGCTTGCTCTCGCCTTTTGATTCCAAGCCAAGCTACACCCATTGAAGCCGCCCCTGTTACAATACCCGCCGTTTATAATATGCGGATTCATCGCCAATGCCTTCAAAGCCCAAAACTGCGAGCAAAACACCTCCTGCCGATACGCCTGTGGACACCGCTGCTTATGAAGGGCCGCCAGGGGTATTTAAACGTATTGCGGTGATTGTCTACGACGCCTTCTTATTGTTCGCCGTTCTCTTCGTCGCGACATTAATTCCTGCCTATTTTATTAGCCCCGAATCGTTTGTTGCGAACCCAGCCACCGATAGCGTGGTACATGAATTAGACATTCCCCTACAGGGATGGATCTACCGCATATACCTGCTGCTATTAATCATAATATTTTATAGCTGGTTCTGGCGGAAAAGCGGGCAAACACTGGGAATGCAAGCTTGGCGTATAAAGTTAGAAAGTACAGACGGCGACAAGCCAAGTTGGAAGCAATGTATTGTTAGGGTAATCGTAGCCGGCGTATCACTCGCGGCGGGCGGATTAGGTTACTGGTGGATTTGGATTGATCGCGACCGCCGGTCTTGGCATGACCGCGCATCAAACACCGTATTACGTACCATTCCAAAAGCGAAGAAAAAAGCCTAAATTATTCATCAGGCTTTTTTCATTAACATATACGTTCCCGCAAGAAAACAAACGCATATCGGCAGCAGACTGGCAAATATGGGATCAAAACCGTAGACCATACTCGACGGCCCAAGAATGTCCTGCAGTGTTCTAAACACAATACCGACCATCACCCCAACAAATACCCTGAAGCCCATTGTGACATTGCGCAATGGGCCGAAAATAAATGAAATGGCAACCAACACCATCCCCATAATTGTGAGGGGTTGCAGTAATTTATTCCAAAATGCCAACTCATAGTCGCCTGCATTCAAACCCTGCTTATTTAGATACTGGGCGTATCGCCACAAGCCACTTATTGATAAATCTTTAGGATCTAGCACGAGTATATTCAGCAATTCCGGCGACAAGCCAGTTTCCCAAGGCAGCTGGGGTATAAACTCAAATTGCGCGCCTTTTGGGGCGAGGGTAACTATTTTTGCGGCTTCTAAGGTCCACTTCCCTTCCGTGTAATAAGCTCGCTCCGCAAAAATATTCTCTTCTAGCTGCCGCTCTTCATCAAAGCGAAAAATGCTTACCCCGAACAAAACGCCATTCGGCTGTACAGCATTGAAATGCATAAACTGCTGTCCTTCTCTATGCCACATACCGTGCTGCGAATGTATGGCTGAGGTTTTTTGAAGGGCAACCGCACGCTGACTTTCTGCGATTTGCTGTGACACAGGTGCGACATATTCCGCAACGAGCAAACCCAACAAGGTGATGGCCAAGGTTGGCTTAATCACCGCAAACACTAATTTACTTGTAGAAACACCGGCGGCGCGCATAACAATTAATTCGCTGCTGCTCGCCAAGGTCCCCAAACCTGCTAAACATCCAACCAAGGCCGCAAAGGGCAGGTAGTCGTAAAAACTACCTGGGGCAGTTAAACCGACATATTGCAAAACCGACCAAAAGGTATAGTTGCCACGCACATCCTTTAAGCCGTCGATTAGCGCCGACAAAAGATCGATACCCACAATAACTAACAGCACCAAGATAATGGAGCCCGCTACAGTGCGGCCGATATAACGATTTAATTTAATCACGGCGGCGTCTCCAACTGAGCCACCAGTGTCGCAACATGCTGTCTCGATAAAGCAGTATTAAACCCAGCAGTAAAAACGCAGCGTGCACAATCCACATGCCGGGAAACACCGGCCAATCACCTTTAGCAATGGCGTCGCGAATTGCATTCAGGCATACCAGATACACCATATAAATCATAAACGCCGGAAACATTTTTCCGTAGCGGCCGCGACGGTGATCGGTTTTACTCAGGGACACCGCAATAACCGCCGCAATTGGCACAAGCAAGCCCAATGAGATACGCCATTGAATAGCCGCAATATCTTCCAGTTCAGTAGAGCCCCAAAGATCTAAGGTATCTTTGCCATCTAACTCTTGGCGATAGGTTTTAACCTCAGAATCCCTTATTAACTGATCAAGCCTAGCAAAGCTGGTTACCTGATAATCCATAAAGCCAGATTCACCGACATAGCGCACACCGTCATCTAGCACCAGATAGCGCTGCCCGGATTTTCTGTCGATTTCAAAACGACCCTGCGATGCGGTCACTACCGATATCAATGGCCGACCGCCGTCAACAATGGGCTCCGGCTGGGCAATAAACACCCCCTGCATCGTCTGGTCATCGCGATCAGCTTTTTCGATATAGGTTACGCGACCACTGCCCCTGTCTAAGCGGAAGCGACCTTCTACCGCCGCCTTTACACCAATTTCAGAGCGGCTTTCCGCCAGCAATTCAACATAGGCTTGGATACCGGAGGGCGTCACTACCAGACTGATATACGCAACGATACCGGCGGTAAAAAAGGCAGGAATTAAGGTGTAACTCAACAAGCGCCGCCGACTCATACCGCAGGCACTCATCACCGTCATTTCGCTGTCAACGTACAAGCGACCGTAGGAAAGCAGGATGCCAATAAATAAACCGAGCGGGAGTACTACCTCGAGGAAATTAGGCAGACGATACATCATGACCCAAAACAAAACTTCCGGCGCAAAATCTCCAGACGCGACCTGACCTAGGTATTTCACAAATCGCCCGCTCATAATAATCACGAGCAATGTCAGCGTGACAGCAAACACTGTCTTTAGCATTTCGCTAGCGAGGTACCTAAATAAAATCAAACAACCATATCTCCACCGCCCTTGTCGGCGCTAATTCCCAATGCGAGCGCCAAGTCTTTACGCCTTAAAAGGCTCAGCATAACGTATGGCGCGTCGCAAAAACGAGGCAAAAAACAGCGCTAAAGCAGTACTCACAATAGTAGACGAGCAATTTAAGCTGATTTTTAACACTATTTTGGCGAGTGCAATCCTTATGCTAAGGCCTCTTACTATTTCACGCGCAGATAATACCCTTTACACTAAGGTCAGAATACAGCCTTATAATACATTGATAGCGCAATGGCTTAATGTCCACGCTAAAAAGTCATAATATAACGGCGTGCATTATCACTAATCCGCCCATCGTCTGCGAGTAAATCCATGCAAATTAGTCTGAAGCCCATTAAAGATGTCTCTACCGTTAACACCAACTGCCTCATTCTCATCGTTGATCGCGCACTAAGTGCAGACATCGCTAAAGCAGTAGACTCCGCAATGGGCGGCGCTCTAAGCCAGATCATCAGCCGCGGTGACTTTAGCGCTAAAACAGCGGAAACACTTTATTTGCCAGCCATCAGCGGTTTAAAAGCCCAGCGCTTACTCGTCATTGGCAAGGGCGAAAATAGCGAATTGAAAGACGGCGAGTTTGATAAAATCATCAACGCCGCCATTAATACGGCGGGCAATGCCGGCTGCAAAGACATTAGCATCATGCTCGACAATATTAACGTCGCCGACCGCAAAGCCCCTTGGCAATATCAACGGGTAGCGCAATTAATTAACACCGCTGGCTATCGCTACACCGCCACCGTCAGCAAACCAAAACCGGCGCTGTCAATTCGCCGAGTGACATTGCAAGGTGCCAATACCGACGCAAACCGCAGTGCAATTCACGCCGGCGCCAGTATCGGCAAAGGCATAAACGTCGCCCGTAACTTGGGTGATTTGCCAGGCAATATCTGCACGCCGAACTATCTTGCCAGCGAGGCCCGCGCCTTGGGTCGCAAATTTGAGTCCATTAGCGTCAGCATTCTCGACGAAAAGAAAATGGCAGCATTAGGCATGCATTCTCTGCTTTCGGTTACCGCCGGCAGCGATCAGCCCGCCCGCCTCATCGTTATGGAATACAAGGGCGGCAAAAAATCTGACAATCCCCATGTAATAGTCGGCAAGGGAATTACCTTCGACACCGGCGGCATTAGCCTCAAACCCGGCGCGAAAATGGACGAAATGAAATACGATATGTGCGGCGCGGCTAGCGTTGTGGGCACGATGAACGCTATTGCCGATATCGGCATCAAGCTCAATGTTGTTGGCATAATCGCCGCCGCAGAAAATATGCCCAGCGGCAGCGCGACCAAACCCGGCGACGTAGTTACGAGTATGTCTGGGCAAACTATTGAGATTCTTAACACCGACGCGGAAGGTAGATTAGTTCTGTGCGATGCCCTCACCTTCGCGGGCAAATTTAAACCCGCCTCGGTAATCGACATCGCGACCCTGACCGGCGCCTGTGTTGTCGCATTGGGTAAGCACGCCACCGGCCTGTTCAGCAATAATGATGAACTAGCCGGCGAGCTACTTGAATGCGGCCAACTAGCCCAAGATCGCGCATGGCATATGCCGCTATGGGACGACTATCAAGCCCAGCTCGACAGCAACTTCGCGGACATGGCCAATATCGGCGGCCCCGAAGCGGGCAGCGTTACCGCAGCCTGTTTCCTATCACGGTTTACCAAAGACTACCGCTGGGCTCATCTTGATATCGCCGGTGCGGCGTGGAATAGCGGTGCCAATAAAGGTGCAACTGGCCGTCCAGTAGGTCTACTTTGCCAATACCTTGCTAGCAAGGCTGGCAACTAAATCAATGACGCTGATTGATTTCCACATTCTCGGTCACAGTGATAACAGCGCGGCAATGCACTACGCTTGCCGCCTGACTGAAAAAGCATGGCGCGCTGGTCATCAAGTATATTTACACTGCGAAGATGTCGATGCGACGGAAGCCCTAGACGCCATGCTCTGGCAATATCGCGACGAAAGCTTTATCCCCCATAGCCGTCACCCAGCAGACAACAACCCCGTATTAGTCGGCTGCGGTGAGCACGCTGGCGAGCACTGCGATGTAATCGTAAATCTCGCCAAAGAAGTACCAGTATTTTTTAGCCGCTTTAAACGCTTGGCAGAAATCGTAACCCAGCAAAACGACAGTCTCAGCGCCTCGCGGGAGCGGTATAGCTTCTATAAAAACCGCGGCTATCCCTTAAAAACCCACACCATCAAAGGTTGATATCTCATGCCCGAGGACAAAGCCCCCTTATTAGGCGAACTCGAAGAACTAAAGGCGGTGCTGCGCGAGCAACGCGGGGTAGACTTGGCCGCCATCCCCCTCCTTGACGATATTATCGAAAACGAAACCAGCCCAGAATTTGCCGATATCGACCTAGCAAGCGGCAATACCTTCGACGAGGAATATCTCAGCATTGCGGACGAGCCGATACACGACGACAGCCATATAGACGACGATGATAGCGAAACGCCCGCAGACAATGCCGCTAGCCCTTACGCCGACGACGGCAACTTCGAACGCGAGATTTTTATGCAGGAAGTTATCGACTCGATGATGCCAGAAATCGAAGCAGAACTGCGCAGCCGCCTTCTGGGTTTAGACGAATCGATTTTAGCGCGTTGGCACGCCCAGCTTCACACCAAGAAATAAGCCGCTAAGATGATGAAAAATCGGACTTCTTTTTAGCCAGCCCGCCGAAAACTCAGTATACTTGACCACTTTTTAATCGCCGCGCCTCCACGCTAAACGACAATATATTTAGCCTGCGCGGCGCCATTAACATTGCCTACACATCAGGCCAACACGCCACAGAGACACAATGGACAAGACATTTCAGCCCGCAGACATAGAAACCAAGTGGTACCAAAACTGGGAGGAAAAAGGCTATTTTTCACCCCAAGGCACAGGTGCTTCGTACAGCATCATGATCCCGCCGCCAAATGTGACCGGCAGCTTGCACATGGGCCACGCCTTCCAAGATTCGATCATGGACGCCCTCACCCGCTATCACCGTATGAAGGGCCATAACACACTATGGCAGGTCGGCACTGACCATGCCGGTATCGCCACCCAAATGCTGGTAGAGCGCAAAATCGCTGCGGAAACTGGTCAAACCCGACACGACCTTGGCCGCGACGCCTTTTTAGATAAAGTCTGGGAGTGGAAAGAAGAATCCGGTGGCACAATTACCCGCCAGTTGCGCCGCCTAGGTGCCTCGGTAGATTGGAATCACGAACGCTTCACAATGGACGACGGTTTTTACAAAGCCGTACAAGAAGTCTTTGTTCGCCTCTACGACGACAAACTCATATACCGCGGCAAGCGCTTGGTAAACTGGGACCCAAAATTACACACCGCAATCTCTGACCTAGAAGTCGAAAACACCGACGAAAAAGGCTTTATGTGGCACCTTCGCTATCCGTTAGCCGATGGTGAGACCACCGCAGATGGCAAAGACTACTTAATTGTCGCCACCACCCGCCCAGAAACCATGCTCGGTGACACCGCTGTTGCGGTAAACCCCAAGGACGAACGCTACGCAGCACTCATTGGCAAATTTGTTGCGCTACCGTTAGTAAACCGCCTCATCCCCATCGTTGCCGATGACTATGTAGACCGTGAATTCGGCACCGGCTGTGTAAAAATCACCCCCGCCCACGACTTTAACGACTACGCGGTTGGCCAACGCCATAAATTGCCGATGATCAACATCCTCGACAAAGACGCCGCCATCCGTGAAGAGGCAGAAATCTTTAATAGCGACAGCTCAGAAAATACCGACATCGATAAAGCCCTACCCGCACCGTATGCGAAACTAGATCGATACGCAGCACGTAAGGCGATTGTCAAAGATTTCGAAAAAGCCGGTTTGCTAGAAAAAGTAGACGACCACGCCTTAAAAGTGCCCCGTGGCGACCGCTCAGGCCTCGTCATTGAACCTATGCTCACCGATCAGTGGTTTGTTGCAACCGCCGCACTCGCCAAGCCGGCCATAGAAGCCGTTGAAGATGGTCGTATCGAATTTGTACCCAAACAGTACGAGAATATGTATTTCAGCTGGATGCGCGACATTCAAGACTGGTGTATTTCTCGGCAACTGTGGTGGGGCCACCGTATTCCCGCTTGGTACGACGCCGAAGGTAATATCTACGTCGCCCGCAATGAAGAAGAGGCCCGCGAAAAATACCAACTGCCCGCAGACCTTGAACTAAACCAAGACGACGACGTACTCGACACTTGGTTCAGCTCAGCACTGTGGACATTCGGTACCCTTGGCTGGCCTGAACAAACCGAGCGACTAAAGAACTTCCACCCCACCGATGTTTTGGTGACAGGCTTCGACATCATTTTCTTCTGGGTTGCCCGAATGATTATGATGACGATGCATTTTAATAAAGACGAAAACGGCGAGGCTCAAGTGCCCTTCAAAACCGTTTACGTCACCGGCCTAATTCGCGATGAACAGGGCCAAAAAATGTCGAAGTCCAAGGGCAATGTTTTAGATCCCTTAGACATGATTGATGGCATCGAACTCGACAAGCTTTTAGAAAAGCGCTGCGGCAATATGATGCAGCCACAGCTAGCGGAAAAAATTGCCAAAGCTACCCGCGCCACCTTCCCAGACGGCATTGGCGCCCACGGCACTGACGCACTGCGCTTTACCCTATTCTCTTTGGCCTCGACCGGCCGTGACATCAACTGGGATATGCGCCGCCTAGAAGGTTACCGCAACTTCTGTAACAAAATTTGGAATGCCGCCCGCTACGTGCTCATGAATACTGAGGAGCAAGATTGTGGTGTAAACGGCGAAGCGTTTGAGCTTAGTTTGGCCGATCGCTGGATTATTTCTCGCCTGCAACAAACCGAACAAACCGTTGCCGACGCAATGGCGGCATACCGTCTTGATCACGCCTCTCAAGCTATCTATGAGTTTATTTGGAATGAATACTGCGATTGGTATTTAGAATTATCTAAACCGGTTCTGTGGGACGACAATGCCAGTGCCGAAATAAAACGCGGCACCCGCCGTACGCTAATTCGTGTATTAGAAGCCACACTGCGCATGGCCCACCCCTTTATGCCTTTCATCACCGAAGAAATTTGGCAGCAGGTCGCCCCCATTGCAGGGGTTGAATTCACTGCGGGCAATGACACTATTATGCTGCAGCCCTATCCGCTGGCCGCAAATGAAAAAATTGATACGGCCGCTATTGCCGATGTGGAATGGCTAAAAAATGTCATTCTCGCCATCCGCAATATTCGCGGCGAGATGAACGTGCCGCCATCAAAAGCACTGAGCCTGCTGCTAAAAAATGGCAGTGACGAGGATTTACGCCGTCTCGACAGTACCCGTCAATCGCTAAGCAAACTCGCCAAGCTTGAGGATATCCAATGGCTGTCTGCTAACGACGAAGCGCCGATGTCTGCAACACAGCTGGTAGGTGCCATGGAAGTACTGGTACCTATGTCCGGATTGATCGATAAAGCTGCAGAAATTGCCCGCTTAGAGAAAGAAGTCCAAAAATTAGACAAGGAAATTCAGCGCCTACAGGGCAAGCTCGGTAACGCTGGCTTTTTAGACAAGGCCCCCGCTGACGTTGTTGCCAAAGAGCAGGAAAAGCTCGCTGCGCAGCAAGCGGCGCTAGCAAAACTAAGCGAGCAAATTCAAACAATTAAAACTTTGTAAGCTTTAGGCAGCCAATCTACTATAACGCGCTAAGGCATAGACAAAATCGCCAAAGCCGTTATAGTAGAGCCACGATAGGCCCGATATCCGCCGTAATGTAATGGTTGCACGCAGATACAATGCGCTGACTCTCTCAGCGCCCACGCTCAGCAGAAGCTACTGCCTTGGCGTCAATCCCTCCCCCATTTCACCATCAAAGGCGCGCATTATCGCCGCTGACCGCATCAAATTCAGTAATACGCTTTTTACCCCCTTTTTTACTAATCTGTTTGACAACTCAATGAGGACGAGCGATGAGTGACCGAGTTTCCGGTACGGTTAAGTGGTTTAATAATGCCAAGGGCTTTGGGTTTATCACCCACAACGAAGGCAGTGATGTGTTTGTGCATTTTCGCTCCATTCGCGGCGAGGGATACCGCACGCTGGACGAAGGGCAAACTGTCGAGTTCACCCTAGTAGATGGACCAAAGGGTTTGCAGGCCGAAGACGTAACAAAAGTCTAAGCCTCTCACCGTAGCAATTGAGAGCTAGCTAGAGCTTCTCTAAGCTTAAGCGCTGCTGATACTCCACTGCCCTATGCAGAGCCGAGGGGAGCAGCGGGTTGCTATAGACTTTGCTCGAATCTAACGATGAGATACGAACAGGCCGAGGGCTGACCGCAATCACCCGAACACCCTGTTTCTTACAGAAATTCAGCACCCCTCTGTCAGCCTCGCCCGCCGATATAAGCACGGTTTTCTCCGCATTATTTGCTGATAAGGCTGCAGATAAATCGCTCTCGCCTGTGACCCAATGTACGGTCTGACCATTCAGAGCCAAGGCCGCGTGTAGCGAGTCTTTTAACAAGCCCTCCGCTGCGCAGGCAAGCACCCTTACGCCTCCAGCGACACAGATACGCTTTGCGCTAGCGTCTATCGTAAATGGAATTGTGCAAACAAAACGACTACCTTGACGGTATTCGTCATCCAATGAAATCTCCCCCCCCATTAAGCCCAATAAGCGGGTAGTAATTGCCAGGCCTAAGCCCGTGCCGCCGAAGCGCCGTGCTCGACTATTTTCCTCGAGCATAAAGGGTTTAAATAACTGCTTGCGCATCTCCCCCGACACGCCGATGCCATTATCAATCACCTCAAATACAATACGCTGACGCGGTTCCGACGCTTTGTTTTCCACGCCAACCCGCAACTGAACCACGCCGCCTCCGGTCACAGAATGGGTAAATTTCATAGCGTTATCTAATAAATTAAACAACACTTTGCGTAAGCGTGCGGCATCAGCAAACACCCCAGCGGGCAAGTTGGGATCTATATGCAAAATAAATTGCAGTTTATTTTTTGCCGCACGCTCAGCAAATTCATCTGCAACGCCTTCAATAAATTCAGCAAGTTGAATGCTCTCAACTTGTAGCTCGAGGTCTGCGGCGTCTAATGCCGAGTAATCCAAAATATTATCTAGCGTGCCCAGCAAACTCACCGATGAACGACGCACAGTGTCTACCATCATCCACTGCTCGCGGCTTAATTCGGTTTTACTGAGTAAATCAGTCATGCCAATTACACCGTTCATTGGCGTGCGAATTTCGTGCCCCATAACGGCCAAGAACGTCGCCTTGGCACGGTTCGCCCCTTCCGCTTGCAAAAGCGCAGTTTCAAGCTGCTGAGTACGCAATCGAACACGGTCCTCCAAATTTCTATTTAAGCGCCGCACTTCCCGCTCTGCCTCTTTAAAATGAGTGACGTCAGAATGCATACCCACAATGCGAACCACCTGCCCGCTAGAATCCCGCTGCGCACAAGCGCGGCATACCGCATCGCAAACACTGCCGTCGCGACGGCGTAAACGATGCTCGTCACGAAAAACGATGTCATCGCTTTTTATAAATTTTTGAATTGCTGCCTGAACCCGCTCACGGTCTTCCGGATAAATACTGTCGTCAAACACCACTCGCCCGTCTAAAGGTTGGCCGCCCTGTATACCTATCATCTGCAGCCAAGCAGGGCTAAAGAATACCGAGTCGGTCGTCATATCCCAGTCCCAGAGGCCGTCACGCGAGGCCATCATGGCCATTTCAAAACGGCGCTGGGAATGTTGGTACTGCTGGAATAAATACCGACGCTCAGTAACGTCGTGTAAACACACCACCAAAACCTCGCCATTCTGAGTAGCAAAATCGCCGAAATACAATTCAACGGGAACCTCTACCCCCTCGCCATTTATAACGAGTAATTCGCGGCCCTTAATCTGATGCTCGCCGCGCCCGCGATCAGAATCCAAATAGTTTTTACTAAACAACTGGTACTGCTGACGAAAGCGCTTTGGCAGCAGAGAAGACATTTCCATTCCAGACAGCTGATCGTGGGAATACTGCAAAAACTCAGTAGCCGACTGACTGGCCGAAAAAATTCTCCCAGCACTGTCGGTTAACAAAACCAATCCGGGCAAGCTGTTTATTAGGCGATTAATATAATCCTGAGTATTGAGCTTGCTTTTGTGTTCCCGCGCTAATTTTCGCGACACATAGGCACCTGCCAACAGTGGTATCAAAAACGTTAGCGATATGATGAAGACAAACACCTGCTGACGACGTATGCCCACGCGCTGATCAAAGCTAGTATTGGCTATTCCCAATGCCAATTGACGCTGATGCGCACTTAGCGTATTCAAGCCCTCAGTCAAGGCTTCACTGTCTTTCATAGGATTGAGCGGCACGGGAACCTCAACCAAATGCTCAATAGAATTCGGCTGATAAGACAAATACACGCTTAGCAATCGCGTCAGATTTTGAACCGTCGTCTGTGGAAACAGCGCAGAAGCATCTCCATTTAATAGATCGCTCCCCGCTTTTAAGCGTGTGCGAATGACATCAATTTGAGGTAAATCGTTAATAAAGTAAGCGGACGCAAATTCGTGGAGAATAGCACCACGCGCTAGAGTAATATCTAATTGCTGCAAAGCCGACTCCCGCGCATGAAACTGAGCGAGATCGAGCTCGGATAATGAGTTAACCGAATCAGTGCGATTAAGTAAGACTAGCTGAGACAAAGCTAAAGTTAATACCAATGCGCAGAGCGCCGCCAACACTGTATTTAGCACGGCGCGGTGCTTGATAGCACTGTGCTTACTCTCTCTGGATTCTATCCAGTCACGCATTTAATTGCCCCATGCTAAGCTGGAGTGTGAACCGGACTGCCCCCACCTCCCTTACATCTACGCATAGTGCGGGCTATGGGGGTGGCGAACTATTCGTAATTTCCCCTAACCGTCGTTATTATCGGCAAAAATTCGTCAACTAGGCCAGTAAACCCAGCTACCGCGACGTTAAGGTATACCAGTGCTATAATTGCGCGCGGACAAAACAAGGCGTCCGTTAAATTTGAGCAATTTCTTTCTACTTTCAGCTATTTTTGGATTTTTATGTTACTGATAATTAAAATTATATTTTTGGCCATTCTAAGCTTTTTAAGCATTGCAGCACTCCAGTTCACGTGCGTAAACGCAAGCAGCCCACTCTCTGCGGCCATCATTACCATCGCAATATTACTCGGCATGTTAATTTCACCCAGCCTTCCCGCACTGGCGGACAAGTTCAAAAGCCAGCGTGAACGCGGTACGGTAAAATGGTTTAACGTAAGTAAGGGATACGGATTTATTACCCGTGATGCCGGTGGTGATGTTTTTGTGCATTTCCGCTCAATTCGCGGCCAAGGTCGGGGACGTCGCAGCCTAAACGAAGGTCAAGCCGTTGAGTTTGTTCTCACCGAAGGTGAAAAGGGACCACAGGCCGAAGAAGTCTCTATTATTAAGTAAGACCCACCCTAAAAAGAGCTATGGCAATCATGCTAGATCTGCCATAGCTAGCCCAACTCCAGTAGACGGGGCATCAATAATGCGGCGGGCGCTCCATCTCGTGTACTTGACCATCCTCGGCGGAGGCGTTTTTCTGCTTCATTTGTTCGTGCAATAGTTCAAGCGTACGTCGTAGATTCCGTATTTCTAGGTCTTGCGCGACAACGCGTTCATTCAACGCATTGAGCATATCTTCTTGAAACGCCAATTGAGTTTGCACTTCCACAAGCTGGCTAGACACATCAATGGCCATTCTCGACTCCCATAAAACTGGATTGCTATTCGCCCATAAGCGGGGGAAGCCATTATAATCGCCATAGCATGAAATAGGAGAAAATCGTGTCCAGACTTGTTTACTCTAGCGACGTAGGTCGTCGCTGCCCAGATTGCGGCCAAGCTAGCGCCGACTGTGTTTGCAAAAAAGCAAATACTGCCGCACCCACCGGCGACGGTATTGTCCGTATTAGACGGGAAACCAAGGGTCGTAAAGGCAAAGGGGTTACTATTGTTAGCGGTGTACTCCTTGATGCCGACGAACTCAAAAACCTTGGCAAAGAACTGCGTCAGAAGCTCAGCACCGGCGGCGCCATAAAGGATCACGAAATGGAGTTTCAAGGTGACCATCGCCAGGCCCTTAAAACCCTATTGGAAAACAAAGGCTATACCGTCAAACTTGCCGGCGGCTAGGCACTCGTTTTATAAGTACCGAGATAACTCCAGAGTGTAAGCTGGTATCCACGAACTTACACTTACACCAAACACATAATAAAAAGGACTCAATATGCATCCACCACTACTTAGCGACGCCGTTGAAATAGGGGTCGTCACCACAAATATGAATGACATGCGCCAGTTTTACGGCGAAACCTTGGGACTTAAGTATGAATCAGAGCTAGCTTTTCCCGGTGGAATTATGCATCGCTACCACCTTGGCGCCGCCATTATTAAGCTCGTGTCCTACGATCAAGCCCCCGAACACGGGGTTATCCCCGGCGGCGCCTTCAGTGCTAAAGGCTACCGATACATATCAATGGGTGTAAGCGGATTATCGGCGTGGTTTAAAGACCTAAAAGCATGCGGTGTTGAGATTCCTGTAGAGGTCACACCATTCGCTGACGGCATTGGTTTTGGTTTTATAGCCGACCCTGACGGTAACTGGATAGAAGTGTTTGGCGTCTTATAAGACTAGACTTTAATATCCAATTTCCGCATTTTTTCAATCAAAGTCGTACGCCGCAGCCCTAAATGTGTTGCGGCTTTGCTTATAACCCCAGCGTGGGCCTCTAATGCCTCTGCAATCCACTGGCGCTCCAAGATTTGAAAATACGCTTTCATGTCGATACCGCTCACCGGCAAACTAGGCACGCCATCCGCCCTAACTGCAGTATCCACTGCCGACTGAGACGCTGGCCTCCAGCTGTCTCCCCCGTGTCGGTAGTTCTCAGGCAAATCTGCAAAACCAACTACCGTATCGGGGTACATAATGACTAAGCGCTCCAGCAAATTCGCCAATTCGCGGATATTCCCCGACCAGGCATGTGCCGATAAAGACCGCAGTGCCGAGTCAGCCAAACGCAGGCGCCCCAAGCCCTCCGCTTCTAGCTGCTTTGACAAAACACGAATTAAATGGGGAATATCTTCACGTCGCTCAGCCAGCGCGGGTACATTTAAGGGAAACACATTGATCCGGTAATACAGATCTTCACGAAACTGCCCGGCGCTAATCATGGCTTCTAAATTGCGGTGGGTGGCGGCAATAATTCTCACATCTGCAGTACGGGTTTTATCAGATCCCACCCGCTCAAACTGGCGTTCCTGAATAACCCGCAAAATTTTTACCTGCATTTCCAGCGGCATATCGCCAATTTCATCAAGAAATAAGGTTCCACCCTCTGCCAGCTCAAAACGCCCTGCTCGGCTAGAAATAGCGCCGGTAAATGCGCCGCGCTCATGGCCAAACAATTCGCTTTCTAATAATTCTCGGGGAATAGCACCGCAGTTAATTGGCACGAATGGCGCGTCGCGGCGAGATGATAAGTCGTGCAAAGAACGCGCAACCACCTCCTTTCCCGCACCCGATGGCCCGGTAATTAATACCGTCACCGCCTTATCGGCAACTTGCGCCGACAATCGCCGCAGCTCGGCAACCGCAGAGCTCACACCAACCAAAGGCTCATTAGCTAGCACCGCGCCACGCTCGCGGCCCAGCTGCAGGCGATACAGCACTTCGAGTACGTCTTGATAGTAAAAATCTGTTTTCAAAACCAAGCCATTCACTGGATTGGCCTGCGACGTCGATGTATCCGACAAAGTCACCACTGGTGGAGTCGCAGCGCCCAGCCATTTTTTAAGTGCAGGGCTAAATTGGCCACTGCTAAATATTGCGTCGCACTCCGCCGGCTTTAAATCCGTAAGATTGGTGTATACCCGACATTCCCCCAGCGAAAGCAGAACATGCTGCAAGCGCAAACTTTGCTCTACCGGGGCCGCTATAAGAAATCGGGGAGATAATTTATGGTTATTCACTATTCTTCATCACGCAGACTGTCATTTTATTGACTATAGCAACTATAAACCATTAAGCCTTAGTAAAACTTACTATCAAGTCAAAATTTTGACCACTCCGCCATATTGGATAGATTACTTCAGGCCCCAAACACACGCCTTAAACCTTGCGATGACGCGACCCATACGGCACAATCTGCCACCTTTCACCTCCGCAGGAAGGCTTTTAGCATGTCAGACGGCAATTACCCCGTTTACTATTTATCTTGGGATGAGCTGCACCGTGACACCCGCGATCTAGCCCGCAAGCTCACCACCCAACCGTGGAAAGGCATTATCAGCATTGCCCGCGGTGGATTAGTTCCCGGCGCCATCCTAGCTAGAGAATTAAATTTGCGAGTGGTGGATACCCTGTGTATCGCCAGCTACGACCACGACCAACAGGGCAAAATTAATATCCTCAAAACCGTCGAAGGTGACGGTGATGGCTACCTCCTTGTTGACGATTTAGTCGACACCGGCGGCACCGCAAAAATCGCCAAAGAACTACTCCCCAAAGCCTGCTTTGTCACCATTTACGCCAAGCCCAAAGCAATGGCGTTGGCAGAGCATTTCGTCAGAGAGTTTGCCCAAGACACTTGGATTCACTTCCCTTGGGATATTGAACCCACTTATAGCCAACCACTTGTACAATAAGCCTTTTTGATTCGCGACGGCATTCACTATAAAATCCGTCACGCTTTATGCAGGTCATTCTGATCTGCATCACACGTCCCCGTGGCACAGCTGGATAGCGCGGCCCCCTCCTAAGGGGCAGGTCACAGGTTCGAATCCTGTCGGGGACACCATTTTTTATATTTTTAGGCGCGCTACGCTAGCGATCTCCCTTACAATTACAATAACGGCACACTAGAGACTCCGCGGTATGAGTAGTATTTCGTCAATGCGTAACATTTCAGTCGGAAACTATTTTATTCACGCGGTGCTGCGCAATGTTGAGGCCCACGGACTGGACAGAAATACCCTGCTGCAGGCAGCAGGAATTTCACCCGAGCTACTAAGCCAACACAACGCCCGTGTTTCTGCCGTGAATTTTGGTCGGCTGCAATCTATTGTAATGCGAGAAATGAAGGACGAATTTCTCGGCTATGGCCCCTCCCGCTATGTGATCGGCACATGGACAAATATGTGTTATTCGGTCATCCACTGCACCACCCTTGGCCACGCAATGGCAAGGTATTGTCGTTTTTACCAAATGTTTGAGTGGGGCCTGCAGCCGCGATTTGAAATCAACGGCGACGAAGCAAAATTCGTTATTGAGCACGGCAATACTGACCACCCAATTGGTGAGTATGGCTTTGAGCTCATTATGTTTAATTTACATCGATTTAGTAGCTGGATGGTCCGGCGCCATCTGCCGCTTATTGCCGTTAATTTGGAGTACCCTGCCCCCGCTCACGCCCAAGAATACCGCCATCTATTTCTAGGGCAGGCAGTGTTTTTTAACAAACCCAGAACTGAAATTATTTTTCATCGCAGCTTAACTGAGCTGCCTTTAGAGCAAACCGAACAATCGCTGCAGCGCTTTTTACAACACCCCGCCTTGGTGATGTTGATTCAGCAATACAAAGAGAAAAGCTGGACAGACCAAGTGCGTATGATCGTCAACAAGCACTTGATTGACACACCTGGAATAAATGAAATTGCCGAGCTGCTGCACTTACATCCGCAAACATTGCGCCGGCGACTTGCGCAGGAAGGCACTACCTTTAACGAGGTAAAAACCCAGTGCCGCCACGACACCGCGCTATACCATCTTGGTCGCTCCAATCTCTCGATTGAAAGTATTTCGCAGCGCACGGGGTTTTCAGAATCTAGCGCATTTACCCGCGCGTTTAAAAGCTGGACAGGGATGACGCCACAAGATTACCGCCGCCGTATGTGACGCGCCTTATTCAAAATAAAGCGCGTCACATGCATTAGACAAAACGCACGATATTCTGCGGCGCCTTGTGAGCCACCTCAACACGTCGCCCGATTACCTCCTCGTCGCCTTGCAAGATTGCAAATGCAGCTTCGTCATCCGCAGCGGTATTTGCTAAGAAACGACAACCATCATCTAAGCGACCAATCACAATACCCAAACTCGGCTTGCCGCGCTTATAAACAAGCGTGTAGGTTTCAACAACACCAATACCATTGGCTTCCTCCGCGAGCTCCGCCACTGGCAAGCTATCAAACTTCGCCTGCAAACTAGTATCAGCATTTTTACAGGGTGTTTCTGGCGGCAGTGCAGAATATAAACCCACCGATTGTTTTGACAAGAACCCGCCATTCGCCGTTACTAAACCAAAGCTCGACTGCGCCTGCCTTAGCTGATCGGTCAAACTCGCAATAGCATGGGTACTGTAGTTATTTCCGGCTCCGCCAAAGAAAGGCAAACCACCAGTTACGGTTAGGGCCTCGTCGGTATTCCAGTCTAGACCCATTGCCTCACATGCCGCCAAGACGGCAATGGGGAAGCAACTATAAATATCCATAACGTCAATATCTGCAATCGATTTCCCTGCAGCGCTTAATACGCTGTTTAAGGTCAATTTCATCGATTCGGACACCGCCAAATCTGGCCGCGAAGAAACAAAGCCATCATCGACATCAGCGTAGCTGTGTAAATAAACCCACTGCGACTTAGGGATACCTAGCGCCAGCGCCTTGTCCACTGAACACATCAATAGCGCCGCACCTTGATTCACCGCATCCTGTGCCACCATCCACTTGGTATGTGGATGGGCAACCCAGTAATTATCGTCAGATACGGTATTCAAAAACTCAGCGCTTCGAGCCTGCGGAAACTGCGAATAAGGATTGCTCGCGGCAACATCAGAAAATTTAGAAAATAAGCGCGAAGCCAACTCACGATGCTCCGCAACACTTAGTTTGTGCCGCGCCCGCCAAGCGTGCTCAAGCAAAGGATAAACCTGTGTCGGAAAGGTAATACCATGTGCAACTTCATGCCGTGTAAACAACCAGTGGCAGCCTCGGTCGTCCAGATCGCCCTCAACGGTTTCACTCCAATCTAAGGCCAAACCAGCTCGCCCAGCTTGCTTCATAATGCCGGTCGCCTCGGCGCCGGCAATCAAACCAAACTCCATTTCCCCCGCAGCGATTTTCTCCGCAAACTCATTAACAAAGCGCTGTGGCGAATGACCTCCCTCACGCCCATAAATCGCCCGCTGCGGATTAGCGCCAATACGCTTGGCTAGCGAACGCGGAACATTATTACTGCCGCCGAAAGGCCCCTTACCACCAGGTACAGAATCGACAAAGCCGCGAACAAACGCAATGGTATCGATATGGGGGATGAGGTCTGTTTGTGCAGCCGCTGAGTCGATCGCGACTTTAGCCGCCTTAGCAGCAATATCGAGGGGCGACATTGCCGTTTCTGCTGTTACTTCATCACGAAAAACATATTGCCCAGACGCAACTAGGATGGGAGTTCTATTAGCCACAAAGCTTCCTTATTTACCGATATTTTTATGTAGTATAACTCGGCAGAAGCCAAATTGAATTGACAGCAATGACGGAAACGCCGGAATTCTCGGTCGCCCCAAAATCGTCACTTGCCTATTGAGTTTCAGAAAAAAATTAGGCCGCCTTATTATCGCAACAAAATAAAGCGCGTAGAAAAGTCGTGCACCACACGCACCGTAAAACAGAAGCAGGTTTTACAATAACTTGGGGTATACCTTAATTATTGCAAAACCTGAATTTGGAACGCCCACATTAGCGAGCTGCTATTAAATATAGATACTGCGGGAACCATTTTTACGGTTGTTGCACCTTCGCAACTCGCAATTCATCGCCCTGTGTTTTGGCTTGAAGTGACACAACTTCCCATGCGCGGCCATCAACATCACAACTTACCTTAAATGAGTCTGCGTTGCGCGGGAGCACCTGCATCAAAAGACGCGGACTAACCTGATTTCCCATTGCCGCTTTAAATTTAACTCGCACGGCTTGGTCTGCACTTCCATACTTGTGCTGAATTTCAGACTTACATAATGCCGAAGCACGACTCACATAATCTGCAGAGGCTTGCCCAGCGCTGATTGACAGCGCAGTAAATAACACCGCTGACGATATGCTGATATGACGATTCTTCATGACCTTCTCCTTCCCTAAGTTTCAAAATACCGCATCGCTTGAATTGAATTACCTGACTACGGAAGCAAGTCTACCCTCGACATAAATGCACATAAATACCGATAAAATCACATTGATTGTGCTAATTTTAGCACCTTGAAATATCTCGACGGCAATGGAGAACATCAGTTTCAAAGCGAGGAATAACGGCATCGCAGGCCGAAACGATTACTAAATCGCACTGCTGCTAAACCGGCAAACATCCCTTACATGATGGTCAACAGCAGCACGATCTTCCTTAAAATCCGCTATCGGCGACCTGCTGAGATAGCGAATACGCGGTATTAAAGGACCACGCGCCTTCGTCCACTGAGGCTACAGTCGCTTTAAAGCCATTTCCGTCACACACAGAACGAAAGGCTTTTGGCTCGGCCATATCAGGCGATTTATAACTCACATTCATCAAATAATGCTTGCTGCCATCTTCCTGCTTGAGAATACCCACCTCTTTATCAAAGGTGGTGTAGTGAGCGACACCCAGCTTATTGGTAATAATTTTTGCACATATAGCTAAAGCCGATTCATCTACCGATGCGCCACTATATGCCAACGGGGAAAGCGTCATTGCCGACCCCACAACACAAGCTAAGACTAGGTTTTTCATAATATTTCTCCACTCCTTGGCACTGCTGAACACTACTTCGGCTTAATAAATACGTTTGCCGCTAACAATTGCCGCCATTCAAGGCATAATTAGTGACTAACATTTGCTTGCTTTAAAAAGGCTACAGTCACCCCAAACAAACAAAGCTGCTAATTTCACCTTTGCGCAATTGCAGCAACAGCATGGAGGCAACATAAAGAAAACCGCGCTAGTACACATCACCAGTTCTGTTGAGTAATACAAAATTAATTCAATATAGAATGGGCTTGCCTAGCACCACCGGCGCACTACAGGAGTAATGAGTCATTAAACCAAGGGATGAATCACGCCAAAAAACCCAAACCAGCATGGATGCCCCCCAAACCACCCTGCTGCGCTACGGCATAATCACATTACTGACCTCTATCGCGGTCATCACCTTGCTTTGCAATAATTACTGGTTGGGCGCTAGCTTTAAAAGTTACGACGATATTGACGGAATATTTGTCGCCACGATTCATGAAAATGGCCCAGCATTTGCCGCCAATCTCGCCATAAATGACCACATTATCGCGGTAGAGTCTGCAAGCGGCAGCCCCTACACATTTTTAACTAGCGATACTGTGGTAGATCCAGGTTTATTAGCGACCTATAAGCAATACCGGCATTTCTTTGAACGGCAAGCTAAGCTGCAAGAAATTCAGGCGGGCGGCGAGCTGATATTCACCTTAGCGAACGGAGATCAAGTCGTCGTCCAAACGCCGTCATTCCGTCCTATCAGCTCCTTGCCTTGGACACTTTGGTACCAACTAATTTGCGCCGCGATCGCCCTCCTCGCCTGCGCCATAGTCAGTGCATTTCAACGCAAAAATCCCGCCGCGTTTTATTATGGCTTTACCGGTATCGGCATCGCGATAGTTATCTATACAAATTGTTATTTTTCCGCCCGCGAACTGTCCTTCCCTAGCACTACTTTTTATATCTTATCCAAAATTAACTGGTTGGGTGTTTGCACCTTAGGCTGGGGCTTGATCTGCACACTCTGGTACTACCCTCGGCGCCTAGCCACGTTTCCGCTTGGGCCGGCAATGAGTGTAATGTTTACAAGCTGCCTGCTGTGGGACTGGCTAGAAATTCCCACTAGCTTAGAGATCGGCCAGCGCATTCCGCTCTATCTAGGTTTTACCGCTGCCTTACTACTTGCTGGGATTCAGTGGCATCGTCAATCAAGTGACCCTATAGCTCGCGCCGCGATGCGCTGGTTTTTTCTATCGTGGTTTAGCGGCACCGGCGCCTTCCTATTTTTTGTGCTAATACCTATCACATTTAAAACCGACTGGGGAATCGATTATGTAAGCGCCACCGGCTTATTACCCTTGTTACAAATTGGTATCGCACTCGGGATTTTGCGCTATCGACTCTTCGACCTAGACCGCTGGGCAATGCGCATTTGGCTCTGGTTTCTCGGCGGTTCGCTAGTAATTTTAATGGACGCCATATTAGTCTATTGGCTGAATATTAACGCCTCAATATCCTTAACCTTTGCCTTAGTATGCGTCGGATGGCTGTATTTTCCATTGCGACAATTTTTGTGGCACCGAATGGGGTGGAACCCTTTAAAAATCAATTTCCAAACCGTATTTCCAAACCTTCTGAAGTCTGTGCTCAACGTAGAGAGCCAAGAAGGCATAGGATCGCGCTGGCGCTCACTACTAAAGGATTTGTATCACCCGCTTTCAATCACCGAAATAGCAGAAGACCCTCCAGAAATCCAAAGAACCGAATACGGCTTAAGTATACTGATACCTGCTTTTCCAGGCGCACCGCCACTCAAGCTATCTGGAGCCAATCGCGGCGGTAGATTAATGGGGCCGGAAGACGAGCAGTTTATCGCCTCACTTTGGCAGCTTCACAACGGCGCGCAGGTGTTTCGCCAAGCATTTGAGCAAGGCGTTGCAAAGGAGCGCGAGCGCGTTGCCCGCGATCTGCATGACGACATCGCAAGTGATCTACTCGGGCTAATATATTCAGCGCCAGATAATGAATCTCGACAACGGGCACAAAATGCATTTCAAGATCTAAGGGTCATTATCCAAGGAATGGAAAGTGACCACTTGCCCCTACTCTCAAATATCCAAGGCTGGTACATCGACACCGAGGAGCGATGTCGCGCGGCAAATATTACCTTGCATTGGCAACAAGCTGAGGAAATGGATCTCCACTTGCCATCGCGCCGAATTGTGAATTTACGCAGAGCTTTTAGAGAGGCTATTAGCAATGTGATAAAGCACAGCCAAGCCACCGAGATGAACATATCTATACGTCGGATTAAAAATTATTCCACAAATTTGCTAATGATCGTCATCAAGGACAACGGCATTGGCATGGATGAAAATTCAAACAATGGCCGAGGTATTCGCAATATCTCAAACCGCCTAGAGGAATTAGGCGGCTGTGCGAAATGGTCAGTAGCAAACCAGCTCGTGGGAACCGAGCTTATATTGGAAGTACCACTTGGGATAGAAGTAAGTCGCAATGATTCTCAACATACATATCAATAGGTTCACTTATGACTGATGAGCGAATAAGCACTGCTTTCATCTTGGAAGATTTTATCGAGGCTCAGCAATGGTTAATTGGTGCACTTGAAATAGCATTTCCTGGTATCTCCATCGAGCTTGCCGACAGCATTCAATCTGCCAAAAAAGTGCTTACAAATACAAAGATTGCCGACATTAATCTGATCGATCTAAAACTGCCGGATGGCAGCGGCTTGGAAATATTGCGGGATATAAAACAGCGTCGCCGTAGCGCCCGCTGTGTAATAACAACCATATATGATGATGACAAGCATCTATTCCCTGCCCTTGCAGCCGGCGCCGACGGCTATTTATTAAAGGACCAAGACCAGCAATTACTCGCAGATGAAATGCAGCGAATACGACAAAACCAACCACCCTTGTCACCAATGATCGCGAAAAAAATAATGGGGTCTTTTGCCAGAGAAACAACACTAACTTTAGATGAATCTTTAACTCCTCGCCAACTCGAAGTGCTCAGAATGATCGTACAGGGAGATAGTATTCAAAATGTCGCCAATAAATTGAATATCAGCTATCACACTGCCGCCTCCCACGTTCGCGGCATATATGAAAAGTTAGGAGTGAGTAATCGCGCAGAAGTCGCTGCTAAAGCATTCGATCTTGGCTTAAGCTGATACTGCCCATCAGAAACAATCGGAAATCCAAAAGCGAAAATCGAAAATCTTCCGCCAAGCAATAGCAGCATAAATCCGATCACTGCGCATATTTTATCCTCCCCCCTCAACATTCTTTCTAAACCCATTTATCGGTATTGGCTTGCCCATTCCTGTCACGACACCTAATATCTATATCTGCGCACAAGAAACACACTAAAGACCCACTCAATGTGCAAAAATGCTCATTTTAAATCAGGCTAGCTGTCATGGACTCAATCAACTGGGACGATATTCGCTTTTGCCTTGCGGTAGTCACCGAGGGCTCGGTTACCGCAGCCGCTAAGAAGCTAGACGTAAATCACGCCACCGTGTCGCGGCGCATTAGCGGGCTCGAGGCGGCCTTGGGCGCAATCTTGTTTGATCGTTCTACCAGCGGCTGGTTGATTACCCCAGTGGGAGAAGCGGTACTAAAATCCGCTGAGCAGATAAATGAACAGGTGCTCGGCATCCAGCGCACAGTGCAAGTTGACCGTCAGGAATTGAGTGGCAAGCTCAGGGTCACAGCCTTAGATGTGTGCATACAACGTATATTAATGCCTGGGCTCAAGGCCTTTTCGGAGCGTTATCCCGACATCAACATTGAGCTTATTGCTTCTGAGAACACCTTTAATCTGGCCGGCCACGAAGCAGATATCGCTTTTCGGACGACGAATGAGCCACCGCCAAATGTACTTGGCACCAAGATCACTAAATTTGCCTATGCCATATACGGCAACAAAGCACTTTATGAAAGCTATTTGAACGGCGAGCAAGGCATATGCGGAATCACCTGGATGGGCGACGGCCACACCGTACCGGCGTGGATGCAAAAGACCTTTCCAAATATGCTGGTTCGCTACCGTGTAAACTCGCTAAGCATTGCCTACGATTTGGTCGCACAGGGCTTTGGTTTTGCATTGCTGCCCTGTGGCCTAGGGGATTCAGATCCCAAGCTGACGCGAATTGAGAGTGACTACATCGAGCCAGGTTTAGACTTCTGGTTGCTGTCTCATATAGATCTGCGCACCACGGCGCGAATCCGTATTTTTAGAGATTTTATGCTTGAGGCAATCCAACCGTATATTCCACTTATTGAGGGACGGATGAGTCAAGATGAGATAAACAAACTGCGAAAGCAAACGGGATTAGACTGAACCCTAAAGCAGTGCTTCAGGGTTCAGTATTTTCATTACAGCGATTGCACCAAATGACCGCCATCTACCGGCAGTGCGACACCACTGATAAACGACCCAGCCGAACTCGCAAGCATCAGCAAAGGCATGCTCAATTCGTCCATTTGCCCCAAGCGGCGCGGCTGTATTTTACTTAAGTACTGCTCACCTTTTTCAGACTTAAAAAAATCAGAATTAATTTCAGTTTCGAAATATCCGGGACACAAGGCATTGACCCGAATATTATGTCGCCACAATTCTTGAGCACTGTTTTTCGTAAGCTGAATAACACCCGCCTTGGCGGTTGCATACAAGGTATTATTTGAACTTGGCTGCAAGCCAAGAATCGATGAAATATTAATAATGCTGCCGGCAGCGCCTGCTTGAATCATTCGCTCCGACGCTTCCCGCGACACCCGCCACACCGCTTTTAAATTAGTATCGACGGTAAAGTCCCACTTTTCCTCGGTACTGTCGACAAAGCGGCTAGGGTCGGCAACACCCGCATTATTAACAAGAATGGTCACCGTACCAAGGCTAGCTTGAACTTGCGCAAATGCGGCAACGACAGAGCTGTTGTCATTTACATCCATTGCCACCGCCATTGCCTTGCCCCCCGCCGCATCAATATCAGACACGAGGGTTTCAAGTCGATCAACGCGACGAGCGGCTGCCACAACAGTCGCCCCAGCCTGCGCCAAGACTTTTGCAAAATGCGCCCCTAAACCACCAGAGGCTCCCGTGACCAAGGCAATTTGCCCAGACAAATCGAGACTTTTCAACACTGCTTCATTCATACATCAATTCTCTAAATTACTATTCGCCCTTTTCGATCAAGGCCCAACCTAAATCAGCCAATGGCGCGGCTAGTGCACCATAATCCATCGCTTTTTTGCTGGACGCATTACCATCTAAAGCACGCTTGTAAACGCCTTGCAAAATGGCGCTCAAACGGAAAAAGGAAAATGCCAAATAGAATATCCAATTGTCGATTTCGGCAATGCCGCGACGCTGACAATACTGCTGAACATAGGCTTTCTCAGACGGGATACCCAAGGCTTCGCGATCGACATCACCCAAGCCAGGAATGGCCGCATCGCTAGGAATACGCAGTTGCATACACTGGTATGCCAGATCCGCATAAGGATGACCAAGGGTAGACAACTCCCAATCAAGCAATGCCAAAACCTCACTGCTGTCGTGGGCGAACATCATATTGTCTAGTCTGAAGTCACCGTGATTGATGCATACCAAACCATCATCTTCAGGTAGATTGTCGCTAAGCCATACCATCATTTTTTCCATAGATGGGACGGTTTCGGTTTCACTCGCGCGGTACTGCTTTGTCCAGCGGCTTAGCTGACGTTCAAAATAATTACCGGGTTTACCGTAATCACTTAAACCTGCTTTTTCGATATCTACATTATGTAGATCAGCTAACACCTTATTCATGGCGTCGTAAATTGCGGTGCGCTCAGCAGGTGTTTGCTTTGGCAAAGCCGCATCCCACATGATGCGACCGTCTAGGAAATCCATCAGGTAAAACATCGAGCCGATAACGCTGTCGTCATCGCAGAGAACACGCATTTTAGGCACGGGCACCTCGGTTGAGGCCAAGGCCCGCATTACCCGAAACTCTCTGTCTACCGCATGAGCAGATTTAAGCAATTCACCTGGTGGCTTGCGCCGCAGCACATATTTACCACTGGCAGCCTCAATCAAATAAGTAGGATTAGACTGCCCACCCGCAAATTTCTCTGCAGTGAGTGGCCCTTTAAATCCGTCTACATTCGCTTCGAGATACGCCGTCAATGAGGCAATATCGAGCTCAAATTCGTTTGCCATCGTGCTCTCCCTTAACCCGCGTAGCGGTCAATGATTTGTTTGCCCAGAGCCATCTGATGCACTTGATCTGGGCCATCGGCCTGACGGCACCAACGCGCGTAGTTAAAGGCTTCGGCCATGAAATAATCTTCGGTCAGACCGCCCGCACCATGCAATTGCATGCAGCGATCAATCACGTTCTGCACCAGCAGCGGAACCGTCGTTTTCGTCGCCGCAATCATGTCGGTGGTTTGCATGGGGCCCTGCTCGTCAATTTGCTTACAGGTTTTCATGACCAACAAACGCGCCATTTCAATTTCAGAAAAACTGCGAGAAATTTCTTCGCGCACTGACTGGTGCTTGCTCAGCGGTTTCCCAAAAGTAGTACGTGACACGGCACGCTTGCAGGCTAATTCGAGGGAGCGCTGCGCCGCGCCAATCAAACGCATACAGTGATGCATACGTCCGGGAGCCAAACGGCCTTGGGCGATTTCAAAACCGCGACCTTCACCTAACAATACGTTTTCTAATGGCACCCGCACATTGTCGAATACAATTTCAGCGTGACCGATGGGCGCGTCATCATAACCGAGAGTCGTTAAGGGCCGAATAATCGACAAACCAGCGGTTCCTTTGGGAACTAAAACCTGAGTCTGCTGCTTGTGGCGGCTTGGATTTTCAGGATCAGATTTACCCATCACAATAAAGATTTTGGTGCGTTCGTTCATCGCGCCGGTAATAAACCACTTGCGACCATTTAGTACCCATTCGTCGCCTTCTTTAACAATGCTTAATTCAATATTGGTGGCATCGCTAGAGGCAACTTGAGGCTCAGTCATGGCGTAAGAAGAACGAATATCACCATTTAGCAGTGGCGTTAGCCACTTCTCGCGCTGGGCGTCAGTCGCGTATTTCATGAATACTTCCATATTCCCAGTGTCAGGTGCATTGCAGTTAAACACCTCAGGTGCCCACAACACGCGGCCCATCAATTCAGCCAACGGCGCGTAGTCAACAAAACTTAAACCGCCATGCTCACAGTACTGGGGGTATTCTTCTGGGCAGAACAAATTCCACAAACCAGCCTGTTTTGCCTTATCTTTTAATTCATCCATTAGTGGCAGAATTGCAAAGCGGTCTTTAGCGCCGTGCAATTGTTCAGCGTAGGCTTTTTCGTTTGGATAAATATGCTCATCCATAAACACGCTGAGTTTCTTTAAGAGCGCTTGTCCTTTCAGGCTGGGAGTAAGATCCATGATTAAATCCTCATTAGCGTTACGCGGCGACAAAGTGCCGGTTAAGTGTAAGTAATTAAATGACGCAGCCCTGAGCTTTCCAGATGCGGCACTGCATTAAACATATTCAAACTAAAATTCATGCCACGGGTGAAATAGCGTGTCACCCCCGTGTTTTTTGCCTGTAGATTAGTGTTCACCATCGTTTCTACATCCAGCTTTAACACCTCTCTTAACAAGGCGCTAATAGGTCCACCTGATGTCACGACCAAAACGCGCCCCTTTACTGCCGACAAGGCCGCCAAGGTACTGCGAACCCGCTCTTCAAATTCCTGCCAAGGCTCTGCGACATTTATCAATTCATCACGGCTCCACGCCATCAGCGCTAGCCGTAAAATGCGATAGAACATCCGCGAATCGGACAGGTCGAGCTTCACCCCCTCGTAAACATCGCCATTCAGCGCAATGTAGGCGTCTACCAAGCTATGAAAGTCATACTCGTTTAACCCTGTCAGCTCCACAGCGTTAGGCGTCGCAATGTCAGCCTGCGCCAAAGCATCACGAATTCCCGCCAAGGTTTCACGATGACGCCGCATTGTGCCGGTAAATACCGCATCAAAATGCTGCTCAGCACTGGCAAAATGCTCTCCTAGCAAGCGGGACTGTTCCCAGCCCACTTCCGTTAGACGATCATAATCATCTGTAGCAAAGGCGGCTTGCCCGTGCCGAACGACTATCACTTCAGCCACAGCTGTCTCCTGCTATAAGTGCGCGCGATATTGCCGCCCGCGTCACCTTTGCCACAAATTCGGCTATCGGCGTGAATAATTTCATACAGGCAACATCATAACGGCCATATCATCATTATTGAAATTTATTATTTTTATCAAGCATAATAAGCTACACTTATTAAGAATCAAATGTATTACATTTCAGGGCGGATTTTATGAACACCTCAAAGATAGACCTAAATCTGTTTACTGTCTTTGACGCCATCTACTCTCAGCAAAGCCTGACCCGCGCCGCAGGTGTTCTGCATGTCAGCCAGCCCGCCGTCAGCAGTTCGCTTGCGAAATTGCGCAGTATTTTCGACGACCCACTGTTTGTCCGTACCAGCTCCGGCATGACACCAACACCACTCGCGCGACAACTCGTCTCCACAGTGCGGGAATCCTTAAAGAGTTTGGATAATTGCATTGCCACGCGCATTCCCTTCGAGGCTAGCACCGCAAACCGCACATTCCGATTACACGCCACCGAAAATGCCGAGCTAATTTTACTACCCACATTACTAAAGCAACTTAAGCAGCAGGCGCCGCATATTGATTTAGAAGTTGTATTTATAGACCGGAGAGAAGTTGCCTATGAAATGGCCAGTGGCAATATACACCTCGCCGTCGACGCGCCACTGCTTAGTCACCCTGAATTAATTAGCCAACCCCTACAGGCCGACGACTATGTCTGCGTGATGCGTGAAAGCCATCCTCTGACCGCCACCCAATTAAATTTAGACGACTTTTTAGAGCATGAGCACATTCATGTTTCCAGCCGCATGAAAGGCTCGGGGCATATTGATTTAGCACTGCGATCTATTGGCCAAAAGCGCCGCATCGCGCTGCGACTGCAGCATTATGCCGCATTGCCAGCACTACTTGCACAGTCTGATTTTATTGCCGCCGTACCTGCAACCGTCGCCAAACACTGGCAATTGGCGAGCCGCCCCCTGCCCTTCGAAACACCAAAACTAGAACTGCAATTGTTCTGGCATAAAAGCGTAGAGCACGACCCCGCAGTCTTATGGCTGCGGGAGTTCACGATGGCCGTCGGGCAGTAGCAATATAGACTTAGCTGATAGAATTATTTGATAATTGCTGATTCATTCGATACCGACCTGGCGCCAATCCAAACCAGCGTTTAAAGGCTTTCTGAAAAGAACTTTGATCGCTAAAACCCAGCTCCGCTGAAATTTCCAGCAGCGCCAACTCCCCTTCATTCACCAACTGTTTAGATCGTTGTTTACGGGCATCGTCAACGAGGCTTTTAAAATTTGTATCGGTATTGTTTAAACGCCGCTGCAGCGTGCGCGGCGCCATACCCAGTTCAGCGGCAACCTCTTCTAATTTGGGCACACCGCTAGGTAACTGCCGCACTACGCAAGCAATAACATCTTTCACAATGCGATCTTCCATTTGCAGCTTTGCCAGCTCAGAACGCGCAGTTTGCACCAAAGAATTGTAAATGCCGGTATGGGGAAAGCGCGTTGGGCGCTCAAGAAAATGACGATCAAACTTCACCACATTACTATCGCTATTGTATTTTACCGGTGCCTCTAAGATACGTTCAATCTCGCCCTTTTCAGTCGGCCCAGAATGACTAAAATACACTTCACGCTGATTACACCAGCGATCTAAAATCACCTTATTCGCACGATACCAACTTGTGAAAAAGAACTCTGTCAATTGCCGCGACACCGGCTTCCGCTCGGGCACCACCCAGGTCAAACAAGTCCACTCGTCTTCGGTCTCGCTGTACATCACATCGCCGTGATCGATTAACAAACGCGAAAAATTTGCTACCGCATCGAATGCCGCCCTAGAATTTGGCGCGCTCATTCCGATATAACTCACCATTCCCCAAGCAGTCGGCGACGAATCAGCGCCGGCGTGCGCACCTAAAAATGTATCATCTAACATGACACTCGCCACATCTAAAATGACTTCAAACAGACGCAGCGGAAACCGCCCCTGCACGGTCAAGTGCTGCTCGGGTGTAAACCCCACGGCAGAAATAAGGCTCTTGGCATCAATACCGTGATTTTCTATGTACTGGAGCAAATCCACCAGATATTCAGAACACACCGTCGGTGTACGCACGACACAACCCTCACCTGCTTAGTTTTATACAAAGATACTAGGGACATCTAGCATAGCCAAATAACTATGCCAGCATGCCACAGCGGCAACAATAAAACCGGAACACCAGACACAATAATCTATGCTGAGCTTGTCGACGTAAGTAATTACAGTACAATCAAGCAAACCATAAAAATAAAACACCGTGAGATGTTTATAAATGCTAATTCATCAGTTCTTTGATTTTCACTGCCAGCGTAATCCCGACAATATATGCTTGATATTTGCAGGACAGCATTACAGTTACCAAGACATCGCAAAACAATCACAACAACTCGCGCAAGCTCTGCTTGCAGAAGGAGTAAGCCACGGCGATCGAGTGGCGGTGCTATGCGAGAACTGCCCTGAATATTTAAGTTTAATGATGGCCTGTAGCCGTATCGGCGCAGTGCTAGTACCTATCAATTATCGGCTTGCACCCGCAGAGGTGCTGTATGTTATACGTGATGCCCAAGCCAAATTACTGCTCGCACCGGACGGCAAGCTCAACGAATTACTTGATGGCCTACGGCCATTAGTTAGCGAGTTAACAATTATTTCTAGTACAGAACAGGGGCGTCGCAACTGGCAGCATTGGCTACAAGAAAACGCTGCCCCCCAAGCTACTAGCATGACATCTGCATCCAACACCTACTCCGCGTTTCTGCAGTTATATACCAGCGGCACCACAGGTAATCCTAAGGGCGTTGTTATCAGTCATCACAATATTGTCGCCCTATACACCATGAGCCAAACCTCGCTGCCAGTAAAGTCAGGCATCGGCACCCGCGACTTGGTCTGTGCACCCAATTTTCACATCGGCGGTTCTGGCACCTTATTACTTCCCATTCTAGCTGGGGCTAGTGTGGTGTTACACAGCAGCTTTAATCCCCTCGCCATCGCCGACGATTTAGAACAGCTACAAATCGACAATATGTTTATTGTGCCCGCCATGATCATGGCGATTATTGAATACGTGCCAAATATTGAACAGCGAGACTTTAGTCATCTAAAGCAATTACTGTACGGCGCATCTCCCATTAGCACCGGCTTACTCCAAAAAGCAGCAAGCATTTTTAAATGTGATTTTTATCAATGCTATGGCATGACAGAAACCACCGGCACGGTTGTATCACTTTCCCCCGCCGACCACGCCTTAGCACTAAAAGCGAGACCCGAGCTATTACAATCCTGTGGCCGCCCGCTGGCTGGCGTAGAAGTCAAAGTAATTAATAAGCAAGGCGATGTGCTACCTAGCGGTGTTACCGGTGAGTTATTGATTCGCTCAGAGTCTAATATGCAAGGTTATTTCAATTTAGAGCAAGCCAGCCGCGAGACCGTAGTAGACGGCTGGGTACACACTGGCGACTCGGCCATGATCGATGAAGACGGCTATATTTTCCTGCGCGACAGAATGAAAGACATGATTGTCAGCGGCGGGGAAAATATTTACCCCATCGAAATCGAAAACGTATTGAGTAAACACCCCGCCATTACCGACGTCGCGGTGATTGGCATTCCCGATGATAAATACGGTGAAACGCCACTTGCCTGTGTAGTTTGCGCGGCGGATCAAACCATAACTATTGAAGCGTTAATTGCGTTTTGCCGAGACAAACTCGCCGGTTTCAAAATACCGCGACGCTTAGAGGTTTACGAAGCCTTGCCTCGCAACCCATCAGGAAAGATTCTGAAGAAAACCCTACGCGAACCCTATTGGAAAGACCGTGAGCGCAAGATTAACTAAACGCCGAATAAGGCCGTCAGCCACGCGCTGATTTCATCCACGGCCTTGTTGTGATGCGGATTAGGCCCCTGCAAACCCACAAAGCCATGACAAGCACCGGCATATAAACTGTATTGCACCGTATTGTCATGCTGGCTCAGACGCGCCGCGTAATTAGCGCCATCATCCCTGAGCGGGTCGCGCTCGGCAGTGATAAGCAAGGTCGGCGGTAAATTATCTAAATCACTTCGCATAAACGGCGTGGCGCGGGGGTGCCGCGTCTGCCCCATTTCTAACAGCGGGCTGTTTTGCAAATACGTATCCCAGAACCACATCATTAATTTGCGCGTTAGCACCGGGCCGTTCGCATTTTCAATATATGACGGCGTACCCGGCTCGTAGTGGTCGGTGACCGGATAAATTAATACCTGCCCCTTCACCACACCAGGTAAGCACTCCCGCGCTTGCAGGCTCGTTACCGCCGCGAGATTACCACCGGCACTATCTCCCGCCACTGCAATTGAGTTTGGCAAACCGCCATACAAGGCGATATGCTCGTAGGTCCATTTAAGTGCCGCCAAACAGTCCTCTGGCGCAGCGGGAAAAGGATGTTCAGGCGCCAAGCGATAATCAACCGCCACTACAATACAATCACTGCGGTCGCACAGATCCCTACACAGAGGGTCGTAAACGTCCAAATCACCAATTACCCAGCCACCACCGTGGTAATACATCACCACCGGAAAGGGCCCCTCACCAGGAGGTTGATAAATACGAAGCGGGATATCGCCGTGGGCAGTTTCAATATTCGATTTGCGAACGGCGATATGTTTGGCAGTTTTACCGAGCCAGCGCCGCCAAACATCTACTTTTATAACATTGCGTATCGCTACAGCTTTTATTTTTGTTTTCATATCGTTTTCTTATTATTGGAAATTTTATTCTTAGCCTAGCGTATTCAGGGCTCTTAGGCTGATTTTTTCTCAACACTTTCTTGCGATACATGCCCTTTATTTGTTGGCACAGCATACAGCGTCGTCACATTGCGACCATTGCCATCGGCGCGCAAATACGCCTTGCTATTCACCCATCCTGTAGGCGTATAAAAGCCCCACTTCCGAATTTTTGGTCCGGTAATAAACAAGGTCAAACTGTCGGGTGTATGTAAAACCAAACGATGCGGCGCACGCCCCAAACGGGTTGTAAAACTGCCGGTTTCCAGTATCCGCTCCTTGGCAGGCATTTCTTCTAATATTTTGCCGCGCAACACCACCGACGAATTAAACACCCAAGGGTGGTCGTGCAAATTCGTGTCTGGATCATCACCTGTTACATGGTGAAGATACATATTAAACATTCGATTGCGGGGAATGACGTACCAACGGGTCAAATAATCTGTGCCAATGACTTTGCTGGGGGTGCGACGGGTAATTTCTTCAGCTTTCGCCTGCAGGCGACGTAATAAAAAAGCGGGCAAACGCATAAATACTTGTTCTCAATATCAACGGCGGCAGCTTTAAAGCTCACCTAAACTCTTTATTTCGCTCGCATAGTACCATTCCTCGGCGGGTAAACAATACGAATACCGGACATCGCTAAATCGCCAGTCACCAAAAACAAGACCTGACTAATATACCCATAGGCGTATAATCATCAACAAATCGTATTCGCTAGGCCATCGCCACGACGGCGATAACCATTCGAGCCAATCACGAGCAAAACTCGGAGCCAGCTATGGATAAGTGGGACAAAAAACGCAAAGATTTAAATAATCGCCTGCGCCGCATTGAAGGTCAGATTCGCGGCATTCAACGCCAACTTGAAAATGGCGAAGAATGCGAAGCCATCGCGGCGCAAATGTCCGCCGCTCGCAAAGCCATGGACAAGGCCTTTTTTACTATGATGTCCTGCGCGGTCACCCAAGAACTGGAGAAACATTCTGCGCTAACGGAGGACATGGAAAGCGGTGTAGAAGACATCACCCGCATTCTCGCAAAATACGCCTAAATCCATAAAAGTGCGTTAATGACCTAAGCCTCTTATCAACGAGACTGTTTTAATACCACGTAATATGACTCATTCGCTCTCGCTTCAAGAAGCTCGAAAACTGGTATTACACTCCCAGCGGCTACCTGCCACCAAACAAAGCGGTAATGCCACGGCAGCAACACTCGCTGCGATTGAGCATCTTGCCTATATTCAAATCGACACTATTTCGGCTATTCAGCGCGCCCACCACCACACCTTGTGGAATCGCAATCCCCGTTATGACGCTGAGCAACTAACCCAGCTCGTCGCCGACAGAAAGGTGTTTGAATACTGGTCACACGCGGCAGCTTATTTACCAACGTGCGACTACCGTTTTAGTCTGCCCCGTAAAAAGGCCATTGCGAGTGGCGAACTACGTCATTGGTATGCGCCAGACAAAAAGCTGATGAATGCCGTACTAAAGCGCATCAGTGCCGAAGGCCCATTAATGGCCAAAGACTTTGAGCACAGCGGTAAAAAACTCGGTGAATGGACTAGCAAGCCCGCTAAACGCGCACTAGAAAGCCTGTTTATGCAGGGTGAGCTGATGATTTCAAGCAGGGTAAACTTCCATAAAGTATATGACCTAAGCGAACGAGTGCTACCGCCCAACATCAATACGACGACGCCATCACCAGAGGAATACGCCCGCTTTCTCATCACCCGCTATCTGCAGGCAAATGGTCTTGGACAAATCGCAGAAATCGGCTATTTACTTAAAAACATCAAACCATTGCTCACGGCGACTGCACGCGACATGAGCGCTAACGGTGAGCTATTAGACATTAATGTCGCGGGAAGCCATTACTACGCCCTAGCAGCCTCGCTCGATCTTCTCAATAAGCCCTTGGCGCGCAATAAGCTTGCCATATTATCGCCCTTCGACAATCTGCTGATACAACGCAAACGCATGCAAACCCTATTCGATTTCGACTATTTGATAGAATGCTATGTGCCAGAAAAGAAGCGCCAATTCGGCTATTTCTCACTACCAATTTTGTGGAATGGTCAGCTAGTGGCGAGAATGGATTGCAAGGCAGATCGACGGGCGTCACATCTACACATTCACCATTTGGCAGTAGAAGCCTCACTAAAAAAGATTGAGGAGTTCTCACAAGCGCTGTGCAAAGCACTCCCCGCCTTTATGAAATTCAATAATTGCGAACACCTATCCCTTCATAAAACCACACCAAAAAATTTGCCGCCGCTAGCGACGATGATTGACCTCCCCTAAAGCGAATAAATTTACAGGGCCGTCTCCCCGCCTTCAATTTGCATTACAATATAGCGCTCAAACCAACCCAAGGAGGAAGCAAGAAGGTCCAAAAAATGTAGAACGCCAATACCACGACCGCCCTAAAACAACGGCAATAACCAGGATTACTGAGTGACTATAGAGTTAATTTATCAATACATCTTTGGAGGCGCGCTGCTCGCCTTTTTATGTGTCATTGCGAGCGTTTTTTCACGCCGTATTGGCGCGCCATTACTATTGGTGTTTCTCTTACTTGGGATGCTTGCCGGCGAAGATGGTTTTGGCGGAATAAAATTCGACGACTTTAGCCTCGCCTTTTTATTCGGCAACCTCGCACTGGCCGTTATTATATTTGACGGTGGACTAGGCACACGCAAAGACAGTTTTAGAGTCAGCCTTAAACCCGCGCTTTCCCTAGCCACCGTCGGTGTATTTGCAACCGCCGCGATTACCGGCTTTGCCGCGCACTGGATATTAGACTTATCTTGGCAGGAAGGCCTTTTAATAGGCGCTATTGTCGGCTCCACCGATGCCGCAGCCGTGTTTGGGCTACTAAGAACAGCAGGTTTAGAGCTAAAGGAACGCACCGGCGCAACACTGGAAATAGAGTCGGGATCAAACGACCCAATGGCAATATTCCTCACCATTACCATGGTGCAAATACTGCAAATTAGTAATAGTGACGCGAGCCCAGGCTGGACGGTAGCCCAAGAATTAGTCAGCCAATTGGGATTAGGCATCATCATTGGCCTTGCCGGCGGCTACTTACTGACTCGACTACTAAAGAACCTGCAGCTCACGCCATCGCTTTATCCCCTGCTTAGCCTTGCTGGAGGACTAAGTATATTCGGTGCAACCACCATAATTGACGGCAGCGGCTTTCTCGCTATCTTTATCGCCGGCGCCATGATTGGCAATGCCTCGCTGCCCTTTAGCAACGACGTTCACCGCTTTCACGACGGCATGGCCTGGCTAAGCCAGATTGGCATGTTCCTCATGCTGGGTTTACTTATCACGCCAAGCAATCTAATCCCTATCATTTTGCCCGCCCTCGGCATCGCCTTTGTACTTATCTTCGTGGCGCGGCCTATCGCGGTTTGGTTGTCTTTGCTGCCTTTCCACTTTCCTTGGCGAGAGCAGGTTTTCATTGGCTGGTGCGGCTTGCGGGGCGCGGTTCCCATCATTCTCGCCCTGTTCCCCTCATTGGCCGGACTTGAGCACACCCAGACCTATTTTGAATTGGTATTTTTCGTCGTGCTAATTTCCCTTGTATTGCAGGGTTGGACCATTGCGCCAATGGCAAAATGGATGCAGATCGAGCTACCGCCATCAGACAAAGAACCAGATCATCAGCATCTAAAATTAAAGCATGATGAAGACAAAGAATTACTGATATACAGTGTTGTCCCAAACAGTCGCGCAGCCGGCTTAGCAACAAAAAATTTGCCCACAAAAGAAGGCAGCCAACTCGTTGGGGTTATTCGCAAGGGAATCCTAGTAGAGCAAACTGGGGGAACAACACTAACAAGTGACGACCAGGTTGTGCTGCTGTCATCAAGCAGCGCGAAATCCGCGCTGAGTCGGGTGTTTGCAAAACAACTGCCTACGCCACCCATTGAAACCAGCTATTTCTTTGGCGAATTTGCCCTGAACCCAGACGCAAAATTATCTGATATCGCTCAAGCCTATGGCTTTGCAGTAGACCCTGCGGTAGGAGACAATTCAGTCGCTGAATTTATTATTCATCAATTTCACGGCAAGCCCGTTGTCGGCGACCACGTCCGACTAGGCACGATAAAACTTATCGTTAAAAATATAGAAGGCGAGCGAATTGTATCCGTGGGTTTAAAACTTCAGACCTCTGAATAAGCCCTTTATACAAGACGCAGGAGCAGTAGTAAAAAGCAGCCTTTTAGGCTACTCGCATTTCTCGCCGAATTGAGGAATCATGACGACTTATCGACGAATTAAGACACTGGGGAATAACGATGAAAATACCTCTTTTAATCAGCCTAGTCCTAAGTCTGTGTTTCACCGCACTCACACATGCAGATGAAACACAGGAAAACCCATATCGACAACTGGTGTCTGGCGAGCCGGAACGTTGCGTCAATCTGCGCCGAATAGAGCGCATGGATGTTGTCGACAAACGCAGCATCCTGTTTTATATGAATGGGAAAGAAATTTATTTAAACGACCTCCCACACTCCTGCAACGGCTTATCTCGGCACAGAACCGTGATGTACCGAACCTCGCTAAGCGAGTTGTGTAACGTCGATGTGATTACGGTGTTAAATAGCGTCGGCTCTGGTTTTTTACCTGGCGCATCCTGCGGCCTAGGACACTTCTACCCTATCAGTAAAGAAAGCGCTGAGAAAATAAAACAACAAAGTCGTGAGTGATAAACACTCAATCATTTACCTCAGCAGTTTGCCAAAACCCACCGCAAGTCCGCTATACCAGCGCCTGTCTTTGACGGGTGCGTCATCGAGTTTCTGCAATTCATTCAGTTGATGTTCATCTTGAGCGCGTAGACTAATTCAACTTATCCATAACTAGCCAAAGATGAACTAAGCGTCATCTTTACGTCCAATAGGCTGTGCTATTCTGAGCCGGAATTTTGACCAACCCCTAATTATCTAGGTGCGACACACATGATAAATATTAAAAATATTGTACTCGGTCTTTCTCTTATTAGCGCTTCTGCTTTTTGTGCGGCGATAGAGCTAGGCGGCACTTTACCCAGCTTTGCCGTTCCATCTAAGGGTGAGTTAATTCTAGACGGAGACAAAGTCCGTCACCAAGCTTGGTCTACCGCGCAAATTAGCACTGGCAGCCCCGCCCTAATATTTCATGTCGCAGCACGCATGTCCTCAGATGGCATTATCGCCCCTCTCAAAGAGCGCTTAAATCAACGTGACTATGAGCCGGGCAGTTTCCAATCCATCAGCGTCGTTAACCTAAACGATGCGCTTTGGGGCACCGCTGGATTAGTCAGTAGCGAGCTGGAAAAAAACAAGCGTGAGCACCCCAAAGCTATTCTCGTAGCAGACGAAAAAGGCAGCGGCATTGAGGCCTGGCAACTAAAAAAGGGAACCGTCGCGTTTATCTTAGTGGATCACAACGGCAAGATTCGCTACTTAAAAGAAGGGAAGTTATCTGCGGATGATGTGAATACGATTATCGCGCTACTAGACGAAGAAATAGCACGCAGTCAAAGTTAAGTCCTAGCGAGGGTCGTGCGCTTCAACAGCGTCGACCCTCAACAATGCGGGCAAATTTGCGCAGCATCATTTTTACACCTAAATGCATCACGGGACTAAACACCGGTAAAAAATACTTGCTGAAGCCCTTTGGCTTCATTGCCATTGTCCAGCGTACTCGGCAGCGCTGCTCATCGATAAGATCAACTTCGTAACGTTCAGCAAATGACTCAATATTGTCTTTGCTACCATGAGTAAAGCAAAAAGCCATTTCCCGACCACGCTCCCACGCGATAAACTCCTCATAGCCAACGAGACCGCCGACCATACTCACCGTTCGCGTGGTGCCGATTCCAAATGGCTTTGGTGCTGTCCACTCCACTTTTTGAATGGGCATTGCCCAGCGCGGCCAATCGTCAGCATTTTCAAAAGACGCAAATACCGCCGCCGCACTAGCGTTCACTTCAACCTCCGCGATGTAGCGAAAGGGGGCAGAATCAAAAAATGTCATATCGACGGTTTTACAAGGATACTTATTTGCCACGCTGACTCTCCAATAAAGTGATCTCTCACTAGTCTGGCTTGATACCTATAGGCGGGAATCTAACACCGTCGATAATTCTCAAACAAGGTAAGAACGTGAATATGACAAAGTCTTCATCTAAGGCCATAAGATAAATGCAATCTAGCGACACACCAACAGCGATACCTGAGACATTAGGGGTTCTGTACCAGGACGAACACATTATCGCCATCAACAAGCCCAGCGGCCTACTGGTTCACCGCAGCCCCATTGACCGCCACGAAACCCGCTTTGCCATTCAATTGCTCCGCGATCAAATCGGCCAATACGTCTACCCTGCCCATCGCTTAGACAAACCAACCTCTGGGGTTTTGTTATTTGGATTAAGTGCGCAGGTCGCCGCTGAATTAGGGCAAACCTTTAGCAATCACAACATCAAAAAATCCTATATTGCGGTTGTTCGAGGCTACTGCCCAAGCCACGGCCATATTGACCACCCTTTAACCGAGGTCACCGATCAGCGCATTGTCAAAAGCCAAACTGCGGCGGCCCAAACCGCCGTCACCGACTTTCAGCTACTGGGCCAGCACCAACTCGATGTTGAGATCGAAACCTACCCACAGTCTCGTTACTCACTGCTAGCCCTGCAGCCCCTTACTGGTCGTCGCCACCAACTGCGGCGGCACTTAAAGCACATTTCGCACCCCATTATCGGCGACGCAAAATACGGTCGCGGCCGCCATAATCGCTATTTTACTGAACAGCTTGAATGCCCAAGATTATTGCTACACGCCGCACAACAACGCTTTAAACACCCAGTAAGCGGCGCCGAGCTCTGCATCAATGCGCCTATAGATACCTGTTTTGCCGGTTTGCTACAGCGCTTTTCTTGGCAGGACGCACTCCCCGTGGAATGGCGCTCCAAAAAGGTTACAAAATTATAACTTACATCTCTCTCCGCTGAATCGTATGGTAGGCGCAATAACAAGATTCCCGTAGCGCAGTCGCTGCCACACGGGCTAAAGCGGAAGATTAAGTATGGCCACTCATTACGATTACATCATTGTTGGCGCGGGCTCTGCTGGCTGCGCCTTAGCCAGTCGCCTCACGGCAAGCGGTGAACACTCGGTACTGCTGCTAGAGGCCGGCGGCAAAGACAGCCACCCAATGGTTCACATTCCCCTCGGCTTTGTCTTCACCATGAAGAATCCGCAATTTAGCTGGTGCTATAAAAGCGAGCCTGAGCCACACATGAATAATCGTTGCATAGACCAGCCTAGAGGCAAGCTCTTAGGCGGCTCTAGCTCGATCAACGGCATGGTGTATATCCGCGGCCAACGTGAAGACTACGATCACTGGGCAGCCTTAGGTAACCGCGGTTGGGGCTATGACGACCTGCTCCCGATCTTTAAGCGCTGCGAACACAATACCGGTGGTGAGAGCGATTACCACGGCAGTAAGGGGCAGCTCTGGGTTGATAATGTCGGCGATAAATACGATCTTTCGGATATGTATATTCAGGCGGCGATAGAATCCGGCATTCCCGCAAACAGTGATTTCAATGGCGAAAACCAAGAAGGTGCGGGCTTCTACCAGGTTAATATCCGCAATGGTCTGCGCCAAAGCACGGCTAAAACCTATCTAAAACCCGCCATGCAACGCCCCAATTTAACGGTACTTACCCGCGCCCTAGCGAGCCGAATTGAGTTTCAAGGGAATCGCGCTATTGCTCTGCGTTACACCCAGAACGGCAAGCAATTCACCGCTCGCTGCCGACATGAAATTATCTTATGTGGCGGCACAATTAACTCCCCGCAGTTATTAGAACTGTCGGGTATTGGCAATCCCGAAATACTACAAAAACACAGTATTAAGGTTCACACCGCACTAAAGGGAGTGGGCGAAAATTTACAAGATCACCTCACGGTGAATACCCAGCGTTCCTTCGAGGGATTGAAAACTTTCTACGAAGATTCCCGCCCTCTCGCGATGCTAGCCACCTTCGCAAAGCTGGCGTTTAAACGCAAAGGCATGATGGTGCACCCCGCTTCACAGGTAGGTGTATTCTTTAAAACTGATCCTGCTGAAACCCGAGCCGACGCGCAAATTCATTTCACCCCCGCCGCCGGCACCCAAGATGAAAAGGGGCGAATGATTACCGTCCCCGGCACCACCGCCACCGTGTGCTTTTTGCGTCCTAAAAGTCGTGGCTATGTGCATATTCACAGTAATGATCCCAATGACGCACCGGCATTTATCCACAATTATTTGGCAGAGGAAGAAGACCGCAAACGAATGATCGCTGCCGTGCGTAAAACCCGCGCTATTTTTGAGTCTCCGGTCTTTGATAATAACCGTCGCGAAGAACTCGTTCCTGGCGCCGAAGTACAGAGCGATGAGGATATTTTAGAATTTATTCGCAATACCGGAGAATCGGTTTATCACCCCGTCGGCACCTGCAAAATGGGTAATGACGACATGGCCGTTGTCGATGACCGTCTAAAAGTTCACGGCGTTGAGGGCTTGAGGGTCGCGGACGCATCCATTATGCCCACCCTTATATCGGGCAATACCAACGCAACGGCGGTGCTTATAGGCGAGCGCTGCGCAGATTTCATATTGGGTGAAAACGAGGCTCGGTCTTAAAAGTTCAAAAGAATAAGCCAAACGTTAATTTTGCCGATAGGGAATTTGGCAATACTCTATGCCATTAGCAGGGCGAATATTATGTTTGGCTAAACACATTTTCATCGAGTTCATAGACAAACTAATATTGGGCGTCGGCCCCAAATAAACATGATCTAAATCGACGGCGTCCTTATCCTCAGCAACAAGCGAAAACCGCATATAGGGTACCAGCATGCTGCGCCCCTCGCGGAAATTTACCCCAGCGTGGCGGTAGTCAGACACCACCGGCGAAACTAAACGCCACTCCTGCTCCTCCTCAAAAGAAGGGTGTTTCAAAATCGCCGCCAAGCGGAGTAAATCACTTTCGAGATGTTCAAAAAGCTGATGATATATCGCCCGCTCAACTCCGTCCTCAATGGCCTCCGCCAACACTTCTACCGAATCAATGACTTGCGCAATTAAGGCCTGCTGTTCTACGCGATCGTATATACAGCGTCCCATTCTAAAGTGCTGCTTCTCGGCACAGGCGACAACCGTGCGGGGATTAAAGCCCAAACTCGCCCCCTTACCCACCGAGCTATAACCACGCCACTGGCTCAATAAATTGCCGTTAGCGCGAAACGAGGCGCCAAACAATATATGACCATTAGTAATACGGTGTTTTACCCAATCTAAAAAACAGGTCAGTAAGTGCGGCCGCGAATGCCCTTCATTTATCCGTTTGGCGACCTCATTAGCGACGAGGTCAGCGGTATGGCGTAGCTCAGCGGAATCGTTCATATAACGAATATCGCTGGCCCAAAGGGTGCGGCTACCAATAATACCCAGCACCCCGCTCAAGGAGGTGTAGTGATATAAGGTTTCTTGTGGCGGCTCAGAAAACAAGGCTTCAGTGATGGTGCTTATCATAATAACTCCTCAACATCCGCCATATTTACCACAGCTCGATGACAATACGCCTTCATCGCAGCTATCTTACCCCTATTTTCATCCCCTTTCAGACGCCCTGATCTGCCCGCAAAAACTCAGTTACTAAACTATTAAATATGCTTGGGTATTCTGCATGCAGCCAATGGCCAGCTTTGGGGATAGTTTCAAAATACATATCTGGAAATTGCCGCATCATGGGCGCGCGATTTTCATCGCGAATATAGCCGGAGGTTTCACCCCGAATAAACAAAGTAGGCCCGCTGAAGGAGTCTGACGACGGCGCATCCCGAAGATTGTCGTAAAGCTCTGCAATCACCGCCAAGTTCATTCGCCAAGCCCAACCGTCTTTGCCGTCGCGCATTAGGTTTTTTAGAAGGAATTGGCGAATTGCGATTTCTGGCACCGCCTTCATTAGCAGTTGATCTGCCTGCTCGCGGCTCTTTAATGAGCGCAGCTCCAAACCTAATAAACCAGTAATAATAGCGTCGTGGCCACGCCCATAACGCACCGGTGCTATATCCGCCACAATTAAACGCTTAACCCGCTCAGGCTTAGTGATCGCAACTTGCATGGCAACTTTTCCACCAAGCGAGTGACCAAGCATATGTGCTTCAGCAACATTTAACTGATCCATAGCGGCGACAACATCCTCCGCCATGACTGGAATATCCATTTGGTCGCTGTGGGCTGATTTGCCGTGGTTCCGTAGATCCATGCGAATCACAGTAAAGTGACTTTCTACGCTACGCGCCACCGACATTAAATTACTGGCGGAGCCAAACAAACCATGTAATAAAATCACGCTAACAGGCCCGCTACCGCTGACTTCAGTGTGCAATCTCACCGTTCTGGGCATATGTTTGCTTCTCATCATCTATAGCCGTTGCTAGAATGCGCAGGCATTTTCAATAAAAAAGGGGTTATTGTGCGACTTTCTCTGCTTATCTTGACGTTAATGGGGGCGGTACTCACTACTGCTTGTAGCTCAACAGACTACAACCCAACAACCTATGACTATTTTATCAGTCGTGAAGACATACAACAAAAGCCACTTAAAAAAGTCATTATAGCCACCGTGAATGTCAGCGGCGAACCCACCCGCTCAGTGCTGCGTGACAGTGTCGACAAAGTAGACGGTATGGTCGAGGACTATTTAGAAGCAAACGGCATTTCTATTGCGCCAAATCATTTATTTAATAATGCCTGGCAGCAAGCTCTCCTGACTCACGGCAATTTTTACGATCCAACCACCGGTAAGGTTGACCGAGTTGGCTGGCAAAAAGTCATGGCCCTGACGCTGTCGAGTCTGCAAGCTCAGAAAGATATCGATGCGGTGATCTTTACCGACCTCATCGAACACGATGTGCAGCACAGCCCAGGCATGAAACATTATGCGCGCTGGTATGGTGTAACTCGTGAACCCGCTACCGAAGGCACAACCTCTAGCGTGCCAGCGGATTTCAACTGGACGCAAATTATTAAGGGTGCATCGCTGCTGGTCACAATCTACACCACTGAGGGTAAACCGCTATTCTCTAGCCGCGGCGGCATAGATACCTTACATGGTATTGATTCACGTAAATCTGATAATAGCTTCGTTAGACGCAAGAAAATTCTCAGCCGTGAAAACAATATTGAAGAAGGGATTGAGATCGCATTTCACCCGCTAATCAAAATGAAAAACTATCCCGGCAAGGCACCGTCTACGACGAAGGCTGCTGACGCGGAGCCCGTTCAGTAGTTCTAGTACACACCGCGAAACGTGGCCTCAAATAACGTGAGGCCACGATCAATCATCCAATACATCGATGCCGCGCCCATCACATAAATCGTTGCCGTGCGCGCCGCCAATAGGCAAGGTGCCCGCCAATTAGAACGCGTTGCCAATACGCGATTCACCGCCATTAGCAACAACACGATCATCGCAATAAAAAATATCTGCCCTAATTCAATTCCAATATTAAAACCAAGCAGCGCCGGCAAAAGATTGCCTCTGGTCACCATAAGCTCATCTAAAACAGAGGCAAACCCTAAACCATGTAACAAACCAAAAGCCGCCACCAAGACCACAAATGCCCTGCCCTGTACTCGCTGCCCCTGCCTATCTGCATATAGCGCCATAACCAATACACTGGCGGCGATTAATAACTCTGCCAATGCAGGCCAGCGTGGAATCACACCAATACTCACTAACATCAGCGTAATACTGTGCCCCACGGTAAAAGCACTAATCCACACAAGCAGGCGATTGCGGCTTGCCGCAATGAGCAACAAGCCTAAAACAAACAGCAAATGATCAACGCCAATCAAAATATGCTTAATACCCAAACCGGTAAATTGCAAAATAGCGCTTTGCCCATGTGCCTGCGCCCTTGGTGAAAAGATATCCTCATCCGAACTAAGCAAGACCTGCTGTTCACTACCGTCAACACCATACCAGCGCAGTAATGCGACGGAGCGGGAAGCGCTTAAATTATTAAAAGACACATTTAATGTGTCCTCCACCCCCGCACATAATATGGAGTAGCGCTGCTCAATCGCCCCCTCTTGTACGGATTGCTCCAACTGACCTATCGCATGACAGCTTGCGGGGAATACCACAGTCGGCGGTATAGACGCTAACACCGGAGTTCGCCACATCACACTAAACACACCGCTGGGTAATTCTCGTAGCTCTAGCAATGATGGCGCTAATTTATGGGCGCTGGCCACGCTACTCAGGCATAGCAATAGCAACAAGCTACTAATTAGGCGCATGGCATTCCACCCGATATTGATGACGCAGGTCTTCAAGATAATCTTGCCAATGTTGCGCCTGCTGCTTCTTTTGCCAAATAGATTCAAGCTCTGGACCGAGTACAGCGACAGGCCGCCGGTAAGCCGCTTGCCTTTCTGTAAGACGAACTAAATGGAAACCGTAAGCCGATCGCAGCGGACCGAACCACTCCCCCATCGGCGCCTCTTTTTGATTCAGCGCCACACTAAAGTCATGCCCAAACTTCGAACTTAAAGAGCCTGGCGTTAGCGCAAAAAACTGATTTCCTTCTAAAAACACATCACCCGTAGACGCATCAAATAACTTCTCTTGCAAAGCGAATTCAGCACGCGCTTTGGCGTCAGTCTTTCCTACATCGAAAAAAATATGTTCAAAACTAAGGCGGGCGGGTACTGCACCAATATTTATATTTTCAGTATAGATCGCCTGTAATTGATCATCACTAGCGTCGATTTTGTCCTCAGCATTCGCAATATTATGCTGCAATATTTGTATTAATCGACGCCGAATAACCTCATCACCCGCTGCAATATCCATTGCCAAAACCGCGTCGATTTTTTCGCGGGCACTGCCCTCAAATCCCAAAAACTCGGCATCTCGCAACAAGCGTTGAATAATGACGGGATCGGATTTATGCAGCCCCTGCAGCATGGCTTCTTTTACAATTCGCTGATCATCTAATGCGGCATCCGCCAAACGACTTAACTCTATTGATGTTGCCACACGGCCAGTGCTGCGCGCCCAATCGGCTGCTAAAACCTGCAGCTCAGACTGACTTAAACACGTTACAAAGCGTTGCTGATATTTGTCATAGCGCGCAGTAATGCCATACAGCATTAGGCCAAGCAAAAAGAAATGCAGCAGCCGCGACGATAGAAAACGCCTCAAGGTAAATGCCCGCCAATAGCATTAACGGCGGGAGAATACCAAATTGGTGATGACCAGGCCCGCTCCTGAATATTTGGCCGATGTGCCGCACTACAGCACTGCTCGTAGCCGGGCTTTATGGTTTCGGGGTTATCGCAATCAACCTTAGCCGCCACACAAATTTGCTGGCTCCAGCGACAGCTGGGGTTTTCTAATACCCGCGCGTAATAATAGGCGTGCTCCAGTGGATCAAACTGTGGGTCTTGCCAACGGCCACACAACTGCGGGTAACCGCTGCCGAAGGTTTCGCAGGTGTTTAGGTCTACCCCAGCTTCACTGTCTGAGTCGCCGGCGATATCAATGACTTTTTCAGCGCGCTTACCATTTTCGTCAACACTGCCTTTAATAATTTGTATCCGCTGCAAAGGCATACCGGAATGACCGCTGCGCCCCCCATCCATTTTTGCAAACACCGTAAACACCGGCGAAGAGCCCTCTTCTTTAAGCGCTAAATCACCACCCATCGGCACCCCGTGTTCGTAACCCAGCGCCACATAATCTGTGCGCTCACAAATATCTTCAGGTAATGATTCATCGCCACCAAAAAAGCGTAGTGTAATACGCGGCCCACTGCTGCCGTAGGTTTCGCGGCGCTGCATCGCATCAAACAAGGCCGTGCGGTTATTTGCCTCCGCCCAAACTGCGGCCAGACCACCCGGATTAAATTCCAAATCATCAGGCAAACCTTCTGGCACCGTGTCACCAACTGGCACCCCTGCACCACCGTGTCCCAAAAACCCACTTTCAGATACCGCACCTGGCGCGCCAATATGGGTATCGGAACTAGCGATAAAACCCAATTTAAAGGGGTTTACACCAAGCTTCCGCTCTTGCTCCAGACCGTCGCGGAGGACATCGCGAATAAAACCCGACTTGGGCCCAGCGGGCTTGCTCATAAAGGGCAGAACCTTGCCGACAAATTTATCTGTAAAACTGCTATAGGGTAACTGTTCAAATCCGCACAATTCATCCGCACTATTCAATGGATCGTAAAAGCACTCCGAACTTCCCTTGTGCTGCATTACCTCGACCAATCTCTCTAATCTGGCGCGCTGACTTGCATCTTCTGCACTGATTGGCTCCCCATCATCCCGCGCCAAACTAAACATATAGCCATCGCTCAAATTTGAGTTATGGGGAATCACCAGCACTTCACAACCGGTTCCAGCATTAACACAATTGCGATCTAGGGCATCCCACAATAACGGTGCCGACGGCGTCTCTATAAAACTAAGCGGCAATTTTGGCACTTGGGTATTTTTAAAAATGATATTCCGGTGCAGGTTCGCTAAGTTAGCGGCGGCCCCCGTCCACTCATAAGCAATAAACGTCGTAAACTCACAGTCACCCGTTCGATCATAGGCCTCTTCTGCGGCTTGCTGAATTTCCTGCCACGGCCGCAAACTTGCCTCTCGGCACAGCTCGCCATCGTCACCGCACATACCCAATCGCTTCGCCCGCGAAGACTGAGTATTGAACAAGAAGAACGCCGCGCGGGGAAGTTTGCGATAAATTTTACACTGCCACGTATCGTAGCCTTCCATGCCTGGTGTTTGACACATTTCCACTTCGCCAAACAATTCCGCGTGGTCTGTTACTACAGCAAAATCCAAGGGGCGATCTAGTCGTAAATGACGCAGCGGCTTACCGTCGGCGGTCCACGGCTGCACACCAATTTCAGCGCCGCGAGCAAAACGGTATGCATCAGCTGGTGAAGTGCGGGTGCCCTGAGTACTCGCGTCTAAGGAATATTTGGTATGAACATGGGTATCGCCAAAAAATACCTGGCGCTGGGAATTAGTATTTGCGCAGGGTTCCCGGTGCTCCTCAAAAACCGACTCTTTAAGAGCAGAAGCCTGTTCTGTAGCGGCATATACCGTGCTAGCAAGGACGAGGCAAAAAACACCGCCTAAGCCCTTCACAAGCACGGAAAAACACCGATTAAAATTCATATGGGCCACACGCTGCATGACGAACTCATCCTTATTTTTATAGCGTGACTATTATTACGAGCTAATCCCTTATTTACCATCCCCCATATTAAGGAGTCGTTCAGACTAGTCATGCAATTATGGCAGCGTATTCACTACAGGAGTGTCATCATGAAACTGAGCAAAACCTTGATTCTACTCGCTTGTCTAGGCCTAGCAGCAAGCGGTGCTTATGCCGACCATCGCAGCGCGAAGCACGTCGACGCTCATTACTACAAGCACCACAATTCGCACCACGGCCATCACAAGCATTATAAAAAACATCGGGACTACGACCGCTACTACAATAACTATTACACACGGCACGACAACAGGCATTACGAGCAGCATTATTATGTTCGTCATGTGCATGATCGCCACTGCGGCCACCACTATCAGCCCGCGTTTAATACCCGTGTGAAGGTATTTCTTGGTCTGTAAAATAAAAAGGCGAAGTCATAAGGCTTCGCCTTTTTAAAATGGTAGAACGTGAGCTTATTCGCCCATCGCTAATTTCATTGCATCGAACCAGCTCTGCAGTGCTGCGCATTCTTTTGGAATAGAGTGGCGAACCCAGCCACAAAATCCAAACACCACATATAAATCGATGTCGGCTTGAGACAGGCTATCGCCCACTAAAAATTGCTTGCCCGCCACTTCCGCATCCATCGCCTCATAAAATGCCCGTATCCGCAAATTACCACGCTCAACCAACTCTGGAATTTGCGGCATTTTTAAGGGGCCAGGAATAGGACTGTCTTTGAATGCCTCACCTTTATTTCTAAGCACTTCAGCTACGGCGCTAAAGCCTTCAAAAAATATACGATGGCAATAGCCCATAATCTGCGCGCGCTCTAAAGCGGTCTTACCAAAAACAGACTTATCAGGAAACATTTCATCTAAGTACACACAAATAGCAATGGTATCCGTTAGCATCGTCCCATCTGCCAAGACTAATGCGGGCAGGGTTAATCGCGGATTGATCGCACTAAACTCAGGGGAAAATTGCTCCTTGGCCGCCAAATCAATCTCTTGGGATTCTATTTCAATTCCCTTGTACTTCATCAACAGACCCACCCGACGTGGGTTTGGCGCTACAGCATAGGTATATAATTTCACCGAATTCTCCTCAAGCTTATTTAAATTATCGCGCCACTCACATGGTTCAGCTTTAGTTCAGGCACCAACTCATACACTAGATACTACCAATAGTTTAGGAGTATAAGCTATGTTGAAACACGCCATATTACCGCTAGTACTGGCCTGCTCTTCGGCAACCTTTGCTGATCACCGTGGTGGCAGCTTTAGCCACACTCAGTATGCACGAGTCACCCATGTGCAACCTATTTACGAACGTATTGCCTTCAATACACCCGTAGAGCAGTGCTGGCAAGAAACCGTATCTCGCCAACGCAATAGCTCGGTGCCGGTATTTGGCGCCATCATTGGCGGCGCATTGGGGAACGAGCTTGGACATCGCAAAAGCAATAAGCGAGTCGGTACCGTGGTCGGTGCGGTACTTGGCGCAACTGTCGCCGCGGATATTTCTCGCCAACGCAGCTCCGGCCATTACGAAACGGTAAGTCGCTGCGAAGTGCAACAGCGACAAGAATGGCGCGATGAAGTGGTTGGCTATGATGTAAGCTATCGCTACCAAGGCGAGATTTATCACACTCGCTTGCCCTATAATCCGGGTAAAGAAATTGAAATTGAGGTCAACGTCACACCTCGTGGTTGATACAGATTTTCGGGAGTTATATGAAGCTTACTTCGCAATTTAGCGTCCTACTTCGAGTATTGATCTTAGTGTTCGCTACCGGCGTTGCAGTGCAGGGCCATGCTAACCCGTTAGGTAATTTATCTGGCGGACGCATCAGCCTGCCCGATCGTTCCCTGCCCGAACAGCGCTTAGATAACCGCGCCCGCAGCAACCTGAGTGTCAATGAAGCGATTTCTATCGCAGAGCGACGCTACGGCGGCCGCGCAGTAGGCGCAAAAAAAATTCGTAGTGGCAATGGCTCGGCTTACAGCGTGCGCATACTGCAAGACAACGGCAAAATTAAAAACGTCATTATTAATGATTGAGCGAATTTCCCTATGCGCATACTGCTAATTGAAGACGAAAGCCTTTTACTTGAGCAATTACATCGCAGTTTTAGCGAGTCAGGTTATGCATGCGACACCGCGACCGACGGCCGCGAGGGCTTATACCTCGGCCAAGAAAACCCCTACGACCTCGCCGTCGTAGACTTAGGCTTACCCAGCCTTGACGGCATTAGCATCATCAAACAATGGCGTAGCGAAGGTCGCAAGTTTCCCGTTTTAATACTTACGGCGCGCGACCGCTGGCAAGACAAGGTTGAAGGGCTCGAGGCCGGAGCAGACGACTACGTCGCCAAACCCTTTCAAATTGAAGAAGTCATGGCGCGGGCCAATGCCCTTATTCGCCGCTCAGCCGGTTTCGCCAGCCCACTCTTGCAGTTTGGATACGTCACCATCGACACCGGCGCAAAACGCGCCTTGCTGAACAGTAATCCAATCGATTTAACTGCCTACGAATACAATGCCCTCGAGTACCTTGCCATGCGCAGCGGCCAAGTAGTGTCGAAAACTGATCTTACCGAACATCTTTACGATCAGGATTTTGATAGAGACAGCAATGTTATCGAAGTATTCATCGCCCGCTTACGCAAAAAGCTCGACCCTGAAAACAAGCTAAAACCCATCTCCACCTTGCGCGGCCGCGGCTACCGCTTTGAGTTAAGCGAAACCCAACACTGATTATGCGAGCGCCGCGCAGCAAATCAATCACTAGGCGGCTCACCATCGCCAGCCTTAGCTTAATGGCACTGCTGTTAGCGGCAACGGGCATTGCGATTGACAAAGCACATACCTCAAGCCTCATCAGCGCCGAGCAAGACCAACTGCGCCTGCAGTTTTTTGGCCTACTAGGTGCAATGGAGTGGCAAGACGGCGGCGTTGATATGGGGGATCGTTTAAAAGAACCACGCTTCTGGCAATTTCGCTCGGGTTTATATGCCCAAATTCGACTGCGGAACGCTACGCCGCTGTGGCAGTCGGTATCCAGTGAAACCATACCACTGCCCATCCCCAAAAATACCCCCCGCGGCGGTCAGGAATTATTTAGCGAAATTAAGGTAGATAAGGAGCCCTTCTTTGTCTTTCAGTATCACGCCATATGGGAAACCGACGACGATAGAGAAATCCCCCTCATCTTTTCTTTATATTCTAGTCAAACCCCTCTTCTTAACGAGCTAAATAAGTTTCAACATCAACTTAGTCTGTGGCTAGGTTTAGTACTGACGATTTCACTTTTTGTTACCGCACTGATTTTATTTTGGGGATTACGGCCTCTGCGAGATCTGGCAAGTGATTTGGAACAATTAGAGCGCGGCGACACCGGCAAACTGCGCCCAGATTACCCCCGCGAACTACAGGGCATCACCCGCAATCTAAACCAACTTTTGGAAAAAGAAAAAAAGCAGCGCGAGCGATATAGAAATACGCTAGCCGACCTTGCCCATAGCCTAAAAACCCCACTTGCCATACTTAAAGGCAGTAGCACCGACGATATGGCGGTGGCAGAGCAAATCACCCGCATGGACAACATCATCAACTATCAGCTAAAACGAGCAGTAAGCAGCGGTAAACAGAACCTTAATCAACGCATTCCCCTACAGGGAATCATTGAACGCTTATGTAATACGCTGAGCAAGGTATACCGCGACAAAGCTCTTGTTTTCGACATTTCGCTAAATGCCCAAGACCTCATCGCCATAGACGAGCAAGACGCGATGGAGCTGTTTGGAAACTTACTCGACAACGCCAGCAAAGCCTGTAAAAGTAAAATACGTATCCGCGCAGAAAATAAGGAAAAACATTCCCTTATTTATATAGAAGACGACGGCCCCGGTATTTCGGCGGAAAGTCGTGAGCAACTTTTACAACGGGGAATGCGCGGTGACCAATACGGACAAGGACAGGGATTAGGGCTAGCCATTGTCGGCGATATTATTCACAGCTATGACGGAGACATTCATTTTAAGGACTCGCCCCTTGGCGGAGTCTGCGCTGAGATTAGCCTTCCGCGATAATCAGATTCAAAAAAAGCCGAAGTAATTTACTCCGGCTTTTTTGCATGAACACACTTCGCTGTTTTAGCGCCAGTGACTAAATTGGGATAAACGCCAGTATATCTACTGGAAACTCGCCACCACTAGGCAATAAGCCAAACAGCAAAGCCGGATTAGTAGGAACACCCGACAAACCACCACCCGCAATTAATGACAATGGGTTTATTGGCAGGGAGTTAACGTCCGCCAATCCGCCAATTTGCTCAACAAAAGAATTGAGGGGCAATACATCTAACAAATCTAATACGGGCTGCACAGGAAGCAGTTGAAATGCGCTGATTAAATCAAATGGCGAAACCGGTAAAGCGCTAAGACTAATAAGGTTGCCACTACCACCCATAACAGCAGATAGATTCACAGGCAATGCATCTAAGCCAGGCAAACCGCCCGACGACACTGAGCCGAGAGGAAGAGCATCTAAACCGGGAATACCGCCACCAGCAACGCCGCCAATACTAGTGAACTGCACAAGAATGTTTGTAACAGGCTCTAAAGGGCCTTGAGCCGCACTTAACGAAGACAAGGACAGCAGCGCCGCCGCTGCGACAAATTTCTTAACTTTATTCTTAATCATCACGTTCCCCACTGATTAATATTTGAATTTATGACTCCCGTGGCCAGTAAAGACTATTGACCGCTGAGATAGACATCATAATACACAACCTTGCATATAGTAAGCATGATTAACATCACATAAATCAAGACTCATGCCTTGCAATTCTTCATTAGCCCGCTAGTAAAATGCCTGCGAGGAAGACCATCAACCACAGCGCAGCGAATGCCGCTCAGCCCTGCTATAATCGCCAAAATCATCCAATGAGGACTCTCCCATGACCGTCGCAAGTGCACGCCACATTCTGGTAAAAACCGAACAGCAAGCCCAAGACCTAAAAAATCAAATTGCGAAAGGCGCTGACTTTGGCGAATTAGCCAAAAAATTCTCTGACTGCCCATCAGGTAAAAAAGGCGGCGATCTCGGCGAATTTCGTCCTGGCCAAATGGTAAAACCCTTTGACGACGTGGTGTTTAAAGAATCGGTACTAGACGTTCACGGCCCAGTTAAAACCCAGTTTGGCTACCACCTGATTCAAACCATTTACCGTAACTAATCGGGTGTCGGGTGTCGGGTCATAGTATGACGCCAGCTTTACGCTAAATAATCACAGTTAGCGGCATATAATAGTTTTTATCCAGCACATCGCCTGCCAAGACACTTCATTCCCGACCACGGATCTAGGTGGGCGCGCGAATACCGTAATGTTCCCTCAAAGAACGGTGAACCGAGGCTCGAGGTATATAGATTCTCAATCGAGTTGAGGACAACGGCCGAAGCTCAGCGTTTGAACTATCGTCAGCTTCCGACTCCCGACTTCCGACCCCGCACTTCCAGACATAAAAAACCCCGCATTCACTGCTGAATGCGGGGCAAATCGGAGAGAATCAGGGAGGCACCGTGTAAATGGGGGCTCACAATGAGCACAGCCCTGACTTGATTTAAATGATAATGATTATCAGTTAATTTTACAAGCCATTTCCGCAAAAAAATTTTACCCTGTGCTTAGGCGCCCGCCTCAATTTCAACCAATACCTCGCCAGGTGTTACGCGGTCGCCCTTCTTCACAAAAATCTCGACGATTTTACCGCTGATTGGCGCCTGCACTTCGGCCTCCATTTTCATCGCCTCGGTAACTAAAACGGCTTGGCCAGCAGTCACCGTATCGCCGACCGCCACCAATACTTCCACAATATTACCCGGCATATTAGTGCTGACATGGCCCGGTTTGCTGGCAGACTTACGCCCGCTTACGCCTTCGGCCTTGTATTCGTTCAAGGCTTCGAACACCACTTCTTCTGGCATACCGTCTAAGGTCATATACACATGGCGTTTGCCCGCGCCCTTGATGCCGACCCCAGTAATCGCCACTTGGTAACTCTCACCATGCACGTCTATGACAAACTCGGTGGGAACCCCGCCCTCGCTAACAGGCCGTGCGGATTGCCCAATGGGTTCAAGAACTTCTGGAACCAAAGTGCCAGCCTCACGCTCGCTTAAAAACGCCCGCCCCAAATCTGGGAACATGGCATAGGTGAGCACATCTTCTTCTGATTTCGCCAGCTCACCGACTTCCTTGCGAAGCTTGGCCAACTCCGGAGCTAATAAATCTGCTGGACGCACATCAATTACATCCTCAGTACCTATGGCACGTGCCCGCAAGTCTTTATCTACCTCAGCGGGCGCGGCGCCGTAATGTCCTTGCAAATAACGCTTCACCTCATTGGTGATCGTTGTATAGCGCTTATCGGCAAGAATATTCATCACCGCCTGGGTGCCAACAATTTGTGAGGTTGGCGTCACCAAAGGGGGATAACCTAGATCTTTACGCACCGCAGGAATTTCAGCAAAAACATCGCCAATACGATTCAGCGCGCCCTGCTCTTTTAACTGATTCGCAAGATTAGACATCATGCCGCCGGGCACTTGGTTAATCTGTACGCTCACGTCTTCGCGGGTAAATTCGCTTTCAAATTGGTGATATTTTTTACGCACTTCCCAGAGCTTCGCAGCAATGTCCTGCAGGGCTGGCAGGTCTAAGCCCGAATCTCTTGGCGTACCTTTAAGCGCCGCGACCATCGTTTCGGTCGCAGGATGGCTGGTGCCGTTAGCAAAAGCCGACATCGCCGTGTCGATAATATCAATACCTGCTTCTATCGCCTTCAACTGACACAGCCCCGCGAGACCAGAGGTCATATGGGAGTGCAATGCCAGTGGAACATCAACGCTATCTTTTAAAGCACTAACCAGCTCAGAGGTCGCCGTTGGCGTTAGCAAACCGGCCATATCTTTAATCGCGATGGAGTCTACACCCAGCGCCACCATGTCCTTGGCCTGCTGTACAAATTTAGCCGTGGTATGCACTGGGCTAGTGGTGTAACACAGTGTGCCCTGAGCATGTTTGCCCGATTTTTTCACCGCAGCAACCGCTGTTTGTAAATTGCGCACATCATTCATGGCGTCGAACACACGGAAAATATCCATGCCGTTATCTGCAGACTTTTGAATAAACGCTTCGACCACATCGTCGGCGTAATGACGGTAGCCCAACAAATTTTGGCCCCGCACCAACATTTGCAATTTGGTATTGGGTAGCGCCTCGCGCAGCTTGCGCAAACGCTCCCAAGGGTCTTCTTTTAGAAAACGCACACAGGCATCAAAGGTCGCGCCGCCCCACACTTCCAAAGACCAAAATCCGATCGCGTCGAGCTGGGCGCAAACCGGCAACATATCCTCGGTGCGCAGCCGTGTCGCAATCAGCGATTGGTGACCGTCGCGTAGGGCAACATCAGTAATCAGAACAGCTTTTTCTTGGCTCATCGTCATATCCTTTCTTTACAGGCCAGCGTGGGCGGCAATAGCAGCGGCCACCGCGAGCGCAATATCTTCGGGTCGGCTTTTATCCGAGTACTGGGTCAGTTCGGGGTGATTTTCTACAAAGCTGGTATCGAACTGGGCAGAGCGGAAATCAGGGTGCTTTAAAATTTGCTGGTAATAGCTCGCGGTGGTTTTCACACCCTGCAAGCGCATATCGTTCAGCGCCCGAACGCCTCTATCTAGCACGTCTTCCCAGGTTAAGCCCCAAACAATTAATTTAAGACACATAGAGTCGAAATACGGCGGAATGGTGTAGCCCGTATAAATGGCTGTATCGACCCGTACGCCCGGGCCACCCGGCGCATAATAGCGACTAATTTTGCCAAAGCTGGGCAAGAAATCATTTTTAGGGTCTTCCGCATTCACCCTAAACTGCATGGCGTAACCGCGGTAGGAAATATCCTGTTGGCGATAACCCAGCGGCAAACCCGAGGCGATACGTATTTGTTCACGCACAATATCCACACCGGTAATTTGCTCGGTGATGGTGTGTTCTACCTGAACCCGCGTATTCATTTCCATGAAATAAATTTGATTATCGGCGAGCAAAAATTCCACTGTGCCGGCATTTTCATAGCCAACCGCCTCGGCGGCCCGCACCGACATCTCGCCGATATAGGCGCGCTGCTCTGGCGTTAATTGGGGCGACGGAGCAATTTCAATTAGCTTTTGGTTGCGGCGTTGAATCGAGCAATCGCGCTCAAATAGGTGAATCACATTGCCGTGGCTGTCGGCCAAAATCTGCGCTTCGATATGGCGTGGATTAACAATACACTTTTCAAGGAATACATCAGCGCGACCAAAGGCCTTGGTTGCCTCAGATACCACCCGATCATACTGGCGTCGCAAATCTGCCTCGCTGTCGCAACGGCGAATACCGCGCCCACCACCGCCGGAGGTTGCCTTTAACATCACCGGATAGCCAATGCCCGCTGCCACGGTGACGGCGTCTTCAACGTCCTTCAAATTCTCTTCCGTGCCTGGCGTCACCGGCACGCCCGCCGCCGTCATGGCCCGGCGCGCTTCGGTTTTATCCCCCATGCGGCGAATAACCTCAGCGCTGGGGCCAATAAAGGTAATCCCACGCTGGGCACATATTTCCGCAAGCTCGGCGTTTTCAGACAAAAACCCATAGCCAGGATGCAGGCCATCACAACCGGTTTCGACTGCCAAAGCCACTAATTTGCGAGGGTTTAAATAGCCCTCCAAGGGATCGGCACCGACGTTATAAGCCTCGTCTGCACGTTTTACATGCAGCGAAAAGCGATCTGGCTCGGTGTAAACAGCCGCCGACCGAATGCCCATCTCAGCACAGGCCCGCACTATTCGCACCGCTATTTCACCGCGATTAGCGATTAGAATTTTTTTAAGCATCGATAACTCCATAAGGGGCAATATGCCCAGCTCCGCACAGGCCAACAGCCCGCCTACGTCACTCCGCAACCGTACCGAAAAAACACCTAGATAAAAAATTAATATTTATTTTAGTGAGAATAAGGTATTACTTATACCTTACCAACAATGAGTTAAAATCGAGTATGGAAGTCAGTTATTTAAACCGCCTCACCCTGCGCCAAATAGACGTGTTTCTTGCGGTATGCCTGCACCGCAGCTACTCCAAAGCCGCAGAACAGCTATCGCTAACCCAGCCTGCGGTTAGCTCACAAATACGCAGCCTAGAAGAGGTGGTTGGCCAAGCGCTGTTCGACTACATTGGCAAACAGCTTTTTCTTACCGCCGCCGGCGACGTGATGTTGCGGGCCGCCCGCGAGCTAAAGCAGCGCTTAGTTCACCTAGAAATCGAACTCACCGACTTACACGGCCGCCTCCAAGGCAGCCTAAATATCGCCATTGAATCCAGCGCCGAACACCTGCTACCACCCTACATCAACGCCTTTTGCGAGCAGCACCCCGACGTAGAGGTGATACTGCACGTCGTCAATCATCAGCGTTTACTAGAACGATTGCGGGATAATCTCGACGACCTTGCCATCATGACCCAAGTACCCGATGGCCGCGCCCTCACCTACACTCCCTTTGCGGAACACAAGCTCTCACTCGTTGCGAACCCAAAGCACCCCCTGAGCCAACAGCACAGCATCACACTAATCGAGCTATTGGAGTATCCGATTTTGCTGCGCGAAGCTGGCTCCGGCACCCGCCAAATATTCGAACGCTTTTGTCAGCAACAGAGCTGCGTCATTCAACATATTCGGCAAATGGGCAGTAATAGCGCCATTCAACACGCGCTGAACAGCGGCGCCAACTGCGCAGTTCTCCCGACCGCCATGGTGAATACGGCCGTGGCAAGCGGCACCCTAATCTCGCTACCTGTTCAAGGCTTTCCCATTCGGCGCTCATGGTGCACGGTTCACCCCCGCGGCAAACATCTCAACCCACTCACCAAGGCCTTTCACGACCTATTACATAGAGCGGACTAACACCCAGCAATGAACCTCGGCGATAAGTACCGGTCAGAAAGCAGGCAATACCGCTACCGAGGATACGATGCAGCAACTACGACAAGGCCGTCTTAGCCCCCGCTTCCGCCTACTAATTTGCCTCACGCTGACATTACTAGCACCGTGGGTTATAGCAGCACCCCAAACGCAAACTAGTGTTAGCAATTACCATTACAGCGATGCCCATGTTCACGTTGTTGATTTCTTTCAAGAAGGCGGTCCACTGCCTGAATTAATTCGCGCCATGGACAAGGGCAATATTGATCACGCCATGATCAGCGGCATTCCGCTCATGAAAAAATGGCATGAGAACGAACCCAAACGGCCACGTTACTACGCAGGCGACGACGCCGGCATGTATTGGTATAGCGCCACCGACAGCTATGTGGCCGAAGCCTATCGCAAACTCCCAAAAGACCAGCAGGCGCGGCTTCATCCCTTTTTATGCGGCTTTAATCCCACCGACAAAAATGCCGACAAACATTTGCGGCAAATGCTAGAAACCTACCCCGACGTTTGGCAGGGAATCGGCGAAGTATTAACTCGTCACGACGACCTCACCGCCCTCACCCAGGACGACACCCCAAGAGCCAATAACGAGGCCATGTACCGCGTTTATCGGGTAGCGGCAGAATTCGGTTTACCGGTGCTGCTACACAGCAATATCACCTCAAAACGAGAACGCAATCCGCTGTATATAAGCGAAATCAATGACGCCCTCGCCGCCCACACTGATGTAAATTTTATTTGGGCACACGCCGGCACCAGCGCCACCCTCCACCGCTATCAAGACAAATTGGATTTTTTATTAGCAGAACTCAAAAAGCTCCTAGCAAACCACAAAAACCTCTATGTCGATTTATCGTGGACGGTGCTCGAATCCTATTTACTCAATAAAGACCATAAAGCCGTGGCCGGCTGGGTCGCGCTAGTAGAGCAATATCCAACAAGATTTATGATTGGCTCAGACGCCTTAGGCAGTTACGACAAAATGGGCAAGGCCCTAAAGGAATACACGCCTTTTTTGGACGCTTTAAGCAAAGAAACCGCACGCAAAGTCGCCCGCGATAATTTCTTAGCGCTGCTACCACCCAAACCCATCAGCGACAAATTGGCTAAGTCCCAGCAAGATAAAGATTAACCCGAGAAAACTCCTCAGACTCGGCCAAGTCCGGCACCGTGGTGGCGCGCTGAAAAGCCAGCCAACGGTAGCCATCTACTTGAAAATCCTTCACCCGCGAATCCGCCACCAAGACCACCGGCGCGCGGCGTAAAAATGCGTCTAGCAAGGGCAAATTAGCGCGGTCATACAAGACGTCTGCCACTAAGATCACATCGTATTGTTCGTCGTTGGCGAAAAAGTCCGCGCTATAAGCCAATTCCACATTATTTAACTGGGCGTTCGCTCGACTGGCTTTTATCGCGTCTTCATCAAGGTCGCAGGCAATCACCTCGGCAGCCCCCGCCAGTTTTGCCGCGATGGCCGCCACACCAGAACCGCAACCAAAATCCAAAACCCGCTTACCGCGAAGCAACTCCGGATTATCGAAAATATAGCGCGCCATGACCTGTCCGCTCGCCCAGCAAAAACACCAGTAAGCAGGGTAATTCATAATGCGCTGGGTTTGTTCGGGGCTTAAATCATGCTGGGGAAAATCGGCACTCAATAGAAATAACTGCATTTCCGGCACCAAGGGCAAGGCCGTATTCACCACCTTTGCCGACGGTAAAAATTCCTGCAATAAAAGACTTAAGGAATGTTCATACTCAATAGATGAAAGCACTTGCTGCAAAGCCGGAACCCTTATATGTTAAAAGCGTGAAGCCAAGCATTTTACTGGATTTTTCGGCGCAGGCCCGCATTGCACCGAACAGAATCGGAGAAGCCTATGAGTAATTTGCCTATTAAGCAGCTAGTACACGACGTTTTATTCCAGCTTGAAGATAGCGAGCCATCTGAACTTATCTCTTGCCTCAACTGCCGACAGGCTATTACCGCCACCAATTTTCGCACCCGCATTAACGACCAGCACCACCATCGCTTCGTGAATCCTGGCGGCATTATTTTCGATGTGTGCTGCTTTCACTCGGCCCCCGGCACCATCATCAATGGCGAAGCCACAGCACAATACTGCTGGTTTCAAGGCTACCGCTGGCAATACGCCCACTGCGAACACTGCGCCGACCAGCTCGGCTGGTATTATGAAAATGACCGCAACGAGGCTTTTTTTGCCCTAATTCCCAGCGCATTAAGCAGTAAAAATTAAGGCGCAAATATCCGGTATACTTGCGCCCTACTATTGCCGCCGTAAAACAGCTTTTATGTCAGACCGCCCAGCAGACAAGTCGCCAAACAGCGGCGCAGATTTTATTGTGCCCTATTGCAGCGAAGCCATTGGCTATCTGCATTGCGACGAGGATTTGCTGATCGTAAGCAAACCCGCAGGTCTGCTCTCTGTCCCCGGCCGCCATCCCGAGAATAAAGACTGTTTGATTAGCCGCATCAACGAAGACTACCCCGGCGCCAGCATTGTTCACCGCCTAGACATGGCAACCTCAGGCCTGATGATTATCGCCCGTAACGCCGATAGCCACCGCGCCCTAAGCCGACTCTTCCAAGATCGCAAAGTCTATAAAGAATACCAAGCGGTGGTATTCGGTGAGGTTACTAGCAAAGAGGGCTTTATCGACCTACCCCTCGCCTGCGACTGGCCCAATCGACCCCGCCAAGAACTCAATTTTGACTACGGCAAACACGCCCAAACTCATTTTGAGAATTGCGGTCTGAGCGAAAATGGTCACAGCAAACTACGTTTAATTCCGATCACCGGCCGCTCCCACCAACTTAGGGTGCACACCGCCAGCATTGGCCACCCCATATTGGGCTGCGAATTTTACGCCCATCCCAAGGCGAAGGCCGCCGCCGACCGCCTCCTACTACACGCATCGCGCTTACGTTTTACCCACCCCGTCAGCAAAAACGAATTAGACATAAACTTAAATGCCTCATTCTGGTCGTAAACCTAGGCGTGTGTGAATTACTACGCGAAGGCTCTATCAGTTTCACAATAGCGTCGTAATCGTGGTATACCTTTGTAACAAAGCGCGACACTTCTCAACCAAGCCCTAAACCAAACACAACACGCTCCCAATCCGACGACGCAAACGTAAAACCCAAGTCGAAATTGATATATACGGCTCTGCAAGCCGTTCATCCAACAGGAGTAGACGTATGTGGTTAAAAACGAGCTGCGATTTATCCTTTAATATCGAAGTCCCAACACCCTTTGTATTAATGCTTAGACCGCGCAGCGGCGCCCAACAGTGGATTGCCAGCGAGCAGTACAAACTAGCGCCCAGCGTTCCCGCTTTTGAGTTCACCGACGGCTACGGCAATCTTTGCCAGCGACTCGTCGCCCAACCCGGCGACTTTTCTATTCATACCCGCGCAGAAGCCAAAACCGCCGACTTTTTAGACCAAGCCCCCGGCGCGCCCTTTGTAGAAATTCAAAACCTGCCGGATTCGGTACTTAATTATTTACTGCCTAGCCGCTACTGCGAATCCGACCGCTTCGGACAATTAGCGCTAGAAATCACCTACGGCCAATATTTGGGTTACGACCAAGTCGCCGCCATTGAAAACTGGTTGCGCAATACCATTAGCTACACCCCAGGCGCCAACGACGTGCAGGTTACCGCAATAGAAATCAACGCGAGACAATGGGGAGTCTGCCGCGACATGGCTCACCTCGGCATCGCCCTGTGTCGAAGCCTAAGCATTCCCGCCCGTATGGTGGTTGGATATTTATACGGCCTGCAACCTATGGACTTACATGCGTGGTTTGAAGCCTATGTGGGCGATCGCTGGTATACCTTCGACGCAACACAGCCCAGCTTAAAAGGCGGATACGTCGCCATTGGCTACGGCCGAGATGCCGCCGACGTTGCGGTGTACAATCAATTTGGGCCGGGGGTTTACCCTTCCAGCCAAGTGATTAGCGTAGAGCAAATTAAGGAAAGTACCGTTGTAAATTAACGGACACCCGTTTCATCACTGGAAGCACTATGCAGCGCTACAAAATAATCCACCGCACATACTATAATTTTTCGTCCACGGTAACGCTTGGGCCACATTTTCTGCGTCTGCGACCACGCGAAGATTATGAGCTGCGTATAGAATCCTTTTCGCTCAATATCACACCCAACGCCACCCTACTCTGGCACCGCGATGCCGAAGGCAACTCCGTCGCCACCGCAAGTTTTGCGCAAAAAACTCAGCAATTAATATTTGAAAGCGAAGTGATCATTCAACAATACAATGAAGCGCCGCTCAATTTTATGGTTGCCGATTACGCTGTTCACTACCCGTTTAACTACACCCAAGACGATCAAGTATTGCTAAATCCCTATATGCAATTGCCCGATCAAGACACCCAACAACAAATCAAACGATGGGCACAGCAGCTCTGGCACGCAGACGACAACATTCAGACCTATACCGCCCTGCAACGCATCGCCAGCCACATATATAACAACTTTACCTACAAATTAAGAGAAGAGCCTGGCGTGCAAAGCGCCAAAGAAACCCTAAGCCGCAACACCGGCTCCTGCCGCGACTTTGCCCAACTTTTTATGGACGCCGCAAAGTGCATGGGACTGGCCGCGCGCTTCGTCACCGGCTATCTACACGCACCGGGGCTAGATGCCGCCGGCGCAACCCACGCATGGGCCGAAGTCTATTTACCTGGCGCAGGCTGGAAAGGCTTCGACCCCACCATCGGTCAAATGGCCGGTACAGATCATATTCCCGTTGCCGTGGCGCGGCTGTCTAAATCCGTACCACCCATAGCAGGTTCATTTATTGGCGAGCCAGAATCAACACTCGATGTCGGGGTATGGGTAAGTAAATTGGCTTAACAAAGCGAAGGATTTGAAATATCGATACGAATGAATAATATTGAAAAACACCTTCGTAATTTTATGAGCATCGCTATCTACTAATCAGCCAGTCGTCCCGCAAAAGTGCAAAGCTATACATATCATGCAAGCTCCCTTTCGAAAAAGCGGCCTGCCGGTGGGTTCCCTCTAGCTCAAAACCACACTTAATCGCCACTTTCTTTGAGCTTGTATTTTCTGTAGCAACACGTATTTCTATGCGATTCACCCCAAAGCCTTCGAAGATATATTTACACAATAGGCCGAGAGCCTCGCTTGCGTAGCCCTTCCGTCGATGACTAACATCAAAAATTCTATAGCCGACTTCAAGCGCATCAAAATACGGAACTGACGTAAAAAACCATGTTAGGCCAATAACATCACCAGTTTCGTCTACCACTAACAATCTCGACAATGACTCACTTAAAAATCCGCTCTGCTCATACTCAGAAACAAGCTCAGGATAAGATTTAAAAACACTGGGCAGGTAATCACCAACTGATTCTAAATCATTCATTTTCTCATACAAAAAAGGCAAGTCAGCTGATCTTACTGGTCGTATCCCTACCTTGGCTCCCCTTAGCATAACTACCCCTTAGTGACGACTCACCCCGACGTGGTAAAAATCTGTAACGGCCAATATTTAATACAAGAATATTTAACTACGCAAGGATCGACAGCGGTAAAAAGCGGACGATCAGAAACCCCGAACTAGATGGAAATCTATAGTTTTTCATACAATGCCTCCAGCAGGGGACGAAAAACCAGAGCGAAGCGGCGGTTTTTTTTGTTCCCTCTGGCTGGCCTTGTGTACGCCCAGCATGGGCATGAACTAATGAGGTGAAAGTCCTCTGTAGGAAGGTCACCATCCTTAGCGATTTATGATCGTTATCAGATGTTAACTACTAGCGAATGGCAAGGGCTTGACCGCGAGGTCTGGTCTGAAGGAAGCCGGACGCAAAACCGCGAACTGATGAACAAGAACATCATATGAGGCGTAGGCTGGAGGCGAGTTGGCACAAGACGACGAAGCCATGTGATCTAACGGCCACCGTAAAGGATGCAGTTGCGCGGGGACAGTTCATGCTCTTATCTGGGGAGATCTGCTTAACAAGCGATCGGTAAACTACCAGTAAGGCTCTGGTTAATAAGTGCCTTGGCTCCACTGAGTGTATCGCCAATGGAGAGCGAACGAGATACAAACCGATAGCGCTGGCAGGGGCAACTCTGGCGGTGATTAAGCAGAAGTCAGCAGAAGGCATAGTAGCCAAATGCCCATCGTAATGGGTGGGACAAGGTGAAGGCCTGAACATTGAGAATAAAGGAGGAGCCTTGTCACACTTGAACGCACGAACGCCGTCTGGCGATGACGTGACTCAGCGTAGTGATCTGAAGCCAGCCTTTGGTAACGATCTATTTGAGCGTGTGCTACAGCGGGAAAATCTCTCTGCGGCATGGAAGCGCGTTCAAGCTAATAAAGGGGCTGCGGGCGTTGATGGCATTACCATCGACGAATTTCCCGTATGGGCACGAGCTGGCCACTGGCCTAGGGTGACTACCGAGCTGGCAACAGGTCGGTACAAACCATCACCAGTTCGGCGTGTTGAAATTGATAAACCCGATGGCGGTACTCGCCAACTGGGAATTCCAACCGTTTGTGACCGTGTGATCCAGCAAGCCATTGCCCAAGTCCTTACGCCCATCTTCGATCCCAGTTTCTCAAGCAATAGCTTCGGATTCCGGCCATATCGAAATGGGCAGCAGGCGGTAAAGCAGGTTCGCGACATCATCAAGGAAGGTCGCCGCTTTGCGGTGGATGTCGATCTGTCTAAATTCTTTGACCGAGTCAATCATGATTTACTGATGACGCGCCTTGGTGACAAGGTGAAGGACAAACGTCTACTGAGATTGATTAAGTTGTACCTGCGAGCTGGGTTTGTCGACAACCAGTTCTATGGTGAGAGCCGAGAAGGTGTGCCGCAGGGGGGGCCATTATCGCCACTGCTGGCGAACATCATGCTCGACCCTTTGGACAAAGAACTTGAGAAACGTGGCCACAAGTTCGCCCGCTACGCTGATGACTTTACGATAATAGTAAAAAGTCAGCGAGCCGGTGAACGAGTGCTGCACAGTATCAGCCAGTACCTGCAAAACCGTTTGAAGCTGGTCGTAAATACCGATAAAAGTCGCGTCGTTAAAACCAGTGAGAGCAAGTTCTTGGGGTTTACCTTCAAGGCTGGCCGTATTCAATGGCACTCGAAAACACTGCTGAAATTCAAGCAGCGGATTCGTCTGTTAACGAACCGCAACTGGGGAGTGTCGATGAAATATCAGCTCTTCAAAACCAGCCAATTTATACGTGGTTGGATTAATTATTTTGGTATCGCCAACTGTTATCAACTGTGCGTCGACCTAGATCATTGGATTCGGCGCAGAGTGCGGATGGCTTATTGGCGGCAGTGGCGAAAGCCACGAACCAAAGTAAGAA
>NZ_PQGG01000013.1 GCF_002915595.1 Zhongshania marina
CTGCTTGTTACCGTGACGGAGTCAGGGGAGCTATTTAGCTCGCCATCGTTAACGACGAGCTGGAAAGTATATTGACCGTCTACGTCAGCTGAGAATTGTGGGTTCGCAGCAGTGGTGCTCGAAAGAGAGCTGGCACTGCCGTTAGGCTTTGATGTGGTAGACCATAAGTAAGTAAGAGAATCGCCGTCGGCATCGGAGCTGCTGCTGCCATTTAGAGAGGCGAGCGTACCAGTTGTTACGTTCTGATCCGGGCCAGCGTTAGCAGTGGGGGTGCTGTTGGCAGTGCTGCCCGGAGGAGTTTCCGGTGTTCCACCACCGCCGCCACCGCCACACCCTACGATGGTGGCAGTTAAAATTAAGGTAAAGATAGCTCTAAGTAATTGTCTAATTTCCATACGTTTAAATCCTTGTTTTGTTTATGCGGCCGGATTCTAGATGAATTTCCTATGTTAAGGAATGCTTTTGTGCTCGTAGTGAAAGCGCTTTCTCTTAATCATTAAATGGATAATGCGAAGTGTGTCTTCGCTTCATTGATCACATAAAAAGCTAGATTGTAAGTCTAGGCGTTGATTTACTGAGGTTGTGGATATGGCTTCCGCTGCGTATGGTATCTCCGGTAGGGCAGCTTCGTTAGAGCGCTTTTTTCGGTGAGCAAGGGGGGGGGGGGCATCGACCCGTCGATGGCGGTGTGCTTTTCGATAGACGAAAAAAACCACCCTTTGGTGGTTTTTAGAATAATGGTAGCAAGGGGCGGATTCGAACCGCCGACCCCAACATTATGAGTGTTGTGCTCTAACCAACTGAGCTACCTTGCCACAGTCTCTCTTGAGAGAAGGCGCGCATTTTCCAAGGATCGGCGCACCTTGTCAAGCGCGGATCAGTCTGCGTTAAACATTGAAGCGGAAATGGACGACGTCGCCGTCTTTGACAATGTAGTCTTTGCCTTCTAGGCGCCATTTTCCAGCGTCTTTTGTGCCTTGTTCGCCTTTGTATTGAATATAGTCGTTGTAGGCGATGACTTCTGCGCGGATGAAGCCTTTTTCAAAGTCAGTGTGGATAACGCCGGCAGATTGCGGCGCGGTGGCGCCGACGGGGATGGTCCATGCGCGAACTTCTTTCACGCCTGCGGTGAAGTAGGTTTGTAGGCCAAGCAGTTCGTAGCCAGCGCGAATAACGCGGTCGAGTCCAGCTTCTTCCATGCCGAGGTCGGTGAGGAATTCTTGCTTTTCGTCGTCGTCGAGTTCGGCGATTTCTGATTCAAGTTTATTGCAGATCGGTACCACGATAGCGCCGTCTTCGGCGGCGATGGCGCGAACAACGTCTAGGTGCGGGTTGTTTTCAAAGCCATCTTCGTTGACATTGGCGATGTACATGGTGGGTTTAATGGTTAGCAGGTGTAGGGCCTTGGTGCGGGCGAGTTCGTCGCTGTCTAGTGCTAGTGAGCGTACCGGCTTACCTTGGTCTAGGTGTGCTAATAGCTTTTCATATAGATTTTTTAGCACGGTGGCATCTTTGTCGCCGCTACGTGCAACCCGAACGATTTTTTGTAATTGCTTATCGATACTTTCCATATCGGCAAGGGCAAGTTCGGTGTTGATCACGTCGATATCTGCGGCAGGGTCAATTTTGTTGGCGACGTGAATAATATTGTCGTTGTCAAAGCAGCGGACAACGTGGGCAATGGCGTGGGTCTCGCGGATGTTGGCGAGGAATTTATTTCCTAGGCCTTCACCTTTTGAGGCACCGGCTACTAGTCCGGCAATGTCTACAAACTCCATTGTGGCGGGCAAGATTCGCTCTGGCTTTACGATCTCGGCCAGTGCCTGCAGGCGTGTGTCTGGTACCATGACGATGCCGGAATTGGGCTCGATAGTGCAAAACGGAAAGTTCGCCGCGTCGATGCCAGCCTTGGTGAGTGCATTAAAGAGGGTGGACTTGCCGACATTGGGCAGTCCGACGATGCCGCAGTTAAAACCCATGTGATATTACCCTTGTTTGTAGCTGTGCAGTTGATTCATGGCCTTGGCCCAATCGCCGCGTATGGCGTCTGGTAGTGTACGCAGAGCTTCGTCAATGCAATGATCGATGCTAATGCGCTCATCTGTTGGTGGTTTGCCAAGTACGTAATTGGTGACTTGCGATGCGTGACCGGGGTGGCCGATACCGACCCTAAGCCGGTGGAATTTGCTATTGTTGCCGAGTTGGGCGACGGTGTCGCGCAGGCCGTTATGGCCGCCGTGACCGCCACCGCTTTTGTAGCGAGCGGTGCCTGCTGGGATGTCTAATTCGTCGTGGGCGACAAGTATTGCTTCTGGTGAAATTTTGTAGAAATTCGCCAGTGCGGCAATGGCTTGTCCGCTGCGGTTCATAAACGTGGTGGGAATTAGTAGGCGCAGGTCGTGGCCGTGGTAGTGAATTCTGGCAGTGTCGCCGAAAAAACGCGGTTCGTTATTGAGTGCGCAGCCCTGTTGCCGAGCTAGCTCTGAAACAAACCAGGCGCCCGCATTGTGACGTGTATCTTGATATTGTGGGCCGGGATTCGCCAGCCCTACTATCAGTTTTATCGTTTCCAATGGTGCGCCTGTGGCTGTTAGCCTCGAAGGGCTGTCAGCTTACTCTTCTTCTGATGGAGCTTCTTCATCGCTGCTGCTGCCGCCACGTGGCGCGTGTACAGTTGCGATAGCTTGGTCATGATCTGCGCCCAGAGCCAATGCAGTGCTTTCTACGCCGGCAGGTAGGGCGAGGTCAGAAATGTGCAGTGTGGTACCGGTTTCAATCAGCGCCATGTCCACTTCGATGAACTCAGGCAGATCTTTAGGCAGACACTGTACTTCGAGGTCAGTCGCTGCGTGAGTGATGTTACCGCCCTGGGTTTTTACGCCAACACAGCTTTCTTCGTTTAAGAAGTGCAGTGGAACGTGCAGGGTAATTTTGGTGTTGGCGTCAACGCGCAAAAAGTCTGCGTGTAGTATTTTGAGCTTAGCGGGATGACGCTGAAGGTCTTTAAGTACTACTGACTCTTGCTTGCCGTCGATGTCTAGGGTGACAACAGAAGTGAAGAAGGCTTCATCTTCTAAGAACCACAACAGATCTTTGTGCAGAATGCTGATCATTTGCGGTTCATTGCTGCCACCGTAAACAATAGCTGGTACTTCATTTTCCAGACGACGTAGGCGGCGGCTCGCACCTTTCCCTACATCTGTGCGCGCTTTGGCGCTAACTGTGTAATCGCTAGACATAATAGTCTCCTTAATAACGCGAAAACCGCCGACTTGCGACCAGTGCGGCGGTAAATGTCGATAGCTTTGTTGCTAAACCGGGTTGGCTTAACGGAACAGAGCGCTTATCGACTCTTCATTGCTGACCCGTCGGATTGACTCGGCCAGCAGATTTGCCAGGGTTAACTGGCGAATTTTGCTGCATTTCTTAGCATCTTCTGACAGCGGAATGGTGTCGGTGACAACCAGTTCGTCTAGTTCAGAGCCATTGATGTTCTTAATGGCGGCGCCGGATAATACAGGATGTGTACAGTAAGCGACAACTTTTGCTGCACCGTGTTGCTTTAATGCCTCTGCTGCTTTGCATAATGTGCCGGCGGTGTCGACCATATCGTCTACTAGCAAGCAGGTTTTACCCTGTACTTCACCGATAATATGCATAACCTGTGCAACGCCAGCTTGCGGGCGGCGTTTGTCGATGATCGCAAGGTCCGCGTCGTCTAATTGCTTGGCTACTGCGCGGGCGCGAACGACACCGCCGATGTCCGGTGAGACAACCATTTGGTTTTCGTATTGCTGACGGCTGATGTCATCCAGCAATACTGGTGAGCCGTAAACATTGTCTACTGGTACGTCGAAGAAGCCTTGAATCTGTTCAGCGTGTAGGTCTACCGTCAATACACGGTTAATACCCACGCCACTCATCATGTCAGCCACCACTTTGGCAGAGATGGGTACACGCTGCGAGCGCACGCGGCGGTCTTGGCGGGCGTAGCCGAAATAAGGCACGACGGCGGTTATGCGGCCAGCGGATGCTCTGCGCATGGCGTCTGCCATAACAATCAATTCCATCAGATTGTCATTAGTTGGTGCGCAGGTAGGTTGTAATAGAAATACATCTGCACCGCGAACGTTTTCATTTACTTCAACGTAAATTTCGCCGTCGCTGAATTTGCCGACAGTGGCGTCGCCAAGGGGTAGGTGCAAATGCTCAACAACTTTACGTGCGAGTTCGGGATTGGCATTGCCGGTGAAGACCATCATCTTGGGCACGGTCAGAGTCCTGTTGGGCATGTGTGTTTTTGAAAAATTAGGTGGTAACTGGCGGGTTCACTATAACCGCACAGTATTCAGATCGTTATTGTGCGCGACTGATTCTGAATAACATGCCGCTTTTGGCGGCATGGTGTAAATATGGCTGGGGTGGTAGGACTCGAACCTACGGATGCTGAGATCAAAACCCAGTGCCTTACCACTTGGCGACACCCCAATAAACTTTTCAAGATAACTATTTAATTAAGCCCAGTGCTCTATGCAGTGGCGAGGTATTTATGCCTCGGGCAACAAAGCCGTCAATTTCTGTGGGCCGTTGCGCGCAAACTGTCTCTGCAGTTATCTGATCTTCGAAGCTGGCAAACACGCATGCGCCTGTTCCGGTTAGCTTCGCGGGAGAGAATTGTTCCAGCCAAATCAAGGCTTTATCAATCTTCGGATATAGTTTTCGAACCAGCGGTTCACAACTATTTCCGGTACCCCCCTCAAGAAAGGTCGCTATTTTGATCGGTGAGTCATGGCGTGTCAATTGTTCATGACAAAAAATTTCTGCGGTGGAGACGTGGCAGTCGGGCTTTAGCACCACATACCATAATTCTTGAGTTTCCACGGGGGTTAATTTTTCACCAATTCCTTCCGCCCACGCGGTTTTTCCGCGCACAAATACCGGGACGTCAGCGCCCAGCTCAAGGCCTATTTCGGCGAGCTGATTTACGCTGAGATCGAGCTGCCATAGCTGGTTGAGGCCGAGTAGGGTGCTTGCGGCATCGGAGCTGCCGCCGCCAATGCCGCCGCCCATAGGCAGGCGCTTTTCTAAGGTGATATTTGCGCCGCAGGGAATGTCGCGGGCAAATGGCTGCAATTTGCGGGCGGCGCGAAAAACCAGATTGTCTTCGATGTTAACGCCACTAAGCGCGTTAATGAGCGCTAATTTGCCGTCGTCTCGATGGCTAAGCTGAAGGGTGTCGCCGTAATCAAGTAGTTGAAATAAAGTTTGCAGCTCATGATAGCCGTCATCGCGACGGCCGGTGATCTTTAAGAATAGATTGATTTTAGCGGGGCAGGGCAGTGAGAGCGTTTGCATTATTTGGCGCAGAACTCCGGTTGCTCCTGCCATTCACTAACAATTAGGGTAATACGTGCATTGGCAGATTTTGCGTGAATCCGGTCCGGTAACTGATGAAATGGTGTGCGGTAATGGTAGCTAATATGCCAACCAATTTGGTTTAGCTCTTCTAGCTGGCCATTGGTATTGACGCGGCCCTCTAGTTTTTCGGTGAACATGGCGCGGCCTCTTACCCAAAAACGCAGCGCTTCAACGGGAATTGGCCAGTCCGCGCGGCTGGCCAGTTCTTCAATGCTGTCGGCGTGAATGCTTTCGCCGTTTTGTATTAGGCGGGCGCCAGATTGGTCTGACGATAATTCAATGCTACCTGCGCCCAGTGGCCCGCTGAGCCTAATTCGCGCGCTGTCGGCGTCGCATTGTGCCCAGTTAATGGTGGCACTTTCTTGTTTTCTGCCCTGCCAAAAGCCTATTTTCCCTTGCAGTTGCCAGGTTAAAGATTCGCTGTCGACGGGGGGCTTAGGCGGTGTCGCACAGGCGCTAAGCAGTAGTGCGACAATAAGGGCTAGACCGCGAAAGAGAGTTGAGTTTGACATTATTGCGCTACTCATTGAAAAGTCCTAGTTTGCGAAGCGTATCCATAATTATGGGGCTGTTGGGAGTATCTTTTAGGCCTTCTTGCCAGACTAATTTGGCGCGGGCTTGGTCGCCGCTTAGCCACAGAGCCTCACCGAGGTGGGCTGCAATCTCGTGATCTTGAGTTTGTTTAAATGCTTTCTCTAGTAGGGAGACGGCTTCGCTGATATTACCTTTTAAAAGCATGATCCAGCCATAACTATCAATTATGGCGGGATCATTTGGCTCGAGCTCTAGGGCGCGTTTTACGAGTAGTTCGGCCTCGTCGAGCCGGCTGGGATCAAGGTTGGCGAGGCTGTAGCCGAGTGCATTCAGCGCGGTCGCGTTATCGGGGTCGCGGCTAATAATATGTTGAAGGTCGTGTTCGACTGCGTCGATATTACCTAGTCTTTCGCTAAACAATGAGCGTGCATAGCGCAGTTCTTCGCTGTCGGTATTGGTCGACAAGGCCTCGCTAAGTAGGTCGTAGCCCTGTTGATAGCGGGCTTCTTTACGCAGTATTTCGGCCTCTAGCTGGTAGATATAGCTTGCTTGTTCTGGGTGGTTTGCCCGTAAGTTTTCCAGTCTCTCTAGGGCTTTATCAACGCTTTCGATCGCGAGGCTGATACTGGCAATGCGCTGGCTGGCTTTGCCAAATTCGTCACCACCGGTTGCCTGTAGGTAGTGCTTAATTGCTTCGGGCCAGTTTTGATCTTCTTCGTCTAAGCGGCCCAGAATGTAATTGGCGCGGCTGCGAAGTTCTGGGCTGTCCTTGAGTGAATTTAGCTGCGCGGCTACCTCGGCAGTATTGCTGAGTTCGCGGTTGATGAGCATAAGCTCTAGCAGTAGGTCGCGGTCATTGGGGTTTTGGCGCAGAAGCTCTTCGTATTGGGCTTTTGCCTGAAAGAGATCAACTTTGACTAAGCGTCGCGCAAGGTCGTGGCGAAGGCGCTTGTGATGGGGGTTTTGATCTACGGCATAACGCAGCCGAGTTAGTGCGTCGTCGTCGCGGTTTAGTTGGCTTAGGGTACGGGTTTCAATTAGCAGTGCATGAGGGTTGTCAGGCTCTTCATTTAGCACTTCTTGTATCAGCGCTAGCGCCGCCTCTTCCTGTGCTTGGTATTGCAGCATTAATGCTTTGGCAATTTTTAAGGAGTTGTCGCTGGGGTGTAGTTTTAATTGCTGATTTAGCTCGGCTAAAAATTGCGCTTGCTCGGCCTCTGGCCGTGTTAGTGCTGAGGCGGCCAGTGCGGCAAAATTACTGTCGCCGCCCAGTTCCAGCACTTTGATCATATAGGGAAGTGCCGTCAGCGGATTTTTTGTTTTGCTGAGGGCCGACGACAAAATGAAGTTGGCTTCTGCGGTTTCGGGTTCTTGCTCTACCCAGAGTTTGGCGTAGGTTGCGGCGGTTTCGTCGCGGCCCAAATATTGGGCTAGTTTTGCCGTTGTAGTAATGACCCCAAGATCGCCAGTTTTTTCGGCTTGGTAAGTGTAGTTGTCTAGCGCGGTGTCTAGGTCTTGATTGCGAAGTGCCACTTCGGCAATTAGTAAATCAAAAAAGGCGTCTTCTGGAAAAGGTCGGGTATGCTCCACCGCTTTTTTTGCGCTGGATGTAGTGCTTGGGGCCGGATCTTGCTTTGCTGTTAGTGCAGCGCAGCCGCCAAGTAACATCGACAGGCTTAATAGCAGGCTGGTTAGGGATTGGTGCATAGTGACAATTTCAGTACCGTGTTTAAAGGCCAATGTTAGCATGGCTATTTGTTGGTGGTTAGGGCTGCTGCATAGGACAGTTGCCGCGATGTTTAATTCGCACTTGCAGGCTTCGGCGCAGATTGTTTAGTAAAAGCCGGTAATAAAATCCACATTTGGCCCCTGTCTTGCTAAAATTCCCTGCTATTTTAGCTCGGCTCCGTAAAGGCAGGCACTCGGCATTCCATGAATTTGCTCGTAATTGGCATTAATCACAATTCGGCACCCGTCTCGATTCGAGAGCGGGTCGCGTTTGTGCCTGAGCAAATGCACGGCGCCTTAAGGGATGCTGTTGCCAGTACTGGGGTGTCTGAGTTGGCGATTTTGTCCACATGCAATCGCACTGAACTCTACGGTATTGCAGGTGACGACGGCGACGCCGCTGCAGCGGGTATGTTGGATTGGTTGTCTAGCTACCATCATATCGACCGTGATGAGCTGAGCGCGTGTATATATGACCATCGGCGCGATGGCGCCTTAAAACATATGATGGAAGTGGCCGCTGGCTTGGATTCTATGGTGCTTGGTGAGCCGCAAATATTAGGGCAAATGAAGTCTGCCTATGCTGTTGCCGTCGATGCTGGTACGGCAAATGGCGTGCTGCACCGTACTTTTGCGCATGTGTTTTCAGTTGCCAAGCGGGTGCGCACTGACACCGCGGTAGGCGAGAATCCCGTGTCAGTTGCCTATGCGGCAGTTAATTTAACTCAGCACGTGTTTTCTTCTTTAAGCAGCTGCACTGCTCTGCTGATTGGCGCGGGGGAAACCATCGAGCTGGTCGCGCGCCATCTTCATGATAAGGGTGTAAAGCGCCTAATTATTGCTAACCGAACCTTGGAGCGCGCGCGCGAACTGGCAGAAAAGTTTGGTGCCGAGGCTGTCATGCTAGCGGATATTCCCCACTGTCTCATTAGTGCTGATATTGTTGTGGCTTCTACGGCTAGCCAATTGCCGATTCTGGGCAAGGGCGCGGTTGAGGGTGCACTTAAAAAGCGCAAGCATCGGCCAATGGTTATGGTAGATATTGCAGTGCCACGGGATATTGAGCCGCAGGTTGCCGAATTAGCGGATGTGTATTTGTATACCGTTGATGATTTGCGCGAAATTGTGGAAGAAAATAAACGCGCTCGTCAGAGTGAGGCCCGCAAGGCAGGGGATATTATTAGCTTGGCGCTGGCTGAGTGGGAATCGCAATTGCGAGCCTTGGATGCGGTGGGTACCGTGAGAGATTACCGCGCCCAAGCGGAACAGCTACGCGACACCGAACTAGACCGTGCGCTGCGCAATTTGGCCCGGGGCGACGACGCAGAACAGGTACTTGAGCAACTCGCTCGGGGCTTAACTAATAAATTAATCCACAGTCCAACCACACAAATAAAAGAAGCCGGTGCCAAGGGGCGAACCGACCTTATTCACTGGGCGCGGGAATTATTTCAGCTCAAAGACAGCGATTCCTGAAGCAGCTAAAACCTTAAAAGCGAGAAAATATGAAGGCCTCCATTGTCACTAAACTCGACAATTTGCTTGATCGATACGAAGAGATCGGCGCGCTATTGAGCGACGGCGAAATTATTGCCAATCAAGATCGTTTTCGCGGCTTGTCTCGGGAGTATGCCGAGATTGAGCCGGTAGTAGATGCTTACGGCCGTTTCCGTCAGGTCGAAGAGGATTTGGCGGAGGCGACGGCAATGCTATCGGAAGACGATGCTGAAATGCGAGAAATGGCTGAGGACGAGGTCGCGTCAGCCAAGGAAAAGCTAGAAGCATTAGAGTTAGAGCTGCAAACCTTGTTGCTACCCCGCGACCCCAACGACTCCCACAACGTATTTTTAGAGATACGCGCTGGTACCGGCGGTGATGAAGCGGCTATTTTTGCCGGTGATTTGTTTCGTATGTACTCCCGCTATGCCGAGCGTAAGGGTTGGCGAGTTGAGGTTCTAAGTGAGCGGCAGGGGGAGCATGGCGGATATAAAGAAATTATTAGCCGCGTAGCGGGGCAGGAAGTATACGGCCATCTTAAATTTGAGTCCGGCGCCCACCGTGTGCAGCGTGTACCGGAAACCGAATCCCAGGGGCGTATTCACACATCTGCGTGCACCGTGGCAGTAATGGCGGAGCCGGAAGAGGCAGATGAAATAGAAATTAATAAGGCAGATTTGCGTATCGACACCTTCCGCTCTAGCGGCGCGGGTGGTCAGCACGTTAACACTACTGATTCAGCGGTGCGTATTGTGCATATTCCTACCGGTATTGTGGTGGAGTGCCAAGATGAGCGCTCGCAGCATAAAAACAAAGCGCGGGCGATGTCTTTATTGGCGGCAAAAGTAAACGATGCGGCCAGCAGTAAATTGCAAGCAGACCAAGCCACAGAGCGCCGTAATTTGGTGGGTAGCGGCGACCGGTCGGAGCGTATCCGCACCTATAATTTTCCACAGGGTCGCGTTACTGACCACCGAATTAACTTAACCTTGTATAAATTAGATGAGTTTGTGCAGGGGGATGTGGATTGTGTGGTGTCACCGTTACGCCAGGAATATCAGGCTGACTTACTGGCGGCTTTGGCGGAATAATGACGGATTCGCAGCTGCCTAGCATGAGCATTGCGGCTGCGATGGCAATGCGAACCCGCTTGTCTGCGCTAAGCGATTCCCCAGATTTAGATGTTTCTCTATTGCTCTGTCGCTGCATTGATAAGCCGCGCAGCTATTTGTATAGCTGGCCAGAGCGTGAATTGACAGCGGAGCAGCAACAGCAGTTTCTGCAATTTTTAGCGCGCCGCATTGCGGGCGAACCGATTGCCCATATTTTGGGTGAGCGTGATTTTTGGTCATTGCCATTGGCGGTGTCTCCCCTGACATTAATTCCTAGGCCTGACACGGAGTGCTTGGTAGAGCGCGCATTAGAAATGCTGACGGGCCAAGAGAACCCACTGATATTAGATTTGGGGACGGGTACCGGTGCTATTGCTTTAGCTTTGGCGTCAGAGCGAGCGGATGCGGAGGTGCTGGCATCTGACTTCTCATCTGAGGTAGTCGCTTTGGCCCAGCGGAACCGCGATGCCCTTGGGCTGACAAACCTGCAGCTGGTGTGTTCAAACTGGTTTAGCGATATTCCCCGCAAGCGCTTTAATCTCATCGTTAGCAATCCGCCATATATTGATCCCGACGACCCTCATTTGAGTCAGGGCGATGTTCGCTTTGAGCCAATGTCGGCATTGGTGGCTGCTGAGGGTGGCATGGCGGACTTGCGGTGTATTATTCAAGAATCGCCGGGCTATCTAATGGCTGGCGGCGAATTGCTGCTTGAGCACGGCTATGATCAAGGTGAACTGGTGCGTCAGGCTTTAAGTGAGCGGGGCTTTACGCAGGTGGCATCGCAGCTCGACTACGGTGGCAACGAGCGCATAAGCTGGGGGCGGTGGCAATGATGAATGACGAACAACTATTGCGCTATAGCCGCCATATTTTACTGCCTAGCTTAGATGTAGATGGCCAGCAGGCATTGCTAGATAGCAAGGTGTTGATTGTCGGCATGGGTGGTCTCGGTTGCCCAGCGGCATTGTACTTAGCGGCATCAGGTGTGGGCGAATTGCATTTGGCGGATGACGACATCGTTGAACTCAGTAATTTGCAGCGTCAAATTGCCCACGGCCACGCTGATATTGGACGCGCAAAGGCGGAGTCCGTTGCCGACAGTATCAAAGCCATTAATTCAGACACAACCTTATTGATATTGAACGAGCGCTTAAGTGGTAAAACCTTAAGTGCTGCCGTTCAGGCGGTTGATGTGGTGGTGGACGCCAGTGATAATTTCGCAACGCGTTTTGCCCTGAATGAGGCCTGTGCGTTGGCGCGGCGGCCGCTTATTTCTGGCGCAGCCATTCGTGGTGAGGCCCAGCTCAGTGTGTTTGATTTTAGGCGCGATGACTCACCATGCTATCGTTGCCTATATCACGAGGCGGACGACGCGACCCTGAATTGTTCAGAAAGCGGCGTGTTAGCTCCGGTCGTCGGTATGATGGGGAGCATGCAGGCGCTAGAAACAATAAAGTGCATTGCTGGTATTGGCGAGCCACTAGTTGGTCGCGTACTGCTAATAGATGGCATGAGCATGGAGTTGCGACAGCTTAATTTACGTCGCGACCCAGAGTGTCCAGTTTGTCGCCTGCGGGGCTAGGCTACAGGGATGTAGTGATCCCTACGGTGGTTATCTTGCCCGTCTTAAAATAAGATCCATAAACAAATATCGCCAAAATAATCATAATGAGGGATTACTATGAGGTTTATTTTCAGGTGCTACTATTTTCTGCACGACGGCATTTTTGCGCTCCTTTCAAAGTTGGATGGCATCCCCCCCTTATTAATTCGCCTATATTTGTCGCCTATTATGCTCGCGGCGGGGCTATATAAACTTCATCATTTTGACGCCACCGCGATGTGGTTAGAGCAGGGCTTGAATTTACCCTATCCTGAGGTAATGGCGTATTTGGTGACCTACACTGAGCTTGTTGGCGGTTTTTTGTTGTTATTCGGTTTAGCGGTGCGCTGGGCGAGTATTCCGTTGATGGTGGCGATGCTGGTTGCGGCATTTACCGTGCATTGGGACAACGGCTGGTTTGCAATTGCACCGAGTAGCCCTGTGACCAGCACGGCAAAACCCTTGGCGGATATTGGTGTGCCGATGGCGAAAGCCAGTATGGAAAATAGCATCGGTGTCGGGGAGCGTTTAGAGCGAGCGAGAACCATACTGAATGAATATGGCCATTACGGTTGGCTGGTTGAAAAAGGTAATTTTGCGGTACTCAATAACGGTATCGAATTTGCGGCCACGTATTTCATTCTCCTCTTGAGTCTCTTGTTTAGCGGTGCTGGTCGTTATTTTAGTTTGGATTATTACCTTGACCGCCGCGCGCGGGAATATATTAAGCCCAAGTCTGTAGAGCAAAAAGATGAGCCGCTTGTAGAGCCAGAAGCTAAGCCGGTCGAGCAGAAAACTGAGGCACCGGTTGCGTCGGAAGCGAGTTCAGAGCCCGCTGCAAAACCACCAGAAACTCAGGCTGGCCCAGTTGCGGACGAATGATGCTAGAATGGCTGATTATTGAGCAATGTAAGAAGAGTATATTTTGTTAAAAAAGTTGTTTGGATCAGCTAAAAAAGCGCCCTCAACGGTAGGTCAAAATACCGCCGCCGACGCGCAGAGTGCAATACCTAAGTCCGGCGCAGCGGATACAAATGAAAAACACCGCGATGGGCACAAGCGTGGCCGCGAACGAGGTGCGAATAAAGCAGTGGCTAAAGCCGTTTCCACTTGGTCGCTTAAAGACTTTGATGTAGCACCGGAAGAGGGAAAGACCCGCTTTCACGATCTTGATCTCGACGAACGGTTAATGCACGGCATTGCCGACACCGGATTCAAATACTGCTCGCCAATTCAGGCGGCCTCTTTACCCCATACCCTACGTGGCAACGACGTTATAGGTAAGGCCCAGACCGGTACGGGTAAAACCGCCGCGTTTCTGATCACCATTTTTAACGATTTATTGAGTAATCCAATCGAAGAAGAGCGTTTTGCTGGCGAGCCCCGTGCGTTGGTTATCGCACCGACCCGAGAGCTGGTCGTGCAGATTGGTGATGACGCCCGCAAGCTTGGCAAATATTGCGGCTTAAATGTTGTCACCCTAATTGGCGGTATGGATTACCAAAAGCAGCAGGATAAATTGGCTGGTATGGTCGACATCGTTGTTGCAACGCCAGGCCGTCTTTTGGATTTTGAAGGTCGTAAAGACTTGTATCTCGATCAAATCGAAATTCTGGTTATCGACGAAGCTGACCGCATGTTGGACATGGGCTTTATTCCGCAGGTGAAGCGCATTGTGCGTTCTTGCCCGCGCAAAAGTCATCGTCAGACCCTGTTATTTAGCGCGACCTTTACCGACGATATTATTCGCCTGACCGAACAGTGGACCGAAGAGCCGGTGAATATTGAAATCGAGCCTGAAAGTGTGGCGACAGATACCGTCGATCAAAAAGTGTATTTGGTAGAGTCGCAGGACAAATTCAAATTGCTGCTCAATATTGTTCGTCACGAGAGTGCAACAAGCGTCATTATTTTTGCTAATCGCCGCGACGAAACCCGCCGCCTATTTGAAAAATTGCAAAAAGCAGGTATTCGCTGCGGCATTCTGTCCGGCGAAATTCCACAAAATAAGCGTTCGCGAACGCTGCAGCAATTTAAAGATGGTGAAATTGAGTGTTTGGTGGCTACCGACGTTGCCGGTCGTGGTATTCACGTCAATGGCGTGAGTCATGTGATTAATTACACGCTGCCAGAGGATGCTGACGACTATGTGCATCGCATTGGTCGTACCGGTCGCGCTGGCGCAACGGGCACGTCTATCAGCTTTGCCTGTGAGGATGACGCCTTTCTATTGCCAGGTATTGAGGCCGAGCTGGGAATGAAGCTACCCTGTGAACGTCCGCCAGAACATTTGCTGGCGGGTGTGCGCTAAGCCTTATCTTTAAAATGTTCGACCCACATCAAGGTACCGCCGCAAACTGCGGCGGGCATAATAAATAAATTTAAAATTGGCACCATTGTGCCCAGCATGACCAGCGCACCGAAACTTGCGCTGGTGCCTCTATGGCTCGCTATTCGTTTGCGGGCATCTTTAAAGCTGAGTTTGTGATTGTCCATGGGATAGTCGCAGTATTCTATCGCCATCATCCAGGCATTTAGCGCAAACCATAGCAGGGGTGCCAGCGGTGAAATTACAAAACTGGCGATCAGGGTAAGAATGGCAAAGCCCAGATAATACAGTAGTTTTTGGCATTCTCGACCTATGCTTTTGGGAAAGCTGGCGATGGCCATCGCGATGGTTTCGCGCCCCGACACCTCTTGCCCAGTGAGCATTTCTTCAACCTTCTCCGCTAACAGCCCATTAAACGGTGCGGCAATAATATTGGCTACTGTGCTGAATATATACATCACAATAGCTAATACTAAAATCACTGCCAGTGGCCATAGAATCCAGCGTAAAAAGTCTAGCCACGTGGGGAGCCATTCAACGACTTGGTTGATCCAGCCCGACATGGCTTCTAATGTTAAGGTGGTGAATGCGCCAAAAATAATAAAATTAATGAGCAGTGGAATGGCAACAAAAAGGCGTATGCCAGGTTGCCGGATAATAGTGAAGCCGCGCAATAAATAGTCTGGACCGCTAAGTGGGCGTGCATTCATATTCATTATTACCTGCAACAAATAAATTTTTGAGTTTGGCGATTCGCTCGCTTTCCCCCGCTTGGCAAAGCCGCTATGCTTTTTTGGGGCTGAGCTTGTAGGTTGATTTTGAGTTAAGGTCACCATAATAACGATTTGAACGCTGGCTTGTGAAGGCTGCATTTGTGCAGGTAGATACAGCGCGGCAATTAACTATTTAATGTAATGACTGAGGGATGCGTCTAATGAAAGCAATATATGGGGTGGTAGTGGCGGTGATATTTGCGGTGTCGGGTAGCGTGCAGGCCGACGATTTAGGCGAGTCTTACAATATTATGTGCGAAAAAATGAAGTCCTGTGCGCTGAAAAATATTGGTGAGGCAGATTTGACGCCGGATTTGCGGGCAATGGTCATGGCGAGTCTAGAGGGGGCGTGTGTCTCTATTCAGCAGCAATTTAATAATGTCGCTACGGCGCATCCCCTTTATGGACCAGCGAGTGCATGTATGAAATCTATGACGGCGCTGAGCTGCGAACAAATTGAAAATATGAGCGACGAGAAAACCCCAGAGTGTGCCCGCTATGAGAAAATGGCGGAGAGTTATCAGTAATTAATTATCGATGGGGCGGCCGCACTGCTGGCACAGGCAACGCTTATCTGCACCGATGTTAGCAGCGCGCTGTTTGGCTTCTTCGTTGATAGTGGTGCTCATGCACCAACAGCTCGAAGCTTCGCGTCCCGCCGCAATCGCACATTGATTGTCTTGTTCACAAAGCGGGCAGCGCATTGAGTCGGAGTAGGAAACAGGACTGACGGTAGACATTTTTATTCCTTGAACGCCGGTGGAGGTATATATGGGCGACGATGATAGATTGTTCGCTGAAGAGATGGCCGGTGTCAAACCACTTGAGCTTGAGCGGCGGGTTGTTCTTAAAAAAGACAGCGGTGATGCGGTGAGTATTGCGGCTCGCCGTGCGGCAGCAACGGCGAGTAGCGAGGCGCGTAATTTTTTGTCGACCTCTGATATTGAATTGCTTGATCCATACTATGTGCTGGAGTTTCGCCGTGAGGGCGTGCAACACGGCGTTTTTCGACGTTTAAAGCAGGGCAAATACGCCATCGAGGCACGTTTAGACTTACATAAGATGACGGTGGATCAGGCGCGCCTGCAGGTTTTTGAATTTATTCGCGAAGCGATGAAGGCAGACCTGCGCACTGTGATGATTGTGCATGGGCGCGGCCATCACAGTGAGTCTAAGGGGGCGGTGATAAAATCCTATGTAAATCGCTGGTTACCTGAAATGGATGAGGTTCAGGGTTTTAGCAGCGCGCAACCTCAGCATGGTGGTGCGGGTGCGGTATACATTATGTTGCGTAAAAGTGAGCGGAAAAAGCAGGAAAATCGCGACCGCTTGGCACGCGGTCGCAGTGTTTAGCGGGCGTGGTGCTTACACCGCGCCTTTGCTTTCAAGGGCGGCGACGTGTTCACCTGAGTTGCGGTGCTCTTTAGCGTAGCTGAGTACAGTACGGCTGCTCTTGTCGGTCGCATTTAAATCGCGGCCGGCTTCTAAAAACATGCCAATAAATAACTCAAAATCGTCGGCGCGCATGCTTTGGTAAGCCTTTAATAGGGCGTGAAAGTCGCGGTTGGTGCCTGCTTTGGGTTCTGAGTCTAAAAATTCGCGGACTCGGGACTCAGTCCAAACTTCGTCTAATACCTTTTCTTTGTCTTTTTTCATAAAGCTGTTTCTACCTTGCTAGTGCTGGCGTGATTAGTCGCCAAGCTTTTCGTTTAAAAGTGAGTTGATTACGCCGGGGTTGGCTTGCCCCTTGGACGCCTTCATTATTTGACCGACAAAAAAGCCCAGCATTTTTTTGCGTTTGCCTTCGTCGGCGCCTTTAAATTGCTCTACTTGCTCGGGGTTGGCGGCGAGTACTTCGTCGACCATTGCGCCAATAGCGCCGCTGTCAGAAACCTGCTTTAAGCCCTTGCTGTCGATAATGGCATCGGCGCTATCGCCTTCTTTATTCCATAGTGCATCAAAAACTTGCTTGGCGATTTTGCCAGAAATGCTATTGTCGCGGATTCGCTGTATTAAGCCGCCAAGTTGTTCGGCGCTAACGGGACTGCTGTTAATCGCCAGATTGTCTCGATTCAAGGCGGCGGATAATTCACCGTTTACCCAGTTTGCGGCTAGCTTGGCATCTCCCGCGCTGTGGGCGACGGCTTCAAAATAGTCGGCAACACTGCGCTCGCCGGTGAGCAAGCCCGCGTCGTAGGCAGAAAGGCCAAACTCTTCTTCAAAGCGCTGACGTTTGGCGTCAGGCAATTCCGGCATGCCGGCCCGCAAATCATCGATTAAGGACTGTTCAACGTGTACCGGCAATAAATCTGGGCAGGGGAAGTAGCGGTAGTCGTTGGCTTCTTCCTTGCTGCGCATGGGGCGGGTTTCGTTTTTGTCGCTATCATACAGGCGCGTTTCTTGTTTCACCTTGCCGCCGTCTTCGATTAGCTCGATCTGGCGTAGCACTTCGGTTTTGATGGCGCGCTCAACAAAGCGGAAGGAGTTGATGTTTTTAAGTTCGGCGCGGGTGCCGTATTCCTCTTGGCCCTTGGGGCGAACCGAGACGTTGGCGTCGCAGCGCAGCGAGCCCTGGGACATATCGCCATCTGAAATGCCGAGGTAGGTCACAATCGAGTGTATTTTGCGCAGATAGGCGACTGCTTCTTCGGCGCTGCGCATGTCTGGCTCAGAGACGATTTCGATTAATGGCGTGCCGGCGCGGTTAAGGTCTATACCCGACATACCCTGATAATCTTCGTGTAGCGATTTACCCGCGTCTTCTTCTAGGTGGGCGTGGTGCACACGAATACTGCGGGTACTACCGTCGCTGAGGGTAATTTCGACGATACCGGGGCCGACGATGGGAAAGTCCATCTGGGTGGTTTGGTAGCCTTTGGGCAAATCTGGATAGAAATAATTTTTGCGGTCAAAGACTGAATCGCGACAAATATCGGCATTGATTGCCAAGCCAAACAGGATGGCATTTTTTACTGCCTGTTCATTGAGTACCGGCAATGTGCCGGGCATGGCCAGATCAACAGCGCTTGCTTGTGTGTTAGCGTCGGCGCCGAATGCGGTGCTCGAGCCCGAGAAAATCTTTGATTTGGTGGTGAGCTGGACGTGAATTTCCAGACCAATTACAACTTCCCATTCCATAGTCGCTTTCCTTATACGCTGCCGGGAGCGGCTTGCTGGTGCCAGTCGCTGCGCTGTTGATATTGATGCGCGGCGGCGAGCAGGGTGGTTTCGTCAAAATCGCGGCCAATTAATTGCAAGCCAATGGGCTTGCCCTTGGTAAAGCCCGCAGGCAGTGAAATGGCGGGTAGCCCTGCCAAATTAACAGCGATGGTATAGATGTCTTCAAGATACATGGTGACGGGGTCGCTGACCTTCTCGCCCAGCGCAAACGCGGGGTTTGGGGTGGTGGGGCCAGCGATAATGTCGACGGATTTAAAGGCTTCGTCAAAGTCTTGCTTAATTAAACGACGTATTTGCTGGGCTTTGCGGTAGTAGGCATCGTAAAAGCCTGAGGAGAGTGCATAAGTGCCAATCAAAATTCGGCGTTTCACTTCCTCGCCAAAACCTTCGGCGCGGGTGCGGGTGTATAGGTCGTCTAAATCTTTTGGGTTTTCGCAGCGATATCCATAGCGTACCCCGTCGAAACGTGACAGATTAGCTGACGCTTCTGCTGGCGCAATAATATAGTAGCAGGGTACCGCTAAGTGGGTGTGTGGCAGGCTGATAGATTTAATCTCTGCGCCCATTTTGCGATATTCATCTAGAGACGCTTCTATTGCTGATGCAATCTCTGGGTCTAGACCGTCACTAAAATATTCTTTGGGTACGCCGATTTTTAATCCGCTTAGGTCTTTATTTAGGCCAGCGCGATAGTCGGGTACCGGCAGATCCATGCTAGTACTGTCGCGGTGGTCAAAGCCCGCCATTGCCTGAAGTAGCAGCGCATTGTCTTCTGCTGTTTTCGCCATTGGGCCGCCTTGGTCAAGGCTGGAGGCGAAGGCGATCATGCCGTAGCGAGAAACGCGCCCATAGGTCGGTTTTAAGCCAGTGAGGCCGCAAAGTGCCGCAGGTTGGCGAATGGAGCCGCCGGTGTCGGTACCGGTTGCTGCTGGCGCGAGTCCCGCTGCAATGGCCGCCGCAGAACCGCCTGAGGAGCCGCCGGGTACACAGTCGGTGTTCCAGGGGTTGCGCACCGCGCCGTAAAAGCTGGTTTCATTTGAGGAGCCCATCGCGAATTCGTCGAGATTGGTTTTCCCTAAGGTCACAACGCCGGCATTGGCGAGTCGCTCAACGACGGTGGCGTTGTAGGGCGCAATAAAATTGTCCAACATTTTTGATGCGCAACTGGTGCGAACGCCTTCGGTACAGAAAATATCTTTATGGGCAATGGGGACGCCGCATAATGCGCCAGCAGAGCCATTTTGGCGCGCAGTGTCGGCGGCACGAGCTTGGGCAAGCGCTTGGTCTGGCGTCACGGTAATAAAGCTGTTGAAGTTGCCGTCGTGTTTTGCAATGGCGTCGAGGTATTGCTGGGTAATTTCTTCGCTGGAAAAGGTTTTTGCTTCCAGTCCGCGAAGAATGTCGGCAATCGTATGATTGGGCATAGTTCAGATTACTCGTTATGTCTGCCGAATGAATGTGCGGCGGTCAATGTGGTGCGTTGTTTGCAGTTAGCCGCAGTGTTTTACTCAATAACTTGAGGTACCAAATACAAACCGTCGGCGGTTTGCGGTGCGATCTTCTGAAAATGCTCGCGTTGATTGGTTTCGTTAACCTCGTCGGCGCGCAGGCGCTGTACCGCGTCATGTGGATTTGCCATCGGTAGCACGTTGCTGGTGTCTACGGCTTGCATGGCGTCGACCATATTGAGAATGTCGCCAATACGTTGGCTGAGTTCGGCGGTGTCTGATTCGGCGATGTTAATTCGCGCTAGTCGCGCCAACTTGGCAATGTCGTTTTGGTCTAAGCTCATGCTCACCCTTTTAAATTGATTTATGGCAACACAGACAAATTTCCGCAGCGCAAAATGAGGATTGCGTCGGATTTGCAATGAGCTTGCCGGTAAACCGCTAAACTTATCATATTTGCGCCTTGCCCTAAATCCCTGCCGTTGATAGAGTGGCAAAGTTTTTAAAATAGGGCCTCGCGATGTTGCTGGGCGGCAATCGTTTCCGGTCCGATCAGCCTGGCCCCTGCCCAAAATTTGGGCTGTATAAGGTGAAAAATACACATGTTAAAACGAATTCGCGGCATGTTTTCCAATGATCTTTCAATCGATCTAGGAACAGCAAATACTCTTATTTATGTGCGTGGCCAAGGCATAGTTCTCGACGAGCCCTCGGTGGTGGCTATTCGTGTCCACAACGGCCAAAAAACCATTGAAGCCGTGGGTATGGAGGCCAAGCGTATGCTGGGCCGTACACCAGGTAATATCACGGCAATTCGCCCGCTGAAAGACGGTGTTATCGCTGACTTTCAAGTAACAGAAAAAATGCTTCAGCATTTTATTAAGCTTGTTCATCAAAATAGTTTTATTCGTCCGAGTCCGCGTGTTCTTGTAAGCGTGCCGTGTAAAAGTACGCAGGTGGAGCGTCGCGCTATTCGCGAATCAGTGCTCAGCGCGGGCGCGCGTGAAGTGCGCTTGATCGAAGAGCCCATGGCGGCAGCGATTGGTGCGGGCCTACGCGTTGACGAAGCCTCGGGTTCGATGGTGGTTGATATCGGTGGCGGTACGACAGAAATCGCCATTATTTCTTTAAATGGCGTGGTGTACTCGGATTCTGTGCGTGTTGGCGGTGACCGTTTTGATGAAGCGATTGTGACCCATGTGCGCCGTACCTACGGTAGTTTGATCGGCGACGCTACGGCGGAGAGAATAAAAACGGAAATTGGTTGTGCTTACCCTGGTAGCGAATTGCGTGAAATTGACGTTCGTGGTCGTAATTTGGCCGAAGGTATCCCCCGTCGTTTCACTTTAAACAGCGATGAAATTCTAGAAGCATTACAAGAGCCGCTGCAGGTGATTATTCAGGGCGTAAAGCGTGCTTTGGAACAGTCGCCCCCAGAATTAGCTGCAGATATCGCAGAAACGGGTATTGTGTTGACTGGCGGTGGTGCTTTGCTGCGCGGTATTGATCAGTTGATCGCTGATGAAAGCGCGCTTCCCGTTATTATTGCTGAAGACCCATTAACCTGTGTTGCCCGTGGCGGTGGTAAAGCCTTAGAGATGATGGATCGCCATCATCTTGATATATTGTCTGCAGAGTAGTAATGATTCGCCCCGCGGAGGGAGGACGCAGCAATTAAACCGGTATTCGCCAATGAATCGTCTGTAGGTGGTCGGCTGCTGATTTTAGGTGGCGTTGCACTGGTGTTGATTTTGATTGGTCAACGCCTTGAGTTTATGGCGCCGCTGAGAACGCAGCTGTCTGTTGTTGCTGCGCCATTTTATTGGGTTGTAGATATTCCAAGCCGTTTAACTGACCAATTTAAAGGTGCTTGGAATAGCCGTAGCGAACTACTTGCCGAAAACGAGCGGCTCAGATCAGAGTCTCTTATTCTCAATGCCAAACTTCAAAAATATATTGAACTTCGCGCTGAAAACGTTCGCCTTCGGGAGTTGATGAACTCCGGTGAGCGGGTGAACGATACCGTGCTTGTCGCTGAGGTGATTGCGGTAGCTTCTGATCCGAATCGCCATCAGCTCATGGTAGACAAAGGAAGTCGAGACGGTGCCTTTTTGGGGCAGCCGGTTATCGATGCAAACGGCTTACTCGGCCAAATTACTGAAGTTGGTATTTTGCAAAGCCGCGTTTTGCTTATTACCGATAGCGCTCACGCACTTCCTGTTAGAGTTAGCCGCAATGGACTTCGAGCAATTGCTGAAGGCACCGGCTTGATTGATGAGCTGGCATTGACGCACGTTGCCGCCACAACGGATATCCAAGTAGGTGATCTGCTGGTTAGCTCTGGGCTCGGTGGTCGCTTCCCCAGTGGGTATCCGGTAGGTGAAGTGGTGGAAGTGTCTATTGATCCTGGTAAACCTTTTGCCGAAGTGCGCGCCCGTCCTATGGCTAAGCTCGACCGCAGTCGCAACGTCTTACTGGTTTTTAGCGAACAGAAGATTGAGGAGTAGCGCATGGACTCGCATGCGCACGGTCTGTGGTTTGTTGTTGTCACCATCTTTCTTGCTTTAATACTTAGTATTTCCCCTCTTGATGCAGAAATTGCCTGGGCTAGACCTGATTGCTTACTGCTGATTTTGGTCTATTGGTTACTGATGTTGCCAGAGCGCGTTGGCGTGATTATCTGCTGGTGCTGCGGTATTTTATTGGATATTTTGCAGGGTGCTGTGCTGGGGCAAAATGCCTTCGCGCTGGCTGTTGTTGCTTATATCATTCAAGTTTCTTACCAGCGATTGCGGATGTTTAGCATTGGTAAGCAGGCCGCTTTTGTATTTCTACTTGAGTTATTCCACATCTTAGTTGATCAGTGGGCGCAAAATATTAATGGCGTTGCTCAAACTCATTGGTTCGTTTTTCTCCCTGCGTTAACGACAGGCCTACTTTGGTTGCTAGTAAGGCCGGTTGTAGCATGGCTACAGCGTTTGTTCGTGGTGTACTAAGCATGAGTGCGAATAAGCCGATTATTCTTGCCTCTGGGTCGCCGCGTCGCGCCGAGTTGCTGCGGCAGATCGGGGTAGAATTTGAGATTGTGCCAGCGGATATAGATGAAACCCCCGCGCCAAACGAGCAAGCAGCCGATTACGTTCAACGTATGGCAAGGGAAAAGGCATCTGCGGTTGCGAAGGAATTCCCCAATCAAGTGGTCTTAGCTGCTGATACCTCGGTGATTGTTGATGGAGAAATTTGGGGAAAGCCCTCAGATCGTCAACATGCTAAGGTAATGCTGGCGGGGCTTAGTGGTCGTAGTCATCAGGTATTGACGGCGCTCGCGATTTTTTATGGTGGGGATGTTGCGCTGGAGCTAAATGTCACTGATGTGAGCTTTGCTACCTTAACGGCAGAGCAAATCGATAGCTACGTTGCCAGTGGTGATGCCGACGATAAGGCCGGCGCCTACGGTATTCAAGGCGCGGCAGGCTGCTTTGTAAAGCATTTGAATGGTAGCTACTCCGGAGTGATGGGTTTGCCTTTATATGAAACAGCGGTTTTGCTGGGCAAAGCCGGAATAATGTTAGAGCCAGCGAATGAGTGAAGAGATATTAATCAATGTCACACCGGTAGAAACCCGTGTCGCGGTGGTCGAAAACGGGGTGCTGCAAGAGGTTTATATTGAGCGCAGTCGCTCCCGCGGGATCGTCGGCAATATATATCAGGGCAAGGTGGTGCGGGTTTTACCCGGTATGCAGGCGGCATTTGTCGATATCGGTTTAGAGCGTACAAGTTTTATCCACGCGTCGGATATTGCTTGCCTCGATAATGAAAGTGGCGAACATGCGGATATTCGCAGCAAAATTCGTGAAGGCCAATTGCTTACCGTTCAGGTTAGCAAAGACCCTATGGGCACCAAAGGTGCGCGCTTAACAACGCGTTTGTCGGTGTCGTCGCGGTATTTGGTGTATATGCCAGGTGCTGCTCATATTGGCGTCTCCCATAGAATTGACGATGAGGAGGAGCGTCAGCGTTTGCGTGATGTGCTGGAGGCAGCAGCGCGCGAAGATGACGAGGAATTACAGGACGGCTATATCCTCCGTACGGCAGCTGAAGGCGCCGGTGAGGATGAAATGCGTGCCGATGTGCAGTTTTTAAAGCGTTTGTGGGGTGCGGTGGAGCGCCGTATGAAGCGGGATACTGCGCCGAGCTTGATATACGAAGATTTGCCCTTGTTTATGCGCACAATGCGCGACTTAGTGCGGCCGGGGTTAGAGAAAATTCGTATCGATTCCCGAGAAAGCTTTCAGCGTGTGGAGCAGTTTGCTGAGGACTATTTGCCAGAGATTAGCTCGCAACTTGAATACTATCCTGGTGAGCGGCCAATTTTTGATCTTTACGGCGTAGAAGACGAAATTCAAAAAGCCCTTGGTCGCAAGGTTGAGCTTAAATCTGGCGGCTATTTGATCATTGATCAAACCGAGGCGATGAGTACCATCGATATCAATACCGGCGCGTTCGTCGGGCATCGCAATCTTGAAGAAACCATCTTTAAAACCAATCTTGAAGCGGCCGCGTCGCTGGCCCGTCAACTAAGGCTGCGCAATCTCGGTGGCATTATAATTATCGATTTCATCGACATGAAAGACCCCGAGCACCGTCGCCAAGTATTGCGCGCACTAGAGCGGGCAATGGAAAAAGATTACGCAAAAACCTCGATTACGGGTGTGTCGGATTTGGGTTTGGTCGAAATGACCCGCAAGCGCACTCGCGAAAGCCTCGAGCATATACTTTGCGAAACCTGTCGCTACTGTCACGGTAGAGGATCATTGAAATCCCCTGAAACCGTTTGTTACGAGGTGTTTAGAGAGATTTTACGGGAGTCCAGAGCCTACGAAAGCAAACGCTTATTGGTATTGGCATCTCAGGAAGTTGTTGACCGCTTGCTTGATGAAGAGTCAGCAAACGTTGCTGACCTCGAAGAGTTTATCGGCGCGAGTATCCGCTTTCAGGTCGAGGCAGTGTACACACAGGAGCAATACGATGTTGTTTTGCTTTGATTTTGGTAGCCGGTAATCGTGGGTGAAGACTAATGCCCATGCGAGCGTTCCGCCAACTTTATTCCCTGCTCTGGGGCATCGCCTTAGTGGTGTTAGTGGTCTTGGCTTTGTACGCGAGTTTGGGGCGGCAGTACATTGGTTTGCTCGATCGCTATCAGCAGGATATTTTTCAGCAACTTGAAGTTTTTACCGGTATTAGTATGCGGGCCGCTAGCTTGCAGGGCAGCTGGGCCGGCTTATCTCCCGTTATTGATATCAGTGATTTTCGCTTAGGGAATCATGATGCCGTGCGTCTTGATCACGCCCGCATAGAAATCGATGTACTCTCATCACTAGTAACCGGCACACCTAAAATACGTCAAATCCAGGCCGGGACGCTCAGCGTTGATCTAGAACAAAATAGTGAGGGAGGTTGGCAGGTTGCGGGGTTAACAGCGGACGATGCTAGCACTGGCGACCCTGAAATGCTGATTGATTCAGTTTTAGGTGTGCGCAGTGCGGCCTTGGGTTTGTTTGAGGTTAATCTTCATTACGCCAATGGCGATGAGACCCACATCAGTAGCCGTGATTTTTCTCTGCGCAGTGATGACCGATTTCGGCGTATATATGCGCAGCTAAACACCGATAGTGACGGCGATATTCAAATGCTGTTGGAGTCTTATGGCGATCCCCGCAACTCTGACAAATTTAGCGCCAATGCCTATATGATCATCGACGGCAGTCGCTTATCGGCAATTGCACCCTTGTTTCAGCAAAGCGCGCCCTTGTTTGATAGCGAAGTGAGTGGCGAATTGTGGATGAGCTGGCGCCGTGGTCAGCGGGTAAGTTTAAGCGGTGTACTCAGCGCTGAAGAGTTGGCGGTCGGCGTGCTGTGGGGAGCAGAGGAAGCGCTACTTAAAGACGTGAATATGCGCTTTGCGGGCAGTCATCGCGACGGCTCATGGCGTCTTAGCTTCACTGAGTTTGATGCCCAGTGGCGAGACCATTATGTAGATTTGGCGGGGATTTCGGTGTGGCATCCCGAGAACACCTTATGGCGATTTACCCTGCCCCAGTTAGAAGTCACTGCAACGAACGCACTGCTGACCGAGAGCGATATTCTCCCCGAACATCTGCAAAATGTACTCACTGACTTAGCGCCTGAAGGATACTTAAATCATATTCAGTTCGACCTTTATGCTGGCGAGCAGGGCATTGATAGCTTTGCCTTGAGGGCGGAAGCCTCGGAGTTGAGTGTACAAGCCTGGCAGGGCGCGCCAGGGGCTGAGGGCCTAACGGGATACCTTGAAATCAGCCCTAATCACGGCATATTGCTGGTGGATTCCGAGGCATTAACGCTGGCTTTCCCGCATTTGTATGACGACGCCTTTGCCCTCAAGTCGGTTAAAACCGAATTGCGTTGGGAATACGACGATCAACGTGTGCGTTTGCACAGCGGCTTGATTAGCGCCGAAAGTTTTGACCGGCCGATGTCGGCAATGCTGCGCTTAGATTTGCCCCTGCATAAGGACGCAAGCCCAGGTCCAACAATGACCCTGATGATTGGCGCACAGAATGTTGACGCAAGCCATCATGAGGCCTACACACCAAAGGTCTTGGGTGATGATCTTCATGCTTGGCTGGCAGACAGTATTCGAGAAGGGCGCGCTAGCGATGTTGGTTTTGTCTACCATGGTTCACTGCTAGCCGATGCGGAACAGCGTCCTTCTGTGCAATTGGACTTGACGCTAGCCGATGTTGAATTACGTTTTTTAAAGGAGTGGCCAGCGCTAAAAGCGAAAAGCGCTGCAGTATTAATTAATAATGCAGAGGTGACAGCGGTATCGGATGCCGCCAGTTTAAATGGCCTTGCCCTAGGGCCACTTGAAGTGAGTGTGGCACCCAACTCCAAGGGGGATTTTGCTCTTAATGTTGCAACAAGTGCTAAACCGATATTCCCTCAGTTGAAGAGTCTCCTGATGGACACTCCCTTACATGACTATATCGGAAATACCTTTGATTCATGGGGCGGGGAAGGGAGCGCAACGGTAGATTTCGGTTTGTATATGTTATTTGCCGGTGAGCTCTTACCCAATGTAAATGTGGATGCAGATATTGATTTTGCCGTATTGGATTTGCCGGACTACCGTTTGGCGCTGAGCAACGCCAGCGGGCATATTCACTACGACACTGAGAGGGGGCTTAGCAGCAATAATTTACGGGCTAAGGTCTTTGAACAAGTGTTGCTGGCGTCTATAGATCAGAATGGTCGCCAAGTTGAGGTGGATATAGCCACGAATGTGGCGGCTAAAGATGTCGAGCTATGGCTGCGCAGCCCCGTACTGCAATTTTTTAGTGGTAGTAGTCCCATTAAATTGCAGATTCAAGCTGGCGGCGACACGCCGAATTTAACGGTGACTTCTGAGTTACAGGGTGTCGGTATTTCCCTGCCACAACCATTTTATAAATCTGCAGAGTCTCGCCGTCAGTTGACTATCACAATGCCATTGGGTGGTGATGAGCAGATATTGCGCCTAGCCTTAGCCGAGCAATTGGCCCTAAATATAGGTATTAGCGAGGGTGAGGTGTTCGGCGCCCATTTGCGGCTTGGCGGTAGTGCTACAGAGCCTTTGCCTCGGCCATTGTTAGGACAGTTTAATGTCGACGGGCGCGTTGATTTCGCGACCTTTGAAAAATGGCAGCAAATAGCAGATCAATATTTGGCAAACGCCCCAGCGGGGGACGGCGCGGGTATGGTCTTGGCGGTGAATGATCTGCGCATTGGCGATGTCGATATATTCGACCACCTTTTAGAAGATGTGCGACTCACATTGACTGAAAATTACGAGCGCTGGCGTGTGCGGGTAGACAGCCGTCAACTTGCCGGTGATTTAGTTTTTCCGCGTAATCATTCCCAGGCGAAAGCGGCTTTCACTCTGCAAAAATTAATCTTACCACCCTTCGGAGAGCGCCCTGCAGTTGCGGCTGCCGATGTTGACCCCCGCAGCTTTATGGATGTTGACGTAGATATTGATGCGCTCACGGTCGGTGGTGACAATTGGGGTAGTGTCGGCTTTGATTTACGAACGGATGAATTTGGCGCGCATTTTAATGATTTGCGTGGCGAGTTGCGTGGCATTACCTTGACTGAGGGTGAGGGGACAAGCAGCTTACATTGGCTGCGGGATGATGCTGGCAATCAAGCCTCTCGCTTGAGCGGGAAGTTCGGGGTTCAGGATTTGGGTGCTGTGTTGACGGGGCTTGGTTATTCCAAGGTCATGGAAACTCGGCGAGGAAATTTTAAGCTTGATATGCATTGGAATGGCTCACCAAATCTTTGGAATATTCAAGAAAGTGATGGTGAACTTGAGTTTAGTTTTGATGACGGGCGTTTCCTAAAAAGCTCAGACGCGGCCAGCGGCGCATTGCGAGTCTTTAGTATTTTTAATATGGCGAATGTCATTCGCCGACTGAAATTCGACTTCCGCGATGTGTTTAGCAAAGGCATTTATTTTGATTCAATGCGCGGTAAGCTCAGCTTGCATAACGGCATTGTTCATTTGCAGGAACCTTTAGATATTAAAGGGCCTTCTAGCCGCTTCCAAATGACGGGGAATATAGATCTAAATACCGACGTGCCTGCGCTGCGTTTAGTCGCCACCTTGCCGGTGGGTAGTAATTTACCCTGGGTCGCTGCTCTGGTGGGTGGTTTGCCCGCCGCCGCTGGTGCCTATGTGGTCAGTAAGGTCTTTGAGGAGCAGGTCGATAGTTTCTCAAGTGCGGTTTACGATATTTCTGGGACGATTCAGCAACCTGAGCTGACCTTTAAAAAGATTTTCGACGTAGATAGCGACGACCTGCCGGCGCCAGCTAGCGCTGCCAAAGCGGAGAGTGAAAGTGATATATAAGGGGCGAGCTTATGACTAATTCGCTTGGGCAAATCAAAGTGGCCGCTCTGCAAATGGTTTCGACTAAACAATTGAAGACGAATTTGCAGCGCGCTGAAGTATTGGTGGCGAAGGCCGCAAAAAACGGCGCGCAACTGGCGGTGTTGCCAGAAAACTTTGCGATGTTTGGCAGCAAGGAGGTGTTTGACTTGGCCGCCGCAGAAAATACGGGTGGCGAGTTGCAAGCCTTTCTCGCGGGACTAGCTGCTCAGCATAAAATTGTCTTGGTGGGCGGCACGATTCCCCTTCCCGCTGAGGATGGTCGAGTATACGCGACCTCTTTTGTTTATGGCGCTGACGGGGTGTGTCTTGGCCGCTATCGGAAAATTCATTTATTTGATGCCGACGTTGGCGATGCGCAGGGTAGTTATCGTGAGTCTGACAGCTATGCGCCGGGGAATGAGGTTGTCGTCCTCGATTCAGGGCTAGGGCGCATAGGCGTCGGGATTTGCTATGACCTGCGTTTTCCGGAGTTGTTTCGTCGCATGTTAGAGCTCGAGGCCGACATTATTGTATTGCCCTCGGCGTTTACACGTAATACTGGCTGGGCGCATTGGTTGCCACTGCTGCGGGCTCGGGCAATTGAAAATCAGTGCTTGGTGGTAGCGGCGAATCAGGGCGGCGTTCATGATGCCAAGCGTCAAACTTCGGGCGGCTCTGTTGTGATTGATAGTTGGGGGCGGGTATTAGCGGAAGCGGGTTTGGGTGAGGCTTGTGTTGTGGCGAATTACGAGCAAGAAGAGCAGCGCGCGCTGCGACTGCGGATGCCGGTTGCCCAGCATCGCCGATTGTAATCTGCAAATCTTAGGTTTTTGGCTGATGCTCCTGCAGTTCCTTTAAATACTGGAACAACTTGCGCTTGGCCGCAGGCGGCTTGTTCGCTTTGGCATCTTTGCCTATTTGTAAGATCAATGTGCGCAGTCGTTGGCGGTCAGCATCTGGAAACTGTGCAATGACTTTTTCGATTCCCGGTAGGCCCAATTCAACCACATCATCTCGCAATTCTTCTAAGCGATGAAATGCTCTAGCGAGTTCGCGCTGCCCTTCATCACGCTTTGCTAATCCCGCTTCTATTTCAGTTAAGTCAATGCCACGCATCAGCTTGCCAATATATTGCAGTTGGCGGCGTAGCGCTTCGCGGCTGGTTAAGCGTCTTGCGGTGGTAAGGGCTTCGCGTAAATGTTCATCATGAATAGGAATTTTCGCCAATTCATTATTGCTGAGTTTTACCAGCTGTTCGCCGAGGTTTTGCAGCGCCTGCATTTCCTTTTTAACAGCGGTTTTACTTGGGCGTTCTAATTCTGATTCGGTCACGTTGGGATCCGTTGAGTCATCTATTTGTGTTGTTTCTGATGCGATAGGCGCACTAAAAAACGCTAGCCGTAAAAATAGCTGGCAAGCCCGAGGAATGATAAAAAGCCAATGACATCAGTTACCGTGGTAAGCACCACGCCGCCTGCTAGTGCAGGGTCGATGTTCAAGGACTTCATTGCCAGTGGCAATACCGCGCCCGCGAGGGCGGCCGTTAATAAATTAATGATAATTGCTGCGCCGATAATGCCGCCCATTAGGGGGTCGTCAAACCATAGCGTGGTGGCGGCGGCAACAATCACTGCCCATACCAATCCGTTAATAGCGCCAACCGCCATTTCACGATTGATTAACCAGCGACTGTTGTCGCGGCTAATATGGCCCAAAGCCATACCGCGAATCACCACGGTCAAGGTTTGAGTGCCAGCAACACCGCCCATGCTTGCCACAATGGGCATTAGCACGGCGAGGGCGACGACTTTTTCGATGGTGCCTTCAAACAAATTTATCACTGCCGAGGCAATAAAAGCGGTGAGCAAATTAATGCCTAGCCATACGGCGCGGCGCGGCGCCGTGGTTAGTACAGCGGCGAAGGTGTCTTCGTCTTCGTCCAAACCCGCCATGCTCATCAGTGAGTGGTCAGACTCTTCTCGTATAACGTCAACGACGTCATCGATGGTGATACGACCTAGCAACAAGCTATTTTCGTCGACCACGGGGGCCGATACCCAGTCGTGCCTAGCGAAGAGCGTGGCGACTTCCCGCGACGACATACGCGCGGGAATGGGCTCGACTTCGGTATCCATTATTTCCCGCACGGTGACGCTGGGGTCGGATACCAAAAGTTTGCGCAGCGATAACACGCCGATGTACTGATCGTTGCGGTTGACGACGAGCAAGCTATCGGTCATTTCTGGCAGTTGTTCGTGGCGGCGCAGATAGCGGAGCGCAACGTCGAGGGTAATATTCGGCCGCACGGTGATGGTGTCGGTGTTCATCAAACCACCGGCGCTGTCCTCGTCATAAGACAGAACGTGCTCTACCCGGATCCTATCCTGATGATCCATCGAGTCGAGAACTTCACGAATGACTCGATCAGGTAGTTGCTGGAGAATATCCGCAATATCATCCGCTTCCAGACCTTCGGTAATGGTCGCGACTTCTTCCGCGTCCATTTGGCGGAGGAATTGACTTTGAACTTCATCGTTTAGATGTTGGAGAATGTCCCCTTCATTCTCAATGTCGATCAACTGCCACAGCACGCTACGGATTTTGTGCGGTGTAGATTCTATTAGGTGGGCAGCGTCAGCAGGGGGCAAACCGTTCAGCATTCGACGGATTTGCAGGAAGCCCCCAGAACCCAAGGCGTCATTTAGGGTTTTGAGTTGGCTCTCGGTTTGTAGCTTGTCAGCAGTCTGGGCCATACCTATCCCTAGCCTGAGCCATTAGGTGGAAAGAAAGTCTGGGTTAATTATCCTTTAAAGTGCTGTCTGCAACAATCCACAGTACTTAGCTACAAGCATAAATAAGTCATATTACGCTTATTATTCAGCTTCACCGAAACGCTGAGAAATAATATCGAGCACCGCCGTAAGCGCGGCCTGCTCATCGTCGCCGTCGCAGCGCACAGTTAGTTCAGTGCCCTTGCTAGCGGCCAGCATCATTACAGCCATTATGCTCTTGCCGTCGACAGATTTGTCGCCAACGCCGACTTGAACGCTAGCGCCAAAGGCGCCGGCCGTGGCGACTAATTTGGCTGCTGCGCGGGCGTGCAAGCCGAGTTTATTAATGATTATTATATTGGATTCGACCATCGTGGGTACTCTAATGTAGTTCGCGATGGCGAACTTGCAGATCTGGGTAGGTCTTACGCAGGGTCTTGGCAAGCGTTTCAACCATATATACTGAGCGATGTTGGCCACCCGTGCAACCGATGGCAATGGTGAAGTAGCTGCGATTGCTGGCTTCGATTTTAGGCAGCCAATGTTGCAGATATTGCAGGATGTCATTGTGCATTAAGGTGACGTCGTCTTGAGCACCTAAGTATTTTTGCACCGCTAAATCTTGTCCCGTAAGTGCGCGCAGTTCTTCGTTCCAGTGCGGGTTGGGAAGCATGCGAAGGTCATAAACTAGGTCTGCGTCGATGGGCAGTCCTCGTTTAAAGCCAAAGGATTTTAATTGCACAGCTAATTTGCTGGCGTCTACGCCGAGAATGCGATCGCGGATAGCGGCGCGCAGTTCATGCACGGTCATATCGCTGCTATCGATTGCCAGCGAGGCTTCCACAACGATAGGTTCGAGCAAGACCGACTCAAGTTTTATGGCGTCGGCCAGCGGCAGTGAATCTGTGGTGAGCGGGTGGCGACGGCGGGTTTCGCTGAAGCGTTTGATGAGTTTGTCATCGCCGGCATCTAAAAACACAATGCGCAACTGGGCGTGTTTTTTAACTTCGTCGCACAGCGATTTGAAGCGGGCGAGTTCGTCTTGGGAGTTGCGGGCGTCTATGCAAACCGCAACTTGCTGATGAACTTTTAAGGGACTGTGCGATAGTTCTCTGACCAATTCTGGAAGTAGCGATACCGGCAGATTGTCTATGGCGTAAAAACCCTCATCTTCTAATTGGTGGAGGGCCGTACTTTTACCGGAACCCGAGCGACCACTGAGAATGATGAGGTTCATATCAGCTTGCTATCGCGAGTTTAAACAGCGTTTCTGTGTCATTGGCATTGCGCAATTTATTGCGGAAGTCGTCCTCATTAAACGCCGTGGCAAGTGCACCAAGCACTTTTAAATGCTCGTCGTGGGCTTCGGCTGGAACAATAAGAGCAAAGATTAGATCAACGGGCTCGTCGTCTATGGCTTCAAAATCAATAGCTTCATCAAGTTTGAGCAGCATGCCGGTAATGCTGGTGCAGCGGCTGCTGCGGCAGTGCGGAATCGCGACGCCGTGGCCAATGCCCGTGCTGCCTAAACGTTCGCGGGCGAGTAATTCATTAAATAACTCGTCAGCGTCAAATTCGGGTTTATCTGCGGAAATGCCCGCGGCAATGTATTCGAGTAAGCGTTTTTTACTGGTGACGGACGCACCGTATTCGGTGCGTCCGCTAGTGAGTATTGATTCAAGTGTCATGATAGTTACTAGTTAACTTCTGTTGGAATCGCGGGGCCTTAGCGGCCCAGCGATTTTTCTTTGTGTTTAATTAATTGGCGATCAAGTTTGTCTGTCAGGCTGTCGATTGCCGCATACATGTCTTCGGATTCGCAGGTCGCAAATAAATCCGCGCCGGCGACGTGGACGGTAGCCTCTGCTTTTTGAACGAGTTTTTCAACCGTCAGGGTCACGTCGGTATTGGTGATATTGTCAAAGTGTCTCTGTAGCTTCGTGAGTTTGTTGTTTACATAATCGCGGAGGGCGGGGGTAACGTCTACGTGATGACCACTTACAGTAATCTGCATATATTGCTCCTTCATCGCTAAAAAATGCTGGCGCCTCACGGCGAGTCGCTACTAGCGGTGACCCTTGGGTCGCCGCATTGTGAGATCAAAGCACGATGGTTATTTTGCCATGCGGCAAGTTTAAAAGCGCATTCAGTGGGGGATTTATAAATATAAATTCTCCACTTTGTGGCGTTCCCGCGGCTTGCTTGTATTTAGCGCGGTAGAGCGTTTGCACTTTTTCTCGCCAGAGAGCAAAACTCCGGCACGTGTGTTGATCTCTTTATACTAGTCGCTTCCGCTCGTTTGAGGGCGGAATAACCAGTGATTCTCTGTATTTGGCAATGGTGCGCCGCGCAACTTGAATGCCTTGCTCGGCGAGTAAGTCAGTAATTTTGCTGTCACTCAGTGGTTTGCGCGGATTCTCCGCTGCAACCAATTTTTTAATTAAGGCGCGTATCGCCGTACTTGAGCATTCACCGCCGGTGTCTGTAGACACATGACTGGAAAAGAAGAACTTTAGTTCAAATATTCCCCGAGGTGTGTGCATGTATTTTTGGGTGGTGACCCGTGAAATCGTCGATTCGTGCATGCCAACGGCTTCAGCTATGTCATGCAGAACCAGTGGTTTCATTGCCTCTTCGCCATATTCTAGGAAGCCGCGCTGATATTCGACAATTTTAGTCGCGACCTTCATCAGGGTTTCGTTGCGGCTGATCAGGCTTTTGATGAACCAGCGAGCTTCTTGTAGGTTGTCGCGAATATAGTCGTTGTCGCTGCTATTGCTACTTTGACGCGCCATCGATGCGTATTGCGCATTGATTTGAATTTTGGGGGCGATGTCGGGGTTAAGTTCCACCAACCAGCGACCGTCTTTTTTACTTACAAAAACGTCTGGTACCACGTACTCGGTGTCGTCATCGCCAATGGCATTGCCGGGGGTGGGGTCTAATGACTGAATTAGTTTGAGAATATCGCGCAGCTGGTCTTCTTTTAGGCGGCAGCGGCGCATAATTTGGTTGTAGTCGCGATTGCCCAGCTGGGCCATATATTGGCTAACTACTACGCAGGCTTCATCAACGTAGGGGGTATTGCGTGGCAGTTGTTTGAGCTGGATGAGCAGGCATTCTTGTAGATCTCTGCCGCCAACCCCTGGTGGGTCGAATTGCTGAATGAGGTGTAATACGGCGTTGAACTCTTCGATTTCAATGGCTTCGTTATCAAAGCTTTCAACTAATTCTTCTGCGCTGACGGTGAGGCGGCCTTTTTCATCAATAGCATCGATAATGGCGGCGGCAATCATTTGGTCTATATCAGAAAGACGGCTTAGATTGAGCTGCCAACGCAGGTGGTCTTGCAGTGAGTCTGAGCTGGAGTGGCGATAATCGTTGTTGTAGTCGTTATCTTCTCCGGATGCGCCGCTACCTGAACCGCTGCCGCTGGTTTGAAATACATCGTCCCACTGGCTGTCTACGGGTAGGTCTTCGGGAATGTCGCTGCGCTCTGCCCATTCGGTGTCGGCTTCTGGTTGTGGGGCTTCTATTTCGCTGTCGCTGGCTTTTTCAGGCTTTTTGGGCTCGGCTGAGGTGGGTTCGGTATTAACCTCCATGTCGCCGTCTTCGTCGCTAATTTCTAATAGGGGATTAGAGTCTAAAGCAGATTGAATTTCTTGCTGAAGATCTAAAGTAGACAGTTGTAATAAACGAATCGCCTGTTGCAGCTGGGGTGTCATTGTCAGGCTTTGGCCGACTTTTAGCTGTAGCGATTGTTTCATAGGCAGTGGCTTCTACAACATGAAATTAAGTGGTAATGCGAACGGTGTTTTGTTCTACCGGCACTGTGTATGCCTCTATGTCAGTGTAGTCGCGACACGGATTCCCTGCAATACCTGTGCCGATTCATTTGTACGGAACTGTACTTATAAGGTGAATTTGTCGCCCAAGTAAATATCGCGGACGACTTGGTTGCTGAGCACGGTTTCGGCGTTGCCCTCTGCCACTATTCGGCCTTCGCCGACGATGTAGGCCTTGTCGCAAATATCGAGGGTTTCACGCACATTGTGGTCGGTGATTAATACGCCAATCCCCCGTGCTTGCAGGTGTCTGACGATGTTTTGGATATCGTTTACCGAGATTGGGTCAACACCCGCGAAGGGTTCATCAAGCAAGATAAAGCTCGGTTCAGTTGCCAGTGCGCGGGCAATTTCTACCCGCCGCCGTTCGCCGCCGGACAATGCCATGCCTTGGGACTTGCGAATGTGAGTAATATGAAATTCTTGTAGCAGGGCTTCTAATTTGTCTTTGCGCTGGCTGCGATTGAGGTCGCGGCGGGTTTCAAGGATTGCCATGATGTTGTCGGCAACACTGAGTTTACGAAAAATGGAGGCTTCCTGCGGGAGATAGCCCACGCCGTGCTTGGCGCGTCCTTGTATTGATTGTCGGGTAAGGTCGCGATCATCCAGCTGAATAGTGCCGCGATCGGCATTTACGATGCCGACAATCATGTAAAAACACGTGGTTTTGCCGGCGCCGTTTGGGCCTAGCAGACCAACGATTTCGCCGCTGCTAATCGTGAGCGACACGTCTTTGATGATTTCCCGGCCCTTGTAAGCCTTAGCGAGGTTTTTGGCTTGCAGAACAGGCATGCTAGTTGATTTCCTCTGCCGTAGGTGCCTTTGCAGTACCGGCGTCATCTGGGGGGGCGGTGTTAGTTGTGGCACTGTCTTCCGCTATGGGTTGGACCTCATCCGGCACCGCCTGTGGCTGCAGGGTCATTTTTACTCGGTTGTCTTTTTCATTGCTGCCGCCGTCGGCCACCACGGTTTGCTTGCGGCCGCTATACACTACGCGGTCGCCGGAAATTTTTGAGCCTTGGTGGGTGATGGAGGCGTTTCTTTGCAGCAAAATTTCTTCTTGCTGCAGGCTGTATTCAATGCGCTGAGCGCTGGCGATGACCACACCCTCGTCGGCACGGGGCTGCTGCTCAAAATAAGCCGGTGTGCCCTCGGCAATAACTTTTTGTACTTTGCGGTCAGACTCGACAATGGTGAGTTTGTCGGCGCGTATTTTTAGGGAGCCTTGGCTCATATTGACGTTGCCGATATAGATGCCCTGGTTTCTTTCGTACACCGCGCGGTCTGAGCTCAAATTGATTGCTTTTCTTCGGTCGTCGGGCAGGCTTAGCGCGAGCTGGCTAAGGCTGAGAAAAAGCGCGGCACTGAGTGCGGCCTTAGTAAGGTTCATAGCGGCCTTTTACCTGATTTAGCAGCTCAACACGCTCATCTTTCAGGCTTGCTTGCATGCCTGTTGAGTGTGTTGTGCCGCTGCGTAATTTGAGGGTAAGTGCCAAGGGGGTACTTACCTCGCTATTTTCAAGATTGATATTAAGTGCTTCGGTGCTGATTTCTGCTTGGCGGATAAGGTCTTTTACAAGTACGGTGTCTGTGAGTACTAATTGTTCACCGTCTTGCGAGAGTCGTCCTGCTAAAGCACTTGCAGTCCAGGGGCGCTGCTCGGCGATATTACCAACATAGAAGGGTTCTTTTAAAGTCACTGAGCCATCTGAAATAAGTCGCTCGGCACTTTTTGCGCGCCATTGGTAGGCGATGTCGCCATTGGCGCTGTATTTTAAGCCCGTCACCTTGGTGAGGTGAGAGTCGGCGTCGGGAATGGCTTCAAATTGATCAGCAATACTGAGTTTGCCGCTTTCGCTGTACTGGGTCAGGTAGACCACCGTGCCGGCGAGGGCGGTAATAGCGGATAGCACTGAAAGTAGTGTGAAGAAATTAAAGCCTTTCATAGCTATAGGAATTGCTCCAAGGCGTCGTTCAGTTTGCCCTGAGCTTTTAATATCAGTTCACATATTTCTCTAACTGCGCCGTGGCCGCCGGCGGCCTTGGTTTGCCAGTCGGCATGTCGCGCAACATAGTAGTGACCATTGGCAACGGTGATGCCTAGGCCTGCTTGGCGGATTGCTGAGAGATCGGGGAGGTCGTCACCAACATAGGCGATTTCTTCAAAGCTGAGGCCAAGATCCTTGCGCAGCTCTTCAAGGGCGACCAGTTTGTCTTCGCGCCCTTGGTAGATTAGCTCGATTTTTAGCTCGGCCGCACGACGCTTTACTAGCTCTGAGCTTCGTCCGGTGATGATGGCAGGCTTAATGCCAGCGTCGCGCAGTAGTTTAATGCCGAGGCCGTCAAGAATGCTGAAGGCTTTAATTTCTTCACCACTATTGCCAAAGTAGAGGCTGCCGTCGGTTAAAACGCCGTCTACGTCCATTGCCAGTAGTTTGATGGGTTTTGCTTTTTCGATAACACTTTGCATTTATTGAATATTCTCTAGGCTACGCCTGCTTTTAGCAGGTCGTGGGTATGGATGACGCCTACCGGTTTATGTTCACTGTCTACCGCGACTAGCACGGTGATTTTGTTGTCTTCCATAATCCGCAGTGCTTCGGCGGCCATCGTTCCGGGGCGGATGGTACGGCAATTAGCGGTCATAATGTCATCAATTGGGCTGCTGTGTATATCTATGCCGCGATCAATAGCCCGCCTAAGGTCGCCATCAGTAAAGATGCCGGCGAGGGCACCGTTTTTATCAACTACGGCGGTCATGCCAAGTCCCTTGCTGCTCATTTCTAGCAATGCGCCGCTTAAGGCGCTACCCAAGACAACGGAGGGGATTTCGTCGCCGGTATGCATAATGCTGTCTATTTTAAGTAGTAGTCGCCGACCCAGCGCACCGCCGGGGTGAGACATGGCGAAGTCATTCGCGGTAAAGCCGCGGGCTTCTAACAGCGCGATTGCGAGTGCATCCCCCATCACGAGGGTGACGGTGGTGCTCGATGTAGGCGCTAAATTAAGTGGGCAGGCTTCCTCGCTAACGCCGACGTTTAAGTGAACATCGGCGCTAGTCGCCAGTTCAGAACTTGGATTGCCAGTGAGCGCAATCACAGGCACTGCAAGTAATTTGAGTAGAGGCAATATGGTAATAAGCTCGGCGGTGGTGCCGGAGTTGGACAGGGCGATAACGACATCTCCCGATGTGATCATGCCTAAATCACCGTGACTTGCTTCGCCGGGATGAACAAAAAAAGCGGGTGTGCCGGTGCTGGCTAGTGTAGCGGCAATTTTATTGCCGATATGGCCGGACTTGCCCATACCTGTGACAACAACACGACCCTTGCACCCTAAAAGAATTTCGCAGGCGCGTTCAAAGGTTTCGTCAATACGCTCAGCTAGGACGCTGACTGCGTCGCGCTCCATAGTGATGACACGTGTTGCAGAACTAATAAAACTTGGATTGTTCGTCACTCAGAGTACCTTGATTATTAATGTTGGCCGTTCAGCTTGGGCTCAGGTTCTGTATGATAATTTCCAATGTGACAAATTAACAGGTTTAGCTAACACTCGAACGGGGAGTGATTGGCGTAAAATGTGGTCGAAGATCGCAATTGCCAGTATTTTATTGGTAATGGCAAATGGATAAAGCAAAGGGGATGGTATGTATAAAAAAATAGCAATGACAGTTTTTATGGTGTTTGGCATGCTTTCGCAGAGTTTTGCTGCAGACAAAGGCCCCTATGAAGTGGTGGCAGACACCACGCAGGAGTTAGTAAAAGTTATTGAAGACGCGCGCAGCTATATCGACAAAGAGCCACAGCGTTTTAATGACGAAGTACGTCGAATTATGGATGACGTTGTCGATTTTCAAAGCTTCGCGCGTGGCATTATGGGTAAATACGGTAGTCGCGGATATTACGAAAGTTTAAAAACAGAGGCTGAACGCGCCCAGTTTCGTGAGCGTGTCATTAGATTTACTGACAGCTTTAAAGATGGCCTGATTAACACTTACTCAAAAGGTCTACTTAGCTTTAATGGTAATCGCATAGAAGTGCTGCCTTTGGCGGATGACGTAGATTTATCTGGCAGTGTTGGTGTGCGCCAAGACATTTACGGCGAGCGCTCTAAGCCATACCAAGTTATTTACACTCTACGTCAAGATTCTAGTGGCGCTTGGAAGTTGCGTAATGTGATCATCGAAGGCTTGAATTTAGGCCGCATATACCAAAATCAGTTTAATGCAGCCGTTAAGCAATACAATGGTGACATCGACAAAGTGATCGACAACTGGACCGTTGCACCTCAAGAGGTGATGGAAAAGGCCGCTGAATAAGCTGTGTTGATTCGCGGGGTGGGCTCAGCTTAGGGTTTCGCCTCGCCATGTTCTCTGCAATTGCGTACAATTCCGCGCTTGAGTAATGCGGTGGTAGGTAAGAACGGAATGGGCATGCAAGTAGAGCAAATCGAACAACGTCTTTTAGAGCATTTTCCCAGCAGCGAAGTAGCTGTTAATGGTGATGGTAGCCATTTTGACGTGCGTGTTGTCAGTGAGGCATTTGCTGGCCTGCGTGCGGTGAAGCGTCAACAGCTTGTCTACGCCGCCGTGAATGAGTGGATTCGGGATGGCTCGCTACATGCCATTAATATTAAAGCGTTAACCCCCGACGAAGCCCAGTCCTAAGGCTCACCGGATTCTCCAGGAGATTTCATGGATAAGTTGCTTATATCCGGCGGCGGCCCCTTGGCCGGCGAAATTCGTGTGTCTGGTTCAAAAAATGCGGCATTGCCAATACTGGCTGCCACATTGCTTTCTAGCGAGCCGGTTATGATCCGCAATCTGCCGCATTTACACGACATCACAACAATGATTGCGTTGCTGCGCAGCATGGGAACAGAGCTGATTGTCGATGAAAATCTTGGCGTTGAAATAAACGGCTCGACAACCACAGAAACTACCGCGCCGTATGAGTTAGTGAAAACGATGCGGGCCTCGATTTTGGTTTTGGGGCCGCTGCTTGCACATTTTGGTCACGCTCGAGTGTCTTTCCCTGGCGGTTGCGCCATTGGTAGTCGTCCGGTTGATCAGCATTTACGCGGCCTTGAGGCAATGGGCGCTATTATTGATGTCGATGCTGGCTATATTACTGCGCGGGCGCCTGAGGGCGGTTTGCGTGGTGCCCATGTGTTATTTGATATGGTCACCGTTGGCGGTACCGAAAATGTGATGATGGCAGCGGCCTTGGCGAAAGGCCGGACCGTTCTAGAAAACGCCGCCAGAGAGCCTGAAATCGTTGACTTAGCCAATTGCCTTATTGCTATGGGTGCCAAGATCACAGGGCATGGCAGCGCGACCATCATTATTGAAGGCGTTGAGCGCTTACATGGCTGTACCTACAATGTTATGGCGGATCGTATTGAAGCGGGGACCTATTTGGTTGCGGCAGCGGCGACGCGAGGTTCTATTCGTTTGCGAGATATCGGCCCAGATACGCTTGAGGCTGTGTTAGTTAAGCTTGTTGAGGCTGGTGCTAAAATTGAGTCTGGTGAAGACTGGATTAGCCTAGATATGGAAGGCCGCCGGCCAAAGGCGGTGAATATTAAAACCATGCCTTACCCTGGCTTCCCAACCGATATGCAGGCGCAGTTTACCGCAATGAATGCGGTGGCCGATGGCGTTTCGCACGTCACTGAAACGATTTTTGAAAATCGCTTAATTCAAACCCATGAGATGAATCGCATGGGCGCTAAAATCAGTATAGAAGGCAATACAGCCATGATAACGGGTACCGAGCGATTGAAGGCGGCACCGGTGATGGCGAGCGATTTGCGCGCTTCAGCCAGTCTTGTTATCGCTGGTTTGGTGGCGGATGGCGACACCTTGGTGGATCGTATTTATCACATTGATCGTGGCTACGAATGTATTGAGGAAAAATTTCACGCACTTGGCGCGACTATTCGCCGCGTTGCTAATTAGACACTGTTCAGTACCTGGAGTTAATTTGTGGATCAGCCGGTTACTATTGCGCTCACCAAGGGGCGTATTTTAAAAGAAACCCTGCCTTTGCTAGCGGAGGCGGGAATTGTGCCCGTCGAAGACATTAGCAGCAGTCGCAAGCTGATTTTTGAAACCAATCATCCACATATTCAGTTGATTGTTATTCGCGGTACCGACGTGCCGACCTATGTGAAGATGGGTTCGGCAGATATCGGGATTGCCGGCAAAGACATGCTGCTAGAACTTGGTGCGGGGGATATGTATGAACCGCTGGACCTGAATATTGCACGTTGTAAATTGATGACGGCGGGCCGTGTTGGCGAAGCCTTGCCGCATGGTCGAGTTCGAGTTGCTACCAAATTTGTTAACGTGGCTCGCCGGCATTTTGCCGAGCGTGGCATTCAAGTTGAGCTAATTAAGCTCTATGGCGCGATGGAATTGGCGCCATTGATGAATTTGGCTGATTTGATAGTTGATATTGTCGATACCGGCAATACCCTGCGCGCCAACGGTATGGAGCCGCGAGATATGATCGCGGATGTCAGCTCGCGTCTGGTTGTCAATAAGGCCGCTATGAAGCGCAAGCACCAAAGTATTCAAGACATCATCGCCAAGTTAACAGCGGCTGTAGAGGCTCGCCAAGGTGCGGAGGAGGCTGTCAGCAATGGCTGATACTCTGATTAGGCGGATGAGCACCGCTGATGTCGGTTTTGATCTGGCATTAACGACCTTGCTCGACTGGGAGTCGGCATCGAACCCGACTGTTGCTGAAACTGTGGCAAAGGTGCTTGCAAAAGTGCGTGCCGAAGGCGATGCGGCCTTGCTCGAATTTACCCGTCAATTTGACGGCTGGGAGCCAGCGAGCGCGGCCGCCTTGGAAATTCCGCGCATTCGTATTCAAGCGGCTCTCGATAATATTGATGTCGATGTACGCGAGGCCTTAGAAACTGCCGCCGAACGTATTCGCGCCTATCACCAGCATCAGTGCCAAGAGTCTTGGTCTTACCGCGAGGCCGATGGAACCCTGCTTGGGCAGCAAATCACGGCTTTGGAGCGCGTTGGTTTATATGTGCCGGGTGGAAAAGCAACTTACCCGTCTTCGGTGTTAATGAATGCGATACCTGCCAAAGTGGCTGGTGTCGATGAGTTAATTATGGTCTCACCGACGCCAAAAGGCTTTGTGAACGAAATGGTGTTGGCGGCGGCGGCGATTGCCGGTGTCGATCGCGTATTGACCATTGGTGGTGCGCAGGCCGTTGCGGCACTGGCGCACGGCACAGAATCTATTCCAAAAGTGGACAAGATTGTTGGCCCCGGCAATATCTATGTCGCGACCGCTAAGCGCCAAGTCTTTGGTAGCGTCGGTTTGGATATGATTGCCGGCCCCTCTGAAATTTTAGTGATCTGTGACGGCAAAACTGATCCTGATTGGATTGCGATGGATTTGTTTTCGCAGGCTGAGCACGACGAAGACGCCCAGTCGATTCTGCTTAGCTCCGATGCGGCATTTTTGGACAAGGTTGAGGCGAGCATCGCACGCCTGTTGCCAGAGTCTGAGCGTGCGGAGATTATTCGCCAATCCTTGAGTGCGCGCGGAGCATTGATTTTAGTCGACGATATGGATGAAGCCATATCGCTCAGCAATCGTATTGCGCCGGAGCATTTAGAGTTGTCCGTTGATAATGCAGAGCAGTTACTACCAAAAATTCGCCATGCGGGTGCTATTTTCTTGGGGCGTTACACCCCCGAAGCCTTAGGTGATTACTGCGCTGGGCCAAACCATGTATTACCCACCTCGGGTACGGCGCGGTTTTCGTCGCCCCTGGGTGTATATGATTTTCAAAAGCGTTCATCGCTAATAGGCTGTTCTGCGGCGGGAGCGTCTGAATTGGCGAAGGTGGCGTCTATATTGGCGCGGGGCGAGTCTTTGACGGCGCATGCCCGCAGTGCGGAATATCGCCTATTGGGTGGTGAAAATGAGTAGATTTTGGAGCCCCTTTGTTAAAGGCTTGGTGCCTTATGTGCCCGGTGAGCAGCCTAAGCTAAGTAAGCTAACCAAGCTGAATACCAATGAGAATCCTTATGGGCCGTCGCCAAAGGTATTAGAGGTTATTAAAGCAGAGACCAATGATGCGCTTCGGCTTTATCCTGATCCTAATAGTGATGTGCTGAAGTCCGCTATTGCGGATTATCACGGTGTGTCGGTTTCGCAGGTATTTGTTGGCAATGGCTCAGATGAAGTCCTTGCGCATATTTTTCACGGTCTGTTTCAGCACGGAAAGCCGCTGTTGTTTCCGGATATTACTTATAGTTTTTATCCGGTTTATTGCGGTTTATATCAAATTCCTTTTGAGGCAATTCCGCTGGACGACGCCTTTCAGGTTCGGATTGAAGAGTACCGTGGCATAAATGGCGGTATTATTTTTCCGAACCCGAATGCGCCAACGGGCTGCTTTTTAGCACTGTCTGAAATCGAACGCTTGCTGGCGGTGAATAATGAAACGGTGGTGGTGATCGACGAGGCGTATGTTGATTTTGGCGGCGAGTCTGCAATCTCACTTGTTAATCGTTTTCCGAATTTGTTGGTGACGCAGACCTTGTCTAAATCGCGTTCTTTGGCGGGCTTGCGGGTTGGCTTTGCGATTGGGCATGCAGATTTAATCGAAGCGCTAGAGCGAATCAAAAATAGCTTTAACTCCTACCCCTTAGATCGTTTGGCGCAGTTGGGTGCGGCGGCATCATTTGCTGATCAAGCGTATTTTGAGCAGACTTGTGCTGCCGTGATAAATGAGCGCGAGGCGATGGCGGCTAGGCTTTCTGCCTTGGATTTTCAGGTGCTACCGTCTGCGGCTAATTTCTTGTTTTGTCGGCACCGCGTTCGCGACGCTGCGGAGTTGGCAGCGGGCTTGCGCGAAGATGGCGTGATTGTCCGGCATTTTAAAATGCCCAGAATTGAGCAGTATCTGCGTATTACAGTGGGCAAGCCCGAGGAGAGCGAAATATTGTTTTCGTCCCTCGATCGAATTCTTGCCGAAGCTTAAGGGGCTTGGCGGCCTAGCTATTAGGCCGCATCGCGACTTCTGTCTCGATGGTCATTGGCTCTTCACCGCGTAGCAAGCCAATTTTGACCCTTTCGCCGGGGCGGGTATACGTAATCAATTTCATTCCCGCGTGGCCGTCGCCGACCTGTTCCCCATTTATATTGATAAGAATGTCGCCGATTTTTAAACCGGCTTTTTCTGCGGGGCCACTGGAGGCTAGTGCCGTAATAATAACGCCGTTGGTGCCAACACCAACAGGTTGAACTTCGATGCCTAACCAGCCGCGCAGTGGCCGTCCATAGCTGATTAGATCGCTCATGGTGCGCAGGGCAAGGTCTGTTGGAATGGCTAAGCCGATACCTGTTGATCCGCCGCTTTGGGTGTAAATTGCGGTATTGATACCGAGTAGGCGGCCCTTGGTGTCGATTAATGCGCCACCCGAGTTGCCGGGGTTAATTGCGGCATCGGTTTGAATAAAGTTTTCAAATTGGCTGAGCCCCAAGCCGTAGCGGCCGGTGGCGCTGACAATGCCCTGGGTGACTGTTTGGCCAAAGCCGTAGGGATTGCCAATGGCGAGGACGATATTGCCGACGTGGATTTTGCTCGGATCGCCAATGGATATGCTGGTCAGATTGTCGAGATCGATTTTGAGCACGGCAAGATCAGTGTCGGCGTCGCTGCCAATTACGCTGGCCAGCGCTTGGCGGCCATCGTGTAGCAATACAAGAATCTCGTCGGCACCTTTTATTACGTGGTAATTTGTTAGGAGGTATCCCGCGTCGCTGACAATTACACCAGAACCCAAGCTGCGCTCTAGTTGTTGTTTGACACGACCATTGCGGCTGAAAAAATGTTTAAATAATGGGTCGTCGGCTAGCGGATGGCGCTGCTCGACAACTTTGGTGGTGTAGATATTGGCGACTGCAGGTGCCGCGTGTTCTACCGCGTAAACATAGTCATGGTCGCGTTGCGAGGGCAGGTAAGCGAGTATGCATAGGCCCAGTAAAATACCGCAGACGGTGGGCCAGATAAAAGGTTTCAGGCTGTACCGTGTCAAATGCGGATCCTCGCTGGGTTGCTGTCGGGGGAGTGAGCTTTGGAAGCTCGTCTTAATGGGGTGCTAGCCTAGCACGAAAAGTGATTTTTCAGAATTAAAGTGAGGGCTTATGTCGGTTTCGCTTCACGTTTTGCTTGCCGCAGCAGACGAAATTTTAGAACCCGCCCGTTTTAGTGATTACTGTCCGAATGGTTTACAGGTTGCGGGTGCGGAAACGGTTACGCGTATTATCTCTGGAGTAACGGCTTCCCAGGCACTGATTGAGGCTGCTATTGAAGAAAAGGCTGATGCGATTTTGGTTCATCACGGCTATTTTTGGCGTGGCGAAGATCCCTGTATTGTGGGAATGAAGCGGAATCGCTTGGCCTTGTTGTTGGCGAATAATATCAGCTTGATCGCCTATCATTTGCCCTTGGATGCGCATCCTGTGTTGGGCAATAACGCGCAGTTTGCAAAGCGTTTGGGGATTGCGGTTGATGGTGGCTTGGAGGTGAACAACCCTCGTTCGGTTGGGAATGTGGGCTCTTTGCCGGAGGCGATGAGCGCCTTGGCCTTTGCTGAACACGTTGAAGCTGTTTTGGGTCGCAAGCCTTTGTTAGAGCTTGGTCATGAACGGCCAATTAAGCGGATTGCCTGGTGTACCGGCGGTGCGCAATCGTATATTGAAAAAGCCGCGGCGGCGGGGGTGGATGCGTATTTAAGTGGTGAGGTTTCTGAGCCAACCATATTGGCGGCGCGGGAGCTGGGGATTCACTATATTGCTGCAGGGCATCATGCAACGGAGCGTTATGGAATACAGGCATTGGCCGGAAACTTGGCCGAAAAATTTGGCTTGTATCATCGATTTATTGATATAGATAATCCGGCCTGACGATTCATCGCCGGCCGGCGCTTATTGCTAGGCGTGGGGTGTGACCGGAGGTTCGATATGGTCGGATTTTTTCTTTTCTGAATCCATTCCGAATTCTTCGTGCAGAGCGCCTTTTTTACCCGGCTGTCTTGGTGCGTAATCCAGTGGTGGGGCTGCTGGGCTGAGTGAGCTGGGTTTGTTGTCTAGCACTGGGCGACCTTCCGGAATGGCTTGAAGTGGGCTGATTCCAGTGCTGTGAAGGTTTTGAGCGCCTTCTACTATGTGGTTGTGAACGCTTCGATAGCTTTCGGCTAGTTCGTTTAGTAGTTCACCCGTGCGGTCAAAGTGATGGCTGACCTGTTGCTGGTAGTCTTGCTGCTGACGCTGCATATCATTGAATTGCTTTTCCAGTGCGGCGCGGTTTTGCTGCTCTGGTCTCATGCGGCCAATAATGAAATAGCCTATCGCAGTGCCAATAAGAAGGCAGATGATAGCGACGGCGAGTAGTGTGTTGATGTCTTGCACAGAGGTTCCTCCGATGAGTCGACGTAGTTGTCACTCCGTCATTACAGTATAACCTCTCGTTGCACAGGGTTCAGTATTCACTGATAAAAAATTGCCAATTTGATCGTGGGTCGGTACAGTTGCGCCGTCTTGAAAGAGGCTAAGGGAATGTCTACACCAATACAGCGCTATCAGCACGATCTTACTCAGGCCGATTTTTCCTATGATCCGGCTCAGGAATATGCTGTGCAGTGTTTGCAGCGTTTATATGATGATCTGCTTGCTCAACCCGCGCAGCGTGGTGGTTTTTTTGCGCGTATAGGTGCAAAACTCGCAGGTAAAAGCGAGCCCCCGCCGGCTATTCGCGGGCTGTATTTTTGGGGTGGGGTAGGGCGTGGCAAAACCTATCTGATGGACACGTTTTTTGATACATTGCCCTTCGAAAATAAAATGCGCGCACATTTTCATCGTTTCATGCAGCGCGTGCATCGCGAATTAAAATCCCTGTCTGGTGAAAAGAACCCCTTGGTCATTGTTGCGGATCGCATAGCGGATGAGGCGCGGGTGATTTGTTTTGATGAGTTTTTTGTCTCAGATATCACCGACGCGATGATTTTGGCTGGCTTGTTTGAGCGCTTATTTGCGCGGGGCGTGGTGCTGGTGGCGACCTCAAATATTGTTCCGGACGGTTTGTACAAAGACGGTTTGCAGCGTGCGCGGTTTTTGCCGGCCATTGCCTTAATCAAAGAGCGGGTAGATGTGGTTAATGTGGATGGTGGCGTGGACTACCGCTTGCGGGCGCTGGAGCAGGCGGAGCTTTATTATCATCCCTTAGGCGAGGCCGCTGATCAAAGTTTGGCGCAGAGTTTTAAGCGTTTGGCCCCTGAGGCTGCCACTGCGGATCAGTTACTTGATATTGAAGGTCGCCAAATTCAAGCTTTATTTGTCGCGGACGATGTTGCGTGGTTTGATTTTTCTGAGCTATGCGATGGGCCGCGCAGTCAGTATGACTATATTGAGTTGGCGCGAGTGTTTCATGCGGTACTTATTAGTAATGTGCCGCAAATGGGCGCTGGTCGTGATGATCAGGCTAGGCGCTTTATTAATTTGATAGATGAGTTTTACGATCGCAACGTTAAGCTGGTATTATCGGCGGCTGCACCGCTTGAGCAGCTTTATACAGGTGGTCGCTTGGATTTCGAGTTTGAGCGCACTCAGAGTCGCCTGCTTGAAATGCAATCAGAGGAATATCTTGCTTGTGAGCATCGACCGTAGGTCGTTGAGATTTATGGCTTATAAAAGCAAGATTCCACTTGAAAAACCCTTGGCGCTTATGTAGTATTCGCGCTCTTTGTTCGGTACGGGCCCTATAGGCGAGAAACATGAAAACCTTAAGTGCAAAACCCAGTGACGTAATACACGACTGGTATGTGGTAGACGCCGCCGACAAAACATTGGGTCGTTTAGCCAGTGAAATTGCGCATAGATTGCGCGGTAAGCATAAAGCTGAATATACGCCTCATGTTGACACTGGCGATTATATCGTTGTCGTTAACGCGGAGAAGATCCGTGTTACAGGCAATAAAGCAACTGGCAAAATCTATCATCACCACACTGGTTATCCAGGTGGCTTGAAGTCTATAAGCTTCGAAAAGTTGATTGATAAAGCCCCTGAGCGCGTGATCCAGGGAGCGGTAAAGGGTATGTTACCCAAGAACCCGCTGGGTCGTGCAATGTTTAAAAAATTGAAAGTCTACGCTGGAACTGAGCATCCCCACACTGCCCAGCAGCCAGTTGAACTGAATATCTAACGGAAGCGCAATATGTCAGCCACCCAGTATTACGGTACAGGTCGCCGTAAAACCTCCTCAGCTCGTGTATTCCTGAAGTCAGGAACAGGTGCTATTTCAGTTAATGATCGCACTCTTGATCAATACTTTGGTCGTGAAGTTGCACGTATGATCGTTCGTCAGCCGCTTGAGCTGGTCGAAATGGCTGAAAAGTTTGATGTGACTGTAACGGTTAGCGGTGGTGGTAGTTTTGGCCAGGCTGGCGCGATTCGTCACGGTATTACTCGTGCTCTTATGGAATACGACGAAGGTTTGCGCAGCGGTCTGCGTAAAGCTGGTTACGTAACTCGCGATGCTCGCGAAGTTGAGCGTAAGAAAGTCGGTCTGCGTAAAGCACGTAAGAAGCCGCAATTCTCCAAGCGTTAACCGCGACGGCCGTCAGGTCTGTGGAGATTGCCGCTACGGCACTCGGAAAACGCCCACGAGCTATTATGTGGGCGTTTTTTTTTGCTCAAGCAAAGACCCTAATGTAGGTCTTTGCTGCGCATTAATGTTGTCAGTAAGGGCCAAGTTCATTACTATTTGGCCCATTTGGAATTTTGGATTTGGCACCGTTTAGAGAGGCGGGGCCTGCCTGAGTTTTCGTATATTATGGGGGAATCGTCATGAGTAATGACGGCATAAATACAGGGCGTCGACGCTTTCTGACGGCCGCAACATCAGTTGTGGGTGCCGCAGGCGCAGTCGGTATAGCAACACCCTTTGTGGGTTCTTGGAATCCAAGCGCTAAAGCAAAAGCTGCTGGTGCGCCGGTAAAGGCAGATATTAGCAAGCTGGAACCGGGCCAGATGGTTGTAGTTGAATGGCGTGGTAAGCCTGTTTACATAGTGCGTCGCACTGAGGAGCAGGTGGCCAGCTTAAAGCAGCTTGATCAGTATATGAAAGACCCAGTCTCTAAAGGTTCTGAGCAGCCAGAGTATGTTGATTCAGTGTCCCGCGCTATTCGCCCCGAATACCTTGTCCTTGTTGGCTTGTGTACGCATTTAGGCTGTGCGCCTAAGCATCACCCAGAAGTAGGTGTTCCCGATTTGGGCGGTAAGTCTTGGCTTGGTGGCTTCTTCTGCCCATGCCACGGTTCGCGCTTTGATTTGGCGGGACGCGTTTACCAAGGTTCGCCTGCGTCTCAAAACCTTGTTGTTCCTCCGTATTCTTACGAGGGTGACAATGTGCTTGTTATCGGTGTTGATCAGGGGGCTGCGTAATGATCAAAATGTTAGTGGGTCTGCGTGACTGGGTTGATGCCCGCCTACCTATTATGCGTGCGTGGGATACCCACATGGGTAAATACTACGCGCCGAAAAACTTTAACTTCTGGTATTTCTTTGGTGTCCTTTCTCTAGTCGTCCTGGTTAACCAGTTGCTGACTGGGGTTTGGTTGACCATGAGCTTTACTCCTAGCTCAGAAGAGGCGTTCCGCTCTGTTGAATACATCATGCGGGATGTTGAGTTTGGCTGGATTATTCGCTATATGCACTCCACTGGCGCCTCAGCGTTTTTCGTGGTGGTTTACCTGCATATGTTCCGCGGCTTGATTTATGGATCGTATAAAAAACCTCGGGAATTAATCTGGGTTTTTGGTATGTTCATTTTCTTGGCACTGATGGCCGAAGCCTTTGTGGGTTATGTATTGCCTTGGGGACAAATGTCCTACTGGGGTGCGCAGGTTATTATTTCCTTGTTCGGTGCTATTCCGGTTGTGGGCGAGGATATCGTACAGTGGATTCGTGGTGACTACCTGATCTCTGGTATTACACTGAACCGTTTCTTTGCGCTTCATGTCGTTGCGCTGCCAATCGTACTGATTGCTTTGGTTGTATTGCATCTACTGGCTCTTCATGAGGTAGGCTCTAACAACCCAGACGGTGTTGAAATTAAGAAGAACAAGGATGCCAACGGCGTTCCTTTGGATGGCGTTGCTTTCCATCCTTATTACACCGTGCATGACTTAACAGCGATCGCGGTATTTATGTTCGTCTTCGCGGCTATAATCTTCTTTGGCCCAGAAATGGGTGGCTATTTCATCGAATATGCTAACTTTGAAATTGCTAATGGTCTGAAGACACCGGAGCATATTGCGCCAGTTTGGTATTTCACGCCCTTCTATTCGGTATTGCGTGCGGTGCCAGATAAGCTGCTAGGTTTTGTAGCCTTTGGTGCGTCGGTTGCTATTCTGTTCCTGTTACCTTGGTTAGATCGCAGCCCAGTGAAGTCGATTCGCTATAAAGGTCGCGTGAGCAAAGCTGCTATCTTGATTTTCGTTGCTTCGTTCTTGATCTTGGGTGTGTTGGGTGTGAAAGCACCGACAGAAGCGCGGACTTTGCTAGCGCGTATCTGCTCGGTTATTTACTTTGCCTTCTTCCTCTTGATGCCTTTCTGGACTAAGTGGGAAGCGACTAAGCCGGAGCCGACTCGCACTACCGATGGTGGTATGGGCTTCTGGAAGAGCATGCTAGTGTTGTTGGCTGTTATCGTTCTGACGGTACTGCCATTAAAAGCTGCAGGTTCAGAATCGGCTTTTGATTGCGGCACTATGGCTTGCGATAAAATTGATACTGATGTGACTGATAAGGCATCGCTGCAAAGCGGTGCCCAAACCTATATGAATTACTGCATGGGTTGTCATTCACTTGAGTATGGTCGTTACCAGCGCACGGCTGACGATTTGGGTATACCGGTTGATTTGTTTGAGCAGCATTTGAAGTTCGATGTCGATGCGAAAATTGGTTCCTTGATGACGAACTCGATTGCAGCAGCTGATGCAAAAAAGTGGTTTGGCGCTGCGCCGCCTGATTTGACCTTGGTTGCTCGCGCTCGTGGTACTGACTGGTTGTACACCTACCTTCGTACCTTCCACTCAGATCCATCACGCCCTTGGGGTGTGAATAACAAGGTCTTTAAAGATGTGGGGATGCCCCATGTTTTGGCAGAACTACAGGGTATGCCTCAGTGCGCACCTGGTCCTGTTCACGCGCATAACGGTGGCATTCTGCGTGATCCTTTGACCGGTGAAGATGTGCTGTTTGGTGAAGATGGTAAGGCCTTAAATCCTTGCGGTTCTTTTACCTACTCTCCTGAAGGCAGCTTGAGTCCCGCTGAGTATGATAAAGTAGTCTACGATTTGGTTAATTTCTTGGATTACGTGGGCGAGCCTGCGCAGGTTCAAAGTAAGCGCATTGGTGGCTTCGTACTTCTGTTTATTGCTCTGTTCTTTGTATTCACCTACTTGCTAAACCGTGAATACTGGAAGGATGTGCACTAAATTTTGCTACTCGTTTTTACGATTTAGTAAAGGCTTGTAAAAGTTGGCGGGTGGCTCTGATTAGAGCTGCCCGTTTGTTGTTTTAGTTTTCTAATTTGAGGTGAGATCAATGGGCGTTGTAGCCAAGCGTTCTACCATGACTTTCTTTTCCGACGCAGCAAGTCATTACTGTCATCGGGTGAGAATTGTATTGGCCGAAAAAGGCGTGACTGTTGATATCGTCGATGTGAAGCCGGACAATTTGCCGGAAGAAGTCGCCGAACTAAATCCTTATAATTCCCTGCCTACCTTGGTTGATCGTGATTTGGCTTTGTATGAATCCAAGGTCATGATGGAATATTTGGATGAGCGTTTTCCGCACCCGCCATTGCTGCCAGTGTATCCGGTTGCACGGGGTGAGAGCCGCCAGTATATCTATCGTATTGAGCGCGATTGGTGTCGCTTGGTTGATGAGTTACTTGCCGGTAGTAATCAGAAAAATGCTGAAAAAGCGCGCAAAGAATTACGCGATAGTTTGCTAACTGTGGCGCCAATTTTTGATGAAAAGCCGTTTTTTATGAGCGAAGAATTCACACTGGTCGATTGCTGTTTAGCTCCAATTTTGTGGCGTTTGCCACAGCTGGGAGTGGTGATTCCGCAAACTCGTCAGTCCAAGCCTTTATTTGATTATATGGAGCGTTTATTTGAGCGCCCTGCATTCCAAGAAAGCTTGACTGAAAAAGAACGTGAACTTCGCAATGAGGCGTCAGTAGCTTAAACCGCTGGCTGAATTAGTATGGCAATGACCTCTAGTCGCCCTTATATGATCAGAGCAATATATGAGTGGGTGGTAGATAATAACTGCACCCCTTATATTTTGGTGGATGCTTTGCTCGATGGCGTTTATGTGCCTCAGCAATATGTGCAAGATGGCCAGATTGTTCTGAATATATCGCCGTCTGCGGTGATGGGTTTACATGTCGGCAACGATATCATTAGCTTTAGTGGTCGCTTTGGCGGTGTGTCGCAGGAAGTGAGTGCACCGGTTGGCGCCGTTTTGGGGGTTTACGCCAAAGAAAATGGCCAAGGTATGTTGTTTGATGCCGAAGAACCTACTCCGCCGCCACCAACTGGCTCGCGTCCGTCTGCGACCTTGAGCAAGCTACCTTCAAAGTCTAAGCCTAGCTTAAAAGTTGTTAAGTAAGTCTTTAAAGACCTGCCACCTTTGCGGAGGCAGGTCTTTTTCTTAGTAGTATTCAAATACTCTCACTACTTTTTGTACGCCACTTGTTTCGCTAACAATCGTTGCCGCGGTATCTGACTCAGCCTTGGATACAAGACCCATCAAATAAACAATTCCGTTTTCGGTCACCACTTTAATTTTAGAGGCGTCTAATTGCTCGTTGAGTGATAAGCGGCTTTTTACTTTGGTGCTAATCCACGCGTCATTGCTGCGAGCCAGCATGCTTACATCTGTACCGCTAGCAAGCTCATTGTGGACTTTGCGAACTTTCTTGACGTTGCTGGCTACCTCACCTGCAATTTGGCGTAGGCGGTCGTTTGGGGTGTTCCCAGTCAGCAACACAATACCGTTATGACTGGTGGCGCTGATGCGGGATGATTTAAGTGCTGGATCGGTTTTATTGATGTTGACGATTACTTTTGTTTCGATAATTTCATCGTCTACATAGCTGCCCAAGCTGCGACTGCCAGGGTCGTCTGCAATAGGTTCATCTGTTGTCGCGGTGATTATTTGCGTACAGGCGCTAAGCGAAATAATTAGCGATAGCGACAGGCTAAGTTGTAGTAGTTTGTTCATGCGTGAGATGTCCCAAATAAATGAGTGTCAATTAATTCGCAGATGCTATGCACAGCAATTAGCTGCATTTCTATCGCGCGGGCGCGGTCATCTACGGGGAAGGTGAGCTCTACATCGTCTGGTAGCAGCAGAGCACTAGCGTCACCGCCTTTCATATTGGATAGCGAAATTACCTTCATATTCCGCTCATGGGCGGCTTGAATTGCGCGAAGTGTCGCTGTAGAACCGCCGCCATTATAGCAAAGCACTAGGCAGTCGCCGGTTTGGCCCAGGGCGCGTATTTGATTGGCGTAAATATCGTTATAGCTTGAGTCGGCTGCTATTGCGGTTGCTGCGTCTGAGCTAAGTATCATTGCTGGCAGCGCGGGGCGCTCGTGTTGGAAGCTATTTAGCAGATTGGTTGCCAAATGATGCGCTATAAGCCGGCTATTGCCTTCGCCACAGCAAATGATTTTGTGCTCGTGCAACATGCTTTCTACAAGGCATTCGCTCGCGCGGGCAATGGTTTCGCCAAGTGCTTCCATGGTGTACATGCAGCTTTCAATGTGACGATGAAATAAATCGATAACTTGCTCGGAATAGTCCACGGTATTTTTGTTTTTCACTCCTGAAATGCGTTTACCAGCCAGTTAAATTGTAGTTTACCGTCTTTATCGCTACTAACTTCAATGACATCGAAGCGGCAGGGTAGTTCAGCGTAATCCCCTCGGCTAAGAAAATGCCGAGCGGTAAGGATAATACGTTGTTGCTTTTTGAAGGTCACTGTTTCTGCGGCGCTGCCGAAGGAAGAACTTTGTCTGTAGCGCACTTCTACAAAGATCAGGTGTTGGTCAGATTTGGCAATAATATCAATTTCACCAAAACGGCAACGATAATTTTGCTGAATAACCTTGAGTTTGTGCTTTTTTAACAAGCGGCAGGCACCCAGCTCTGCTTGGGCACCGATGTTTACCGCAGTAGATTGCTTAAAAATCATTACTCGGGTTTTGGTTTGCCGATCTTGTTGGGTTTACTACGGCGCGTCCTTCTTGAATCTCGGCTAGCGCAAGTTCTCGTTCAATTTGGCCAAGGTCGTTTAGGGTGAGGGTGCCGGTTTCGCCAAAAACTTGACCGCTGGCGCCGTTGCGTAACTGGTTTAGGCGTAAATGTAGCCGGAAGCTATCGACACCGAGGGCGTACATCCGCTGGTATGCAGCGCTTGAGGGGATGCCCGCGTTGATGTCTTTGCGGATTTGAGATTTGTCGTCGAATATCCAAGGTATGTCGATGAAGCGAATACCGTTGATATCTTGGTCTTTACTGGGTGAATTACTGCCGCGATAAATATGTGAAGTCGCGTAAACGGGAATATCACCTGCGTAGTGATAGGCGAGTAGTGGCTTGATTGCGCGGCCTTCATTGGGGCGGGCAAGTAGGAAAATAAAGTCGATATCGCTGCGTCGATAAGGTTCGTAATTCGGGCGCAGGCCGATAATTTGTTGTAAGCGTTGTAAACGCTGCTGACTTTTATCGATTTGCAGAATGCTTTTAATCTTTTCTGAGTAATTATTTTTCGATGCATCGAAGGTTTGGCTAGCGACGATTTTGCCGTTCAGTGTTTGCCAGCGTTGGGCAAATGCGGCTGCAACTTTTTGTCCCCATGAGCCTTCTGGGGTCAGTATCAGTGCGCGGGTGTAGCCCTTGCTCATCGCAATTTCGGCGATTTGCTCTGCTTCGTCTTCGGGGTTAAGTCCAAATTGATAGAGGCCGTTGGGGAATTTGTTGCCATCGATGCGATTGAGGGCAAGGGTTGGCACATTCATGGCGCTTGGGTGGCTGGCAACCAGTGCGCTTAGGTTTTCTTTTTGTAGAGGGCCAATAACAAGCTTATTCCCGCTGTTTAACACCTTTTGATACAGCGTGTTGATATCTATCGCGTTGCTGTCGTATTGATTGATCTGTGGAACGCTGCCACCTTGATTGAGGGTTTCGTAGTAGGCTGCAAAAAAGCCATCGCGAATAGCCTTACCATATGCTGCTAGTCGGCCGGTTACTGGCAGAATAAGGGCAACTTGATCGGCGCGCTCTACAATTAGGTCATTTAGCTTGTCTAGGCCGCCAGGTAGAGAGTCGTGGGCGGGGTGCCTAGGCCAATTGCGCAGCCAAGCATCGCGTTGCTGGACTTGGGCTTCAATATTGTTTTGATTGTCTTTGGCGATCGAAGCGAGCTCGAGCCAGCCGATATAATCCTTATTACTCGCACTATTTATGTGCTTGACGAGCATATCGGTCGGTATTTGCATTAAGGACGCCCAGATAGCCTCCCTATTGGTTGGCTGCTGGCCTGGGCTGAGCATCGGGTCGATGAAAATTCTTTCGCGAGCGGCTGCTAGGTAGTCGCCTTCAATTTCATACAAAGAAGCGCGGAGTTGGCTATATTGCATTTGCCGGCGCACGGGGGCTTCCAGCACGGCGCTTTCTATGAGTGGGTCTGATAATTGTGCAAGCGCTTGCGCAAACTCGGCGTGGCCACGTTGAACGCGCGCGCGAATAATTGCCAGTCGCAGGGCTTGCTCGGAGCTGAGCTCTGGTGGAATTAGCTCGCCCACTACGTCATCGGCGCGCGCTAGTTCGCCCTCCCGTAGCAGCACTTCGGCTGATCTCAGTAGTAGTTCTGCAGATTCTTCCGGCTCCATGTCTTTGGCGTCATTAAGCCATTGTTCTACGACGTTAATGTCTACGGTAGCGGGATTGAATTCATTATTTGGCACTGGCGTGGGGCGGGGTCTTACCGTGTATTTTTCTGTCGTACTTGCGCTGGGTTTTGGCGGTGGTGTAGGGGTGGAGCCGCAGCTCGCCAGAAAAGTGGCGATGAGTATAAGTATAAAAGTTCTTGTCTTCATTGATTGGCCGTTGTTAGTCTGCGCGGTCATGGAATACTGAGTGAGGTTTACCTGTGGATAATACCCCCACCCTCTATGTTGTTGCCACGCCGATAGGTAATTTGTCGGATATGGTACCCCGAGCCATAGAGGTCCTACAAACAGTAGCGCTCATTGCTGCAGAAGATACTCGTCACAGTCGCAATTTACTAAGTCATTTTGAGATAACTACCCCGCTTTGTGCCTACCATGACCACAGCAGCAGCGCCGACCTTGAGCGCTTGTTGGCTCATTTGCGCGACGGCAAGAGCCTAGCGTTGATTTCTGATGCCGGAACACCGTTGGTGTCTGATCCTGGCTACCGCCTTGTGGATATGGCATTGAGTGAAGGCATTAAAGTAGTGCCTATTCCTGGGGCATGTGCGGTTATTGCTGCATTAAGTGTGGCGGGATTGCCGTCGGATCGTTTTATGTTTGAGGGGTTTTTGCCCGCCAAACAGCATGCGAGGCTTGCTGTGCTAAAAAGTTTGCAGCGGGAGCGGCGAACCATGATTTTTTACGAGGCGCCGCATCGTATAAAAGACAGCTTGGCGGATATCAGTGCTGCAATGGGGGGCGACCGGCTTGTGGTTTTGGCCCGTGAAATCACCAAACTTTATGAAACGGTAAAGCGCTTGCCTGCGGCAGAGCTGCATCAGTGGGTTAGTGCAGACAGTAATCAGCAGCGCGGCGAGTGTGTGCTGTTAATTGAGGGCTTTAAAGGGGATGAGGGTATTCCAACCGCCGCGATTGAAGTGTTGAATATTCTTAGGGCTGAGCTGCCACTTAAACAGGCTGCGGCGCTTTGCGCAAAGATTAGTGGCTTGAAAAAAAATCAGTTATATCAGTACGGTTTAGATTTCCCCTTGCAGTAATCGCTATAAATAGCGCTTGCCAAAGCATAAACTACTGGTTATTCTTACAGTTGAGTCGGCCAGACGATCGCTCTTCAGTTTACTGTTGGGAGGAAAGTCCGGGCTCCGCAGGGCAAGGCGCCAGGTAACTCCTGGGAGGTGCGAGCCTACGGAAAGTGCAACAGAAAATATACCGCCTACGTAGCGTAAGCTGCCGGTAAGGTTGAAATGGTGCGGTAAGAGCGCACCGCGCGACTGGCAACAGTTCGCGGCATGGTAAACCCCGCCTGGAGCAAGGCCAAATAGGAATCCAGCGCTGTGGCCCACAGTGGATTCGGGTAGGCTGCTAGAGGTCTGCGGTGACGCAGATCCCAGATGAATGGTCGTCCAAGACAGAACCCGGCTTATCGGCCGACTCAATTTTTCCCACTTTCTTGTAAATCAAGCCCACACTTAATGTTCTACATTAAGTCGAGTGCTCATGTCTTTGTTTTATCAAAACTAGCTTGATACCCGCCATTTTTATTGCCCTATTTTGCACGCAAGTTACTGACACATTTACGAAAATTCCCTGCTATTTCCCTTCAACGCAGCTTGACACTTGTACTTGCAAGTTCCTATAGTGTGCCTCAGTGGGTAAAAGTGGTTTTTAGTGGTTTTTTGCGGTTTAAAAGCGGAGCTTGGTGGGAATTATGTTCCTGGGTAGTCATACGATCACAATGGATAGCAAGGGGCGCTTGGCGATACCAGCCAAAATTCGCGACGCCTTGATGTCTGCCTGTGACGGCCGCCTAGTGATTACCGCGCATACCGAAGAGCGCTGCCTGTTGGTTTATCCCGAGCCGCAGTGGCTAGACCTACTACCCAAAATTGAGGCGCTTCCCAATATTCACCGCAAGGCGCGGCTCGCGCAGCGGCTCTTGCTTGGCTATGCAACGCCGCTAGAGATGGATGGCAACGGCCGTGTGTTGTTGTCGCAGCCCCTGCGTGACTACGCTGATCTAGATAAAAAATTATTATTGGTTGGTCAGGGTAAAAAATTGGAGCTTTGGAGCGAGTCTGGCTGGTTTGAATGGCTGGGTGCCGCTGGGGAGGGTGATATGCCAGAAGAAATGTTGTCCCTTTCCCTATAACGAGAGTGGATCACTTGGAACAACATTTAACGGTATTGCTCAACGAGGCGGTTGATGCGCTGGTAACAAATACTAGCGGTCAATACGTGGATGGTACGTTTGGGCGCGGCGGCCATAGTCGTTTGATTTTATCGCGTTTGGCTGCTGATGGACGCCTGTTGGGAGTTGATAAAGATCCGCAGGCCTTTGTTGAGGGTGAGCAGTTAGCCGCAAGTGATCAGCGCTTTTGTATTGCGCGTGGATCGTTTGCTGAATTAGAGAGTTTGGCGGCGCAGTCGGGTGTTTCTGGGCCGTTTTCAGGTGTGTTGTTAGATTTGGGGGTGTCGTCACCGCAGTTAGACCAAGCTGAGCGCGGCTTTAGTTTTTTGCGCGACGGCGATCTCGATATGCGGATGGACACAGACAGCGGTATCAGCGCTGCGCAGTGGATAGCCACTGCAGAAGAGTCAGAAATGGTTCGAGTATTGCGTGACTATGGTGAGGAGCGATTCGCCAAGCGTATCGTCAGGGCGATAATTGCAGCGCGTGAAGAAGCGCCAATTACCCGCACACTGCAGTTGGCAAAAATTGTCGCAGAAGCGAATCCAGCCTGGGAAAGGCACAAGCATCCCGCGACCAGAAGCTTTCAGGCAATCAGAATTTTTATAAATAATGAGTTAACAGATTTAGAACATTTGCTTGGCAATGTGGTTGATCAGTTAGAGGTAGGCGGTCGCTTAGTCGTGATTAGCTTCCACTCTCTGGAAGATCGAATGGTGAAGCGATTTATGCGCCGGCAGTCCGAAGGTGATGATGTTCCCGCGTATATTCCGGTTACCGAGAGTCAGCGAAATCGCCGTTTAAAAATTATTGGTAAAGCAATTAAAGCAACAGATAAAGAAGTAGAGGCAAACCCACGTTCTCGCAGTGCGGTGATGCGAGTGGCAGAAAAACTAGCATACGGCGAGTGTGCGTAGGGGTGATATATGCTGGGCAAAAAGCAGCGCAGCACAAATAAAAAAAATTACGTGGCTGAAGTTGAGGCGGTGGCACCGATAGGTGGTCTTGCCGTGCCTCTGCTTATTTTGCTAGTGCTCGTGTCGTGTATTGCCGTGGTTCAAAGCTCGCACAAAAGTAGAAAATTATTTGGTCAATTACAGGATTTGCGGCGTGAAGCCATGTTGCTTGAAGAAGATTGGGGTCGTTTGTTGCTAGAGCAAAGTACATGGGCATCTCCAGATCGCGTGCAGGACATGGCTGTACAGAAATTAAAAATGCAAGCGCCTAAAGCGCGGGAAGTGAAAATGGTTGGGGGCTATGGCAAAGCCGGTTAATGCACCTATTTCGCCTTGGCGTTTCCGTATTGTCGTCGGAGCGCTGCTCGTGCTCGCCCTTCTTTTGGTGTGGCGTACTCTGACATTGCAGGTGTTGGATGTAGACCGTGGCTATGAATTTTTACAGGGTCAGGGTAATGCCCGTACCAATCGCACCGAAGTAATACCTGCGCACCGTGGAATCATTACTGACCGAAATGGTGAGCCGCTTGCTGTTAGTACGCCTGTTGCGTCGATATGGGCAAACCCTCAGGAATTAAAAGAGGCCAAGGGTGAGTGGGCGCGTTTGGCCGCTAGCTTAGATATGAGTGCGCCTGAGTTGTCGCGCCGTATTGAGCGATATAGTGCTAGCCAGTTTATGTATTTGCGCCGCCATATGGCGCCCGCTGCTGCGCAGCAAGTTATTCAAATGAAAGTGCCAGGGGTGTACCTGCAGCGTGAATACCGTCGCTTTTATCCGGCGGGCGAGGTAACTGCACATATTTTAGGCTTTACCGATATTGATGATCGCGGGCAGGAGGGCTTGGAGCTGGCCTACGACGAGTGGCTTAACGGTACGCCCGGTCGGAAACAAGTTCTTAAAGATTTATACGGCAATATTATTAGGGAGATAGACGCCGGCGAGGCGGCTAGCCCTGGCAAAAATATTCAGCTCAGTATTGATTTGCGATTGCAGTACCTCGCCTACAAAGAGCTTAAAACGGCAATCAACAAAACCGGCGCTAAGGCCGGTTCGGTCGTTATTATCGACAGTGAAAGTGGCGAAGTATTGGCGATGGTGAATCAGCCGTCTTTTAATCCGAATAACCGGAGCCAATTGATACCAGATGCAATGCGTAACCGCGCTGTTATCGATATGTTTGAGCCAGGTTCAACGGTTAAGCCGCTGACAATTGTCGCGGGGCTGGAAAGCGGAAAATATGACCCTGAAACCGTGATTAATACAAATCCTGGTTATATAAAAGTTGGCCCTAAAGTCCTTGAAGATCACCGTAATTACGGCGCGATTACCGTTGCGGAAGTATTAAAAAAATCGAGTCAGGTCGGTACCACAAAAATCGCATTGTCTTTAGATGAACACGATGTATGGGGCGTGTTTAATCGCTTTGGTCTTGGCCGATCAACGGGCTCGGGGTTCCCTGGTGAAAGTAATGGTATGTTGCCAAATCGTCCTAACTGGCGGGCGATAGAGCGCGCGACATTTGCGTTCGGTTATGGATTAACGGTTACTAATCTGCAGCTCGCACAGGCCTACTCGGTGTTCGCAAACAAAGGGATGTTTCAGCAGGTTTCCTTGCTAAAGCGCACTGAGAAGCCGGTTAAACAGCAGGTGATATCCGCAAAAATAGCGCGCCAAGTTGTTGATATGCTCGAAGAGGTAACGGAGCTAGGCGGCACCGCAACACGTGCTCAGGTCGACGCGTATCGCATTGCCGGAAAAACCGGTACATCGCATAAAGCCGAAGCTGGTGGTTATGCTAAAAGTAGATACTTTGCATTATTTGCCGGTGTTGCGCCGGCAAGTAATCCGCGCATTGTTGCGGTCGTGACAATTGATGAGCCGCACGGTGACTATTTTGGTGGCCTAGTTGCCGCCCCTGTCTTTTCCAAAGTTGTTTCCGACGCTTTGCGTTTATTGAATATCGCGCCGGATAATTTAGAACCGGAAGACCCTAAACCAAAAGTGAAGGGAGACTCGGCGGCGTGATGACAGAACAACAAAACTACACAAGCCCACGTTTACTCGGCGATTTATTACCGGGATTAGCGCCCGAAGTTGCTGCTGTTCCGGTGACAGGTTTGGCCCTAAACAGCAAGGACGTTCAGGTCGGTGATGTGTTCTTGGCGGTGAAAGGACATATTGTTGATGGTCGAGATTATATCGACGCGGCAATTCGTGCTGGCGCAGTGGCGGTTATTGCTGACGCGCCATTTGATGCGGCGCGCTGGTCATTGCCGGTCATTGTAGTAAATGACTTATCGACCCAATTAAGTGAAATTGCCGGACGCTTTTACGGGCAGCCATCGACTCAGCTTAAGTTGATTGGGATCACCGGTACCAACGGCAAAACAAGTTGTGCGTGGATGGTTGCCCAGCTACTAGAGGCTATTGGTGAACCCTGCGGACTAATTGGAACCTTGGGTAGCGGCCGCTTTGGTCGATTAAATAGTGGCAGAAATACGACACCAGATGCGGTGTCTGTGCAGGCCCTGCTTAGCGATTGGCGCGACGGTGGTGCGAATTGGGCAGCAATGGAAGTGTCCTCTCATGGCTTGGCTCAACATCGCGTTGCCGCCTTGCACTTTAGCGCGGCGGTGTTCACAAATTTAAGTCAGGATCACCTCGATTATCACGGATCGATGGAGGCCTACGGTCAAGAAAAGGCGCGGCTATTTAGTTGGCTGGATTTGCCTTTGGCGGTCATAAATCGAGACGATGAATTTGGCCGTCGTTTGCTAAAAACATCAAAAGCCAAGCAAGTTATCGACTTTAGCGTTTTCGACCGCAATGCCAAAGTGTATGCCGAAGACGTAAGTTGCGACATAAGTGGTATTCGTGCGCGTCTATGCAGTGAATGGGGCGAGGTTAATATTCGATCGTCACTGCTTGGTGCTTTTAACTTGTCTAATTTATTGGCGGCGAGCGCTGTATTGCTTGGTATGGGTGTGCCAGCAGAAAAAGTTGAGGCGGCACTGCCTCTGCTTAAGCCGGTGCCCGGACGTATGGAATGTCTGCGTTCTGCCGATAATGTTTTGGCCGTCATTGATTACGCACACACACCTGACGCCTTGCAAAAAGTATTGCAAACCCTAAGGGCAGTGACTGGCGGGAATATTTATTGCGTAATGGGTTGCGGCGGGGATCGCGACAAGTCTAAGCGACCGCTTATGGGCGCGATTGCAGAACAATATGCAGATTATGTTTGGGTGACAAATGACAATCCGCGATCAGAATCCGCGACAGATATTATTAATGATATTTGTGCGGGGATGAGCAGCCGTCCCACAGTAGAATTGGACCGCGATATAGCCATTAACGCCGCTATCCAATCGGCGAAATCTGGCGACGTAGTGTTAGTTGCCGGAAAGGGGCATGAAGATTATCAAGAAGTCGCCGGCCATCGATTGCCGTTTAGTGATGTGCAATGTGCTCGTCTTGGTTTGGCGGCGAGGGCAGCGCAGTGATTACTCCAATGACATTGCAGCAAGTCGCGGCCGCTACTTCGGGTGTATTGTGCGGTGAAGATACGCGTTTTAGTGCAGTCTCTACTGATACTCGAAAAATACAAAAAAATGATTTATTTGTTGCACTTTCCGGAGAGAACTTCGACGGCAATCAATTTGTAGAGAATGCAAAAAATAGTGGCGCAATTGCCGCATTAGTCACCAAAGCTACGGATCTTTTGCCAAGTGTATTGGTCACAGACAGTCGCCGCGCTTTAGGTTTGCTTGCGCGTGAAAATCGTCGGCAATTTTCTGGCGCGCTGGTCGCTGTTACCGGTAGCAGTGGCAAGACCAGTACCAAGGAAATGTTGGCAAGTATTTTTGCTCAGTGTGGCGATGTGTTCGCGACTCAAGGCAATTTAAATAATGAAATTGGTGTACCTCTAAGTTTGCTATCCATTCAAGAACAACATCGTTTTGCCGTGATAGAAATGGGCGCGGCGAAGCAGGGTGATATTTCCTATTTGTGCGAGTTTGCTGAGCCTGATATTGCGGTGTTAACCAACGCACAGCCTGCGCACATAGCGGGATTTGGATCTTTAGAAAGTGTGGCGAAGACCAAGGGCGAGATATTTCGTAGTTTGCCGCAGCATGGCCTTGCCGTCATAAACGCTGATGACACGTATTACGAGCTTTGGCAGGGCTATGCAAAGCACGTAAAACAACGGTTGTTCAGCCTTGTGCGTGAGGATGTCGATGTGTTTGCTCGTGATATTGACTTGAGTGTGCCAGGAAAAGTCCAGTTTGAACTGGTCAGTTTTAAGGGAAGCGCAAAGGTGTGCATGCCATTGTCAGGCAAGCATATGGTAGCGAATGCGCTCGCCGCTGCTGCTGCCTCATTATCTGCTGGGGTGAGCTTAACCGATGTTGTTGCTGGTCTTGAGTCAATGCGCAGTGTGAGTGGACGTTTGCTCAGGCGAGAGCTGGCAGAGGTCACGATTATAGATGACAGCTACAACGCTAATCCGGGATCGGTACGAGCGGCAATTGATGTGTTGTCGTCGTGTGTCGCGCGGCGGATTTTGGTTATGGGACATATGGGTGAGCTGGGCCCTGAGGCCGGATTGCGGCATCGGGAAATTGCGGCTTATGCCCGTGAAAATAGAATAGATGCATTATTTGTTGTTGGTGAATTCGCCCCGCTAATGGCAGACGAATTTGGCTCGCAGAGTTTTGCATTTCCAAATAAAGCTGAATTAATTTCGGCATTGAATACGTTTGTGAAGGCAGAGGATACGGTATTGATTAAGGGTTCGCGTAGTGCCGCGATGGAAGAAGTGGTGGATGCACTCTCTGCTGAATTACAGGGGAGGACTAACTGATGTTGTTATTTCTCTCTGAATACTTGAGCCAACATATTAGCGGCTTTGCGGTATTTCAATATTTGAGTTTCCGGGGAATCCTCGGCGTATTAACGGCCTTAGCGATATCATTGCTAGTTGGGCCCTATATGATTCGAAAATTAAATTACTACCAAATTGGCCAGGCCATTCGTGACGACGGGCCGAAGTCGCATTTGAGTAAGTCAGGCACCCCGACTATGGGTGGCGCCCTTATTTTGGTGGCCATTTTTACTAGTACTTTATTGTGGTCAGATTTGCGCAACCCCTTTGTGTGGACAGTGTTGGCGGTTACCGCAATATTCGGTGCGGTGGGCTGGGTAGATGACTACCGCAAAGTAATACAGCGCAACTCCCGTGGACTTCCAGCCCGTTGGAAGTACTTCTGGCAAAGCGTTGCCGGCTTAGGGGCTGCGATATTTTTATATGTAACGGCAGACAGTCCTGTTGATACGCAATTATTTTTCCCATTTTTTAAAAATGTAAGTTGGCAGATGGGCGCTTTCTTTATTGTGCTGACGTATTTTGTGATTGTCGGCTCAAGCAACGCCGTTAATTTGACCGATGGTTTAGACGGTTTGGCGATTCTTCCCACCGTGATGGTTGGCGCTGCCTTGGGTTTAATTGCCTATCTTACCGGTAATGTAAAGTTTGCCGAGTATTTGCATATTCCCTATGTGGCCGGCGCGGGGGAATTGATTGTTATTTGTGGCGCACTGGCTGGTGCGGGGTTAGGTTTCCTTTGGTTTAACACCTATCCGGCGCAGGTGTTTATGGGTGACGTTGGCGCCTTAGCACTTGGCGCGGCCCTCGGCACGATTGCGGTGATCACCCGGCACGAAATTGTATTTTTCATTATGGGCGGCATTTTTGTTTTAGAGACAGTGTCGGTCATTTTGCAAGTTGCTTCTTTTAAATTAACTGGGCGACGTATTTTTCGTATGGCGCCAATTCATCATCATTTTGAATTAAAAGGTTGGCCAGAGCCGCGAGTGATAGTGCGCTTCTGGATTATTACGGTAATGCTGGTGTTGTTTGGTTTGGCGACACTGAAACTGCGATGAGTATTTATATGGGCGTGGTGTTGGCGTGAGTTTAATCGCATCTGACAATAGACGAATCGTTATTGGTTTGGGAAAAACCGGGCTTTCTATCGCCCGTTATTTTTCAAAGCAAGGTTTGTCGTTTGCCGTTGCAGATAGCCGCAAAGCGCCGCCGGGACTAGAACAATTCCAGAGTGAATTTCCAAACATCGAATTAAGTTTGGGTGAATTTACCGTCGATCAATTTTTGTCCGCGACCGAGCTTGTCGTCAGTCCGGGAATATCCTTGGCCGACCCCGCTATTGCTGCAGCCAAAGCGAATGGTGTTGAGGTATCTGGCGATATCGAATGGTTTTGTCGCGAAGCTGCTGCGCCAATAGTCGCGATTACCGGCTCTAATGGTAAAAGCACTGTTACAACCTTGGTGGGTGAAATGGCAGCTTGCGCCGGCCGCAAAGTAGCCGTTGGCGGCAATTTGGGCACGCCGGCCTTGGATTTATTAAGCGATACAGTCGAGCTCTATGTATTGGAAATGTCATCATTCCAGCTTGAACGCTGCGCCTCGGTCGGTGCTGAGGTCGCGACGGTACTAAACGTCAGTGAAGACCACCTCGATCATCATGGCAGCTTGATTCACTACCATCAGGCAAAGCATAGAATTTTTAGAGACTGTAAGCAGGTTGTGATTAATCGCGATGACGCCCTGAGTACGCCTTTAATTCCGGACGATGTTATTAGGTGGAGTTTCGGGTTGGGCCGTTCAGATTTTCGCGCCTTTGGTTTGATCGAAAAAGACGGCGAGCAATATATTGCATTGGCGCGTGAAGCGCTGCTGCCAGTGGCTGCAATGAAAATTGCAGGGTCTCACAATGTCAGCAATGTCCTTGCGGCCTTGGCGCTGGGAAGTGCGGTAGGTTTGCCGATGCCGTCGATGCTAACCGCTATCGTTGATTTTAAAGGCCTAGAGCACCGCTGTGAGTTTGTTGCCGAGGTGAGCGGTGTGCGTTATTACAACGACTCAAAAGGCACCAATGTTGGCGCGGCAGTATCAGCCTTGCGCGGTTTGGCAGGCTCAGGAAAAGTCATATTGATCGCTGGCGGTATTGGAAAAGGTGCAGATTTTAATCCGCTTATGGACGCCCTAGCGGAAGCTGGACGCGCCGCTGTATTTATTGGCGAAATGGCGGCGCCGATGATGGCGATGTTGGATTCTAGAATTCCCGCCATTATTAGTGAGAGCATGTTTGAGGCGGTCAAGGTGGCTGCTAATTACGCAGTGCCAGGAGATGTGGTACTGCTTTCTCCAGCATGCGCCAGTTTTGATATGTTCAGTAATTATGAACATCGCGGCCGTGAATTTAGCAGCTCGGTAGCGGCGTTAGCAGGGGGCTTGTCATGACAGCATACCTGCGAAATAGCCTTGCTGAACTGAAGTTGTTTGACCGCCATTTGCAGTTGATTTTGGTGGCATTGCTAGTGGTCGGATTTGTGGCCATGACCTCGGCTTCTGTTGAGCACGCCGCTAGCCGCTATGACGACGCGTTTTACTTTGCTAAACGCTATTTATTCCATTTTAGTTTGGCGGCAATTATCAGCGTCATTATGTATCTCACACCTATTGATGTGTGGGAACGCAGTGGTTGGCTCTTGCTTTTATTTGGTTTTGTGGTCTTGGCGCTGGTGCTAATCCCGGGGGTTGGTCGCGAAGTAAACGGTAGTCGGCGCTGGATTTCTTTGGGGCCCTTGACCCTACAGGCGTCTGAATTTGTAAAGCTGTGCGTCATCTTTTATTTGGCGGGTTATCTTGTGCGTCGTCATGATGAGGTGCGTCAGAGCTGGTCAGGGTTTGTAAAACCAATGGCCTTGCTTTTCGCCGTCACGCTTTTGCTGATGCTTGAGCCAGACTTTGGCGCAACGGTAGTCACTGCCGGTACCGCCTTTGTCATGATTTTTTTGGGTGGCGTGAAGTTAGGCCAGTTTTTGCTGGTCATACTCAGCTGTGTTGCCGGCGCGGTGGCGATGGTTATTTTTGAGCCTTACCGAATGAAGCGATTGACGGCATTTACCGATCCTTGGGCAGATCAGTTCAATACTGGTTACCAGTTAACCCAATCGCTTATTGCATTTGGTCGCGGTCAGTTTAGCGGTGTGGGCTTGGGAAATAGCGTACAGAAATTATTTTATTTACCCGAGGCGCACACCGACTTTGTGTTCGCCATCTTCGCTGAAGAATTTGGCTTTTTAGGCACTTTGCTCATTCTCGGCTTATTTATTGCGTTGATCGGACGGATTTTATTCATCGGTCGCTACGCAGAATCTATGGGTAAGCAGTTTCACGCTTACGTTGCCTATGGGGTTGCGATCATGATCAGTGGTCAGGCCTTTATCAACATGGGGGTGAACGCAGGGCTGCTACCAACGAAGGGATTGACCCTGCCATTTATGAGTTATGGCGGCAGCAGTTTAATGGTATGTATGGGGATGGTGGCCTTGATTGGGCGAATTGAGCGGGAATGTCGGAGGCAAGATGGCCGCTGAGCGTACCGTATTAATGATGGCTGGTGGCACTGGCGGACATGTTTTTCCAGCGCTTGCGGTTGCCAGTGCCTTGGCTGAGCGTGGTGTTGCTGTGCATTGGCTAGGTACTGCTGCGGGGATTGAGGCGCGTCTGGTGCCCGCCGCTGGTTTGCCATTGCACTGCTTAAATATGGCTGGCGTACGCGGGAAAAATCCCTTGCGTCGTATATTGGCCATCGCTAAAGCTGGCTTAGCGGTACTGCATAGCATGCGTTTGATTCTTAAATTGAAGCCGTTTTGTGTGGTGGGTATGGGCGGTTATGCCTCTGGCCCAGGAGGCTTGGCGGCAAAACTTTTATCGGTGCCCGTGGTAATTCAGGAACAGAATGCCGTGGCGGGAACGACTAATCGTCTGCTGGCAAAAATAGCGACCTTGTGTTTAACAGGCTACCCGATTGAGCTTGGTGGTGAGCGCAATCGCTATATCGGCAATCCGGTTCGCCGTGAAATAGCCGCAATCGATGCACCCGCGCAACGGTGGACAGAGCGCAGTGGCCAGCTGCGGGTGTTGGTATTGGGTGGCAGTCTCGGTGCCAAACCTATTAACGATGTTGTTGTTGCCACCTGGCAGCAGTTTGCGAGTGAAGACCGGCCATTGTTGTGGCATCAGACCGGCCGTGACCATGAGCAGTCGGTTCAGGCAGCGTATGCTGCTGCAGGTATAGATGTGCTGGCTGAGGCGTTTATTGATGACATGGCGGCAGCTTATAGCTGGGCAGATATCGTGTTGTGTCGGGCGGGCGCATTGACGGTGGCGGAGTTGGCTGCGGCTGGCGTACCGGCGATCTTAATTCCACTGCCACACGCGATTGATGATCATCAGCGCGCTAACGCCATGTGGTTTGCCGATGGCGGCGCAGGCGAAATTATCGATCAGAAAGAGTTTTCTGCCGCTGGCCTAAAGGCGTGGTTAGAAAGCGATAAAGCGCAGCGGGAGAGTTTGTTGAAGAAGGCTGAGGCAGCAAGACAGCTCGCAAAAATAGATGCCGCCGATGTGGCTGCAAATTATTGCATGGAGTTTGCCCATGACGCCTAAGCATCCATTTGTTGTGCCAGAAATGCGCCGTGTTAAACGTATTCACTTTGTGGGTATTGGTGGTGCCGGTATGTGTGGCATTGCCGAGGTGTTGCTGAACCTCGGTTATGTGATTTCGGGCTCGGATTTAAAAGCGTCACCAAGCACTGCAAGGTTGCAGCAGCTGGGCGCACGGGTCGCATTTGGGCATCGCGGCGAGAATATAGGTGATTCAGACGTGGTGGTGGTGTCTAGCGCTATCAATGATGCCAACCCAGAAATCATTGCCGCAAGACAGGGCCGAGTACCGATTGTACGCCGCGCTGAAATGCTGGCTGAGTTAATGCGTTATCGTCACGGTATTGCGGTTGCGGGGACGCATGGCAAAACCACGACAACTAGTTTGATTACATCGATTTTCGCAGAAGCGGGTTTGGACCCAACCTTTGTTATCGGTGGTTTGGTTAATAGCGCAGGCACCAATGCAGCGCTTGGTGAAAGCCGCTATTTGGTAGCTGAAGCGGATGAAAGCGACGCGTCATTTTTGCATTTGCAGCCTATGGTGTCGGTGATTACGAATATCGAAGCTGACCACATGGCCACCTATGACGGTGACTTTAGCAAGTTGAAGCGGACGTTTATCGAGTTCCTTCACAATCTGCCTTTTTACGGCATTGCGGTGGTGTGTATTGACGATCCCGTGGTGCGGGAATTAATGCCAGATATTGGTCGGCCGACGTTAACTTACGGCTTTAGCGATGACGCGGATTTTCGCATTCATTCATTACAAAAGCAGGGAATGCAAAGCAGCTTTGTCGTAAGTCGCCCCGATGGTAGCGAATTAGATTTGCGTATCAATCAGCCGGGAGTTCACAACGTATTAAATGCGACGGCGGCGGTTGCGGTGGCAACGGACGAAGGCTTAGCCAATGAGGCAATTTGTTCCGGTATAAGCAATTTCCAAGGAGTTGGTCGGCGTTTTCAGCGTTACGGTGAACTGGCCGTGGCGGGCGGCGAATTCATGTTAGTAGATGACTATGGCCATCACCCAACCGAAGTGGCGGCGACGATTGCTGCGGCTCGGCAGGCATGGCCGGATCGGCGCTTAGTGATGCTGTATCAGCCACACCGATTCAGTCGCACAAAAGATTTGTATGAGGATTTTGTGCGGGTGTTATCGACGGTAGACAGTTTATTGCTACTGGATGTTTACCCGGCGGGTGAAGAGCCGATTGCCGGCGCAGATAGCCGCAGCTTATGCCGCAGTATTCGAATGCAGGGCAAGTTTGAGCCGGTGTTTGTAGAAAGTATTGAGGCAGCATTTGAATTATTAAAAGCTCGTGTTCTCCCTGGCGATGTATTGCTTACCCAGGGAGCGGGAAATATAGGCGCCTTGGCGCAGCAATTGTCAGTTCAAGATTGGGTATAGGCATTACTGATGAGCGATATGACGGTAGCAGATATTAATCAGGCCATTGGCGGCAAATTAGCTGTGTTGTACGGCGGCCGTTCCGCGGAGCGCGAAATTTCATTGAAAAGTGGCGCGGCAGTCGCGGCGGCATTTGAGCGGCAGGGTATTGCCGTTGAGAAGATCGACGTAGCCAACGACGGCTGGATGCAAGGCCTAAAAGCGGATTTTACGCAGGTGTTTATTGCGCTGCACGGCCCCGGTGGTGAAGACGGTACAGTGCAAGGTGCGCTGGAATGTCTTGGTGTGAAATACACCGGCAGCGGTGTATTGGCGTCGGCATTAGCGATGGATAAATTCCGCTGCAAATTGCTGTGGCTAGGCTTGGGTTTGTCGACCCCCAAATTTATTGAGCTCACTGCGGGCAGCGATTGGGCAGCAATTATTGCGGATATGGGGTCGGTCATTGTTAAGCCGGCCTGCGAGGGCTCAAGTATAGGTATGGCGCGTGCAGAAACAGCGCAGGAATTAGAAGCGGCTTGGCAAAATGCACAGGCCTACGGCCGTGTATTTGCTGAACAATGGGTTGTCGGTAGCGAATACACCGTTGCGATCTTAAATGGCAAAGCACTGCCGGCCATTAAATTGGAAACGGATGCGGCATTTTACGATTTTAATGCCAAATATTTATCCAATGAGACGCGCTATTTGTGCCCCTGTGGATTGAGCGCGGCTGAGGAATTGGAACTGAGCGAATTGGCATTGGCGGCGTTTAACAGCCTTGGTTGTCAGGGTTGGGGGCGAGTTGACGTGATGCGTGATAGCGATGGTCGTTTCTATTTGCTGGAAGTGAACACCGTACCGGGTATGACCGACCATAGCTTGGTGCCAATGGCGGCGAAACAGGCTGGTTTAGATTTTGAGCAATTAGTGAAGGCAATTTTGGCAGGCAGCATCAGTGGGAATGCAGGGGCCTAATGCAAAGGATAAGCGCCAAGAGTAATCGCTTTAAGCGCAGCAGACCGGAGCGCGCTGAGCGTCAGCCGGTGTCGCGAGAGTGGGGGCGTGTTTTTAACCGGCTATTACTTTTGGCTGCGGTGATGGCCTTTGTATACGGCGTGGAGAGATTGGGTAGCCAATTAGAATCCATTCCAGTTGATAGGGTGGTGTTTGCCGGTGATTTTCGCCACGTTAGTCGCGATGTATTGGTTGACCGAGTAACGAGTCATTTAGCGGTGGGCTATATCGGCTTAGATCTTGAGGCTATTCAAAGCGAGTTAGAGCAAGAGGCTTGGGTGTACCGCGCGATCGTTGAGCGGGTGTGGCCAAGGGAGTTGAAGATAACGATTGTTGAAGAAGCGCCAATTGCAGTTTGGGGTAATGGCGGCCTACTCAATCATCGTGGCAAGATTTTTTTGCCGACCAAAGAAATACAGAGCGATGCAAATTTGCCGTTGTTGAGTGGCCCAGACGGCAGTGCGATTGAAATTATGCGCCAGTATCGCCTGATGAGTCAGTTGCTGGGTGATGAAGATTTGGTACTTCAGCGCTTGCAGATGAATGATCGCGGCGCGTGGACCGCCACCTTAAATGGCGGAGCAGTATTAGTGCTGGGGCGACAGGAACCGTTAGAAAAGTTACGTCGCTTTATGTGGGTATATAAGCAGCAGTTGGCGGCAGATTTTGAACGGGTAAAGCGGATAGATACACGCTATATCAACGGTTTAGCGGTGTCTTGGCATCAGTTGGAAGGTAGTTAAAGTAAATGGCTAAAGTAAGTGCGTTGCCGGTGCGGAACGGATCGCTCAATAGGGAGAAGCAAAGCAATGGCTAGTTCACATGCAAGCCGGATGATTGTTGGTCTGGATATTGGCACCTCAAAAGTGGTGGCTATCGTCGGGTCGATGAACGAAGACGGCAAGCTGGAAATTGTCGGCATTGGTTCACACCCCTCGCGAGGTCTGAAAAAGGGCGTGGTGGTGAATATCGAATCCACCGTGCACTCAATTCAGCGCGCGATTGAAGAGGCCGAGTTAATGGCGGGTTGCGAAATTCACAGCGTCTATGTGGGTATTGCAGGTAATCATATTCGCAGCTTGAACTCCCACGGCATCGTCGCGATCCGTGATCGCGAAGTGTTTCAGCTCGACCTAGACCGAGTCATAGACGCGGCGCAGGCAGTGGCAATTCCGGCAGATCAAAAAGTGCTGCATATCTTGCCGCAGGAATTTGTGATCGACGAGCAGGAAGGTATTAAAGAGCCGCTGGGTATGTCCGGCGTGCGGCTTGAAGCCAAGGTGCATCTGGTGACCTGCGCGGTAAACGCTGTGCAGAACATCGAAAAATGCATTCGTCGCTGCGGTCTAGAGGTTGAAGACGTCATCTTAGAGCAGCTGGCATCGAGCTACGCCGTGCTGACAGATGATGAAAAAGAGCTGGGCGTTTGCCTGGTCGATATTGGTGGAGGCACTACCGATATCGCGATCTTCACCGATGGCGCAATTCGCCACACTGGCGTGATTCCAATTGCCGGTGATCAAGTCACCAATGATATTGCGATGGCCCTGCGTACCCCGACCCAGTATGCGGAAGAGATCAAAATCAAATACGCCTGCGCGCTAACCCAGTTAGCGGGTGAAGGCGAAATGATTAAGGTGCCGAGCGTGGGCGATCGCGCACCTCGCGAGCTGTCTCGTCAGGCGCTGGCTGAGGTGGTTGAACCCCGCTATGACGAGTTGTTCACCCTGATTCAGGCGGAACTGCGCCGCAGTGGTTACGAAGACCTCTGCGCGGCTGGCATCGTTTTAACGGGCGGCACCTCAAAAATGGAAGGGGTGGTCGAGCTGGCGGAAGAGATTTTCCATATGCCGGTGCGCATTGGTGTTCCTCAAGATGCTCGCGGCTTAACGGACATTGTGCGCAACCCCATTTATGCAACGGGCGTGGGCTTGCTGCATTACGGGATTAAACATCAGGCCGAACACGGCGGGCGCGGTCGCGTTCGCAGCGGTGGCTTTTTGGCAAATTTAAAGCAGTGGATTCAAAACAATTTTTAACGAAGTGATAGGCGGCCGCGTTGGCAGCGCGGTTGAATATGCAAAAAGGGAGAAAAACCATGTTTGAACTAGTAGATAACGTTCCACAAAACGCAGTAATTAAAGTAGTGGGTGTTGGTGGCGGCGGCGGCAACGCTGTTAAGCACATGATTGCATCAAATGTAGACGGGGTAGATTTCATCTGCGCCAATACCGATGCTCAGGCGCTGACCAACGTATCGTCTAAAACTGTGCTGCAGTTGGGCACCACCATCACCAAAGGTTTGGGTGCGGGTGCTAACCCTGAGATTGGGCGTCAGTCAGCGATGGAAGATCGCGACCGCATCGCCGAGGCGCTGCAGGGGGCTGATATGGTCTTCATCACCGCAGGTATGGGTGGCGGAACCGGCACCGGCGCTGCACCTGTTGTGGCTCAGGTGGCAAAAGAGCTGGGTATTCTGACGGTGGCTGTTGTGACTAAGCCTTTCCCGTTTGAAGGTAAGAAGCGCATGGCTGTGGCATTGGAAGGGATGAAGGAGCTGCGTCAGCACGTGGACTCGCTAATCACCATTCCAAACGAGAAGTTGCTGCCTGTATTGGGTAAAAACACCAGTCTGCTCGATGCCTTTAAAGCCGCGAACGATGTATTGTTAGGTGCGGTTCAAGGTATTGCCGATCTGATTATTCGTCCAGGTATGATCAACGTCGACTTTGCAGACGTTCGTACCGTGATGTCTGAGATGGGTATGGCGATGATGGGCAGTGGTATTGCCACGGGTGAAAACCGCGCTCGCGAAGCGGCAGAAGCGGCGATTCGCAGTCCTTTGCTCGAAGATGTCAATTTGCAAGGGGCGCGGGGCATTTTGGTTAATATTACCGCAGGTCTGGATCTATCCCTAGGCGAGTTTAACGATGTCGGGGATACTATCGAGGAATTCGCTTCTGAGAACGCAACTGTCGTTGTCGGAACGGTAATTGACCCAGATATGGTTGATGAATTGCGGGTAACTGTAGTGGCCACTGGTCTTGACGGAGTTGGTCAAGAGGCGCCGCTAAAAGTAGTTGAGTCACGGCCTGTAGAGGCGCGCTCAACGGACTACCGCAAATTAGATCGACCAACAGTAATGCGTAACAACCAGCAAGCGGCGGTTGCGCGAGATGTGGCTCCGGCGCCAATGGCAGATAAAGACATGGAATATCTCGATATTCCTGCGTTTCTGCGGCGTCAAGCCGATTAACCAGCTGTAGCCGGTACAGCAGAGCGAAGTGCCAGCGATTTGTCGCTAGCACATAGTAACGTCGTCTCTGCAATGTAGCCGTCCGGCCCATAGAGTGAGTATGAACATGATTAAGCAACGCACATTGCGCAACACCATCCGTGCCACCGGAATTGGTTTGCATTCAGGAGAGAAGGTTTATCTGACGCTAAAGCCTGCGCCGGTTGATACGGGCGTGATATTTCGTCGCACAGACCTGAATCCTGTTGTTGAAATTCATGCTCATGCTGAAAATGTGGGTGATACCACCCTGTCGACCACGCTGATGAATGGCGACGTGCGGGTATCTACAGTGGAGCATTTATTGTCCGCAATGGCTGGTTTAGGTATTGATAATGCCTATGTAGAAGTTAGCGCCTCTGAAGTGCCGATTATGGATGGCAGTGCTGGGCCTTTTGTATTCCTCATTCAATCTGCCGGGATTGAGGAGCAAAATGCGCCTAAGAAATTTATCCGTATTAAGCGCGCGGTCACGGTGAAAGATGGCGATAAGGTCGCGAGTTTTCTCCCTTTTGATGGCTTTAAAGTCTCTTTCACCATTGATTTTGATCACCCGGTCTTTAAAGATCGGGTAGGTCATGCAGAGCTAGACTTCTCTAGCACTTCCTTTGTAAAAGAAGTGAGTCGTGCGCGGACCTTCGGTTTTATGCACGAGATTGAATACCTTCGCTCTAAAGGGTTGGCGCAGGGTGGCAGCGTCGATAACGCCATTGTGGTGGATGAATACCGCATTCTTAATGAAGACGGGCTTCGCTACGAAGACGAATTTGTTAAGCACAAGGTTTTGGATGCGATCGGTGATCTGTATCTATTGGGCACCAGCTTGATCGGTGAGTTTAAAGCTCATAAATCAGGTCATGGCCTGAATAATGTGTCGCTTCGCGCCCTTATAAAAGACACTGATGCGTGGGAGTGGGTGACCTTTGAAGACCCCGCCGACGCTCCTATCAGTTACTTGGCGCCAGCCGCCGTAGCCTAGGGTGCAGAAAGGCCCTAGATCTCCCTCCATGCTTGGTCTGGCATCAGTCTAAGCATGGTAATATTCTCTCATCTATGCGATATTGCGCCTCGGTGTAACGGTATAGTTTATTTCCTGCCAGCGGGTAATCAGTACGAACTTTGGCGTGAATTCTTTAGAACATCACGTCGGGGCCGTCATCATATTTTCATTCGGACAATGTAGCTTGGTGCGGTTTTTGCGGGCGGTATAAATTCATCGCGTAGTTTGGGGCTGATGTATTTAGACTCGAAACTTTTAAATTTTGACAATCTGCCAGAGCCATCAATGATAGGGATGTAATCCCGGGAACAGTAACGAATTCATCATGATAACAGCAGTAGTAAAGAAAGTTTTTGGTAGTAAAAACGACCGCGAACTCAAGCGGATGCGCAAAATCGTCGCTAAGATCAATGCACTCGAAGAGGGCTTGACCGCGCTAGACGATGCCGCGCTAGCAGCGAAAACCACCGAGTTTAAACAGCGTTTAGACGGTGGCGAAACCCTCGACCAGATAATGCCCGAGGCGTTCGCAGTCTGCCGAGAGGCCAGTCGCCGTGTTATGGGTATGCGCCACTTTGATGTGCAGCTTATTGGTGGTATCAGTCTCCATGAAGGCACCATTGCGGAAATGCGTACCGGTGAGGGTAAAACCCTTGTGGGTACCTTGGCGGTTTACCTAAATGCGCTAGAAGGCAAAGGCGTGTTTGTGGTGACGGTCAACGATTACCTCGCCCAGCGCGACGCGAACTGGATGCGTCCACTATATGAATTTTTGGGGCTGTCGGTTGGCATAATTCGCTCTGGTCAGGAATCCGAGCAGAAGCGTGCAGCCTACCAATCTGACATTACTTACGGCACCAACAACGAATTCGGTTTTGATTATCTGCGCGATAATATGGCGTTTGCGATTAGCGATCGTTTTCAGCGCAGCTTGAATTTTGCGATTATCGATGAAGTCGATTCCATCCTTATCGATGAGGCGCGTACACCGCTGATTATTTCAGGCCCAGCGGAAGACAGCTCCAAACTCTATAAGCAAATAAACCTGTTTATTCCTTCTTTAATTCCGGCCGAAGTCGATGAGGCGGGCAAGCCGGCTGATGACGGCCATTACACCGTCGATGAAAAAATGCGTCAGGTGGAATTAACCGAGCAAGGTCATCAGCTGGTTGAAGACATGCTGGTGCAGGCAAAATTATTGGATGAAGGCGACAGCCTTTACGCAGCGGGAAATTTGAATTTACTGCACCACGTAAATTCGGCATTGCGGGCCCACGTGCTATTCCACAATAACGTGGAATACATTATTCAGAACGACCAAGTCGTACTGATTGATGAGCATACTGGCCGCACGATGGCTGGCCGTCGCTTATCCGAAGGTCTGCATCAGGCTATTGAAGCCAAAGAAGGTGTGACGGTTCAGGCCGAAAGCCAAACCTTGGCCTCAACAACCTTCCAGAATTACTTCCGCCAGTTTGAAAAACTCGCTGGTATGACCGGTACAGCGGACACCGAAGCGTTTGAATTCCGTCAAATCTACGGCTTGGATGTGGTGGTTATCCCAACCAATAAACCCAGTGCCCGCCGCGACTCCAATGACTTGGTGTATTTGACCAAGGAAGAAAAGTACGACGCAATCGTAGAAGACGTTAAGAAAATTGTAGAGAGCGGCGCGCCGACGCTAGTGGGTACGGCCTCAATCGAAACCTCTGAAGAAATGTCGCAGCGCTTCCAAAAAGCCGGCATTCAGCACAAGGTGCTTAACGCAAAATACCACGAACAAGAAGCAGAAATTATCGCCCAAGCGGGTCGTCCTGGTGTTGTCACCATTGCAACGAATATGGCGGGTCGCGGTACTGATATCGTGCTCGGCGGCAATGTGGATGTCGAAATCGCCCAGCTAGAAAACCCATCCGATGCGATGATTAACGAGCTTCGCGAAGCGTGGAAAATCCGTCACGAAAAAGTGATGCAGGCCGGTGGCCTACACATAATTGGCACCGAGCGTCACGAATCTCGTCGCATAGATAATCAGTTGCGCGGCCGTGCTGGTCGTCAGGGCGACCCAGGTGCATCGCGTTTTTATCTGTCTCTGGAAGACAGTCTGATGCGCATCTTCGCCTCTGACCGGGTGCGGGGTATTATGCAGGCGCTGGGTCTGGAGAAGGGCGAGGCAATCGAACATCGCATGGTCTCTAACGCCATTGAAAAAGCGCAGCGCAAAGTTGAAGGTCGCAATTTCGACATGCGTAAGCAGCTGCTTGAATACGATGATGTAGCCAACGATCAACGTCAGATAATTTACCAGCAACGCAACGAACTGCTAGAAGCTGACGATATCAGCGAGATGCTAAAAGCGATCCGCGCCGATGTGGTGAGTGATGTCATTAGCGAATATATTCCGCCACAAACTCTAGAAGAGCAGTGGGACATTAGCGGTTTAGAGCTTCGTATAGAAACAGAATTTGAAGTTAAATTGCCGATCCAGCAGTGGTTGGATGAAGATCGCTCTGTGAACGAGTCGGTTATTCACGAGCGTGTTTATGCTGCGGTAGATGAAGCCTACGAAAGTAAGTGTGCACTGGTTGGCGCAGACATGCGCAAAATCGAGCGTCATATTTTCTTGCAGGTATTAGATACCCTGTGGAAAGAGCATCTGGCGACAATGGATCATTTGCGCCACGGCATTCATTTGCGGGCCTTCGCACAGAAGAATCCAAAGCAAGAGTACAAGCGGGAAGCTTTTGAGTTATTCCAACAAATGCTGGAATCGCTTAAGCACGACGTGGTTCGCTTCCTATCTCACCTGCGTTTGCAGCAGGACGAAAATTCAGAAGCGCTAGAGCAGCAGCGCCGAGAAGAACAGGCCCAGCGGGCGATGGAGTTTCAGCATGCTGAGTCCAGCGGCTTAAAGCTAGAGGAAGAGGACGAGCAGCCAGCGCAGGCAGCTGTTGCCGCCCAGCCAGAAACCTTTGTGCGCGACACCCCCAAAGTGGGCCGTAACGAACCATGTCCCTGTGGTTCTGGAAAGAAATATAAACAATGTCATGGCAAATTAGACTGAGGAAGACGCAAGCATGGCGGTAGGTTCGGGTGAGTTGGGTACGCTGCATACGGTAGACGGCGTCAGAATTGGTGTCGCCAGTGCTGGTATTAAAAAGCCCGGACGAATAGATACCGTAGTATTTGAGCTTGCCGAAGGCAGCTCGGTTGCAGGGGTATTTACGCTAAATGCCTTTTGCGCCGCGCCAGTTACCCTCTCTAAAAAACACCTTGCTGCCGCGTCGCCACGGTATTTATTGATCAATACCGGCAATGCTAATGCTGGTACCGGTGCAAGCGGAATGGCGGATGCAGAGACCTCCTGCGCGGCGTTGGCTGCGGAAGTGGGTGTAGCGCCAGAGCAAGTGTTACCTTTTTCGACCGGTGTTATTGGTGAAAAGCTTCCCGTAGAAAAATTAGTTACCGCCATTCCAGCTGCGGTCGCAGCTCTGTCGGCCGACGGTTGGGAGCGTGCTGCCAGCGGTATTATGACCACCGATACGCGCCCCAAGGCGACGTCACGCCAGATTGAGATCGACGGGCGCAAGATCACCATCACGGGCATCTCTAAAGGTGCTGGCATGATTAAGCCCAATATGGCCACCATGCTGGGTTACGTCGCTACCGACGCGGCAATTGCACCTGATGTGCTGCAGTCTATGTTAGACGTGGCGGCTGATGCGTCGTTTAATCGCATCACCATCGACGGCGACACCTCAACCAATGATTCCTGCGTATTAGTTGCTACCGGTAAGGCCGGCGGTGAAATGTTGACGATAGCGGAAGGCTTGGCGTTTGAGCGCTTGCAGAACGCTATTAATGAGGTTTTTCTCGACTTAGCCCACGCTATTGTTCGTGACGGCGAAGGCGCAACCAAATTTGTTGCGGTAGAAGTAGCCGCTGCAAAGGATGTGTCAGAGGCGCTCAAAGTCGCCTACGCAGTGGCAGAGTCACCTCTGGTAAAAACAGCGCTCTTCGCTAGTGATCCAAATTGGGGGCGCATTTTGGCCGCCATCGGCCGTGCAGGTGTCGACGGTCTAGATGTGTCTATTTTAACTGTGCACCTAGACGATGTGCTGATTACTGAAAAAGGTGGTCGCGCAGAGTCTTATACCGAGGCTGCCGGTGCGGCGGTCATGAAACAATCTGAAATCACCATTCGTATTAATCTCAACCGCGGTCAGCATACCGAAACGGTATGGACCACAGACTTCTCCTACGATTACGTCAAAATCAATGCAGAATACCGCAGTTAATAAACGGGTTCATGTTGCAGTTGGGGTCATCTTTAATTCCCAGGGCCAGATACTTATAGCGCGTCGCCATGACGACGCGCATCAAGGTGGTCTATGGGAATTCCCTGGCGGCAAGGTCGAATCCGATGAAAGCGTATGCGATGCCCTAGCTCGTGAGCTGCATGAAGAGCTGGGTATTAGTATTCAGGCGTCTTCCTGCAAGCCATTAATCGAAATACGACACGACTATAGCGACAAAGTGGTCTTGCTAGATGTGTGGACAGTGTCTGAATTTGATGGCGAAGCTAGCGGAAAAGAAGGGCAGCCACTGCGCTGGGTTGATCGGTGTCAACTTTCGGACTATGACTTTCCTGCCGCCAATATTGCGATAATTGGTGCGCTGATGACGGCAGGCTGACTATTAGGCTTTGCGGCGATAAAGTCGCTAGTAATTATTTTCTAAATCTTCACTAAAGACATCTTCTAGCTCTTGGCCAGGAATGGCGTGCTCTTCGTTTGCCCATGCTACTAAATCATTGTTTTTACACCTAGCGGAACAAAACGGGCGAAAGCTATTACTGCTGTCCCAAATTTGTTCGGTGCCGCAATTAGGGCAGGGAACCACGGGCGGTTTAGTTGTGGAATAGCTCATTTATGGGGCCTTTGAATTTCTTGCTAAATCTAAAAACTGCTGGTGTAGCTGACTGACTTGTTTGTCGAGTGCAGTAAACCCAGCGTTATTGTCGATCACATCGCTTGCTACGGCAAGTCGCGCCTCGCGGGAGGCTTGGCTGGCGATTATACGCTCTACCTGCGCCTGTTCATTGCTGTCTCGTTTCATGGTGCGTTCAAGTTGAACAGACTCCGGTACATCGACAACCACTAAACGCTGGCAGAATCCCTGTTGATTCCCCTCTACCAGTAGCGGCGAAACATATATTGCATAGCTGCTTTGTACAGCGGCTAACTGTCTTGCAGTTTCATTGGCAATTAGCGGGTGTAGCAGTGACTCCAACCATTGTTTGGCCTCTGCATCTGAAAAAATTGTTTGTCTGAGTGCGGCGCGATCAAGCTGGCCGTCGCTCTGAATTACGTGATGGCCAAAATGGGCGGCGATCTTTGCCAGCGCATCCGTGCCGGGCTCGACGACTTCCCGCGCAATTACGTCGGCGTCAACAATGCCAACGCCAAGCTTGGCGAAGCGATTTGATACTGCAGTTTTGCCGCTTCCAATGCCGCCGGTGAGGCCGACAATAAAATTACTCATAGTGGTTTAGCTTTTCTAATGGAGTACATAACACGTAGATGTCTAGCGGAAGCCCGCCATGCCAAGGTAAGAATTTATAATGGTATCGCCCCAGAATACCGCAATCCAGCCCGCGCCTGCCAAATAGGGGCCAAAGGGCATTGGGGTGGAGGTGGATTTACCGCGCACCGCTAAGATAATGCCGCCACATACCGCACCGACAACAGACGACAATAAAATAATTAGCGGTAAATATTGCCAGCCCAGCCACGCGCCAAGCGCGGCCAATAATTTGAAATCGCCGTAGCCCATACCTTCTTTGCCGGTAATGATTTTAAAGAGCCAGAACACGCTCCATAAAATCATATAACCCGCCATAGCGCCCCATAGTGCATCGCTAATCGGAATATGCTCAAAGACGCTGTTATATAAAAGTCCCAGCCATAATAGTGGCAGCGTGAGTTGATCGGGTAGCAGCTGATGATCGATATCAATTACCGTGAGAATCAGCAGCAGCCAGCTAAATAAAACGATGGCGAAGGCGTAAGGCGTGATGCCAAAAACGAATAGCGGAACAATACTAATTAGTGCTGTGATGATTTCTATCAGTGGGTAGCGAAGACTAATACCCACCTTGCAGCTGGCGCAGCGTCCGCGCAGCAGCGCATAACTGATTACCGGGATGTTCTGCCAGGCTTTAACCGGCGCATTGCAAGATGGGCAGTGGGAATTGGGGACGGCTAAATTAAATTTTTCCGGCTCGGGAATAGTGGCGGATTCGGTCTGGTCATCATTCAGTAAATATTCGCATTCTTGCCGCCAGTTGGCCTCCATCATTTTAGGAAGGCGGTAGATAACAACATTGAAAAAACTGCCGAGTAGTAGGCCCAAAATTCCTATAACGGTAATAGTAAACGCGGGCGCGCTCTCAAGGGCGACAAAAAAATTCATAAATATGCTCTGAAATAGGGAATAGTATTCAGCTTGAGCGGCGGATTACATCGCAGAACCGAGCATAAATATCGGCAGGTACATGGCAATCATTAGGCCGCCAACCAATACCCCAAGCACCGACATAATAAATGGTTCTAGCAGCGCGGTCAGTGTGTCTACCGCATTATCGACTGCTTCTTCGTAGTGGGTTGCCACCTTGTCAAGCATTTCATCTAAGGAGCCAGATTCTTCGCCAATAGACACCATCTGCAACAACATGCTTGGGAATAAATTGGTGAACTTGATGGACGAATAGAGTGTTTGCCCGGTAGTTACGTCGTCGCGTATCTGAATAATAGCTTTGCTGTACACCGCGTTGCCGGCAGCCCCAGCAACGGAGTTGAGTGCGTCTACCAAGGGTACGCCTGCGCCAAAGGTAGTGGCTAAAGTTCTTGAAAAACGAGCAATAACAGAATTAAAAACAATATCGCCAACTACGGGTAATTTAAGTGTCATCTTGTCTACCCAGTCAGAAAACGCCTGTGATTTTTGTCTGGCAGTTTTAAAGGAAAAACCTGCAACAATAGTTATGCCCAATAATATATACCAGTTGGCTTGCATCCATTCGGAGAGGGAGACAACCATTTTGGTAAAGGCGGGAAGGTCGGAGCCAAAGCTCTCAAAGGTTGTTGCAAAGGTGGGTACGACTTTAATCAGCAATATAGCGGTGACTACTACCGCGACTACCATAACGGCAATAGGGTAGGTGAGAGCTTTTTTAATTTTCGCTTTTAGTGCTTCGGTTTTTTCTTTATACGTCGCGACTCTGTCTAACATGACTTCTAGCGTACCGGACTGTTCACCGGAGGCGATTAAGCTACAAAATAAATCATCAAAGTATTTTGGATGCTTGGCACAAGCATTGGCGAAGCCGCCACCTGATGCGACCTCGTTTTTAATATTGACCACCAGCTCCTGCATGGTTGGGTTGTCGACGCCTTCGGCAACAATGTCAAAACTCTGTACTAATGGCACGCCGGCCTTAAGCATAGTCGCCATTTGCCGTGTGAAGATGGCTATATCTGCGGGTTTGATGGCCTTTTTATTACTGAACAGTGGCTTGGGTTTGCGCTTTACATTCTTGGCGGCAATGCCTTGTTTGCGAAGGTGGGCTTTTACCAGGGCGCTAGAGCCAGCGGTCAATTCGCCTCGGGTTTTACGCCCCTGCTTATCGACGCCCTGCCAAACAAAAACCTGAGTTTTGGATGTTGTAGCCATTATTAGTCCTTGGTCACTCGGTTCACTTCTTCAAGGCTGGTTACGCCCTGCGCGCATTTTTTGAGCGCGGATTGCCGCAAATTCGGAAAGCCTTCTTTTTGCGCTTGCTCAGCTATTTCGATTGAATTGCCGTTCTCCATAATAATACGAGAAATATCCGGTGTAATGCGAACTACTTCGTATATACCTACTCGGCCTTTATAGCCATTATTGCAGCGCTCACAACCGACTGGGTGCATTACGGTGGCGGTTTCTAATAGCTCTTCAGTAAAGCCTTCTTCTAATAAAGTGTGTTTTGGCACATCTAAAGGCACGGCGCATTCTTTGCACAAGCGTCTAGCCAAGCGCTGGGCAATAATCAGGCTGACCGAGGTCGCCACGTTAAAGGCTGGAACTCCCATATTTAAGAGTCGGGTTAGGGTTTCTGGCGCGCTATTGGTATGAAGGGTCGATAACACTAAGTGACCGGTTTGGGCCGCTTTAATCGCTATTTCAGCCGTTTCTAAATCCCGAATCTCACCAACCATGATGATGTCTGGGTCTTGGCGGAGAAAGGAGCGCAGCGCTTCGGGGAAGCCGAGTCCAACCTTGGCATTTACGTGAACTTGGTTAATCCCCTCCAAGTTAATCTCTACTGGGTCTTCTGCTGTGGAGATGTTGCGTTCAGGGGTGTTAAGGATATTAAGACCAGTATAAAGCGATACTGTTTTACCAGAACCCGTAGGGCCTGTGACCAAAATCATACCCTGCGGCTGATTCAGGGTTTTCATATACATTTCTTTTTGCGCTGGCTCATAGCCTAGCGCATCAATGCCCATTTGCGCTGAGCTAGGGTCGAGTATCCGCAATACAACTTTTTCGCCCCACAGCGTGGGCAGCGTGTTTACACGGAAGTCGATGGCGCGGGTTTTAGAGAGCTTCATCTTAATCCGGCCATCCTGCGGAACGCGCCGCTCAGAGATGTCCATCTGCGACATAACCTTTAAGCGGGCAGCAAGGCGATAGCCCAAGGACGCAGGCGGGCGGGCGACTTCCTGCAAAATGCCATCGGTGCGGAATCGCACTCGGTAGGTCTTTTCGTAGGGTTCAAAATGTATGTCTGAGGCGCCGCCGCGTATGGCGTCTAATAGCACCTTATTCACAAATTTAACCACGGGGGCTTCGTCTGCACCTTTTAGGTCGACTTCGCCGCCGTCTTCATCCACTGCCTCAATGTCTAAATCTTCTAGATTGAGGCCGTCCATGTCGCCAAGGCTGTCGGTGAGCGATTCCTCTTGCGCAGCAAGATAGGTATCAATCGCCGAGTTTAAGGCAGCTTCTTCAACAATGATGGGCTCAGTTGTTAAGCCGGTGTGGAATTTGATTTGATCAAGAGCATGAATATTGGTTGGGTCCGACATACCAATAAACAGCCGCTTTCCGCGCTTCCATAGTGGTAATGTGCGGTGAAGCTTAATCAGCTTATTGTCGATGATCTTTTGCGGAGATAGCTCGGTGGTGTAAGAACGCAGATCAATAAAGGGAATGCCAAATTCATCTGCCGCTATTTCGGCTATCCGCACCCCATCGGCCAGTTGTTTGCTGACTAAATAAGACACCAAGCTTTTTTTGTCTTTTTGAGCGGACTCCTGCGCTTTGCGGACGGTATCCTCATCGAGAATTTCGTCGTATACAAGGCGTCTGGCTAGGCCGTTTAGGGGCGTCATTGAGCTGTTCATGGTTTGCCTGCTTAGTTGCTGCCGCGTACTCCCGCATCTGTTTGAGTGTAGCGCATATTTATCATTGGAGTGCCTCTGCAGTGTAGCCGTAAAATCTTCTAATCTGAAGTCTTAGGCTATTCTGGTGCTATTTTTGCTTCGAGTTAGCTCCTTTGTGGCTATCTATAAAAAAATTGAGAATGTGAAATGCTGGAAGTGTCGGGAACAAGAGTCTTTGGCTTAGATATTTGCAAGCCTGAATCTGTATTGTATTTGTTGTTGCTAGCTACCTTGCTAAGTGTTGCTGTAACTACGGGAACTTGGGATTTAGGGAATTCCCGTATTGTGATGTATCACGAAATCTTTTTTTCCCTTTGTGCGGTGTGTTTACTGTGGGGGCGAGGTTTACTTGATTTACTGAGAGAGAATCGTCTGATCGTTGGCGTTCTCGTGCTTTGGGTTATAAGCATAAGTTATTCGTTGATAAGTTCCCCCTATAATCTGGCGTATTTGTCCATCGGCCGGGCACGATACTACGAGACGATATCCCACATTGTTTTTTTTGTGCTACTACTTTCATTTTTGAGGCTGTATTCACCACCACTGCGCCTTGTATTCGCAGTTATTCTATTTAGTAATGCCTTTGTTGTTATGCAGGCGATGTTAGTTTGGCATTTTAGCCCAGATCCAACTATCCATACCTCTTCAGCATGGTTTAGCCGTTTTCCATTTGTTGGCCACGCTCGTCATGCTGGGTACAACATGTTGGTAGCTGTGATTTCGGGCGTGTTTTTATTGCTGGGAAGCAGGCGTGCTCGTGAGAATGTACCTTATGCGATAGGGCTATTATTGGTCACCGCTTGCTTGTTTTGGTTAGGCGGTCGAGGGTCCATGATCTCGACCTTGCTAGCTTTTGGATTGTTGGTATTCGCTAGACCTGAGCTAAAGGTGGCGGGGCTGGTAAAATGTAGCTGCATTTTATTGCTTATATTTGTCGCGGCTCTTATTGCACATTATTTGGCGCAGTTTTCATGGAACGGTATATCTAACTCTATTGAACGTTCGGTTGCTGCTGAATCGGTGAATCGGCTTTCCTCTGGGCGTTTGGCTATTTGGAAATATTCGATAGAAGCGTTGAAAGACGACTATTTATTCGGCTTGGGTCCACAAGCTTACTTGTTTATACCGGGTAAATGGCGAAGCACTGCGATGCCGCATAATGTGATAGTTCAGTTTTTGATAGAGTGGGGCGTGGTAGGAGCGAGTTTATTTTCTGCTGCGTATTTATATGCCCTTTATCGAGGTATTGTTAAGCTTAGAGCTGCTGCATATAAGGGAGTAGAAGTTCTATGCGCTGCTGTGGTTGTTGCGGCACTTAGTATTCATGGCCTTACTGACGGTACGTTTTATCATGGCAAGGCAAGTTTCTATCTTGCCCTGTGTATGGCGATCTGGATGGGCGCGAGAACACAAATTAATGAAGTTGGGGTGACGGAAAATGTCAGTTAGTGACCGCGCTTGTATGCTCGTGTTGCCCATACTTGTCGGTTAATGGAGAAGTATAAGTATTTAAGAGGCTTTTCTACTTGGCACAAGACATGCTTTCAATTGCTTAGATTGTTGGCTCATACAATCGTTGAACGAACGAAATTTTTGTCCTTTTGGAGAATACAATGAAAAAAGTACAACAAGGTTTTACATTGATCGAATTGATGATCGTAATCGCGATTATCGGTATTTTGGCCGCGGTAGCGTTACCTGCTTATCAGGATTACACCGTGCGTGCAAAGGCATCAGAAATTGTATTGGCTGCGTCTACATGTCGAACTGCTATAACCGAGTACTATCAGTCGGGTGACGCAACTCCGGCAGCTAATGGTTGGGGCTGTGAGTCAAGTGGTGCTGGTGGCTCATCCAAGTATGTTAAGAGTGTTGCGACTACTGCGGATGGTGCAATTGTTGTTACTGCACAAGGTATTAGTGAATTAACGGCTGGTTCAGCAGATGTATTAACACTGGTACCTGAATTAAGTGATGGCACTTCAATGACTTGGGCTGCGGATAAAGGTAAGGCTGTATTTCAGTGGACGTGTGGTGACGATTCAAAAGGTACAACTATTCCTAAGCAATATTTGCCAGGTTCGTGTCGTGGTTAAGTCTTTGGGCTGATCAGTAATCACGTGGTTGTTATTTTTTTAAAGGGGGCTTTGGCTCCCTTTTTTATTTTTTTAGGTTAAATGTCGGCTTGATATTTCGAATAGCGTTATTATCAGTACTAGGTATTACTTCATTTTTTTCCTACTTTGGCTTTCTTAACCCTCACCCGCTTGGGCTGCTTAGTGCTGGTGTAGTTTTTACGCTCAGCCTTTCTATAACATGTATTATGATTTTATTGGGGCGCACAGTTTTTACATTATATTTAATCATCTATGTGGTTTTTTCATGCTTAATCTGTATTAGTAATTGGTGGTATTTCGAGTATTTCCAAGCATTTTATAATTATGAGTTAATTGGACTCGGTGGGGATATATTTGGAGCATTAAAGACTTTAAGCAGTTTTGGTTATAAAGTTGAGAGTGTTTGCTTTGTGTTTTTGGCTTGCTTTTCTGCGGCTCTTTCGATAGTTTTTTATCGTAAATCCGAAGTGCCTAGTAAGGAGCTGGGGACGGGATTGGTTTTGTTTTTGGCTTCTATGGTGTTTGGGTTTGTGGCCCATACTTCTTTTTCTCAGTATATAAAGTTGAATGTATCGATATTGCAGCCTTCGTATATTCATCCTCTGCATGCTTTCTTTGTTACGGATAAAGTAAATGCAGTTGTTACGGTGGATGAAGTGTCCGCATTAGGGGTTTTTAGTAGTCTAAATACATCAATCGAAAATAGTAGTTCGTTGTCGTTTAAGCAATCTTATAATGTTATTTATATTATGCTTGAGTCAACAAGAGCTTCTTTAGTGGGTGCTTATGGAAATGGCGATAATTTGACGCCAAATATCGATGCCCTATCGAAGACTTTAATTGTATCGAGAGAATTTTACGCAAACAGTAATTATACGATTAAAGGCGAGCTTGCCAGTTGGTGCGGGATTTTTGATAACAACGCTAAACCACCAATATCTAAGTCAGTGGGCGCGATAAAGAATTTGCGATGTTTACCAAAAATTCTAGCTGAGAGGGGGTACGAAACCTCCTACTTTCATGGCAATACCTCGTCTTTTAATAGTCGCAAAGAGTTCTTGCCGATAGTGGGCTTCGAAGAATTATATTTTCCTGAAGATGATGAATACTCTGAGAAGTTGCCACAAATTGGTTGGGGTGTGTCTGACGAATATATGTATCAGTTTATGCTCGATACCTTGATATCTAATAATGAAAAGCCATTTTTTGCACATTTTATGACGGTAAGTAGTCATTACCCTTATGGCTGGGACTGGGGAGTAAGTGTGCCGTTAGAGGAGCACCCTAATCCCAAAAAGGCGTCTGAATTGTATGACAATTATCGAAATGCGGTGTTCTATGAAGACTATGCGCTCGGTAAGTTTTGGGAGGCATTTAAAAAATCTACGCTTTACGATAACACTATCGTCGTGATTACAGCTGATCATGGGGTGTGGGTATTTGATGATGAAGAGAAGAAGTCTTTATTGCAGAAAAATGAGGAGTTTTTTCGTATTCCTTTGTTAATTTATCATCCCGATATTCGAGGGCCGATAGAGTTAACCGATACTGCTAGTCAAATAGATCTTCCTGAAACTGTGTTGAATATGTTGGGGATACAAGATTACGACGACTTTTTTGTTGGAAAAAATCTGTTTGAAAAAGTGCAAACCCCGTGGGCTATCATGATGAAACAGGGTGATGTTGTCGTAAGGAAAAACGATGTTATTTGCTACATCGAGGGTGCCGCTTGTTCAGGTATTCAGCAGGATTGTGTGGCAATCAACTACGGCGAACTATTGCCTGATATTAATAAATTACAGCGTTGCCAAAGAATTGACGGCGACTTGCTACTAGATGATGCGGTTATTACTGAGCTATCGGCTGATCCGGAGTTGATGGATAAGGCCTTTGGCCTTATCCGTTATCACAATAAAAAAGTGTTTATGAATTGAGCTGGGCAGAATTATAATTTTTCTGTTTCAAGCTTTAGCTAATATTCCCCGTCACCCGAACCCGCCTGCTAGTCGGTGCGACTTTTTCAGTCTTCGCCGCTTCGCGATTTTTAATGCCGGTGTCGATGATGTTTTTAAGGGCGATGATCATGCCGGTAAAGATGAAGGCGCCGGGTGGGAGTATGGCGACTAGTACGGCGGTGTAGTCGTCTACTAAAACAATTTTCCAGCTTTTTGCGGCTTCGCCGAATAGCAAATCCATGTTCGCAAAGATGGCGCCGGTGCCGATAATTTCTCTTACTGCGCCCAACAACATTAGGATGACGGCGAAGCCGACACCCATAATAAAGCCGTCGTACATGGCGGGTAGGACTTTGTTTTTGCAGGCAAAGGCGTCGGCGCGCCCGAGGATGACGCAGTTGGTGGTGATGAGCGGTAGGAAGATGCCGAGTATTTGGAATAGCTCGTAGGCGAAGGCCTGCATGAGTAGTTCTATGCAGGTTACCGCTGCGGCGATGATCATGACGAAGGCTGGCAGGCGAATCGCATCTGAGGCGAAGCTGCGAATCATTGAAACGGCGGTGTTAGATACGGTGAGTACTAACATGGTGGCTATGCCCATGCCGAGGGCGTTGATGACCGAGCCGGTAACGGCGAGCAGGGGGCAGAGGCCAAGTAGCTGGACGATGGCGGGGTTGTTTTTCCACAGGCCGTTTAGGGAGATTTCGCGGTAGCTGATATCACTCATCGTTGCGTTCCTAGGTCGGTGCTTGTTTGCTGCTCGCTGATATTTTTTGTAGCGCTGCCGATAATTTCTGCTTTGTTCGCAGCGTAGTACTGTAAGGCTTTATGCACGGCCTTGGTAACAGCGCGGGGGGTGATGGTCGCGCCGGTGAATTGGTCGAAGACGCCCTTGTCTTTCTTCACCGCCCACTTTGCTTCTTCTGGATTACTTAGGCTTTTATCTAAAAAGCCGTCTACCCAGTGGCTCTTTTTGTAGTCGACTTGGTCACCTAGGCCCGGTGTTTCGCGATGGGATAGCACGCGTACGCCAGAGATGGTGCCGTCTTCTCTAATGCCGACAATCATATCGATATCGCCAGTGTAACCATCTCGGGCGGTAGCGGGCAAAATTGCGCCGACGAATTCGCCGTTCATGGTGGCACGGTAGAGCTTCTTGGTTTCGCGCAGGCCTAATAATTCGCTGTCGCTAGCGTTGATGGCGTCATCTAGCATGGAGTTGTCGTGGCTAGATTTTGGAAAAAGTTCGAGCAGGGCACTTTCTTCCGCGTGGCGGATATTGTCTTGGATTAAGCCGCGGGTAGACAGGTAGGTGCCCGCAATAACGCCGGTGGTGACGATGGCGAAGAGGCCAAGTAGCGCGCCATTTTTAGTGATGGATTTGCCGAGGATATTCATGATTTTCCTCCCTGCTGATCCTTCAGTTTATGGCCGTAGGTTCTCGGCTGGGTGTAGTGGTCGATAAATGGCGCGGCAAAATTCATTAGCAATACCGAGAAGGCTACCGCGTCGGGGTAGTTGCCCCACACCCGAATAATGTAAACCAATATGCCGATGAGGGCGCCGTAAATGAGGCGGCCGCGATTTGATACGGCGGAGGTCACAGGGTCGGTGACGATAAAAAATGCGCCCAGCATGGTGCCGCCGCTGAGTAAATGAAACAGTGGTGAGCCGCCGGATGCCGAGCTGCCGCCATCGTAAAACAGAACTGATAGCAGCGTTAATGATGCCAGCATGCTAATAGGGGCATGCCAAGTGAATACGCGTCTATATAAAAGGTAAAGGCCACCTAGTAAAAATCCGATATTGGCCCATTCCCAGCCTATGCCGGCAAAGTGTCCGAGCTGGGCAGATTCCTGCCAGAGGTCTTCGATGAGTAGGGAGTTGTTTTGTTTGAGCACGTCTAGCGGCGTTGCCATTGTTATGGCGTCGATCGATTCGCGGCCGAACCCAAAGCAATAGCGCAGGGCGTCTATAGGCCCGAGTAAGTCACCGGCAAAGCTGCCCTGCGGTGCCAGCCATGTGGTCATTTGCACGGGGAAGGAAATGAGCAGCATGACGTAAGCTGCCATAGCGGGGTTGAAGGGGTTGTAGCCCATGCCGCCATAGAGTTGCTTGCATATAAGAATGGCGAAGCCGGTGCCGATCATAATCAGCCAGAAGGGTGAACCCGGCGGTAGCGCGATACCTAATAAAAATGCGGTGACTAGGGCGCTGTAGTCATTGAGATAAAACGCGATGGGCCGCTTGCGCAGTTTTAAGGCTAGGGCTTCGAATGCTAGCGCGGTAATGCTGGCCCAAAGTACATTGACGAGGGTGCCAAAACCGAAAAACCACGTGAGTGAGAATAAGCCGGGAATGGTTGCCAGCAGCACCAAGCGCATAACTCGCGCGGTGCTCATTGGCCCGTGGGCGTGTGGTGAACTGACTTTTAAAAATCCCATAGTCTCATTCGTGCTCGTAATCTAGGTTTGACTCAGCTGTTGCTGAGCGGTGGCCAGTTTATCTTCTAGTTTTGCGAGTGAGTCGGCCAATATCTCGGCCTTGTCATCGCCTGCTGCGCGGGCGGCCTCGAGTTTCTCTTTGCTTTTAGCGATGCGGTTTTCTAGCGACTCGAGGGTTTGCTTAATCTTGTCGGCTTCGCTCATATTTGCCTGCGCTTCACGGGCGGCTTTGGCGCGCTCTATAGCTGCTTGAACGGGGTCGTCACTGGTAGCTTGCTCGGCGGCGGCATTTTCGCCAAGGGTGGCCTGGTGATCGGCAAGCTCTTTTTTGACTGCGTCTAACTTCGCTTGTGTTTTCTCAACACCTGTCGCAAAGGCGCCAACATTGGCATCGTTTTGTTCCTGCGCCAAAGCTAATTTTTGCTGGGCGGCTGCGAGTCGTTTTTCTGTTGTCGCAACGACGTTTTGCAGGCGTGTGGTTTTGTCTTCTGCGCTTTCATCGGCCCCAGCGCCTGCGCGTTTGGCTAGTGCGCGGGCAATGGCGGCTTGGGCTGGATCGGTGCTCTCGCCTGCGGGTTCGGTCTTAGCCGGAGCTTGGCTGGCTTGGTGCTCGCTCAGTTCTTTTTGAATGGCTGACAGTTTTTCTTCGGTTTTACTTACGGCGGTCGCAAAGGCGTCGGCATTGTCGCTTTGTTGTTCTTGCGCCAGTGCGAGTTTTTCTTTTGCGGCGACTAGACGTTTTTCTGCACTGGCTAATAATTTTTGCAGGCGCTCGGTTTTTTCCTGCGGGCTTTCTTCTTCTGCGCCGCCATCACGCTTAGCCTGCGCGCGGGCGATCGCCGCTTGGGCGGGGTCAGCCGGTTCCGCTTTTTTGGCTTTGCTGCGTTCGAGTGCAGCTTGAATGATATCGGCTTTGCTGGCCTCGGGTGCGTTTGCAGCGGCCGCTGCTTTGGCCTTCGCTGCTGCCATTCGCGCTGCGCGTTTGGCTTCTTTCTCAGCTTCTTCCTGTTCTAGTCTGGCGGTGCGCGCTTCAAAGCGTTCTTTGGAGCGTTCGGCTTTGATCTTGTCTTGCTGAGCTTGGCGAATCTCTGCTTTTGAGGCGCGGTAATACTGCACCAGAGTAATATTACTCGGGCAGACATAGGAGCAAGCACCGCATTCGATGCAGTCGAAAAGTTGATGGTTTTCTAATTTTTCATGTTCCTGCGCGCGGGAGAACCAATACATTTGCTGGGGGAGCAAAGACACGGGGCAGGCTTCGGCACACATGCCGCAGCGAATACAGGCTTGGGCCGGTGGCGGCGGTGGCAGCTCGGCCACTGTTGGCGCCAAGATGCAGTTGCTGGTTTTTACCACGGGCACGGCGGTGTCTTGCAGGGTATAGCCCATCATGGGGCCGCCCATGATTAAGCGAATGCAGTTTTCTTTGTCGAAGCCGCTTTTATCCAGCAAATATTGAACAGGGGTGCCGAGTAATACCTCGTAATTTTGGGCTTGGCCGCAGGCTTCGCCGGTGACGGTAGTGATGCGTGAAATAAGTGGCTCGCCAAATTGGATGGCACGGTAAATGGCAGTGGCGGTGCCGATGTTTTGGCAGACAATGCCAACGTCTGACGGTAAGCCGCCTGACGGTACTTCTTTGCCGGTCAAAATTTGAATGAGCTGTTTTTCGCCGCCGGATGGGTATTTGGTCGGGAATACCACAATCTCAATGCCCGTGCCCTCTGCCGCTTTTTTAAGTGCAGCTATGCCTTCGGGCTTATTGTCTTCTACGCCTATTAGGGTTTCTTTGTTGGGCTTAATTATGTGGCGAAGTATTTCTGCGCCGGCGATGATTTCGGCGGCGCGTTCGCGCATGAGAATGTCGTCGGCGGTGATGTAGGGTTCGCACTCGGTGCCATTTAGAATCAGTGTTTCTATTGGCTTGTCGTCGCGGGTGCTGAGTTTAACTGCGGCGGGGAATCCCGCGCCGCCCATGCCGGCGATACCCGCTTGGCGAATGCGATCGACTAAGTCGAGCTTGCTTAATGCGCTGTAGTCTTCGACGCCGTGATGATCAATCCATTCATCTTTGCCGTCGGTGTCGATAACGATGCAGTTTGCACTCATACCCGACGGGTGCGGAATCACCCGAGATTCTATGGCGGCGATGGTGCCAGAGGTGGGCGCGTGAACCGGTGCGCTGACAAAGCCCTTGGCCTCGGCAATCATCTGGCCTTTTAACACGCGCTCGCCGACATTGACGATGGGGCTGGCCGGCGCGCCAATATGTTGCGCCAAAGGCAGAATAAGCTGTGCTGGAATGCCCGCGTTTTCTATGGGTTTGAGTAAGGACTGATGTTTGTTTTCAGCGGGGTGAATGCCGCCGTGAATATCCCATATTTTTCTCATGCGGTCGCTCCAGAGCGATCCGAGGCGATTAGATCTTCTACGGGCTTGGGCTTTTCCCAATGCCAGGTTTGCAGGCTGGTTTCTATTGGGCGCATTTCAATACAGTCTACTGGGCAAGGTTCTACGCAGAGGTCGCAGCCGGTGCATTCACTGGCGATGACGGTGTGCATGTGCTTGGCGGAGCCGAGAATGGCGTCTACGGGACAGGCCTGAATGCATTTTGTGCAGCCAATGCATTCCGCTTCACGAATGAATGCAACCGAAGGTACGGCTTCTTCTGCGGCGTCTAGTGGTTTGGCTTCAACGCCGAGTAAATCTGCGAGTGCCGCAATGGTGGCTTCACCGCCTGGAGGACATTTGTTGATGTCGTCGCCGTCGGCAATGGCCTGGGCATAGGGGCGGCAGCCGGGATAACCGCATTGGCCGCACTGGGTTTGTGGCAGTAGCGATTCGATTTGATCGGCGATGGGGTCGCCTTCGGTTTTAAATTTTACCGCAGCGAAGCCAAGTAGTGCACCGAATACCAAGCCGAGGCCGACTAGGGCCAATAGCGAGGCTAAAAACGGGTTTTGGGCAATTAGTTCAATCATGTGTGCAGCCTATACCAATCCCGCAAAGCCCATAAAGGCGAGTGACATTAGGCCGGCGGTGATCATGCCTACGGCGGGGCCTTTAAATGGGTCGGGTACATCGGCGGCGGCGATGCGTTCGCGCATGGCGGCAAATAACACCAATACCATCGAAAAGCCCGCAGCGGCGCCAAAGCCGTACAGGGTAGATTCTACAAAGCTGTGGTCTTTGTTGATGTTGAGCAGGGCGACCCCTAGTACCGCGCAGTTGGTGGTGATGAGTGGCAAAAATACCCCCAACACTTTGTAGAGCATAGGGCTGGTTTTGCGCACGACCATTTCGGTGAATTGCACCACTACTGCGATCACCAAAATAAAGGTGATGGTGCGCAGATATTCTAAGCCCAGCGGAATGAGTAACCATTCGTAGGTGAGCCAGCTGCAAATAGAGGCGAGGGTCAGTACAAAGGTGGTGGCGCTAGACATGCCGATGGCGGTTTCGAGTTTATTGGACACACCCATGAAGGGGCACAGGCCTAGAAACTGCACCAGTACGAAGTTGTTAACCAGAATGGCGCTGATTAACAATAGTGAATAGTCTGCTAACACAATTTTTAGCCTCACCTTTGCATCGCTTATGCGACGTCTATTCTGGCTGGGCAATACGGGGTATTGCGGGCCAGGTCGTCATTATCGGGCGATCTTAGTTTATTTCGATCAAGCGTTCAATTTAAAAAGCGGTAATGCTATGGGGCTGTCTTGTGCTGACAGCCCACGATGTTTACTGGATTTTCATGCCCGCTTTGGCGCCGCTGTCGGGGCTGAGTAACCATATCTCTTGGTCGCCGGGGCCGGCCGCGAGCACCATGCCCTCTGACATGCCAAAGCGCATTTTGCGCGCTTCTAGATTGGCGACCATTACCGTAAGTTTGCCTACCAATTGTTCTGCAGTATAGGCGCTTTTAATACCGGCAAAGACTTGGCGCGTGCCTAACTCGCCAAGGCTGAGGGTGAGCTTCAGTAATTTATCTGCGCCTTCGACCGCTTCGGCGGCGACAATTTCTGCCACGCGCAGATCGATTTTAGCGAAGTCTGGAAAGGCGATGGTGTCTGCTATGCCTGTGTCCGCCTTCTTGTCTTTGGCTTTGGTGTCTTTTTTCGCTGTGGCAGCGGGTTCTGCGGGCGCCGTGTTGTCGCTGCTCTCGTTTACCATAGCGGCAACTTTGTCGGCGTCTACCCGGCTCATCATCGCTTTGAATGGCTCAATGGGGTGGTTGAGCAGCGGCGTAAACTCGCCCTGCCATCTGAGTGAGCAATTTAAAAATTGTTCTGCTTGTTTGGCGAGCTCCGGTAATACCGGAGACAGGTATGTGCTTAATACTCTGAAAAGATCGATGCACTGGGAGGCAACATCGGCGGCTTGGCTAATGGTGTCTTCCGATTTTGCCAGCTTCCAAGGCTCGCAGGAGTCAAAGTATTCATTGGTGGCATCTGCCAGCGCCATAATTTCGCGCACGGCTTTGCTGTATTCTCTTTGCTCGTAAAGCTGGGCGATGCTGTCGCTTGCGCCGGTGACTTGCTTCCACAGCTCGGCGTTGTGCTGATTGGCGCTGAGTTTTCCGTCATTGCCTTTTTGTACAAACTTGGCGCTGCGGCTGGCGATGTTGACCAGCTTGCCGACCAGATCGGAATTGACGCGGTTAATAAAGTCCTCAAGGTTGAGGTCGATATCGTCTACTGCGCCGGACAACTTAGCGGCAAAGTAGTAGCGCAAAAATTCAGCAGGCAAGTGCTTTAGGTAGGTCTCTGCTTTTATGAAAGTGCCCCGCGACTTGGACATTTTTTTGCCGTTTACGGTTAAAAAGCCGTGGGCATAGATCGCTGTGGGCTGGCGGAAACCGGCGGAGTCGAGCATGGCGGGCCAGAATAGGCCATGGAAATTAATAATGTCTTTACCAATAAAGTGGTAAAGCTCTGCGGTAGAGTCTAGGCCCCAGTATTCGTTAAAGTCGCGGCCGTTTTTTTCGCACCAGTTGGCGCAGCTGGCCATATAGCCGATGGGGGCATCTAACCATACATAGAAAAATTTGCCGGGCGCGCCGGGGATTTCAAAACCAAAATAGGGAGCGTCCCGCGAGATATCCCAGCTTTGCAGGCCAGCATCCAACCACTCGCGCAGTTTGTTGGCAATTTGGGGCTGCAGGGCGTCGCTGTCAGTCCACTTGCGCAGCAGGTTTTCAAAGTCGCCTAGTTTAAAGAAAAAATGCGTGGAGCTTTTTTCTATTGGGGTGGCGCCAGAGATTGCCGAGCGTGGATTGATAAGTTCTGCTGGCGTGTAGGTTGCGCCGCAGGCTTCGCAGTTGTCGCCATACTGGTCGTCAGTTTTGCATTTTGGGCAGCTGCCTTTGATGTAGCGATCTGCCAAAAATAAATTTTTCTCAGGGTCGAATAGCTGGGTTACGTCGCGACGTTCGATATGGCCATTGGCATCAAGACGACGGTAAATTTCCTCTGAGTAGTGTTTGCACTCAGGGGAGTGGGTGGAGTGGTAATTATCGAAACGAATATGAAAACCTGCTAAATCACGCTCGTGCTCGGCTTTAACCCGCGCAATTTGCTCTTCTGGGGTGATGCCGAGTTTCTCTGCCGTTAGCATGATGGCGGTGCCGTGGGCGTCGTCGGCGCATAAATAGATGCAGTCATTGCCGCGTAATTTCTGGAAACGCACCCAAATGTCAGTCTGGATAGATTCCAGTAAATGACCAAGATGAAGTGGGCCGTTGGCGTAGGGCAGGGCACTGGTGACCAGAATCTTGCGCGACATGGGTTTCCTTGTTTAGTGGTGCTCGCCGTGACGGCATGTGGCCGGCGGCTCGGATGGACTCAAAGGCGCGAGATTATAGCTTTTTTGACTGCTTGGCGCATCTGCTGCGGCGTTGTTCGATGTGGGTGCGGGGCGTATACTCGCCGGCTGATTCAATATTTATTAAACGCGAGGGGAAAGACATGACGGCAGCGCTGGAATCCAGAGTACGCGAACAGCTGATGGCAGTGGTGCTGCCCGGTTTGTCTTCGCCGCTGGCGGAGCTTGCTGATATTGTGTCTTTGCTGGTGAGTGGCGATCGTGTTGATGTTGTTGTTGAGCTTGGTTTTCCTGCAAAAAGCGCACAGCAACAATATGAGACATTGCTTTGTGAGCAGGTTCGGCAGGTAGCTGGTGTTGCCAGCGCCAGTGTTCAAGTGGGCTGGAAAATTGCGGCCTACGCCGCAGCGCAGAATATTCAGAGCATGGAAAATGTTCGCAATATTATTGCGGTTGCATCCGGCAAGGGCGGTGTGGGTAAGTCTACAACGTCGGTGAATCTCGCTTTGGCACTTGCCGCTGAAGGCGCGCGAGTCGGTTTATTGGATGCTGATATTTACGGCCCCAGTGTGCAAATGATGCTGGGTGTTCCCGAGGGGCAGCGGCCAAAACAATATGGCACCCACTATTTATTACCGATAGAGGCCCACGGCGTGCAGTCTATGTCGATGGGGTATTTGGTGACTGCTGATACGCCGATGGTGTGGCGTGGGCCGATGGCAACGGGCGCCTTGCAGCAGTTGTTAAACCAGACATATTGGCAGGATCTGGATTATTTAATTATCGATATGCCGCCGGGCACCGGTGATATTCAGCTGACACTGTCGCAAAAAGTGCCGGTGTCGGGTGCGGTTGTGGTAACTACGCCGCAGGATATTGCCTTGTTAGATGCCAAGAAAGGCATTGAAATGTTCCGCAAGGTGTCGGTGCCGGTATTGGGCATTGTTGAGAATATGGCGGTGCATATTTGCAGCGAGTGCGGCCACCAAGAGCATGTATTTGGTCAGGGCGGCGGCGAGCGCATGGCGCAATCTTATAATGTGCCAATGCTGGGGGCGCTGCCTCTGTCGATGCAAATTCGCGAACAGGCCGACTGTGGCAAGCCGGTGTTGGCGGCGCATCCAGAGAGCGATGCGGCTATGTTGTATCGCCAAGTTGCGATTAGCATGACCGCCGAGTTGGCCAAGCGCCAGCGGGTGCAAAGCAATGCATTTCCGAATATTTCGATTAGCGACGATTAAGTCGCAGATCTTGATACAGATTGTATGAATAGACAGCTAGAGGGATTGGAATGAGTATTAAGGCTGATAAGTGGATTCGCCGCATGGCTGAGAACGAGGGCATGATTGAGCCTTTTGAGCCGGGTCAGATACGCACGCGGGATGATGCAAAAATTATTTCTTATGGTACGTCTAGTTACGGTTACGATGTTCGCTGTTCAAATGAATTTAAGGTGTTTACGAATACTTATTCGGCAACGGTGGACCCCAAGGCCTTTGATGAAAAAAGCTTTGTCGATATCACCGCTGACTACTGCATTATTCCGCCAAATTCATTTGCCTTGGCGCGCACTGTTGAATACTTCCGTATTCCGCGCAGCGTGTTGACGATGTGTTTGGGTAAGTCTACTTACGCGCGCTGCGGGATTATTGTAAACGTCACTCCGCTGGAGCCAGAGTGGGAAGGTCATGTGACCTTGGAGTTTTCAAACACCACAACCTTGCCGGCGAAAATATACGCTAACGAAGGCGTGGCACAGATGCTGTTTTTTGAGTCTGATGAAATTTGTGACGTGAGTTATAAAGATCGCGGAGGCAAGTATCAGGGCCAAACCGGTGTGACCCTTCCTAAGACCTGATCTTAGCGCAGCCCCTCGACGGCTTTGCCGTCGAGGCTGGCTTTGAGTAATTCTAGCGAGTAAACCTCGTCATCTTCCCGCTGCTCGAGTTTCACAATTAAATAATTCCAGTCTTTTGCCAGCCAGATTGTGGTTTCGCTACTGCTACCTGGGCGCGAGCGCAGTAATTTAACTGTGCGTAATTTGCCGACGGCGCTGTCGATGGTTTCTTCATTTAATTGCTTTACGGTGTAGGTTTTGTGTTTGCCGCGGTTCACGACCGAGAGACTTATTTCGTCTTTTAAACGGTTGTTGATCATCATCTCTCGCATTTTTAATTGCGCGCTGAGTTGGTCAAAGGTGTCGTCGCTAACGTCTGAGGACCAAGGCTTGCGGTATTTTTTGTCGCTAGCAGAGCGGCTTGCCCAGTCAAATTTAATACTCTGATCTTGCTTGCTGCTCATATTGTTTTCGTATTCGTAATGCAGCGGGCGCAGACCGTCAGCGCCGTCTTCAATTACGCTTTCTTCGCTTACCTTCATAAACATTAGCTTGGCTTGTTGCGACAGTAGCCAGTTACCGCCCTTTTTACTCAACGTGCGGGTGGCATTGGTGCTTAGGCTATTACTGCTGATTTTGTATTCTGCTTGATAGGGCAGGATGTCATTTTTTTTAGGTGTCTGCAGCTTGTTCGATTCCGCTGGGGTATTTGAGGTGTTAGTTGGCTCGGCACTTGTTGTTGGTGTTTGTACAGATTTAGGTTCTAGTGCTTCGACCTCAATCAACTTTTGGGGGCCGCCATTTGGGCTGGCACTGATGCCGCCACCGCTGGCTAAGGCCGTGTTTTGCAGGGCGCAAAGGAAAAGTGCGAGTAGGCTAATCCGGCTGAAAAAGCACGCCGTTTTCGGGTAGGTTTTTGTCATCGAGTACCGCCTTTGAATTTCGCAAACTCAAACGTCCTTCAGCAAACCACTGTGCCGCTAAAGGGTAGATTGTGTGTTCTTTGGACAATACACGATCGGCTAGTGTTGCAGCGTCATCGCCATCAAATATAGGTATTTTTGCCTGAATTATCGGAGGGCCGCCATCTAGTTCTTCGGTGACAAAGTGCACTGTTGCTCCCGCTTCTTTGTCTCCGGCATCTATGGCGCGTTGATGGGTGTGCAGGCCGGGATATTTGGGGAGCAGTGAGGGGTGGATATTAATGAGTCGCCCTAAATAATGGCGAACAAAGCCTGGGGTGAGAATGCGCATAAAGCCCGCAAGAACCACAAGGTCGGCGTCAAACTCGTCAATTTTAGCTTGTAGTGCAGCGTCGAAATCTTCGCGACTACCGAACTGCTTGTGATCGATACAGGCTGTGGTTATACCAGCCTGTTGGGCGCGAACAAGACCGAAAGCGTCGGCCTTGTTACTTATAACAGCGCATATTTCTGTGTTGGGCAGTTGCTTGTTTTTGCAGGCGTCGATAAACGCCTGCAAATTGGAGCCGCTGCCAGATAGTAGAACTACTAGCTTGCAAGGCATGAGACTACTGGCCTTCGATAATGACTTTGGGCTCGTCTTCCCCTGCGGCTTCAATACTACCAATCAGCATAGCGGTTTCGCCCTGCTGGTTTAGCATATCAATAACGCCTTCAGCATCGTCTGCGGCAACCGCGAGCACCATGCCGATACCGCAGTTAAATGTGCGATACATTTCCCGCGCTTCAACGTTACCTTGTTCTTGTAGCCAATTGAAAATAGCGGGGCGTTCCCAGCTTTTTGCGTCAATCACGGCCTTGGTGTTACGCGGTAGTACGCGGGGGATATTTTCTAGCAATCCGCCGCCGGTGATGTGCGCGAGGGCGTTAACGCGATACTGCTTAATAACGCGGAGAATTGGTTTGATGTAAATTTTAGTTGGCGCTAACAGGGTTTCACCCAGCGTGCTGTCACCAAAGGCTTGGTCGAGCTTGGCGCCGCTGTGCTCAATAATTTTACGAACCAGTGAGTAGCCGTTGGAGTGCGGGCCAGAAGAGGTGACACCAATTAACTGGTCGCCGATGCGCACTGAGCTGCCATCAATGATGTTGGCTTTTTCTACGACGCCCACGCAGAAACCTGCGAGGTCATAGTCGTCGCCTTCGTACATGCCCGGCATTTCAGCGGTTTCGCCGCCGACTAAAGAGCAACCCGCTTGTTCGCAACCGTTGCCAATGCCGGTAACAACGCTGGCAGCGATGTCGACATTTAGGGCGCCGGTGGCGTAGTAGTCGAGAAAGAATAATGGCTCTGCGCCAGTCACAAGTAGATCGTTGACGCACATAGCGACAAGATCGATACCGATGGTGTCGTGAATGCCAACTTCCATGGCGAGTTTGAGTTTAGTACCAACACCGTCTGTGCCCGAAACCAATACGGGTTCTTTATACCCTGTGGGTATTTGGCACAATGCGCCAAAGCCTCCGAGGCCGCTCATTACTTCTGGGCGGCGGGTGCGTTTGGCCACATCTTTAATGCGTTCTACTAAGGCGTCACCGGCATCGATGTCTACGCCGGCGTCTTTGTAACTTAAGCTTGGCTTACTGGTGTCAGTCATAATCGTTTGGCTGTCCTCTAAGAGGGCGCTATTCTAGCTTGATTGGGAGTTTAATTCAGTAGCAAATAGGTGACTTTTTGCCACTAGACACCACGATCAGCTAGTGGCTTGCTACAATAGCCAATCGCAGCAGGGAAAAGGACGTATATAAAGTGATGCAATTTATTCGGGTGCTGGTGCCGGTCTTCGCTATTTTAATGGCTTTGCCTGGTCAAGCGGCGGTTGTTGGCAATTTATACGACGAGCAGCTTATTGTTGAGTCGCAGTCTCGGGATGCTTTAAAGCAGGGTGCGGCAAAGGCCTTGGAGCGGGTGTTTGTGCGCGTGTCGGGGCGGCGTCAAGTTCGCGATAATCCCGTTGTGGCCGCTGCGCTTGCCGAGCCAGAACCCTATATGACGCAGTTCCGCTATCAGCGGAGTAAAAATATTGATGGTCTTGATGAGCTGGTGTTGAAGCTCAGTTTTTCTCCCCGTCAGGTGAATTCAAGCTTGCAGTCCGCAGGCTTGCCTATTTGGTCCGCTAATCGTCCTGCAGTATTGGTGTGGTTGATTGCGGATACCACCGAAGGCCGTCAGTTTGTGGGTGCGGATGCACCACCGGCCGTGTTGTCGGCGCTAGAGGCTGAGGCTCAGCGGCGCGGTGTGTTTATTCAAATGCCCTTGTTTGATCTTGCGGATTCTACCAATTTAAGTGCTGATCAATTGTGGCAAATGTCGGTGAATGACGTGCGTGAAGCGTCTGCCCGCTATTCTACGCCCTTTGTTTTAATGGGTAGGCTTTCGCAGTTTTCCAGTGGTCAGTGGGTTGGCAGTTGGGCGATATTGCAAGGTGATGAGTCAAGCCGTTTGGAGAGCGATGGCTTGGACGAGGTGGCGGTCTTATCTGCGCCTATTGATTATCTGGCTGATATGCAGGCGGCTACATATTCGGTTTCTGCTGGTGTGGGAAATAGCGCAAATACCATGATTCACGTGGCGGGCATCAGCGACTTTTCCGGCTACGCGAGCTTGATTACTTATCTTGAGGGTTTGGCGGTGGTTCAACATGCGAACACAGTCTGGCTCGATAAGGATCAGTTGATAATAGAATTGGTGCTAAAAGACGATATGGAAAAAGTGAAGCGTTTTTTAAGTCTTGATGGTCGCCTCCTTGAAAGTGCAGCAGACGCTAATACGCCGTTGCCAAGACCGGTGCGAGGTTATTATCAGTGGGCGGGTAATCGCCTGTGATTACAATCTCGAAGCCAGTATGGGGCCTGCTTGCGCTTATTACATTCGTAGCAGTAGTGCATCTTTTGGCGCCAATTTTAATGCCGTTTTTACTGGCGGCGGTATTGGCGTATATGGGCGACCCCTTGGCTGACCGCCTTGAGGCGCGGGGTATGGCGCGAACAATGGCGGTGGTGACAGTATTTGTCGTGCTCAGTCTTTTCGCGACGCTATTGGTATTGGTTACTGTGCCGCTACTAATAGAGCAGGTTCAGTTACTTATTGAACGCATATACGACGGTTTGGAGTGGGTACAGCAAACGGGTTTGCCTGCGTTGCGTCAATATCTTGATTTACCTGAGCAGAAAAAGCCGATGGAAGCGGCGCGGGATGCGTTGAGTGAGCATTGGGAAAGTGCTGGTGGAGTTCTTTTTTATTTATGGGGCAAGGTGAGTGGCTCCAGTATGGCTCTGCTAACCTGGGTTGCGAATGTGACCTTGGTGCCAGTGGTAACATTTTATTTATTGCGGGATTGGGATGTGCTGATGGCGGCTATTCGCAATTTACTGCCGCGCTCAATTGAAGTTCGTACCGTCACTATAGCCCAGCAGTGTGATGAAATTTTAGGCGCCTTCGCGCGCGGGCAGCTGCTCGTTATGTTGGCCTTGGCGGTGATTTATACCGTTGGGCTTTGGATAGTGGGATTGGAGCTTGCGCTGGTGCTTGGTTTGCTTGCTGGACTGGCGAGTATCGTGCCTTACCTAGGTGTCATTATTGGGATTTCGGCGGCGGGTTTGGCGGCTTTTTTCCAATTTGATGGATTGTTGCCGCTGCTTGGGGTGGCGGCGGTATTTGGTGTGGGTCAGGTGCTGGAGTCGACGGTGCTGACGCCAATGTTGGTGGGTGAAAAGATTGGCCTGCATCCAGTGGTGGTGATCTTTGCTATTTTGGCGGGCGGTCAATTATTTGGATTTGTAGGTATTTTGCTGGCGTTGCCGGTGGCGGCGGTGATTAAGGTCATGATTAATCATGTGCATGACTACTACAAAGACAGCGAGCTCTATCAGAGTAATGCCGACGCGATAGAGCAGGACGTCGCAGAATAATGCCAAGCCCGCAATTACCTTTGGCCTTGAAGTTAGACACTGAGGCCACCTTCGATAATTTTTATACCCCTGAGGGGCATCGTCTTCTGGTAAATCAGTTGCAACAGCAAGCGGCTGGTACGGGAGAAAAGTGGGTGTATCTTTACGGTGCAGGCGGTAAAAGCCATTTATTGCAGGCCTGTTGCCACCTTGCGGAATCTGAGGGGCGCTACGCGCGCTATATCCCACTTGGAGAGTTGATTGATTTTGATCCCGAGTCTTTGCTAGAGGGGGCTGAGTACTTAGATTTATTGTGCTTCGATGATCTACAGCTTATTGCTGGTCATGATGAGTGGGAGCGGGCAGTGTTTAATTGCTATAACCGAATGCTTGCCACCAGTGCCTGTATGCTTGTGTCTTCGTCGCTTGCGCACTCGCAATTGACCCTAGGGTTGCCCGATTTACAATCTCGGTTGCAGAGCTTAAGCAGCTATCGACTGTCTGATTTGAATGAGTCCGAGCGTATGGCTGCGCTAAAGTTTAAAGCTAATATTCGCGGCATACTCGTGTCCGATGCGGTTGCGGAATACATTTATACTCGCTGTCAGCGAGACGCAAAAAGTTTGTTTGACCTGCTGAATGTGTTGGATCGCTTGAGTTTGGTTGAGCAGCGCAAGCTAACGATTCCATTTGTAAAGCAGGCAATGGCGTGGTGAATTTGCTTAATAATATTGTTAATAAGTGTAAATGCGGCTACTTTTAGGCAGTGAGAGGGAACTTGGTTGAACTTATACTCTCTTAGCGTTTGATATCATTGCTAAAAGGTTTTTGCTGCTAGTTCAGTAAAATTACGGATTGGCTTGGTAAAACTACACAAAATCAGGCGTGCAAGCCGTGTCGCTCGTGTTATTCTGATGTCATGACGTGTTTTCACGACATGGTAGAGGAAGTTAAAAAAATTAGGGGGAGTGTTATGCGTAAAGTCCTATTAGGTGCTGCAATTGCTGCAGCGATTTGTCCTACATTTGCGTCAGCCGCTGATGAGGGTAAGTGGTACTTGAATCCGGCAATTGGTTACATGTCATATGATAAAGATCGTAATTTGGATGATGCAGCGGTCGCGCTTTTCGGTGTGGAGCGCAGATTCAACAGCAGTTGGGGTATGGAAGTTCGCGGCTTATATAGCGAGGCGGATGATGAGCAGGGAAATACATCACTTGATCAGAAGGTGATGGGAACTAGCTTGGATGTTCTCCGTTATTTTAGCGGTAGTCAAAGTGTTGTGCCTTATCTCGCTGGCGGTATCGGTGTAATTGATTCAGATTTTGACAATGGTGCTTATCAAACTCAGACTCAGCTAAATGCTGGTGCTGGTTTCAGGTACATTATAAGCGAAGCTTTATCGATTCGTACGGATGCCCGCTATGTGTATGGTACCGATCATGAAACTGGTGACGGCGTTCTATCTGTCGGTTTGAGCTATGCCTTCGGCGAAACATCGGCTCCAATGCCAGCACCTGCCCCCGTCGCTGGTGACTCAGATGGTGACGGTGTTGAAGACGGTGTAGATCAGTGTCCAGGTACACCAGCTGGTGTGGCTGTAGATGCCAAGGGTTGTGCGCTAGATAGAGATGGTGACGGTGTGCCTAACTACCGCGACAAGTGCCCAAATACACCTGCAGGTCGTCAAGTCGACAAGTTTGGCTGCAAATTTATACTTAAGCACTCAGAAAGCATTAAGTTAGAAATTAACTTTGCTAACGATTCAGATGCTATCCCAGTTGCTTATGCTGCTGAGTTGCAGAAAGTAGCTGAGTTTATGAAGAAGTTTGGTGGCGTGAGCACAGTTGTTGAAGGTCATGCTGACAGCAACGGTGAAGCGGCTTATAACAAGCAGCTTTCTCAGCGCCGTGCTGATGCTGTTCGCAACGCACTGATCCGTGACTACGGTATTGCTGCGAATCGTTTGAGCGCAGTAGGTTACGGTGAAGAGCGTCCGATTGCTGATAACAGAACAGCAGCTGGCCGCAGTGCTAACCGTCGTGTTATTGCTGTAATGCAGGCAGAAGTTGTTGAGTAAAATTTGATTCACAGTGTGAGTCATTGAAAGGGGCCTTCGGGCCCCTTTTTCGTTCCTTCCCGTTCGTTTCCTCCCCGTTTTTTCGCTGACATTTTCAGTTGGCGCTGTGCTTATTTCGCATATTTTTAGCTTTAATCACGGATTCTATGAAGTGGCATGGATCTTGAAGACCTATGGAGATAGAAGCCATAAATCAGCTTGTCTTCACCATTATGGTGCGCTTGTTGATGGCTCGCCATAGGGTGAATGCCTTAATTTGGTGCGTTAGGGCGCGAAGGAGAAATGAATGATATTTGGCCGGAAAAATCGTAAGCCAATTACAATTACAGATAAAAAGGTCGTGGACTGGAAATATGCTGTCTGCGGTTATTGTTCTACTGGCTGCTCTATCGAGGTTGGTTTAAATGCCGACGGTAAGCCAGTGGCAAGTAGAGGTAAGGGAAACGCCCCTGTTAATCAGGGTAAATTATGTATTAAAGGTATTTTTGAGCATGAGTTAAGTGGCACCGCCGGTCGTGGCGTTGAGCCTTTAATGCGCAACAAAATTTACGATAGCTTTCAGCCAGCTAGCTGGGATCAGGCGCTGGACAGAACTGCCGCGGAGTTTAAACGCATTCAAGAAAAATATGGCCGAGATAGCATTGCGGTCGTATCTACAGGCCAGTTGTTGACCGAAGAGTTTTATACCTTAGGCAAGTTGGTGCGGGGTGTTATTGGCACCAATAATTATGATGGCAACACGACTTTATGTATGGCGTCTGCCGTATCTGGTTATAAGCGCTCCTTTGGCGCAGACGGCCCGCCAGGCTGCTACGATGATTTCGAAAGTACGCATTGCCTGATGGCCTTTGGCTCTAATCTACCTGAGCAGCATCCTATTATTTATTGGCGTCTGAAGGAGGCCCTCGAAAAGCGCAAGTTTCCGCTGATTGTGGTTGATCCTAGGGTAACGATGTTTGCCCAGTTTGCAGATATTCATTTGCCTATCACCCCTGGAACCGATCTGGTTTTGCTGAACGCACTTGCCCACGTGATTTTGGCGGAAGGCCTGCAAGATGAGTCTTATATTGAGGCGCACTGCAATGGTTTTGAGGAACTGAAAGCCACCGTCGCTAAATATGATCCGGTTACTGCATCGCGAATCTGCGGTATCGACGCGGACATGATCAAAAACGTCGCGCGAATCTACGCTAAAGCGCCGTCCGCAATGAGTATTTGGACCATGGGCATTAATCAAAGTACCCACGGCACCGATGGGGTTTGCGGTATCAATAACTTAAATCTCATTACCGGAAATATTGGAATTCCAGGCGGTACCAGTTTGTCGATTACCGGCCAATGTAATGCCATGGGGACTCGCGAGTGGTCGTCTTGCTCCGGATTGCCGGGCTACCGTATGTTAGAAAAACAAGAGCATCGGGACGAGGTGGCTAAGTTTTGGGGTGTCGATGCAGACTTCTTCCCGGCAAAACGCGGCTTGCAGCAGACTGATATTTTTCCGGCTATTGAATCGGGTGAAATTAAAGCCCTGTGGATTGTTGCTACCAATCCGTTAACCTCCATGCCGAATCAACCTCGCATTAAAAAGGCCTTGGAAAAGCTTGAATTCATGGTGGTGCAGGACGGCTACAAAGACTGCGAAACGGTGAATTTTGCCCATGTTTACTTACCCGGTGCATTGTGGGGTGAGAAAGAAGGGGTTCAGACAAACACTGAGCGTCGAGTGAATTTAGTTCGTAAATTTGTTGAGCCACCAGGTCAAGCTAAACCGGATCACTGGGTCTTTAGTGAGTTGGCTAAACGCTTTGAGCGCGGTCAGGCGATGACTTTCCCTGAGACGACATCTGAAATCTTTGATGAGATGAAAATGCTGTCTAAAGGGGCTAAGCGGAATTTGGATATCTCTGGGATGAGTCATGATCTGATCGAAGCCCAGCGCGGTATTCAGTGGCCGATGCGAGAAGGCGAGGCGACGGGAAACCCTCGTCTGTATAGCGATGGTATTTTTCCAACTCCTAACGGCAAAGCCAATTTGTTGGCGATGGACTATATCGAAGACAACGAAGTACCGAATGAGAGCTACCCATTTTGGTTAAACAGTGGTCGTGTCGTTGAGCATTTTCATACCCGTACTAAGACCGGGAAAATCGGTAATCTCAATAAGTTTAGCCCGACTCCCTATATGGAAATGAACCCAGATTCAGCGCGCGAGCAGGGTGTTAAACACCAAAGCTATGTACGCCTTGTGTCTAAGCGTGGTGACGCCGTCGTGATGGTGCAGCTAACCCAGCGTGTGCCTCACAATATGGTCTTCATCCCTATGCATTACCACGATTGCGTAAACCGCCTTTCTTTGGGTTTGCTCGACCCCTACTCACGACAGCCAGCGTTTAAGCAATGCGCAGTGCGGATTGAGCAAATAGATCAGAAAGAAGCGGGCCGATTGAATGTAGAGCGTCGCGCATTTTAATTCAGTAATTGAGCCCCTTGTACCTAGGGGTAAGTGCCGAGCAGTTATATCAGTATTAAGTGGTCATCGAGTTGCTTGCTCAATGACCCGATTAAGGGCAGTAATTATGTGGAAAGTAAGAGACGACGAACCGGGATATGCCTTTTTAAAGGAGTCCACCGCGCCAGCGGTAAATTATTATGAGGCGCCTATTGATCTGATCGCTCGTACTGGTGGAGCACTTCCTGCTGGTCGAGAAATGTTTATTAATGAGGAACCAGGGGTTGGTAACAATCCCAATCGGAATAAGCAGCACGCCTTTCATTTTACCGCTGACAATTGTATTGGTTGCCATGCCTGCGAGGCTGCCTGCAGCGAAAAAAATGACAACCCTGCGCACATTAGTTTTCGTTCGGTGGGTTATGTAGAGGGCGGTACCTACCCAGATTTTAAACGTATGAATATCTCAATGGCCTGTAACCATTGTGATGATCCTGTTTGTTTGAAAGGCTGCCCTACACGGGCTTACACCAAGCATGTTGAGTACGGTGCGGTGCTACAAGATCCAGAAACCTGCTTTGGTTGCGGTTATTGCACATGGGTATGTCCTTACAATGCGCCGCAGCTTGACCCGATAAAGGGGCAGGTGTCTAAGTGCAATATGTGTGTGGATCGCTTAGAAGTTAATCTTAAACCGGCGTGTGTGTCAGCGTGCTTGGGTAATGCACTCAATTTCGGCGTGGTTGATGATCTACCGGAAAACCGCGAGCAGGCTAAGGTGAGCATTCCCGGTTTCCCTGATCCTGAAATTACCCATCCGAATATTCGCTTCCAGCAAATTAAAAATATGCCAGACGAAGTGACTCGCACAGATGGCATGGCGGTCAAATATCACAAGGGTGACGACGGGCAATACCGTCCGGTGGTTGACCAGAAAAAAGGCATCGACAAAAAGTGGAGCTTGTCTAAATTAAGCTCACGTGAAAATCCCCTCGTGATTTTTACCTTGGTAAGTCAAACCTCAATAGGCGCTTTTTTCTTAGCGTTTTGGGGTGCGCAATTTGGCGTAGAAAGCTTGCAGGCACTCCGTGATTCGATCATGTATATCCCGCTTATGGCGGCGACGGTAGGTTTGGCGGGAATCGGCATGCTAATGTCGGCAACGCATCTTGGTAAGCCTTGGCGTTTTTATCGCGGGTTTAATAATTTACGTCATTCGCCGGTTTGCCGCGAAGGTTTGGGTATGCTGCTGTATATGGTATTTGCTGGCATTCACTTATTGGCGATGCTACCTAGCAATCAACTATTTATACAGTTAATCGGTGATTGGGGGCGCTTCGAGATTATTGCTGCTGTAAGTGGCTATTTGGCCTTAATCGCGGCGGTGGTAGGTTTGTATTATATGTACCGTTGCTACCGTATACCTGCGCGTCCGTTTTGGAATCATTGGCAGACTGCAAGTTCCTTTTTCGGCACCGCAATTACGTTGGGCAGTGTTTTGGTGGGGTTAGTTGGCGTACCAACATTTATGGTGATTGGCGGTGACTTTGCGCAACTGTTTACCATCGCACTCGCAGGGATTGTATTAGGTAGCGCGCTAGAAGGCTTAGGTCTATGGCGGCATGCCGCAGCGATGGATACGGCCAATAATGAAGGCAGCGTGTCGCACTATATTCAGTGTACTGTGTTTGGTAAAAGCTATGTGCTGCGGAATGCCTTGCTGTTGCTGAACGTGTGTGCCGCCGGCGTATTGCTAACTTTGGCACCAACTGCTCTAACTATTAGCGCGGCATTGTTGCTGTGTTTGTTAGCTGGTGTAACTGCAATTATCGGCCGCGCCCTGTTTTATGTGTTGGTTATTCCAACCACAATGCCCGGTGCTTTCTTTTGGAAAAACAAAGATTTTGAAGAGCACGCCCGTGAAATTGGACTGGCGAATATGCCGCAGGTGGGGGTTGTTGCCCACGCTCACTAGAGCGTATTGTTAATATAGTTGAGTAATTAGTGGCGGCGACGTGATAGGTAAACGCCGCCGTCTGCTAATTTTTTAGCTTCTTTTTTGGCGTCGCTCGCCAGTGCGCTGACGGCATGGGCCGACGTTACTTTTGTGGGATCTGGGTGTACTAGGCCGATCGACAAACTCATCGTTGCGTAAAACGTCGTATTACCGCTTCGGTCGGAACTGCAAATTCCGCCATCCTCAAGGGCCTTTTTGTCATATAGGCACAGCACTTCCTGTTGAAAATTCTGGCAGATTGCGGCGCAGTTTGATTCGGGCGATTTTGAATTAAATACGATAATAAAATCGTCGCCGCCAACGTGGCCAATAAAGTCGGTCGTCGTATCGCAATGGGCTTTTATGACATCTGCTAACACGGTTATGGCTGCATCGCCTTGGCTGTAGCCGTAAACGTCATTAAATGCTTTGAAATGATTAATATCGCAGTAGGCAACCCAAAAGTTTGCCTGCTGTAGCAATAGGCGGGAAATGGTCTCGCTGATAGGCACGTTGCCGGGCAGTAAAGTGAGAGGATTGGCGTAGCGGGCGCTGCGAATTTGCTGTTCTGTAATTGTTCTTAAGAGGTCGATTGTTTTTACAATACCAATATATCGGCCTTGCTCGCAGACGATAAATTCCTGAATTAAATCTTCGCTAATATTGTTGGTTAATTGGTAGCTTGCTTCTTCTAAAGAAGTAATGGATTCAACGATCAAGGGCGCAGTGTCCATAAAGTGGCGTATTGGTTTGCGGCTATTGAGTTCGCGTCCAAATTCCCTCGTGTATATGTCGAGGGCTTGCCGGCGGGTAATAATTCCCATCGCAAGGTCATTGCTATCAATAAGGGGGATGGCATTGAGATCGGATTGCGTGTGAAACGCTTCGATGACCTTATCGAGGCGCGTATCGATGTTTAATGTCTGGCTGGGGCTAATGAGTGCGGTGATATTATTGTGGGCTTCAATGGGCGTTTTAAGGGCTTGCAGTTCGTTGTTGCTAAAGCTGGAGACGTTTACTCTTTGGCCAATAATATTTCCCGGGCGATGAAAGTAATAGCCCTGCATTAGTCGAACACCCAAGCTGTGTAAAAGCTCAGCCTCCTCCCTTAATTCAATGCCCTCAACAATCAGCTCGGCATTTGTCGATGTGCATAGGGCGATCAGCCCACGCATAAAACCCGCTTTGTGGTGATTGATGTGGATGTCTTGGCTAAAGTGGCGATCAAGTTTTACAAAATCTGGTTGTAGTTCCAACCAGCGATGTAGGCCGCAATAAGCGGCGCCAAGATCATCTATAGCAATACCAAAGCCGAAATCTCGGTAGCTCTGTAACACTGCTTGGAATGCGTCAAAATTGGTGATTATTTCCCTCTCGCTGAGCTCCAATACAATATTGTGCGGCGCAAGGCTGGGGTTGGCATCGATACTATTGAGCAGCAAGGCTTTGCATTGCGGCTCAAACAAAATATGTGGGTGAATATTTAGAAATAGCTTTTGCGTAGATGCGGCTCTGAAATTGGCGCAGGCAAGTTCTAAGCACAAAAACTCTAAGTCTGCGGTCATTTCGCAGCGCTGAGCTTGGTCAAATAATCGCAATGGGCTTTGCATAGGGCCTATTGGCCCGCGGGTCAGCGCTTCGTAGGCAATAATCGACAAGTCACGCGTATCAATAATGGCTTGATATACGCTGTGTAAGCGACGACTGTGGATAATATTTTGGATGCTCAGACTGTCGTCTGCGCTGACGGCGTGCACCACGGTATAGATCCTTCGCTTGCAGTTTAGCAAAAACGTCACATTGCCACAGAGTTATGACGTTAATATGAAAATCTGCGATCGAATTGCGAAGAGTTTATGTGCTTAGCGTGGGCCTATAGATAAAGCCAAAATCATACTTAATTCAGACAGGGAGCGGCCGCTTTCGGCACGCATCTCATTAAAAGCAGCCTGTACTTTGGCAAGATCGCTTTGACTGGTGATTTGGGTTTTGTCGACGATACCTTCTGCATGTAAGGCGGTACACACGTCACGGCTGAGTATAAAGGTGTCTTTCCCCATAAATCGTAAAAAATATTGCCCGGAATTGCCGCCTAAACGGTTACCGTGCTTCTTCAGGTATTTCCACAAGCCGACGATATTGTCTTCTGGCCACTCTGCTAGAAATTTTCCGAAGCTGCCGTGTTCGCGTTGAGTATCTAATATGAATAAGGCGTTTTCCTGAACGGACTTTACCTTGGTTAAATTGCGTACGATACGAGTGTCGGTGGCGATAGTTTCGATTTCCTCTGGGGATCTTGACGCCACCCAAATAGGCAGAAAGTGATTAAATACGGTTTCAAACCCTTCCCATTTTAATTGGATGATTCGCCACACAAAGCCCGCGCGGAAAACACAGGCCGCCATCTCTGCCAAATATCTATCGTCTTTAATGTTTGCTAACGCGGCCTTGCTTAAAGGCTTGGGTAGTTTGCCTTCTATCTCAGCTAAGCTGCCATGCTGAGCGATAGCGCGTTCTACATAACGCTGATACAAAGAGGCTGTGACGGAGGATTTTTTCGGCGACATGTTGGAACCACGTTTATTGCAGGAATGAGTGAGTGCTATCTGTCCATAGTATTACAATGAAATAAGATTTTCCGCGAGTTTATATAGGCATTCTTCGTTCTTTGCGAAGGCGTATCTCATTTTGTCCTAGAGGCCTTGCTACGTATTTATCCATTAAAGCGATTGTAGCGATTGGGTTTAATTGCTTAGTCGTGATCTCTGATGATAGTGCGGGCGGCGGCTAGAATGTCCCGCCAACTAATAATGCCAACGGGCGCGCTCTTCGCGTTGACAACCGGTAAGCAGGACAGGCCATGTTGTTCTAATACCGTCCAGGCATCACCAATATTGTCAGTGTCGGTCACCGTAATTGGCTTTCTTGTCATAATTTGATGCACTTTTTTGTTAAGTAGTGCTGCATCAGCGCTAGATTCCACAGGGGTGCCTGATCGTGGGCTAATAGCTTTGAATAAATCTCGGTCAGAAAGAATCCCGACTAGGCGCTGTTCTTCTGCAACCAACAAATGATGAAAGTGGGTGTTGGCAAAAATGTGGCGGACTTCGCGGAGGCTGTCGTCCATTTCTACGGTGACGACGGGGGTGCTCATGATGTCGCTAACAGCATCTTGTAGTGTCATGGTGGCGTCGCTAATTACCCGAAAATAGAGTCTAAACGTTTATTTATATGCAGGTTTACAGTCATCTTAGTCCATTTTGTGTTTCTTTTGCGAGGTCGATTTGGTCGCGCTATGTAATCACTAATACAGACGGATGATAGGGGGGAGGGCAGCAGCGGTTTATGATGGCGACTATCATCCTCATACTATCGCGGTGAGCTTGCTGGCATCAAACAGGGCGGGAATATAATAAATGGCCGAAATCAAATGGGATCACAGTGTCGACGTACTGGTCGTAGGCAGTGGTAACGGCGCTTTGACAGCGGCGTTGAGCTGTTACGAAATGGGCGTGCAGGACGTGTTGGTGGTCGAGAAGTCAGCTCAAATTGGTGGCACCAGCGCGACCTCCGGTGGCGGTGTGTGGATTCCCTGCAATCGCTACGCGAAGGCGGCGGGGGCCAAAGACAGTTTTGACGATGCTAAGCAGTATTTGCTCAGCACAACGCCTGCAGGTGCTGTGCCCGAGGAGATGGTTGACGCTTATCTTGTCAACGGCCCCAAGATGATTGATTTTCTTCATGAGTGCAGTGATGTGCGCTATGAAACCCTAGAACACTACCCCGATTATTACACCAATGTTGAAGGCTCCCGCACCGGTCATCGCTCAATGGAACCAGAGCGCTTTGATTCGTCCTTATTGGGTGATGATGTAAAACGTCTGCGCCCTAGCCATCACATGATGCGCATGTTTGGCAAAATTTATTTCACCCAGGTCGAGGCAGCATTATTGGTATTGCAAGCCCCCGGCTGGATTAAACTCACCATGAAGCTTGTTGCTCAATGGGCTTTCGATCTTGCTTGGTGGCTGCGGGGTAACGGACTAAGTCGCCAAATTTGTACCGGCGCAGCCGGCGTGGCTAGATTGTGGTATTCGCTTAAAAAGCGAAATATACCGCTGTGGGCGAGTGTGCCGATGCAAGAGTTAATCGTTGAGGATGGCCGTGTGCTTGGCGCGGTGGTGATGCGAGATGGTAAATCCTTGCGCGTGCAAGCAAGAAAAGGGCTCGTGCTGGCGGCGGGGGGCTTTGAGCGTAATCAAGCCATGCGGGAGAAATATTTACCGGCTCCTACCAGCACCGATTGGAGTGGTGGTGTAGAGGGCAATACCGGCGATGCCATTCAGCAAGGTTTGGCCATAGGTGCTGCTACGCGTTTAATGGATGGAGCATGGTGGTGTACCACGGTATCGGTGCCGGGTGAGCCCGCGCCCCGCTTAAGTATTATGGAAAAGTCTTATCCCGGTTCTTGCATAGTAAATTTGCGCGGCGAGCGTTTTGCCAATGAATCGCAAAATTACATGGCCTTTCAAAAAGACCTTTATAAGCAACACAGTGCGGAGTCACCATGCTCTCCGATGTACCAAATTTTTGATGCCCGTTTTCGTCGCGACTATATTGTCGGCCCCTTAATGACCGCCTCCTTGAAACCCGACTGGACAATTCCCAAAGAGTGGTTTGAAACGAAGCTGGTCGGAAAGGCTGCGACGATTCGCGAGCTCGCCGAACAGCTTGGTATTGATGGCGACAATCTTGAAAAGACCGTGGCCAAAATGAATGCCTATGCAAAAACAGGTAAGGATGAAGATTTTCAACGTGGTGATTCGGCCTATGACCGGTATTACGGCGATCCGCGCTTTGAACCAAATCCCTGCTTAGGGGCTATTGAAGAAGCGCCTTTTTATGCGATGCGCCTAGAGGCGGGGGATTTTGGAACCCAGGGTGGTTTGGCGACCAACCCTAATGCGCAGGTCTTAAAAGAAGACGGTAGCGTCATCGACGGCTTGTATGCAATTGGCAATTGCAGTGCAGCGGTATTGCCTACCTATCCCGGTCCGGGCTCAACTTTAGGGCCAGCAATGACCTTTGCTTATCAAGCGGCAAAACATATCTGCGCTTATCAAGACTAATTTTATAGACGCCCTGACATTTCATTGTCAGCGCGTCTTTTCTTTTCTATCTCAGTAATAAGCTCTGCTGTCATATAAACTCCATTTTACTGACACATAACTGTCAGCGTTTTGTCGCAATCCAATAGTAGTCTCACGCGATTAATATTTCGCGTGTAACTACTGGAGGAAAAATGCATTTTAAAAAGACAGCTTTGGCATTGGGGATTATCGTAGGGACTTCGTTTTTGGTTGCCTGTGGTGGTGACAGCAACTCGAAGTCCAATAATGACAATGGCGGCGGTAATCTAACTCGCGAAATTAATCTTTTAGCAGGTAATGAGCATTGCTTTAGCGGCGGCGTGCAAACTGATTCCGGTACGGATAGCAACGCCAACAATGTTCTAGATGATAGCGAAGTGCTGAGCAGTACATTTGCATGCGCGCCAACCGTGTTAAACGAAGCAAAGAATTTTAATCGTATTGCCGCCTTGCCCGTTTGCTTACAAGACGATGCAAGTTGTGATTCCGATGAAACTACTGCTGCAGAAATAGTTGCCGCAAGTAGCGACGGTATGACACTGATTTATACCGACAGCCCAGCAGAGCGTGTCGGCTTTGTCGATATTACTGACCCATCTAAACCGAGTGTGTTAGGCGTGTTAGGTTTGGTTGGTGAGCCAACTTCAGTTGCTGTAAAAGGCGATTATGCATTGGTTGGTGTTAATACTGCTGCAGATTATATCAATGTGTCTGGAGCCTTAGACGTCATTAATATCGCAAGTCGTAGCAATGTGCGCAGTATTGATGTTGGCGGTCAGCCGGATTCTGTTGCCGTTAGCCCAGACGGGAATTACGCTGTCGTGGTTATCGAAAACGAGCGTGACGAAGACCTCGGTGACGGCGCTCCACCACAGCTACCCGCTGGTAAAGTTGTTATTGTAAATTTGACTGGCGAACCCGCCGCATGGACGACACAAACGATAGAACTCACTGGGCTAGCAGAATTATATGGCAATGACCCAGAGCCGGAGTTTGTCGATATCAACGCGAATAATGTCGCGGTAATTTCGCTTCAAGAAAATAACCATATTATTTTGCTCAATCTCGCCGATGGCAGCATTGTTAATCACTTTAGCGCTGGCACCGTAGATTTGACGGGCGTAGACGCTACGGAAGACGATCTAATTTCGCAAACTGAATCTTTGGATGATGTGCTGCGCGAACCTGACGGTGTAAGTTGGTTGTCTACTGAATACTTTGTTACTGCTAACGAGGGTGATCTCGACGGAGGCAGCCGCAGCTTCAGTGTATTTAGTACCGCTGGTGATGTGGTTTATGAGGCCGGCAATAGCCTAGATCATATAACGGCTCGCTATGGGCACTATCCAGAGTCGCGCTCTGAAAATAAAGGTAATGAGCCAGAGAACGCCGAGTTTGCGGTATTTGGTAGCGAGCGCTATTTGTTCGTAAACTCCGAGCGTTCTAGTGTGGTATTTGTCTATGACGTGGCAGATTTAACTAAGCCGGTATTCAAACAATTATTACCTGCGGCAGTTGGGCCAGAGGGCGCTTTGGCGATTCCTTCACGTAACCTCTTGGTTGTTGCCAGCGAAGAAGATAGTCGTGATGATGTGATGCGCTCAGCGCTAAATATTTATCAGTATGGTTCTGCGCCACAAGCGTACCCAACAATCGTATCGAATGATCGTGCAGACGGCTCGCCAATTTCCTGGAGCGCACTGTCGGGATTGTCGGCTGATCCCTCAAATAGCGATCTGATTTACGCGGTGGATGACAGCTACTACAAGCAGAATCGCATATTTACAATCGATGTCAGTGAGCAGCCTGCGGTAATCACCAAAGAAACGCGTATTACCGATGGCAACGGTGTATTGGCTGCATTGCCCGCCGGCGTATTACCCGCCTCCGCAATCAACGCAGATAAGACCGTTAATATCGATCCAGAAGGTGTGGCTAAACTAGCGGATGGCAGCTTTTGGATAGCGTCAGAAGGTTCAGGAAACGCAATTGACGGCCCCGTTGCCAGTATGAACGTGCTTGTGAAAACCGATGCTAATGGTCTTGTCACCCAAGCCGTTACCTTGCCAGATGCTGTCAATGCTATTCAGCGCAACAATGGATTTGAAGGAGTCGCGGAATATCAAGGTAAGCTCTATGTTGCTTTCCAGCGCGCATGGCAGGGTGAAGCCAATGTTCGTGTCGGCATTTACGATATCGCAAACGCAACATGGTCATTCCTGTTTTATCCCTTGGATGCGCCAGAATCGCAAAACGGTGGCTGGGTAGGTTTGTCTGAAATCACGTCCATCGGCAATGGTGAGTTTTTAGTGATAGAACGCGATAACCAAGGCGGACCAGATGCAGCGATCAAGCGCTTGTATAAGTTTGATACCAGTGTCTTGGCAGACGGTGCAATTGTCACCAAAACCTTGGTGCGCGATGTGTTGCTCGATATGAAGGCTACCGGCGGTCTAGTCACAGAAAAAATTGAAGGCACAGCCTTGTTGAGCAATGGTGATTTGCTAATGGTTAACGATAATGATGGCGTTGAAGACAGCAATGGCGAAACGCAATTAATCAATCTTGGCAATATTTTGTAATTGGTATTTTATAAATGTAGCCCGCGCTTGCGCGGGCTTTTTTTGGGCTAATATTTGTGTATTGAAATATCTACTTCGCTACGTTAAATCGTTTTAGGAATTGTAAAGAAGAAGGTCGTACCCGCATTTGCCTCTGAATGTATCCAAATCTCACCGCCGTGCAGCGTGACAACTTTTTTGCACTTTGCTAAACCTATTCCGCTACCGGGATAGTCGTGTTGCGCATGTAGCCGTTTGAATAGTAAAAAAATATGATCAAACTGCTGAGGGTCAATACCAATGCCGTCGTCCTGTATTGAGAAAAGCCAATTGCCGCCGTCGTCTTTACAGCTTACGGAAATGTGGGGAGTGGAATTAGGCTTACTAAATTTTATGGCATTGCTAATTAAATTTTGAAAAAGCATATGTAATTCGGTTGAATACGCTTTTATGGTCGGTAATCTGGAGCGGCTTATTTCCGCTTGGTGCTCATTGATGCTGCTGTCTAAATCGGCTAGCACATTGTCTAATAGTTTCTCGCAGTCCACCGTTGCTAATTCTGGTTCGCGACCTATTCTGCTGTAAGACATCAAGCCTAAGACAAGTCTTCGCATTCGCTCAGCCGCTTCGTTGATGTATTGAATAGACGCCTGTACATGGGGCGAGTTGTCTTTATCTTCGAGCTCTGATTTTAGCAATTCTGTAAAACTGGTTAATGTGCGCAATGGTTCTTGCAAGTCGTGGGAGGCAGCAAAAGCAAATTGCTCTAGTTCTTTATTGCTTTCTCGCAATTGCTTTATGTTGTGTTCCAGTTCTAATGATTTAGTTTGGTAGCCCTTAGATATTTCATTTGCCAGTAAGGTGGCGCGGCGATTTGCGTTACTTAGTATAAGAAATAAGAAAAACAACATGGCATCGATTAGTATGCCGCCAAGCAGTATGAATGTCGGCTGAGAATTTTTTGCTTCATCTCTAAAGTCGGTGGTGCTTCTAATTGTAATTTGCCATTGTCGCCCGTAAATATCTAATGGAAACGTTTGTTCAAATTGCGGATTCTTGTCGAAGCGTTGGTCATCACTATTGTTCTCGTTGTAAAGCGTAAAATCGTCGTCGCGAATGGTGATTCCAACGTGGCGGCGCGCTTTTTCAAGTGTACCCAGCATGAGTTTGTTAACAATAAACGGCGCGTACACCATGCCTGAGAATTGCTTTTGGCGTTCGGGTACATTTAGTGGAGTGGCGCTTGCTGCGCCATTGGAGCGATAGAACGGTGCGTAAAATAAAAATCCGGGTGTGCGCTCGGTAGACTGAACCAAATAAATTGGCCCGGTAATTTGTGCTTTTCCGCTATCTCTTGCCTTAAGTGCTGCATTCAAGCGGTTTTGTTCGTGGGCGACATCTAGACCGACGGCATTGGCATTTTCGGCGATTGGCTCTATATAGGTGATAGGTAGTCGGTAAGGGTTTTCGTGTTTGGGGTGGATGCCGTAGTTTGGTCGATCGCCTTGTTGGGAATCTAGATAATCGGCTAGTTCTGTGTCTGGCACATTGAAAATAACACCGATGCCGTTTATGCCGCGATATTTTTCAGGTAGCCGCAATGCAGTCGCAAAACTATTCCACTGAGAAAAACTAACGCTGCCCCCGTGAGATTGAATGTTTGCTACGCCAGACCATAACGCGTCTTCGTATTTTTGCAGGCGCTCAATAATTAAGGTAATGACTTGATCGGCTTCGCGATGAAATCGATTTTCATTTTTTTCCTGAATTTGTATTTTTGAATACTGCCAAACGCCAATAGTCATTAGTAGTGATAGCGCGACGATAAGCCAGTGTACCCAATGCAGGCTTCCTACCTTGGAGGTTTTGTGTTGCTCTATCAGAGTCGCAATATTCTGTTCTTCGGAGCTGCTCATGCATTTACAAATTTTATGACGTTTGTTGTGAGTGTCGAATAGTAGCGGCGGATCAAATTCGATAGCGATATCTGTACGGTACATGCTTTTGCTGCGCATAAAGTGGCAGCCACTATGATAGCGGTCTATTGTGGCGCCTCAAGTTGGAGGGTGGTATGGCTGATTATACCTACAGCGCTAGCAGCTCATACAAGCTGCTAGCTAGGCGAACGCTGCTACTCAGAGGGATGCTGTTTTGCCCGCCATGCGGCCAAAGTAGGTCACGTCGCCAACCGACATGCCGCTGGCATAACCTGCCGCAGTGCGCGGAATACCTGCGGTAGTGCGACCTGCCGCATATAGACCCTTGATGATGTTGCCTTCTGGTGTGAGTACTTCGCCGCTTGGGAGTGTGTCTAGGCCGCCTAGGGTAAAGAAGGGATAGAAGGGGCCGCGACCTAGGGTGCAGTCCAAGGCCACGTAAGGGGGTTTGATGGGGCGTAACCACGCTTCGTGTTTGTGAAAGTATGGGTCGTCGCCGGTTTCTGCATGTTTGTTATAGGTATCTACCGTGTATTGCAGGCTGCCTTCAGGCAGGGTTAGCTCTTGTTCTAATTCGGCAATGCTATCGCCAGTTCCTGCGACCGTTGCGCCGAGGTAGCTCATTTTTTCGTAATCGCCATAGCCCTCAACATCGGTAATAAAGTAGATGCGCGATGAATTGCGTTGCGCGATCAGGGCGTTGTATCCCACGCGACCGTGGTAACAGTCTTCATTGATAAAGCGCTGGGCCTTGTCATTGACCAAAATGCCGTAAGTTAGCGATGCCGGTGGGTAATAGGGGAGGCTGACAAAGCACTCGTGCATATTGCTAGTGCCTGCACCCGCACCCATGCCCATCAGGATGCCGCTGCCGGTGTCGCCAGGATTGCCAATAGGGATTAAGCCGCAGTCAAAGGTAGGGGCGTATTTCTTGACCATGTCTTCGTTCATGCAGAAGCCACCGGCACATAAAATCACGCCTTTGCGCGCCCTTACGTTTTTTTCTTGCTGGTCGATTCTCACCACAATACCGTCGACGTCGCCGGCGTCGTTCACAATTAGAGTTAGGGCGCGGCTGTCGTAATGAACGTCTACCGCCCGTGAATTGACCGCCTCGGTGAGGATTTTCATCAGCAGCGGGCCGCCGTTGTCGCCCTCTACTTGAAGGTTGTGGCCTCGGGGTACGGGGCTGGCGTGTTCGGTAAAGGGATAGGCTTTTTCGTTGCCGGTGAATAATAAACAGTCGTCGGTGAGCGCCATGATCGCGCGCTCTTTCAGCTCGCTTAATTTGAATGGCACGCCAAGCCCAGTCAGCCAATTGTAATGACCAATGCTGTTTTCACAGTAATGGCGAATTTTGGCCTCGTCAGCCTGATTGCCGAAGCAGGCCTTTAAATAGTTCACCATGTTTTCGGTATCGTCATGGTAGCCGCAGGCCTGTTGCACTGGTGTGCCGCCATTGCCACCCATATAAATCTCGGCGCTCGATAATGCGGTAGAGCCGCCACTGGCACTGGCCAGCTCAAAAATACTGACTTTACTGCCGGCATCGGCTGATTCGATCGCGGCAGATGCACCTGCGCCGCCAAAACCGATAATGGCGATATCTGTCTCAATGTCCCAGTGGGTAATGTCTTTAGAGTTGCGCGGCGTGGTAGCGGTGGTTTTATTGGTTTGACTCATGGTGAACCCTAATTATTAGATTGTATGGCAGCACTAGCGGAGCACCTATTTGGTTTGCGATAGGCGCGGATATAAACGCTGATAGTTGCTTGGGCGGTGGTGTACGGTTTAGGTCTAATTGTAGGCAATCTTATTTTAATCGGCGCGGGCATAGCATCCGTTAAACGGATGAGGTTGTTTCGGCGCGCTTTCGCAATGTTGACGTTGAGTATTAGTGCTCGCCGGCAAGGCTGGTTATAATGCCCGCCAAACTAGGGCCTGTTAACAGACCCAAAACACGCTTAATTTATTTGGAGCAGGGATTCCCTATGATCATCAAGCCTCGTGTGCGCGGATTTATGTGTGTCACAACCCACCCAGTTGGTTGTGAGGCCAACGTAGCTCAGCAGATAGACTACGTAAAAGCTCAAGGTGCCATCCCAAATGGCCCCAAGCGGGTGCTGGTGATTGGTGCCTCTACGGGTTACGGCTTGGCCTCGCGTATTAGCGCAGCATTTGGTGCTGGTGCCTCCACGCTAGGTATTTTCTTTGAAAAAGAAGGTACCGAGAAAAAGCCAGGAACAGCGGGTTGGTATAACTCGGCAGCCTTCCACAAATTTGCTGAGGCTGAAGGCATTTATGCAAAAAGCATTAATGGCGATGCCTTTTCTGATGCGATCAAAGAAAAGACCATTGCGCAAATTAAGGCAGACCTTGGGCAGGTCGATTTAGTGGTTTACAGCTTGGCCTCGCCACGTCGTCAGCACCCTAAAACCGGTGAGGTGTTTAATTCAACACTCAAGCCCATTGGTAAAGATGTCACCCAGCGCGGCGTAAATACCGATAAAGAAACCATTGAAAGCTTTACCTTGGTTGCGGCCAACGAAGACGAGATTAACAACACCGTCGCGGTAATGGGTGGTGAAGACTGGCAGATGTGGATAGATGCCTTAGATGAGGCTGGCGTATTGGCCGATGGCGCTAAAACCACAGCTTACACCTACCTTGGCGACAAATTAACCTGGGACATTTACTGGCATGGCACTATTGGCGCGGCCAAGAAAGACCTCGATAAGCGCGTTATCAGCATTCGCGAGAAGCTTGCCCGCACCGGCGGTGATGCACGCGTTTCGGTCTTGAAGGCTGTTGTGACACAAGCTAGCTCAGCGATTCCGGTCATGCCACTGTATTTGGCCCTGCTGTTTAAAGCCATGAAGGCGGACGGTAGTCATGAGGGTTGTATTGAGCAGGTGTATGGTCTGTTCAAAAATAGCCTCTACGGTGATGCGCCGATTAAAGACGAAGAAGGCCGTTTGCGCGCGGATGGCTTAGAAATGCGTCCAGAGATTCAGGCTGCTGTCGAAAAAATGTGGGATGACGTGACCACAGAGAACTTAATGGCGACGACTGACTTTGCAGGCTACAAGCGCGAATTTCTACGCCTATTTGGTTTTGAGATTGACGGTGTTGACTATGACGCTGATGTTGATCCAGTGGTGGAAATCAGAAATATGGTCTAAAGGGGGCGTGCCCTAATTGCGCCATGTATAACAAGGTGCTTAATTGAGGGCGTGCTCATAATACACAGTGTTTGTGATGTTTTTAAAAGGCCCCGCAGCGTCGCTGCGGGGCCTTTTTTGCGCTGAAAACCATTCACGCGGGCTAGTTGTCGTTGGTGGGGGCTGATGTATCGCGAATTTCTGTATAAGGGTAAAAGCGCGCGAATGGTTCGGGTGGTGTCGCTTGGGTGCTTAAATATAAAAAGCACCGTCGCTACTAGCTGCCCAGTGCAAGATGAAGAACGAGCTGAGAGCCTACAAAGCAGGTGGTGAAGAAAATTGACATTGCAACTATGCCAGATATAACAACGACTAGCGGCTTGTCTTCAGCTAAATCCATCATTTTTTTACGGCCTTCTTTGTTTTGTAAGGCGAACATTAACGACAAAGCTTGCCCTACAATTTCAAAAAAGCTGAGCGGTTTTTGCTCGCTGATCTTGTTTTTCGGTGTTAATGCAGACATTAAATTCATACCTTTAGTTAATGCTTGGTTATGAGAATGTAAGCCTTTTCGGGTAAGGCCTACATGGCTCTGCGTCCTTGTAATAAAACATTCTACTCAGGGGCTTCACCGAATGAAAGGTGTTGAGGTTTTGCTGAGTATACGCGCAGTGCAGGTGATCTGCGCTGCGCGTCGAATGTTTTTCCTAATTCAACAAAGCCGGCTCGTGGAAAGCCTCTTATTAACTTTTTGCCGCTGATACGAATCGTAGATAAGGTAGTTTTATGTCTACCTCGCCAAATTTCTCTTTTGCTTGTTCATCGCTCAGGCTGAGCCCTACGATCACATCTTGCCCCGCTACCCAGTTGGCTGGTGTGGCAATCGGGGCGCCGTCGGTAATTTGAATGGCGTCGAGAGCGCGCAAAATTTCCGCAAAATTGCGGCCTACCGACATGGGGTAAGACATGGTAAGACGGATTTTTTTGTCTGGGCCAATGATGAAAACAGTTCTTACGGTGGCGCTGTCAGCGGGAGTTCGGCCATCGCTTAGATAGGCGTCGGCGGGAAGCATATTGTATAGCTTTGATACCTGCAGTGATGTGTCGTCGATGATAGGGAAATCGGCGGGGGCGCCAGCAAAGGCTTCAATGTCGCGTTTCCACTTTATATGTTCTTCAACGGTGTCTACGGATACGCCCATTACTTTGGTGTTACGTTTAATAAATTCAGGGACAAGCTGGGCTACGGCGCCAAATTCGGTTGTGCAAACCGGAGTGAAATCCTTTGGGTGGGAAAATAAGATCGCGTAGGAATCACCAATCCATTCATGAAGTGTAAGTTCGCCAGCGGTTGAGTCTACTGTAAAGTTCGGTGCGGTATCATTTATACGAATTGTCATGAGAATAATCCTTTAATGTCGTTTAGTGAAAAACATCTGACCAGCGAGAGCGCTTGCTGGTGAAGTGTTTCTATCCCCGTGCGTGAGCTCTTTCATTACTGTTGTCACACCGTGTAATAGCAAGTCTCGCACCAGGGCTTAAAATTCAATGTGTATTTTTTTAAGTTTTTGTTTTTAAAGTATATTTTTTGTTTTGTTGAGCAAGGTGAAAGGCAGAAAAGAATAGGCTTTGCCATTTTTGGCTAAAATATTTGTCAATAATGTCAGAGTTCTGGGTGGGTAAGTGAATTAAGGTGGGTGTTGGCATTCGTAGTGGGCAGGTGTAGGGGTAGCGCAATATCTTAATTCCTATTTTATTGTGGGTTATAAGCGAAAATTCCTCGTTTATCGGTGATGTTGGCCTGCCGTGAAAATTGCGTGTTCTATTTACCCTAAAAATTTCGAATTATTTGCGAGTCGCGTCGCCCTAGGCTAGAGTGTGGCGGTTTTTTGCATCGGTAAATCCATGTCTGTTACAGCCCGTCACGAACTGCGAACCCAGCTGAAATTGGCACTGCCCATTTTTGGCGGCCAACTGGCGCAATCTGCCAATGGTTTTGTCGACACAGTGATGGCAGGCAGGGTTTCGGCACTCGATTTAGCAGCCGTTGCCGTGGGCGCCAGTATTTGGGTGCCAGTGTTTCTATTTATGACAGGTATGCTGATGAGCGCCACCTCGGTATTGGCGCGACACGTTGGCGCCAATCAGCTCGATCGTATTAATCCCTTGGTGCATCAGGTTGTCGCAGTCGCTGTGGCGCTCGGTATCGTGTCGGTGTTTATTCTGTGCAATGTTGCGCCGCTGCTCACTTGGATGGATGTCGATCCCGCGATACGCCCGATGGTAGTCGATTACCTGTTTGGCTTGAGCTGGGGTATGCCTGCTATTGCGGTTGTCTTGGCGCTGCGCAGCTACACCGAAGCCCTAAGTCATACGCGGCCGGTGTTACTTATTAGCGTGGTTGGGCTCTTAGCGAATATCCCAATTAACTATGTGCTCATTTACGGCAAACTCGGCGTTCCTGCCATGGGCGGCGTGGGTTGTGGCTGGGCAACCGCGATAGTCATGTGGATTATGGCGATACTAATGCTGGTCTATGTGCATCGCCACCGTGCTTACAGCATGGCGCGCCTTTCTTTGCGCCCCTGGCACTGGGAGCCTAAAACCGTCACCTATTTACTGAGGCTCGGCTTTCCCGTCGGTTTAACGATTTTCTTTGAGGTGAGCGTGTTTTGCATTATTGCCTTATTGATCAGTCAGTCCGGTGCCGAAATTGTTGCCGGTCATCAGCTAGCGCTTAATTTCACCTCATTGGTATTTATGCTGCCGCTCAGTTTCGCCTTGGCGGCTACCACCCGTGTTGGACATGCGCGGGGGCGTCAAGACGATGCCGGACTGCGGGTCGCGATTGCTGTCGCCTTTAAAATTACTCTGGTGATTGGTGTATTGATGGTGTCTGTGTTGGTGCTTGGTCGACACAGAATTCCCTTAATTTACACCGACAACGCAGAGGTTATTGTCCTAGCAAGCTACCTGCTCCTATTTGCAGCGCTGTATCAAGTGTCTGATGCTATTCAGGTCACCGCCAACGGCTGCCTGCGCGGATTTGAAGACACCACTATTCCTATGCTGCTCACACTATTTGCGTATTGGGGCGTGGGTTTGCCAATTGGCTATGTGTTGGCAACGACTAATATACTGCTGCCCGCAATGGGTCCCAGCGGCTTTTGGTTGGGCTTGTTTGCGGGGCTTAGTTCTGCGGCTGTATTACTGGTGTTTCGCCTGCGTTGGCGCCTGCGTCAACCCTTGTGAGGCATTGTGCTCACGAATTGCAGGATGCTTTGTATACAGTGTATTTGACCTGTTTAGATCACTCTGCTACTGTCTCGCCTCCTTCAGGTCTCCTGCAGTTTTTCATAAGCTCAGGATTAAATAGGAAGCCGGTGAACACCTCGCTGAGGTTTGCATTCCGGCGCTGCCCCCGCAACGGTAATTGAGTATAAGAGTGATCTCTACGCCACTGTGCTAAAAAGCATGGGAAGGCGATCACTTTGAGCCTAGGCTCACTCATAAGCCCGGAGACCGACCTGAAAGTTTAGCCGAGCGTTGCGGTGGGCGACGACAGGCCGGTAGGTTTATTCCTTTGGCATTGTTGTCGCTGTCCCGCCGCCTGTTATCCCCCTACCTATGTCGTAGCGCTTTACCGCTTGCCTATAGTGGCATTTGAACGGAGTGCTGTGTCGTGTTCTGCTTACACGCAGTTAGCCTTAATGATATTTGCGCCGTCTTTGCGGCCCGCCAACGCGGTCAGATCATGTCTAGTCGGAATAAATTCTGATGACGTCGGCGGCTTCGTTGCGCCCTGAGTCTGGCGAGAATCGGGGGAAGCTACGCACCGGCTTAACAACGGGTGCCTGCGCAACGGCTGCCGCCGTGGCTGCCACGCGGCAATTATTATTAGGTCAAAGTACCGATGTTGCTTCCATTAGACTTCCGGGTGGCAGTTATCGTCAGTTATCGATAGCTGATTTAAAGCTTGATCAAGGAGCTGCGGTTGCCGGTGTCATCAAAGATGCCGGTGATGATCCGGATGCAACTCATGGCGCCAGATTGTGGGTAGAAGTGATTTTAAGAGCCGAGCCTGGGGTGCAATTTATCGCCGGTGCCGGCGTGGGAACAGTTACCCGTAAAGGCCTAGTGATACCGGTTGGCGAGCCGGCAATTAACCCAGTGCCACGGCAAATGATTCGCGATCATTTGCAGCAATTAGCCGACGAGGCTGACTACCGTGGTGGCTTTCGGGTGACTGTTGGTATCGACAATGGCGAGCGCATTGCACTCAGAACCATGAATGGCCGCTTGGGTATTGTCGGTGGCTTGTCAGTGTTGGGCACCACGGGCATTGTTAGGCCATTTTCCTGCTCCGCGTATATCGCCTCTATTCACCAGTCGATTGATGTGGCCGGAGCCAATGCGATTGATCACATCGCGGCCTGCACCGGTGGCACCAGTGAAAGCTATGCCCAACAGCGCTACGGCCTTTGTGACGCGGCGATTGTTGAAATGGGTGATCTCTTCGGCGCTGTTCTTAAATACCTCCGGCGTAATCCGGTTGGCTTTCTGAGTCTATGCGCTGGCTTTGGCAAGATCGGTAAATTTGCGCAGGGAAATTTAGATACCCATAGCCGCCGCTGCGATATTGATTTTGCATGGCTTGCACAGCAGGTCGCGGACTTAGGTGGCGACCTGTCTTTACAAGAGGCGGTACGCAATTCCAATACCAGTATTGAAGCCTTGGGGTACTGCCAACAGCAGGACATACCCTTAGGTAATCATATCGCCGAAATGGCATTAGTCGTCGCTAGATCGTATTTACCCGCAAGTATCGGCGTGGATGTTTGCGCGGTAGATCGGGCGGGGAAATTAGTCGGCTACGCCCATGAATAAATAGCTAGGCGATTTAGCGGTAAAAAATTCAAAAAATTAAGGCGTATTAGCGCAGCGGGCATAGCAAAGTATTAGTGACCTTGCCCAACAAGTCATCTTTTAGGGGCCGGAGCCTCAGTCATTGGAGTAAGAATGTGAACGAGCCACACGACTATATTCGCGATGGACAGTTTATTTATCAGGAGTCCTTCGCGACCATTCGCCGCGAAGCCAAGCTCGCCCATTTGCCAGCGGATATGGAAACCTGCGCAGTGCGAATTATTCATGCCTCCGGAATGATTGATGTTGTAGAGGATTTAGATTTTTCACCGGCGGCGGGCACGGCAGCTCGGGTAGCCTTAGCCAGCGGCGCACCAATTTTTTGCGATAGCGAAATGCTTGCTCATGGCATTACCCGCGCGCGTTTGCCTGCGCAAAACCCCGTAATTTGCACCCTGCGAGACAGTCGCGTGCCAAGCCTCGCCGCAGAGATACACAACACCCGCAGTGCTGCGGCATTAGGTTTGTGGGGCGAGCAATTAGAGGGGGCGGTAGTGGCGATTGGCAATGCGCCTACTGCTTTATTCCATCTATTAAATTTAATCGCAAATGGCGGCCCTAAGCCGGCTGCAATCTTAGGATTCCCCGTGGGGTTTATTGGCGCTGCAGAAAGTAAACAGGCGCTGGCGAACACCCAGGGTGTAAATTTTATAACGGTGCACGGTCGTCGCGGCGGTAGCGCGATGGCGGCCGCCGCAGTGAACGCATTAGCTATGGATAGAGAGATATAACAATGGGAAAAATACATCAACACGGCCATCTTTACGGTATTGGCGTTGGCCCTGGTGATCCAGAATTACTTACGCTTAAAGCTGTACGTTTGCTGGGTGAGTGTCCGGTGGTTGCCTATTTTTGTAAACGTGGTGGCTTGGGTCGTGCCCGTAACAACTGTGCCACGCATTTAACTAACGAGCACATAGAGTTGCCTTTGGTGTACCCCGTTACTACCGAGCTGAATCATAAAAGTGACGAGTATCGGCTTAGTATTGAGGCGTTTTTTGACAGCGCAGCCGAGGCTGTGGCGAGCGAGCTTGAAGCGGGTAGAGACGTGGCCATGCTCAACGAAGGCGACGCATTTTTTTATGGCTCGTTTATGCATGTGTTCCTGCGCTTGAAGTCACGATTTGAGATTACCGTGGTGCCCGGCGTGAATTCTATTATGGCCTGCGGCGCCTTGCTGCCCCAGCCTCTGGTGATGCGTGACGATGTGCTTACGGTTATTCCCGGTACGCTCGATGACGATGCGCTAGAAGCGAGTATGTCAGGCAGCAAAGCTACGGTGATTATGAAAGTGGGTAGTAATTTGGAACGAATTCGTGGCGTAGCTCAGCGCTTGGGTATGGCGGATCGTGCTTGGTATGTAGAAAAAGCCAGTCTGCCAGATCAGAAAGTCATGCCGCTTTCGGATGTTAGCTTGGCGAGTGCGCCGTACTTCTCCATGGTCTTAATTCCGGGGTCGGGAGAGCGGCTGTGAGTGGACGCTTGTCCGTAGTGGGCACCGGCCCCGCAGGCGCGGCGTGGCTCAGCTCAGAAACCGCAGAGCTGATTGAGCAGGCCACCGATTTGGTGGGTTATGGCCCTTATATACAGCGCGTTGCTGGGGCGGGCCATGTTTGTCACAGCTCCGATAATCGCGAGGAATTGCAGCGGGCGGCTTTTGCCTTGGATCTTGCCGCGCAGGGTAAACATGTTGCGGTGGTGTCCGGTGGCGATCCGGGAATTTTTGCTATGGCGGCAGCTGTCTGTGAGTGCGTGGCAGATGCGGTGGATGATCGTTGGTCGTCGGTGCAGCTCGGAATTTATCCCGGAATTTCTGCACTTCAAGCAGCGGCGGCGAGGGTGGGCGCGCCGTTGGGGCATGACTTCTGTGTTATGTCGCTGTCGGATGTGCTCAAACCTTGGGAGCTAATATGCCGGCGAGTAGCGCTGGCGGCCGAGGCTGATTTTGCGATGGCTTTTTATAACCCGCGCTCGTCACATCGGCCTTGGCAGCTGGGAGAAGTATTGGCGCTACTGGCGCAAACCTTGGCTCCTGATACGCCGGTGGTGTTTGCAAGGGCGGTGGGGCGTGACGACGAGCGAATACACTTCACCTGCCTCGCTGAGGCCGATCCGGAACTGGTGGATATGAGTACGCTGGTATTGATTGGGAATTCCCGTAGTCGTTATTTTGACCACGGTGACCGACGCTGGATGTATAGCCCGCGAGACTATCCCCAAACATTATCTGGGGATGGCACTGCTAGTGTGTAAAGACTCTAAGAAGTCAACTAGGGCGAGGTAATGAAAAAACGCTTGGCCGGCGCTGCGCACATCTGGGCGTTGCACCATTAGCACTGGCAGACCGAGTTCTCTCGCGGCTTGCAGTTTTGCGTCGGCGGCGGCGCCGCCTGAGTTTTTACACACAATCATGTCTATTCGGTGTTCGCGCAGTAGTTGGCGCTCATTCTCTAGCTTGAACGGGCCGCGCTGAGTGAGTAGCGTCCAGTCATCAAATTTGGGCGCGGGCTCTGGTGCGTCTACGCAGCGAACCGTGAAGTGACGTTGCTTGATGTGTTCAAAATGGCTAAGGCTGCGGCCGCCGGTCGCGAGCAATATTCGGTCACCGGACTTGCTGTGATCGTAAATTGCTGCGGCGGCGCTCGCTAGGTCTGGCGCAGTGTGCCAAAGGTCGCCGTCCTGTGGCTGCCAGGGTTCGCGGTCTAGTCTCGCCAGTGGGATATTGCAGGCTTGGCAGGCTTGAATGGCATGTTCAGACATTTGCGCGGCAAAGGGGTGGGTGGCGTCAACTACGACATCAACCCCTTCACGTTTAATCCAATCGGCAAGTCCGCTGGGGCCGCCGAAGCCGCCGCGCCGAGTCGGCAAGCCGGAAGGCAGTGGGCGGCGAGTGCGTCCCGCCAGAGAGTAGGTGGCCTTAAAGTGTGGGCGGGCCAGTAGCTCAGCCGCCAAGTTCATGGCATCTCGAGTGCCACCTAAGATCAGCACATGCATCGCATTACGTCCGTGAAAAAGGAGCGGTATTTTACAATGAAGCGACAACAAGATGCTTTGCCTACAGGCAAAACAGAGACTTTATTTCGACCGTGGCTAAGTCTAGTCGGCATGAGTGAGTCGGGCTGGGCTGGTATTGCCGAAGAGGGCCGCGCCGCCATAGCGCAAGCCAGTATATTAGTGGGAAGTCAGCGTCAATTACATCATATACCTGAGCAGGTGGGGCAGCGTCGTATGTTGTGGCCCAGTCCAATACAAGCGGGCATAGATGAAATATTGAAGCATCAAGGGCAGCAAGTTTGTGTGTTGGCTAGTGGTGATCCCTTCTGGTTTGGTATTGGCGCAACTTTAAGTCGTCACTTGCCTCATGGTGCCATGCGTAGCTTACCCGGCGCGTCGGCATTTTCTATGGCGGCGGCGAGGCAGGCGTGGCCGCTGCAAGACTGTTTGTGTCTGTCGCTTGTGGCGCGCGATCCTGAAAATTTACGCCGTGCTTTTGCGCCCGGCAGACGCTTATTGGTATTAAGTGAAAACGGCAGCAGTCCCGCTCGGCTTGCTGAATTACTCTGCGAGGCGGGGTTTGCGAATAGCCCTTTATGGGCGTGGCAGCGCATGGGTGGTGAGGCGGAGACGTGTAGGCAAGCACTCGCAAAAGATTGGCGTGACACGCAAGTCGATGCGCTAAATACGGTGGCGGTGGAATGCGTGCCTAGCCGCGTTGATGCAGGAATGTCGCGCTCGGCTGGGCGACCAGAAGACGACTTTATTCACGACGGCCAGATAAGTAAGCGTGAGGTAAGGGCGGTTATTCTTGCGTATTTAGCGCCAAAAGGTGGAGAGCATCTTTGGGATTTGGGCGGCGGCTCCGGTGCTGTCTCTGTTGAGTGGCTATTGGCGGATCAGCATAACTCGGCCACCGTGGTGGAGCGGCGCGAAGATCGCTGCCTGAATATTCAGGCCAATGCCAAGCGCTTTGGCTTGCCGCAATTGCATTGTGTGCAGGGAGATTGCGGCGATGTGATTGCTGAATTAGCGCCGCCGAGCGCGGTTTTTATCGGTGGAGGTATTACTAGTGATGGCCTGCTAGAACGCTGCTGGCAAGCGTTGTCTGTTGGTGGTCGCATTGTCGCCAGTGCAGTGACAATAGAGGGCGAGGCGGCACTTATTTCGGCGTGCCAACATTATGGCGGAAACTTAAGTCGAATAGCGGTTGAGCGTAGCGAGGCTCTAGGTGGTTTCCAGTCCATGACACCCCAGCGTTCGGTCACCATTTGGCATACAAACAAGACATTAAATGAGAAGGAACGATATTAATGACGGTTTATTTCATTGGCGCAGGGCCGGGGGCGGCGGATCTGATAACACTGCGGGCGCGGAATATTCTCGCTCGCTGTCCTGTGTGTTTGTACGCCGGTTCTATTATTCCAGACGATGTTTTAGTGCATTGCCCTGAAGAGGCGCGCTTGGTCAATACCGCGGGAATGAGCTTGAGTGACATTGTGGATGAGCTTCGCCGTGCGCATCAGCAGGGCCAAGATGTGGCTCGGCTGCATTCCGGTGACTTATCCATTTACTCGGCGCTTGCAGAGCAATTGCGGTGTTTGCGTACTGAAGGCATACCGTATCAACTCTGCCCGGGAGTGCCGGCATTTGCCGCGGCTGCGGCGGCGTTGGGGCAGGAGCTAACATTGCCAGAGGTAGCGCAGTCGCTGGTGATTACGCGCACTCAAGGCCGCGCATCCGCCATGCCCAGTTCTGAATCCTTAGAGAATTTTGCCAAAACGGGTTCTACCTTGGCTATTCATTTGTCGGTGCATGCCATCGATGATGTGGTGGCGCGATTAACGCCGTTCTACGGAGATTGCTGCCCTGTTGCGGTGGTATTTAGGGCAAGTCATTCGGATGAAAAAATACTGCGGGCCAGCTTGTCTAGCATTGCTAAAGAAGTAGAAACGCTAAGCGAAAAGCGTTCTGCTTTAATTTTGGTCGGGCCGGCATTGGGGGAGTCAGACTTTAAAAATAGCGCGCTTTATAGTGGCGAGCATCAGCGCCTATTTCGCGCCTAATATTAAGGAGCCTCTGCACAACCGGGTAATATCTCAGCGGAGTCTTTGGGGCGTACTGGCAAGGCGACGCGCGAGGATCAAGGCTGGTTGTCCTTGATGAGTGCGGCAACGCCGTCCAGTGCGCCCCAAAGGCCCGCCCTCCGGGGCTTTACCTTAAAACGCTCAGCTGCGTTGACGTTACTTGAAAGGCAACCAGTCTTCCTGCATAACGCCGCCTTGCTGAGCGCTTTAAGGCAAAGCCTGAGGTATCAACCGGTTGTACAGAGGCTCCTTAAGTGTTTAATTCGATTTTAAGTTGCTCTATGTCGAGTCTGGCAATGCACTCACTGAGTGACTCGTCATCGCGGCGAGCTTGTTTTAAAGTGTTTGATAGTGTTGAGAGGCGCATTGCTAACTCTTCTGTAGACAGATTTTGCGCGACTCGTTTGTTTTCATTTAGCGGCGTGGCGCGGTCATTCACAATCACATCAAAATTGCCCTGTTGAGCCACTATTGTTATCGGACTAGCTTGCGGATTTGCGCAGCCTTTTGGGCAGCCGGAAAAATGAGTGCGTAGCTCGCCGTCAAATAGATCGGGAATGTGTTCTGCCAGTGTTAGGGCGAGAGAGCGCGTTGCTGTGCTGCCAGATAAGCATGCGGGTGCGCCGGGGCAGGCGACTAAAGATAATCGAGGATCGCCGTTAGTGACAATCATGCCCAGCGTTTCTAAGGGCGCTGATAAGTCGCTGTGGCCACCGGGTATGAGTAACACTTTCTCTGGGCTCACTCTGAATTTATGGTGCCCGTGAGCCGTCGCGAGTCGGGCTAAACCTCGTGCGGTATCACTACTCATAACTCCGAATGGCGGCGCAAAGCCAAACCAGCCAGCTTGTTGGCCGAGTAGTTTGGCACTAGTGCGCTCGGTGTTTATGGGCTTAACGTTGATTAGTAAATCGCTCACACTCGTCTTGAATAAAGCGAAGGTATCGTCGTTCAGTAGTTGTTTTATCCGAGTCGCTTTATCTTTGCGTTGCTCATTAATGCTAAGAAATGTTGTGACCAAAAAAATTATGACATCAATGCAGCTCTGAACTTGGCAATAGCCCAATAGCACTGCAGATTGACGGCTTCCTGCCAAGGCAATGCGATACGCTATGCCCTTTGCAGAGCTAATCGCGTCCACGCGAATATCGGCGTTTTTATCGGCTAAATCTCCGCCGCCACCATCTATACAAATTAAAAACTTATTCGGTAATTGCCATAGCGCTGGGGTGGTACTTAGCTGAGTGTCGAGCTGTTGAGCTATGGCATAGGGATCATGTAGCGCCTTGGGGTCGAAGTCAGCGGCAACCGAACAGATAACATGTCTAGCGGCTTCCGCTGCTGCTGTTTCTCTAGCAAGGCCAGTGGCGACGAGCTCGCGGGTAAACAAGGTTTCGCTTTGTGCAGAAAGCCCGCGCACTTGCAGCTTGCCGCGACTGGTTATTTCCAGCGTCGGTGCGCCCGACTCCTCAGCCCAGTCAGCAAGGTCAATCAGTTGATTAACATCAAGGCGACCACCGAGTAAATTGACTCTGCTTAATAGGCCGTCGCCGCTTTCCATCGGTGTGCCGGCGCTAGGGCAATGTCCGCGGCGAAAGGGTGAAGGGGTGGTTTGAGGCATGTTGGTTACAGCTTATTACGGAGCGTATAGCTTAAACCTAGTGATCGTGTGTTAGTAGTTTTAAGAGCGCTTTTTACTTTAGAGGTATCAAATGCGTTTTATTCTTGTACTGAATTCGCAGTGATGACTTTACTTGTCGTGTCCGTCTCTGAGTGAAAAGCAAAGTTATAGATTGGTGCCGAAGGGGTGGCTTGCTTCGTTTTGCTCGCAGACGTTTTTACCGCAAAATCAGTGCTAATCGGCGGAGTGTAAGACGATGAGCCGACGACGATGCGCCATTTTTCCCGCCAGCTAGGGTTGTGTAATAGCTCTGCGCCAATTTGCATCACACCTGCTAACGTCAGTCTCAATGGGTTCATGTACAGCTCCGGTTGACCGCTCAAGCCGGCACGGGGTGTTTTAGCGCTCAGGGGGCAGTAGGTGCCAAAAATAATATCCCAAATAAATAGCGGGCCGCCGCCTATGTTAACCAGGTTGACCGCGCCACTGCGGCCGCAGTGCTCGGGTTCAGATGAGTGGTGCATATAGTGGTAAATGCCGCCGCCAGATACAAAACTCAATATTCTTATCAGGCGACTGCGCGAGGCAATGCGGTACAAGGCGGTTTGATGGCCGAATATTTCCGGAATCAAAATAAGGCAGTTATAAATAATAACTTCGGTGTACAGCGGTTCACTGCTAAACAATTTGGTGCAGGCGCCAAACACTAAGTTGTAAGGCAATATTAAAAATATAAATAGGGGCAGCGCGGTAAAGACCGCCATTGTCGTTGACTGTATTAGCGCTGGGGTCATGTGGTGGGGGCGGTGAAACAGCAGCCATAAAAAGCGTTGCGTGTGGCCTAGGCGATGAAACCAGTAATGGAAAAAGCCGCCGATAACGGCAATGACAAAAACAGCCAAGGGTGCAGGCGCGTCAACCAAGGTCGGTACGTGCTCTAAAACCAGTTTATTGGCGAGCTGCGCATTGTATTCAACCCAGTGCCAGCCGATACCAAAATCCAAACCCGCGAGCACAAAGAGTGTGCCTAGGCCAATCAATATAACTGGGATAGCCAGCGTGCTTAGCAGATTTGCGAGAAAGAAGACCAGAATCCATTTAATTGGGTAGGCTTGGCCTTCTTCGCGTTCAAACAAGAAGTAGCCCCCCAGCATGGCGGTGAATCTAAATAAAATGGTGAAACTGAGCAGGCAGATGAGGCCATACCACATTGCGGGCTTGCTGCGTTTAAGCTCCGCGAGGCTATTAATTAAGGGATCAAAACTAACGGTGTCGCCAAGACCGGGGCCGAGGTAGGCGCCCAAATGCAGCAGTTGTAAAAAGCCGACGCTATAGCCAATGATGAATAGGACGACAAAGGCGCTCACAATTTTCCGATAGCGCTCGCCAATGTCGGGCAGCTCAGCGTGAAATATGTGATGGAAAAGCGTTTTCATCGCGATATCCGCGTATAGGCTTATCCTTAAACCTTGGGTTAATGTTGTTTCGTTGTCACAATATACCATATTTGAGTAATAGTGGGATTTTGTCCCCGTTTTTGCGAACTACCGCAAGAAATGGGTTTTGTCTTGCCGCTTGCTTCTGGGGGGGCGCGCTTTTACTCTGCTGGGATAGTTGAGAAGAGATGAGTATTTATGTTGGAAGCGGGTGTATTAGAAACGCTGTTGCCGGGTGTGCATCGCATTGTGGCGCCGAACCCAAGTGTTATGACGGGGCCAGGCACCAATACCTATTTGCTAGGCAATAAGCGCATCACTGTGCTCGACCCAGGCCCTGATATGCCGGAACATATCGCCGCCATTGAGGCGGGTATTGCGCAGCTAGGTGGCGAGCTAGAGCGTATAGTGACCACTCACACTCATCCCGACCATTCGCCCGGCGCGGCGGCCTTGCAGGCGCGTTATCCGGTTGACGTATTCGGCGCAGAAATCCTTGATGATGGCTACCAAGACACCAGTTTTGCGCCTACTGGTTCGCTTGCTCATGACGATTGCTTTGATGTTGATGGCAGCGTACTCAGGGCTATTTATACCCCTGGTCACGTTGGCAACCACTACTGCTTTTTACACGAAGCCACCGGTACGCTATTTACCGGCGACCATATTATGCAGGGCTCGACGGTGGTGATTATTCCACCGGCTGGGGACATGGCAGATTATGTTGCGTCACTGCGCTTATTGCTCGACTACCCTTTGCAATACCTCGCGCCGGGCCACGGCACCTTAATAGACACACCAAGGCAGGAGGTGGAGCATTTAATCGCTCACCGGCAATCTAGAGAGGACAAAATTTATGCCGCCTTGCAGCAAATTAAAAAAGGCGACCTCGACGAGCTGGTGGTAGTGGCATATCAGGATGTTGATGTCTCAATTCATCCCATTGCCAAGTTGTCACTTTCGGCGCATCTGCTTAAATTAGAGAAGGAAATGCGCGCCCGTCAGCAAGACGGCCAGTGGGAGTTACTGGCTTAGCGCATAAACTGTATTTAAAACCTGCGGGGGAGTTTGTATGCAGATTGGCATTCCCAAAGAAATAAAGGCGCAGGAATATCGAGTGGGTTTAATCCCCGCTGCGGTTGCAGATTTGGTGTCAGCGGGGCACAAGGTGTTCATTGAGCGCGAGGCTGGCCTTGGCTCAGGTTATAGCGACGACGAATACCTTGCCGCTGGTGCTCAAATATCACCATCGGCTGCGGCCCTGTATCAAGACGCAGAATTAATTGTAAAAGTTAAAGAGCCGCAGCCTCGTGAAGTATCTATGTTGCAGCCTCGGCACCGCCTATTCTGTTATTTACACCTTGCACCTACCCCAACATTAACAGATGGCCTTATCGCCAGCGGCGCGCTGTGTGTGGCTTATGAGACCATCACAGATGAACAGGGCCGGCTTCCGCTATTAAAACCCATGAGTGAAATTGCCGGGCGCTTAAGTGTTCAGGCGGGGGCGCATTGCTTGGAAAAAGCGCAGGGCGGCTCCGGGGTGTTATTGGGCAGCGTGTCCGGTTTGGAACCTGGTCAGGTATTGATATTTGGCGGCGGTGTCGTCGGTAGCAACGCTGCCGATGTGGCGCTGGGCATGGGCGCAAAAGTGACACTGATCGAACCCTTCGACCAGCGACGCACCGCGCTGCGTAAACAATTTAACTCGGCGCGTTTTACAGTGTGTGATGCCACAGGTCTAGACCTTCTGGCATTGTTGAGCGACACCGATATGGTAATTGGCGCGGCGCTAGTACCCGGCGCAGCCGCACCTAAATTACTGCGCAAAGAGCACTTATCAGCCTTAGCGCCCGGCTCGGTCTTGGTCGATGTGGCGGTGGATCAAGGTGGATGTTTTGAGACCACCAAACCGACAACACACCTTGAGCCCACATTTGTGCTGGAAGGTATTGTTCACTACTGCGTAGCGAATATCCCGAGTGCCGTTGCTAGAACGGCTAGCCAAGCCTTAAGTCAATCTACCTTGCCCTATGTGCACTTACTCGCCGCCCAAAATGTAAAACAAATATGTTTGAACAATACAGGTTTGGCGGCGGGCATAAGTATCGCGAACGGCGAACTAACTTGCGCTGCGGTTGCCGGCGCGCAAGGCAGAAAATATAAATCCTGGGAGGAGGTGGTTTAATAACTTTATAAACTGCATAAGATATTGAAGTTTATAAAAGTCTGGATATGATCAAGGGAAAGGGATGCTTGGTAGTGAAAAGGGAAGTGGTTTTTATTTGACTGCTTATCGCTAATAGCAAGTTAGTCATATCATTGAATCTTCTAGAATTAATCCATCAGCCTTAAATCCTTGATAAGACGCCAACGTGATATATGGCCTGAGTGTTATGGTAAAGCTGTTCGTTGGCTGACTTCTCCCATGAAAAGTAGGAAGCAGTATGGAATCTAAAATTGTTGCTGAAGCTGCCCGTGCAACCCTCGATGGAAGTATCCCTTTTCCTGAGGTAGTACGCCGCTTGTTAGAAACAGGCGTTGAGTATTACCACGTCGATTATGTTGCGCTGCAAAAAACTTATTACAGTGCCACTGGGGAGATTGTGAAGACTCCAATCAATTATGAGGGCCTACCCGCTGTTGCAAGTGAGTTCGATGTGGAAGGGCTTCGTGCTGCAATTCTCGACAGCCAAGAAAATGGTCAGCATTATCGCGACTTCACCAAGCGCGCTATGAATTCAGGTGTTCAGGGTTATATTGCGTTTCTACGTGGCATGCGTGTTACTTACTGGGGGCGCAGTGGTGACCAACACGTTGAATGGTTTCCTGGTGCAAAGCCTCAAAACATTTAACAAGTACCCCGCGCGAGGCCTTCGCCTCGTCAGACTCTTGGTGGTGATTACCATAAAGAATACGCAACTGTACGCCAATTGAGGTTTAAATAGTGATTCTAGAGTTAATGGCTATCCTTGGTTCCGGTACGTTTTTCAGTGCTGCGCTATATATTTCACTTGCTCAACATCCGGCTACTTTGGCGTGCGGTGTTTCCGTGGGGGGTAGATTTTTTCCACCCATGTATAACCGAGCCGCACCGATGCAAATTACGCTTGCTTTGGTAGGCTTTTTAGCGGGGATTGCATCTTGGTATTTAAATTCCAATTTTCTTTGGTTAGCGGGTGCCCTATTCCTCATTTCTGTCGTTCCTATTACCTTAATTATTATAAAGCCTGTGAACGATATATTATTGAGCCCTGATAATGATCCAGAATCGCCGGCAACAGAGGTTCTCTTACGACGTTGGGGGCAAGGCATTGCTTGCGAACAATTGTAAGTGGTACCTCATTTATTATTTACTTGATCGCCGCATTAAATGCATAACAAAAGCTGTTTCTGGCAGTTTTTCTACGTTCATAATTTGGCGGAGTTAGATTACGTAGAGCGAAGGCCTCTCAATATTATTTTACTTCGATAAAATCTAAAATTTTAGATTTGTCAGCGGCGATATCGCGGTAGGAATTTAAGCGAATGGCGGTGTCGTATTTTTCACCTTGAGATGCGAAGCAGGCGTTACGTGGTGGGCCGCTTTGTGAAGCAGGGCCGTTTAAATGGTGGCGCTGCTCTATGCGCTGGGAAATGGCGACCTGCATTGTTCGTTGAATTAAGTAGGCATATTCTATTTTTTCATCCTGCAATGTTTCCATAGACCAGCGGGTGAATCCCCTGTTTAAACTTACGCCTTGGTATTGCTCGGGACTGATGATCTCGTTTTGAGTATTAAAAATAGGGGCGCTTACTGTGTCGCCATTAATGTCAATTTGTGTGTGTACCAGATCGTTTTGCGGTTCTGAAATAATAATGTCATAGCGGCGGTCGGCCCGCTTATGCGCCGCATGTACGATGGCAATGCTAAGCATATTAAACATATGGCTGCAGTGAAGATTGGCGCTTTGATATTGCACGGCGGTCAGAATGTTTTTACTGATGGGACAGCCGACTAGGTTTTGCAATTGCTGCTCCGCCCCTATGCAGCTAGTTACTGGGTGGCGCACCCATTCAGCTTCTATGGCCGTTATGTTTTGGCCGTTGTGGCTAAATTGAACTTTAAAGGCATGGGCTAGATCTTCCATAGCAAAATTAACAGTATTGCCTTGGCTGTGGATGGCGAGTGCGCGGATATATTCGCCATGCCAGAATTCGTGTTGTACCGATGATGTCGTTGCCATAAGAATGTATTGCGATATTGAATTTGTAGTTTGATACGCTAGCGTAGCAAATTTGGGCATGTTTTTCAGTTGTAATTTAATGTTGTGGGATTTGAGGAGGGGGCGACGGTAAGCAGATTTGCCCACCGTCGCAGAGTGATGAAATTAATTACTTCTTAAAGAACTGATTAAATAATTGTTTGGCAGCTTCGCTATTTTCACCGCCTAATTTTTTCTCGATGAGTTCTTTGGCTTTCTCATCAATTTTATCTTTAGCCTTTTCTTTGGCGATGTCTTCAATAACCCTAAAGTCTGGCAGGCAGCTTGTAGCGCCAACTTTGTCGAAGGCCGCTTTACAGCGAATCGGTATGTCGCGGTTTAGTAATTTTTCATTATTGATTTTGCAGGCCATTTCATTCTGGTCGGCTTGGGCTAGACGGGTGTTAATGACCACGTCAAAAGTGTCTTCGTTTAAATTAATTTTACCGTTGCCACTCAGCGCAAGTTTGGTAACACCGGAATTCAAGGTTTCAATTTTGGCAATACCATCTTTGATCACTATTTTAGTGCTGGTGTCTTTTAAGTCGCTATAGAGTGGCCAGTTGGTCACGTCGAAGGTTTCTTGCTGGAATTTGGCCACCAACTGACAGAACGCTTTTTCAATATTCATATTGCTAAGGCGAAGTTGCTGGGCTGTTAGATCAATATTGCCGTCGAGATGCTTTTTCAGGCTGGCGACACTTGCGCCGTTAGTGCTGAGATTAAAGCTTACATCGCTAATACCAGACAGTTCTTCAATCGCTGCCGCGTCTTTTAATACCTTGCCTATGGGCAGTTGTTTGCTGCTGCCTTTGAGCAGCATTTTGGCCGCTGCAGGGCGACTGTCGAGCTGAGCATCTAAGGTAAAGGGGCTGTCGTAAACGATGCCGCTAAGTGGGCTCACCGAGCTAACACCATTCTTTGCATTAAGTTGCAGCAGGATGTTTTTGAAGGGCAGTTGGTTTGCCGTCATTTCGGCAATTTGCAATTTTGCGTCTAGGTCCAAGCTGTTGAGCAATTCTCTGGGCAGTGGAATTTCAGCGTCGGGATTGGCGGCCTGCTCTGAGGTGGTTGTGGCCTGTTCTTTTTCGGCGGCCTTGCTGTCCTTTGGTGGTGTGGGCGGTAAGTAGTGATCGATATTAATTTTGTCGATATTCACTGCTAGTTTGACGGCTTGGCTTTTGCCGAGCTCGACACTGGCGTTACCGCTTATGGTGCTTGCATCGAGGGTGGTGCGCAGTTCAGAAACAACAATGCGCTTGTCACTACCTTTCACGGAAATAGCAGTGCCCACCTTGCTGAGTGCAGTTGGCTCAGCCATGACGGGTAGTTCAATGCCGAGGGTGGTGGCAATTTTGCGCAGATTAGTTGGCGCTAGATTGAGTTTAGCCTGGTAGTCCAGCGGATTTAAGGTTGCATTGGCATCACCCGTTAGCGAGATGGTTTCGTCGCCGATACTTGTTTTTAAGGCAATGTCCTTGGCCTTAATAAGGTTTAGTTTTTTATCGATACTTAATGTGCTAACTAGGCTTAAATTTGTGTCGAGGGGCTTTTGAGTTGCTGTGCTGTATTTTAGGTCGCCGCTAACTTTAATTGGACTAGCTTCGCCGCCGGGTGTTAGGCCGCCGTCAAAATTAAGAGATGTGATATCTACGATGGTGCCATCTTTGGCGGCATAGCGCAGGCTGGTGTCGTTGATGCTGAGTTTTGGTAGGCTCCAGACCAATGCATCGGCGATATCAACGTCGGCATCCACGGCTAACTCGGCTTTTGCCGAAACGCTGCCGAGCTCATTCTTCTGCTCAATACTTAGCGCGAGTTTACCGTCGCCGATCACAAAATGATTAATCTCGCTATTTACCGTGATATTGCTGCTTAGCTGCACCTTGCCATTTACAGATTGGGTTTTGTCTTCAAAACTCACCTCACTGTCAAATGTTAGGGGAAAGGCTTTATTGTCGAGCTGAATATCTTCACCGATCAGTGATAGACCGCTTAATTCAATATGCTGCCCAGTTTGTTTGTCGGTGTAGCTAATGTCGGCATCACTTAGTTCTAGCTTGGCAATGGCGAGTTGCAGGGCTTTTTTCTCGCCTTCGTCGGCAGCTTGTTCTGGCTCGTTGGCGGGCTTGCTTTCATCTTGCTTGCCAATTTTTGTCCAGTTGCCCACACCGTTTTCGTCAACAATGAGTGAGGCTTTCACCCCAGCGAGGCCAATACCCTGAACAACAATATCTTTTTTCAATAAAGGCATTAGCGCTACTGATAATTGGGCCTTATCAAAGCGCATCATTTCGGCTTCGTTCTCAGGCGCGACGCTGGCGCCGTTAATGACGATCTGAATATTGGGGAATACCTGCCAGGCGAGATCGCCTTCCAGTTTGAGTGTTAGACCCTGCTCGGCGGCCAGTTTTTCGATGTCGTCTTTAAATATGTTTGGGTCAATCCAGAAGGCCAGCGACGCAGCAGCAAGCACGACAATAAGAACCACACTGATAAGGGTGATAATGAGATACTTCACTGCACGGCCCATTGTCTTCTCCATAGTAAAAATTGCATTCCTTTAGCGCGCCTTGGCTAAAGCAGAATATACGGTATTGTGCTCATGTTAGTTTGACAGCTTTACAATGCTTAGTTCGTCTTAATATTAAAACTTACTCCCTCTCTGCCAAGGCAGCAAGAATCGGGTGGCATTGAATGTGGCCAAACGGCAGAATTCAGTAAAAGAACATGCATTGGATCATTTATGAATACAGCGGCAGAGCAGCATGCAAACTATCAGCGGGTCGCCCGCGCAATTCATTACTTGTCGGCTAGGCAGGCAACACAGCCGAGTTTGGCAGAATTGGCGGCCCATGTTGGTATTAGCGAATTTCATTTGCAGCGCATTTTTACCGAGTGGGCGGGGGTGTCGCCTAAGCAGTTTTTGCAATTTCTTACCAAGCAAAATGCCAAGCGTTTATTGCGTAGCAGCTCGGTATTAGACAGCGCGCTGGCCTGCGGCTTGAGCGGCAGCGGCCGTTTGCACGACTTGATGATCAAGGCAGAGCGAGTGACCCCCGGCGAGTACCGCAGCATGGGCGCGGGCTTACAAATTCATTACGGCAGCTGTCCGTCGCTGTATGGCCATTGCTTTATTGCCGCTAATCATCGGGGAATATGTAAGCTGGCGTTTTATGATGAGGCGCAAGGTGAGGCAGAGCTAATCGCGGAGCTTGAGCAGGAGTGGGCGGCGGCGGAGTTGATTCGGGACGACCGGCGGGCGGCGGCTTTCCACGAAACTGCTTTTAACGCGCGGTCTGGCACCAAGCCTGAAAAGCTAAGGGTATTGCTCAAGGGTACGGAATTTCAAATGAAGGTGTGGGAGGCGCTGCTGGCAATTCCTGCGGGTGAGTTGTGTTCCTATCAACAGCTTGCGGAATCTATGGGTATGCCCACCTCAACGCGGGCGGTGGCATCGGCGATTGCGCGAAATAACATTGCCTATTTGATTCCCTGTCATCGTGTTATCCGTGGCACTGGCGAGTTCAGCCAATATCGCTGGGGCTCTGAGCGCAAACAGGCGATGTTGCTGCGGGAGCATAGTATTAACGATTCGGGACTTGCGGTTTCGTAACGCGTAATAATTGATTCAATAAATTACGCATTTTTCTTGTTGTGGGGGCGCTTAGCTTCTAAACTTGGCGCTGTTGATAAAAATCCCCAACAGGATCGTCTGCGCTATGTTATTGGAACCGTCTTCCTCATTTCCTGATATGCCTCTTACCTTGCCTCGCCTTTTTGGCTGGGCCGCCCAGTACTACGGCCAAAAGGTCGCCATTCGTGAAGCGGGGCAGGACATTTCTTATCAGCAGTTAAATGATCTGCGTCGCCAAGCGGCGAAGGCATTTTTTGCGATAGGTGTGGCCCACGGTGATCGGGTGGCAATTTGGGCGCCCAATATGGCTGAGTGGATAATTGCAGCGGCGGGATTGCAGTCTGTGGGGGCAATATTGGTGCCCTTAAACACCCGCTTACAAGAGAAAGAAGCCGCAGACATTTTAAGCCGTGCCGGCGTGAAGGTGTTGCTGACAACGGCTGAGTTTGAACGCGCGGCGCCGTCCTTGCTTAAGAATTTAGACAATTTACATCACTGTATTTTATTGCCGCAGGCCGGCGCATCTGTAGCAGATGAGTCGCGGAGCTGGCAGGCTTTCCTCAAACTTGGCGAGCAGCTTGATGATGCCAAATTCATTGCCGCTGAGCGGGCTGTTAATCCTCACGACAGTGCGGATATGTTATTTACCTCTGGCACCACTGGCAAAGCAAAGGGCGTGTTGTGCAGTCATGAGCAAAATATTCGCGTGTTTCAAAGTTGGAGCGCCACTGTCGGCTTGAGCGCTGACGACAATTACCTGATTATTAATCCCTTCTTTCACTCCTTTGGTTATAAGGCGGGTTGGTTGGCGGCAATCATCTGCGGTGCGACCATTTTGCCGATGGCCAAGTTTGATAAAAAGTCAGTGATGGAGGCGATCCAGCGCGACAAGGTGACGATGCTGCCCGGAGCGCCTTCACTTTACGAAATGCTCTTAGCCGATGACAGCCGTCACGAATACGATCTGTCTAGCCTGCGTTTAGGGGTTACCGGCGCTGCCTCGGTGCCGGTGCAATTAGTGCGGGATATGCGGGACAAGCTGGGTTTTAAAACGGTGGTGACTGCTTACGGCCTAACCGAATCTACCGGTGTGGTGACGATTTGTCGGCCAGACGACGATGCTGAAACCATTGCCTCAACCTCTGGCCGCGCTATTGAAGGTGTTGAGGTGAAATGTGCAGACCCAAAAACCGGCGCAGAACTTGAACGCGGTTGCGAAGGCGAAGTGTGGGTGCGGGGCTACAACGTGATGCAGGGCTATTTTGATATGCCCGAGGCGACAGCCGAAGCCATCACCCCAGACGCTTGGCTAAAAACCGGTGATATTGGGGTGATGGATGCGCAGGGTTATCTTAAGATTACCGATCGCTTGAAAGACATGTACATCATGAACGGCGAGAACGTCTATCCCGCTGAAGTTGAAAAAGCCCTCTACGGTTTAGAAGGTGTTGCGCAGGTGGCGGTGATTGGTGTGCCTAAGGCGCCACAGGGCGAAGTGGGTATGGCATTTATAGTGCCCAAGCCGAACTCCTTACTTGATGCGGCTGCGGTGCGTGACTATTGTGCCGCCCAACTCGCCGCGTACAAAGTGCCGTTTTACACCGAGTTTGTAGAAGCCCTGCCGCTTAACGCCTCCGGCAAGGTTTTAAAAACGGAGCTTAAAAAAATGGCATTAGAAAAGTTGGGCACAGCCAGCACTTAGCTCACTTGGAGAAGCTAATGACAGATTACAGCGACGGTGAACATTTGCGACCAGCGCCGTCACAACATATGGATGAGGTTGATCATCGCATTGTGGCGCATCTGCGTCGCGATGGTCGTATGCCCTACAAAACGCTGGCTAAGGAACTGGGTTTAACCGAGGCGACGGTGCGTTCGCGGGTTCGCCGCTTGGAAGAGGGCGACAGTCTGCGGGTTGTGGCGGTGACAGATTACGAAGCCGTTGGTTACACAATGATGCTTGCGGTGGGGATTCAAGTTGAGGGGCGCCCCGCCGATGTGGTGGCGGAAGATTTGGCAAAATTCGACGAGGTGTTTTCGGTGTGTCAGGTTGTGGGCACATTAGACATAGAAACCCTTGCGGTTACCCGCGATCAAGAGCACTTGTCTGACTTATTGGCGCGCCTGGCAAAGGTGCCGGGGGTGAGAAAATTAGAACCGTCTATTGCCTTAGATGTACTTAAAAATCAGTCTAACTGGGTGCCCTTTGGGCACGGCGTATAAGGAATACCGCAGTGGCAAAAAAACAGTTAGACGAGCAAGACCGCAATATTTTAGACGGCTTAGCCAAAGATGCGCGCATAAGTAATCGCAAAATTGCTGCGGATCTCGGTATTACCGAAGGCACCGTGCGCAGCCGAATAAAGCGCATGGAAAGCGAAGGGCAGGTGCGTATTACCGCCATGACCAACATCGCCCGTCTGCGTAATCCGACTCTTGCCTATATATGGGTTGAAGTGGAGCGCAGCGCGCAGTGTGACGATGTGGCGCAAAAACTTGCCGAGGTGCCTGAGATCGGCTTTGTCGGCAAAATGCTGGGTCGTTTCGATATTCTTGCCATTACCTTGGTGCAAGATAACGCTGAACTGGCGCGATTTTTACACAGCAAAATTACCGGTTTGGCAGGCGTGCGGCGCACAGAATGTTCGCTGGGTGTTAACTTTGTGAAGCACGACTATCGCATGAGTCGCATAGTAGAAAGTTAATCAGTGCTGACTAAAATACCATCCACATTGGATTGTTGCGGTCTCCCCATTCTCCTAAATACTGTCGTTCAATAAATTTGCCCTGCTCATTTTTAAGTGGGTCGGTTTCAATTTCTGCATATACCGTGAAGGGCACACCCTCATGTATGCCGGCTTCTTCTAGCAAAATGGCCGCTTCGTACTGTCTGTGGCCGCTAGTCATCGATGATGTGCCGTAGGCATAGCGATAAATTCCCCAATCGCTAATGGGGTATTTTTTCCAGCGTTCCTCATTGCTTGTGGGCGGGTCACCGGCCCAACGGAAAGTCGTTTGCCGAATACTGGTAAGGCCGCTGCTTCGTCCTATATGAATGCGCTCATTGATTAAATCGTCGGTCAGTCCGGCGTGAAAATACACCCGCAATTGATCGTAGCCACCTTGGGTTTTTTCCTGTGGCGCGTCGCAGGCAATGTATAGCCATTTGCCGTCGGTTTTAAAATAAAGGCGCGTATTTAATTCGGTGTCGACCAGTAAGCTTGTTGCCGCCGCCCACTCACTGTCTTCGATAATACCGTCTAGGGTAATAGAGGTTTTGTGTAGCGCTATTTTTTGCGGCGTAATATTGCTCGACGCGCTGCGTCGTAAGCTCAGCTGACTGCGCGCCGTTTTGATTTTTCTTTCAATGTTACTGTCGTCGTAGCTGCTGCTATTGGATGAGCTTTTTCTGCGAATATAAGCGGTATTAGAAAGCTTGGTGTTATACAGCGAATCGAAGCTGTCTTCAGGTGAGAGCGTTGCGGTGTAAGTGCTGGTGTCGACGTGGTTTGGTAGAGACGCTGATTTAGGTCGCCCTTTGCTTGCCGGTACTTTTTGCTCATATTGGGCTGATTGGTTTGCGTCGCGTGGTGCTGGCGAGTTGTTATCGCTTAGGAAAAAATAATAAATCAGGCCGCCGAAGATCAGTGTATCAATCAAAAGAAACTTCACTAAAAAGGTTTTGCTGATCTTTGGTTTTGCCGGCTCGGCGTGGGTGGGCGGAAGGTCGTTAAAATAATGAGGCTTTTGGGTTTTGAGTGCCGCTAGCCTTTTATCAATTTCTGTCTTTGCGGTACGTAAGTCGCAGCCCGTGCCTTCTCTATAAAGTTTAACGGCGTCTATGGTTCGACCCTTTATTAAGGCCTTTTCAATATCGTAGGCTTGCAGCGAAGTGAGTTCCATTGCGTGCTAATTCCCTAATTGCGATTTAAGCCAAAGTGCTTAAGTCTACACCGTAGTGTCGGCTGGGGAGAAATCGTCGTCATTCCTGGTTGAGTATTTGCACTATGCTGAGATTGGCTTTAGCGTAGGGCCTGTTCACACTAATCCGATTGTCACTGCTGGAGGTCATTTTTGCCTCCAGCTAGGCGCCAGACGCGCCGTTTAGTCACTCTAAACAAGCGGCTGGCAACGACGCTGGGGGCAAAAAATGGCCCCAGCCACAACAGTAATAATCAGATTAGTGTGAACAGGCCCTAGCATGGTCAAGCGCCGCTGTTACGCATCAATTTATCTAGTGAAGGAAAGATCGTGGAAGATAGTCAGCAAGGTATAGGCCAAGCACCTGAGTACGCAGGTTTTTGGATTCGGGTATTGGCATCAATTATTGATACTTTTTTGTTCGGTTTGCTACTTGTGCCCATTATCGCGCTTACGCTTGGCGACGCGCAGTGGTCTAGCGTTGAGGGTGAGGGCATGCATATGTCTACCATGTCCTTTGAAACGCTGCAGGTGCCGAGTGGCTGGAATATTGTTGTTAATTATATTCTGCCGGCCATCGTGGTCATGCTGTTTTGGGTGTACAAGTCGGCGACGCCTGGCAAGCTAATGTTGAAACTGGCAATTGTTGACGCCAAAACCGGAGAAAAGCCTTCTGTTACCCAGTGGATTGTGCGGTATTTATGCTATTACCTGTCGGCAATGGTGATGATGTTGGGCTTTGTGTGGGTGGGGCTAGACCGGCGCAAGCAGGGCTGGCATGACAAACTCGCGGGCACGGTGGTGATTAGTCATAAACGCAAAGAGCCGGTGCAGTTTAATCATTGAGATGTGACGTTGAGGGCGGCTTATAGGTTTTGTCGGACGTTGGAAATCAGGCGGCGGACGATAAAGTTAAAAGCGGTCTGCAGTATGATTAAAGAAAACTTCCGGAAACTTGATTTAGCATCTGTCGGCTAGGCAAGTATCACACCGACCC
>NZ_PQGG01000014.1 GCF_002915595.1 Zhongshania marina
ACCCGTAGTGCATTTAGGAAGGAGGTAAGTTACTCACCCTCATAAAGAGGTTATCATTAGTTTACGAGAAAAATGGTAACGAGATGAGTAACTTACACAGCGTTTATAGCAAAATTCTGTCTCTTTTGCACGAAATTGAGCCAGCCGATAATTTTTTGAATCAAATCAGAACACCTAAGCTAAGCGATAAGGAGCTACTCGCGCTCAGTCTTGCAGCTGAAACACTGGGCATTGATTCAGAACACTTTTTGTTCAAACAGCTGCCTGCGTGCATCAATGGGAAAATTGAGCGCTCCGTTTATAACAGAAGAGCGCGAAGGTTGAGTTTTAAATTAGAAGAAATCAGAAGCGCTATTGTCACGCGATTAGATGTTGATAACGATATAAATATTGTCGATAGCATGCCATTGGAAGTGTGTAAAATGAGTCGATCTAATCGCAGTAAAATTTGCCAAGAATTTGAATCTAGCTCGCCAGATTTTGGTTTTTGTGCAGCACAAAATATGCGCTACTTTGGCTATAAGTTACACGCGGTTTGCTCACCGAGTGGCGTGTTAAAAATGTACGATATATCAAAGGCTTCGGTTCATGACATCCATTACCTAAACGATATTGAAGGCCAGTTAAACAATTGTGTTTTGATTGGCGATAAAGGGTATTTGAGCAGAGTTTGGCAAACAGATTTATTTTCATCAAGTTGTATCAATTTGCAAACACCGATGCGAAAGAACCAGAAAGAGTTTAGAGACTTTCCGGCTAAATATCGTAAAGCCAGAAAGCGGATCGAAACATTGTTTTCACAACTTTGTGACCAGTTCATGATACGGCGGAATTATGCAAAATCGTTCAAGGGTATTTCGCGCAGAATTGTGACAAAGATAGCGTCCCTCACATTAATTCAATGGTTCAACCAACGTGAAGGGAATAAATTAAACAACCTGAAAGTGGTCATTTCCTAAATGCACCACGGGTTTAGACATATTTAATTATTTGAGAAGGAAGTGAGTGTGACGAACCGTCAGCAAAGAAATATTGCCGTATTACCCGGTGATGGCATTGGCCACGAGATTATGGCCGAAGCTTCAAAGGTATTAGAGTGGGTGAACAAGGCTGAGAACCTGGGCCTAGTTTTGCAGCATGCCTTGGTTGGTGGTTCGGCTATTGACGCTCACGGAAGCGCTTTGCCAGCGGAAACCTTTGCAATTTGTGAGAATGCTGACGCGATTTTGCTAGGTGCAGTGGGTGGCCCGAAATGGGATAAATTACCGCCAGCCGAGCGCCCTGAAAAAGCAGGCTTGCTTGAAATTCGCAAGCGTTTGGACCTGTTTGGAAATTTGCGCCCAGCCATTTTGTACCCCCAGCTTGCCGACGCTTCGTCATTAAAAGCAGAGCTTGTAGCTGGTTTAGATATTTTAATTGTTCGCGAGTTGACCGGCGGTATTTACTTCGGCCAACCCCGTGGCATTCGCGAGCTAGAAAACGGCGAGCGCGAGGGTTACAACACCTATGTGTATAACGAATCTCAAATCCGCCGGATTGGTAAAGTCGCCTTTGAATTAGCTCAAAAGCGCGGCGGACGTTTGTGCTCGGTCGATAAGGCGAATGTCTTAGAAGTGACCATGCTGTGGCGGGAAGTCATGGACGAGATGGCCAAGGACTATCCCGACGTTGAATTAAGTCATATGTATGTCGATAACGCCGCAATGCAGCTCATTCGCGCACCTAAGCAATTTGATGTGGTCGTAACTGGGAATATGTTTGGCGATATATTGTCAGATGCAGCAGCGATGTTGACTGGCTCTATCGGTATGTTGCCGTCGGCGTCTTTGGATGTGAATGGCCGCGGTATGTACGAGCCTTGCCACGGCTCAGCACCGGATATCGCAGGTCAAAACAAGGCAAATCCGCTGGCGACAATTTTGTCGGTGGCGATGATGTTGCGCTATTCGCTAAACGAAGCGGCAGCAGCGCAGCGAATTGAAGACGCTGTAAGCACGGTCTTAGATCAGGGTTATCGTACTGCCGATATTTACTCAGAGGGCAGTACCCTAGTCGGCACCGTTGAAATGGGCGATGCCGTTATCGCCGCATTGGCCTCAGCGTAAATTCAACACAAGAGAATTCAGGAGATATCATGAAAAAAGTAGGATTTGTAGGTTGGCGCGGTATGGTCGGCTCCGTATTGATGGGCCGCATGTTAGAAGAAAAAGATTTTGATGGCATCGAGCCAGTATTTTTTACCACCTCTAATGTGGGCGGCCAAGGGCCAGCCATTGGTCGTGATATCGAAGCGTTGAAAGATGCCAGCGATATTGCCGAGCTAGCGGCGATGGATATTATTATTTCATGCCAGGGTGGCGACTACACTAAGTCGGTATTTCCAGCGCTACGCAGCAGCGGTTGGGATGGCTACTGGATAGATGCTGCGTCTTCGCTACGCATGAACGATGACGCAATTATTATTCTCGACCCAGTAAATCTTAACGTCGTAAAAGAAGGTCTTGACCGTGGTGTTAAGAATTTCATCGGCGGCAACTGCACCGTCAGCCTGATGCTGATGGCAATTGGCGGTTTGTTCCGCGAAGGTTTGGTGGAGTGGGTTAGTGCTCAAACCTATCAAGCTGCTAGCGGTGCAGGTGCGCAGAATATGCGTGAGCTGATTAATCAAATGGGTACGGTGCGTGACAGTGTTGCCGCTGAGCTTGCTGATCCGCGTTCTAATATTTTAGATATTGATCGCAAAGTGGCGGAAGCCATGCGCAGCGACAGCTTCCCCAAAGACAATTTCGGTCATGCGTTAGCGGGTAGCTTGCTGCCGTGGATTGATACGCAGCTAGAAAATGGTCAAAGCCGCGAAGAGTGGAAGGGCCAGGCAGAGACCAATAAAATTTTAGGTCGCACTGATTCGCCTATCGCGATTGATGGCAACTGTGTGCGTATCGGTGCAATGCGCTGTCATAGTCAGGCTTTGACTATAAAGCTGAATAAAAACGTGCCGATCGCTGAAGTTGAAAGCATTCTCGCCTCAGCCAATGATTGGGTGCAAGTGGTGCCGAATGATCGCGCGGAAACGCTCGCAAAATTAACCCCAACGGCGGTGACCGGAAAGCTGCACGTGCCAGTGGGACGCTTGCGTAAACTCAATATGGGTGAGCAATACTTGTCTGCGTTTACCGTAGGTGATCAATTACTCTGGGGCGCGGCAGAACCCCTGCGTCGGATGCTGCGAATCCTACTAGGCGATATTAAGTAATGGCATTTAAATGTGTCGCGGTTTTCGGCGCCTGTGGTCTTGAGGGTGAACTGCTACTAACGGCGTTGGCTGATGCTGAGTTAGGTATCGACGGCATTAAAGCGTTTGCCGATGAGGGCGATGGCGAAACCGTGATGTTTCGCGGTCGCCCCGTTGCTGTACACGAGCCTGATACCGCTGATTTTAATGGTGTTGATGCAGCAATTTTCCTGAACGAAGGATTTAGTGATTTTGCGCTTATTGACGCAGCGGAAGATGCTGGCCTTGTCGTTTTGGATTGCACAGATAATCTCGCTCAACGCGGTGATGTTGCGGTGTTTTCCGAGGGCGTCGAGTTAGACGGCGAAACGCGATTATTTGCAATAGCCGATGCGGTTAGCAGTCATGCCGCCGCTTTGCTTAGGCAGCTGCCAAAGGGAAGCGTTAAAGCAGTCAATTTGGCCATTGCTCAGCCGGTATCGGTTTGGGGGCGGCTCGGCGTAGAAACCTTGGCAGCAGAAACCGCTCGCTTGCTAAATGGTCAGGCTCCTGAATCTTCTTCTTTTGGTCTGCAGCTGGCGTTCAATGTGCTGTCGAGACCGGCCAATAGTGTCGCTGCGCTAGAGCATAGCCTTTCACATTTGCTGAGCGCAGATGGCGGGGCGGCGACTGTAACTGCGAGTGAAATGCTGGTACCGGTATTCTATGGTCATACAACCATGCTGCGCGTGAGTTGCAATGATGCTGTTGATCTATCTACTTTGAAGCAAAAGCTGGCAGCTAATGAGCAATTTCGCCTCTTTCCGCTGGAGGATATTGCTGAAGCTTCCCCTGTTAGCTTGCAAGAAAGCGAAACCATTGATATTTCCGCACTAATTGCTGATAGGCAGGATGAAACGGCCTTTCGCTGCACCGTTGTCGGTGATAATCTTCGTAAAGGAGCAGTCAATAATATAATTGCGCTGCTTAAAATCTTGATAAAAATCAATATCTAGCTTATATCTACGCATGTTGTTTAGAGATGTGGCGGGGCACCGGCATGGCTGGTGTCTGTCCTGTGGGTATTCTTAGATAGTAGAGCAAGCCATTTGGCGGCGGTTGAATGGTGCGTTAATACACAAACGGTGACATTATGATGCGGAATAAGCTGGCAAAAGTGGTACTGACGGTTGGTGCCCTGCACAGCGGATTAGTCAGTGCACTCGGTCTGGGTGAATTAGCGTTAGACTCTAGCCTGAATCAACCCTTTCGGGCTGAAATTCCGCTTAGGGATATTGGCGGTCTTAGTGTAGATCAAATTAAAGTTCAGCTTGCCGACGCCACCGCCTTTGAAAATGCCGGTGTAGATCGCAGTCAGTTTTTATCTAGCTTGCAGTTTGAAGTTGAGCTGTTAAATGGCGGCAATGGGCGCATTATTGTGACCACGACGGCGGCAGTGGTTGAGCCTTACCTCGATTTTATTGTCGAGGCGCGTTGGCCCAACGGTAAAATGATTCGTGAATACACGGTATTACTGGATTTACCCGTATACGCTGATGCCGCCCCAGTTAAAACCGTTGATGTTAGCACCGCCAGCGCGGCACCTGTAAACACGCCGGCAGAGGCCGCGCCAGTAGCACCGTTACCTGCACCTGCTTTTCCGGTACGTGAACTCGGTGGATCTATTGGCGCCGCTGATCGCGTGGCACCGGCTCCGCGCAGCATAGAACAGCGGCAAGATTTACCTGTAGCTGAAAAAAGTGATGAGTACCGAGTTCAGCACCGTGACACCATGTGGCGCATCGCCAGCAAGCACCGACCAAGTTCCTATGTCACGACCCAGCAAACCATGCTGGCCTTGGTAAAAAAAAATCCGCAAGCCTTTGTTAATGGCAATGTAAACCGACTTAAATCTGGATACGTACTGAGTTTACCTACCGAGGCTGAGGTTAAAGCAATTCGCCATGAATCTGCGGTGGAGGAAATTCGAATCCAGGCAAAGGAGTGGCGCGGCGAGCGAGTCGCCAGATCGTCAAGCTCTGATTCAGCCACTGCTCCTGCATCAACACAATCCTCTGCCACACCAATGGCGCCACAATTAGACGCCACCGATAAAAATCAAGCACCTAAAACTGAATCTACCGAGCAAGATGTTAAGTTTTCTATTGGCAGTGCTGGCGATACCTCGGAAGCGGATGGCGAAGTAGCGGCTCTGCGTGCCAAGGTGCGTGAAGAGCAGGAGAATCTAGAAAAGTCCAAGCTTGAAAATGGCGCGATGCAGACTCGCGTGGTCGAGATGGAAAAACAAATCGAGGCTTTGCAAAGCCTTATTGCCCTTAAAAACACCCAGCTTGCGGCTTTGCAAAGCGGTGCCCAAGCACCTAGTTCAGAAATGAGCGCAGAAAGCTTAGCTGAGCTTGAGGAGACCGCCTTGGCGGCACTGCCAAAGCCCAGTGAGGCAGAGTCAGCTGCTGCTGCGCTGGAACAAGAGGCTGCCGGCGATGCTTCTGAGCAGAGTGAGACCGTAGCAGACAAGACAAAAGGCGAAAAAGCCGCTAACCCTAGTCCCGCCAAGCCTGCTGAGCCGCCAGCTTCTGACAGTACTTTAGATTCGGCAAAAAACTGGATTAGCCAAAATATCGCGCTGTTTGCGGGGCTTTTGTTGGCACTTTTAGCGCTGCTAGTGTTGATTGTTAAGCGTCGTCAGAACGCTGATGACGATACTGATTTGGCCGATTTCGATGATGATTTGTCGGCGGAAAATGAATCTCCAGTGCTATTTGCCAGCGGTGGGGAGTTTGACGAAGGTGCTGAAAAAGCAGTCTCGCCATTTGCCGAAGAACATGCCGCAGATGTATTCAACGCCGACGATTTTGATTTTGATAAATTGGAAGATGACTCCGCAGCACAGGATGCGGCATCTGACGATGTTGTATTTGCAGATGACTCCGTATTTGACGAGCACAAAGCAAATGACGCAGCCGACTCTCCAGGGCTTGTTCCGCAGACAGGCGATGTTGTCGCTGAGGCTGAAATTTATGTGGCCTATGGGCGCTATGATCAAGCTGCGAGTTTGCTGAAAACGGCAATTGAGCAAGATCCAGAAAACATTGAATTACGTCTTAAACTGATCGATATCTACCTAGATACCCGTGACCAAGACAATTTTGAAGTCGCCTATGGTGAGTTACGCGCATTAAATGATGACGCGGCGGTTGCCCGCGTTAAAGAGTCGATGTCGGCAATTGAAGGTGTCAGTCATTGGCTTGGCGATGACGGCTCGTCTACTGGTGCCGACAATACTATAAATGTTGGGCATCAAAGTGCTGTAGATGAAAGTGCTGATTTAGACTTTGATATTGGCGACGAGCTTGAATCAGTACAAATAGATGAAGGTGATATCGACTTTGAATTAGACGACTCACTAAATGCCGACACCAATTCAGAGACGTCAACGGTATCTGCACTTGATATGACGCAGCTCGGTGAAGCGGATGCCTCAGACGCTGACACTCTAGAGTCCTTGGATGTTGATCTGGCAGATTTGGATTTCGATTTTGAAGGTGATTTCGGTACTGCGACTAGCGAGGCAGCACCAGCGGAGGCATCTACAGCTCCCAATGAAGAACTTTCGCCTCTCAGTGCTTCGGCCGATGAAACCGAAGAATTAGAAGAGCTTAGCCTTGAAGAACTAGAAGATGCGGAGCTTGATTTAGGCGAGCTAGACGTCTTGGAAGTTGGCGACGAGCCTGCCGCAATTTCAGAATCGGATGACGATATTCTTTCTTTCGACGATGAAGAAGTCGCTAGCTTAGAGTTGGGCGAGTCTGATTCCGCTGATATTGAGCTTGACGAGCTGACATTAGATGACGGCGAGCTAAGTGTTTCTAATTTTGAAAATCCCGAGCCAGAAGCCGTTGAACTCGGTACGACTGGTTTGGGTGATACCGATGTTACCGAAATTGCCGCATCAACTGTCGATAGCGGCGACCTGACTGCAGATGCAAATGGTTTAAGTGCCGAATCAGACGATGATGAGCTGGAGCTCGACCTTTCTGAACTCGATATGGATTTGGCTGAGCCAAGTGCAAAAAGTAGCGTTGCTGAGACAGTCACTGACGCTAGTGACGACGGTTTAGATTTGGATTTGTCCGAATTCGATATGCCGAGCGAGACCGCTGGCGGTGCCACTACCGAAGAGCTTGATGATCTTGAGGTCGATGAAAGCTTTTTCCTTGACGACGAGCAGCCACAGCCTAGCAGTGAGGACGCGCCAGTATTAGCCGCGCCTGCAGCTGATTTAGAACTACCGGCAACAGATGACGGCGATGCCATCTCGGTAGAAGATTTGGTGTTTGACGAGTTTGATGCTGGCGACGACGAGGTGGATGGCTTTGAATCCATCGTCGATTCGGAGTCTGTTGCCACAAAGCTTGATCTTGCCAGAGCCTATATTGATATGGGTGACAGCGAAGGCGCGCGGGAAATGCTTGAGGAAGTTCTTCAAGAAGGTGACGCTCAGCAACAGGCCGATGCCAAGAGCTTGCTAGATAATATTGGCTAAGTATTGGCAGAATTTGTGTGAACAATGATATGAGTTGCTTTGATCGGTTTGCGGATGAGCCGCTGCCGATCGGATGCCGCATCGCTATGGCCCTAGAATATCAGGGCAGCGCTTACCGCGGCTGGCAGAGCCAAGATAAGCCCCGCGTTGCCACGGTACAAGACGTGCTGCAATCGGCTATCTCGTCGATTGCGGCTGCACCAGTTACCGTTATTTGTGCTGGCCGCACCGATGCTGGGGTGCATGCCACCCACCAACTAGTTCATTTCGATGCCCCTGTCGCGCGCTCGCTTAAAGCCTGGGTTGCCGGTGTGAATGCCAAGCTACCAAAAGATGTTGCGGTACGCTGGGCAAAGCGGGTCCCCGACGATTTTCATGCACGCTTTTCAGCTACCGCGAGGCGTTATCGATACATTATTCTCAATCAGGCCCGCCGTTCAGCGCATTTAGCTGATGGGCTTACCTTGGTAGATCAGCCTCTGGATGCCGAGCTAATGCATCGCGAAGCACAAGCATTGCTGGGTGAGCAGGACTTTAGTGCGTTTAGAGCGGCGTCTTGCCAATCTAAAACCGCCATGCGGAATATCCATTTTGCGAATGTTAGCCGGCGTGGTCGCTACGTTGTGTTAGATATTGGCGGCAATGCATTCCTGCACCATATGGTTAGAAATATCGCGGGGGTGCTTATTGCTGTTGGTAGCGGGCAAATGCCGCCGGGGTGGACACAGCAAGTATTGGATAGCCGAGATCGCAATCAGGGTGGGGTAACGGCAAAGCCAAGTGGCTTGTATTTGGTTGATGTGAGCTATCCCTCGCACTACGATTTGCCAGAATCGCCCATTGGCCCTGATTTTCTTCCCTGTTAGCGGCGCCATCTACAGACAGATTGTGCTGTTATTTGTTAGTATTCGATCCGGTTAATTGTCTGGCTGTACATCCAAGTGTTCCGTACCCGCGTAAAAATTTGTGGAATCACCCGAGCTGAAGATGCGCTTGCGGCGATTGATGCCGGCGCGGACGCGCTGGGCTTTGTGTTTTACGCAAAAAGCCCGCGCGCAGTTAGCGCTTCACAAGCCGCAGACATCATCGCCCAATTGCCGCCTTTTGTGAGCAAAGTTGGCTTGTTTGTTAATGCCAGTGCAGAAGAGGTCAGGGGGGTGCTTAAGTCCTGCGCACTTGATCTGCTTCAATTTCATGGAGACGAGTTGCCCGATTTCTGCGCCGCCTTCGCAGTGCCGTATATGAAAGCGCTGCGCATGCGTGAAGATATGGATTTGGTCGCCGCCGCAAACACTTACTCTAGCGCCAGCGCATTATTGCTAGACAGCTACAAGCCTGGGGTGCCGGGTGGAACCGGGGAGTCATTTGATTGGCACCGTATTCCACGTGATTTAGATCACCATATTGTATTGGCGGGCGGTTTGAGACCAGATAATGCCGCAGCCGCCGTTTTAACTTGCGGTCCTTATGGGCTGGATGTGAGCGGAGGGGTAGAAAAGGCTCCGGGAATAAAATGCGCTCAAAAAATGACAGAATTTATTAAAGCGGTTAGCCATGCTGATCGACGGGAGGATTGAGTGGGTAGTAAGCTTGGTAAAGCAAATTTCAGCCAATTTCCGGACGCGACCGGACACTTTGGTATATATGGTGGCCGATTTGTCTCTGAAACGCTGATTTTTGCCTTAGATGAATTAGAGGCGGCTTATCAGCGGCTTCGCAAAGACCCTGATTTTCAGGCGGAGTTTGATCACGATCTGGCACACTATGTCGGTCGTCCGTCGCCCCTTTACCACGCAAAGCGCTGGTCAAACGAAGTTGGCGGCGCGCAAATCTATTTAAAGCGTGAAGATTTAAATCACACCGGCGCCCACAAGGTAAACAATACCGTAGGGCAGGCATTACTTGCCAAATACATGGGTAAGAAGCACGTTATTGCCGAGACTGGCGCTGGCCAACACGGTGTTGCCTCGGCAACCGTTGCTGCGCGCTTAGGGATGACTTGCCAAGTGTTTATGGGTGAGGATGATATTCAGCGTCAAGCCCTGAACGTGTACCGCATGAAATTACTAGGCGCTGAAGTCGTGTCTGTTAAGTCAGGTTCTAAAACCCTGAAAGACGCCATGAACGAGGCGATGCGCCACTGGGTTACTCACGTTGACGACACCTTTTACATCATTGGTACTGCTGCGGGCCCACACCCTTATCCGATGCTGGTAAGGGATTTTCAATCGGTCATAGGTCGTGAAGCCCGCGAGCAGTGCTTGGCGCAAAATGGCCGTCTACCTGATGCACTTGTTGCCTGTGTGGGTGGCGGATCAAACGCAATCGGTCTGTTTCATCCTTTCTTAGATGACGAATCTGTTGCCATGTACGGCGTTGAAGCTGGCGGTCACGGTGTTGAAACCGGGCAGCACGCTGCGCCATTGAATGACGGCAGCCCAGGTATATTACATGGCAATCGCACCTATCTAATGCAGGATGACGGTGGCCAGATTATTGAAACTCACTCGGTGTCAGCTGGTTTAGATTATCCGGGTGTTGGTCCTGAGCACTCTTGGTTGAAGGATATGGGGCGGGTTAATTACGTTGCCATCAATGACGACGAGGCGCTCACGGCATTTCGCAAGCTAACCCTAGTTGAGGGGATTATGCCTGCTTTGGAATCTGCTCACGCGGTCGCTTATGCTGAAAAACTGGCGAAAACCATGAGCCCTGAGCAAAGCATCGTGGTCAATCTATCTGGCCGTGGCGATAAAGATATACATACCGTCGCAACAATCGACGGCATTGGCATTGAATAACGGGGAAGTACTTTGAGTCGTTTAGCTGCTGTATTTGCAAAATTAGAACAAGACGGTCGCAAGGCACTTGTACCGTATATCGTTGCGGGCGATCCGGCGCCGGCTTTAACCGTACCCCTCATGCATGAGTTGGTTAGCAAGGGTGCAGATATTCTCGAAATTGGTGTACCGTTTTCTGACCCAATGGCAGAGGGGCCGGTTATTCAGCTTGCCCATGAGCGAGCTCTGGCGAATAAAGTCACACTATCAATGGTGCTTGAGTTAGTTGCTGAGTTTCGCGCTACTGATTCGACGACGCCGGTAGTATTGATGGGCTATGCAAATCCTGTTGAGCATATGGGTTACCAACAGTTTGCTGACAGAGCGTCGGCGGCGGGTGTGGATGGTTTGCTCACCGTTGATATGCCGCCGGAAGAGGCGGAGCAGGCGACGCAAATACTTCGCGCTGCGGGTATCGACAATATCTTTTTGCTGGCCCCGACAACGAGCGATGAAAGAATCCAAAAAATTGCATCCTTGGCCAGCGGGTATTTGTACTGCGTGTCCCTAAACGGTGTAACGGGTGCAGGGCACCTAAATGTTGCTGCTGTGACGGAGAAATTAGCGAGTATAAAACGCCATACCAATCTGCCTATTACCGTGGGTTTTGGTATTAAAGATGGTGCCTCTGCAGCAGCGCTAGCACCACTGTGCGAAGGTGTAGTGGTTGGTAGCGCCCTGATAGAGCGTATTGTGGCGACAGACTCTGCATTGAACAATACCGAGCGCGCTGCTGTTGCGGCAGAACTTATTGCAGAAATTCGGACTGCTATTGATGCTTGATTTGGCTGTTGAGTTGAGCGCTTGTGGGCAGCTAGCTGCTCATTTGCCGGTATATAAGGTAAAGTAATGCAGCCCCCTGCGGCGTGCATTTTATAATAGATTAAAAATGACTACAGGAAAGGATTATGAGCTGGGTAGATAAGATTCTTCCCTCGGGAGTGCGACGAGTTAATCCAGAAGAGCGTCGTGGTGCAAAAGGTGTTGTGCCCGAAGGCCTTTGGAAAAAATGCGTTAAGTGTGAAGCGGTGCTTTACCGTCCTGAGTTGGAAAGTAATCAGGATGTATGTCCAAAATGCGACCACCACATGCGCATTGGCGCGCGTCGCCGCATTGCTTTATTTTTGGACGAAGCTGGTCGAGAGGAAATCCTCACTCACATTGAACCAGTAGACAGGCTCAAATTTAAAGACAAAAAGAAATATCGTGACCGCCTAACAGCGGCGCAAAAATCGACTGGTGAAAAAGATGCCCTGATCGCCTACAAGGGCACGGTAAAGGATTTGCCGGTTGTTGTGGTCGCCTTTGAATTCAATTTTCACGGTGGCTCAATGGGTTCGGCGGTGGGTGAAAAATTCACTCAGGCGGCCAATGTTGCGCTTAAAGAGCGCTGCCCACTAATTTGTTTCTCTGCATCCGGCGGTGCCCGTATGCAAGAGGCGCTTATTTCGCTTATGCAAATGGCTAAAACCAGTGCGGTATTGGAGCGTCTAAAGCAGAACAGCGTGCCCTATGTGTCGGTAATGACTGACCCAATTTATGGTGGCGTATCTGCTAGTTTGGCCCTGCTGGGTGATATTAATGTTGCGGAACCAGGAGCGCGAGCTGGTTTTGCCGGCCCCAATATTATTGAGCAGACAATTCGGCAAAAATTACCGCCAGGGTTTCAGCGCAGTGAATTTTTATTAGCTCATGGCGCTATTGATATGATTGTGCGTCGTGCAGATATGCGCGACACCTTGGCTAGAGTGCTTGGCAGCTTAATGCATTACCAGTCGTAGTTTCGTTTATGCGGTATACACAGGTCGATGATTGGTTGCGGTGGATGGAAACTCAGCATCCCCGCAATATTGACCTCGGTTTAGAGCGCATTGCGCTTGTCGCAAAGCAACTCGATATCGCGCTAGAGATGCCTGTGATTACGGTTGCAGGCACCAATGGCAAAGGGTCTTGTGTGGCCCTTTTGTCTGCCATCCTCGGGGTCCAAGGCTACCGTGTTGGAGCCTATACTTCTCCTCATTTAAACCAATATCATGAACGCATCGCTATTGGCGATAGCTACGTAGATGATGCTTCCCTATGCCACGCGTTCGCTGCAGTTGATCAAGCGCGTGGCGAAACATCCCTAACGTATTTTGAATTTGGCACTTTGGCAGCCTTGCTTATTTTTCAGCAGCAAGCTGTTGATGTGGCTGTTTTGGAGGTAGGGCTGGGTGGGCGTTTAGATGCGGTGAATATTATTGATGCCGACATTGCGATAGTGAGTTCAATCGCCATTGATCACGAGGCTTGGCTGGGAAATGATCGCGAAGTTATCGGTCGTGAAAAGGCGGGGATATTCCGAGCAAATCGCCCCGCGATTATTGGCGATCTTAATCCACCCACTTCACTGTTAGCTTACGCTTCGCAAGTAGGTGCTTTGCCGGTGAGCCGAGACAAAGATTTTCGGCTTATTGACGCGGAGCAGGGATGGGCTTGGCAGGGCTTGGCCGCTAATGGCGAAGTGCTGTCCTACCAAAATCTTCCTTATCCGGCAGTATTAATTGATAACGCGGCAACGGTGTTGCAGGCTGTGCAGTATATCGATTTGCCGGTTTCAGAGTGGGCGATACGCCAAGGGCTGTCAGCAGTTAGTGTGGCGGGGCGCTGCCAACATATACAGCTTGAGGGCATTGAGGTAGTGCTTGATGTCGCCCACAATCCGGCGTCGGTACAGGCTTTGAGGGATCACTTGGATGCAAGGCCGGTGGCGGGCAGAACGGAATGCCTGTTCGCAGTGATGGCAGACAAAGATATTGCTGAGATTATTCGCATAATACAGCCCTGCTTCGCTCACTGGAGCTTGGCGCCACTCCTTGAGAACGAACGTGCGGCGCAGCCAGAGCAATTGCAGACTGTATTACTTGAACAGGGTATTCGTCAGGTGACATTAGCATCGTCGTTTTCAGAGAGTGTAAATAATGCGCTGTCGCGGCTGTCCACTGGCGATCGTTTGGTGATATTTGGGTCATTTTTCACCGTGGCTGCGGCCATGACAGAAATAGCTGACATTAGTCAGGCTAGAATAAAAACGGTAGGGGAGTCCTAGTTATGATGAGACAGCGCTTAGTCGGTGCATTGGTATTGCTATGTGGCGGCGTTATTCTCTGGTCCCTGCTGTTTACCGGCCCTGCTGCATATAAATTAGATAGAGAAACTCAAATACCCGATGCCCCCTTGATTGATCCGGTTATCGATAGGGCGCCTCAAAAGCCAGAGGGGATTATGTCGGCTGACACCTTATTGGTGCCGGAGCAGCCTAATTTGCCGGTTGCGGACGAGACTACCGACGCCAAGGGCGCGGCGGTGCGGGCGGAGGCAGCGAATATTCCAGATTCCACCGATCAGCCCAAGAAAACGGCAGATATTGCCAAGCCAAAACCTGCCGAGCCCAAGAAAGCAGCGGTGGTGCAAGCTAAGCCAGTGGTAAGTAATAAGTTAGATAGCAATGGTTTGCCAGAGGCCTGGGTGGTTCAGGTGGGTGTTTTTGGTAGTAAAAGCAACGCCGACGGACTGAAGAAGTCACTGCAAAATGCGGGTTACAAGACCTTTGTCGACCAAGTAAGCCGCAATGGCAAGACTCTTTATCGCGTATTAGTTGGGCCGGTAATCAGTAAAGACACGGCGAGCTCTCAGCAGGCTGCGATCAATAAGCGCTTTAATGTGAAGTCCATTGTTAACCGATTTGAGCCTTAGTTGGTGCCCAAAGTGAAATCTTACTTGGGCTGCAGCGCTGGGCTTGTTAGAATTCGCGTCTCGAATTTCTGCGGGAGCCGCTTACAGTGCTAAGCACGTTTAATTGGGCTGATTGGGCCATTTTGGCCGTAATATCGGCATCTGCGCTTATCAGTTTAATTCGCGGCTTTGTAAAAGAGGCGCTTTCTCTGCTGAGCTGGGCCGTCGCATTCTTTATGGCGGTTGCTTTCCATCCCCAAGCTGTTGCTTTGTTAGAGCCCTTAATCGACAAAATTTATCTACGCGAGATTCTCGCCTACGTTCTTGTTTTTATAACTACCTTGGTGCTGGGCAGCTTAGTCACCCATATTATTGCGGTGATGGTGAAGCGCACCGGCTTAAGTGGTACTGACCGTTTGCTTGGAATGATCTTTGGCACCGCGCGTGGCTTGATTGTGGTGTTAGCCGTTTTAGTATTACTCCCGTCTATGCTGGCGGGGGTAGAAAATGATCAGTGGTGGAAGGAATCCCAACTGATACCCGAGTTTCTGTTGATGAAGGACTGGTCAGAACAGAGCTTTAACGATGTGGTTAACTGGGGTTCGTCATTGCTGTCGGGCCAAAGTAATTAACGTAGTTTGATCTTCGTCCTAATGAGGTAGTACTGCATGTGTGGCATCGCAGGTATAGTCGCCAAGACTAATGTAAACCAAGATTTGTACGATGCATTAACGGTGCTTCAGCACCGTGGGCAGGATGCCGCCGGCATCGTGACCTTTGAGCACGGCAAAATAAACCAGCGCAAAGACAACGGTTTAGTAAAAGACGTTTTTCATACTCGGCATATGCAAAGACTGCTAGGGAATATCGGCATAGGCCATGTGCGCTATCCAACGGCGGGCAGTTCTAGTCCTGCATTAGCGCAACCGTTTTATGTAAATTCACCCTACGGCATCAGTCTCGCTCATAACGGCAATCTGACCAACGCGGCGGAATTGTCAAAAGAATTGTTCCAGTCAGATTTGCGGCATTTGAATACCGAGTCTGACTCGGAAGTGCTGCTTAACGTCTTCGCCCACGAGCTGCAAAAACTAGGTAAGTTGGTACCCGCTGCTGAAGATGTATTTGCTGGCGTAAGTGGTGTGCATCATCGCTGTAAAGGTGGCTATGCGGTCGTGGCCATGATCGCTAATTACGGCATTATTGGTTTTCGCGACCCCAATGGTATCCGCCCCTTGGTTTACGGTGTGCGGGAGTCGGCACAGGGCAAGGAATACATGCTGGCCTCTGAGAGTGTTGCGCTTGACGCCCTAGGCTATAAATTGATTGGTGACGTTGCACCGGGCGAAGCGGTGTATATAGAAACTAGCGGCGAAATCCACGTTCGTCAGTGTGCAGAGCCGGCCGATTACCGTCCTTGTATTTTTGAGCACGTTTATTTTGCCCGTCCAGATTCAATTATGGATGGTATTTCGGTGTATAAATCTCGCCTACGTCAGGGTGAGCGTTTAGCCGAGAAAATTCTGCGTGAACATCCAAACCACGATATTGACGTTATCGTGCCGATTCCTGATTCCAGCCGCATTGCAGCACAGTCTATGGCGGCAAAACTCGGGGTTAAATTCCGCGAAGGTTTGGTGAAGAATCGGTATATAGGTCGCACCTTTATTATGCCGGGGCAGAGCGCCCGCAAAAAATCGGTTAAACAAAAGCTCAATGCCATTGGTTTAGAGTTTAAAGATAAAAACGTCATGTTGGTGGACGACTCCATTGTGCGTGGCACAACCTGCCAGCAAATCATTGAAATGGCCCGTGACGCTGGTGCTCGTAAAGTGTATTTCGCATCGGCGGCGCCACCGGTTCGCTACCCCAATGTTTACGGTATCGATATGCCGTCGGCAAATGAGTTAATTGCACATGGTCGCGATGTTGAAGAAGTGCGGGCGGAGATTGGTGCGGACTGGCTGTTATACCAAGATCTAGATGATTTGATTAGCTGCTCCTCAGAAGGTAACCCCAAAATTACCAATTTTGAATGTTCGGTGTTTAATGGCAATTACGTTACTGGCGATGTCGATCAAGCCTACCTCGATAAACTAGAAGCGGATCGCAACGATGACTCTCAAAATGAGCGCAATGCGGTAGTCGGCGAAGGGGCATTGATCGGGCTGCATAACGACGTATCATAGTGACAACAAGGGTTTCGCGCTAAGCGACCGGAGAGAGCCGCAGTAATGACCGAACAAGAATATTTAGCCCAGCGCCAAGCCGTATTGGCTGAGGCTGAGCTTGACACCAGAGCCGTGCGTGCGGGACAGGTGCGCAGCGCTGAAGGCGAGCATGCCGAGCCGATTTTTATGACCTCGAGCTATGTGTTTGCCTCCGCAGCGGAAGCCGCTGCGCGTTTCTCCGGCGAGCAAGCGGGTAATGTCTATTCTCGCTATACCAATCCGACGGTAAGAACCTTTGAAGAGCGTATCGCTGCCCTAGAAGGTGCAGAGATGGGGGTTGCGACCGCCTCTGGCATGGCGGCTATTTTAAGTACCTGCATCGCCTTGCTTCAATCTGGCGACCATATTGTTTGCTCGCGCAGTGTGTTTGGCACGACCACGGTTCTGTTAAATAAATATTTGGCAAAACTCGGAATAAGTACGAGCTTTGTTTCGCTGACCGATGAGCAGCAATGGCGGGATGCAATCACGCCCCAAACTAAAATGCTGCTATTAGAAACGCCTTCCAATCCGCTGTCAGAAATCGCCGATATTCGATTGCTGGCGGATATCGCCCATGAGCATGACTGCCTATTGGTGGTAGACAATTGCTTCTGTACGCCAGCACTGCAACTCCCGCTAGCCTTAGGTGCAGATATTGTTGTGCACTCTGCGACCAAATATCTCGATGGTCAGGGTAGAAGTGTGGGCGGTGCGGTGGTCGGCCGCCGTGAGCACATGAATGAAGTGCTTGGGTTTATTCGCACCGCTGGCCCAAGTATGAGCCCCTTTAATGCTTGGGTATTTTTAAAAGGCCTAGAAACCCTGCGTCTGCGCATGATGGCGCACAGTAGTAACGCCCTAGCTCTTGCTACATGGTTGCAGGAGCAGGCTGGCGTGCAAAAAGTGCATTACTCAGGTTTGCCTGATCATCCCCAGCATAGCCTGGCGGCATCCCAGCAAAAGGCATTTGGCGGTGTGCTGTCTTTCGAAGTCGGTAGCGATAAAGCAGCGGCGTGGCGCTTTATTGATGCGACCCGTTTAGTGTCTATCACCGCAAATTTAGGCGATGCAAAAACGACGATTGTGCATCCAGCGACGACCACTCACGGCCGTTTAAGTGATGAGCAGCGTCAGCAAGCGGGTATAAAAGACAATTTGATCCGGGTGTCGGTGGGTTTGGAAGATATTGAAGATTTGCGCAAAGATATGCAGCGCGGATTGGATGCTCTCTAAGGCATGGATATTTTTGCTCAGCTGACTGCTGAAATATCTCGGGTCGTATTGGGCAAAGATGAGCAGGTTCGCCAAGCCCTGTGCTGCTTATTGGCGCGGGGCCATCTGCTGATTGAAGATGTGCCAGGGGTGGGTAAAACCACCTTGTCGCAGGCCTTTGCCAAGGTGACGGGGCTGAGCTATCAGCGCATGCAATTCACCAGTGATTTGCTGCCCTCGGATATTCTCGGCGTGTCGATTTTTGATCGCAATAGCAATGCCTTTCATTTTCACGCCGGCCCGGTTTTTACCCAGTTTTTGTTGGTAGATGAAATTAATCGTGCCAGTCCTAAAACGCAAAGTGCACTGCTTGAGGCGATGGCTGAAAAGCAGGTAACCGTCGAAGGTGAAACACGGATTCTGCCCACACCTTTCTTTGTAATGGCGACTCAAAACCCTTGGTTTCAATCGGGCACCTTTCCCTTGCCGGAGTCCCAGTTAGACCGTTTTTTAATGCGTATTTCATTGGGTTACCCAGATGAACAATCTGAACGGCGTCTGCTCGCAGGGGGTGATCCTAGATTAGTCATTGATGAACTGCGTCCTTTGCTAAATGCAGAAAAAATCATTGCCCTACAGGCGATGGTCGACAAAATAGAAATTCGCGACAGTGTTTTATCTTATGTGCAAAGACTGATCGCGTTTACCCGCCAAGATTCCCACTATGCCTTTGGACTTTCTACCCGCGCTGCCTTGGCCTTGATTCAGGCAGCCAAAGCTTGGGCGATGCTTGACGGCAGAGAGTATGTGCTGCCGGATGATATTCAATTATTGCTTGAGCCGGTGGCGACCCATCGTTTAAAACCAGCTGCTGATAGTCACGATGATGGCCCAGACTTAATAAAGCGGCTGCTGTCACAGGTGCCGGTAGTGGTGTAGCTATGTTGGGCAAATTAAAAGCGTTTATTCGGCGTCGTTTTGACGCGTGGTTAGAAAAACGCAGCCCAGCTTGCTCGCAACTTGTGCTTAATCAACGCCGTATTTTTATTATTCCCTCCCGTGCCGGCGGCGGCTATTTATTAATGCTACTCGGCTTATTGCTGTTGGCGATTAATTATCAAAATAATTTAATTTTTGCGATCACCTTTTGGTTGTTTAGTATTTTTCTGGTTGCGATTCTTCACACCTACGCTAATTTATCTGGTATCACCCTGCGTGCCGGTGCAGCGGAGCCGGTTTTCGCAGGGCAGTCAGCGGCATTTCATTTACATTTAGAGGCGGGTAAGCGCGATCGGCACCGCCTGTATTTGGCTTTTGCAGACCAAGCGGAAGAGCCGTGTTCCTTAACGCCGGCGGGTGCTAGTGCCACGGTAGTGTTGAAATTCCCAAGTACGCAACGTGGGGCAATGCGCCCAGGCCGAATGACGATAACAACGCGTTATCCGCTTGGTATTTTACGTTGTTGGGGGGCGCCGAAATTAGATTGGCACTGCTTAGTCTATCCGCAGGCGAAATATTTGCGGCCACTGCTAAATAGCGCCGCTGACGGCGAGGGAAGTATTCCCGATATCGCTCGTGACAGCGACGAATTTAGTGGTTTTCAACGCTACCAAGCTGGTCAGCCACCTAAACGTATTTTTTGGAAGTCTTACGCCAAAGGGCAGCCACTGCAAAGCAAGCAATTTGAACAATCCCAGGCCGATGAACTGATATTAAGTTGGGACGAGCTGGAAGGTTTGGGGGTGGAGGACAGATTAAGTACGCTTTGTGCTTGGGCTTTAGAGTGCAATACACGCGGCTTAGCATTTGGATTAAAAATTCCCCACGTAAATATCGCCCCCGCAAGCGGCGGTGATCAATTAACGCGCGTACTACGTGCGCTGGCTCTCTACTAATGAAAGCGTCTGAAAGCCGGCACTCAATCCTTTGGCTCTTGCTTGCCCAGCTATCGGCAATGCTGCCTTTAATTGCGGTGCTGCCGGTGTGGATTGTGGCGGTTTGGGGCGCGTCGGCTTGGTGGTATTGGCGCATCATATCGGCGGGCTATCAGTTTCCGGCAGCGCCTATAAAAGCGCTATTGGCTGTTGCCGCAGTGCTCGGGGTATATCTGTCTTTCGCATCGCTACTTGCCCTAGAGGCAATGGTCGCGATTCTAATTCTTGCGCTTATTTTAAAACTGCTGGAATTAAAAACTGAGCGGGATCAGTGGCTGGTCCTAATGCTGAGTTATTTCGTGATCGCCTGTGGTTTATTATTTTCGCAGCAAATTATTGATGTCGTGTTGGCGTTGCTGCAAATAACAGTACTGTTACTCGCCCAGCAAGCGATGAACCGCGACAAGACAAAAGCAGTGATCATGCTTCGTTCGGTAGGGGTGATGGCGTTGCAATCCCTGCCTTTAATGTTGATGCTCTTTGTTATTTTTCCCCGAATTGGTCCGCTATGGACAATGCCGCTACCTGGCGGGCAGGGGATAACGGGTATGTCAGACTCCCTTGAATTTGGCGACATTGCAAGGCTTAGTCAATCTGGTGAACTGGCTTTTAGGGTGCGATTTGAGGGGGAGCCGCCGAGCACAGAATCGCTTTATTGGCGGGGGCTGGTGCTTGATCAATTTGATGGCCGACGCTGGACTCGCAATGCCTGGCCAGCGCGAAATAAAATTCCCGCGCCGGCAGTTTCTGCGGCGACGGTGAAATACACCGTTACCCTAGAGCCAGCTTTACACGAATGGTTGTATGTACTGCCAATGGGAACAGTAGACCGGCGTGATGTGTATTATACCACGCAGCATCAGTGGCTAAGTAAACGCCCGATAAATGGCCGCGTGGAATATGAGGTAAGTAGTCAGTTCGTTAATGGTTTGCCTGATGGTAATGGCGATGAACGCCAAAATTTACAGCTAGCTGGCGGTCAGAATGCACAAGCTCGCGCTTTGGCCGCTCAGTGGCAAGAGAATATAGCTGATGCAAGTGATCGAGTGGCCGCAGCTATGCAGTTTTTTGAGTCGACACCATTTGAATACACTCTCACCCCCAGCGTTTTAGGCCCAAATAATGTCGATGAGTTTTTGTTTAGCACTCGACAAGGATATTGCGAACATTTTGCGGGCAGTTTTGTATTTTTGATGCGGGCGGCGGGAGTGCCAGCGCGGATTGTGCTTGGCTATCAAGGTGGTGAGTTTAATAAACGGGACAACTATTTGCTGGTTCATCAGTCTGACGCCCACGCGTGGGCAGAGGTTTGGTTGAAGGGGCAGGGCTGGGTGAGGGTTGACCCAACGGCAACCGTGGCGCCTTCGCGTATTCGACTCGGCGCCGAAGCGGTCTTAAAAAGTCAAAGCGGATACTTAAAAGATTCGTTTATCTCGTTGCGTCGATTTGAGTGGGCTACGCGATTGCGCCTTTTTGTGGATAATATTAATTACGCGTGGGCGCGCTGGGTCTTAAATTTTGACAGTGATACTCAGGCTAGTTTTTTGCGCGGTATATTAGGTGAAATTAATCCCCAGCGAATGTTTATTGCCATTATGCTAGCAGGTGGTATTCCGCTGACCTTGGTTGCATTTTTCAGCTTGCGATTACCCAGCCAAAAAGGCGAAGATTTGGCTGCTAAATATTATTTATTGAGTTGTAAAGCACTGGCGAGGCGGGGTGTGCAGCGTCAAGCTGGGGAGACACCTGAGCAATTTTTAGCCAGAGTCAAAGTGGAGTCACCATCTTGGTTTGATTGGTTGGCTATGCAGACAAAGCTATTCAGTGAGTGTAGTTATTATTCTCAGCAGAGCGAAGCCTATCTGCAAAATTTGCAAAAATTAAAGCGTTTTCGTCGTCCACGAAAATGGCTAGAACAAACAAGTCGTAGAGGATTAGAGCGTTGATTACAAAGATTGCAATTGGGTTATTATCTGTGGCGCTGATGTTCTATTTGAATAGAATCGTCATGGGGGTTCTCAATAAATTTGCCGATAAAAATAGAATGTCGGCGCTGCGGCTCGGCTATGTTAAAAAAGCCATCAATATTGGATTTTTATTGCTTGGTTTTATCTTAATATGCTTTTTATTTGGCTTAGGTTATCATCAAGTTTTTATATTTTTGTCGTCGTTTTTGGCGGTATTAGGTATTGCTTTGGTCGCCCAATGGTCGATATTGAGCAATATTACTGCTGGCGTGATTATCTTTTTTGCCTTTCCTTATCGCATTGGTGATCGTATAAAAGTCGTTGATAAAGACGATGATATCAGCGGTAGGATTATGGAAATCGCGTTATTTCATGTGCTTATTCGCCGTGAAGACGGCAGTACCGTCACTTATCCCAATAGTATTATTTTGCAAAAGGCGGTGATTAAATTGACCGGCTCACCTAGGGCGGTGGATGAGCGCAAGGTGAAGCCACTTGCAGATTCTGAAGTTGCGGTTCAACACAAAAAAGACGATCCCCAGTGTTGATTTGCTAAGCGCGATAGCCTTTATAAAATAAGCGTGCGCATTGAGTCGCATATTCTTTTAGCTCTATATCATTTTTGCTTTTTTGTAGGCCGAGTACGCTGCGGAATTGTGATTCGCACACAATCATAGAGATGAGCTGGCCGGCTGCAGTGTCGATATCATCAATGAGCAAGGTTCCTAGCTTAACTTGTTCTGTAAGGTAACCGGCGAGCTGGGCGCGTATTTTTCCAGGGCCAGCCTGCCAAAATAGTTCTCCCACTTCTGAGCGGCCAGCCTCCGCCACACATACTCTGAATACACCAATTGCGTCGTCGCTGGTAAGTAGGGCGCAAAGGTGAGTGGCGAAGAAAATCAGGTATTCTTCGCAGTGCATAGCCTGCTGTGTTTTATTTGGCGCTAGGTCGTACTCATCGCATTTACAGTCGATAGCGGCGGTGAATAATTGCTGCTTGTTTCCAAAGTGGCTATATACGGTTTGTTTTGACACGCCAGCAGACTTGGCAATTTCTTCCATACTCACTTTTTCAAAGCCGTTTACAACAAACAAAATGCCAGCCGCATCAATGATCTGGCTACGTTTTTCTTCACTTTTTGGTCTGACGCGTTTTTCTTGCACTGTGTTGCCTGCCTTTCTGTGTATTGCGGCGGTGATATTGCCGAACTGTAATGCTAACTTATCTAAAATAGACTGGACAGTCCAGTATAGTTTATCTATATTCGAGCCAATCTAGTATATCGAGTAATTGGCTATGCAAGGGTTTATCTTACGGGCGGGTTCTATCGCGATATTTCTATTACTCCCCTTAATTGTGCAGGCTGATATGGCGCTGCAGAGTGTGAGTAGTGTCGCTGTAGAGCGTTTACCTGCTTATGAGGCTCAGCGCTTATTTGCTGGGCGGGTAATTGGCAGTCAGCGGGCTGATATCGGTTTTGAACTGGCTGGGCAGGTCGCCAAGGTCTTGGTTGAAGACGGTCAGCAGGTGCAAGCGGGTGAGGTCTTAGCTAGCTTGGATACGCGGGCTCTAGAGATTGAGCAATCAGAGCTTAAAGCCGCACATAGGGAAGTCTCCGCTCGTCTGGCGCAGATCGATAAGGACCTTATCAGGTTTCGCAATTTGCGCGAAAGCGGCTATGTGTCAGCGGGGCAGTTAGAGGAGTTAAATTCTCGTCGCACGGAAACTGCGGCGCAAAGAGCGCAGGTCGATGCGAAGCTAAAGGGCGTCGCCTTGCGGATTAAAAAGTCGTTGATGATCGCCCCCTTCAGCGGCGAAATTTCTACCCAACAATTAGAAACGGGTGTGCTGGTAAGTGCGGGGCAACCATTGATGCAATTGGTTGTAACCGGTAATACCGAAGCAGTATTTGGCATCTCTGACCGCCTAGGGCGCAATCTCGTCTACGGCCAAACTCTTCGTATTTCAGGTGATTTTGGTGAGTGGCCGGTGTCGATTATTTCGGTTGCGCAAAATTTAGATTGGCGAACTCAAACCCGTACGGTGCGTGTGCAATTACCCGCCGAAGCAGCGGCCGTTGATGGCAATACCGCCTACTTACACTTGCCAGAGGAGCGAAAACTTGCGGGCTTTTGGTTGCCATTGAGTGCCTTAATGGAAGATGTGCGGGGAACCTGGGCGGTCTATCAACTTGTACCCGTTGAGGACGGCAGTTATCAACTGCGAAAGCGCTCGGTACAGGCCGTATATCAATACCAAGGTCGTGTATATGTCGACGGCGAATTGCAAACGGGGGATCGGGTTGTCAGTGGTGGGCTTCATCGGGTGTCGCCGGGCCTGCATGTCAGTTTAGCGGCCGAGTAATCGATGATGATCTCAAAAATGCTAACAAATCCCCGTATGGTTGCACTGCTCAGCGCGCTTATTTTGGTTGCCGGTCTTGCCGCAGTTGCGAGTTTACCTCGGCTTGAAGATCCTCATATTGTAAATCGCCACGCGATTCTGGTAACGCCATTTCCGGGGGCCAGCGCCGAGCGGGTAGAGAGCTTGATTGCGGAGCCATTAGAAACTGCGATACGGGCCGTTCCCGAAGTTCTGCATATCACTTCTCATTCGAGTGGCGGTGTGTCGGTAATAGTTGTTCAGCTTGACGACGCGGTAAAACAAGATGCCAGTGATCAGCTTTGGGCGGAGCTGCGGGACAAAATTCAGCAGGCGGCGCGACAGCTACCCGCTGGTGCAGGCGAGCCATATTTAGACACCGATCGGAATTATGCCTTTACGTGGATTGGCGCTTTAAGTTGGGAGGGCAGTGGGCCTGCTGATCTTCTGCGCTTGGGGCGTTACGCAGAGGAGCTCGCTAGCAGATTAAGAAACTTAAGCGGTACGGACATTGTGAAAGTGGTCGGCGCACCGACCGAGGAAATTCAGGTAAAGGTCGACGTGGTTAAGGCTGCCGCTGTCGGCCTCGATGTGCCTAAGATTGCGGGGTTGCTGGGTAATAGCGACGCGAAAACCGCCGCCGGTGAGTTAAGCAATGATACACAGCGTATTTCCCTAGAATTGGTTGGCGGTTTTGATGCCGTCGAGCGCATTCGACGAACACCATTATTAACGCTGCCTGATGGTGGCTCATTGCAGCTTCAAGACCTTGCCAAGGTGTATCGGGGTGAACCAGACGCGCCACAAGATATTGCAATTATCAGCGGTGAGCGCGCGGTTGCGATAGGGTCGCGAATGCTGCCGCATATGCGGGGTGATCGCTGGACCGCGGTTTTGCAGGCGGAGATTGCTGACTTTGAGCAAAGCCTGCCCGCAGAAATAAAGCTGAATGAGCTTTTTGTTCAAGAGCGTTACAACGATGTTCGCCTAGGTGATTTGATCAATAATATTTTACTGGGCTTTACCTTTATTTTTGTCATTTTATTATTCACGCTAGGCTGGCGTTCAGCAGTTATTGTTGCGGTGTCCTTACCTTTGACGATGCTCTTTTCGCTGGCGTGTATGCGTATCACCGATTTGCCCATTCATCAGATGTCGGTGACGGGGCTGATTGTTGCCTTGGGTATTATGGTGGATAACGCCATTGTGGTGGCGGATACCGTGATGCGTTATCGGCGCGATGGCTTTTCCGCATCAGCAGCGGCGACCAAAGCGTTGCGCCACCTCTGGATACCCTTGCTAGGGTCGACGTTAACGACAATATTAACCTTTATGCCTGTGGTGCTAATGGCGGGGCCTGCCGGTGAATTTATTGGACCGTTAGCGCGGGCGGTCATTTTTTCACTCATTGGCTCATGGATAATTTCCCTGTTTATTATCGCGCCGGTTGCAGGGAAATGGCTGGCGAATAATCAGGCCAGTGGCATATCTGCCCCCCGTTTAAATCGCTGGTTTCGCCGGCAATTAGCGTGGGTGTTATTGAGACCGCGACGGATGATGTTGGTCGCCTGCGTACTGCCAATACTTGGCTTTGTGATGAGTCAAACACTGCCAGAGCAGTTTTTTCCGCCCTCTGATCGCGACATGATTAATCTCGAACTTTACCTGCCGGCAGGTAGCAGCATCGAACATACCCGCCGTGCTACTGAAGAGCTTAGCGAGATTATTAACAATCACCCCGAAATTGTTTCTCTGCACTGGTTTATTGGCCGCAATGCCCTGTCGTTTTATTACAACCTAAGTGACAGTAAAGATGGCTCATCTAATTACGCCCAGACAATGATGAAGATGGTTGATTTTAGTCAGGCCAATCGTTTGATCGAAGTATTACAAAGTGAGCTTGATGAAAAATTCCCTGACTATCAAATTATTGTGCAGCGGCTTGCTCAGGGGCCGCCGTCTAACGCACCGGTTGAGCTTCGTTTATATGGCAGCAGTTTGTCACGCTTAAAAGCAATGGGTGACGAATTACGCAGGATTGCTCAGGAAACCGACGGTGTAGTTCATGTTAGGGATTCTCTTGGTCAAGTGGTACCCAAGATTTGGTTGGACGTGGACGAGAGTGAAGCCCAGCGCAGTCAGGTTGGGTTGAAAGATATATCGTCCTTGCTTGCTGCGAGTATAGACGGTGTTGTCACTAGCAGCATGCTGGATGGCACCCAACAATTGCCGGTGCGAGTTTCGGGGGCAAAGGTAAAAGAAACCAGTATCGACACGCTTATGTCATTCCCCTTGGCATTGCCGACGGGACCTAGGCCCTTGTCGGCTTTGGCGAATGTGGAGCTGCGGCCTGCGCAGGCGAAGATTTCCCGCCGCGACGGTAAGCGCGTCAATATGGTCGAAATATTTATCAGGGATGATGTGCTCCCCGCCGAAGTATTACAGCGTATAAAAGCGAGATTGGCGGAGGAAGGCTTCGACGTACCCGCAGGTTATAGCTTAGAAATTGGCGGTGAAGCCGAGGGTCGAAATCAAGCTGTTGGTAAATTAATGGGCAGCGTCGGCATTATATTGGTGTTGCTCATTGTAACGGTAGTGATGGCCTTCGACTCCTTCCGACTATCGGCCTTGGTTTTTGCTGTGGCAATTCAGTCTGCGGGCATGGGAATGTTGAGCCTATGGCTCAGCCAGTACCCATTTGGCTTTACGGCGATTATTGGTTTGATGGGCTTAATGGGCTTGGCGGTCAATGCCGCGATAGTCATCCTGACCGAGTTAAAAGCGTCACCGCTAGCGATGACAGGGGATAAAGCAGAAATAGTAAATATCGTGTCCGTATGCACCAAACATATTAGCTCAACAACGATAACTACCGTTGCGGGCTTAATTCCTCTGATACTATCAGGCGGAGGTTTTTGGCCACCATTCGCGGTGGTATTGGCAGGCGGTACGGTCTTAACTACCTTGTTGTCATTATTTTTTGTTCCCGCTGCCTTTTTGGTATTGAGAAAGCCCTATGTACTCAAATATTTGCCGCAAAAATCCGTAGCGAACAACTGACGCTACCAAGAAGCGCCGGTGACTGGTCGGCGCTTCTTGCTATCGATGAAGGCAATTACTAGGTACAAGCTGAGCACCTAGCTTCGCTTTATCAGGGTATATCCATCACTTATTGCTATACTGCCGCCATGATTACAGGTGGGGCAGGGCCGCGCCGATTTTGCTAAGAGAACAAATATGAATTTAAACAAAGACATTCAGCAGTTAAATAACAAATTAGACCTTTTGCGGCGCAAGCTCGACGACGCCAAGGCCCGCGATAATCAGGGTTTGATTTTGCAGTTTAAGCGCGAGTTAGGTGTGGTAAATAAGAAAATTGCCAGTATCAAGGGCATGCAAAGCCGTAAGAATTCGGCGCAAAGTGAACAGCTAAAGGCCTTGCCCTTTAATCGTGTGTTGAGCAAAGTCGAACAAGCCGATATGGGCAAGTTTAAAAAGTCGGTGCGCGGCTTGGTGGTGGTTCACCCCTTGACCGCATTAGGAAAGGAAATGGGTATTTCTGAAGTGACAGGCTACGCACCTCAGGCGTTTTAGCCCTTAATTGGCGAACGCAAAAGCGGTGCTGCAAGGGCTGTGCTATTACTACGAACTCGGGCTATGCAAGATGAGGTGAATATGAGCGTGTCGGATAAAAGCGTCGAAGCATCTAATTCAAAAACCTGCCCAATTCGAGCGGAGCGGCCATCTAGCCGGCGACTTCAAGGTAGTCAGAAAACCCTTGGTACCGGCATGACTATTGAACGTTTTTTGCCAACTAAGCAGCTTCGTATGATTGGCGCATGGGCTTTTCTAGACCATATTGGTCCAGCAGACATAAGCCAGAGTGAAGGTGTTCAGGTTGGCCCTCATCCGCATACTGGTTTGCAAACCTTTACCTGGATGATCGAAGGCGAATTACTGCACAGGGATTCCTTAGGCTATGAGCAATTAATTCGGCCCGGTCAGGTTAATTTAATGACGGCCGGTAGGGGCATAAGTCATTCTGAAGAGTCACCGTTAGAGCGGCCTGCGGAGTTTCATGGTGCGCAGTTGTGGATAGCTCTACCTGAACAATATCGATTTATTGCGCCTGCATTTGAACATTTCCCCAGTTTACCCAAGACGAATATTGCAGGCTTAGAGATTACCGTAATCGCGGGTGATGCTTTTGGCCTTAGCGCGCCGGCAAAGTTTTACTCCCCACTTATGGCGGCGGATTGTGTTGCGCTCGATAGTCAGTTGGCGGTTTTAGCGCTTAAGCCAGAGTTTGAATACGGTGTTTTGGTGTTGGAAGGCAGCATTAATATCGCAGGCGAAAAATTAGATAGCACCGAGTTGTTGTATCTTTCCTGTGGTCGCGAAAGTATTGAAATAACGGCGAATAAAAGCAGCCGATTTTTATTGATTGGTGGTGAGCCCTTCAAGGAAGATATTTTGATGTGGTGGAATTTTATTGGCCGTAGTAAAGCTGAGATTAGTGGTTTTGTCGCTGATTGGAATGCTGGGGAATCTAAGGATTTTGGTAAGGTGGAGGGCTATCCAGGTGAGAGCTTGTCGGCGCCGGTGCCACCGTGGGGCTAGGTTTGGTGTCTTAATTTATGATTTTCAAAATCCGCCAAAATAAAATATTTAAACGAAAGTAAGCTTAAATTTAAAATACTCGGCCATAAAAAAACCGCCCGAAGGCGGTTTTCTCAACGACTTAAGTTAAAAACTTACATCGTTACCTCTGTGATTTCTACTGAAGCAATACGCTTGCCTTCTTCCGCACCTTTCTGGAAAGACGCAATCTGGTCGAAGTTCATGTAGCGATAAATCTCGCCTGACATGGCGTCCAGATCTTTACAGTATTCCATATACTCAGCCGGTGTAGGTAGGCGGCCTAGAATCGCGCCAACCGATGCCAATTCAGCAGAGGTCAGGTAGACATTAGCACCGTTCCCAAGGCGGTTAGGGAAGTTACGGGTTGAGGTAGACAGTACTGTTGCGCCATCGGCAACACGTGCTTGGTTACCCATGCACAATGAACAGCCAGGCATTTCCATACGTGCGCCAGATGCACCGAAGATGTTGTAGTAACCTTCTTCCATCAGGGTGTGCTGGTCCATTTTTGTTGGTGGTGACAACCACAAACGGGTGGACAAGCTGCCTTTGTTGGCGTCTAGCAGTTTACCGGCGGCGCGGAAGTGACCGATATTGGTCATACAGCTACCGATGAACACTTCGTCAACTTTGTCGCCGGCAACTTCAGACAGCAATTTAGCGTCGTCTGGGTCGTTAGGGCAGCAAACTACAGGCTCTTTCAGCTGATCTAGATCGATTTCAATTACCGCTGCATATTCTGCATCGGCATCGCCTTCGAGCAGGCTTGGGTTGGCCAGCCATGCTTCCATATTGGCAGCGCGACGTTCTAGGGTACGCTTGTCGCCGTAGCCTTCGCTCACCATCCAGCGCAGCAGGGTGATGTTCGAGCGTAGGTATTCAGAAATTTCCGGAATACCTTGCTTAATAGTGCAGCCTGCAGCGGAACGCTCAGCAGAGGCGTCAGACAATTCAAATGCCTGCTCTACAGTTAGGCCAGCCAAACCTTCGATCTCAAGAATACGGCCAGAGAAGATGTTCTTCTTGCCCTTTTTCTCAACGGTCAGGTGACCTTCTTTGATTGCTTGGTAAGGAATGGCGTGAACTAGGTCGCGCAGGGTAATGCCAGGTTGCATTTTGCCTTTGAAGCGAACCAATACTGATTCAGGCATATCTAGTGGCATAACGCCGGTTGCAGCAGCGAAGGCGACCAGACCAGAACCCGCAGGGAAAGAAATACCCATAGGGAAGCGGGTGTGAGAGTCGCCGCCGGTGCCAACGGTGTCTGGCAGCAGCATGCGGTTTAACCAGCTGTGGATGATGCCGTCACCGGGGCGCAGCGAAACACCGCCACGGGTCATGATGAAGTCAGGCAGATTGTGCTGAGTGTCGATGTCGATTGGCTTGGGGTAGGCCGCCGTATGACAGAAGGACTGCATGGTCAGGTCGGCAGAGAAACCGAGGCAGGCCAAGTCTTTCAGTTCGTCGCGGGTCATTGGGCCGGTTGTGTCCTGTGAGCCCACAGTGGTCATTTTGGGTTCGCAGTAAGTGCCGGGACGAATGCCTTGGCCTTCTGGTAAACCGCAGGCGCGACCAACCATTTTCTGCGCCAAAGTGTAGCCTTTACCGGTGTCGGCGGGCTGCTCGGGCAGACGGAATAGGGTAGAAGCAGGTAGACCTAAAGATTCGCGGGCTTTAGCGGTCAGACCGCGACCGATAATCAGGTTGATACGACCACCAGCGCGAACTTCGTCTAGAAGTACGGGAGACTTCAGTTCGAAGGTGCTGAGTGTAGCGCCTGTTTCAACATTTTTGATAATGCCGTCATAGGGGCGAATTTCAATCACGTCGCCCATGTTCAGCTCGTCAACGGGAGCTTCAAATACTAGTGCGCCGGCATCTTCCATAGTGTTGTAGAAAATGGGTGCCACTTTGCTACCGATACAAATACCGCCGGAGCGCTTGTTAGGTACGCCAGGCATATCGTCGCCGAAGAACCACAACACTGAGTTGGTCGCTGATTTACGTGAAGAACCTGTACCGACAACATCACCAACAAAGGCAATGGGGTGGCCTTTTTCTTTCAGGCTTTCGATTAATGTGAGTGGGCCAACACTGCCTTGAACGTCTGGCTTGATACCGTCGCGTTCCATTTTGAACATCGCCAATGCGTGCAATGGGATGTCTGGGCGTGACCACGCGTCTGGCGCAGGAGACAGGTCATCGGTATTGGTTTCGCCGGTGACTTTAAATACGGTGTTAACAATGCTTTCGGCAACTTCAGGGCGGTTGGTGAACCACTCCGCGTCTGCCCAGCTTTGAATAACTTCTTTGGCTAGCTCATTGCCGGCCTTAGACTTTTCTTCAACGTCGTGGAATGCGTCAAACATCAACAGGGTATGCTTGAGTTCTTCTGCGGCAAGTTTGGCTAGCTCGGGATGGTCGAGGAGTTCAACCAGCGTCACGATATTATAGCCGCCGTGCATATTGCCCAGCAGTTTAACGGCGTCTTCTTTGCTTAGCAGCGGGCTGCTGGCTTCGCCTTTGACGATGGCGGATAGAAATCCAGCTTTAACGTATGCAGCTTCATCTACACCTGGTGGTACACGGTTGGAGATCAGGTCAACAAGGGTTGCTTCTTCGCCAGCTGGCGGATTTTTGAGCAACTCGATTAGGCTCGCGACTTGTTCAGCGTTGAGTGGCTGGGGAACAATGCCTTGCGCGGCGCGTTCGTCGACGTGTTTCCGATATGCTTCAAGCACAGTGTAACTCCTCTTTTCAGTTTCGGTACCCGTATCCGCCGGGATCGCCGGGGCCGGGGCTATCGATGCCCATCATCGATGCGAAATAGGGGGCTGCAAGTATACTGAAAAACCCTACATAGGTTAAGTGAATTACTGCACTTGCCAGTGTCTGTTGGGGTAGATTACTCTTGATTCCTCAATTTTATCTGTGCTGTGGAGTGTGGTTTGTCAGTTGTGATCCCCAGAGTGGTGACTCCCTGTATTGGTGTCTGTTCTACAGCGCTGGGCGATGATGTGTGTCGAGGTTGTAAACGCTTCAGCCACGAAGTGATTGACTGGAATAGTTACACCGACAAGCAAAAGCAGATTATTGATGAGCGCTTGGATGGCTTCTTGATTCAGGTCATGTCTCACAAATTAACTATCCGCGACGTGGCTGTATTGCAGTGGCAGTGTCAGACCCAGCGAGTGCGTTATCCCGCCCATAAAAGCCCGTATATATGGTTATTTCAATTGCTTCGCGCAGGTGCGGGGCAAATTTCGGATACTGCGCAATTCGGGTTTGTTGTCGATGCGGCTTATCAAACCGTTCCCTTGTTACAACTGCGAGAAATGATAGATAGAGAGTTTTATTTGCTCTCCGAAGCGCACTACCAGCGTTATATTGGTATGTATAACCCGTGGTGCATTTAGGAAATGACCACTTTCAGGTTGTTTAATTTATTCCCTTCACGTTGGTTGAACCATTGAATTAATGTGAGGGACGCTATCTTTGTCACAATTCTGCGCGAAATACCCTTGAACGATTTTGCATAATTCCGCCGTATCATGAACTGGTCACAAAGTTGTGAAAACAATGTTTCGATCCGCTTTCTGGCTTTACGATATTTAGCCGGAAAGTCTCTAAACTCTTTCTGGTTCTTTCGCATCGGTGTTTGCAAATTGATACAACTTGATGAAAATAAATCTGTTTGCCAAACTCTGCTCAAATACCCTTTATCGCCAATCAAAACACAATTGTTTAACTGGCCTTCAATATCGTTTAGGTAATGGATGTCATGAACCGAAGCCTTTGATATATCGTACATTTTTAACACGCCACTCGGTGAGCAAACCGCGTGTAACTTATAGCCAAAGTAGCGCATATTTTGTGCTGCACAAAAACCAAAATCTGGCGAGCTAGATTCAAATTCTTGGCAAATTTTACTGCGATTAGATCGACTCATTTTACACACTTCCAATGGCATGCTATCGACAATATTTATATCGTTATCAACATCTAATCGCGTGACAATAGCGCTTCTGATTTCTTCTAATTTAAAACTCAACCTTCGCGCTCTTCTGTTATAAACGGAGCGCTCAATTTTCCCATTGATGCACGCAGGCAGCTGTTTGAACAAAAAGTGTTCTGAATCAATGCCCAGTGTTTCAGCTGCAAGACTGAGCGCGAGTAGCTCCTTATCGCTTAGCTTAGGTGTTCTGATTTGATTCAAAAAATTATCGGCTGGCTCAATTTCGTGCAAAAGAGACAGAATTTTGCTATAAACGCTGTGTAAGTTACTCATCTCGTTACCATTTTTCTCGTAAACTAATGATAACCTCTTTATGAGGGTGAGTAACTTACCTCCTTCCTAAATGCACTACGGGT
>NZ_PQGG01000015.1 GCF_002915595.1 Zhongshania marina
TTCTTACTTTGGTTCGTGGCTTTCGCCACTGCCGCCAATAAGCCATCCGCACTCTGCGCCGAATCCAATGATCTAGGTCGACGCACAGTTGATAACAGTTGGCGATACCAAAATAATTAATCCAACCACGTATAAATTGGCTGGTTTTGAAGAGCTGATATTTCATCGACACTCCCCAGTTGCGGTTCGTTAACAGACGAATCCGCTGCTTGAATTTCAGCAGTGTTTTCGAGTGCCATTGAATACGGCCAGCCTTGAAGGTAAACCCCAAGAACTTGCTCTCACTGGTTTTAACGACGCGACTTTTATCGGTATTTACGACCAGCTTCAAACGGTTTTGCAGGTACTGGCTGATACTGTGCAGCACTCGTTCACCGGCTCGCTGACTTTTTACTATTATCGTAAAGTCATCAGCGTAGCGGGCGAACTTGTGGCCACGTTTCTCAAGTTCTTTGTCCAAAGGGTCGAGCATGATGTTCGCCAGCAGTGGCGATAATGGCCCCCCCTGCGGCACACCTTCTCGGCTCTCACCATAGAACTGGTTGTCGACAAACCCAGCTCGCAGGTACAACTTAATCAATCTCAGTAGACGTTTGTCCTTCACCTTGTCACCAAGGCGCGTCATCAGTAAATCATGATTGACTCGGTCAAAGAATTTAGACAGATCGACATCCACCGCAAAGCGGCGACCTTCCTTGATGATGTCGCGAACCTGCTTTACCGCCTGCTGCCCATTTCGATATGGCCGGAATCCGAAGCTATTGCTTGAGAAACTGGGATCGAAGATGGGCGTAAGGACTTGGGCAATGGCTTGCTGGATCACACGGTCACAAACGGTTGGAATTCCCAGTTGGCGAGTACCGCCATCGGGTTTATCAATTTCAACACGCCGAACTGGTGATGGTTTGTACCGACCTGTTGCCAGCTCGGTAGTCACCCTAGGCCAGTGGCCAGCTCGTGCCCATACGGGAAATTCGTCGATGGTAATGCCATCAACGCCCGCAGCCCCTTTATTAGCTTGAACGCGCTTCCATGCCGCAGAGAGATTTTCCCGCTGTAGCACACGCTCAAATAGATCGTTACCAAAGGCTGGCTTCAGATCACTACGCTGAGTCACGTCATCGCCAGACGGCGTTCGTGCGTTCAAGTGTGACAAGGCTCCTCCTTTATTCTCAATGTTCAGGCCTTCACCTTGTCCCACCCATTACGATGGGCATTTGGCTACTATGCCTTCTGCTGACTTCTGCTTAATCACCGCCAGAGTTGCCCCTGCCAGCGCTATCGGTTTGTATCTCGTTCGCTCTCCATTGGCGATACACTCAGTGGAGCCAAGGCACTTATTAACCAGAGCCTTACTGGTAGTTTACCGATCGCTTGTTAAGCAGATCTCCCCAGATAAGAGCATGAACTGTCCCCGCGCAACTGCATCCTTTACGGTGGCCGTTAGATCACATGGCTTCGTCGTCTTGTGCCAACTCGCCTCCAGCCTACGCCTCATATGATGTTCTTGTTCATCAGTTCGCGGTTTTGCGTCCGGCTTCCTTCAGACCAGACCTCGCGGTCAAGCCCTTGCCATTCGCTAGTAGTTAACATCTGATAACGATCATAAATCGCTAAGGATGGTGACCTTCCTACAGAGGACTTTCACCTCATTAGTTCATGCCCATGCTGGGCGTACACAAAGTGTTCAACCGGACCCAGCTACGCTGGGCCAGTTAACACGGCGTTGAGACTGAAGAAAAACCGACAGACCTCTATCTTGTTTGGAATATTCGGCCCTACGCTAATTGCCAACACCTGCCTGCGCTTATGCGCTCGAAAAACTGCTTACAAATTGATCGCCAAGCTCGGTCGATGCCATATGGCCTAAAACGGTCATTGTGGGGGTGAGTCGACACGGGTTGCGCTGGTCTCGCACTAGCCGTATGCGCTCTGGCACCAGCCTGCTATGCTTTACGAAACATTTGCAAGGTAGATTTCGTGTCGCGTAGGCAAAGCAAAGCGCAGCTAAACCCTCCATCACCGCTAGATCAGCGGGTGTCGTTTATTGGTAATCTGTCTAGTCCGCAATCACTATTGCTAATCGTCTTGTTCGCGTCCTTGCTCGCCATTATGTTCACGCTGTTGAAATCGGGTTTGCGGGATTTTGACTGGGTGTTGCTGGGCATGTCTGGCATGTTTACCCTCTGGTGTTTGCTGGGGGCGGCGGCAATTTTGAATTTGCTCAAACCATTTTTGGACTCGTTTAGCAGCGCACAAACAGCGGGGCTTAGTTTTGTGGTTTGTTTGCTTTGGGTTGCCTGCGTCACGGTGCTTGGGCAGTGGCTAATGACTAGCGGTTTGCGCGGTAAGGTCTGGCTGCTCGACTATTGGGCTCTGGCTGAGACCTTGGTGGTGGTGAGCGTATTGCTTGGTATTGGTATGCGCTATGCCTACTTAAGTTTGCAGTATCGCTTGCGGGAGCAGAGTAGCTTGCATGCGCGCATAGATGCGCTGCACTCCCGCATTCGTCCGCATTTTTTGTTTAATACCCTCAATAGCATTAGCAGCCTCATTAGCGTGGCGCCGGATAAGGCGGAGCAAGCGGTAGAGGATTTGGCCGCCTTATTTAGGGCAAATTTGCAAAGCGGTATGAGTGTGGTGCGCTGGGCAGATGAGCGTGATTTGTGCGAGCGCTATTTGCGTATCGAGCGCGCTCGTTTGGAAGAGCGGCTCAAAATTGATTGGCAGAACGCCGAGCTTGATGATGATGTCTCGGTACCCTCGCTGTTACTGCAGCCCCTAATCGAAAACGCCATTGTGCACGGTATACAGCAATTGCCGGCGGGGGGCGTTATTGCCATTAGCGCGCGGGCAAGCGGCGACATGGTAGAAATAGAAGTGCAAAACCCTGTGCCTGCCTCGGCGGGCATCGAGATAGGCAACGGCATGGCCAGTGAAAATATTCGGCTCAGATTGCAGGCGCTGTTTGGCGATCGCGCCGATTTTAAGGGTCAATTGCAGGGCGATAGCTACCGCGTGCGTGCGGTATTTCCAATGCAAAAGGTGCAGGGCGGCTTGGCGTGAAGGTATTAATTGTTGATGACGAACCCCTAGCGCGCCAGCGAGCTGCGCGACTGCTGCAAGAATTAGACGGTATCGAAATAATTGCTGAGGCCGCAAACGCCGAGGCAGCCTTGGCAGAAATTGAACAACACCAGCCAGATGCATTGCTATTAGATATTGCCATGCCGGGTATGAGCGGCATTGAGCTGGCGCGTATTTTAGCCGAGCGGGAATCGTCGCCAGCTATTGTGTTTTGCACAGCCTATGATGAATACGCGATTGCGGCGTTTGATGCGCAGGCGGTGGGGTATCTGCTAAAACCCATTCAACGCGAAAAATTGGCCGCTGTGTTTGGGCGTCTGTCGCGACTTAACAAAGCGCAAATCGCAGCATTGGCTGAGCTTGAAGCTCCGACTCAACGGCGCCAATTATCCTCATCTGGCCCACAGGGAATTAGTCTATTGCCGGTGTCTGCGGTGCGCTATTTTTATGCCGACCATAAATACGTGAGCGCGGTACATCCTGATGGCGAGCTGCTGATTGACGATAGCCTGCGGGAGTTGGAACAGGAGTTTGCGGCGCAGTTTGTGCGCATTCATCGCAATGCGCTGGTGGCCTTGGCCTATGTGCAGGGCATTGAGCGCCACGGTGTTGCCGGCTATCGGGTTAAGCTGCAGGGGCTTGCCGATGGGCCACAAATTAGCCGCCGTTATCTGCCGGCGGTGCGGGCGCTGTTGGCAAAAGGCATGTAATACATTGGTTTTTGGGGCCGGTTTTCGGTTTTGTCAGCGCCCTTGCTGGCGTATCATGGTGGCCCCACGGTGTTCAACGGAAATATTCATGTCCGACAATACAATCCGCATCGCCACCCGCGAGAGCCTGCTGGCACTTTGGCAGGCGGAATTCATTAAGGCCGAGTTGCAGGCCGCTCATCCAGGTTTAGAAGTTGAGTTGCTGGGAATGACCACCCGCGGCGATCAGTTGCTAGATTCTCCCCTGTCTAAAATCGGCGGCAAAGCGCTATTTGTTAAGGAGCTTGAACAAGCCCTTATTGATGGCCGCGCCGACATTGCTGTGCACTCCATGAAAGACGTGCCAATGGAGTTTCCGGAAGGTTTGGGCTTGGCGATTATTTGTGATCGCGAAGACCCCCGCGACGCCTTTGTGAGTAATCACTTCTCCTCAGTCGATGAGTTACCAAAGGGTGCGCGGGTTGGCACCTCAAGTCTGCGCCGCGAATGCCAGCTGCGTTCGCAGCGCCCAGACCTGCAAATTTCTAGCCTGCGCGGTAATGTGCAAACTCGGCTACGCAAGCTCGATGACGGTGAGTTTGATGCCATTATTCTTGCTGCCGCGGGTTTGATTCGACTGAAACTAGAAGATCGAATTGCCGCTTTAATGCCGGTTGAATCCAGCTTGCCCGCCTGTGGCCAGGGCGCAGTTGGGGTTGAAACACGCTTAGCTGACCAGCGTGTGATTGATTTACTAAAGCCCTTGCACCACAAGGTGACTGCAGAGCAGGTTATGGCTGAGCGGGCCATGAACCGCCGCCTTGAAGGCGGTTGTCAGGTACCTATAGCAGGCTATGCTATTGCCGACCCAGAGAATCCCGAACAACTTTGGCTGCGGGCCTTGGTTGGCGAGCCAAGTGGCAAAACCATCCTCACCGCTGAGCAGCGCGGCCCCCGAGATCAAGCCGAGGCATTAGGTATTGCCGTGGCTGAATCGCTATTGGCACAGGGCGCGGGCGCTATTTTGCAGGCGGTATATGGCGACAGCAAAGCTTAGTAATTTGCGGGTGCTGGTAACACGGCCAGCGGATCGCAGCGCGGAGTTTGCCGCTGCTTTAGGCTCTGCTGGCGCAGAGGTGGTTTTGCAGCCCTTATTAGATATTGTGCCGCTGTCCTCGCCAGAGCATGACGCCGCGATTCAAAAGAGCCGTCGCTTGCTGATGGATTTAGACCGATACCAGCAACTCATATTTATTAGTGTGAATGCGGTGCAATACGGTCTAGATCAAATCGAGCAGTACTGGCCTCAATGGCCGCTGGGTATTCAAGTTTATGCAATTGGTGCGGCTACGGCGGCGGCATTGGCAGAGCGGGATATTCGTGTTCACCAAAGCGCGCCGGCGATGAATAGCGAAAGCCTCTTGGCCAGCGACGACCTGCAGTGCTTAAAAAATAGCAAAGTGCTGATTGTTCGCGGCGTGGGTGGTCGTGAATATTTGGCTGCGGAGCTAGCTTCACGGGGCGCCGAGGTGGATTATGTCGAATGCTACCAACGCAGTAGGCCAGATATTGGCGGTGGCCAATTGCGGGCATTGCTGTTACAACACCGTATAAATGTAGTGGCATTAAATAGTGGCGAAACTTTAAACCACTTTACTGAATTGATGGGCGCTGAGGCGCTTAATTACCCTGTGTTGTTACCGAGCGCACGGGTAGCGGATATAGCCCGCGAGCAGGGCTATCGGCAGATTATTCAGGCAGATAATGCCGGCACCACAGCGAGCTTAGCAGCACTCGCAAACTATGCTGAAAACAATCATTAAATGGATCTCGAGAGAACATAATGAGCGGCGACAAACCGGAAGAAAATAAAGAGCAAACCACGGTGACGACGCAGGACCCAGCGGTGATTAGCGCCTCTGAACCAGCGCCTGCTAAACCCGCAAAAAAAACGCCTGAAAAAAAACCTAAATCGAGTAGCAATTTGCTGGGCTTGCTTGCATTGCTAGTTGCCATTGCCGCCTTGGCGCTGGCGGGCTGGATGTACCAGCAAGAGCAATTGCTTGCCGCGCAGGAACAAAATGCCAGTGATAGCTTTAAATCGGAGCTGCGTGCCCTAAGCGCTTCACAGGCAGAATTTAAATCTCTAATCAGTACCCAGCGCGAAGCGCTAGCGCAATTGCGCAGCGACGCCAGCGCACGCTTAGATGCCCTGAGCCGTCGCAGCCAAGACCTTGAAGTAAAAGTGCAGTCACTGGCGACGGTAGATCGCCGTGATTGGTTGTTGGCCGAAGTGGAATATTTGTTGCGGCTTGCAAACCAGCGTGTACAGCTTAGCCACGACCCACGCTCAGCCGCGCAATTGCTTAGCAATGCTGACGAAATTTTAAGGGATTTGGATGACGCAGCACTGCATCCCGTGCGCGCAGAAATAGCGAAAGAAATTGGTGCCCTGCAAAGTAGTGCGCAAAGAGACGTAGAAGGCAGTTACCTCGCCCTGCAGGCATTGGCGGCAGAGGCAGAAAAGTTAAAAATTTATAAAGCGCCCAGCTATGAGCCGGTCGTAGTAGCGGAAGAACAAAGTGATTGGCAGCAGCGTTTGCAAGGCGGCTTAATGGCGGCTTGGGATAAGTTGCGCAGCTATATTCGTATTCGTCACCACGAAGAAAACTTTCGTGCGCAATTGGCACCGGAGCAAGAAGCTGCCCTGCGGGCGAGCTTGCAGCTTATGTTTGAGCAGGCACAGCTAGCATTGTTGGCGGAGCAAGCTGATTTATATCATCGCGCATTAGAAAAAGCGGCGGCATGGTTGAATCGTTATTATCAGCTCGATGAGCATCGTGACACATTGCTACAGCAAATAGCGGTATTGGCAGAGCTTCCGATACAGAATGAGATAGCGGATATTTCTGGTTCGCTGCGCAGCCTAAAAGAGTACATTAAAAGTAATCGCTGGCAGAAAGAGGTTCGCCAATGAAAATATTCATTGCGGTTCTCCTAACCCTCGCGCTGGCGGCCGGCTTGGCGGCAGCAATACAGCATGATTCTGGCTATATCTTGATTGCCTACGCACAGACGACGATTGAAATGACCATATGGGTCGGTGTGGCGGTTCTTGCGGTGTTTATGTTTTTGCTTATTTTTGCTTTTGTTAGCCTGCGTCGCGGCGCTAAGGTGAGCGATAAAATAGGTAGCTTTTGGAATGACCGCAAAGCGAGTCGCGGTCGCAGCCATACCACCTTAGGTATGATTGCTTTTATTGAAGGCAATTGGGCAAAGTCGCGCACCTTATTAACTGATGCCTTAAAAGGTAGCGAAGCGCCACTAGTAAATTATTTATTGGCAGCCAGGGCTAGCCACGCGATGGGTGATGCCTCAGCGAGCCGTCATTATCTGGGTTTGGCAGAGCAGACTAGCGCCAAAGCAAGTATTGCCGTTGCCTTGACCCAAGCCGAAATGCAGGTCGATAAGGGTCGTCTTGAAGAAGCATTGGCAACACTTACCCGCGCGCGCCGTAATGCTGAACGTCATCCCTCCGTATTGAGTTTGTTAGAAAAAGTATATTCAGGTTTGCGCGATTGGAATTCATTGTTAGAGCTGCTGCCTGACTTGCGTAAGCACAATATCTTGCCCCCAGAAAAAATAGATAGCTTAGAGCGCCAAGCTTTAATGGGGCAATTAGAACAGGCGGCGCAACAGTCAGATGTTAGTGGTGTACAGCAATGGTGGAAGCATCTTTCGCGCGCATGGCGACGGGATGCTGATTTAACTCTGGCGTACTGCCGAAAACTGGAGGCATTGGGTGATCATCCTGCAGCAGAAAAAGTGTTGCGCATCGCGTTAAAACAAAATTGGTCAGCAAGCTTGGTAATGCTTTATGGCCTTATTGTCGGTTCAGATATATCACGGCAACTCAGCACCGCTGAGGCTTGGCTAAAAGAACATCCAGAAGACGCAGCCCTTTTACTAAGCCTAGGTCGTCTATCCTTAAGAAATGAATTGTGGGGCAAGGCAAAAGACTATTTTGAGCGTTGCTACCGCCGCAGCCCCAGTGCTGAGGTTTGCTTTGAACTCGGTCGCTTGCTTAGCAATATGAATGATCATGCCGAAGCAGAACGCTATACCCGCGAAGGCATGCAATTGCAGGGTCAGGCCCTGCCGGAATTGCCGCAGCCGCACTAGCGGGGTCTTAGTTTTATTCTTGCAGTAGCGTAAGAAAATGAAATTATCGACGTAATAATCATAAGCTGCGCTGCGGTATATCGCAGCGCCGTCAACACGCTCTTGGATAACAATGTGAATATCGACGCCCTAGAAAAAATGCTCGCCAAAGGCAATGACAGCGCAATGCTGCGCTTTGGCTTAGGCAAAGCCTACCTCGACGACGATAAACCAGATGCCGCAATAACGCATTTACAAAACTGTGTTCAGCTAGATCCAGATTACTCCGCCGCATGGAATCTACTTGGTAAAGCGCACCTGAAAACCGGTGACAAAATTGCAGCGGAAACCGTGTGGCAATCCGGTTTAGAGTCAGCGCTACGCAAAGGTGATAAGCAAACGGAAAAAGAAATCACCGTCTTTTTGAAAAAATTGAAGAAATAAATATTCGCGTTGCCAACGCACTTGAACTCTAGAGCCCTTCCCATTAATGCATTCACGGGCTGCTTAACTTATTGAACTTTATCAAAAGCGGAATAGGCTCAAGGGAAGGGAATAGTCAGTAGAAAGAAAGGGGCAGTTTTGTTTGGCCGGTAGTGGGTTCAGTATTACATTAAATCCCCTAAAGTTTATAAATCATCGTCATAGCTACACTCCTTGATAACGGGCCGAAGTGAGCAGGCTATCGAGGCAAGTTGCCGAATACATACCCTGATTATTTGGTGCTAGAACGAGATGTAAACGCTTTCAGAGATGGTTGCCCTCGCGTTCCTACCCTGCTGGCGGCGCTAAAGCAAGACGCCGAGTCGTGGCACCTGGTACCTATCTGTGTCAAAATTGAGTGAAATGTGAGCAAGAGGTTTTGTCTATGAATCTCCAGAAAATTGAAGACGAGGCGCTGCACCTTTCTAAAGAGGAGCGAGCTCAATTGATACAGCGATTAGTGTTGAGTATGGAGTCTCCGTCAGAAGAGGAGCTTAGGTCTGATTGGTTGCTTGAGGCCCGACGTAGAGGAGAGGAGCTTGATGATGGCTCAGTTCAGCCTGTGCCTGGTGAGGATGTAATGAGGAAGGCTAGAGCTCTCATTAAATGAACTATTATTTTCACCCGGCAGCGGAAGCCGAGTTTCTGGAATCAGTTGGCTATTATGAATCCAAAGTTCCGGGATTGGGTGGAGCCTTCATAGAGGAATTTGAAGCCCTAGCTAATTTGCTTGGCGAGTCACCAAAAGCTTGGCAAGTTGAGTTACTGCCCGATATTCGCAGAGTGCCCCTTCACAGATTTCCCCTGTCAATCGTTTACCGAGAAAGTCTTGGTGGTTTTCAGGTTCTAGCGGTTGCTCACGACCGGCGACGCCCACAGTATTGGCTGGGCAGGCTTTAATAATTCGCTTACACAGGGCGCAGTTCGGCACTCTAGCCCGACGCGAGTGTTGCGCGCTAAGCTCCAAGTATCTACGACGAAACCACGTGGTATTTAAAGAAGGATAAACACGTTGAACTACGATTTGAATTCTTCTTTTAATTTGCAATAGCGCACCTCAATAAGAGATGCGCTCCTTTAACACGCCTATTTGCTAACTGGTTACTACATCAATTCTTTCATCAGTGCTTGCAGTGCGGCTTCGCGGTCGCCTAGCAGGTCTTGGTATTGGCTGAGCATGCCTTGTTTTTCTTGGAAGCTGGCAATTTGCGGGCCGTAGTCTGCGCTGAGTTTGGTCTTTAGTTTGTCTTCTACTTCGCCGAGTTGAGATTTGAGTTCTGCGCCAAGTACATCGCCTAGGATGCTGTCTAGGTTAGATTTGAGCTTGATGGCTGGCTGATCGACGGTGCCGTTTACGCTCATATCCATGACTAATTTAGTGACGTCTTTTAAGGCAGCGGCGAGAAGGGTGGCGGTTTTGTTGTCGCTAGTGACATTGGCAACCAATAGTTTGGCTTGGTCGACTAAGCCTTCCACCGAGCCTTTGAGGTTGTCGCCGTCTATAGAGAAGTTGGCTGCGATATCGGCAATCCCTTTCTCTAATTGCAGGGGTAAGTCGGGGCTTTGCGACAGTGATACACCGGACAGGGCTAATTGCTTTAAGCCCATGTTGAAAACGCTTTTCAGGGTGTCGTTGCGCTGGTCAAAAATACCGTCAATGACTAATTGTGACTTTTGCTCCATGCCACCGCGTAGTGCCATGGTGATGGGTTTGTTCCAGTAGTCTTGTTTGTCGGTGACGTCATTGATTTCGCCGGAGTAGGCGAGTTTTTCACCGCCAATGACTTGGTAGCCGTCAATGAGGATTTTGCGGATTAATATATTAACTGGCAGTTCTGCGGCGGGTTCGTCATTAGCAGGCGCTTCTTCTTCGCTGGCCATATTGCCCATTGTTTCTTGGTAGAGGCTGAGGCCGCGTTGTACCACAGTATTTACTTCGTCGCCTAACAAGAAGCGCAGCATACCTTCTGTGCCTTGGTCTAGGCCGTATTTGGACAGCATACGCTTAGACTGGTCTGCGGGTAGATTTGCTGCGCGTAAGCTTAGGGATTTGATTGCAGCAGAGTCTGTTTTTAGGTCTTCGTTTAAGTTTTCAAACTGGCGAAGCTCGGCTTTAATGTCGTCGCGCAATTCTTTGGCGCCGGCAATACGCTCAATAACATTTTTATTTTTTAGTTCTTTCCAGCGGACTTTGTACTGATCAAATTGTGATTGGTCTGGCAGCTTTTCTGATTTGGTTTTCCAGCGCGATTCAATCTCCGCGAAGCCATTTTGAATCTCTGTGACTTCGGCTTGAATGGTGGCTTTTTCTTCAGCTAGCAATGCATTTGCATCGGGTAGTGCAATGCTCGGAATTGAACTTCCGCTTTCCTCTTTTGGCGGCGGCATGCTGCCATCTAAGGTGCCTGGGGTGCTGCGCGCAGTATACATTTGCAGGCCAGACAGTACGACTTGATCTGCAATAACTTGCATTTTAAACAGTGCTTTTGCATCTACATCGGCAGATACGGTTTCGCTTTCTATTAAATTGCGCATTGGCTCTTGTGGGTTGGCGACAGTTAAGCCATTGAGTGCGACGTGGGTGGGGTAAAAACTGATGTCTACACTGTCGACGTCAACCCGCGCGCCAACTTGTTTGCTGCCCTCGCGCTCAATCATAAATTTGGCAATGGGTTCTAGGGCGAAAACGACGCCGACCACCGCAATAACGAGCAGGACGACAATACCCTGCAATATCCGTTTGACCATGAGATTGCTTCTCCAGATTCGATGCGGTTGCGCGCGAATTGCGCGGATGCCGCATTACTTATTGTGTGAATAAATTGTTGTGACTTGGCGTTACGCGCTATTTCTATGGGTTTAAGCATAGCGTGTTCACCAAGCGACTTAAACCGCAGGGCGGTTTAGACCACAGATTTTGTGTTTAGTGCGACATAGCGCCTATTAACCTTTTGGCATGTGTTCGATGTGGTAGTGAGCGCCATCTGTGTTTTGTTGGTAGGCGGCTTGAGCGATAACTGCGGTAGCGTGGTTTATGTGTGCCCAAAGTGTCTGGCGCTGATGTTGATGTTCTCGCCAAAGCGCATATTGACCTTGGTGGTCGCGGTCTATGGTGATCAGGCTAACGCTGTGATTTGCGGGGCTATTGGTGCAGGCATTAAGCAGGTGAATATCGCGGCCGCTGATGTCGGCAATTTCATTTAGCTCTACGCTGTTTTCAAACAGTATTGCGCAGATATCCCCTTTGCGCGGTGGTATTTGTCGGCCGGCTGGCAGCCGTAATTGGCTCGAGCTCTGCCATTGGCAGCGCCAGTGCGAGGGGGATTTAATTAATGGCAGTTGGCTGATTTGTAAATCGCTCTGGGCGTGACTAATGCATAGGGCAATGGTTGTGGGGCCTTCAAGCTGCAGGCCATTGCGCAGTTGTACGCGGCCTTTTAGCAGTGTGCTGTCACAGCGGCCGCAATTGCCGTTGCGGCAGCTCCGCGCTACCACTAAATTTGCGCTCAAGCATTGTTCTAATAAATTGACGTCATCGCGGATGGGCAGGTTAAGCGCGGCATCAATAATAGATAGCCTTAGCGTGCTCATATTTAGTGATTAGACGAATCTAGATATTCAGCGCGGAGTCTGGGTAGTAATTGACTCAAGGCAAGCGCGCGATGACTGAGCTGATTTTTTTGTTCTTTGCTGAGTTCTGCAGAACTTAGGTTTAGATCGGCTATGTAAAAGAGTGGGTCGTAACCGAAACCATTGCTGCCGCGAGGGGCGGATAGAATTTCCCCGTGCCATAAGCCTTCGGCGACGATGGGGGCGGGATCGTCGGCGTGACGAACAAAGGCCAAGGCGCAGTGAAAGTGGGCGCGGCGCTTGGTTTCGTTTTTTAATGCATGTAATAGTTTGGCGTTGTTGTCTGCGTCTTGCGCGTGTTCGCCGGCGTAACGTGCCGAGTAAATGCCGGGTGCACCGCCGAGTGCATCTACGCTGAGTCCGGAGTCGTCGGCGAGGGCGGCAAAGCCAGTTTGGCGTGCGGCATTGCGGGCTTTTAGAATGGCGTTTTCGATAAAGCTCAGGCCGGTTTCGTCGGCTTCTATCACATCGAATTCGGCCTGACTGCGCAGTGTAATGCCCATATCTGCTAATAAATTGCCAAGCTCAGCTAGCTTGCCACGGTTGCCGCTAGCGAGAACGACGGTATTGCTTTCGGGATTGGACACAGTGTTTCCTGCCTATTCGTCGTCGATGTATAGCATTTTATTGAATTGAATATCGTAGCTGGGGCGATTATCAACATTGACCGAAAGACGGAAGTCCTGACGCTCGTCATTGCTGAGTTCAAATTCAGCAATATAGTAAATGGCGTCCTGTTCAATAATTTCTTTGAACTCTAAGGGCGTGCGGTGAATGAGGTCGGAGCTGCTGCCCTTAACCTTGGCGCGCACGGCGATATTGCTGCCGTCGAGTTGGCGTCTTACCGATACATTGATAATAAACTTATCTTCGCCGCGAACAATGCCGTAACTTCTCGCGACCTGCGGGCTTAGAAAGGTGGTGTTTACAACACTGTAGTGCACCGTGTCTTTGCCAAAGCTAGAGCTGGTCGAAGTTACCGGCGGTGCTTCTTGGGCATGGGCGCTAAGGCCAAGTAAGAGGCTGATAAGCAGTGCGGAAAAATGTAGTTTTAATTTCATAGTTTTGCTCGGTATGCACAGAGTTATTTGCTGATGTGGTAAACCGCCGTCACCCCTAATAGGTTTGGAAAGCGATTTGCCAGTGGCGACTGGCTATTGTCAGCGCCGATGACGCTGCTGTTTAAAATACGAATATTTTTTTCGTCACATAACGCTTCAAAATCCTTGACGGTACAGAAGTGAATATTCGGTGTGTCGTACCATGTGTAGGGCAGGAATTTTGATACCGGCATTTTTCCGCGATGCCCCAAATACCAGCGACTGCGCCAGTGGCCAAAATTGGGGAAGGTGACGATGCACTCACGACCAACGCGCAGCATTTCGTCGATGACCAAATGCGGGTAGCGAAGGGTTTGCAGGGCGAGGGTCATCACGACCATGTCAAAGCTGTCGTCGCGGAAATTACCTAGGCCGACGTTGAGGTCGTGTTCAATAACATTGACGCCCCGTGCCAAAGCGCGGGTGATATTGTCGGGGTCGATTTCTAGGCCGACACCTGACACATTCTTTTCTTTGCTTAAGGTTTCTAGCAGCATGCCGTCGCCGCAGCCAAGGTCGAGTACGCGGCTGTTGGCATTAATCCACGGCTGAATCAGGGTGAGGTCAAAACGCATGGCCAAGCTCCTGTTTTAGTCGTTTCATATAGGCGTGGAAAACATCCATATAGCGCGGTATGGGTATTAGGAAGGCGTCGTGGCCGTGGTCGGCTTCAATCTCTGTATAGCTGACCGATTTATTGGCGGCGACAAGTGCATCAACAATTTCCCGCGAGCGGGCGGGGGCGAATCGCCAGTCGGTGGTGAAGGAGGCAACCATAAACGCGCACTTGGCGTGTTTGAATGCCTCAACTGGGTCGTCGTTATACTCTCTGGCTAGATCGTAGTAATCCAGCGCCTTGGTCATCAGTAAATAGGTGTTGGCGTCAAAGCTGCCGGAGAAGGCCTCGCCCTGATAGCGCAAATAGCTTTCTACTTCAAACTCTACGGCGGTGTCTGAGCCCGAGCCCAGCGACAGATTTCCCGTTTTAAGTTCGCGGCCAAATTTCTGCTTCATGCCGTCTTCAGACAAGTAAGTAATGTGACCAACCATCCGCGCCAGCGCGAGCCCCTGTTTGGGCAAGGTGCCATGTTCGAGATAGCGCCCCTCATGAAAATTGGGGTCGGAGGTAATGGCGCGTCTGGCAATTTCATTGAAGGCGATGTTCTGGGCAGATAATTTCATCGCGGAGGCAATAACAATGCAGTGACGCAGGGCATCTGGATACTCTAGCGCCCAGCGCATGGCTTGCATGCCCCCTAAGCTGCCACCGATTACGGCTGCCCATTGGCTAATGCCAAAGTGCTGCATCATCAGGTGTTGGCTTTCTACCCAGTCGCGGCAGCGCAATGGCGGAAAGTCTGGTCCCCACGGTTTGCCGGTGTCGGGGTTGGTTGAGGTGGGGCCGGTAGAGCCGTGACAGCCGCCGATATTGTTTATGCTCAATACAAAGAAGACCTTGGTGTCGATGGGTTTACCCGGGCCGATGCAGCTGTCCCACCAGCCGGTCTTACGGTCGTCTTCGCTGTGTTTACCTGCGGCGTGATGGTGCCCGCTCAGGGCGTGGCAAATTAAAATACCATTGGACTTGTCGGCGTTTAGCTCGCCATAGGTCTCGTAAACAATGTCGTGTGCGGGCAGGGCGCGGCCACAGGCCAGCTGCAAGGGCTGGTCGAAGTGCAGTTTTTGCGGCGCAACGATGCCGACGCTATTTTGATCCGCAGTATTTGTGCTGGGCGGAGCTTGTGTCATGTGGCGCAGATTCCTTAATAGCTGAGAACAATGTTGCCAGCGGCTTAATGCATTAGGGTCGATCTTTAGCTAGGGTCTATAGTGACTGCTTCGCTAAATTCAAGGCCTTGGGGAGCTTGACCGGTGCCGAAATTATAAGCGTTTTTTGTCTGTTTTGGTTGCCGCTAGTCAGTTCAACACGCTGCTTATTAACACCAAATTCACCGGCGATAAACGCGATTAAATTGGCATTGGCCTTACCGTCTGTTGCCGCCGCGCGCACTCTTATTTTTAATCTGTTGCCATGTTGACCGGCGAACTCGTCGCAACTGGCCCCCGCTTGAATATGGCAGAACAAGATTAAATTACCATCTTGCCAGCGGTAAAAATCAGAGGGCTCTGTCACCACTTACAGCCCCATTATTAATCCTCTTGGCAGCGCTGCGCTGGCAGCGCCATGACGAAGAATAACCTCTAGCACTTTAATGCATAAAAAGACGAATATCGGCGACAGATCAAGTCCACCCATTGGCGGCAGTATTTTGCGAAAGGGTGCCATAACCGGCTCGGTAATTTGATATAAAAGCTGCGCCGCTGGGTGGGCGCCGCCCTGGGCGACCCAGCTCATAATAATATTGCCGATGATGGCAAAGAAATACAGATTTAGTAGGGCGCTGCAAAGACCAATAACAGACCAAATTAATAGCTGCGCAGGGTTTGGAAAACCGCCGCCGTAGAGTTGGAATAGCAGCGCAATACCCACTGCTTGCGCAATGAGTGCCAGCAATACAGAAGCCGTGTCGATTTTACCCATGCTGGGGATGATTTTGCGCAGTGGAATAACCAGTGGGTTGGTGGCTTTTACCAAAAACTGACAAATGGGATTGTAAAAATCCGCGCGCACTAACTGCAGTATCATGCGCAGTAAAAATGCAGTAATGGCTAAGCTGACAATAGTATTGAGCAGCATAATGGTGATTTCAGCAGCAGCTGTCATGCGCCTTATTCTCCTTCCAGTTCGATGGCAAGTTCTTCGGCGCGGATGCGGGCGCCATTGAGTGCGTTGGCAAATAATTGGCGTAAACCGCCGTCTTCTAAGATATTTACGGCTCGTTCGGTGGTGCCCTTGGGCGAGGTAACGCGGCGACGCAATTCTGCGGCATCTACGTCGCTAGTAATGGCCATTTGCGCTGCACCCAAGGCGGTTTGCAGAGTAAGTTGATTGGCGACCTCGTCACTTAAGCCCATCTCGCGGCCGGCGGCCTGCATGGCCTCCATGACTAAAAAGAAGTAGGCGGGGCCGCTGCCAGAAAGGGCGGTAACGGCGTCTAGCTGATCTTCTTGATCAACCCAAAGTGCGAGTCCTACAGCTTCTAATATGGTGGCGGCCTGTTTGCGCTGAGCGTCATTCACCTGCGCATTGGCGTATAAGCCAGTTGCACCGCTGCGAACGAGCGCGGGGGTGTTGGGCATGCAGCGCACAATGGCGGGTTTGCCACCCAGCCACGTCGCTAAGCTGCCGCTGGTAACGCCGGCGGCGATGCTGATAACCAGAGGTTGATGAGTTTGCACGGCGGCGGCGATGTCTTGCGCGACTAGCTTCATGATTTGCGGTTTAACCGCCAAAATCAGCACATTTACTTCGGCGATAAGCGCCAAATTGTCGCTGCCGGTATTTACTGGGGCGACGCTTTTGAGTTTGGCTAAGCTGTCTGCGTTTGGGTCGCTGGCCCAAATATTACTGGCAGACATGCCGCTGGCGACGAGCCCGCCGATGATGCTGGAGGCCATATTGCCGCCGCCAATGAAGCCAATTCGCATTTCTTCCACTCTATTTCCCCGTTTGCTTATGCCGCTGGCGCTCGAATCTGATGCGCTGGCTGGAAATTAACGCGGGCAGTATATCAGCCCCGTTTTGATACTGGCAGTCAATGCGAGCTAGATCAGCGCGACGGGCTTGGTCTTGGCCCAAAAATATCGCTGCCGATTCGCACTAGGGTAGCGCCTTCAGCGATGGCGGCCTCCATATCGCCGGACATGCCCATCGATAAGGTGTCCAGCGCTGCGCTGGGGAATTGTGTTTGTAGGTCGGTGAAAATACTGCGCACGGCGGCAAAATTGTGCCGCTGTTGCTGATTGTCGGTGGTATTGGCAGGAATCGCCATTAAGCCGCGCAGGCGCAGTCGCGGTTGTTGAAGCGCTAATTCAGCGAGCTGGGCGATCTCGTCTTGGCTGGCGCCTGCTTTGCTCGCCTCGTCGTTGATGTTCACTTGCAGGCAAATATTCAACGGCGCTAATTCTGTTGGCCGCTGATCATTGAGTCGGGTGATGATTTTGGCGCGGTCTACGCTGTGTATCCAGTCAAAGTGGCTGGCAATGGCGCGGGTTTTATTTGCCTGAATGGGGCCGATAAAGTGCCATTGCTTAGGCTGCACACTGAGCTCAGCTTGCTTGTCTAGGGCTTCCTGCAGGTAGTTCTCGCCGATATCGCTAATACCCGCATTAATAGCGCTAGCCATTTCTGCCGCGCTGCGGGTTTTTGTGACGGCGATAAGCGTGGGCCGGCTGCCGCGCTGATAAAGTTGGCAGGCGGCATCTATTCGGCGCTGAATTGCTGCTATATTGGTTATTATGTCTGCTGATGTGCTCATACTTGAGATTATGCCTGATGCCTTAATGCAGTGCTGCATAGTCTTAAAATAAAAACTTTGTGCTGTACGACAATCACATCGCGTTATACAGTTTTGAATTGACGATATGTTGGGCGTGGAATTAGCTTGCTGCAGGTAATGCGAGCGTAATTTGGCGCGGTACAGATTTTCAGCGGGCCCGCCTGCTGTAAATCGCTTTAATGCCGCTTGAGGACTTTCATGGATATCACAGAATTACTGGCCTTTAGCGCCAAACAAAATGCCTCGGATTTACATTTGTCTGCGGGCCTGCCGCCGATGATTCGGGTAGACGGCGATGTGCGACGCATAAATTTGCCGCCGCTGGAGCACCGCGAAGTGCACAGCTTAATTTATGAAATTATGAATGACCGCCAGCGCCGCGATTACGAGGAGTTTTTAGAAACCGATTTCTCGTTTGAGGTGCCGGGGGTGGCGCGTTTCCGTGTAAACGCCTTTAATCACAATCGCGGTGCGGGTGCGGTATTTCGTACCATTCCCTCTAAGGTCTTGTCGCTAGAAGACCTTGGTATGGGGCAGGTATTTAAAGATATCTCGATGTTCCCGCGCGGACTTGTGCTCGTAACCGGCCCAACAGGGTCGGGTAAATCAACCACGCTGGCGGCGATGATTGATTATATTAATGACAATAAATTTGATCATATTCTGACCATAGAAGACCCCATCGAATTTGTTCACGAGTCAAAAAAGTGCCTGCTAAACCAGCGTGAAGTCCACCGTGATACCCACGGTCAGATCCCTGACAAACCCCCGTATTTTTACTGGGGTTTGTCGTTTCTACGGCTCGTTCTCACACAGGCATAGAATTTAGGCGATTCCCCAAATTAATCACCAAGGTGCTTAAATCGCCTTCTAGTCGGCTTTTAGGGTGCTAATTCAGAGGTTTTAAACGACAAAATGGCCTACGCTGCCATCAGTGCTATCTTTTTAATGTTTTGGGCGGCAGCTACCAATAAACATTGGCCTTGAACACGGTTTAATCCTTTATAACGTGCATAGCGGTAACCATGAAGCTGTTTTGCATCTGCAAAACTTCGCTCAACGGTTTCTTTTCGCCTCTTATAAATAACTTTCCCTTCTGATGTTAGCCTGTGCTGATTAATCCGCTCCTTGCTCGCTTCCCAAACATGGCGGGTAACCGTTTTTACCTGCTTTGCGTTCCTGGTACAGCGTGATAGATGCTCACAGTGTTGGCAAATACGTGGATCTGACTGGTAGTGGCGGTAACCTTCCCGATTAGTGGTTTTATAGATGAGCTGTTGACCCGCTGGGCACTTGTAGGTATCGCTATCGGCATCGTATTGATATTCACGTTTGTAGAAATAACCTTTCTTATGCGTGGGGCGGCGATAGCCCATTACACCGTACAGTCCTCGATCTTCAATGCCTTTACAAACGGCTGAGGTGAAGTATCCCGCATCTAGTCCTACTGCTTCTACTGGTAGGTCAAAGCGCTTAATTTGCCGGTCTAGCCGCTTCAGGTAAGGCACACTGTCATGGATATTCCCCGGCGTAACGTGAACATCGGTAACGATGTTGCATTTACCATCGACTGTTCGATGATCTAAGTAAAAGAACCCTTTAGGCTTTTCATCTCGTACCATGTAGCCACTGTCGGGGTCGGTAGTGCTTTTATTTATTTCTCTGGTGACTGGCGCTTTCGTTGTCGGCGCTAACGGCTTTTTTCCGTGGCGTAATCTGTCCTCCTCTACAGCGCTATCAAGCGCATCCATGTAATCTTGACGAGAGGCGGCGACCTGAACTTTGGTTTTCTTGTGTTTATTGGCGTTGGCTTTTAGGTGGGTCGAGTCGGTGAAGAGGTGCTTTCCTGATACCAGTCGTTTTGATATTGCCTGCAAAACGATTTCATCAAAGATTTGTTGGTATACACCTGACTCATTAAACCGCCTGCGACGATTTTGACTAAATGTAGAGGCATCTGGGATTTTGTCCGTTAAGTTTAAACCTAAAAACCAACGATAAGCGACGTTCACTTGCACTTCGCGAACCAGCTGGCGCTCACTGCGAACACCGAATAAGTAGCCAACTAACAACATCTTAAAGAGTAGTGTTGGATCTAAAGCTGGTCGCCCGTTATCAGCACAGTAGAGATCTTTGACGAGATCATGAATAAAGCTGAAATCGATATGTTTATCGACTTTGCGCAGCAGGTGGTCTGAGGGGACTAGCTCGTCAATACAGACGAACTCCATCGAGGATTGGGTTTGCGGTCGAGTATTTAGCATGCCCCATTATAAAAAATCCTCGCGCTTTGGCGAGGACTTTGTCAGCAGTCTG
>NZ_PQGG01000016.1 GCF_002915595.1 Zhongshania marina
TTCATCGCAAGAGAAGGTGGCCTGGGCCAGCGGCCTCCTACAAAAAAATATGTGTAGGAGCGGGCTCTGACCGTGATGCCTCGGGCTGGGTCGGTGCGTAATTCGATCGGCCTCGGCGCGGCCTCCTACAAAAAAATCACGTGTAGGAGCGGGCTCCTGACCGCGATAACTCGGGCTGGGTCGGTGCGTAATTCAATCGGCCTCGGCGCGGCCTCCTACAAAAATCAGCGTATTATCATTTGTAGGAGCGGGCTCTTGACCGCGATGTGTTTGGCTGGGTGTTGTGCGTAATTCAATCGGTCTCGGGCAAGGTGAATTGCGGATTCATCGCAAGAGAAGGTGGCCCGCTCCTAAGGGTTTGTGGGGCATTGCATTACTTGCAAGTCAGACTTACAATGTTATAACAATGTTGATACTTGACGGGGCAATAAATGCTAACCACGCTGAGAAAAATTGGTAATTCACGAGGACTCATTATTCCGTCCGCTTTTTTGGAGCAGCTTCAAATCGAAAACGAGGTGGAGCTGATTTTAGAGGACGGGGTATTACTTTTAAAACCCGTTACCCCTCTAAGGCAAGGCTGGTTTGAAGGTTATGACCCCGCTAAAGACATTGAACCTCTGTCTGAGCTGCAAGAGCTGGAGTCTGAGCAGGAAGACTGGGAATGGTGAAGCGTGGTGATGTTTATTGGGTGGCGTTAGATCCGACTGTCGGCAGTGAAATCCAAAAAACACGGCCTTGTTTGATTATTTCCCCCGATGATATGAACGCTGTTTTGCCCCGCGTTATCATCGCGCCCATTACCACGAAGGGCCAACCTTTAGGGTGTAGACCAGAAGTTCTTTTCAAAGGAAAGCAAAGCCGTATTTTACTAGACCAACTTCGTACAGTAGATGCTAGAAGACTTAAAAGTAAAATGGGCCAAATCAAGCTGGAGCATTGGCACGGCATATTGATTCAGATGCTTTCGTAAGTATCATCGCGGTCAGTTAAGGTGAATTCCGCTTAGATTTAGCCCGAGCAATCGCGGTCGGCGCCCGCTCCTACAAAAAAGCAGCGCACCATCACGTGTAGCAGCGGGCCAGCCCAGGCTGCCCTCTCTTGCTGTGCAATTCACCTTGGCCGACCGCGATGTGTTTGGTTGGGGGTGTTGCGCGTAATTCGATCGGTCTCGGCCAAGGTGAATTGCGGGTTCATCGCAAGAGAGGGTGGCCTGGGCCAGCGGCCTCCTACAGAAAAAATATCTGGTTGAGTTTTTCTTATGACTAAAATTCTTGTTACAGGCGGCGCTGGTTACATTGGCAGCCATACGGTTGTTGAGCTTCAAGCTGCTGGTCACGATGTGGTTATTGTCGATAACTTGGTGAACAGTAATCCTGTTGTTTTAAAACGCATCGCAAAAATTACCGGCGTTGAGCCTGCTTTTATAGAGGCTGATGTTCGCGATGCGGGTGCGTTGGCGGGTGTTTTTTCTTCCCATAAAATTGATGCGGTTATTCATTTTGCCGGTTTGAAGGCGGTGGGCGAAAGCGTTGAGCAGCCATTGCGGTATTACGAGAATAATGTGAATGGCACGATGGTATTGTGTCAGGCAATGGCGAATGCGGGCGTGTTTAAGTTGGTGTTTAGTTCTTCTGCCACGGTGTATGGGCCGGATGCGCCGGTGCCGTATGAGGAGTCTATGCCATTGGGTCAGCCTTCTAGTCCTTATGGTGCGTCTAAGGCGATGACCGAGCGGATGTTGGCGGATTTATGCGCGTCTGACGCGAGATGGGCGGTGGCGGCGTTGCGTTATTTTAATCCGATTGGTGCGCATGAGTCTGGTTTGATAGGGGAAGATCCGCAGGGTATTCCGAATAATTTAATGCCGTTTATTAGTCGTGTTGCGGTGGGTAAGTTAGAGGAGCTGTCGGTATTTGGCGGCGATTACGACACGCCAGACGGAACTTGCATACGCGATTATTTGCACGTGGTGGATTTAGCGGCGGGGCACAGTCGTTCATTAATGGCTTTGGATAAACCCGGCTTACACGCGTTTAATTTGGGTGCAGGTAAAGGCGTCTCGGTGCTAGAGATGGTAAAGGCTTTTGAAGCGGTGACGGGTAAACCTGTGCCCTACAAAATTGCGCCGCGCCGCCAAGGTGATTTACCCGCATTTTGGGCGAATGCCGAGAAAGCAAAGCGTGACCTCGCTTGGAAGGCCGGTAGCAGTTTAGAGAAAATGATGGCCGATACCTGGCGCTGGCAAAGCACAAACCCCAATGGTTACGCTGATATTTAGGGGGGTTAAAAGGCGCCATCTGCACCGCTATTGCGGCACTTTTTGTTTAAAGCAAGGCTTAAGTTTTCACGCTGACCTCTAATGTTTGTTGTTTTGGCCTTAAATGCTAAATTTAGGCTTTTCAAATTTGAATAATGCATCTATAGTTTCTGAAGGCTCAGGATGAGCTCATAGCATGGAAGGCATTCTCAGGACGAGAACTTGCAAGGGATGGTAGGGCACAGCCAAGAAGGCGGCTGCCTTCCTGCTACTTTTAATTCATTTAGGCTCGCTTTCATGGCGATGCGCCAAGTAAAAACACTTCATTTTCCAGGTTTTACTCCATCAAATGATGCTTTGGCACTACGTCCGATTAGATTTTTGATGATCTGGTGTTTTGCGGTTGTTTACTGTTTGTATGATGGGGTGTTGGGCGTGTAATTGCGCTCTACCGACCCGTTGATCCGTACAATTACTATCTTTAGCTAATTTGGTGAAGGCATATACTCAATTCTCATATATTGTTACGTAAAGAGAATATTGAGCATGACTATTCACCGGAATTATCTATTTGGTTTTATGGCTGCCACGCTGGTCTGGTCAAACTCTTTGTTTGCTCAAACAACAGATACCTTCGACGTTACTATTACGATTGAAGACAGTTGTGAGCTGACGACACCGGCGACTGATATGGGTTTTGGTACGGTTCAGTTGTTGAATACTAATTACACGGCAACGTCGACGGTATCTGTTACTTGTACTACCGATGCAGCTTACGATCTTGCTTTGGATGACGGCGCGAATGCGAGTGCGACGACACGCCGGATGACGGATGACGGTACTAATTTCGTTAGCTACCGTTTGTATAGCGATGCAGCTTATACCACTTTGTGGGGTGACGACACGACATTCGGCAGCGTGAATGCCGGTACAGGTGTTGGCATTGAGCAAGATATAACCGTGTATGGCCGAGTTGAAACTGGTGATAATGCCACGACCCCACCTGCTGGTGCGTACTCTGATACAGTGACGGTATCGGTAACGTTCTAAGTATTCTATGTGGCCCCTTAATTTATGCGCCGTTTATTGTTTGTCCTTTGGTCTTCATTACGGCTCCCGCATTTTTTGGGGCCGCTTCTTGCGCTAACAATCCTTCCTAGCTTTGCAGCTGGTTTAGGCGTTTCTCCCACTTTACTTGAATTTTCTCCCGCCGAGGTGGCCAAGGGTTTGACCTTGCGCAATACCGGCACTGCCACTTTGCGTGCGCAGGTGAGGGTGTTTGCCTGGGAGCAGCGGGATGGTAAAGATGTACTTGAGCCATCTACTGCGCTGCTAGCTAGTCCGCCATTTTTAACGATTGTGCCGGGTGCCAGTCAGATGGTGCGGGTTATTCAGCGCGGTGGTGCTGCGCCAGACGCGGCTAATGGTGAGCGCAGTTTTCGTATTTTAGTGGATGAATTGCCCGCTTCAGCGCGTGAAGATGTTCGGGCGAATACTCCCTCTGGTGCACAGCCGGGTCTTACTTTTTTATTACGTTTTTCTATTCCGGCTTTTATTGCCTCAGGCGTGAATGCCAGCGATGCCGAGCTTCATTGGCGTTTGCAAAACACCGAGACGGGTTTGCAATTAGTCACCGACAATACCGGAAATAGTCGCGCCCAGATTAGCGATATGCAATTGATGAGCCGCGATGGCGAGGTGCTTTATGAGCATAAAGGCCTTGCCGGTTATGTGTTGTCTGGGAACGTGCGGCGTTGGTCTTTTGGTTTACCAAGCAGCGCGGCGGCCGCGACGGAAATAAGGATGCAGGTCAATGGTCAGCCCACTCGCTACCCTTTGGCGCCAGCTGACGTTACTGATTAGTTGCGCGCTGGCTCCGGTTTGGGTGAGCGCTGAGCTTTCTTCTTCTGCGCCCGTCTCAACAACGACGGGCGGCATTATGCTTCTCGACGGGCCTGCAATGGCCGGCAGCCAAGAGCTACTTTATCTTGAAGTGGTGCTTAATATGGTGCCGACAAATTATCTATTGCAGGTGATGCCGCTCGATGGCCGCTTTTATGTTTTGTCTGAGCATCTGGCGGCAATGGGTATTGCCTTAAATAATCTCCCTAAGCAGCCGTATCTCGATTTAGATTCAATTAGTGATCTTCAATACAGCTACGACGTGGCGCAGCAAAAATTGCATCTAACAGTGGCGCCGGAATTGCTCACTGCGCGTTTGCAGTCTTATCGCCGCGACACCCCTCGCAGCCCGCAGGCGCAGGCTAGTTTTGGAGCCTTGCTGAATTACGATTTGTACCTAACCTTAGATGAGTTCGGTGAATACGATGTTGCCGCGAGCACAGCCATGCGCGCCTTTGTTGATCATCATGTAGTAGAAAACACCGGCTTACTGCGCAACGCCAGCAGTGGTGAGCAAGACAGCTATACCCGCTTGGATACGCATTGGACTTGGTCTTCTCAGGACGATTTACTTACCGTAAGGGCGGGGGATTTTATTAGCGGTGGCTTGTCTTGGACCCGGGCAACGCGGCTGGGTGGGATTCAGTTTAGGCGTAATTTTGCGCTGCAACCGGCGTTGGTGACACAAGCCTTGCCCGCGTTTTATGGTGAAGCGGCCTTGCCCTCGCAGGTGGAGCTTTATGTAGAGGGTTTGCGGCAATACAGCGGTGAGGTTTTACCGGGTGCTTATCGTATTGATAGCGCCCCTACGGTTAGCGGTTTGAGCCAGGCACAAATGGTGTTAACCGATGCGCTTGGGCGCACGACGGTGCAAGATTTTTCTTTTTACAGCTCTCCGCGTTTATTGCAGCGGGGCTTGAGTGATTTTTCCTTTGAGGCGGGCAGTGTTCGCCAAGGCTACGGTGTGGAGTCGTTTAGCTATCGCGATCATCTTGCCGCTAGCGCGAGCTTACGTCACGGCCTTAGCGATACGGTGACCTTAGAGGGTCATGCAGAAGGCGATGAGCAGCTAGCGGCGGCTGGCGTAGGTGCTTTATTTACGCTAGGTCGCGCTGGCTTGTTTAGCGGCGCGGTGGCCAAGAGCAAGGGGCGCGACGCAGACGGCAGGCAGCAAACGCTGGGATACAATTGGAGCCGTCTTGGTTTTACAGTTGATTACAGTTTGCAGCGCAGTTTTGGGGATTATCGCGATATTGCCTCTAGGGATGGTCGCCCGCCGTCGCAGCGCACCGAGCGCCTGTTGTTAGGTTTTGGCTCTAGTGCTAGCGGCCGCGTGTCTATAAATTACAGCCGTCTTAATCGACTGGATGAGGCACCGTACAAAAGTGTTGGTGCAAGTTATAGCAAGCGGCTTTTTGCCGGGATTACGCTGTTTGTTAACGCCTCTCGAGAGCTCGATAATGACGATGGTTATAGTGTGTATGCGGGGCTGTCGGTGTCCTTGGGTGGCCGGGTGAACGGCGGTGTTTCTGCTAGCCGCGATCGTGACGGCAGCAGTCAGCAGGCGGCGTATCTTAGCCGTGGGGTATCGGCTGACGGTGGTACGGGTTGGGGTTTGCAAATGCAGCGTTCTGAGAATGTCGATTACCTACAGGCAGATGCTCTGTACCGGGGTGATTATGCGCAAATTGGCGCGGGACTGCGCTCTTTGCCCAGTGGTGAGTCGGCTTTTGCTGATGTGAGTGGTTCATTTATTTGGATGGCCGACGCGCCGAACGCTATTTTTCCTGCCCGTGAGGTGAGCGATAGTTTCGCCTTGGTTTCTACCAACGGTATTGCCGACGTGCCGGTGCAATTGGAAAACCGGCCTATCGGTCGCACCAATAAAAAGGGCTATTATTTGCTGACGGGTTTGGGCGCTTACCGAGGCAATCACGTGTCAATTGATCCCTTGTCTTTGCCGAGTGGTATTCAATTTGATACGCAGGGCGTGCTTGCGGTGCCGACCGAGCGCGCGGGGGTGCGGCTTGATTTTGGCTTGCGTCGCGTGCGTGCGGTTTTGCTTACTTTGCAGGATACTGCGGGCAAATTTATTCCTTTGGGGAGCCAGCTTTTGCAAGGCGAGAATACCATCGCATTTGTGGGCCACGATGGCCAAGTTTATGTGGAGGGCTTGCCTGAGCGCAGTACACTCGTTGTGACGCCACCGGGGGCTGGCCGCTGTGTTGTAGATGTGGTTTTGGCTGAGAAAACGGATGGTATATCTGCCATTGGGCCACTGATTTGCCGAGAGCAACCATGACTGCACATTATATAAAAGCGGTATTGCTCGCAGTATTTATTGCCTTACCGACAGCAGCTCAGGCCGCCACGACCTGCAGTGCGAGCATGACGAATGTGAACTTTGGGGGGAGTGATCCTTTTACTGGCTGGACGGGCGTGACCGCCACAATTAATTACCAATGTACTACCTCTGGCTTATCCCTGCTCGCAGCGGCGAGGGCTAAGCTTTGTTTTGGCATTGGCAGTGGTGATCAGGGCTCAGGATCTACGATTGTGCCAAGGCGTATGACCAGCGGGGCTAATGAATTACGGTTTAATCTATACCAAGATGCGGGCCATTCTTTGGTATGGCCTCGTGTTGTCGAAGGGACAGACAAATATGAGGTTGATCTTGAATATTCGGTGCCGCTATTGGGGGGCTCAGGAAGTGGTAGTGTTACTGTTTACGGTGACATTATTTCTGGCCAAAACACGGCTATACCGGGCAGTTACAGCAATAGTTTTTCAGGCATAGATGCCTTTATGGTGTTCCGAGCCAATGCGGGGGTAGTTATTTTTTATCCGTCTTGGCCGACTAGCTGTACCAGTGGTGGAGCCAGTAGCGGCATTGCTAGTTTCCCATTTACCGCAAGCGCGACGGTAGAGGCGAGCTGCAATCCTAGCTTTTCTGTACAAAATATCAGTTTTGGTACCCAGGGCATTCTCAGTAGCAATATAGACACCACCGCTATTATTGCGCCGCAGTGCACGAATACCACGCCGTATCAGATTGGTTTAGATAATGGCCAGAACGCAACTGGCAACACCCGCCGGATGCATAACGGAGCCGGCAAGTATGTTAGTTATGAACTGTATCGCGATGCCGCGAGAAGCCAGCGCTGGGGCGACACCCTTAATAGCGACACACTGGCTGATATCGGCACCGGTAGCGCGCAGGCGCAAAGTGTTTATGCGCGCACGGCACCACAGATAACACCGCCGCAAGGAACGTATAGCGATACCGTAACGGTCACGATTTATTATTAAAAGCGCAGCAATAAAGAACAATGGTTTGCTCTTGCTAGTGACGTGGGGCTGGATTGGGAGAAAGCGATTATCTATATACGTTTTTGATGATGATCGCGGCGTCATTTTTTGCACCCCTCCCAACGCTTCTGTGGCAGCGACGGGAGGGGTGTTTTTATAGCAAGTGCTTTTAAGAAGTAGCTACTTTTAGCGCTTGATCGAGATCGGCAATAATGTCGTCGATATGTTCAATACCCACCGAGATCCGAACTAGGTCTTCGCTCACACCCGCAGCCTTGAGCTCTTCTGCATTTAACTGGCGGTGTGTTGTGCTTGCTGGATGGCAGGCCAAGGATTTGGCATCGCCGATGTTTACCAGTCGAAGCAGTAGTTGCAGAGAATCAATAAATTTGGCTCCGGCTTCGCGGCCACCTTTGATACCAAAGCTAACAATCCCTGAGGCTTTTCCGCCGCAAATTTTATCGCACACTGATTTGTATGGGCTGTCGCTAAGTGCTGCGTAATTTACCCATTCCACTGCGGGATGATTTTGCAAATAGCTGCTGACCCGCTCGGCATTTTCGCAATGGCGTTCCATGCGCAGGGCGAGGGTTTCTAGTCCCTGCATGATGAGGAAGGCATTGAAGGGGGACAGGGCGGCACCGGTATTTCGCAGTGGCACAACTCGACATCTGCCAATGAAGGCGGCTGGGCCTAGCGCCTCGGTATAGACTACGCCGTGATAGGACGGATCTGGCTGGTTAAGCATGGGGAATTTATCTGCGTTGGCCTTCCAGTCAAACTTCCCTGAATCGACTACAACACCGGCGATGGTGGTGCCATGACCGCCTATGTACTTTGTTAGTGAGTGCACAACAATATCTGCACCGTGTTCAAAGGGTCTACATAAAAATGGCGTTGCAACGGTATTGTCGACAATTAGCGGGATACCGTGGGCATGGGCGATTTCTGCCCAGCGTTGAATATCGACAACATTGCCTGCGGGGTTGCCGATTGATTCGCAAAAGAGTGCACGGGTGTTGCTGTCGATATTGGCGGCGATGGCATCGAAGTCATCGTGTGCGACCATGCGGCACTCTATGCCTTGATTGGGTAGCGAGTGTGCAAAAAGGTTGTACGTGCCGCCGTATAGTTGGCTGGTGCTAATAAAGTTATCGCCAACGCGGCAGATGGTTTGCAGTGCGTAGGTAATCGCTGTCATACCAGAGGCGACGGCCAAGCTGCCGATTCCGCCTTCTAGCTCTGTCATTCGCGCTTCTAGAATGGCATTGGTCGGGTTCATGATGCGGCTGTAGATATTGCCCTCGACTTTTAAGTCAAACAGGTCGGCGCCATGTTGTGTGTCGTCAAAGGTGTAAGACGTTGTTTGATAGATAGGGACGGCCGCAGCGCGTGTGGTTGGGTCGCTTTTGTAACCTGCGTGCAATGCTAAAGTTTCGGGTTTCACGGTATATCTTCCCTTTTTTAGTGTTGGTTAATATTTATTTTCGATGATCAAACTACAGGCTTTGAAAATCAAGCCACAGTATTTGACTTACAGATAAGGATATCAAGTGATAAGAATAATGAGGGGGAATTAGCCCGCTGGGTGTAGCCGCTATGATTCTAGTGCTATGTGGCGGATAACTGCCTACCCGTGGCCATTGCGGCCTTAGGGGTAAGCAGTTATACGGTTCGGCTATTCCTGAATAGCCTTTTATAAGGCCTTGGGCTTAGATCCCCGCAGCGTCTAATTCTTCACCGAGTACACGCTGACGCCACTCAACATATTCTTTGATGGATATGTCCCCGTTGTCGCAGGGGCTGTGCTCACTTAGCCCTAGCGCGGTTTCATTGTAATCAGTGTCGCATTTTCCTTTTATGCTAATGCTTGCATCCAAAATGGTATCTTTAATTAAGTTATTGCGGGTATTTAATACGTGCTTTAAGTTGCCTTCCCAGTTTAGTTGGTTGTTTAGCAGGCTTTTAATTTCTTGGTACAAGATCGTTTTGTTTTCTTCTTTAGAGAAAACGATTGTCCACAAAATGGGGTCGATCCAGCTGGAGGTTCCTTCATTCCAGGCCGGTGTAATACCGTTTGGAAAAATTCTTGTATCCGCGATATTTTGGAAGTTTGTTGAGTTACCCCAATAATCTGGGTGGCGGTCGCGGAAGCTAAAGTCGTAATCGTAAACAAGATAGGTCCACTTATCGTTTAAGGGATTTAAGTAGAGATAGTAGTTGTTGCCGACGCGGGTGTAATGATCCACCGCACCAGTCACAATATCCGCCGCTTGGGCTTTGATAAACCCGAGCACGTCGAATTGTTCATTTAGTTCATCAGCCGTTGGATTGCTTTGCAGAAAGAGCATGAAGTTTTGTAAAGCAATACGCGCCTCGATAATTGAGCCTTTCTTTTCTTTAAGATCATAGTTCGGTCTATAAGGTGCAAATTGTGAAACTTCGCCGCCATCATTGATGTCGCTGTTAACAAAGTCAGGGTTGAGGTAATTGTCTATGCCTAGCCATTCTTGGCGGCTACTTGGGTCTGACTTTTCGATGCCGATGCGGCAAAAGTTTTCGTTAATATATCCGGTGCTTGCTTTGTCGTCGTTTTCATACGGCAGGCAATTTGGGTTTACGGTGTCGGTAAGGTCGGCGCCGCCTACTTTAAAGAGATAGCCGTTTTTACCAAAGTAGCGCTGTAAATAAAGCTTGTCGATGGGTTCTTCTACCATGTAGATACCCATCTTGTGGGTTTGTGGCAGCGGCTTGTTAAATAGTTTTTGGCCCGCTTCGCCGGTGATGACTATTTCGATAGCGGCATACGCCATGCGGGAGGTTGGGGCTCCAATCTGGGTTAGGATGTCGTGGCTAAGCAGTTCGCGCGCGTAAGTTGGGTCATCTTTATTAAATTTAAAGTTGAGCTTTTCGATGCCTTTAAGGGTGCGATCGTCATTTTCTGGTATTTCTGGGTGGTCTAAAGAAACACGCTTCCAGCAAGGCGCGCCAGAAACTGCAGCCGGGTTGCCGGAGGCATCTATACAGGCGTAAACACCTTCGTCGTCGTTAAATTTTTCGGAGAATTTTAGCGAAAAGTGAAAACGGTTGGGCTGTCCTTCGTCGGGCTTGGTATCTGAGTTGTAGCGAACCCAATACTCAGGCCATTGGCGGCTATTATTGCCGCGCATTTTAAATCCGACATTGTCGAATTGGTCTAGTACTTCGCCGGTAGTGGCGTCTACGCGCTCGACGTCTACTTTTCGGTAAATCTCGCTATGCGTCCACAGATTGTCTTTTACGTCATTTTCTGAATCTCTATTGTCGTATCGAGCTCGCTCTGTATCTAGTACGAATGCATTCCACTCGTCGGCCGTCATAGTGATTCTATATTTGTGTAATACATTAATATCAAAAAGCTCGGCGCTTTCATCGTCGGCGCAATTTATTTTAATAATAGGAACTGGGCCGCTGGCGATGCCGCTTCCACCCGCTACCTCGCAGTCTTGTCGAGCTGGGTGGCGTTTAATGTCTACCGCATAGGGTTGCTTATAGCTTACTTGCTCTTCAAAGCTGTAATCGCCATTTCCTTGAATGCTTAAAACCTGTTCGTTGGCCTCATCTTCATTTAAAACAACATCGAAGTCGTACAGGTCTGATGCGCCAGAGATACGAATAGAGATGGTGCTGTTTTCTATCTCGTGAACCCTCAGGGAAAAAGCTGGCAGGCTGGTGGCAAATTCGCCGTCGGATACAGAGATGCTTATGTTTTCTGTTATGCCAAGTTGGTCGGCGGTGCCAGATAAGATTCCGGTAGTAACATCAAACTCAGCCCAGCTTGGTTTGTTGATGATAGAAAACGTTAAGGTGTCGCTGTTAGGATCTGAGAACGTTGGAGCGAAGCGGTAATTTTCGCCAACGGTTATATGGTTTGCTGGTGCGCCGCTAATACTGGGGGCAATGTTGACGTCGGGGGCTGAGCTGCCGCCGCCACCTCCTCCGCCACAGGCGAATAAAACCAAACAAAGGGTAAATATGGTAACTGTCTTTGTATAATCCATTATTGAATGTCTCACTTCCTAACTGTTTGTGTAAACGTAATGGGACCTTACGTTAGATATTTCACTTCATTGAAAAGCGGCGCCATATTGCTTGCTAAGCTGGGCGCTGTAAAGGTCGTATGGGAATTTTGACTTAAATATCAACGCGATGTTTGGCTGTGTTTTTCGCTCTGCTATGCCTCTTCTGTGTTTTTGTCGGCGTTTGGTACTTGCCTGAATCTGGCGTGCCAATTATGATATGTTATATCATAACTATAAATGTGAGATGATAGGTGCGAAATACAGCTAACAAGGCGATAGGGCCATCATGAATCTAGCGATAGATGTTGCAGTGACACCGTATATGAATGCGCAGCAACTGGCGTTTTTCTCCGACAGATTGATAACGCTGAAACGCGAAACATTGGGCCATATTCACGCGGCGCAAAAACGTCTTGGCGAGCGTCTTGAGCTGAATGACGACGCGGACTTGGCGCAGTATGAGGAGCAGTCTCGTATGGCGATGCGCATTGTCGATAGAGAGACAAGGTTGCTGCACAAAATAGATGCCGCTTTGGCGCGTATTCGCGCTGGAGAATATGGCTATTGCCTGGAAAGCGGTGAGCCCATTGGTATTGACCGCTTATTGATTCGACCTACCGCTGAGTACTGTGCGGAGGTGAAAACGCAAATGGAAGAGAAGGAAAAGCACTATGGCAAACGCCGCTAAAAAACTGCCGGTCTCTGTACTTTCGGGATTTCTTGGCGCGGGCAAAACGACGGTGTTAAGTCATGTCCTGAACAACCGAGAAGGTCGGCGGGTGGCGGTGATCGTTAACGATATGAGCGAGATCAATATTGACGCCAGTGCGGTGAAAAATGGGGTTGAGCTCAATCGCAGCGAGGAAAAGCTAGTCGAAATGAGCAATGGCTGTATTTGCTGCACCCTGCGGGAGGACTTGCTGCTGGAGGTGCGTCGGCTGGCCGATGAGGGTCGCTTTGATTACCTGCTAATTGAATCTACGGGTATTTCTGAGCCGCTGCCGGTTGCAGAAACCTTTACCTTTGCGGATGAGGATGGCGTCAGCTTGTCTGATGTGGCGAGCTTGGACACCATGATTACGGTCGTCGATGCGGTTAATTTTTTAAAGGACTATGACGAAGCCAAATTTCTGCAGGAAACGGATGAGCACTTGGGTGAAGAGGACCAACGCAGTGTGGCGGATTTATTGGTGGAGCAGGTGGAGTTTGCCGACGTACTGCTGATCAGTAAAACAGACTTGGTGGATGAGTCCACGCTAAACCGTTTGATTGCGGTACTGAAGACACTGAATACCGTCGCGGATATTGTCCCTATTCGCAACGGGCAGGTGGATATCGATCAGGTGCTCGGCACCGGCAAGTTTAGTTTTGAGCGCGCGCAGCAGGCGCCGGGCTGGTTGCAAGAGATGCGCGGTACGCATGTGCCCGAGACCGAGGAATATGGCATCGTCAGCTTTACCTATACTGCTCGCAAGCCGTTTCACCCACAAAAGTTTTACGACTTTCTCCATAGCGGAGATATTCAAGGTAAGTTAATTCGCTCTAAAGGCTATTTTTGGTTGGCCAGCCGTCCTGAGTTTGCTGGGCAGTGGAGCCAGGCTGGCGGTATGGCCCGCTATGGTTTTGCCGGCATGTTCTGGAAGGCTATTCCCCAGGAGCGCTGGCCTGAGGATGAGGAGTATCTCGCCTCTATTAAAAGTTCGTGGCAGGAACCCTTTGGTGATATGCGTCAGGAGCTGGTGTTCATTGGCCAGAAACTTGATCGAGATCGCTTTGTTGATGAATTAGATAACTGCCTGTTAAGCGATGATGAATTATTGGCGGGGCGTGAGCATTGGAAGACCCTGCCTGATCCTTTTCCGGCTTGGGAGGCTGAGGCATGAACGCAGTTGCATTAAGTGATGGCAGCGCTATCGAGCGCGAGCACAGTGATTTATTAATACGCCGCACGGTTTTTGGCTCGGCGGCAGATTGCTTGGTAGATATTTACCAGACTGACGTTAATTTAGCGGTGTGGCAGCGCGAGCTTTCAAACTCAGTAAAAAAGAACTGTCTTAGCTTGCTAGCTGATCGATACTTTACCGGCTGCCGCTTAGTGCTTACGGCGGATAAGGTCGATAGCTTAGATGACGCGATGCCGGAGTTGCTTCGGTATCCCGATCTTAGGCGGGATATACAGTTGTTGGCGGATATGTTTCTCACCCTGTTTGGCCTTGAGCGCATCGGCCTGCGCCTGACGCCATTAAAAGGCAGTATGTGTCCTAAATTTCATGTCGATCGCGTGCCCTGTCGATTAATCACGACGTATGTAGGAAGGGGGACTGAGTGGCTTCCCCATCATGAAGTAGACCGCAGCAAACTGGGTGCCGGTAGCAATGGAATGAGTGACTCGGTGAGCGGGATTATATCTGGTGAGGACTGTATTCAAACCTTGGCAAGTGGCGAAGTAGCGCTGCTAAAAGGTGAAATGTGGGAAGGGAATGAAGGTGCCGGGTTGGTTCACCGCTCGCCCTTAGTTGTGCCAGAAGATCGCTTACTGCTTACCTTTGACGTGGCATGAGCCGCGACCATCTTGGACGGGGTATGAGTATTTGAGTGCAAAAAAATGAGAGGAACCATACGGTGATGCATTGTCTTCGCGGCTTAATCCTGCTGCTAGCTTTGGGTGTGTCTGCTGGTTTGATTCATGCTGAGGGTGCGCATCATCAAGGTCATTCGCACCAAGCTCATATGCACGGCAAGGCCGAATTGCTTGTGGTGCTCGAAGGGCAGCAACTTGATATTGAGCTGCGCTCTCCGGCTGTGAACGTATTGGGTTTTGAGCACTATACCGACAGTCTTGAACATCAAGCCCAGATGACTAAGGTAAAGGTGGCGCTGACTGAGGCGGGCGCTTTGTTTTATCTCGGTGCGGGAGGGTGTCGTCTATTGGATCAGCGTATTGATTTTGGTGCCCTGGCGAAGGTGGATGACGATCACGAAGGCCATGCCGATAGCGACTTGGTCGCTGAGGAAAAATCCGCGCACAGCGATGTTCAGGCTTACTACCAGTATCGCTGCGAACAGCCGGACAAACTCGACTCACTGACAGCGGATATTCCTGTCATCTTTCCCGGCGTTGAATTGCTGCAGGTGGAGTGGATAGTGAATGGCCGGCAGGGGGCTTCAGTTATTGATGCTCGTCGTCGCGATGTTAGCTTTAGGTAAGCCCTGTAATGAATAATATTGAGCGATCCCTCGAGCAAGCTGAAATCAGTTGTCGCGCTACTGGTGCCAGACTAACGGAAAAACGTAAGCGCATTCTGATTAGCTTACTCAAGTCAGAAAAAGCTCAGTCTGCCTATGAATTGATTGGCTATATGCAGAAAGAGTTTGGCGAGTCGCTGTCACCTACCACGGTGTATTGCATGCTTGATTTTCTGGCCAGTGAGAATTTGGTTCACAAACTTCGTCTGGCTAATAAATACCTTGCCTGTTCCCACATTAATTGCGACCACACCCATGAGGTGCCGCAATTTTTGATCTGCGATAAATGTAGCAGTGTGAAGGAAATGAGAGTTAAAACAGCGTTGATTAACACGCTTAGCCGCAACGTCGAAGACGCCGGTTACATACTAAAAAGCCCGCAGCTAGAGCTGCACTGTCTTTGTCAGGACTGCGCCTAGTTGGCCATCTGACAGCGACTATAAGGAGAAAACGTGACACCTTTATCTACCCATATCGACAAGGCCGCCATCGGTCTGTCTCTATTGTGCGCAGTGCATTGCCTACTTCTTCCGGTCGCTTTGGCGGTCTTGCCAACGCTGGCTGCCAGTTCATTTGGAGATGAGCGCTTTCACCTGTGGATGTTAATAGCGGTATTACCCACCAGTTTAATTGCCTTGAGTATGGGCTGTCGGCGCCATCGCAATATCAGTGTTTTGGTGGTGGGTTTGCCCGGGCTGGCTATTCTCACCGTGGCGGCGCTATTCGGCCATGAGTGGTTTGATGAACGCGGCGAGAAAATCGTATCGCTTATAGGTGCGTCGCTGATTGCCTTTGGTCATATTAAAAACCATACATTGTGCCGACAACAAAAGTGCGACTGTGAGGGGCAGCAAAATGCAAAATAATGAAATAGCAGCACTCTTTAATAAAGCTGCAGCGACATACGATAAGCAGTGGGAAAGAATGGCACCCATCCGCGATACCATCCATTTGTTAATGGAGGCCATATTCGTCGAGCTGCCTGAAAATGCCAATATTTTATGTGTAGGTGCAGGCACTGGGGCTGAATTGATTCAGTTGGCGCAAATGTTTCCGTCTTGGACTTTTACTGCTGTAGATCCTTCGGAAGCCATGTTGGCAGTTTGTGCTCAGCGACTTGAAGAGTTGGGTTTGGCTGAGCGTTGCACTCTTCATTGTGGTTATCTAGAGTCGCTTGAACCGGGCGGTGTTTTTAATGCGGCTACGGCCTTGCTGGTATCTCAGTTTTTGTTGGATAAAACCGCTCGCATCCAATTTTTTGAGAGCATAGCGAAGCGGCTCTTACCCGGCGGATTCTTGGTGAGCTCAGACCTGTCTGCCGATTTGGATTCGCCCGCTGATTTGGCGCTTATGAAGGTGTGGTTCCGTGTGATGAAAGCAGGTGGCTTGAATCAGGAAGATATTGAAAAAATGCACGCAGCATATCGCAACGACGTAGCGGTGTTACCTGAGGCAGATGTTCGCCGCATTATTGAATTGGGCGGATTTGAATTTCCCACGGTATTCTTTCAGTCTGGGCTGATACGTGCATGGTATAGCAAAAAAGCTCATTGCCTAGCTGCGCCGACAGCGGAAATACTATGATCAATACCGGTTTTCTTGCCTTTGAAGATTGCCAGCGCGGTGATCGGTTAGCATTGTCTGAGGTATTGGATAATGTGTGTTTTACGTCTAATGGGCTGGTTCCGGTCATTGCTCAGGATCACCGCAGTCGCGATGTGCTTATGCTGGCGTGGATGAATCGCGATGCCTTAGAGCAAACGCTCCACAGCGGCGATATGACGTATTGGTCTCGCTCACGCGCTCAGTTGTGGCGAAAAGGAGAAACGAGTGGCCATTATCAGCGTCTGAAAACCATGCGGGTTGATTGTGATGGCGATACCTTACTGTGCGATGTTGACCAGCGCGGTTCTGCCTGCCATACCGGCAGACCTAGCTGTTTTTACTTGCAGGTGGATGCAAACACCCGCAGCGTAAAAGTCACTCACTCCGCGCCAAAGAGACAATGTTAGAGACTTGCTTTCGTGTTGCGGCGAGCCTTATAAAATTCGAGCCACTATTTTTTGCAATGCACACCAAGGATGTTTGTAAATGTCGACACTGAGCGCTATTCCCACCAATGTTATCACCGGCTTTCTTGGTGTTGGAAAGTCGACGGCCATCCTGCATCTTTTAAAGCAAAAGCCAGATCATGAACGTTGGGCGGTACTCGTCAATGAGTTTGGCGAGGTGGGTATTGACGGCAGTTTAATAAGCGGTAAAGAAAGCGAAGCTTCTGGGGTATTTATTAGAGAAGTACCGGGAGGGTGTATGTGCTGCGCCGCCGGTTTACCCATGCAGATTGCATTGAACCGTTTACTGACTCACGCCAAGCCACATCGATTGTTAATTGAGCCCACTGGTCTTGGTCATCCTCAAGAGGTGCTGGCGGTGCTATCTGCTGAGCACTATAAAGAGGTGCTAGATTTACAAGCGACTATCACCTTAGTGGATGCCCGAAAAATTACTATACCGCGCTATACTGAGCACGCGATATATAATCAGCAAATGGCGATTGCCGATGTGATTGTGGCGAACAAGGCGGATCAATATGAGGTTGAGGATTTCCCTGCGCTGCTAGATTTTTTGGAGACGCGTTTTGGCCATAATCAGATGGGCTTGAGTAGTAAATCTGTTTTTCAGGTGAGCCAAGGCGAGCTTGATATTGAGTGGCTGGCGGCACCGGCCCGTGAGCACCAGCAGGAATATCACCACCATCATAATTCGCATTCAAGTGAACAACTGGCTGTGGAATACTTCCCGCCCATTGAATTGTCGGAGGAAGGTTATCTTTGTATCGACAACCAAGGCGAGGGATTCTTCAGTCGCGGTTGGGTCTTCTCGCCTGAGTGGATTTTTGATGCGGCTAAGCTGTATGGTTTGTTAGTGGGTGTCGATGCCGAGCGCATTAAAGGCGTCTTTGTGACAGCGCAAGGCATTACGGCCTACAACAAGGCCGATGGAGTATTGACGGAGTTCGAGCTAGACGATTGTTTGGACAGCCGAATCGAATGCATTAGTACAGACCCAGAGGTGCTTACGCACTTAGAAGAGGCCATATTTGATTGCGTACTCAGTAAGCCTTACTCCTCGGTATAAGGCTTAATGGAGTCTACTTCGATGGAGTAGGCCGCTGTCGCAGTGTCGTTCTCAACTATTGTGGTTTTGATGGTGCCGTATAACCAAAATGGGTCGTACAGTGATGATAGTTTGAAGCCCTTTTTAAACTCGGCATACACAATTTGATTCGGGGGTGGCGGTGGTACATGAATGCAGGCGCCAAAATACGGAACTAAAAAGAATTTGGTGATATGGTGCCGATCTACACCAAACTCCAGTGGGACGATAAATCCGGGAATGCGAATGGCTTTGCCGTCGAACTCGGCAATAACTTTGGTGGAAACTAAGGCTTGCTGATAGCGGCTGTCGCCTGGTTCATCCAGTGCGGCTTTGATTTGGCTGGCAATCTTATCTGCGTCTGAGCCATCTTCAATTTCATTGATAGAATCTGGTGGATTTAAAAAAGCCTCCAGATCATCTTTGGGTATAAGGTCTGTCCATTCTACCGTCTGGTAATTATCCTGAGCGAAGGCCGTGCTAGCCATTACAAGCAGTAGTGCGACCAGAGCATATGTAGTGATTGAGCGTAAAGAAACGAATGCCAAAATGGGCTCCTTTTACAAAATTGGTTTGCCAAGTCAGCTTGACGAAACGCGCAATTGGTTTGAAAACAATCATCGCGACTTTAAATATGATACGTTATATCGCCAACAACCACATCAATAGGAAATCGGCACGTGCTGCTCAGCATTAAAGACCTCCGTTTTCACTACCCCGGCGACAGTAAGGTGGTGCTAGATATTCCGCAATGGTGCTTGAGCGCGGGCGAACAGGTTTTTCTTCACGGTCCCTCTGGTGCAGGTAAGTCTACGTTTCTTAAATTGTTAGCCGGTCTTCTTGTTCCCAGCGGCGGCAGTATTACGATGTTGGGGCAACCGTTGCAGGCTTTGCGCAGTGGCCAACGCGACAAGTGGCGGGCTCGTCATATTGGCTTTGTCTTTCAGCAGTTCAACTTAGTTCCCTATTTGAGTGGCCGAGATAATATTCGTCTCGCCGCCCACTTCGGCGGCAAGGGTGATGTCGATGCGGCTGCAACGGCTTTATTGACAAGCTTGGGGCTGGACGAAAAATTACATCGCAAGCCGGCGGCTGAACTCAGTATTGGGCAGCAGCAGCGGGTGGCCATTGCCCGCGCACTGATTAATCAACCGGAGCTGCTCATCGTCGATGAGCCAACCTCCGCTCTCGATGCTAAAAATCGCGATCTCTTCATGGCCTTGCTGGGTGAACAATTAGCGGAAAATAATACCGCACTGATATTTGTCAGCCACGATCTTAGCTTGGCGAATGGCATAAGTCGCGTGGAGTCTTTGCAGGACATCAATCAGGCTGGGAGGGTTAACTAATGTTTTTACGTTTAGCCCTGGCAAGTCTGCGCAGTCGCAAAGGTTCAGTATTGCTGACGTTTCTCGCTATTACAGTCAGTGTGTTCGTATTGCTGGGTGTAGAGCAAATTCGCCAACAAGCTAAAAGCAGTTTTAACAATACCGTGTCTGGCATTGACTTGATTGTTGGGGCGCGCACCGGCGATATTAATTTACTGCTGTATTCGGTTTTTCGTTTGGGGCACGCCAGTAATAATATTTCTTGGCAAAGTTATCAGCACATTGCCGCAGACCCAAACGTTGCGTGGACAATCCCCATTGCTCTTGGCGACTCTCACAAAGGTTATCGCGTTATGGGAACGACGGCGGATTATTTTAATCACTTTCGTTTTGGTCAAAACCGCCCCTTGGTGCTGGCGGAGGGCAAGCCTTTTTCCCAGCTCTATGAGCTGGTTCTTGGCAGCGAAGTTGCTCGATCACTGGGTTACCAGATTGGCGACGAGCTGGTGCTGGCACACGGTTTGGGGAGTACCAGCTTCAGTCAACACAAGGATAAGCCTTTTCGGGTTGCGGGCATTCTTCAAGCTACCGGTACGCCAGTAGATCAGACCTTGCATGTTAGCCTAGAGGCGATTGAAGCCATTCACGCCGGCTGGCAAAACGGCGTAAAAATGCCCGGTTCAGCCCGTGGGCATGACGAGGAAGAGCTTACACCCGAGTCCATAACTGCGTTTATGGTAGGACTTAAATCAAAGCTCGCCACCTTTCGTTTGCAGCGGCAAATTAACACCTACGACAGAGAACCCTTGCAAGCCATTCTTCCCGGTGTGACCCTAACCCAGCTTTGGCAGATGATGTCGGCGATGGAAAATACCCTGCGTTTGATAGCGGCCTTAGTGCTGCTTGCCTCTTTGTTGGGTCTTGCCGCCATGTTGCTGGCATCTATCAAAGAACGTCAGGGCGAGATAGCCGTTATGCGTGCTATTGGCGCGCCGCCTCTGTTTGTCTTTGTGCTGATTCAGGCTGAGGCGCTGCTGATTAGTCTTGGCGGCATCATCGTAGCCAATCTACTCCTCGTTTTATGTATTGCGGTGGCGGGCAATACCCTTGCCGAGCGTTACAGCTTGTTTATTGATGGCAATCTACTTACACCGCAGCTGGTAATTTATATGGCTGTGATTTTGGTCAGCACATTATTGGTTAGCGTAATACCGGGAATAAGTGCGTATCGAAAGGCGTTGGAATAGGATCAAGCCGATTGGATTGGATGGTGGTTGGTGGTAATGGTGGCTTTTGGTAAGCTGTTGATTTTAAACGAAAAATTAATGGTGCCCAGAGACGGAATCGAACCGCCGACACGAGGATTTTCAATCCTCTGCTCTACCGACTGAGCTATCTGGGCTTATATTGAGGGTTTTGGCTGCCTCTCAGAAGGCGCGTATTAAACCTGTTCCGAAACAGCGAGTCAAGCCCCTGAAATAAGAGAGTTATTCGCTGGGGGGTACGTAGCCCTCAGCTTTTTCGTAGTCTTCGCCGGATAGGAACTTTTCCATTTCTGCTTGTAGGAATTTTCGAGAGGCGGGGTCCATCATGCTCAGGTGCTTTTCGTTGATAAGCATGGTTTGGTGGGCGTGCCATTCTTCCCACGCTTTTTTAGAGACGTTTTCGAAGATGTCCTGGCCTTTTGGGCCGGGGTAGGGTGGCTTGTCTAGGCCGTCGAGTTCTTGCTGGTATTTTTTGCAGAATACGGTGCGGGTCATAGTGGGGCTTCTCTTAATAGATCTGAGCTGAATACAGCGTCGAGCAGTTTTTTAACTGGTGCGGCAAGGCCGACTTGTTGTTCTGGGTGTCCCTTATACCAAAGCTGTTGCTTGGCTTCCATGACTGTGTTGATTTCGCTGTGCAGGCGGATGTGTACCGGCGTGATGTCGAGATGGAAATGGCTGAAGGTGTGGCGCATTAGTGGCCAGTGCTGCTTGGTGGAGTTCGCGCCGAGGTTTTGGTCGATATAGTGATCAAGTTCGTCTGCGTTTGCCGCTTCTGGAAAGCTCCATAGGCCGCCCCATATACCGCTATTGGGACGCTGTTCCAGCAAAATTTCGCCCTGATTATTTTCGATAATCAGCATATGAACTTGTCGAGTGGGTATTTGTTTTTTGGGCTTTTTGCTGGGGTAGTCGGTTTGGGTGTTGTTCGCGTAGCTCTGGCAGTTATTTTGTACTGGGCAGCTTGGGCACTGTGGTTTGCTGCGGGTACAGAGTGTGGCGCCGAGATCCATAATGGCTTGGGTGTAGTCGGCGACTCGCTTATCAGGAGTTAGCTCTTCGGCTAAATCCCATAATTGGCTTTCGACGTGCTTTAACGCCGGCCAGCCGTCAATGGCGGCATAGCGGGTGAGCACCCGTTTTACATTCCCGTCGAGTATGGGCGCGCGGCCCTTGCAGGCGATGGAATATATTGCAGCGGCGGTTGAGCGGCCTACGCCGGGGAGTTGCTGGAGTGCGTTGTGGTCGTGGGGGAATTCGCCGTCAAATTCATCGCAAACCATTTTGGCGGCTTTATGAAGGTTTCTGGCGCGGGCGTAATAGCCAAGGCCTGTCCAGAGGGCGAGTACGTCGTCACTCGGCGCATCGGCAAGGCTCTGCACGGTCGGAAACCGTGCCATAAAGCGTTGGTAATAATCGATGACGGTGGCAACTTGGGTTTGCTGCAGCATAATCTCAGAAACCCACACCCGATATGGAGTGATGTTTTGCTGCCAGGGCAAGTCTTTGCGACCAGCGACGTCGAACCATGCCAGCAGTTGTTGGCTGAAGCTTGGTTTATTACTTGATTTCATTAAGTATTGCGCTGCCAACACCATAGGCGATTATTGGCCGTAAAACCGAGTTCTGCGAACAGGTTGATGAGCTCGGGAGCGCTTCGTAAATCTGCGGAGATCGATTGTAGGTCGTCAGGCAGTTGCTTCATCGCTTGGATGATGAGCTGGCGCGCCACTCCTCTGCGGCGGGTCACTTCACGCACCGATAGCTGCGCTATTTGGTAGTCGCCGCCGTAGATGGGGGTGAGTGTAAAGGCTGACAGAATGCGACCATTAAAACGGCCGCCGTAGATAATTAGCTTGCCAGCATTGGCAGACGCGAGCAGTTTTACACTGTCGTTTGGGTACAGTATTTCGAGGTCCGCAGCGTCCTGTGGGTCGGGCTGGGTGATAATTTCGGCGTATACAGGCATTTATGACGTTTCTGCTTGGTGTAATACGGGTTGGGATTTTTTATAATACGCTATTGTAAGCAATTAACCGATGAGGCGTCGATGAACGAGCGCAAAGCTACGATCAGCCGTAACACCCTAGAAACCCAAATTACCGTGACAGTGAATCTAGATGGCACGGGCACGTCTCATTTTGAAACTGGGGTTCCCTTCCTAGATCATATGATGGATCAGATCGCCCGTCACGGCCTGATTGATTTGGTGGTGCACGCCAAGGGTGATTTACACATAGATGCGCATCACACCGTAGAAGATATTGGCATCACAATGGGCCAGGCATTTGCTGAAGCGGTGGGCGACAAGAAAGGTATTACTCGATACGGCCACGCCTATGTGCCGCTGGATGAGGCCCTGTCGCGGGTGGTAATCGACTTCTCTGGCCGCGCCGGTCTTGAATATCACGTGCCTTATACCCGTGGCAGCGTGGGTGGTTTTGATGTGGATTTATTCTCTGAGTTTTTCCACGGCTTTGTGAATCACGCCAAAGTGACTCTGCACATTGACAATTTACGCGGCAAAAACACCCATCACCAGGCTGAAACTGTGTTTAAAGCCTTTGGCCGCGCCTTGCGTATGGCCTTGCAGGCCGATGAGCGCATGGCGGGTATTACGCCTTCTACTAAGGGCAGTCTCTAGGATTTATCTGTATGAGTTCTTCTTCCGTTGCCGTCGTTGATTACGGCATGGGTAATTTGCATTCGGTGGCCAGTGCCCTCGATAAGGTCGGCGACGGCGTTAAAGTCATCGTTACTGACTGCCCCGACACCATTTTAAGCGCAGACCGCGTTATCTTCCCCGGCGTGGGTGCCATTCGTGATTGCATGGCTGAGTTAAAAAGTCGTGGCCTCGATGAAGTCATTCAAGAGGTGGCGGCGCAAAAGCCCATGCTCGGTATTTGTCTTGGTATGCAGGCGCTGCTTGAAAATAGCGAAGAAAATGGCGGCGTAGAGTGTCTGGATATTTTGCCCGGTGCGGTAAAGTTTTTTGGCAATGATTTGCACGACAGTGCCGGTACGCGCTTAAAAGTGCCACATATGGGTTGGAATAATGTGGCGCACTCTATTGAGCATCCCCTGTGGGAAGGCATCGCCAATAACAGCCGGTTTTACTTTGTGCACAGCTACTATGTAGACGCGCCAGACTTTGTGGCCGGCACCGCAGATTATGGCGTGCAGGTTCACGCTGCACTCGCCTGCGAAAACGTATTCGCTGTGCAATTTCACCCAGAAAAAAGCGGTGAAGCCGGCTTGCGTTTACTGCGCAATTTCTTGAACTGGGATCGTCCGACGGCGAGTTTTTTCCCCGTATCTGACTAATCTAGTCTTCAGAATTTTATTTTTTAGGTTTTTATTATGTTGATTATCCCCGCAATAGATTTAAAAGACGGCCAATGCGTGCGCCTGCGTCAGGGCGAAATGGGCGACTCTACGGTATACGGTAATGACCCCGTTGAAATGGCGGCGCGCTGGGTTGCCGCAGGTGGGCGTCGTCTGCATCTAGTCGATCTTAATGGCGCTTTTGAAGGTAAGCCGGTAAACGGCGAAGCGGTAACGGCCATTGCGAAGGCCTACCCAGATTTGCCAATTCAAATCGGCGGCGGCATCCGGTCACTGCATACCATAGAGCAGTATTTAGATGCCGGAGTGAATTACGTCATTATCGGCACCAAGGCCGTTAAAGAGCCTAAATTTGTGGCAGAGGCCTGCAAGGCTTTCCCCGGTTCGGTTATTGTTGGCTTAGATGCCAAAGACGGTTTGGTCGCCACAGATGGCTGGGCGGAAGTCTCAACCCTATTGGCCACCGAACTGGCCAAGCGTTTTGAGCAAGACGGCGTTAGCTCGATTGTATATACCGATATTAGCCGCGACGGCATGATGCAGGGCGTGAATGTTGACGCCACCGTGGCTATGGCCAAGGCGTCTGGCTTGCCGGTAATTGCCTCTGGCGGCGTGACAAATATGGATGATATTCGGGCGCTTAATGCAGTGGCTGATGCTGGTATATTGGGCGCAATTACTGGACGCGCAATTTACGAAGGCGAACTCGATTTAGCCGAAGCTCAGCGTTACTGCGACGACAATCGCTAACAGCGAATAGGACGAAAAATCATATGGCATTGGCTAAACGCATTATTCCCTGCTTAGACGTGGATAAAGGGCGCGTTGTAAAAGGTGTTAATTTTGTCGGTATTCGTGACGCGGGTGATCCCGTAGAAGTGGCCAAACGCTATAACGAGCAGGGTGCCGACGAGATCACCTTTTTAGATATTACCGCCACCCACGAAGGCCGTGAAACAACGGTTCACACCGTTGAGCAAATTGCGGCGGAAGTATTTATACCCTTGACGGTTGGCGGTGGCATTCGTGAGATAAAAGATATTCGCACCATGCTTAATGCGGGTGCTGACAAGGTTGGCATTAACTCAGCGGCGATCCATCGTCCTGACTTTGTAAAAGAAGCCGCAGATCGTTTTGGATCTCAGTGCATTGTTATCGCGATAGATGCTAAGCGTGTCGCTGATGAGGCTGACGGACGTCCGCGCTGGGAAATATTCACCCACGGCGGCCGCAAGCCAACAGGGATTAACGCGGTGGAGTGGGCGATAAAAATGGTTGAAAACGGCGCTGGTGAAGTGTTGTTGACCAGCATGGACGGTGACGGCACTAAGGCTGGTTATGACTTGGCGCTGACCCGCGCCATTTCTGAAGCCGTGCCGGTGCCGGTAATTGCCTCTGGCGGTGTGGGAAATCTCGACCACATGGTGGCGGGTATAAAAGAAGGCTTGGCGGACGCGGTATTGGCGGCGAGCATTTTTCATTTTGCCGAATACACCGTGCCAGAAGCCAAAGCCTATATGGCTGCCCGAGGAATAGAAGTGCGTTTGTAATTTGTTTTAGCAGATATAAAAAAGCGGGCCTTGATTGCCCGCTTTTTTATATCTGACATATTCGACTGGCGATTACTGAATACTTGTTTCTGTTTCCACAATCGCGGTTTTGGGTTTAGACATAATGTACATGCCTTTAAGTAGGTTTAAGGCCTCGTACAATTGATTGTCGCCGCCGGCGAAATCTTCACGGCCACCTTTTTCTGCTTTGCGACTCACGCTGGTACTTTCTTTACCGTCTCCGCGACCTAAATGGCCCGCTAAGTCTGCTTCAGTAATTTCGATGCCCGCGGTTAGCGCTTCAATGCGCGCTCTTTCTACAACAATGTCTGGCTCTATACCTTGGGCCTGAATGGAGCGGCCGCTTGGGGTAAAGTAACGCGCGGTGGTTAGTTTTATTGCGCTGTCTTCTGATAGCGGCAGCACGGTTTGCACAGAGCCCTTGCCAAAGCTGCGGGTACCCATAATGACAGCGCGGCGGTGATCCTGCAGCGCGCCGGCAACGATTTCTGAGGCAGACGCGGAGCCGCCGTTAATTAACACGACCATTGGCGTGTCATCGGCAGGTTTTTTAGCGCTGGCCATAAAGCGGCTATAGGCGTTTGGGAGTCGTCCCTCGGTGTACACAATAAGACCTTCGTCAATAAACTCGTTTACGACCTGCACCGATGCCTGCAGTAAACCGCCAGGGTTGCTGCGTAAATCTAAAACCAAGCCTCTTAATTCATCCCGTCCCGCTTTGAGTTTGGCGAGTTCTTTTTTCAAATCTTGGCCGGTGCGACTTTGGAATTGCGAAATACGAATATAGCCGTAGCCGGGTTCGAGCACTTCACTGCGCACGCTGGCAACAGTAATAACGTCTCGTTTTAGCGGTACTTCAAAGGGTGCGCTGATGCCGCTGCGGAGTATGGTGAGTACAATTTTACTGCCGGCGGGGCCACGCATTAAGGCGACGGCTTCCTGCAGGTTGAGTCCCTTTATTGGTTTGTTGTCGATCTGAATAATAAGGTCGCCGGTTTGAATGCCAGCGCGCTCGGCAGGCGTGTCGTCAATGGGCGTCACGACTTTAATAAAGCCGTTTTCCATGCCGACTTCAATGCCCAGACCGCCGAACTCGCCTGTTGTATGATTTTGCAGGTCTTCAAAGGAGTTTGCATCGAGATAATCGGAGTGTGGGTCGAGGCCGCTGAGCATGCCGCGAATGGCATTTTCAAGCAGGGTTTTGTCGTCCACTTCTTCTACATAGCTAAGACGGATTTGATTAAATACGTCGGCAAAATTTCTTAGCGCCTGCAATGGCAGTTGGCCCTGTGGGGCGGGGGTGATTTCCTTCGTCGCGACATCATCTTCAGCCATCAGACTTATGGGCGCAGCCAATAGGGCGAGCGTAATGGCGGTTAGAGTGTGGCGAAGCATATTTGGCATGACGTCAATTCCTGATGCAACTTCAAATTAGAGCTATTGTATCTTGCTTTATTGGCGAATACTTCGCCCCTACTGACACCATCTGCGGGGGTCTGTGGGGCGGCCTTTGTGGCGAATTTCAAAATAAAGTCCAGCTTGGCGCTGGCCGCCGCTGTTCCCAACGGTGGCGACTGCCTCGCCACCTTTCACCCAGTCGCCCTCTGTTCGCAGCAGGCTTTGGTTGTGAGCGTAAAGGCTGAGATAGCCGCCGCCGTGATCGACAATAATAAGAAGGCCGGCACCGCGCAGCCAGTCTGAAAACACCACGCGGCCGTTGTGAATGGATAATACCGAGTCGCCTTCGCGGCCTGCAATTTGAATACCTTGCCAGGTAACTGCGCTGCCTTGTCTCGGCGCGCCATAGCGATTGAGGAGTTTGCCTTTCACTGGCCACGGCATTTTTCCGCGCATGGCACTAAATGGTTTGTAACTGGCTGGGATGGCAATATTGGTAATTTCGCGCTCAACCGCTTGTAAGACGCTTTCTAAATTTTTGCGTTCCTTGTCTAGGGTGTTTAGTGAGCTGGTTTTAGTGACAATATCGCGGTCTATGCCCGCTAAGGTGTTGGCGCGTTGCTGCTTTTGTTGGAGCAGTGCCTGCTGCTGGCGCAAAAGTTCTGAATTGGTTTCTGCTAGGGCCTGCGCCTCAGCTTCAATGGCGGGTTTAATGGAATCTAGCTCCGCCAGTGTGTCTCGGTATTTGCTTAATTCTTCGCTGCGGGCGCGGTTAAAGTAGTCAAAGTAGGTCAGGGTGCGGCTGAGCTTTTCGGGCTGTTCCTGATTCAAGAGCATTTTTAATTGGCTTTCTTTGCCAAGGGTATAGGCGTTGCGAACCTGTTCGGCAATAAGGGCCTTTTGACTTAGCTGCTGTTTGCGCAATTGCTGTTGGCGGCTTTCGAGTTCGCTAAGTTTGCGTTGCTGTTCATCGCGTTTGTTGCTGGTGTGATGAAGTTTTGCCGCTAGCTCGCCAATATCTTTTTCGATATTGCGCAGGGCTTTAGCGGTACTGCTGCGTTCGTTTTGCTGTTTGCTAATTGATTTTTTTAGCGAGCCAATTTTTTCATTCAGGGCGTTGAGTTCGCGCTGGGTTTTGTCGTTGTTAGCACTTGCCACTGTGCTTGTTAGCAGCAGCAAGACCCAACATAGTTTGCGAAAATTGGCAGCGTACAGCAGCACCTTGGTAACCGTCTCAGGCTTCGCGCAATAGATTGACGCCGGTCATCTCAGCGGGTTGCTTAACAGCCATCAGCGCTAACATGGTCGGGGCGATATCCGCCAGCTTGCCACCGGATTCTTGCAGAATGCCTTGGCGGTCGCCTACGTAGACCAGTGGCACCAGCTCGGTGGTGTGTTGGGTGTGGGCTTGGCCGGCGTCGTAGTCGACCATTTGCTCACAGTTGCCGTGATCGGCGGTGATTAGGCAGTGACCGTTCATTTCTGTTACGGCATCAGTAACGCGTTTGATGCAAACATCTAAGGCTTCGACCGCTTTCACCGCAGCGGAGAACACACCGGTGTGGCCTACCATATCGCCATTTGCGTAGTTACATATAATCGCGTCGTACTTGCCGCTGCGAATGGCGGCGACTAATTTGTCGGTTACTTCGGGGGCGCTCATTTCTGGTTGCAGGTCGTAGGTGGCTACGTCGGGCGAGGAAATAAGTTCTCGGTCTTCACCGGTATACAGGGCTTCGCGACCGCCGCTGAAGAAGAAGGTAACGTGGGCATATTTTTCAGTTTCGGCAATGCGCAACTGGGTCTTGCCGTTTTTCTCCAGCACTTCGCCTAGGCTGTTGTGCATTTTTTCCGGCGGGTAGGCGACAGCGGTTTTAATATTGTCAGCGTACTTAGTGGTCATGACAAACTCCGCGAGTGCGGGCACAGTTGCGCGTTGGAATCCGTCGAAGTCTTTGTCGACAAAGGCGCGGGTGATTTCTCTGGCGCGGTCGGCGCGGAAGTTCATGAAGATGACGCTGTCGCCGTCTTTGATGCTGCCATTGGTTTGGCCAGCAGCTTGAATGACAGAGGCGTTTACGAATTCGTCATTTTCATCTCGGGCGTAGGCGGCAGCGAGGGCTTCGCTGGCGGTGTCGTAACGATAGTCTGCGCTAGACTGGGTAAGTAAGTTGTAAGCCTTTTCAACACGATCCCAGCGATTGTCTCTGTCCATTGCATAGTAGCGGCCAATAATCGAGGCGGTACGGCCACGGCCGAGTTCGGCGAATTTTTGGTCTATTCTTTCTAAGGAGCTTAGCGCGCTGCGCGGCGGTGTGTCGCGGCCGTCTAAAAAGGCGTGGACGTAAATCTGTTCTGCGCCGCGCTTGGCGGCAAGCTCCATCATGGCCAATATATGATTTTCGTGGCTGTGCACGCCGCCGGCGGAGAGTAGGCCAAGAATATGTACGGCTTTACCTGCTTGGGCGGCCTTATCGACGGCAGTGGTGTAGGTCGGATTGCTGAAAAAATCACCGTCGGCAATGTCTTTGTCGATGCGGGTAATACTTTGATACACAATACGGCCGGCGCCGAGGCTCATATGGCCAACTTCAGAATTTCCCATTTGGCCGTCTGGCAGGCCAACGTCGAGTCCTGAACCTGAAATGAGCGTGTGGGGTGAGGCCTGCCAAAGCGCGTCCCAGTTAGGGGTGTGGGCATGGAAAATAGCATTGTCTTTGGGGTCTTCGCGGTAGCCAAAGCCGTCGAGTATGATTAATACAACGGGTTTTTTGGTTTGCGTGTCGGCCATAGTAGAACCACTTCAAATCGGCTGGAATTAGCTCGACATTGTAACTTTTTCGGCACAATGAGGCTATGCAGGGAAGGGTGAGAAATGCACAGTGGCAGTGTATACTCTCGCTTTTTTCGCGAATTGTGTTCACCGCGACGTATAAAGAGAGTTTTCATGGAAAAATTAATCCCTTTTGTGGCTGAGCAGTGGATACTCATTTCGGCATTAATTTCTTGCCTGTTGTTATTGAGTTTTCACGAATCTAAGCGCGCGGGTAAATCGATTACACCTCAGCAAATGGTTAGTCTGTTGAACCAGCAGGGCGCTGTGGTAGTGGATTTGCGCGACAAAGGCGAGTTTGGGAAAGGCCATATTCTTGATTCAGTGAATGTGCCGTTTGCCAAATTAGATAAAGAGATTGAGAACTTTGCCGACAAGGACAAGCCTGTGGTGTTGGTGTGTAAGCTTGGTCAGCACGCCAGTGCGGCGGGTAAAAAGCTCGGTACCAAGGGTTATACCCAGGTTCACCGCTTAAAAGGCGGCATTGCCGAATGGCAAGCGATGCAGATGCCTTTGGTAAAATAATCGGTCGGTATCGTAGACAGTGATGGTATAAAAGGGGAGGAGTGATAATGGCGAAAGTAACGATCTACACAACACGATTCTGCCCTTATTGTGTCCGCGCCAAACAGCTACTCAGTAGCAAGGGCGTAGACTTTGAAGAGATTCCGGTAGATGGCCGCAATGATCTTCGCAGCGATTTATTAGCTCGCACTGGCCAGCGCACTGTGCCGCAAATCTGGGTAGGTGATACCCATGTCGGCGGCTGTGATGAGTTGATGAACCTTGAGCGTCGAGCTCAGTTAGATGTCATGCTCGCCTCATAGTAGATGTAGGTGATTTTGTTTTTTTAATACCCAGAATCAGGAATAGAAAATAATGTCTGAACAAGCACAAGCCCCGGCTCAACCTAAGTTTGCTTTGCAGCGTATCTACGTTAAAGACGCTTCTTTTGAGTCGCCAAGCGCGCCGCTGATTTTCACCAAAACCTGGAAGCCTAAAATTCAGGTTGATTTGAACACTCGCAGCACACCAGTGGCCGACAATAATTTTGAAGTTATTTTGACGGTCACCATTACCGCCAAGTTAGAAGATGACGAGACTGCGTTCTTGGTAGAAATTCACCAAGGTGGTTTGTTCTTGGCTGAGGGCGTAGAAGGCGAGCAGTTGCGTCAGTTGTTAGGCATAGCCTGCCCGAATATGTTGTTCCCCTACCTGCGTGAAGCGGTTGACTCTTTAGTTGTAAAGGGTGGCTTCCCGGCGTTGGCATTGCAGCCGGTTAATTTTGAAGCCCTGTACCGTCAGGCGCAGCAACAGGCTGAGCAGCAAGCCGCTGCTGAACCAACAACTCACTGAGTTGATGGCGGCGCTGGGCTTGTCGTACCGACAAGTTCAGCGCCGCTGATTCCCTATGTTTCACATTGCCCTGCATGAACCGCGTATTGCCCCCAATACCGGTAATATTATTCGCTTGGTCGCGAATAATGGCTGTCATCTGCATTTAATAGAACCACTAGGTTTTGATTTAGAAGAAAAGAAATTGCGCCGTGCTGGTTTGGATTACGCGGATTTAGCGCGGGTGACTCGCCATGCCGATTATGAAAGCTTTCTAAAAGAAATGGCCGGCCGGCGTATTTTTGCTCTTACCACCAAGGGCAGTCGCAATTACGCAGATGCTGAATTCAAGGCGGGTGACGTGCTGCTATTTGGCTCTGAAACCGCAGGCCTACCGCAAAATATTCGCGATGAATTGGGTGTTGAACACTGCTTGAAAGTCCCGATGATTGGCAGCTCCCGCAGTTTGAATTTGTCGAATACCGTGGCGCTAGTTAGTTATGAAGCGTGGCGGCAGGTGGGGTTTCTGGGTTCTAGCTAGCTAGGCGACTGGAGTCTGGCGTCGGACGTAAAAAGCCCTGCGCAAGTGCAGGGCTTTTATGTTTTGCATCAGACCTCAGACATCAGACATCAGACCCTCTTGCAATTAATCATCGTCATCATCACCACCCATGCCCAGCTCTTTAATCTTCCGCGTCAGGGTGTTGCGTCCCCAGCCCAGTAAATTAGCAGCATCGCGGCGGCGTCCGTGGGTGTGCTTGAGTGCCGACTCAATCATGATGCGTTCGAACTGCGGTACAGCGCGGTCGAGTAATTTATCGCGGCCCAGCATTAATTCTTGATCAGCCCAGCGTTTGAGGTTGTCCTGCCAGTTGGATGCCGGTGCAGCTTCGCCTTGTGGTCTTTCTAGCAATTCTGGCGGTAGGTCGTCGATATGTATTTCGCGGCCGGCTGCCATGACGGTTAGCCAGCGACAGGTGTTTTCTAGTTGGCGGACGTTGCCCTGCCATTCCATTTGGCAGAGATACTCTTCGGTTTCTGGCCGCAGGCGTTTGGGCTCTACGTTTAGCTCATTGCCGGCGCGGGTGAAGAAGTGTTGCATGAGCTTGGGTATATCTTCGCGGCGCTCTGAGAGGCGCGGCAAGTGCATGCGGATAACGTTGAGGCGGTGGAAAAGGTCTTCTCGAAAGGTGTTGTTCTTTACGAGTTTTTCTAGGTTTTGGTGGGTCGCGGCAATAATGCGAACATCGACCTTCACAGGGGTGTGACCGCCTACCCGATAGAATTCGCCATCGGCCAATACCCGCAGCAGTCGGGTTTGGGTGTCGGCGGGCATATCGCCAATTTCATCTAAAAACAGGGTGCCGCCGTTGGCTTGCTCAAAGCGACCGCGACGCTGTGCACTGGCGCCGGTAAATGCGCCTTTCTCGTGGCCAAACAGCTCAGACTCCATTAAGTCTTTGGGAATGGCGGCCATATTCAAAGCAATAAACGGTTTGGTGGCGCGGGGGCTGTGGCGGTGAAGTGCTTGTGCGACCAGCTCTTTACCCGTACCAGATTCACCGTTAATCAGTACCGTGATATTTGACTGCGACAGGCGACCAATGGCGCGGAAGACTTCCTGCATGGCGGGTGCTTCGCCAATGATTTCAGTTGGCTCCAGCGGTGCTTGTTCTGGCAGTAAGTTGCGATTTTTATTGGCGTGTTGCAGCGCGCGCTGGGTGGTGGCGACGGCTTCGTCTACGTCAAAAGGTTTGGGTAAATATTCAAACGCGCCGCCTTGGTATGAGGCTACCGCGCTGTCTAAGTCTGAGTGGGCGGTTGTAATAATTACCGGTAAGCCGGGGTGGGCGGCGGTAATTCGGGAAAGAAGTTTCAGGCCATCAATACCGGGCATGCGAATATCGCTGATGATGGCGTCGGGTACGTCACCCTCTAGGTGGCCGAGGAGTTCGTCGCCGTTTTCAAAGCAGCGAGTAATGATGCCGGCTTGGGTGAGGGCTTTTTCTAGTACCCAGCGTATCGATCGGTCGTCGTCGGCTATCCAGACGGAATTAGCTTGGCTCATGAGGCGTGCTCCAGGGGAATGTGCAGCGAGAACACGGTATTGCCGGGTTCGCTACGACATTCGATAAGTCCGTTATGTTGGTTGAGTATTGATTGCGCGATAGACAGCCCAAGTCCGGTGCCTTCGGCGCGCCCGCTAACCATTGGTAAAAAGATTGATGCGCGTAGATCAGCGGGAATGCCGGGCCCGTTGTCGACGATGTCGACGCTACAGACCAGGCGGTGTCGGTGTGTGCCAATGGTAAGTTGGCGCAGGGTGCGAGTGCGGAGAACGATGGTCGGATCGCTGTCGCTCGGTGAGTCTTGGCGCAGCGCTTGTTGGGCGTTGCGGATGACATTAAGAAACGCTTGAATCAGTTGTTCGCGGTCGCCGAGGATATCCGGAATGCTGGGGTCGTAGTCGCGAATAATACGAATGCTGCCGTCGCTTTCGGCCTCAACCAGCTGTCTTACCCGCTCCAAGACCTCGTGGATATTGGTCTTTTGTTTTTCCGGTGCGCGGTGAGGGCCGAGCATGGTGTCGACCAAATTCCGCAGCCGGTCGGCTTCGTCGATAATAATATTGGTGTAGTCGTGCAGCTTAGGGTCGTTTAGCTCGCGAGCCAAAAGCTGGGCAGCGCCGCGCAGGCCGCCTAAGGGGTTTTTTACTTCATGGGCGATGCCGCGAATCAGCGCTTGGCTGTTTTGCTGTGAGGACAGCAGGCCTTCTTCGCGACTGATTCGAATTAAGCGGTCTAGCGGTTGCAGCTCAATGATCAGCGAGGTGCGGCGGTTTTCGGTTACGGGCGTTACGGCGTAATCGACGGTGATCTCTGTGCCTGAGCGCAGGGTTAGCACGGTTTCCCGCTTGGTGTAGGCCTCGCAGTTATTGATGGCGTCGAGGAGCTTAACGAGGGTGTCTTCCTGCTCGTGAAAAAGCTTGGTGATGGCCTCGCCATGAATGCGCTGATCAGATACCGCCAATAGTGACTCTGCCGCCGGATTGATATAGCTGACGGTCAGGTTCGGCTCGACCAACAGGATGGCTGTTTTCAAGTTGTCGAGAATTTGATGGTAGATATTGTTCAGAGGCATAGGGCCGCCATATGTTCGTTATGCTTGCCTTGAAGCAATTTTTAGGCCAAGCGATGGCTGCGGAATTTTATAGATGAATCAACAATTTTCCGCGACTGGCGAGCCTAAATGCCTTGTTATGGGGCCTATTTTGACCCGAGTGCTGAGCATTTTTTTGGGGCGCAAATCACGAATATCTCACAGTATGCGCCAATACGGTGCAAGCCAACACTTAAAATTGTTCGGCGGTGGAGTTAATTGCTGGGGCGGTAAACCATAACGCTAATGCTGCTTTCTGCCAGCGTTTTCCCCTTGCTGTCGATGATGGCGGCGCTGATTTGGTGTTGGCCGCGAGGCATGGCCGGAATGGATGCGCTTGTTGAGGTGGTTTTGCTTATCAGGCGGCCGTCGAGACTGATGTGTATTTGCTGATCATTGCGAAGCGCTTGGTCGGTGCTCATCGTCACGGTGGTGGGGAGCAGGCCGTTGGCAATGATGGCGCCGTCGCGAGGGGTGTTTATTTGGATATTGTTGAGATCAAGGTTGATGGCTTTTGGGTGCTTGCGCTTGGGCTCGCTTGTATCGACGGCTGGCGTGGTGTTTAGCTCGGGTAGTGTGATGGGTGAGCTTCCCTTGGGGGCTTTGTCAGAATATACCGTATTGCCGTTTTTATCGGTGTAGCGATAGATCTCCTTGTTTTGGGCGTGTGCGCTCAAAATTAGAAGGCTGCTTAAAAGTAGTAAATATCGCATATTTATTTCCACTGTGGCGGTCACCACGCTAATGATGTCGCTATAAGGCCGTTGCGACAAGCATAAAAAAACCCGCCAGCGGCGGGTTCTTTTAAAACACTAACAAGTATTACACGCTGTAGTACATGTCGAACTCAACTGGGTGAGTTGTCATGGCTAGGCGCTCAACTTCCTGTGCTTTTAGTGCAATGTAAGCGTCGATGGTGTCATCGTCGAATACACCGCCAGCGGTCAAGAAGGCGCGGTCAGCGTCAAGCGCTTGCAGAGCTTGATCTAGGCTAGAGGCAACAGTTGGGATTGCCGCTGCTTCTTCTGCTGGCAGATCGTAAAGATCTTTATCAGCAGCGTCGCCAGGGTGAATCTTGTTCTTGATACCGTCTAGACCAGCCATCAGCATTACCGCAAACGCGAGGTATGGGTTGGCAGATGGATCTGGGAAGCGAACTTCAACGCGACGTGCTTTCGGGTTTGGTACAAATGGAATGCGGATTGATGCAGAGCGGTTACGCGCTGAGTAAGCCAGCATTACGGGTGCTTCAAAGCCAGGAACCAAGCGCTTGTACGAGTTGGTAGAGGCGTTGGTGAACGCGTTGATGGCGCGAGCGTGCTTGATGATACCGCCGATGTAGAACAGGGCAGTTTCAGATAGGCCGCCGTAAACGTCGCCAGCAAATAGGTTTGTGCCGTCTTTGCTAAGTGACATGTGAACGTGCATGCCGCTGCCGTTGTCGCCAACGATCGGCTTAGGCATGAAGGTTGCGGTTTTGCCGTAGGCGTGAGCAACATTGTGTACGCAGTATTTAAGAACCTGAACTTCGTCAGCTTTCTTAACGCAGGTGTTTGGACCAACGCCGATTTCGCACTGGCCAGCTGTACCTACTTCGTGGTGATGAACTTCAACAGTAAGGCCCATGTCTGTCATGGCATTACACATAGCGCCACGCAGGTCGTGTAGGCTATCGACTGGTGGTACGGGGAAGTAGCCGCCTTTAACGCCAGGGCGGTGACCGGTGTTGCCTTCTTCAAAGTTGTCGCCTGATTTCCACGCCGCTTCGTCAGAAGCAATTGCGTAGCTAGCGCCTTCCATTGCCACTTTCCACTTAACGTCGTCGAAAATGAAGAACTCTGGCTCTGGTCCAAACAGTGCGTTATCCGCGATGCCGCTTGAGCGCATATAGTCTTCAGCGCGCTGAGCGATAGAGCGTGGGTCGCGGTTGTAGCCCAACATGGTAGAGGGTTCTACGATGTTGCAGCGGATGATAATGGTAGACTCTTCTGTGAATGGGTCTAAAACAGACGCTGAGTCATCTGGCATAAGAATCATGTCTGATTCGTTAATGCCTTTCCAACCTGCAATCGATGAACCGTCAAACATTTTGCCGTCTTCAAAGAAACCGGCGTCAACGTCGCTTGCCGGAATGGTGACGTGCTGCTCTTTGCCTTTTGTGTCGGTGAAGCGCATGTCTGCCCATTTCACGTCGTTATCGGCGATTAACTTCAGAGTGTTCTCTGACATTATGTACGTCCTCCAGAATAGAGAGTCTGTTAAAAGTTCGGCTAGGCCGAGTTGATGATGATTATATTCGCAATGCATTGTGCCGCATAGCGGCGCAATCTGTGAACCGGAAAAGCAAAATTTATGCCGTTTAATTGTGCTTGCGTGCTTAGCCGAGAGACTTTCTGGCGGGAGGCGTGATAAATGATTGTGCGTAAATCATAAAACAATGGGTTATTTTGGTGCATATAATCCAATTATGCTCATAAATAGTGCATTTTGCTCTGTGGGCTGCGTTGGGGGCAGGGTGCGGCTATAATGGCTGCCCATTTATTGATGCGGCCCCTTAATGAAATTTATCGTCAAGCTGTTCCCTGAGATCATCATCAAAAGTAAGCCGGTGCGTAAGAAATTTACCCAGCAGCTTAGGGACAATCTCCGTAAATTGCTTTTACCCCTCGATCCAGAGCTGATGATAGTGCGTGATTGGGATCGTATCACCTTAGAAACCCACAGCACGGACCCGTCGGTTTTAAAGGGATTTGTCAGGGTGCTATGTCAAACGCCGGGTATTGCCCATGTGATTGAGGTGGTGGAATACCCCTTGATTGATGTGCACGATATTTATGAAAAAACCCGCGATACAGTTGGAGATAGCCTGCGGGGCAAAACCTTTGTGGTGCGTTGCAAGCGGGTTGGTCAGCATGATTTTAACTCTAGCGAAGTAGAGCGCTATGTTGGTGGCGGCCTGAATCAGCATGTTGAGTCGGCGGGGGTAAATTTACACAAGCCGGATATCACCGTGCGTATTGAGGTGCGCAATCAGCACTTATATATCGTAAAGCGTCGCTTAGAGGGCTTGGGTGGATTTCCGCTGGGTACGGTTGACGCGGTTATGTCACTTATCTCGGGCGGTTTCGATTCCACCGTGTCGAGTTATATGACCATGAAGCGCGGTATGCGCACACATTTTTGCTTTTTTAACCTCGGCGGTCGGGAGCACGAGGTGGGTGTAAAAGAGGTGGCGCTGTATTTGTGGCTCAAATACGGTGCGTCCCATCGGGTTAAGTTTGTGAGCGTGCCTTTTGAGGAGGTGGTGGGTGAAATCCTCAAAAATGTCGAGAATTCGCAAATGGGGGTTATCCTCAAGCGCATGATGTTGCGGGCAGCGTCGGAGGTTGCCGCGCAGTTAGAAGTGCCTGCGCTAGTGACCGGTGAGGCCGTCGCACAGGTGTCGAGCCAAACTCTGCAAAACCTATCCGTTATCGATCAAGTGACCGACACTCTGGTGCTTAGGCCGCTGATCACAATGGATAAGCTCGATATTATCAAAGTGGCGGCGCAAATCGGCACCGAAGAGTTTGCCGCTAATATGCCGGAGTACTGCGGAGTGATATCGGTTAAGCCGACCACTCGAGCCAAGCCGGAAAAGATTGCTGCCCAAGAGGCTAATTTTGATTTTGCCGTATTGGAGCGCGCCATCGCCGCTGCCGATTTTATTAATATCGACGAACTTGCCGACGAAGATAAAACCGTGGTCGATGTTGAGGTGCTGTCTATTCCAGTTTCTGGCTCGGTCATATTGGATGTGCGTCACCCAGATGAGGTGGATGCTAAACCACTGAAACTCGATAATGCCGAGGTGCAGGCGGTGCCTTTTTACGAGTTGCATCGTCGCTTTGTCGAGCTTGATCAGTCTCGGAATTACCTGCTCTACTGCGAAAAAGGTGTGATGAGTCGCTTACATGCTTCGCACCTTGTGGAGCAGGGTTTTACTAATGTGAAGGTGTATCGTCCATCATGAATACCGAATCAAACCCGCCATTATTCGACGTGATGGTTTCGCCGCGCTGGGCTGATCAAGACAGCATGGGTCACATAAATCATGTGCAGTATTTTCGTTATCTTGAAGAAGCCCGCGTGCAATGGATGGCAAATACCGGCTTTGGTATGGGTGGCGGTGGCGAGTTATCTGGGATGATTGTCGCTGCGGCGGGGCTTAATTTTCGCAAAGAGTGGCATCATGACAAACCGCTGCGGGTCAGGGCCTGGGCGGTGCATATCGGCAATAGTAGCTTCCGCTTATTGCAGTCTTTGCACTCGGAAGATGGCAGTGAATTAGTTGCCGAGGGAGAGATTACCTTGGTGTGCATTGATGCCAAGCACCGCCCAACGCCAATAGCCGACGCCGAGCGAACTCTGTTACAACAAAGCGCTGTGGCTTAGTTGTTGGCTGGTGCACCTAGGTTTAGGTTGTAGTATTTAAAGTGCTGATTTTCTAGCGTGAGTGTCGCCGTCATAATGGCGCTGCCGTGTTCAAAGCGCACATTGCTGCTATAGCTGAGTTTGGGCGGGTGATTAAGAATAGACAGTGCGCCGCTCAGGCGTGAGAACACCGGCTCATCCATGCCGGTAAAGGCGCCTAGGTGCCGATAACTTGCCGTTAATTCTTGAAGTTGCTGATCGCTGACTTCACTCAGTGTTTCTTTTCCCAGTTCGGATTTTAGGTCGGCAACTTCCCAGCTCGAGATTTTTTCCAGCGACGCTTTTAAATAACGATTTGCATTGGTTTTGTAGTGCTCCTCCACTTCGCCGCTATAGTAATAAAGTCCGCCAAAACCGAGCAGGCCAGAGATAACAAATACATTTAGAGTAATATTGCGCACAGAGTGAATCCCGTTTAGATAAGTTTAAGGCTGTTTAAAAATACAAGAATAATACCGATGGGGGCGATGTAGCGCAGTGCAAACCACCAGTATTTAAAGAGTGTACCCTGCCCCATACCTAACTCTTGAACGGAGGTGTCGCGGGGTAAGATTCTACCCACAAACAGCGCAATCATTAGTCCCCCGAGTGGCAGCATGATATTGGCGGTGAGGTAGTCGAGGGCATCAAAGACCTCGCCATAGTAGATGCATGCTATACCGCCGAGCCAGGCTAGGCCGGTAAAGCCAAATGTCGATAAGCTGCGTTTGATGCCGTATTTCTCTAGCCAAGCAACCCCGGGTTCGATCAGTGATATTGAAGAGCTAAGTGCGGCAATGCTGACCAAGGCGAAGAAAATCGTGCCAAAGAACTGGCCGCCCGCCATATTTGAGAAGGCGATGGGCAGGGTGACAAACATAAGGCCTGGGCCTTGGCTTGGTGTAAGGCCGTTGGCAAATACCAATGGGAACATGGCCATGCCGGCGACAAGGGCAATAACCGTGTCGAGGGCGGCAATGGTTAAAACCGTTTTTCCTATAGAGGCCTTGCCGGGAAAATAGGCCCCGTAAGCCATAATTGCGCCCATACCCAAGCTCAAGGTAAAGAAGGCGTGACCCATTGCAACCAGAATAGCGTCGCTGCTGAGTTTGCTAAAGTCGGTATCGAACATAAAGTGCAGGCCGGCGCTAAAGTCACCGTTGACCCAGCTATAGCCTAATAATAGAAGCAAAAAACCAAACAGGATGGGCATTAAAATATCGACGGATTTACCGATGCCCTTGGTGACGCCGCCGGCGACTATCGATGCGGTGATTAAACAGAAAATACTGTGCCAGAGAAATTGCTCAGATGAATTGCCAAGCAGCTGCGAAAAGTTTTGCTCGATTGTCTCGGTGGGCGAATTTAAGTAATTGCCGCTGAGGCTTTGGGCAACATAGTCTAGTGCCCAGCCGGCAACCACGCTGTAGAACATCATATTCATCAGGCCGGCCAAAATACTAATGCCGCCCACTGCGCCCCAGTTGGCGCTTCTGCCGGCGGCTTTTCCCAGATTGCTCATGCTGTGGACGGGGTCGCTACGGCCCGCTCGGCCGACCATGATTTCTGCAATCATGACCGGAACGCCGATCAATAATATGCAGCCCAAATAGACCAAAACAAAAGCACCGCCGCCATATTCGCCGGTGATATACGGAAATTTCCAGATATTACCTAGGCCGACAGCGGAGCCGGTGGCGGCAAGAATAAAGGTCCAGCGGCTCTTCCAAGTGACATTGGTGCTCATCGTGATGGCTTATCCGTTGCGGTTTCTGATTAATGTAATTTGATTGTAACGGCTATCGTGATTATGCTCAAGCGGCAAACTTTTGGGCTTTATTGTGGTAATAATTGTTTCGGGTGAAGATAAATTGATCAGTTACTGCTTTGACGGACAGGGCTGGTGTATAATGCGCGGCCATTTTATCCAACGACGAATTCCATTTCATGATTGATACGCTGCGTAATATCGCCATTATCGCCCACGTTGACCACGGTAAAACCACATTGGTGGATAAACTGCTGAGTCAGTCGGGAACCCTTGACCGCCGCAACCAAGATTCCGAGCGGATCATGGACTCCAACGATCAGGAGAAAGAGCGCGGTATAACCATTCTTGCAAAAAACACTGCGATCGAGTGGAACGGCTACCGTATCAATATTGTAGATACCCCAGGTCACGCCGACTTCGGTGGTGAGGTAGAGCGCGTTCTGTCGATGGTAGACAGTGTTTTACTACTGGTTGACGCGGTTGATGGCCCCATGCCACAAACCCGCTTTGTTACCCAAAAGGCGTTTGAGCAAGGCTTGAATCCTATTGTTGTGGTAAACAAAGTAGACCGTCCCGGTGCTCGCCCTGATTGGGTTGTTGATCAAGTCTTTGATCTGTTTGACCGTTTGGGTGCGACCGACGAGCAGTTAGACTTCCCCATTATGTTTGCCTCCGCACTGAACGGCATCGCTGGTTTGGACGCTGACGACATGGCGGAAGACATGACGCCGCTGTTCCAAATGATTGTAGACAAGGTGCCGACGCCAGAAGTTGACGCCGAAGGCCCGCTGCAAATGCAAATTTCAGCCCTCGACTACAACAGCTATGTTGGTGTAATCGGTGTTGGTCGTATTACTCGCGGCACCATGAAAGCCAATGATCAGTTGGTTGTGGTTGGTGCTGACGGGAAAAGCCGCAAGTGTAAGTTGCTATCTGTGATGGGTTATTACGGCCTCGAGCGGGTTGAAGTGGCTGAAGGTAAGGCGGGTGAAATTGTTTGTGTGACGGGTATTGAAGGTCTAAATATCTCCGACACCCTTTGTTCACCGAGCCACCCGGAAGCGCTGCCACCACTGAGCGTAGATGAGCCAACGGTAAGCATGACCTTCCAAGTAAACGATTCGCCGTTTGCTGGTAAAGAAGGTAAGTTTGTTACCTCGCGTAATATTCGCGATCGCTTAGATCAAGAGTTGATTCACAATGTTGCGCTGCGCGTTGAGCCGGGCGACACCCCAGATAAATTTAAAGTATCTGGCCGTGGTGAATTGCATCTTTCGGTACTGATCGAAACCATGCGTCGCGAAGGTTTTGAAATGGGTGTATCTCGCCCTGAAGTAGTACAAAAAGTGGTTGATGGCGTGGTTCAAGAACCGTTTGAACACGTTGTTATCGACGTAGAAGAACAGCACCAAGGTTCGGTCATGGAAGAGCTTGGCTTGCGCAAAGCCGAAATGACCAATATGGAGCCAGACGGTAAAGGTCGCGTAAAACTTGAGTTTATCGCTCCAGCTCGCGGCTTGATCGGTTTCCGTGGCCAGTTCCTGACCATGACCTCTGGTAGCGGCATTATGACCACAGTCTTCGATCACTACGGTGAAGTGAAGGGCGGTGAATTGGCTGGCCGTCAGAATGGTGTTTTGGTTTCTATGGTTGGTGGTAAAACCCTGAGCTATGGCTTATTTAATTTGCAGGATCGTGGCCGCCTTTTCTTGGGCCATGCTGCAGAGGTTTACGAAGGCCAGATTATCGGTATTCACAATCGTAGCAACGACCTAGTCGTTAACCCAACCAAGGCTAAGCAGCTGACCAACGTGCGTGCGTCTGGTACCGATGACGCGCTGACCTTGTCACCGCACATTAAACACACACTGGAGCAGGCTCTTGAATTCATCGAAGACGATGAGCTGGTAGAGGTAACGCCAAAGAGCATTCGCTTACGCAAAAAACTGCTGAAAGAGAACGAGCGCAAGCGCGCTAAGTAATCTTACTCAATCTAACGGCTGTCAATGACAGCCGTTTTTTATCCCCCCCCCCTATTTGAGTACATACCGATACGCCAGCGACTGCGCTACACTGAATAGGCGCAATTCTCTTATTGGTTATCGCTATGCTTACTTTGTATCCAGATATAAAGCCCTATAGTACCCACCGTTTGCCGGTGCAAGCCCCCCATATACTCTATGTAGAAGAATCCGGAAACCCCGATGGCATTCCTGTGCTCTTTGTTCACGGTGGCCCCGGTGCTGGCTGCAGCCCAAGGGCGCGCTGCTTTTTTGATCCAGAGCGATATCGAATTATTTTATTTGATCAGCGCGGCTGTGGTCGCTCCGAGCCTCACGCTTGCTTAGACAATAACTCAACCCCCGCGCTTATCGCGGATATGGAACATATTCGGCAGCACCTGAATGTAGATAAATGGGTATTGTTTGGCGGCTCCTGGGGTTCTACATTGAGTCTCGCCTATGCGCAGGCCCACGCTGAACGCGTTCAAGCCATGATTTTGCGCGGCATATTTTTATGCCGTCCTAGAGAGCTTTCTTGGTTTTATGCCGAGGGTGGTGCGAGCAGAGTCTTCCCCGATTACTGGCAGGACTTTAGTGATTGCGTTGCGCCGCGAGACGGCGAGAATCGCATTCAGGCTTATCATCGTGTATTACACGGTGAGAACGAAGTGGCGCGTATGTCGGCGGCAAAGGCGTGGTCGCTATGGGAGGCCCGTTGTTCAACATTGCGGCCAAATCACGACGTAGAAGATCATTTAATGGATGCCCATACGGCTGTGGCGATGTCGCATATAGAAACCCATTACTTTGTTAATGACGCGTTTATGGAGGAAAATCAGCTGCTCAATAATATGGCGGCAATAGAGAATATCCCTGGAATTATTGTGCACGGCCGCTATGACATGATCTGCCCATTAGAGAGTGCGGTGGAGCTTCATCAGCATTGGCCAAGTTCTGAGCTGCACATTATTCGCGACGCAGGCCACTCAGCCTTTGAGGCAAGTATTGCCGATGCGCTAGTGAAAGCGAGCGATGATATTGCCGATTTACTGACTGACGGCGAGCTAAGTTATTAATTTTTTAAGTATGAAATAGTAAAAGCAGAGGATGAATGAAGGCATTATTACAACGCGTGCGCAGAGCAAGCGTAGAGGTAGAAGGGCAGTGCGTAGGTGAAATTGAGCAAGGTTTATTGGTGTTTTTGGGTTTAGAAAAGGAAGACGGCGAGGAGGCGCTAGCAAAACTAATTTCGCGAATATTAGCTTATCGGGTGTTTGCCGATGAGCAGGGGCGTATGAATAAGTCGGTTGCAGATATTGCCGGCGGCGTTTTACTAGTCTCGCAATTCACCTTGGCGGCCGACACTAAAAAGGGGCTGCGTCCCGGCTTCTCTACAGCAGCGGAACCCGCTCGCGCAAGGCAGCTATACGAGTTTGCATTGGCTGACTTGAGTGGCAAACATCCGGTGGTCGCCAGCGGAGAGTTTGGTGCAGATATGCAAATTAGTTTGTTAAACGATGGCCCCGTTACCTTTTTATTAGAAGCGTGACGATGTGGGATTTTTAAAATAGTTCATTATTTTTTTACCATTGGTATTAATACACCGTCCTAGAGTTTTCAGGAACTGTTTGCTTAAACGCAGTCTAAATCGCTGTCTACACTATGGAGAGCGAAAATTATGTTAAACAAAAAAATGCTATTACTTGCCACAGGCTTCGCCAGCGCAATGTCAGCAGGACCATTATTCGCGAAAGATTTTAGTTATACCTATGTTGAAGCTGGCTTTGCAGATGTTGAGGTCGACAACAACGACGCCGACGAATTTTATGCTGGCGGTTCCTTAGCTTTAGATAGAAATATTTTTGTTCGCGGATCACTCGGTAATCTTGATTTCAATCGAAACCAAGAATTTGACACCGTTAGTATTGGTGTTGGCCATCCAATGAAGATGTCTGATCGTACCGACTTGGTTGCATCTTTAGATTACAGTTTTGCTGAGTCTGAAAGCACCAACTCCGCATTGGATGATATTGATATCGACACCTTAACAGGTGGCGTAATGTCACGTACTTGGCTTACCAATAATATTGAAGGTAATTTGAGTGCTGGCTTGGCTTACCAAGATGTTGATGGAGATTCTGATGCCGGTGCAGTATTAGGCGCGGGTTTGCGGGTTTATATTGTTCCGCAGTTTTCGGTGGCCGGTAAAATTAGTCGCAGCTTTGTAGGCGATTACGATACTGATTCAGTGGGTATTAATGCGCGTTTGCAGTTCTAATTTTTAAAGTTTAAAAAATGAAAAGGGCGCTGTGCGCCCTTTTTTTGTGCCCGCAATTTAGAATGATGGTCGCTGTTGGAAGCGCTGCTTTTTCCGGTAGGGGAATACATCTGCGACATAGCCGTTGCGAATGGTTTCCTGTAATCCTTGCCAGTATGCGGGGTCGTATAGATCGCTGTGCAAAGCGTCGAAGACTTTTTTGGCGCGCTGATTTCCCGAGAAAAATAATCTAAATTCCTCTGGGAAAACATCCTCGGGTTTTACCTCATACCAGGGCTGGGTTGCCATTGCCTGCTCGTCATTTTTGGGCTCGGGTAGTTTGCGAAAGTTGCAGTCGGTAAGTGGGCAAATTTCGTCATAGTCGTAGAAAACCACACGGCCGTGACGGGTAACGCCAAAGTTTTTCAGTAGCATATCACCAGGGAATATATTACCCGCAGCGAGCTGCTTTATTGCGTTGCCATATTCCCCCATCACGCTTTCTAATTGCTGTTCGTTGCAGTCTTTTAGGTATAGGTTTAGCGGCGTCATTTTACGTTCGATATAAACGTGTTTGAGTAGCAGGGCATTACCACTAACACTAATTTTTGAGGGCGCTTCTTTTTCTAATTCGGCAATGAGTTCGTCAGAAAAGCGCCGGCGATCAAATGCTAAGTTATTAAATTCTTGGGTGTCAGCCATGCGGCCACCGCGATCCCAGCGCTTTACTAAGCTATAGCATTGGCGAACGTGTTCTTGGCTCATGTCTTTGGGTGGTGTGAAGCGGTCTTTAATAACTTTGTATACATAGCCAAAATCGGGGCGGGTGAACACCAGCATCACCATACCCTTTATACCCGGGGCGATAATATAAGGCTCTTCACTTTTGCTGGTGTCGCCGACGGCGAAACGGTAAAACTCCGTTTTGCCGTGTTTGGGCATGCCGATGGCACTATAGAGTTCGAAGATTTCCTTATGGGGCATTAGCCTGTGTAAGAAGGCGATATATTCCGATGGGATGGATGTGTCGACCATGAAATAGCTGCGGCTAAAACTAAATAATATAGAAATATCGTCGGGATCGTGTAGTACGGTGTCGACAAAAATAGATTTGTTTTCGCTATGTAAAATAGGTAATACAAAGGGCATATTGAAGTCGCCGCTAACAATGCGGCCTACTAAATATGCGGCTTTGTTTCGGAAGAATAATGACTCCAGTGTTTCTACATAAACTTCTTTGTCTTTATCGCGAATTTTTGGAATTAGAACACGATTAACCACTTCCATGATAAAGCCAACATCGCGTTGTTGGTCTTCCCAGGGAATGTTGAACTCACAGTCGTCTAGCATTGAGCGAACGATATCGGCTGCGTTTTCACCGTCAAAGCGGTAGCGTTTTAATATGGATTCGCTGGCGATGGGTGGCCGTTCTTGGTTCGATGTTAATGCAAAGGTGTGTATGTCGCGGATTTTTTCGTGGTCAAAAACATAGCAGTAAATGGAATTAAAAAACGACTGCGCAATTTCATAGTTGTCGTGATTTTGAATTAGTTCGGCGTATTCTTGCTTGGCGATTTCCCAGTTGTCGCGATTCTCTACACTACCGCCGGTGATGGTGTAAGCAGCTTCTGCAACGATGGAACGCTTTTGTTTCCACAGCGCCAAGCGGTCGCGAATAGCCTTCTGCGCGCCGTGCCAATCTGCCGCTTCAAAGCGAGCTTGGGCGCCTAGGGTAATGTTTTTGTATTCCGCAAAAAACGCATCAAAGCCATTTAAAATGGCCATGGCCAGCCGGCGAGTATTAGTGGTCACGTTGTTGTGTTGTCCTTGAGGCTACTGTTAGTTTATTGCGCTAGGCAGTCTGACGTCTGAAGTCGGATGTCTGACGAAAAAGAAGCGCGCATCGCTTGCTCTCATCACCCTTGTGATTAATCATTTTCCGACTTCCGACTTCCGACTTCCGACTTCCGACTTCCGACTTCCGACTTCCGACTTCCGACTTCCGACTTCCGACTTCCGACTTCCGACTTCCGACTTCCGACTTCCGACTTCCGACTTCCGACTTCCGACTTCCGACTTCCGACTTCCGACTTCCGACTTCCGACTTCCGACTTCCGACTTCCGACTTCCGTCAAGCTTCTCCCCTTAAAGGAAGCAATCCGCCATGACTTCCATCGCTTCTGCTTGTGCGCAGTTAAGCAGCATAGAGTTTACTTCGCCACGCTTTGATGCGGCTTTCCAGTCGGCGGCGCGTTCACGTATGCGTGCTTCTGGTCCGACTAAGGCAATTTCATCTACCAATGCATCGGGTACTGCATTGCGAGCCTCGTCTTTTTTACCGGCTAAATATAAGTCCTGAACCTGCTCTGCGGCGTCGCCGTAGCCCATACGCGAAGCATAGTCGGTATAAAAGTTTTTACCCTTAGCGCCCATGCCGCCAATATAAAGCGCAAGAAAGTCTTTGATGAAGTAGCGGCAGCCGTCGATATTGTCGTCCATGATTACGCCGACAAAGGGCGCAACGTCGAAGTCTGCTTTGCTGCGTCCAGATTTTTCTAGGCCTTTGCTAATGCTGGGTTCAAGAACGGAGTATTTTTCTGGGCTCATCCATACTGGGAAGACACCGTCAGCAACTTCTGCAGAGGCAGACACGCCCGCCGGTGTAATGGAGGCGGTGTAAATGGGGATGCTTGGGTCGCCATGCAAAATTGATTTTAAGGGTTTGCCAAGACCGGTTGCGCCGGGGCCTTTATAGGGCATTTGGTACATGCCGCCGTCAAACTCTACAGGGCCTTCGCGTTCAAAAATCTTTTTCATGATTTGAATATATTCGCGGGTACGTGTGACGGGCTTGCCATAGGGAACGCCGTGCCAGCCTTCGACCACCTGAGGGCCGGAGGCGCCGAGGCCAACGATAAAACGTCCGCCAGAGAGTTGATCTAAACTCATGGCGGTCATTGCACACATCGCGGGGGTCCGCGCTGGCATTTGCATTATGGCGGTGCCGACTTTGATCGTGCTGGTTTGCGCCAATATCCAAGCTGCGGGAGTCACGGCGTCGGAGCCGTAAGCTTCGGCTGTCCACACTGAGTCGAAGCCTAGCGATTCAGCTTGTTTTACGGTGTCCATTGGCAGCGACAGTTTTGCGCCAGAGTAGCCGAGTAATAGTCCGAGTTTCATATGCGTCTCCCGCATTAGGTTTTATTTTAGTTAAGCTAGAGTTTCAAGATGACAGAATAGCTCATTTGCCGACTTATAAGGCATCCGCAGATACGATGATACCGCTTAGATCTGCGTAGAGGTATTCGCCGGGCTTAATGCTGGTGCCACCAAATTCGAGTTGCACATCGCAGCGGCCATCACCTAGTTTTTCCGTTTTGCGGGGCACGCTGCCAAGGGCCATGATGCCGATGGGCATAGGGGCAATTTCTTCTACGTCGCGAAGGTAGCCGTAAATCACTATGCCAGCCCAGCCGTTGTCGACGGCGGCTTTTGCAAGATTGTCGCCCAGTAGTGAGCGTCGTGGTGAGCCGCCGCCATCAACGACGAGTACGCGGCCATTTCCTGCTTCTTTTACGCGCTCGGCAACTTTGGAATTGTCTTCAAAGCATTTAATCGTCGCAATTTGACCGCTAAAATTTTGACTTCCACCGTAGTGACGAAAAGCGCCTTCTATTACTCGTACTTTGTCGCCATGCTCGTCACAGAGGTCTGGGGTAGAAATAATACTCATACTGGCTCCTGCTAATAGTGGTGATGAATAATGAGGCTAAGCATGCTTTCTTTAGTCTCTCGTTGTGCGCTTAAATCTACGCGTTAATCAGGCTTAGGTAGGCGCTGTCGATGTCTGCATCGTAATACGCCATTCCGAGTTTGTTTAAATATTCCATGCGCTCAGCTTTCATTAAATCTATGTCTGGCGCGCCTAAACCATTTTGCTCATAAATGTTGGCCAAGTAGGCCATAAACTCTTCGCCTTCTTTTAACAGCAGCAAGCTTGCGGCGCCGACGTCAGGTTTTACTTTGGCGTTTAGATCTTCTGGCAGCTCTACGGCAAGCACCACGGGATGCTCGCTACCTTCAATACGAACACTGCGGTTTCGTACGGTTTGCTCTGCCCAGTAAAATGCCAATTCCTTGCTTTGTGTTAAAAACACCGGTTCCACTGACTCGGTATAGTCGTTACCGATTGTTGCCATCGTTTTTTTAGCGGCTTCTTTTAGTGCTTTGTCGCCAGAGCGCTTTAAGCCCTGTGCTTTGATTGAGTCCACGAGTGCTGATGAGGTGCCGTGATACCAGACTTTACTTGAGGCAAAGCCTTGTTCACTCAATAAATTCTTTGCGTCTTGTAGAAAATCAGGTGTGTTGGCCATATAGATAATCACTTGTTTGTTTGATCAGATTAAAGCAGACATTGGAATACTAACGTAAAACGCTGTTTGATTCTTTTGTGATGCTACTAAGGTCTGCGCTAACGGGCGTTAAGCAAATTTTAGCTATAAAAAAGGCGGCACCTGCAATTAGGGGCCGCCTTTTATTTTTAGCGAAGCTTGTACCTTGATGTTGCAGAGCAATCAGCAAGGTACTAACAGGTCGAACTTAGTTGAACTGGTTCGACGTGTTTTTCGCGCCACCTGCTTTCAGTGCAAGCTCGCCAGCGTAGTATTCTTTGTGGTCGTCACCCATGTCTGAACCAGACATGTTTTGGTGCTTAACACAGGCGATACCCTGACGGATTTCTTTGCGCTGTACGCCGGCAACATAGCCCAGCATACCTTGCTCACCGAAGTACTCTTTTGCGAGGTTGTCAGTAGACAGCGCCGCAGTGTGGTAAGTCGGCAGAGTGATCAGGTGGTGGAATACGTTTGCTTCACGAGCGGTATCTGCTTGGAAAGTCTTGATGCGCGCATCAGCAACTGCCGCCAATTCAGACTCGTCGTATTCAGCAGACATCAGGTTTGAACGATCGTAGGCAGATACGTCTTTACCTTCTTCTACCCACGTGTCGTAGGTTTGCTGACGGAAGTTCAGTGTCCAGTTGAAAGAGGGCGAGTTGTTGTAAACCAACTTCGCGTCTGGGTGAACTTTACGAACTTCGTCCATCATGCCTTTGATTTCATGAACTGTTGGAACGGCGGTTTCAATCCACAACAGGTCGGCACCTGCGTTAATGGCTTCGATACAGTCGAATACGCAACGCTCATGGCCAGTACCTTCACGGAACTGGTACAAGCCAGAAGGCAGACGCTTAGGACGAACCAGTTTGCCGTTACGGTTGAAGCACACATCGCCTTCAGCCATATCCGCTACGTCGATTTCTTCAACGTCTAGGAATGAGTTGTATACGTCACCTTGATCGCCGGGCTCTTTAACAACGGCGATTTCTTTGGTCAGGCCAGCACCTTCAGAGTCAGTACGTGCAACGATAACGCCGTTATCAACGCCCAGTTCCAAGAAAGCGTAACGCAATGCGCGCAATTTAGTGTGGAAGTCAGCGTGAGGTACGGTTACTTTGCCGTCCTGGTGGCCACACTGCTTTTCATCAGCAACTTGGTTTTCGATCTGCAAGCAGCAAGCGCCAGCTTCGATCATTTGCTTGGCCATCAGGTAGGTTGCTTCTGCATTACCGAAACCAGCGTCGATATCGGCAACAATAGGTACTACGTGAGTAACATGGTTGTCGATTTGGTCTTGGATTTTAGCTTCTTCAGCAGCGTCGCCAGCTTCACGAGCGGCGTCTAATGCGCGGAATAAGCCACCCAGTTCGCGGGCATCAGCTTGACGAAGGAAGGTGTAAAGCTCACGTACTAAGTCAGCAACCGCTGTTTTTTCGTGCATTGACTGGTCGGGCAGAGGACCGAACTCAGAGCGCAGTGCTGCAACCATCCAGCCAGACAGGTACAAGTAGCGGCGATCTGTTTTGCCATTGAAGTGTTTCTTGATAGAAATCATCTTCTGTTGGCCGATAAAGCCGTGCCAGCAACCCAAAGACTGGGTGTATTTGGTCTTGTCTTTGTCAAAGGCCGCCATGTCTGCACGCATGATGTCGGCAGTGTATTTGGCGATGTCTAGACCAGTTTTGAATTTGTTCTGGGCACGCATGCGTGCTGCAGATTCTGGGTTGATGGCGTCCCAGCTGCTGCCAGCTTGTTCTTTAAGTGAGGCAACTGCCTGAATGTCTGAGTCTAAAGTTGACATATGTGGTCCCTATTTTGTTGCGGGTTTGGTGGTGTAATGGCGGCCAGTTTACGCGGGGTGCTTTAATTTTTCTAATTTATACTTATTATTTCGAGTATTCACTTTGAAAATGTGGTTTGCGTCTTCGCCCCTAAGGATCTATATAGCTACAAAGACATTAGCTGCAGATGAATAGAAGTACTCGTTCGTCTTAGTATAGTCTTTAATTTCGGCCGCGTTATTCATATTGAAAATAACAGTGATAATATGGATAAATTTGCAGAATTATCCTCAGCTGCTAGGATAGTCCCCTAATTATTGCCAAATTTCGATTTCAAAAAGGAGTGTTTATGTCTTCGGCCATTTCCAGAGTACAGCACAGCGGACTTCAAATTGCCGATGTACTTTATCGTTTGGTCAATGATGAAGTCGCTCCTGGTACAGGCATTAGCCCTGACGATTTTTGGGCTGCATTTGCAGACATATTAAAGGACTTAGCACCTAAAAATCGTGAATTGCTGCAAAAACGCGAAACTATTCAGGCGCAGATTGACGACTGGCACCGCGCTAATGCGGGCAAGTTCGACGCGGTTGCCTACAAAGCGTTTCTGCAAGAAATAAACTATTTACTGCCAGAACCTGCAGATTTTAATGTCGCTACTGAAAATGTCGACGAAGAAATTGCGGCCTTGGCAGGCCCGCAGTTGGTTGTACCGGTAATGAACGCGCGCTACGCACTTAACGCAGCTAATGCGCGTTGGGGCAGTTTGTATGATGCGCTTTACGGCACCGATGTTATTTCCGAGGCCGATGGCGCTGACAAAGGCAAAGGCTACAACCCTGTTCGCGGTGCAAAGGTTATTGCTTATGCTCGTCAGTTCCTTGATCAACACACTAGCTTGAGCGATGGCAGTCATGCCGACGCGACCTTGTACAGCGTTGTTGATGGTGCATTGGCTGTAACTTTAGCGAATGGCAGCGAAACGGGATTGGCAGACCCCTCGCAATTTGTGGGCTATTTGGGCGACGCTGCTGCGCCGACCAATATTTTACTGATCAATAATGGTCTGCATATCGATATCCAAATTGATGATCAGCACCCTATTGGTAAAGACGATGCTGCCCGTGTTAAAGACGTGGTGTTGGAATCTGCGCTGACGACTATTCAAGACTGTGAAGATTCGGTTGCTGCCGTAGACGCCGATGACAAAGTTGAGGTTTACCGCAATTGGTTGGGCCTCATGAAGGGCGATCTTCAAGAAGCCTTTGTAAAAGGCGGTAAAGAGCTAGTTCGCACACTCGCGGCTGACCGCGTATTCACTGCCGCTGGCGGTGGCGAAACAGTATTACACGGCCGCAGTTTATTGTTGGTGCGCAATGTTGGTCACTTGATGACAAACGGCGCAATCATCGACGCCGACGGTTTTGAGGTGCCAGAGGGCATCATGGATGCCATGGTGACCGTGCTTGCCGCCATGCACGATTTAAAGCAGACCGGTGCATTGCGCAATTCACGCGCGGGTAGCGTATATATTGTTAAACCCAAAATGCATGGCCCTGAAGAAGTGGCCTTTGCTGCGGAGCTGTTCTCGCGGGTTGAAGATGCGTTCGGTTTGGCACGCAATACCTTAAAAATTGGCATTATGGATGAAGAGCGCCGCACCACGGTGAACTTGAAGGCCTGTATTGCGGCAGTACCTGAGCGAGTTATTTTTATTAACACCGGCTTCCTTGATCGCACTGGTGATGAGATCCACACCAGCATGGAAGCGGGTCCGTTTGTTCGCAAAGCCGATATGAAACAGCAGGCTTGGATCAAAGCCTATGAAGATTGGAACGTCGATATTGGTTTGACCTGTGGTTTAAGTGGTCATGCGCAAATTGGTAAAGGGATGTGGGCCATGCCAGATGAAATGGCGGCAATGATGGATGCCAAAATTGGCCATCCGCAAGCTGGCGCTAACTGCGCATGGGTGCCTTCGCCAACGGCGGCAACCTTGCACGTAATGCATTACCACCAAGTCAATGTGTTGTCGGTACAAGAGCAATTGGCTAGCCGTCAGCGCGCTGCACTGGATGATATTTTGACTATCCCTGTGGCACAAAATCCAAATTGGAGCGCAGAGGAAATTCAGCAAGAGTTGGATAACAACGCTCAGGGCATGTTGGGTTATGTGGTGCGCTGGATTGATAACGGTGTAGGTTGTTCAAAAGTGCCAGACATTAACGATGTTGGTTTGATGGAAGACCGCGCGACACTGCGGATTTCAAGCCAGCACATCGCTAACTGGTTGCGTCATGGTGTTTGTACTGAGGCACAGGTGCTAGAAACCTTGAAGCGTATGGCGGCGGTGGTTGATCGCCAAAACGCGAGTGACGCTGACTACACGCCAATGGCCGATAATTTTGACGACAGCGTGGCCTTCCAAGCGGCGTTGGAATTAGTGCTTAAGGGTTGCGAACAGCCAAGCGGCTATACCGAGCCGGTGTTGCATAGCCGTCGTATTGAATACAAAGCCAAGCACGCGGGCTAAGTTTTAACAAAACCCGCGTCTTGTAACAGTTTCCTGTCAGTGAGGCTTGGCCCGGATTTTCCGGGCCTTTTTTATATTGGCCATATAAAAACGGCGCGATCTTACCGTTGTTAAATGACGCCAAGCAGGCAAGGAATCATTCCGAATCAGCGTTCAATAAATCGTTTAATGTAATCGCCGAAGCGCTCGTTAATCATCGCTTCACTCAGACCAAATTCGTCGAGGGAGTATTCGTGTTTACCAAAGCGGTGTTGTTCATTATTGCTGTGCCAAGCTGCCATTGATTGATAGGCGGGCTCAGTTATTTTGCGTCCAGCGCGCTTGTAAACTCGTTCAACAATACTCATGGGATTTTCTCGCACATCTCCGTAGCGGGCATCGACGATGCAGCGATCCAAGCCCAATTTGTCCCGAGAGGCGAGATAGCGATCCATTGCCATACCCCAGTAGCGCATAACTTCGCGGCCAATCTCATGTTTATCGACAGGTGCCGATCGTAGTGTCCACATCGCGCTGACAAATTTAGCCCACGAGGGAATGGTTTGCAGTGGGTCGCGATGGGTGTGCAAAATTGTGGCCTTGGGGAAGTTGGCAAGCAGCGATTCCATATGGGCGATATAACCCACACCTTTCATCACCCATGGCCGATCTTTTCTGCCGCCGTCCTGCCATTGCAGGTATTGCACCAGTGATTTCATGTAGGCAAATGGTACAGCGCTGGAGCGGGCCATAACCCAGTCTAAATAGCTGGGAGAGAATACCATTTGATTCCAAATCCAGTCGTCAAAGGTAAACATGCCCAGTAGCCAGTCTTCGTCTACTTCTTGCTCTTCCATATGATGGGCAGCGTGAACTGCAGAGTTGTCTGTTGCTACCAAATTGGCACTGCCCGCTTGAGCAATGCGCGGATCTGGCTGACCGGGGATTGCGTCGGGAAAGGGGGCGGGATTCCATAAGCGCCAGAACGCCATTTTTTGCACATTGTTCGGTGCCGACAGAATTTTTTGCATTTTAGTCGTGCCGGAGCGACCTAGGCCTAAAACAATGATGGGATCATCAACCTGCTCTTGCAGAATGTCTGGGTGGGCACTCAGGTCTTGTTGAAATCGCAGGCGATTGACTAGGCAGCGCACAAAATCTGCTTGAATACTTTCAAGCCCCTCTTGGTGTAGCGTGATATGCAAAGGGATGCATTTCAGCAAAACTTTCATGGGCTCGATAAAGCCCATATCGCCAAAGCTACGTAGACCGCTGATTTCGATTGCTTGATTTATCAACGCGTCGGGGTCGAGAGCGGCGGAAATATCAGATTGGGAAAGCGTCATTATTGTATACCTATTCTTGATTTAATTTAGCGCGCTGGAGCGTAGTGGATGATAAGTCCAGATTTCGCGGATGCCAGGTTCTGCTGTCAGTACATCAGGAGCGCGATTAAATAAGCTGCTGGCAGACGCCATATGCGAAGCCTCCCGCACTATCCGCACCTCCATGCTGGGTTTGCCTTTCACTTTCCAGATTAATTGTTCTACTTCATCGGGTTTAAAGTCCCTGTATTCGAAGCAATTGTGAAGAGTGATTCCCTCTTGGGTAGAAATATCTACATGCATTCTGGTGCCTACCACATGGCCGGCGGGTATGGTTTCATTAAGCCAGTGGCTTTGGTGGTCTTCATCCCAAATGATGGGTTCAACCTTTTCTTTTACGTCGATGACATCAAGCCCAAGGGCATCTGCTACGCAAAGCGGTGGGATGATGGCGATGCCACCTAGGCCACCGTTTCCGGCCACGCTTTTTTCTTCAAACTCTTGTACCGTCAAACCGGCGCCGCAAAATCGAAGTAAATGCACGCCTTGGCGAGCGATGTCGGTAAACGAGGTGTGGGTCATAGATTCGATTTCTGTATTTGGCCCTACCGATAGAATGCCGGCCCAAATACGCGTCATATCCCATATGCCGCTGCCAGTAAAAGTAACACCGTGCTTGAGGGCTAGCGATTGGATTCGTTCTGCAATAGCAGGATTTAGGCGGCGCGGATTGCAGGATTCTGCACCGTGACAAAGGATGTTTGCACCCGCTGACATTAGGCGTTCGTAGGAGGGAAAGTTTTCTTCTAGGCGATCAGAGACCGCAACAAAGGCTAAGTCCGCATTTAGTTGTGAGTAATCAGCTGTCTCGCAATCTTCTACCAAAAGACCAATAGGCTCCCTGCCAATGAGTGTGCCGAGATCCCGGCCGACCTTGTCGCCGGCGCGATTGTAAGCGCCGACAATTTCCCAGCCTTTGTCTAAGGCGAAGCCAGCAAGTTGCTGACCGACAAAGCCGAGACCATATACTGCAATGCGCGGCGAGATGTTTGAAGTTTTCATGTTAGTATTTCCAGTCCTGTTAATGGGTTTTAAATTTCCTGACTCTGGTGTTGACTAATAAAATGGAAAAAGACACGTATCAGCTTATTCGCCCCAATGACGCAATGCGTCGCCAGCCGAAACAAGATCGATCTATCAAGGTCGTTAACGCCATTGTCGAGGCAGCGCATAGCATTTTGTTAGAACACGGTCGTGGCGCTTTATCTACAACAACGCTGGAAGTGGTTTCGGGTGTGCCAAAATCGTCCATTTATCAATATTTTCCTAATCTAGATACCATCGTTTTCGAGGTGTATCGCTTAGTCATACGCAAGCAGCATTTAAAGGGCTATCAAGAGTTTCCGCGGGATAAAATCCACACCGTACTATCATTTATTTATTGGTTGCTGGACTGGTCTATAGAAATTCACCGTAAAGTACTGGAGGTAGATAAAACCCTACTCGTGGAGCACAAAGGCTTTTGGGATGCCTGGCAGGAGCTAGATGCAAATATTGCCCCTGAAAGTTCCACAGAGTCCTTTATATATGAACAGTTAAAATCGTGCTCCGACTTTAAGCCTTCCAGTAACGATATGCTGCGTGTTCATGCTCTCGGTCGCGCAGTCCAGCTCATGGTTTATTCTTTAATTAGCGATAATATTGATTTTATTGACGATCCGGAGTTTCGTAACACCTTGGCTAAAATGTGTTATGCAATATTTGCAGATTAGCCTTAAGTGCGTCATATAAAATTTATTATCTTAAATAATTTAAAAATAACTTACCTAAATTTGTAAATGAAAGCCACATATTGTGGGTTGCTCGCACGCTGCGATTGCTTGAAAGCGCCCTAAAATTTGCGCTTAAATCAAAATGACTGCCGGCTATATAAATAAAGTCATTATTATTCAATGGCTTGCGGTGGTTATTTGCATTCTTAAAAGCTGACCTGCATTTCCTTGTTCCGCTCTCCTTGACGTTGCTATATTGGTTCTCGAAATAAAAATAACTCGGGCTTCGTTAGGTCGTCACTTATATTTTTTTAAAAATTATAAATAGTTTTAGAATTTGTACTTCTATTTGTATTCATAATTTTTTGCTTAATTGTGTTTCGGTATTGGCTAGCTCGAGGTTTTGTCGCGAAACTCGGATGAGTTTTAACTAAATTATCAATAATAACTTAAGGTGATGTAATGACGAATCAAGCAGTAAGTGCCGAAGCTCCGGCTATGCCAGAGCCAATCCCATTTTATGTTGAAGATATGTTGGCTGCAGCTAAGAATGCCACTGGTCTTTCTGATTTTGGCGATATGGGCTTTACCACGGGATTGGAAATTTTATGTAATTCCCTTCGGAACGAAGCAAACCTCCATGAAGGTGGTGTGATAGGACAAGGGCAAGAACTACTGCGTTTGCTAGTTAATCGTCTGCGTTATATCGAGGATGTAAAGCGGCACCCCGAAATACGTGAAGAAAAAATTGTCGCGCCGATAGTGGTAGTGGGGTTGCCTAGAACAGGTACGTCTAAACTCCAGCGTGTAATGTCGGGCGATCCGGATGTTCAGCGCCTAGAGGTGTGGCGGCTTTTAAATCCCGCGCCATTCCCTGGTGAGGAGCCCGGCAACCCTGCGGAGCGTATTGAATTTGGCAAAATAGTAGAAGATACATTCCGAACGCAATTTCCGGGTTGGATGGCGCGTCATCCAATGGAAGCGCAAGAACCAGATGAAGAGCTTTTCATTATGGAAATGTCTTTTGAGTCTGCGGTGTCTGCCATGTTGGCTAGAGCGCCTACCTTTAGAGAGTTTTCGGTGAAATGTGATCCGCGCCCGACTTATAAAATATTGTTCGAAATGATGCAGTATTTGCAGTGGCAAGACGGCGGTGAAAAAGGGCGTCCATGGATCATGAAGTCGCCAGTTCACGTTGGATATTTAGATATTCTTTTTGAATTCTTTCCTGATGCAACAGTGGTTCATTGCCATCGTGATCCTGTTAAAACAGTACCTTCGTTCGCGACAACTATTCACGAACTTCGTAAAACCACTACCAATGATATTGATCCAGCCGAAGTTGGGCAGGAGTGGTTCGAGTACTGGGCATCATTGACTGATCGTTATTTAGAAGTGCGTGATAGCTTGCCGCTGGATCGTATTGTGAATGCGCATTTCTCCGAAATTTGTGACGACCCAGTCGCCGTCATTAAGCGAATTTATGCTAAGGCGGGGCGTGAAATGACGCCGCAGGCAATTGAAGGTTGTAAAAATTACAATGAAAGCCGCCCTGCTCATCATTGGGGTGCATACAGTTACACGCTAGAGGAATATGGCCTAAGCGAAGCTGCAATTAAGGCACGATTCGCTGAATACCTGAAAATTTTTGGTTAACAACAAAGCTCGCTCTGATTGATCAAATACCTGTTGCTTGATCAGAGCAAATCTATATTTAGTTTGGAGTTGTCAAAAATGATCAGTTACCAGCTAGAAAGCTGGGGCGATAGCTCGCCCCTTAGTACGGAATCGCCGGCCGTGTGGGATGCCTTTAGTGCGGCCATCAACCAGCTGCAGGGTATTGTTTGGAATGATCCGCGCATTTCGGACGAGATGACGAGAGCGGAAGGTGTACGTTATCTAACGCGCCTTATCGCCGGCGCGATCCCTATGACAATGGAGTCGTGGAATCCGGAGTTCCCCAGCTTCTTCACCTTTTTATCATCACGTATTCAATATGGGCTTCCGGCGGCAGATGCGCTTTACCAATGGGCACCAATACATGGTGACTATGTGTACCGTATCAAAGGACGTCGTGGTACGGCACATATGATGGATATTGAAACTCGCCAAGGGCATTTTGCGCATATTGGTGGTTGGGCCTTATTTGATCGCTGTAGTGAATTTGAGTGCGACGCCGATGGCAATATTGAAATAGTGCTTAGCAAAAATGAGCAGCCTGGCAATTGGGTAAAAATTCCCGATGGGCTTGGTGATCTTATTTTCCGTCAGTATTTTTATGATTGGGTGAATGAAGAGCCTGCGCAGCTGCAGATTAGCCGAGATGGAGCCCGTTACCCAGCGCCGATAGTTAGTCCACATTTAATTGCTCAGCGCACTCGTTTGCTTATTGACTGGTTGCATAATTTACCCGCATTTTTTGCTGAGCAAGTGCAGAGCTACTATCAAGATGCAATAAATACAGTTCGAATTGACGAGGTATCTATTGGCTGGGCGGAGCTGCGCTATGGTAAAGCTAATTACGAATGTGAGCTTGATGAGGCTCTAATTATTGAGGTCGTACCGCCAGAAGCTAAGTACTGGAGCATTCAATTGTATAGTCAGTTCTGGGATGCTCGGGATTGGAATCTCCGCCAAACCTCTATCAACGGATTTCAGGCGGTGCTCGGAGAAGATGGCGTGTTCCGCGCTGTAATTTCCCACGAGGACCCTGGAGTAATTAACTGGCTAGATGCTGCAAATCATCGAACCGGCCTGTTATCACTGCGCTATTTCCGTGCGAAAACGGCGCCGCTACCGACAATTAGACGGGTTAAATTGTCCGAACTGCCTTCAATAATTAATGACCGGAAACTGCTCATCACTTCAGATCAACGAAGTGAGTTGTTGCGGCGACGAGCTGAGTCTGTCGTAAGGCGAAATTGCCTGTAATTCAAAATGTTTAATAGAAAAATATTAAATTTCAAATAACAACCAAAGGAATAGTGCTATGTCTTATTTAGAAAATATGTTCTCAAACAAAGGTCGCGTCGCGCTGGTTACTGGTTCTGGTACCGGTATGGGAGTCAGCTTTGCAAAGGCGTTGGCCAAATCTGGGGCAACGGTTATCTGTGCAGCGCGACGTTTAGATAAAGTTGAGCAGGTCGCAAGTGAAATTAATGCGGCGGGTGGTAAAGCGGTCGCCTATGCCTTAGATATTGGCAACACAGAAAGCGTTAAGAATGTTTTTGATCAAGCATATGAAGCTTTTGGCGTGGTCGATATTTTAGTCAACAACGCCGGTCAAATTCAGTTTAAGCCCTTTCCAGATGTTGAGGATGAAGAGTGGGAAAATTTGCTCAATGTGAATTTAACAGGAACTATGCGCATGGCGCGTGAGTTTTCTAAGCGCCTGATTCCCTTAGACGTGCCCGGCAGTATTGTTAATGTTACGTCTATCACCGGCGTTCAAACTCTGAAGAATGTACCGTGTTACGGCAGCGTAAAGGCAGCATTGAACCAACTTACCAAGCAGATTGCGGCGGACATGTTCGAAACCAAAATTCGTTGCAATGCTATCGCGCCAGGCTATTTCATGACAGAAATGGTGGATTGGTATTTTGAAACGGAACAAGGGCAGGCCGAGGTTGCACGGCTGCCATCTAAGCGCATCGGCAATGTAGAGGAGTTGGAAGGCACCTTATTGCTATTGAGTAGTCAGGCTTCTAGCTTTGTTAATGGTGCGGTGATTCCCGTCGATTACGGTCACAATATTTTACTTGCCTAGTGGGCTTGCTTCTTAATTTCAATCTCGTCTATTATTGATAAATAAATCAATAATAGACGAGAAGAAGGCGGCTCATCATCCTTCTCAATTTTTCTGAAAATTCAGTGCAGCAACCAATCGCAATTTATAAAAATTATATTCGCAGGAGGTGTTATGGAAAAATTAAGTCCCCTAGACGAGTTGGGTGTTTATTTGTTGGGTGGTCGAATCAAAGACCCTGCCCGAGCGATGGACGAGGCGGTTGAGGCAGAGCGTATAGGCTTAACCAGTGCGTGGATTGCTGAGCGTTTCGACATGAAGGAGTTGGGAGTCCACGCCGGCGCAATCGCTGCCCGCACCGAGACAATTAAATTTGGAATGGGGTCTGTTGCTATAGGTACCCGCACGCCGGCGGTGACCGCCGCAATGGGTGCAACCTTTCAACAAATTTTTGGCGATCGATTGTTGCTTGGTTTGGCCCGAGGGTTATGGGGTATTAATGAAAAGGGCGGCATGCTTCGGCCAACCATGCGCGGCTTTGGTGATTACGCTCAAATTCTCCTCGATTTGTGGGCAGGTAAGACTGTTAATTATGAGGGTGATTTAGGCAAATTTAGTAATTTGCGAATGCCTGATCCGCCGACTGCGCCACGTCCGCCAATCATTTTCTCGAGCTGGGTGCTGGGCCCAATGGGTATAGATTTGAGCGCTCGCTTATTTGATGGCGTGTTTATTGGTTGCGAATTAACGGTAGAGGCAACAGCCGAAATTTGTAAAAAATTGCGTGAAGCTTGCGAGCGCCACGACAGGGATCCGGCGTCCCTTAAAATTTATAATACGATGTTGTGTGCGCCGGAAATGACGCCAGAAGAAGAACATCTGGTAATGAATGCTCGTATGATTACTCACTTCTCATTCCCCGGGGTTTCTGAGCAGTTATTAAAGGCAAATGGCTGGGATCGATCTGCGATGGAGGCGATTATGTCGCATCCTAAAATGCAGGGAGATGCGATTGCCGATCAAGCCTTTACGCGGCAGGAACTCGTAGACATTGGTCATATGATTCCTCGTGAGTGGGTTGAAACTGGTTGTGTTGTTGGCTCGGCAGAACACTGCGCCAAACGCTTGCAAGACTATGTTGACGCCGGTTTGGATCACTTAGTCTTGCACGGCGCTTCACCGGCGCAATTGGCGTCGACCACTGCTGCATTTCGTGCGCAAAAGGCGGCGCGGTAATGGCCGCCCTGATAGAGCCGAGTTTGGCAGCGGCGCTTGATAGAAAAATGGCACTGCGCGGTAAAGTGGAATATACACCTTCTGACGTGTCACTTATTGCTGAGCAGTTAAATCGATTTTTAACTGCTCAGATAGGCCAGGGCTTTGAAGTTCGCGATTTAAACGCCCTGAGCGGCGGAGCCTCTATGGAGCAATACGTTTTCGACTTGTATCGCCCCAATGCCGATCGTCAATTGGTGAAAATGATTTTGCGCATGAGTCCGCTGTGTTCTGTGATCGAAACCTGCCGCTTGCGCGAGTTCCAGATTATTCGGGCGGTTGCTGGCGTGCTTCCAGTGCCTGAGGCGTTTTGGGTAAGCGACAGTGATGAATATTTTGGTCGACCAGCGCTGATCTGTTCCTTCAATCCTGGCGTTGCCTCGCCTAAAGACGGCGGTGGCAAAGCGACGGGCTTGGGTACGGTGTATGGTAAGCATCGCGAAAAATTGGCGCCGCAATATATTCGACACCTTGCCGCCTTACATACCATGGATTGGCGCGATAAGGATCTGTCTGCTTTAGTTATTCCCCGCGAGGGCACGAGCGATGCAGTAGATTGGAGTCTGGCGCATTGGGACAGGGTCTGGGACGAGGACGCTGTTGAAGCGCACCCTACGATTGCTCTTGCGCGGGCATGGCTGTGGCGCAATCGCCCCGTGGTTGATCATATCTCTTTAGTGCATGGGGATTATCGGAACGGCAATTTTCTATTCGATGAAAATACGGATGAAATAACCGCGATCTTAGATTGGGAGGCGGGCTATCTGGGTGACCGGCATATGGATTTGGCTTACGCCATGCTTCCTGGCTATGGCACGCTTGAGGGTGGCACTTATTACTGTGCAGGCTTAGTCGAGAAAAATGCCTTTATTGAGGAGTACACGCGGCTCTCCGGCTTATCCGTAGATCCCGAGCGTTTGCGTTATTACACCGTGCTGAATATGTATTGGGCGATTATCGCCTGTTGCGCTACAGGCCCTAAATTAGCGGCTGATCGAATGACTCACCTAGATACCATGATGAACATTGTGCCGGGTCTTGGCTTTTATTTTGTCAATGAATTGAATGCAATTCTTTTAGAGGAGCAGCAGCATGACGCCGACGGTTAATCAGCAACTCGCATCGATGAAAGCCTCGTTGGAGCGTTCTGTTATTCCAGCACTACCGGCAGAGGCGCGCTTTGCCCAAGAACAGGCGGGCATGATTGCTGCCACGCTGGCATGGCTTATTGATGTGCAGGAGTTTGAGTTACGTTATGAGCGGCAAGAGGCAGCGGACTACTATCAATTACTAGCTGATTTGGCTGAGATTGACGGTGTTGAAATTGCGGGCGAATTACTGAGTACCCCACTCTTGAGTGCAGACAATAGCTTGGCCGAAATACGTAAGCAAAGTCGCGAGCTCAAGCAAGCGGCAATCGCCGCAGCGATCAAGCTGGATGGACGAGCTGATGCAAAGCTGCTGGCAGTTGCCCAGCGTCAAAGTGAAAGAGAGCAGGCGTGGTTTAGAATGACCGGTTTTACAAGTTCGCCGGCGCCTGGCGGTATCGCAGATGTTATTGGTGCGCGGGCCTAGTGCGAATCGCTGAAATTCAAATGCGGTGGAGATCTTTCGAGAAGTGGGCTCAATATTGCGCGCCGCTTCTTACGGTCATCAAATAAATGCGTAAATATCTGATTTTCTGAGAATTCCCTCACACTTCACCACCTTCCTAGCTTTATGGATGGGGTGTTTCTTTGGCGCATATCTAGTATCCATAAGCCAAAGCGCCCATAATCACACCGTATTATATAAAAATGCGGAGCCATTACTTCCATGAATCTGTCGCGTATAGACCTTAACCTTCTTGTTTACCTAGACGTTCTGCTGCGGGAGAAAAATGTAACCCGTGCCGCGGAGCAATTGGGTATTACCCAGCCGGCCTTGAGTAATGGCTTGCGGCGGCTGCGAGATTTGTTTAATGACCCGCTGTTGGTCAGAACCAGTGAAGGTATGACGCCGACCGAGCGCGCGCTTGAATTGCAACCGCAGGTGCGTACGATATTGTCCTCGGTGGAGCAGGCGGTGCTGCCGGTGTCTGATTTTGAGGTGACAAATAGCACCCGCGTGTTTCGAATTATGGCGAGTGACTATGCAGAGTCGACGTTGTTGGCGCCGCTATTATTCAAGCTTAGGGACGAGGCGCCCAATATCACCCTTGATGTTCTTACGCCCAGTGACGTTACCTTCCAAGATTTGGAGCAAGGTAAAATTGATATGGCGATCAACCGCTTTGATCGCCTGCCGCAGTCTTTTCATCAAGCCACAGTGTGGCGGGACAGCTTTTCTTGTTTGATGAGCAGCGAAAACAAGGCCCTAGAAAATTTTGATATGGATGCATTCCTCGCGGCTCCCCATATTTGGGTAAGTAAAACGGGTATGGGGGTTGGTCGAGGCATGAGTCAGCGCGATAGCCAGCGCTTGGGTTGGGTCGATGAGGCTCTGGCGGAGTGCGGACACGAGCGCCAAATCCGCGTGTTTACCCGTCATTATCAAGTGGCGGCATTGCTTGCCAAACATCCGGATCTCATCGCGACCTTGCCGACCCAGGTTGCTCGTCTTTATGACGACGATCCACGCTTGTCCATTCGCAAGCCGCCGTTCATGATTATTCCAATAGAGCTGAAGTTGGCGTGGAGCCCCTTACTACAACATGATCCCGGTCACATCTGGTTGCGTCGCCGAATTGTTGAGGTCGGGCAGGAAATTACCGATCCAAATAGATAAGGTATTCGGCCCAAATTCAGGCATGTTCTGATCACAATGCGTCATTAATCGTATATTGCCGTGGCTTAAATATTCGGCTTGGCTCGTCGATAATAATGATTTAGGGCCTTAATCTCGGTCAATTTCCAATAAATTCGGGCTCTCGCGTGACCTTGTTGGTCAAAACTGTCATGCTTGTCGGCTTATTTTAACGGGAGGCTCCCATGATTATTGCGAATGATTGCGTAGTGGCGTTTCACTACACCCTGACTGATGACAACGGTACTGTAATTGATTCTTCTAAAGGTCAGGATCCACTAACGTATCTTCACGGCCACGGCGGCATCATTCCAGGTCTTGAGAATGAATTGACGGGTAAAACTATTGGCGATGCGATGAAAGTGGTTGTTCAGCCTGCCGACGGTTACGGCGAATTGAACCCTGAGCTGATTCAGCCAGTACCACGCGCCGCATTCCAAGGTGTCGATCAAATCGAAGTTGGTATGCAATTCCAAGCGCAGGGCGCTGGCGGTCAAATGCAGACTGTTGTTGTTAAAGAAGTCGACGACGAAAACGTCACAGTTGATGCAAACCATCCTTTGGCAGGTCAAGTGCTTAACTTCGATGTCAGCATTGAAGCAGTACGTGCTGCTAGCGAAGAAGAGCTCAGCCATGGCCATGTTCACGGCGTAGGCGGACATCAGCACTAATAGACGTGTTGTAGAGAAGAGGCCACACGGCCTCTTTTTTTTGCCTGTAGTTTTTACCGACCTTCGCCTTCATCTCTTTTTGCGCCTTGCTGGCAAGAAATCTGCATAACTTCTCTGTAGCACTTAACGGTTAATATGGTCTAAGGTTAATACCAAGACGCCAATAACGGAGGGACGTTTTGCCAAACACTCTGGATGCCTTGAGCAAATTTCTCGAACGCGAGAAATTGCCCGAGACTTATCGGGCACAGGCACGAGATAGCTTTATCCCCTTTATAGAAGCTATTCGCCCGAAACTCGCAGCAGCGGGGCGAGTACCGGTATTGGGTATTCACGGTTCACAGGGCAGCGGCAAATCTACCCTTGCTGAGTTCATACATTGGTATTTGCAAGAGCAGGGTGGATTGAATGTCGCCCTGCTATCCCTCGATGACTTTTATCTTAGCTTGGCAGAACGCCAACAACTGGCTGCAAAGCGCCATCCTTTATTGCGAACCCGTGGCGTGCCGGGCACCCACGATATTTCTTTGGCCTTAGAGACCATTGCGACATTACGTCATATTGGCGCTGGTGAGCGTGCGTCATTGCCACGCTTTGATAAGGCTTGCGACGATAGGGCGCCGGAATCAAGTTGGCCGCAAATAAGCGGCCCAGTCGATTTGATTGTGTTTGAGGGCTGGTGTGTGGGTGCTACGCCGCAGGACGAAGCAGACCTAAAGTTACCCATAAATGAGTTAGAGCGCTCAGAGGATAGTGACGCTCAGTGGCGCACTTACGTAAACAGCTGTCTTGCTGCGGAATATCAAGATTTGTTTGCGGAGCTAGATTATTTATTAATGTTGCGTGCGCCAGATTTTAATTGCGTTGCAGCTTGGCGTAGCGAGCAAGAGCAAAAATTAGCGCAGCGTCTAGCGGGTAATGTTCAGGCGTCTGCGCTCATGGATGAAGCGGCTATATTGCGATTTATTCAGCATTATCAGCGAATCACGACCCACTGCTTGAATACACTACCTAAGCGCGCCGATTGCGTGATGGCGCTGGGAACGCAGCGCGAGATTTTAAACGTGGCTTACAGGGAGGGATCATGACCGCGATTGCTGCCGAGCATATAATTTTTACCGATTTAGATGGCACATTATTAGATCACGATGATTATTCATTTAGCGCTGCTGCACCGGCATTGGCGCTGCTTAAAGAAAAGTCGATTGCTTGGATATTAAATACCAGCAAAACCAGTGCGGAATTAAGATTACTTTCTGCGCGTTTAGATAATCCTTATCCCTATATCGTTGAGAATGGTGCTGCGGTGGTTGTGCCGGCGGAGTGCGAGCTATTAGCGAATATTGATTTGGAGCAAGTAAATGGCGAGCGCCACAAGCGGTTTGCGCCGCGCCGCCAAGAAATTGTTGAAATGCTCCATCGTTGGCGAGATGAAAAGGCTTATCAGTTTTCGGGCTTTAGTGATTTGGATGTGCCGGCCTTGCAGAAAATAACCGGACTCGATAGTGCAGATGCGGAACTCGCTTTGCAGCGCGATTATTCTGAGCCAATTCGCTGGCGGGACAGCGAGGCGCAGTGGCAAAAATTTACCGAGGATTTGCAAGCCGCTGGATTACAGGCCTTAAAAGGTGGCCGTTTCCACCATATTATGGGGCCAACAAACAAAGGCGTGGCAATGTCGTGGCTGGTTTCTTGCTTGTATCCTGCAGGCGCCATGCCACGGGTGATTGCCCTAGGAGACAGCGGTAACGATATAGCGATGTTGGCGGCCGCCGATATTGGTGTGGTGGTGCGGTCTGCGCATCATGCACCGCCGGAGATTTCGTCACCCAATGGTGACATTGTGCTGACAGAGCAATACGGCCCAGCGGGCTGGAACGAGACACTTTTAAAATTACTGAACTGATGCTGCGATAATATGATGATGCGCGGTGCTTTTATTAAAGAATAAAATGAGAATGTTATGGGCGATTTTTACCAAAACGGCATTATTACGACACTTCACAATTTGGTAGACAGACCAGTCGAAGATCTTGAAGCTGAATTACTGAAATTTTCAGAGCGCAGACCGATGGCCTTGGTATTGCCATCGCTGTTTTCTGAGTTAGAGGGCGATGCACTTCCCGCGATTATTGATGAAATTGCGAAAGTAAAATACATCGACGAAATCGTCATCGGGCTCGATCAAGCCAATGAAGAACAGTACCGCCACGCCTTAAAATTTTTTAGTAGGCTGCCGCAGCGGCATCAAGTGTTGTGGAACGATGGTCCGCGTTTGCGAGCCATAGATCAGCGTTTAAATAGCAGAGGCTTGTCGCCTGTTGAGCCGGGAAAAGGCCGCAATGTGTGGTTTTGTCTCGGCTATATACAGGCCTCTGGCCGTGCGGAAGCTATCGCCTTGCACGATTGCGATATTTTAACCTACGACCGCAGGTTGCTGGCGCAGCTATTTTATCCCGTCGCGAACCCTGGGTTTAACTACGAGTTTTGTAAGGGCTATTACGCAAGGGTTGCAGACGGAAAAATTAATGGTCGGGTGAGTCGTTTATTGGTCACGCCACTAATTCGTTCACTGAAAAAAATATTTGGTTCACTAGATTATTTAGATTATCTAGACAGCTATCGCTATCCCTTGTCGGGTGAATTTTCGATGCGTAAAGACGTATTGAATGACCTTAGAATTCCAAGTGATTGGGGTTTAGAGATTGGCGTGCTATCTGAGATGTACCGAAATTATTCAACCAACCGCTTGTGTCAGGTTGATATTGCTGATGTCTATGATCACAAGCATCAGGATTTATCTGCGCAAGACGATGGTGGTGGTTTATCAAAAATGTCTATCGACATTTCTAAAGCGATATTCCGAAAATTGGCTACCAATGGCGTAGTATTTAATAGCGAAACATTTCGTTCTATTAAGGCAACTTACTACCGCGTGGCCTTAGATTTTGTAGATAGCTATCGCAATGATGCGGTGATGAATGGCTTGGACTTAGATCTGCATCGCGAGGAGCAGGCGGTTGAATTATTCGCGCAGAATATTGTAAAAGCGGGCAGTATGTTTTTAGAAAACCCGATGGAAACCCCTTTTATTCCAAGTTGGAACCGCGTGTGTAGCGCAGAGCCGACGCTGCTGGATGATATGTTGGCGGCGGTTGTTGCAGATAATGAGGAGTTTTCTTGAATGACAGATTTGGCGCCGCAGCAGCATTTACGTAATCGACTTAGTGCCCATTTAGAGGTTTTATACCCCAACCTTGATAAGGCCGTTTTGTTAGATGACATAATTGCACTGATGGCGCTAGATCAACGCTGTTTTATGCCCGAAGCCCACAAGAATTTGTGGGATGAAAGTGACACCTTAGTAATTACCTACGGTGACTCAATATTGCGGGACGGTGAATGGCCCCTCCATACCTTGCACGATTTTTTGCGCAGAGAATTGCGCGGCTTAATCAGTGGCGTCCATATTCTTCCGTTTTACCCCTATAGTTCAGATGACGGATTTTCGGTCATTAATTATGTGGAAGTGAATCCTTCGCTAGGTGATTGGAAGGACATAAGTGCAATCGCCCGCGATTTTGATTTAATGGCAGATTTAGTGATTAACCATTGTTCAAGCCGCAGCTTATGGTTTGAGAATTTTAAGCAGCGCCGTGATCCAGGTATGGATTATTTTGTTGAGGTTGATCCTGCTACCGATTTAAGCGAAGTCGTTAGGCCCCGTACCAGCCCTCTGTTAAACGAGGTGCAAACCTTAGACGGAAAGCGTCATGTATGGTGTACCTTTAGTCACGATCAAGTCGATTTAAATTTTCAAAATCCAAAAGTCTTATTAGAATTTGTAAAAATTATTCGCTATTACCTAGATATGGGTGTCAAAATTTTTCGTTTAGATGCCGTCGCCTTTTTGTGGAAAATCCCCGGTACGACAAGTTTAAATTTAGAGCAAACTCACGAAGCCGTGCGCCTAGTTAGAACACTCATAGAGCATGCGGTGCCAGACGCAATTATTATTACAGAAACCAATATTCCGCTACGGGAAAACTTAGCTTACTTTGGTAACGCCAACGAAGCCCATTTAGTTTATAACTTTTCGCTGCCGCCGCTGTTAATCAACACCATGGTGAGCGGTAGTTGCAAGGCATTAAAAACCTGGATGATGGGGATGCCCGCCGCGCAAGACGGCACCACGTATTTTAATTTTATTGCCTCCCATGACGGAATCGGATTACGCCCAGCAGAGGGCTTGTTAGATGATGCCGACATTAACCAGCTCGTTGCGCTCATGCAAAAAAGTGGTGGCAGGGTGTCTTGGCGAGCCTTGGCGAATGGCGAAAATCGCCCCTATGAAATTAACATCAGCTTATATGATGCTATGCGCCGTCATTTACATGCCAGTAATGAAAATGACGGTGAAGACGGATTTCAGGAGCAGCGTTTTATCTGCGCCCACGCATTGATGTTGGCCGTTCAAGGTGTTCCGGCATTTTATATACACAGTTTGCTGGCGACCGAAAATGACGAGAATCGGGTATTACACACCAGTCACAACCGCTCTATTAACCGTCATCAATGGGCGGCGGATGATTTAGAGTCTCAGCTAGAAACCAATAGCCACCACGCTAGAATATTTAATGTGCTGAAAGCGCTTATAGCATTGCGCTCGGCGCAAGCTGCTTTTCATCCCAATGCTGCTCAGTACCCCCTGCATTTAGGTGACAAGGTGTTTGGTATTCGCCGAGAAAGTCACAGTAGTGGCGCAGCGATTGTCGCCATTTACAATATTAGTGCCGAACCACAAGAAATATTGCTGGCGGACTTAAACCTAGACGAGTCGGCCCAGTGGCTAGATATAACGAGCGACAACCGCAGTGTGCGTGGTCAAGCAAGTCTCGTCCTCGCGCCATACGCCTACCGGTGGTTGCGGCGAGACGACGGCTTGGAAGCTGGCTAAATTAGGCTTACCTGCGCCGCGGTTTCATATTTCCGTACATCTTTTCCTTTATCGCATTGCGCTTGATTACGCGCTATTTTCTTTGTCACTATGTCTCAAATTTGTAATTTGGGTATTTGGCTGGGCGCTGTTCAGCTATCATTAAGTTAGCATCACTATAATGATCCGTTTGCTAGGGCGGCACTCTGTAAATGCGGAGTGTTAGCTAAATAATAAGAGCATGCTAATAGGTTGTTTATATGAAGATTTCTTCCTTTTCTTTATCTGCTGTCGTCGTTCCTGTATTTGTTTCCGCTCTTGTGCTCGGAGGCTGCGGCGGCAGCTCCAGTAGTTCAAATGGAAGCGCTAGCCCAGATCCGGTCGATAATGGCGGCGGCACCGCAAACCCAGTGGCTGGCGATGGCCAGATTCGAGTCTTGTCGAATCGCTCAGATCTTATTAGCAACGGCGACGCCTTGATTGAAATCGTCGCGGCGGACGCAGCTAAACTGACAGGCCTTGCAGTAAAGGCCGGCAACCGCGATGTGAGTAGTGTGTTTGCAATACGCAATGACGGCAGAATGATCGGCTTGGTGGATGGCCTATCATTGGGTGAAAACGCAATTGTAGCGACACTGGCAGACGGTTCGGTATTAAATACCACGATAGTTAATCACCCTAACGGCGGCCCCGTTTTTTCAGGCCCACAGGTTCAGCCTTGGACGTGCACTAATGACGCTGCGATAGACGCTCAGTGTAACCAGGCCCCTGAATACAGTTTTAAATATGTGCCCGCAAATCGTCTGCAGGCATTGTTAACTAATTTTGACCCTAGCAGCATGGAGCTGCCCCCCGCATTTTTGCCCTATGACCCACAGAACCCGCCGGCGGAGGGTGATATCGCCATGACCACAACGGATGAGGGAGTTGAGCTTCCGTTTATTGTGCGTGTTGAAAAGGGGGTACAGAACAGAGATCGCTACCAAATTATGACCCTGTTTCAACCCGGTGTTGCGTGGACGCCATTCGCGCCACAGGAGCAGTGGAACGGTAAGTTGCTGATACATCACGGTGGCAATGTTGGGGTGACGTATGGTCCCGGTAATCCACCCAATGGTGATATAAGCGGTACCGCGCCAGACGGCGGTGAGCTATTACTGGGCGACAGTATAACAGTTGCATTGAGTCGTGGTTTTATGACTTTATCGACGGCCTTAGCAAATCTTGGTCATAACGTAAACTTGGTAACGTCCGCCGAGTCCTTGGTCATGGCCAAGGAGCATATCGTAGAAACCTATGGCGAGCTTCGCTATACCATTGGTACCGGTTGTTCCGGCGGTGCGATTGCTCAACAGCATGTTGCAAACGCATACCCAGGTATTTACCAGGGCATTATTGTTCAGTGTTCTTATCCTGACGCGTGGACGACGGCCACCCAGTTTGCCGATTACAATTTATTGAATACCTACTTCGGTGCGAGTTTCCCAACTGATCCTGAGAATTTTAGTCCCGAAGATTTTCCGTCTTTTAATCCTAATTTTCTTCCCCTGTTGCAGTGGAGTTTGATTTACGGCCATTTGCCGCTCAACCCGATTGTGTCGGACCTTGCCTTCTTTCCTTCAGCGTATCCTGATCAAGAGGATTGCCCTGGCTTGAGAGATGCGGTGCCGGTATACCATCCTGAAACCCAAATCGACGGTTTGCGCTGCGGTATTATTGATTATATGAAGCCGCTGTTTGGTGAGCGCAGCGAAGATGTATGGTCGCAAAACGAACAGATTTTAGGGCGTGGTTTTGGCGGTATTCCCCTCGATAATATTGGTGTGCAGTATGGCTTGGCCGCCCTGCAGCAAGGTTCTATTACCGCAGATCAATTTTTAGATTTGAATCGCAATATTGGTGGCTTTAGCGTTGATATCCGCCAGCGTCCAGAGCGGACAATTGCAGACCCGCTAGCACTTACCAATGCGTATAAAACTGGCGCAATTAATACCGCCGAGCACCTTAGCAATATCGCTATTATCGACCTGCGTGGAGCTGACCCCGGTATAGCCCACGACGCTTACCACTCCTGGCAAATGCGGGCGCGCTTGGAGGAGAAACAGGGGCATGCAGACAATCACGTAATTTGGTTTGGTCAATTCCCCTTGGCTGGCGACACCGTTTATTCCTCTGAGGCATTGGTGGTGATGGACAGCTGGATGGCAGCGATTGAGGCAGATACCAGCGACGCGGCCTTAACTGAAAAAGTGCTTAGTAATAAGCCTGCTGCGGCTAGAGATCGCTGTTTGTCTGCGCAGACATTGCTAAGTGAAAATGGGCTGATTATTCCGCTTACGGGCAATATTTTGTATCCCACACCTATTTTACCAATCCCCGGTGCCTTACCTTCACCGCCGGCGGAGGCAGGCGTGGTATTCGATCAATTGGCCAATCAAGCCTGTGGATTGGATGCAAGTGCCTACGATAGTTCTGGTGCGTCTGCGCAGTTAACGGGGCCGCTTGCAGAGTTGCAGCACACTCTGGTGCAAACCCGTTTTGGCACGCCACGCACGGTGGCGGGAGACTCCATAGAAACATGGAATAATAAATGCCAGCTGCGCCCAGTGGATGCTGCGGACTACGCTGCTAACCCATTGATTAGTGATCCAGATGCGTTTGCGGCACAGGTGCGAGATATTTTCCCAGAGGGCGTGTGCGACTATAGCAAGCCAGGTGTTGGCGTAGTTCCTACCCAAACATGGTTGCAATATGGCAGTGCTGAAGAAGTGCTGGTCGGTGGTCAGGCCCTGCCGCCTGTGCCGCAGGGTTCGCGCTCTGCTTGGGCATCTCCCGCCTTTGAGCTCAGTCGCTAAGAGGGCTGGTTAAAGGCGATATAGTCTAATAGTATTTTACGTAGCATTTTGTAGCGCCTCCTTGGCTTACACCAAGGAGGCGCTTTTGCGTAGCGGAAAATTAATCATGGTGGCGCTATTGAATAGCGCCATTAAGCCCCCCAACTCTGTAGCAGCAACAAAAACATAAATTGCTCTATTTCTTCTGCGAGGTGATCAACGATGTTTTATGACATTACAGTGGTGCAGGCCAGTAAAATGCTGGACAACCTAAAGGTGATGCTTGAAAAGGCAGCGGCCTTTGCCGAGACCAAAAAGATAGATCCAGAGGTGTTGCTTACCTCGCGTTTAGCGCCGGATCAATTTGCCTTAATTCGCCAAGTACAAATTTGTTGCGACACCGCCAAATTAGGTGCGGCACGATTGGCTGGCAAGGCTGACAGCGCGCCTAAGCATGAAGATACCGAAACCACCTTAGATGAGTTGTATAGTCGAATCGCAGCGGTGCAGGAATATTTGGCCACGTTCTCAGCGGCGGATTTCACTGACACCGCAACACGTGAAATCAGTCTGCCCTGGTTGGATGGCAAGAAAATGCTAGGCAGTACTTTTGCGACGAGCTTTGTTATTCCCAATTTGTATTTCCATATAACAACGGCCTACGCCATTTTGCGTCACAACGGCGTTGATCTTGGTAAGCTGGATTATTTGGGCAGTATTTCTTTTATCGATTAAGTTCCTCAGAGCATGCCTGTAGCCCCTGCTATTTTATGTAGGGGCTCATGGATGACCGTATCGACGATACCACCGCCCTCACACATTCCATGCGCGAGTAGTTTGGCCTTACTATCAGGCAGATTTCTCGGCTTGGTACCGGCGCGTTAAAGTGCGTGTAGCGCAGTCCGTGTTCCCCATCTTTTATCGCTAATTCTGGAATGAGGGTAATCCCCATGCCGCTGGCTACCATATAGCGTAGTGTTTCTAAACTGGTTGCCTGAAAGCGGGTGTCTTCTTTTGCGCCAGCGCTAAAACAATAATCGAGGGCCTCGTCTCGCAGGCAGTGGCCGTCTTCGAGTGTGAGTACCCACTGCCCATTTAAGTCTTTTAAGGTAAGGGATTTGCTTTGCGCCAAGGGATGTTTCACTGGTGAGGCCAGCACTAGAGGCTCCTTGAATAAAGTGTAGCGCTCTACGCCCTGCATGGTGTTTAGCCAGCTAAGAATTAAGACGTCGAGCTTGCCCTCATCCAATTGTTGCATCAACACATCGGTTTGATTCTCGTGCAGATAAAAATTGATATTGGGTAGGCTAGTGCCGAGATTCGCCATAATGTGCGGCAATAAATACGGCGCCACGGTTGGGATTAATCCCACATGAAGGTCGCCACTCAGCGGGTCGGAGAGGGCCTTTGCCGTTTCTTCAAAATCCTCTGCTGAACGCAGCACCTGCCGAGCCCGCCCCAGCAATTCTTCCCCTGCCGGTGTGAGCATGACTTTTTTGCGATGACGTTCAAATAGGCTGAGCCCGAGCTGGTCTTCCAGCTTCATGATTTGACCGCTCAATGTTGGCTGACTAACAAAGCAGGCCTCTGCTGCGCGGCCAAAATGCCCGTGTTTGGCAACGGCGTCTAGGTATTGAAGGTCGCGAATCTTAATCATGTTCTGCCTAATTGGTATCGGTAAAACCTATCAATATCATAATAATGATCGATTAGATATGAAAGTTACCCTTCCGTAGTATGGCTCCTGAGCTTAAGGCAAATCGAATTTACCTTTATCAACACATCAGGAGTGACATTATGTTTCCAACAATTATCAACACAAAAGTACAGCCCTTCAAAGCTACCGCCTATCACAACGGTGACTTCATCGAGGTAAGTGATGCGGATCTACTCGGTAAGTGGTCGGTAGTCGCTTTTTACCCCGCTGATTTTACCTTTGTATGCCCGACTGAACTTGGCGACCTAGCTGACCACTATGCGCAGCTACAAGAAATGGGCGTAGAGGTTTACTCGGTATCAACCGATACCCACTTTACCCATAAAGCGTGGCACGACACATCCGACACCATTGGCAAGATTCAGTACCCAATGATTGGCGACCCAACGGGCAAAATTTCACGCAACTTCGGCGTGATGATTGAAGAAGATGGACTGGCATTGCGCGGCACCTTTGTGATTAACCCAGAGGGCGAAATCAAAGTGGCAGAACTGCATGACCTTGGTATTGGTCGCTCAGCTAAAGAGCTGGTGCGTAAAGTACAAGCTGCTCAATACGTTGCTGAACACGACGGCGAAGTTTGTCCAGCGGCATGGCAGCCAGGTGAAGCGACCTTGTCTCCGTCGCTAGATCTGGTCGGTAAAATTTAACACCCCTGTTGGCCTCGGTGACGGGGCCTTTTTTAAACCGAATTTTTAAAATTAATTTAAATATTTCCGGGAGTTGTCATGTTAGACGCGAAAATGAAAATCCAGTTGGAGGCTTACCTCCAAAATTTAAAAACTCCGGTAGAGCTGGTCGCGTATCTCGATGGCCAAGACAAATCCCGTGAGCTTGAAACCCTAATGAACGAGGTGTCTGAGCTGTCTGCTCTGGTATCCGTAATTGAAGGTGAAGATACGGCGGCGCGCCGCCCAGCAATGGGTGTCCGTTCAGTGGCTAACGGTACAGAGATGCGTTTTGCCGGTGTGCCCCTTGGTCATGAATTTACGTCCTTGGTTCTGGCGGTGCTTCACAGCGGCGGTCACCCCATGAAGATCGACCAAGAGCTAATCGAGCAGGTGCGTAATCTCGACGGCGAATACCGCTTTGAAACCTATATTTCATTGAGCTGCCAGACCTGCCCAGAGGTGGTTCAGGCGCTGAATATGATGGCGGCAATCAATCCGCAGATTAGCAATGAGATGATCGATGGCGCGATCTTTCAAACAGAAGTGGATGATCGCAAAGTCATGGCGGTGCCGACTGTATTTATGAACGGCCAGCAGTTTTCACAGGGCCGCATTGGCTTGGCCGATATTTTAAAGAAAATCGATAAAAATGCCGGTGCACGCAGCCTTAAAAAACTTGCTGAAAAAGACGTATTCGACATGCTGATTGTGGGTGGTGGCCCAGCGGGCGCATCAGCGGCAATTTATGCGGCGCGTAAAGGTATCAAAACAGGTGTGCTCGCTGACAAATTTGGCGGCCAATTATTAGATACCGTTAGCATCGAGAATTTTATCTCGGTAACTGAAACCGAAGGCCCTAAATTAGTCGCTAATTTAGAAGCCCACGTTAGCGCCTACGATGTTGATATTATGCGCGGCCACAAGGCTTCGGCACTGACTGTTGTTGCTGATGACGGCAGTATTGAAATTAGCGTAGAGGGAGGCGCGGTATTACGTAGCCGCTCGGTGCTACTCGCTACCGGCGCACGCTGGAGGGAAATGAATGTACCCGGCGAGCAGGAATACCGTGGCAAAGGCGTGGCCTACTGCCCGCACTGCGACGGCCCTTTATTTAAAGGCAAATCCGTAGCGGTCATCGGCGGCGGTAATTCAGGTATAGAAGCAGCAATTGATCTTGCCGGCATAACTGCCCACGTCACGGTGCTGGAATTCGATAGCAAATTACGGGCAGACGACGTGCTGCAGCGCAAAGCGCGGTCGATGAAAAATATCGACATTATCACCAGTGCCCAAACCACCGAAGTGCTCGGCGATGGCCAGCGGGTAACCGGCTTGCAATACACAGATCGCAATACCGGCGACACAAAGAGCGTCAGCCTTGCGGGTATATTTGTTCAGATCGGCTTGGTGCCCAACACCGAATTCTTAAAAGGCAGCGTGGCGTTAACGGCCCGTGGTGAAATTGAAATAAATGCACGGGGAGAAACATCAATCCCAGGTGTGTTTGCTGCGGGTGATGTAACCACCGCGCCCTTTAAGCAAATAGTGGTTGCGGTAGGAAGCGGCGCAAGCGCAGCGCTGGGCGCCTTTGATTATCTTATTCGGCTGGGTGTTGACGAACCAGTGGCGTCAATAAAGGCAGAGGAAGAGCAGGCTGCTTAAAGTGCACACATTGTATACACCTCTTTGCCCCTCATCTTGAGGGGCTTTATTTTTGTTCACCCCGCAATCGGTGGATGGTCGTCGTACTCATCTGCCGTTGGATAAACCTCTGGTTCAAATGCTTCTCTAAAGGCATTGACCTGTTCTAGTGCTTCTTCAATATTGGCTTTGTATTTTGCAATGTGAAAGAGTGCGTCGCCTTCATACACAAGCGGTAAAAATGTTCGGCCGATGACGATGCCGTCGTCGCTGGCTAGTATTTTTACGTCTGAGCTATTGTCGCCCATTGGGTCGGAAATCAGTGCTAGTACATCGCCTTTACTTACAAAGGCGCCCAGTGGAACGAGGGCTCTTAGTACGCCGCTACTGGTTGCGCGAAGCCATGTGGATTGCCCAGTGATCATGCTGCTGCGTTTGGGCTTTTTACTTCGCGACGCCGGTAGCATGCCAATTTGGCGCATAACATTGAGTATGCCGCTTACCCCAGCGCGAATGGCAATTTCGTCAAAACGAAGGGCTTCGCCGGCTTCGTAAAGCAAGACTTGGATATTGCTTTCACTGGCGATTTCTCGCAGTGAGCCATCCCGCGTTGCCGAGTGCAGAATAACCGGCGCGCCAAAGCTTTCCGCCATGGCTAGGGTGGATTTGTCTTTTATGTCGGCGCGGATCTGCGGTAGATTGCTGCGGTGTCTGGCGCCGGTATGTAGGTCGATACCGTGGGTGCATTTCAGCACAACTTCATTGAGGAAGGTGTGGGCCATGCGTCCCGCGAGTGAGCTTTTGGGCGAACCTGGAAAAGAGCGGTTTAGGTCGCGGCCGTCGGGAAGGTAGCGGCTATTATTTAAAAAGCCGTGAACATTTACGATAGGTATGGCCAGCAGGGTACCGCGCAGTGAGCGCAGGGCTTTGTGCTGGAGCAGGCGGCGAACAATTTCGACGCCATTAATTTCATCGCCATGAATGGCTGCGCTCACAAATAGCGTCGGGCCGTCTTTGCGACCACGCACCGCTTTTACCGTCATCGATAATTCGGTGTGGGTGTATAGGTTCGCCACTGGCAATTCAATTTGTTGCCGAGAGCCGGCGATGATATCAACGCCGGCGATAGTTAGTTTTTGCATGTTTGTGTTTTCAGCCCGTTCCTCGGGTTTTATTTTTATTCGGTCCGGCATTTTCTTCAATAAATTTTACAATTTCGGCGGCGACATTTTTCTTGCTGGCCGTTTCGATGCCTTCGAGTCCTGGCGATGAATTCACTTCCATGACGAGCGGGCCGCGCGATGAGCGCAAAATATCTACACCGGCAACATTGAGTCCCATAATTTGCGCTGCTTTTACTGCCGTTGCGCGTTCCGCTGGGGTAAGGCGTGTTAGCTCAGCGGTGCCGCCGCGATGCAGATTGGAGCGGAATTCGCCGCTGGCTGCGGTGCGCTGCATAGCCGCAACGACCTTTTTACCAATTACCAGGCAGCGCACGTCGGCGCCACCGGCTTCTTTAATAAATTCTTGAACTAGGAAGTCGGCCTTTAATTCGCGGAAGGCATCGATGACGCTCTCTGCAGCTTTTGCTGTTTCTGCCAGTACAACGCCGCGACCTTGGGTGCCTTCTAGCAGTTTGACAACAACGGGTGCGCCGCCAACTAATTTAATGAGTTCTTTGGTGTTGTGAACGTCATGGGCAAAGCTGGAAATTGGCATGCCGACGTTTTTACGCGAAAGTAATTGCAGGGCGCGCAGCTTGTCACGGGAGCGGCCAAGGGCGACCGATTCGGTCAGGCTATAGGTGCCCAGCATTTCAAATTGGCGGATAACGGCCAAACCATAGGGCGTAATTGAGGCGCCGATGCGGGGAATAATGGCGTCGAAGCCTTCAAGTTTTTCGCCTTTGTACCAAACTACTGGCTCATTGGAGCTCAGTTCCATATAGCATTTAAGGGTGTCTAGCACTCGCACTTCGTGGCCACGTTCAGTGCAGGCTTCAACCAGACGGCGGGTGGAGTAGAGACGTCTGTTGCGTGACAGTATTGCAATTTTCATTATGACGGTATCTCGCGGTTGTGTGGGGCTGGCGGCGGTGTGCTCTGATCCATCCAGACCTTAAATAGTTCCCGTTGCGCGCGGGGGTTTCTGGCTTGCGCAGTAAGATCGGCCAGGGTCGACGGTGTAGCGGTTTTTCATTGCAGTGCGCCCTAGTAGCATGCGGAACATCATCTGTGAGCGGTCTGCCAGAGTCACCTCTGCGGTGAATTGCTCGCTGCCGATGTTGATTGTGGTCTCTATAACATAGCGCATACTGCGGTGACCGCCAGAGTCGGTGACTTGGCGATAGTCTTTTATGGGGGCGCGGCAGTGCAGGGGGGCATCTGTTTGATGTTGCAGCGGCTGCACCTTGAACTCAACCCACTGTTCGCCGTCGACGGTGATGGTTTGAATATCAATAGCGTGTAGCGAGGAGCTGCGTGCACCAGTATCAATTTTTGCTTTGATGCCGCTTATTCCCAAATCGGGCAGACTAATCCATTCGCGCCATCCTAGTATTGTCTGTGCCAAACGCTACCTCTATGTATTCAGACCTTAAGGTTGCCAGCATAGCGGCTTAGATTGCTAGGGAATAGCGTTGTGAGGGAATTTTTGTGTGTGGCAGCGACGGCATAGGAGATCGCCGTTGCTGTCTAGTGTCGCCTTGGGACGTTTATTTTCTGATCATTGTGTTTAGGGTTTTATCGCATTTCTCGCCGTAGGGGGGCAACATGCCGCCTAATTTTTGGAAATTGACGTTACTTTGCTTATACACCGCCTTGGCGTGACTGAAGGTTTTAAAGCCGTCGTGGCCGTGATAGCTACCCATACCGCTGGGGCCAATGCCGCCAAAGGGCAGGTCTTCGCAGCTAACGTGGAAAATCACGTCATTGATGGTCACTGCGCCGGAAGTCGTTGAGTCCAGTATGCGGCGTTGCTCGGCATTGTCTTTGCCGAAGTAGTATAGCGCCAGCGGCCGTGGGCGGGCGTTTACATAGTCAATGCACTCGCTGACCGCAGTGTAGGTCTTAATACACATAATGGGACCGAATAATTCCTCTTGCATGACGAGCAAGTCGTCGCTGGGATTGACGATGAGCGTGAGCGGAATTTTATGAGTGCCCTGCTGCTGGTTGAAGTCTTCGTTGGCGGGGTTGATCTCGCGGATATCGGCGCCTTTTTGGCGGGCGTCTTCTAAATAGCTCATCAAACGCTGGTAGTGACGCTCGTTTACCACCGAGCTGTAATCTGGGTTTTCGCGCAAGGTGGGGAAAAGATTACAGATATAGCTGCTTGCTGCGGTGCAAAAATCGTCGAGTTGGTCTTCAGGTACAAAAACATAGTCGGGCGAGAGGCAGACTTGGCCAACATTGAGGATTTTGCCGGCAAAAATGCGCTCGACCGCCTCTTGTAGAGGGTAAGTTTTGCTGACAATAACCGGCGACTTGCCACCTAGTTCTAGGGTGACGGGGGTGAGGTTGTCTGCGGCGGCGCGCAGAATATGACGTGCGATGCTGGTCGCGCCGGTAAAAATTATGTGATCAAAGGGCAGTGCGGCAAAGCTAGCACCTACATCGGGCCCGCCGTTGAATACCGCGACCTCGTCGCTGGAAAAATATTTCGCCGTTAAAGTTTCTAATAAGGCGCCGGTTTGCGGTGTGACTTCTGAGCATTTGATCATTGCACGGTTCCCGGCAGCGAGCACGCCAGCCAGTGGTGCAAAAACGGTATTGAGTGGGAAATTCCAGGTTCCGATAATCCCGATAACGCCCTTGGCTTGGTACTCTACCTTGGCCTTGGCGCCCATTAAATTCATGGGGAATGGCGCTTTACGCTTTTCGGTTTTCATCCATGATTTAAGATGCTTTTTGCTGTGTTTGAGGCACTCAATGGTGGCGTAGATGTCAGACATCAGGGACTGGTGGCTGCTGCGGTGGCCAAAGTCCAGCGCCAGGGTTTCTACAATGGCGTCGCGGTTATCGAAAATTAGGTCGATGGCGCGTGAGAGCCGGTCGATCCGCAGTTCAGCACTTGCTGGGCCCTCGGTGATGCAAAGCTTGCGCTGGTTTGCTAGCGTGGCGCTCATGGCCGACATAGCGGAACTGTCATTGAGATTGCTCATAGTATTCTCCCTGTTGCTTTTGTTGTAGGTATGGCTGTGATGGGGTGGGTATGTGGTTTGGCTGAAAGCAGCCTGGTCTTTATAGATAAAAAAGGAATGCGTAGATGAAAAACCGAGTAGCTAGTATTTTGGGCCGCCAAGTGGCGTTTGTATTGTGTGCTTTGCTGCCGATGTTTGCCGCAGCCGCCACTTTGCCTGACTCGCCACATGTGGTGGTGGCCGCGCTTGGCGAAGTAGAGGCGATGCCAGATATTGCCAAGCTGCAGCTGCAAATTTCTGAAACCCGCGACACCGCTGTTGATGCGAAAAACCGTGTCGATGAAAGAACCGCGCGGGTACTGACGGCGGTGCGGGAGCAGGGTGTGCCGGATGCCGACATCCGTGCCTCGCAGATTCGTATTTATCCCGATTACGAGTGGCAGGACGGCAAGCGTATGCTGCGCGGTCAGCGTGTTGAGCGCAGTATCGATTTGACCCTGACGGATTTGAGTCGCTATGGCGCGGTGCTTGACGGCTTGGTGCAGGCGGGTATTACCGAGTTGGGCAATGTGAGTTTTGACTTGTCTAACCGCGACGAACTGATGGCGCAGGCTGTTCAGGCGGCGATGGCCAATGCTAACGCCAAGGCGGCAACCCTCGCGGCGGGCTTCGGTCGCCGAGTGGCGGGTGTTTATCACATTGATGAAGGCACTAGCGGGCCGATCAGGCAAGAGCGTATGGTGATGATGGACGCGAAAATGAGTGCGGCGCCGATGTTGCTTGGCAAAGAAACCGTGAGTGCCAGTTTGAATGTGGTGTTTTTGCTGAAGTAAAGGCTCGTTCGCTGCGGGCTTGGCACTGAGAAAGTGTCGGCCATAAAAAAAGCACCCAAAAAATGGGTGCCAAGCGGGGGTGCTACTATGGAGACCGTTGATAATGGGCTTAGTCATTAACGATGGTCTTAGATTAGCGCCAGCCGCATACGGAATACATTCGTAATTATGCGTACATAAATCACGTTTTGCGCAGTAGCTCATATTAGGGTCGGATCGCGAAAGGTGAGCAGTTCTTCGGGGCAGTCACTAAAATCTCGGGCACTGTCAGCGGTGCGCTTGGCTTTCTCGATTTGTGGCGAACTGTAGCTGTAGCAAACACCTTGCATGACATCCGCGTGTTCTAAGGCGGCCTGCCCCGCTTGGGTGTTAATGTTGTAGCGGCGGGCGCTAGAGACAAAATACCCCTTTTGCAGCGCGAAGGCGGCTTCTTTGAGGTCGCCGCTAAATTCGGCGCTGGCCCACTTGCTAAAGCCCTTGTACAAGACTTTTCCCGCTAGGTTTTCTGGCGCCGTAATTTCCCAATTGCATGCTTCCCAGCGGTGGCTTAGCTCGCCGTTAAGGTATATTTCTGATCGCGCGGCTTCGTCGCCAATTTGATCCTCTATGCAAATGTCATAAAACCACTCTGTTTGCTGCCTGCGCGCGTGGCGAATTGCCATCAGCACGAGGTCTAGCAAATGGGTGCAATTGCCACCGGCATCGGTGTGGGGAATGAGGTCTTGAATGTCCTCACACAGCGGCAGCCCAATGAGCTTGCGGATGGGCTCGGAGGCACCTGGACAGGTGTCAAAGGGGATTCGCAGTACGTCGCTGTCGATGTTGGTGACATAATGGCCGTCGTGGCTAACAGTGCAGCGAAAGGCGTGGTTGGTGTCTTCTAGCTCACCGCTAACAGTATTGCCGATATTTGTTAAGCGGATGCGACGCCGATAGCGGCCTCGGCCGTAATTCGGGTTTTTGGGGTAGTCTTCTTCCGCGGGCATACGTGTCCTCCACAATAGGCTACGATATTAGCGACTTGGCGGGCAAAGAGAGTGACCGTAGCGGTCTATTTCAGTGACGCTTTCGGTCATTGCTGAGGGGCGCGTGCATCTAATAACAATGTGGTGGGGTTTATGGTTATCTTCTTAATTTACTTAATGCTGAGCTGGTTTGGGATTGGCGCATGGCTAATTTTTGATCCCGCCGCCTTGGAGTCCTATGCGGGGGTGGCGGCTTTAACGCCAACCGGCGAAACTGAGCTGCGGGCCATGTACGGCGGGATGGAATTGGCAATTGGCGGCGCGGCCCTGCTGGCTTTGTTGCAGCCGCGCTGGCGCTGTCATGTGCTGTTTTTAAACGGTGTGGTGGCTGGCGGGATAGCCGGTGGCCGCTTGGTGGGAGTTGCACTTGCAGGCAATATGTCGGTATATACCTTATCAGCGTTGACCTTTGAGTTGAGCACAGTGGTGATATGCTTGCTATTAGCTCGTCGATTGCAGCGAAGCGGAGAATCAAATAATGGATGAATATCAGCAGTTAATTGGAGTGATATCCCTGACGATGGGGGTGGCATGGGCGAGTGGTCTCAATCTCTATGCCGCCATCTTGGTACTGGGTTTTGGCGGTTCTACCGGCGGTATTGAGCTGCCGGAAAATTTACAAATTGTGCAAGATCCGGCAGTAATGCTGGCGGCGGGCCTAATGTATGCGGTTGAGTTTTTTGCCGACAAGGTACCGGGCGTAGATACTGGCTGGGATGCCTTGCACACCTTTATTCGAATTCCGGCGGGGGCCTTGCTTGCCGCCAACACCGTTGGGGACGTGAGCCCCGCACTGCAACTTGCCGCCGGTATAGTTGGTGGCTCGGTTACCTCGGTAACGCATGCGGCCAAGGCCAGTACAAGGGTGATGATCAATACCTCGCCAGAACCTGTAAGTAATTGGCTGGCGTCTATTTCCGAAGACGTCGCCGTGTTTGGCGGGCTATGGGTAGCCTTAAATCATCCGGTCTTGTTCTTGATCGCTTTTGTTGCCTTCTTGTTTTTACTTATTTGGTTACTACCTAAATTGTGGCGCGGTATTGCGCGCATCTTCCGCAAGCTTGGTCAGTGGCTGGGCCTTGTAGAGGAAACCCGAGAGGCGATAGAGGATCCGACAGCGCCTGCGAGCTCGCCGCTGTCGCCATCCAAAGACGCACCGCGCAAAACCTTGGTGGAGGCTTTGCAGGGTTTAGAAGCAATGCACAAGTCTGGCGCCCTTAGCGATGTGGAGTTTGAGCAGGCTAAGGCATCGGTGATTGCTGAACATCAGTTAGCCTAGTTGTTTTGGCCGAGGTGGTCGCGGTCATCTCGGTTTCACTTTCTAGCGTATCTTTTTGAAGCAGATCTCAGCATGGCGTCGCTCTTGGCCTTATGCTGAGATCTTTAAAGGGAGCGCTATCGCGAACAAACGTCATGCTTCATTTTGTTAAATACGATTTAATCTACGGCTGAATGATATTCTCACGTCACGCTAATGTCCGCGGTGGCGATTAGGAGTTAAGTTGTCTACATGTTAGGAAAAAAACCGAATCGCAAATTAATTGCCGCCTTATTCTTAGTGGCGGCCTGTATTAGCGCACCCACGCAGGCGGGGATATTGCTCGCGGTACTGACTAAAACCGGTCTTCTTGCGATTGTGACGCCAATAACAACGGCGGTAGGTATCGATTTAGACGATACCTTGGTCACGGTAGACGGTGTTGTGACCGAGGTACTTGGTGGTGATTTAGCGGGCGGGGAGTTGAATCTGTCCGAACAGGAGGAGATGGATTTACGTGGTATGGACACCCCTGTCACAAACGCGGCGGCGAATCTTTTACCCCAGACCTTTGCAGCGGCGCCAGCAGATGATCAGCCCGCGTTGATTCCGCTGCTTAACCTCGACCCGGAGTTTGTCGTTGGTCAAATACAGTCGCAGGAGTACCGTTGTTCAGATGCTGATGGCGACGGGGTCTGTGATCAAGATGATCAGTGTTTGAAAACGCCAGCTGGCAAAAAAGTGCTTGCGAATGGCTGCTACCTTGACGGCCCGCGTGGGGTGGTGTTGGAAGGTGTTTTCTTTGAGAACGACAGCAATCGGCTCAGTCTTCCCGCCCAGCAAATTCTTCGTGGTGTTGCTGATGCCATCAAGCAGTCGTCGGCCAGTCTATTTGAAGTGGGCGGTTACACCGACGACGCCGGCGATGCAGAATACAATTTACAGTTGTCAGCTAGTCGCGCCGCTGCAGTGCGTGATTACTTATTGAGTTTGGGCATTGCTAAGTCGCGGCTGCAGGTTAGGGGCTACGGCGAAAGCTCTCCGAGGGCAGATAATACGACGCCGGAAGGCAGGGCGATGAACCGCCGTGTAGAACTGAAAATCGTAAACCCTAGCTAGTAGCAAATACCCTTGGGGTGGCTTTGCCCCGCTATAAAACGAAGATTTAGGAGAATGTGAATGGCAATTGATCTGCCACCGGTTATGCCGCCACAGTTGGCGACGAATACCCAGATTGAAGCCGCCGGTAGAGAGAGTGCAGAGGCGATAACTGCGGTGGTGGCAGGTATTACTATGCGGGTTGTTGGCAATAAATATTTATCCCCTGCACGAGTGTCGGCAATACTGTCCGCTGCGGAAACACCGTCTGCGGCTATCACCACCTTGACTCGGCGCTACTACAACGCAGGTTATTTGTTGGTCAGCGTAAATTATTTTCGCATTGACGACACAGTTACTGTGTTAGTGAGTCAATCTGCCGTAAAAGGTTTGCGCGGAAATCCTGCAATTACCGCTCATTTTGAAGGCCTAGTTGGCGATCCAGATTTAAGTTTGGCAGAGTTTGACCGCGCGCGGGTGTTGGCAGATTTGCAGGCCCAGAGAGCGGGGCTTGCCTATAGTATTGCTTATGAGCAGCATTACGATAATCAGGTCATTCTCGATTTCCGCGAAGTGCCGCTAGAAGGCTACGATGCAACTGATGTCGTGCTGGAAATGAATAATAAAGGCAGTCGCTTTCTAGGTCGTTATTTCGGTTTGGCGGGCGTGCGACATCGCTTTGCAAGCGGCACCGAAGCAAGTTTGGCCTATAAGACAATATTTGAAGACTTGGGCGAAGCCGGCGACGGCGATGGTTATCATCAAGTAGATTTCAGCATTGAACATCCATTTACCTTTGGTTTGTACGGTTTGGATTTCACGCGAATTGAATACCAGCGGCATCCGACATTGGCGAGCGCTACATCTGGCGGCCTGCTGGGGATTTGTTTGCCACCTTTATTCAGTTGCACGCCATCGGGAAGTGTTGCGGTAAATCTCGATGCCGAGATTAATATTGCTGCTTTGTCTGGCGAGCAAGTGCTGTACAGCAATCCGGTAAGACGCTGGTCGCTGTTTGAAAAAATCGAATATGTAAGTTCTGAAATTCAAACGGAATTACAGGCGCAGCCCTTACTAGACGAGACTTACCAAACCGTAGAGTTGGGTGGTAAGTATTCTGAGCGTGGTGAATTAGCTAGCTTGCCTTCGTATTTTAAGGCGCAGCTTTCTGTGCGAGGGGGCTTTGGTGATGGCGGCAGTTTAGATTCGGATAGTAGCGACGGTGTTGGCATTGGTCAGCGCTCGGCGGAGTTCATTATGCTGCGCTCCAAGCTTGGTTATAAGTTTGCTTTGGCTGATCACTATGAATTGGCGATGAATTTAGATGCGCAGTTTAGTAATGGCACTCAGTTGCCACAGCAGCAGCAATATGTGCTCGGTGGTATGAATAGTCTCAGTGCCTATTTGCCTGGGGTGTTGATTGGCGACAATGGCTATTTTGTCCATGCGGCGCTAAATACTAAATACCGCGCTTGGGGAATGCCTGTCGAAGCGTCGATCTTTGCCGAGTACGGTGCGACTAATTTCAGCGATGTGTCTGGGGAGCTGGGTATGGAGCAGTCTCTCGCTGATGCCGGTGTGCGTTTTAGCGCCTCTCTTGGTTACGGCTTTGAAACGGAATTCGTTGCAGCAGTGCCGCTGATGGATAAGGTAGTAGATAAGGCCCGCGTTGATAGCTTAGAGTCCGACTTCTTTTGGCGGCTGCGCTGGACGTATTAATTGCTGCTAGTTTGAAAGCTGCTCCTCTTCATCTCGCAGCATCTTGCTCAGTAAATGATCTAATTGATCCTGCTCCTTTGCGGTCAAATTTTGCAGTCGGTCTGCGTGTAACTGCGCGATAGTGTCAACGAGACTTTCAATCAGCTTCTTACCCTTTGGACTCAATTGCACTAATAAGCTGCGACCATCTTCGGGACTTGCCGGCCGCTTTATTAAGCTGACGGATTCTAGGCGGTGAAGAAGTTTGGTAAGGCCGCCTGAACTTATTAGCAGCGCTTTACACAGCTCGGTGGGCGTAATGCGATGGGGCGCTTCCTGTCGGCGCAGAGTGGCGAGCACATCAAATTCAGCCCGCGATAAACTGCAGTCTTTCAAGCCCAGTGCTGTCTGTTTCATAAATACATCACTGGCGCGAAGTATTCTTAAAACAGCGGGCTTGGCTGCGCTGTACATTTCTGGCCAATTTTCCTGTTGTTGACGGCGGAGCTCCTCAATGGTGGTGCGCTTGTCGTCCATGTTTAGTCTCGTGCTTTGTTAGTTTGAAGGCGTAATTGCCACGGCTCGGTTTAGTGAATAATTGGATATTATCTTGCTGGAAAGATAAATTCTAGCTATTATCTTTCTGGAAAGCTAAATACGGAATATCTATGACTCCCGCAATGCCCCCGCTGAGGCTTATTATTTCCCTCGCGCTTATTTTTGCCTTATCGCCATTGGCAATAGACATGTATCTCCCGACGATTCCTGCAATAGCTGGGGAGTTATCTGTGCCTGTGCAAGACATAGCGATTACCGTTAGTCTTTATATTTTAGGTCTTAGTTTTGGGCAGTTTTTTGGTGGCCCGATTAGCGATTATATTGGCCGGCGCCCTGTGTTGTTCACCGGTTTGGCGATATTTGCGCTGGCGAGTTTGATCATCGCCTACACAGATTCACTGCAGGTATTTTGGGCGGCCCGTTTTTTACAGGCTTTGGGCGGTGGTTTAGCTTCGGTGGTTGTGCCGGCGATAGTCCGCGATCATACCGAGGGGCAGGCAACAGCAAAATTGTTTTCGCATATCATGCTAATTACCATTATTGCGCCGGCCATCGCGCCAAGTATAGGCACACTTTTATATAGTGTGAGTGGCTGGCGTATGGTGTTTATTGCATTAGCGGTGTACGCGGTTGCGGTGTCTGTGATGGCAATGATATTTGTTGGTCGCGTTTCTAAAACAGAAGCACCGGTTGTTGCTGCGCCTGTTCAAGAAAGCTTGCTAGCGCGTTATCGTTTTGTGCTGAGCAACGCAACCGCCATGCGTTATTTGCTGTCTCAAGGCTTTGCGTTCGGGGTGATGATGACTTTCGTGGCAAATGCCGCGCTGGTTTACATTGATCAATACGGTGTTACTGAAACCCAATTCTCTATGTTGTTTGCAGCCAATATTGTCATGATGGCGGTAGGGAATAGGTTAAATAATTATTTGCTAAATAGCATTCTGGCCGCACGTATCATGCAAATGGCGCTGGTATTTCAGTGTTTTGCCACCGGTAGTTTGTTATTGCTAAGCGGGTTTATGCCGCCGCTGTGGGTGGTGGTGCCGCTTATTATGTTGGCGGTTGGTTCGCTTAGCGGTGTGATGGGTAATTCGCAAGCTAGCGCTCTGCAGTTTTTCCCCAATCACAGCGGGGTCGCGTCGGCATTATTGGGCAGTGCCCAATACTTGATTGGCGGCGTTGTAAGTGGCGTATCGACTTTATTTTTGAGCGACAAAATGTGGCCGATGACCATTACCATGTTTGTCGGGGCGTTTCTCGCCTGGGTCTTTGTGCCAAAGATTCCGCCGGCACCACTGCAAGCGGATTTTCGTGCTGAGCCTAATAGTTAGTTCAGCAATAGTTGTACACAATATTTAGCTGCTTTTGCAAAGCTCCAGCCAGCGTAATATTCCCTCGCTGCGGTATTTTTGGCGGTGCAAAATAAAGTAGAAATAGCGTTTTAAATCTCGACCGTTTGCACGTAATGGTAGCAGTCGACCGCTGTCGAAGGCGGTTTGCAGGGATAGGGTTGATAGGCAGCCAATCCCCAGCCCGGTCTCAACCGCCCGTTTGATTGCCTCGGTATGCTGCAGTTCGAGGCGGATGTTTAACTCCGGTAGCAGTTCGTGTATTGCGCGATCAAAGGCTTGGCGGGTACCTGAGCCTGCTTCACGCAATATCCACTGGGCTGACAGTAGGTCGGCGTCACTGAGTTCTTTTTTACTGGCTAAGGGATGGCTTGGACTGCAAAAAATTTGCAATTCATCCTCTCGCCAGCGTGTGACTTCTAAATCTGGGTGATGTAACTCGCCCTCTATCAAGCCTATGTCTAGGTCAAAATTTAACACCTGCTGGCTGATGACAGCGGTGTTGGCGACGTTTAATTGCACTTTAGCGGCTGGGTTGCGGTTGATGAATTCCGCCATGATATCTACCGCAAGATAATTACCGATGGTCAGTGTGGCGCCGACCTTGAGTTCTCCGACTTGATCGTGTTTGCGGAATCCCTGTTCCAGTGCCAATGCCTGATCGAGTAGCGCCTCAGCTTGGGGGCGCAGAGCGCGGCCTAATTCGTTTATTTGAAGGCGCTTGCCAATGCGGTCAAATAGTTGAATAGAAAATTGCTGCTCGAGGTCTTTGAGGGCGCTTGAGGCTGCAGATTGCGACATAGACAGCTGCTCCGCCGCACGGGTGATATTTTCGGTGTGGGCGGCGGCAAGAAAGACTTCGAGTTGGCGCAGGGTATAGTACATATTTGCAAAACCGATATCAAAAATCATAATAAGTCATTTTGCCGATAGCATAGACCTCCAGTACAGTGTTCGCAAGTAAGAGCCGCAGCGCAGACGCTGCGCAAATATTGGAGAGAGGTTTGCCATGAGCAATATAGTTTCTGAACGAGTTACCAGCGTCCATCACTGGAACGATACCTTATTTAGCTTTAAAACTAGCCGTGATCCGTCATTTCGTTTTGAAAACGGCCATTTCACCATGATTGGTCTTAAGCAAGGTGAGCGAAACTTAATGCGTGCCTACAGTATTGTGAGTGCTAACTACGAAGAAGAGCTCGAGTTTTTCAGCATAAAAGTGGCTGATGGCCCGCTGACGTCTAAATTACAGCAGATCAAAGTGGGTGATGAAATTTTAATCAGCCGCAAACCGACCGGCACCTTGGTGGCAGACAATTTATTGCCTGGTAAGAATTTGTATCTACTTAGCACTGGCACAGGTTTGGCGCCCTTTATGAGCATCATTAAAGATCCTGAGGTGTATGAGAAGTTTGAAAAGATTGTGCTAGTGCATGGCGTGCGCTACGAGAGTGAGTTGGCTTACCAAGACTTTATTCGCAATCATTTGCCCCAGCATGAGTTTTTTGGCGAATTTGTGCGCGACAAATTGGTTTACTATCCCACGGTTACCCGTGAGAAGTTTGCGAACCAGGGGCGCTTAACCGATTTGATTCGCAGCGGCAAGTTAATGGCAGATGTGGGCCTGCCCACGCTGAACACCGAGGATGACCGCTTTATGATTTGCGGTAGCCCAAGCATGTTGAAAGATACCTGTGCCTTGCTTAATGAGGCGGGTTTTAAAGAAACACGCGGCGGTGAGTACGGCCACTTTGTGATTGAGCGCGCATTTGTAGAACACTAAAGGTCGTATTGTTAAACCCTGTCTAAGCCCCTTCTTGGGGCTTTTTGCTTTGTAGGCCTGTGAATTGTCACTTGCTTACCCCCGTCAAAGAGTCGTTTCTCTTAGCTCAGGCAATGCCTGTGGCGAATTTTATTCACTTATTTATGGCTGGAAATCGGCTTTAAGGTGGAGTCCTGCCGATAGCCTTGATAACTTAGGTATTGGCTTTGGTCTAGGCAAGAGAACGCTATGTTTAAAAAAATCCTACTCTTCTTGGTGGTGTTGCTGCTTGTGGCAGCGGCGTATTTGCAATTTGGACATTTGCCTGAGCCTTTACCGGCGGATACGCAGAGTAGCCAGTGGCTGGAAAAAGGAATTCACGACGTCAGTTATTTCGATGTTGAACTTGTTGACGATACCCGCCCAACGCAGCCGAACGGCGACTACGCCGGCAGTAATGAGCGTCACCTTCAAACTCGCATATGGTATCCGCAAGACTTGGTCGCCCCAGCGCCATTGCTTATCTACAGTCATGGCTTTATGTCTTCTCGCAGTGGCGGAAGTTATCTAGCTGAGCATTTTGCCAGCCACGGTTATATCGTCGCTGCTATGGATTACCCCTTAACGAATATGAGAGCCCCCGGTGGCCCGCTGGTGAAGGATGTTGTTAATCAGCCCGCTGATATTAGTTTTTTAATAGACCAGTTTGTGTCTTGGGATACGGATACGGATACGGGGCATCAGTTTTACGAGCGCGTTGATGAAAAGCATATTGGCGTGCTGGGATTGTCCTTGGGCGGTATGACATCCACTATGGCGGCCTTTCACCCTCGCGACGCAGATTTGCGGATATCAGCGGCGATCTCTATAGCGGGGCCGGTATTTGTCTTCGGACCGGCTTTTTATGAGTCGCGAAACATCCCCTTTATGATGATAGCCTCACCCATAGATGCCATGATTGATTACCAGACCAACGCGGCGACTATTTTGCCGAATGTGAAAGGTGCGCTCCTAGTTACTATGAATGACGCTTCCCACACCGGTTTTGCTGCCCCCGGTCGCTATTTGCGATGGTTAGATAATGCCGACCTTTTGGGTTGCAGTATGGTGACTCGCGGCTTAGAAAAGACCGCCGATGAGCTGTGGGCGAGTGAGATTGGCAGTCCTGAAGAGGGTGTCTTGGTAGTGCCGCAAACCGCGCTGTGTACGACAGACCCACTGCCGCCAGCAATGAACCCTATTCGTCAGCAATGGCTGACAATTTTGGCGGCCTTCCCTTTCTTTGAATCACAATTTGCCTTGAGTGAATTGCGCCGCAAGGAAGCTAGCGATTATTTACTAAATACATACCCCAGCGAAATTCCCGAGGTGAGCGTGACGCGAGCCGCTAAGTAAGTGCGGCGTTAGTGTTTGAGGCTATGAGTGAGGTCGGTGGGCGGCTATATTAATGGTGCGTAGCTAATACTACTGGTTTAGCTGCGATGAGCTAGGTTATAAAACGAGTACTTAAGGAGCCTCTGCACAACCGGGTAATATCTCAGCGGAGTCTTTGGGGCGTACTGGCAAGGCGACGCGCGAGGATCAAGGCTGGTTGTCCTTGATGAGTGCGGCAACGCCGTCCAGTGCGCCCCAAAGGCCCGCCCTCTGGGGCTTTGCCTTAAAGCGCTCAGCTGCGTTGACGTTACTTGAAAGGCAGCCAGCCTTCCTGCATAACGCCGCCTTGCTGAGCGCTTTAAGGCAAAGCCTGAGGTATCAACCGGTTGTGCAGAGGCTCCTTAATAATAATTGATAGGTGAGAATATGACGGTCGCTTTTTGGTGTGTGTTTATTGCGTGTTTGCTGCCGATAATTACGGCATGGGCTTGTGCTTATTTTCGCGGTAAGCAGTTTGGAAAAATTGACAATAAGCACCCCCGTGCACAGTATGCGCAGTTGGAGGGGGCTGGGGCCAGGGCCTATGCCGCGCAGCAAAATGCTTGGGAAGCCCTGCCTGTGTTTACCGCTGCGGTGCTAGTTGCACATTTGGCTGGGGTAGATCCAAGTAAGTCGGCAATTGCGGCCGAAGTGTTTATTGTTGCGCGAATTTTGTACCCCGTTTTTTATATAGCAAATAAAGATGCGCTTCGTTCATTGGCGTTTATTGTTGGCTTGGGTGCCTGTATCGCATTGTTTATTATGGCGGCTTAAAACGAATGATTGCAGTGATGCAAAAGCAGATACGGATATTGTGTTTGTTACTGGGCTTGGTTCTGTGTGTTAGCGCAATGGCGAAAACAGAGCCAGAGCCCCAAGACGATGACGGTTTAGCCGGTTCGGAGGAATTCTTACCGATAGAAGAACCGCCACCACCGCCGTCATTGTTGCGCGCAGAGCAAATTAAGCCTGAAACCTTTGATAGCTTTCCCCGTGGAGGCCCTGACAGTATTGCGGGGCTTGGCGATTGGTGGCTGTCAAACGGCAAAATTTGTGTGGCGGTGAGTGGGGTGGATCATCACGCAGGTATTGTTGCGGGTGGTGGAACCCTCATTGATGTTGCGCATTGTGAGCGCGGCAATGACCAATGGACTTACGCGAATATTTTAACGGGTTTAGCCAAGGAAACGGCGATTCCGGTTTCCAAAGTCAGTGCTGTCATCGAGGGTGATCACGCCGATATAGTTACGGTTGGTGAGGGTGATGGTATTCGTCAAACCGTTACTTACCGTTTGTTAGAAAATGGCGATGCCCTTGATATTGATGTAAAGATTGAGCGCATTGGCGAGGGCCGCGAAGTACAAATGAGCGGCCTGTTTACGCTCTATTCTCAGCGCGCTTTAACCCCCTTTAGTTTGTCGACTTATATGCCAGATGCGACGCTGGGCTTCCAGCATCCGGCTATAGATCGGAATAAAGTGTCGTCGCTGCTAGGTGGAATGATGCCTAGCGATTGGAATATTTTGGTAGGCGCTGACACCTACGATTCCAAGATCAGCTATGGCGTGCAGCTAGGTTCGGCCGAGTTAATAAAGGCCAATGGCAGTCGCCAATCGCTGCCGAAGTTTTTAGCAGTGTTCCCAGATTACAGCTTACATGGCTGGATGACTCGCCCCCTGTGGTTTCAAAGTGAGCGTTTAACCTGGCTATCCTTATTGCAAAACCAGTTTATGGATTTGGAAAAAGGCGAACAGATGCTCGCTAAATTTAAAGTCTTGCTGGGTGATCGCGCTGATGTTGCCTCGGTTACGGATCAAATTTACAAGGGGCCGCAATTGCGGGGCTATGTGAACAATGCAGAGGTGTCGGTGGCGGTCTGGGATCAGGATGACCGCCCGGTGACGCAGAGCCGCGTAGCTGCAGACGGCAGTTTTAATATTCGCATGCCTAAGCCAGTGCAGTGGGTGAAAATGCAGGCCACTGCTCCATGGGGGCAAAAGATTACCCGCGAGCTATCGTTGGCGGATGCGCGAAGTGATAGCGGTCGCTGGGTATTTCGCAAAAATGGGGCGCTGCGTTTGCCGCGCGGTATTCCCATGAGTATGTATTTCTTTGGTTTTGGCGACACCGCAACCCCAGAATTCGGCAATGATTTACTGGGGTTTACTGAGCAAGGGGTGTCTTTACCGGGCATGCTGCGCCGCAATCGTATTGATTTGGCGGGGGTAGACTCAGACCTAGAGCAAGTCGACTTGCCACCAGGGCAGTACCGAGTTTTAACGGCGCGGGGCTTAGAATTTGACGTAAAAGAATACTTGCTCACGGTTGTTGCCGGTAAAACCAGCCAGCTGCCCATTATTCCCTTGAAGCGTATTTGGCACGGTGGTGATTGGCATTCCGCTGACCTACACGTTCACAGCGGTGCCAGTTTTGACTCGATACTACCCTTCGACGAACGGTTGCGGAGTTTTGTTGCGCAGGGGGCAGAGGTGTTGGTGGCTAGCGAGCACAACCGCCTGATTGACCAGCGTGGGCGGGTAGCCGCAATGGGCTTAGAGGGAAAAGTGCAGGTTATTACCGGCAGCGAATTAACCGGTATGTCCCGTACAGAAAACGCGCCAATGACAGTTGGTCATAGCAATGCGTTTCCCTTGGTCGCCAAGCCAATGGAGTTTGCTGGCGGTATTCCGCCGGTCGAGGCTCGCGCTTTGCGAGAAGTGATTGCGGGTGTGCGCGAGCAAGCCCCCGAAGCACTATTCCAGTTAAACCACCCTCGTGCGGCTAACCCGCTTGATACGGATTTGGCATTTTTTGACCACCTTTCGGTGGGCAAAAGCTATGATCCAGCGCAATCACTTGATAGTGAAAACAATGGCAGCTTGCTGGCCACCGACCCCGCATCAGGTTTTCGCGATATCGATTTTGATGTGCTGGAAGTGCTAAATGGTGCTGAGTTCGCGGTTTATACTCAGATTCGCGACGACTGGTTTTCCTTGCTTAATCAAGGCGCTCGTCGTCCTGCCACCGGTAATAGTGACTCTCACGGACTTCGCAGCGTGGTTGCTGCACCGCGCAACTATGTTTATATCCCGAATTCGAATAAGCAGCTGCCAGTAGATGAAGCCGCCTTTGTTGATGCGGTGCGAGCCGGACATAGCTTTGCGACAACAGGGCCACTATTGGCGGTAACTCTGCGTGATGCGTATTCAGACGTTGGGATGGGTGATACTTTTTCTGGCCGGCATGGTGAGCTGCATGTGCAGATTGATGCGGCACCTTGGGTGTCAGTTGATACGCTGACGGTTTGGGTGAATGGCGCGATTTATCGGCAATTGAAGGTCGTGGCAGGTGACCATAAAGTTATCGAGCTGATTGTTGATTCAGATTCCTATGTGGTTGTGGAAGTTAGCGGAGAGCCTAGCTCGGTATACCGCGCATTAATGCCGGATTTAATGCCGTTGGCCCTGAGTAATCCGATATATATCGACGCAGATGGCAATGGGAAGTGGCGGGCACCTAAGATAATGAACTAGTCTAAGGCTGTGATTGTCATAGTCGACAAATGCTATATGTACCCGTGGTGCATTTAGGAAATGACCACTTTCAGGTTGTTTAATTTATTCCCTTCACGTTGGTTGAACCATTGAATTAATGTGAGGGACGCTATCTTTGTCACAATTCTGCGCGAAATACCCTTGAACGATTTTGCATAATTCCGCCGTATCATGAACTGGTCACAAAGTTGTGAAAACAATGTTTCGATCCGCTTTCTGGCTTTACGATATTTAGCCGGAAAGTCTCTAAACTCTTTCTGGTTCTTTCGCATCGGTGTTTGCAAATTGATACAACTTGATGAAAATAAATCTGTTTGCCAAACTCTGCTCAAATACCCTTTATCGCCAATCAAAACACAATTGTTTAACTGGCCTTCAATATCGTTTAGGTAATGGATGTCATGAACCGAAGCCTTTGATATATCGTACATTTTTAACACGCCACTCGGTGAGCAAACCGCGTGTAACTTATAGCCAAAGTAGCGCATATTTTGTGCTGCACAAAAACCAAAATCTGGCGAGCTAGATTCAAATTCTTGGCAAATTTTACTGCGATTAGATCGACTCATTTTACACACTTCCAATGGCATGCTATCGACAATATTTATATCGTTATCAACATCTAATCGCGTGACAATAGCGCTTCTGATTTCTTCTAATTTAAAACTCAACCTTCGCGCTCTTCTGTTATAAACGGAGCGCTCAATTTTCCCATTGATGCACGCAGGCAGCTGTTTGAACAAAAAGTGTTCTGAATCAATGCCCAGTGTTTCAGCTGCAAGACTGAGCGCGAGTAGCTCCTTATCGCTTAGCTTAGGTGTTCTGATTTGATTCAAAAAATTATCGGCTGGCTCAATTTCGTGCAAAAGAGACAGAATTTTGCTATAAACGCTGTGTAAGTTACTCATCTCGTTACCATTTTTCTCGTAAACTAATGATAACCTCTTTATGAGGGTGAGTAACTTACCTCCTTCCTAAATGCACTACGGGT
>NZ_PQGG01000017.1 GCF_002915595.1 Zhongshania marina
ACCCGTGGTGCATTTAGGAAATGACCACTTTCAGGTTGTTTAATTTATTCCCTTCACGTTGGTTGAACCATTGAATTAATGTGAGGGACGCTATCTTTGTCACAATTCTGCGCGAAATACCCTTGAACGATTTTGCATAATTCCGCCGTATCATGAACTGGTCACAAAGTTGTGAAAACAATGTTTCGATCCGCTTTCTGGCTTTACGATATTTAGCCGGAAAGTCTCTAAACTCTTTCTGGTTCTTTCGCATCGGTGTTTGCAAATTGATACAACTTGATGAAAATAAATCTGTTTGCCAAACTCTGCTCAAATACCCTTTATCGCCAATCAAAACACAATTGTTTAACTGGCCTTCAATATCGTTTAGGTAATGGATGTCATGAACCGAAGCCTTTGATATATCGTACATTTTTAACACGCCACTCGGTGAGCAAACCGCGTGTAACTTATAGCCAAAGTAGCGCATATTTTGTGCTGCACAAAAACCAAAATCTGGCGAGCTAGATTCAAATTCTTGGCAAATTTTACTGCGATTAGATCGACTCATTTTACACACTTCCAATGGCATGCTATCGACAATATTTATATCGTTATCAACATCTAATCGCGTGACAATAGCGCTTCTGATTTCTTCTAATTTAAAACTCAACCTTCGCGCTCTTCTGTTATAAACGGAGCGCTCAATTTTCCCATTGATGCACGCAGGCAGCTGTTTGAACAAAAAGTGTTCTGAATCAATGCCCAGTGTTTCAGCTGCAAGACTGAGCGCGAGTAGCTCCTTATCGCTTAGCTTAGGTGTTCTGATTTGATTCAAAAAATTATCGGCTGGCTCAATTTCGTGCAAAAGAGACAGAATTTTGCTATAAACGCTGTGTAAGTTACTCATCTCGTTACCATTTTTCTCGTAAACTAATGATAACCTCTTTATGAGGGTGAGTAACTTACCTCCTTCCTAAATGCACTACGGGTATGTCTAAATTCGTTTATGCGCTGTGTTCGCGAAATAACCACGGCGATTTAGTCTGCCACTTAGCTTCGAACTTACGAATATCGTCGGCATCCTGCAAGGTCAAACCGATGTCGTCAAGCCCATTTAGCAAGCAGTGCTTACGGAAGCTATCCACCTCAAAACTGATGGATTCTCCGGCAGGAGTTATAACGCTCTGCGCGCTAAGATCGACTTTCAATGTATAGCCTTCCTCCGCATACATAGCGGTAAACAATTCGTCTACTTTTGCAGCGGGCAAAACGATAGGTAATACACCATTCTTAAAGCAGTTATTAAAGAAAATATCCGCAAAGCTAGGGGCTATTACACAGCGAAAGCCATAATCCTCAAGCGCCCAAGGAGCGTGTTCACGACTTGAACCACAGCCAAAATTCTCCCGCGCAATAAGAATGGATGCACCTTTATAGCGTGGAAAATTCAGAGGGAACTCTGGATTTAGCGGCCGCGCAGAACAGTCTTGTCCCGGCTGACCCTCATCCAAATAACGCAGCTCGTCAAACAAATTGGGGCCGAAGCCACTGCGCTTTATCGACTTCAAAAATTGCTTTGGAATAATCATATCGGTATCAACATTGGCGCGATCCATTGGTGCCACGATACCGTCAAGAACTGTAAATGCTTTCATCATAGACTCCTTAGATCCAATCACGCACGTCAACAAAATGACCGGCAATGGCCGCCGCCGCTGCCATCGCAGGACTCACCAAATGCGTGCGCCCACCAAAGCCCTGGCGGCCTTCAAAATTACGGTTCGATGTTGATGCGCAGTGCTCCCCCGCACCAAGCTTGTCGGCATTCATCGCCAAACACATGGAGCAGCCAGGCTCACGCCACAGCAAACCAGCCTCGAGGAATATTTTATCTAAGCCTTCTGCTTCAGCCTGCTTTTTAACCAATCCAGAGCCAGGTACAACCATCGCCTCTTTAACATTGGCAGCCACTTTTTTGCCGCGAACAACCGCCGCAGCGTCACGCAAATCTTCAATCCGCGAGTTGGTGCAAGAACCAATAAACACGCGGTCGAGTTTAATATCGGTAATCGCCTGACCTGCCGTCAACCCCATATACTGCAATGCGCGCTCACAGCCACTGCGCTGTGCCGGATCACTATAATCGGCTGGGCTAGGCACCACGCCACTTACCGGCAAAACCATTTCTGGACTCGTGCCCCAGGTCACTTGTGGCAAAATATCGGCACCGTTAAGCACCACGGTTTTATCAAATACCGCATCGTCGTCGCTGTGCAGAGTATTCCAGTACTCCAGCGCCAAATCCCATTCCGCGTCATTTGGTGCAAATGGACGACCTTTAACGTAATCGATAGTGCGCTCATCAACCGCCACCATACCGACACGAGCACCGCCCTCGATAGCCATATTACAAATGGTCATGCGGCCTTCCATCGACAGATTGCGTATAACATCACCGCCAAACTCAATGGCATAGCCAGTGCCGCCCGCCGTGCCTATTTTGCCGATAATCGCCAACACTACATCTTTTGCCGTTACACCAGCGCCGAGTTCACCATCCACTCGCACCAGCATATTCTTACTCTTCTTTTGAATAAGGCATTGGGTGGCAAGCACGTGCTCAACTTCTGAGGTGCCAATACCGTGAGCCAATGCCCCCAATGCACCGTGAGTCGCTGTGTGTGAGTCGCCACAGACCACAGTCATACCTGGCAGGGTTGCGCCCTGCTCTGGCCCGACGACATGCACGATACCCTGACGCACATCGTTGATTGAGAATTCAGTGATGCCAAATTCATCGCAGTTTTCATCTAGAGTGCGCACTTGAATTCGCGACACCTCATCGGCAATCGCCTCAACACCGCCGCTGCGCTCAACAAGCTCGGTAGGTACGTTGTGGTCAGGGGTTGCGATATTCGCCCCAACCCGCCAAGGCTGGCGACCGGCCATACGAAGCCCTTCAAATGCCTGTGGCGAGGTGACTTCATGCACTAAGTGACGGTCGATATAAAGCAAGGCGGTGCCGTCATCCCGTTCTTTTACCAGATGTGCATTCCACAGTTTGTCGTAAAGCGTTTGTCCAGCCATAATCTTCTGCCCCATTTCGTCCTACGCTTCATGAAGTAAGCGTATTTGCCAAGTCTGCGATAGCGAAGCAATGCCTGCATCACTTATCAGAACCGCAATACTACGCAGCACCATCAAATAACACAAATTCATATTTTTCATTATTTGCATTCTATTATGGAATAGTAATACTCTTACGACATGGATACCGATTCTCTCAAAGCCTTTCTCGCGGTTGCCGATCAGCAATCATTTTCGCTAGCGGCAGAGCAGCTATACCTCACCCAACCAGCAGTGAGTAAACGCGTCGCGGCCTTAGAAGCACAATTGAACTGTAAATTATTTGATCGAATCGGCCGCAAAGTGCACCTCACTGAAGCCGGTCAAGCCCTACTCCCGCAAAGCCGGCGAATATTGCAGGACTTAAAAGAAGCCGTGCGCAGCATCCATGATTTGCGCGGCCACGTCAGTGGGCGTTTATCGATGGGGATAAGCCATCACATTGGCCTTCACCGCCTTCCGCCAATACTGCGCAAATACAGCCAACTCTATCCCGAGGTTAAGCTAGACATCGACTTTATGGACTCAGAACAGGCCCACCAGTTAATTCTGCACGGAGAGATGGACCTGGCTGTGATTACCCTGTCGCCAACCGGTGAGCAGCAATTACAATCAATGCCAATTTGGGAGGACCCCCTCGCTGTTACGGTTGCCCACGATCACCCTCTGGCAAAGTACGCCAAAGTGAACGCCGAAATGCTTAGCCAGCACACCGCTCTACCGCCGGGGCTCAACACCTATACCGGCCAAATTATTAAAGAGTTATTTGATAAGCGCGGTTTAAACATGAATATCGGCATGTCTACCAACTACCTAGAAACCATTAAAGTAATGGTCAGTATCGGTCTTGGCTGGAGCATACTGCCATTAACCTTGCTTGATGACAGCGTGGTAGCACTTCAGTGGGAAGGACAAGAACTTAGCCGCACCCTGGGCTGCGTACATCACCGCAATCGCAGCCTATCCAACGCCGCAGAAGCATTTATCGAATTACTCAGAGACGCTAGCGATGAAAGCCAGGCTTAGCGCAAGGTAGGTCGCAATTTGCTTAGCACGGCGCGCATTTCTTCAGGAGTGTCTGCATCGCGGTAAATTCCTTCATCTTGGACTTCGACGATATCAACACTTTCGTGGTGATTAGCAATTACCGATCGCGCTCCTTCATCCCCTGTTAATTCACGTAATAAAGGCCAAAACTGCCTTCCAAAGGCAACTGGATGCCCGCGTCGACCTTCGCATTCTGGAACAATTATGCGATTTGGCGCAGCGCTGGCGGCCACTCGGCGAAGAGACTCTATTCTGAGTAAGGGTAGATCCGCAGGCATAATCAATAGAGATTCCGCCGCAGACCGCTTTGCAAATACGCTCACTGCATCGGCAATACTCGCCCCCATTCCTTGCTCGGCATTCGGCGCAACAATACATGGCGCATCAATTTTATCGGCGATCATGTCTTTGGCATTGATCACCACTGAAACATCTAGCCCCGTTTTTTTAGCGCGACGCACCAAGGCGTTAATCAGTACACCACCGTGGGGCAAAACCGTAAAACGCTTGTCACTATCGCCAAAACGGCGGCTTTTACCGGCAGCCAAAATAATAATCGGCAACATTTTATACGTCACCAACATCTACTTTTTTCAGCGATACTGACCGCAGCTGTGTGAGCTGCGCCATAATCGCCACGGCAATTTCCATCGCTGACTTACTACCAATCGCTAAACCTACCGGTGCATGTAGACGATCAATTTGTTCATCACTGATATCCAACTGCTTTAACCGCGCTCGGCGTTTTGTCGAGGTTCTCTCAGAACCCAGCGCGCCAACGTAAAACAAGGGCTCGGTAAGCGCCTGCATCAAGGCCATATCATCTATTCGAGGGTCATGGGTCAGAGTGATTACTGCGGTATAAGGATCAGCAAATTCGCTCACTGCCTCATCGGGCATTGAGCTGTTTAATTCCGCACCGCTTACCGACCACTGCTCCCGACGATCTTCTCGAGGATCACAGACCACCACCCGATAATCCATTGCCAGCGCTATCTCTGAAATACATCGCGCCAACTCATTCGCACCAATCAGTAATAATCGATACCTAGGGCCAAAATCCTGAATGAGTACATCTTCACGTATAACGAGAGGCTCGCAGCGAAATACATCCTCAAGCTGCCACTGACCAGAGCGCAGATCAACGCGCCGACGTTTGGCTAAACGAGTATCTAAAGCCTCACACAGTTCGTTTAATAAAGAACAAAACTCAGCGGAGGCCATTAAGGGTTCGAGCAAGATCTGCATTCGCCCGCCACAGGGCAAGCCAAAACGTTCGTTTTCTTCGGCACTAACACCGTATTCCAATATTTCTGGCTGCAATGTTGCTAATTCGCCACGCTGCAATTTTTCGAGCAATTCGTCTTCTATACAACCGCCGGACAGCGACCCAGTCACAGCACCATTGCCGCTCAACAATAACATCGACCCCAAGGGACGTGGCGAGGCGCCAAAGGTTTTTACCACAGTACACAGCCATCCGTGCCCTCCATTCTTAAGAAGGTCAAGTGCACCAGCAAGCACGATTTGTTCAATACTCTTCACTATTTAAGTCACTCAGCGTAAATACGTGGCAAAAAAAACGCCGCAGATGCGGCGTTAGTAAATTACCTTAAATCGCTTTATTAATACCAGCGATACGTCGCTTGAATTGCGTAGGTGCGTGGCGTTTCAATGAAACCGTAATGACCGGTACTGCCAAAGATACTGCTAGATAGCGGCGTATCATTGGAGTAAGAGATTACTGTTTCATCAGTTAAGTTTTTAACTAAGAACGCGGCCTCCCAACCCTTGGTCACGTCACCGAGTGACAAGCGCACATTGCTCTTAACATAGGCGTCTTGCTCCTGGCTTGGATCAAGGTTTTGCGAAGAGTTATAAGAACCGGTAAACACGAAGTCTACACCACCTCTAAACTCAATATCTTTGTTTACCATAGTGCTGTACACAAAGGTTAGGTTACCGGAGTAATCCGCAACGTATTGATTAGATTTTCCTTTGTAATCGCAGTAATCAGTTCCGCTAACATTAAAATCAGGTGTTTGACCTTGGTAACACTGACCATTGGCGAAGTCGGTAAACTCGAAGTCCAAGAAGGCCAAGGCGCCTGTCATCATCAAGTTCTCAGTCAGCGCCATCCGGCCGTCAAGCTCTAAGCCCATGGTTGTTGCCGCGCCGGCATTACCAACGTTAAAACCTAGAGTACCATCAAAAATACTCACCTGAAGATCATCATACTTTGTATAAAAGGCTGCGATATTCAGCTCTGCCGCACCGTCTAACAAAGTCGTTTTTGCACCAGCTTCGAAGCTAGTCGCCTGCTCTTCTTCATACTCAAAGCTACCAACAATAATTGGCGCACTATCTGGAGAGGTTATATTTTGAATTGGACGTACCGGATTAGCCTCAGGAGATGCATTCGAACGCGCATCATAACCGCCCGATTTATAACCACGACTTAATGTTGTATACAACATAACATCGTCGCTCCAATCGTATTGCAGATTGATCGACGGCGCGAAATTACCCTCGGAACGTGAGCCTTTTAAATCATGACGTTCAGCGGAGAAATTCTTTGCTACAACAGTATCAACTTCGCCGACTGGTCGGATCGCACCCGTGCTCAAGTCACTTAACTCCAATTTACGAGAGCCATCTTTCTCCTCGTAGGAGTAGCGAACTCCGAAAGTCGCACGGAATAAATCAGTGATATTCCAAGTTGTCTGCAAGAATACCGAGAACAATTCCGTGTCGGAGCTAAAGTTACGTGGTGTGCCTAAGTTCCTAATCTCGTCACCGGCATCACCGATACCACCCAAACCTAGCCCCAACAAGCCCCCTGTTAAGTCAAATGGAGGCGCTTCGCCGTTTGCTCCACCTTTCTGAAGGTCATCTGCGTTAAGTAGGTCCGGAAGTATGTCACTAGAGACCTGGATACTATCAAAGAAATCTAACTCACTTTTTTGATAGAAGCCGCCACCTATAAATTCAAATGTTTCTCCTATGGGGGAAACCCAGCGGAACTCCTGACTAAACTGACTGTACTCTTCCTCTGCTGCTACAGCAAAAATCGGCGCGCCAGTAAAATCACAATCGCACAATTCGTCAGTTTCATACCCCAAAATACCGGTTATAAAAGTAAATTGATGATCTCCCCAAGCATAATCGACATTCAAAGTAATATTGTGAGTATCGTTATAGCTATAGTCACCATTAGATGAACGTTTGAAATCTTGATAGTTATTTAATACTGAAGAATCTGCGTCCACAGTTGCCAATGTAATCGGGCCAACACCAATCACGGTGTTATCCAATATTTGCCCATAAGTCTTACCGGTGAACTGGCTAGTTGTTGACGTTGATGGCTGGTCATTAATAATCTCTATTTGACGCCCATTAACATCAAACTTACCGAGTTCCATTTTCAATGACGCAGATAAATCTGGCGTTGCATCCCAATCTACAATCAAACGAATAGTTTGCTCATCGCGCTGGGGCTCATCACGATTCAATGTGAGGTTTTCAATATGGCCATCAATTTCGCGTTTTCTAATCGCCAAACGCGCACCGAACTCATCATTTATTGGCCCTGACACCATAAAGTCGAGAACACGCTCGTTAGTTTCTACCTCGTAAGTGCCAGAAACCAGCCCTTCAAACTCTTGTCCTGGGCGTGCAGAAATTAAGCTTAGGGCACCAGCGATACTGTTTTTACCGAAAAGAATGTTTTGCGGGCCACGCAATACTTCTACACGCTCTAAATCAAGAAATGGTGCCCGCGTTAATTGCGCACGTCCGTAGCTAACGCCGTCAAAATACATACCCACAGATTGTTCAAAACCTGGGTTAATACCAGAGCCAATACCGCGAATATAAATATTGGTACCAATACCCGTCTCAGACATTGTTAGGTTAGGTACATAGGCTTGCAGGTCTTCCACCTTGCTAATACCTGCTTCCATCATTTTCTCGCCAGACACGGCATTAACGGAAACCGGAACATCTTGTAAACTTTCCGCCCTTATCGTGGCGGTAACAATCACCTCCTCAAGTACAGGAGCGGCGACCGAGTATGAGGAACACAGCACAATAGCAGTAGCAATTGCGGAACGACGAAAACCAAAATCAGGACTTTTCAAGGTCATGAGACCTCCAGGTGCGATAGTTTTATATTTATAGTGCTACCGATAGCCAAGCGCTACTCAGCAGCCTAATCTCAAAATAGCTTACATTTTAGATATAAGCCAAGATGTATGCAATGAAAACATAACTCATTTTGAGGCATAGTTCAACGACTTAGCACTTTTTATCAATTAAGACTCTTTAATAATCAACAACAGGTACAGACAAAAAAAGAGCGCGATTCACATCGCGCTCCTTAATCCTACGAGCAAAGCTATTCCACTGCTTTTACATGATTACCAACGGTAAGCCACCTGCACCGCAACACTGCGTGGGCGTTCAATAAACGCATAATGGCCGATACTACCAAAGCTGCTGTTAGCAAGCGGCACATCATTTGAATATGAGACCACATCCTCATCAGTAAGGTTTTTACCGATCAGAGCGACTTCCCAGCCTGACTTCACATCGGCAACGGCTAAGCGCATATTCACCTCAACATAGCCATCCTGCTCCTGACTAGGATCTAAGTTTTGCGACGAATTGTAATCATCGGTAAAGGTGAAATCTGTTGCCGCACGAAACTCCATTGCGTCACCAAACTCTCGAGTGTAAACAAAACCAACGTTGCCGGAATAATCCGCCACGTATTGGTTAGTCATCCCTTTGTAATCACAGTACTTCACACCATTAACCGTAGAATCTTCAGTTTGCCCCTGATAACACTGGCCGTTAGGGAAGTCAGTAAATTCGAAATCAAGGAAGGCCAGTGCACCCGTCATTAACAAGTTATCTGTCAACGCAAAGCGGCCATCGAGCTCAATACCTTTGGTTTCCGCTGCACCAGCATTACCCACATTGAAACCCAAGGTGCCATCAAAGATACTCACTTGAAGATCATCGTATTTGGTGAAGAACGCGGCGATGTTTAACTCGCCCCGACCATCCATAAAGCTGGTTTTTGCACCCACTTCAAAGCTGGTCGCTTGTTCTTCATCATATTCAAATGAACCCGATATTGACGCACCAACTGGATTTGGCGCCGCACTTGGAGAGGCATTTGAACGCGCATCAAAACCGCCAGACTTATGGCCACGGCTAGCTATTGCATACGCCATCACATCGTCATTTACATCAAACTGAACATTTAAAGACGGCGCCAACTTACCACCGCTTTGACTGCCCTTAAGGTCGTGACGTTCGATCTTAAACAATTCCGCCAATACACCATCTACTGTACCAATTGGGCGCTCAGTGCCCGCAAGGTCAGCAACTGTTAAGCTCCGAGAGCCATCCTTGGTCTCATCTGAATAACGCAAGCCCAAAGTCGCTCTAAGACGATCATTAACATTCCACGTTGTTTGCCAGAAAACCGACCATAACTCGGCGTCACTCGTGAAATAACGAGGTGTTGTCGTATTGGCAATCGCCGCACTCGCTCCAGCAGCCTTAGCATCTGCAACAGCTGGTGAATCGCCCGCAGCAATTGCCTGCGCACGCACCCGTGAAGACACCGCTGCTGGAATAATGCCAGAATCGATAATGATGCTATCGTAAAAATCTAAATTGCTTTTTTGATAGTAGACGCCACCAATATGCTCTAATGTGCCCCCCGCCGCAGATACCCAACGAATTTCCTGACTGTATTGATCGTAGTCTTCTTCAAACGGTACGCTAAATACTGGCGCGCCGGTGAAGTCACAGTCACACAGCTCATCAAATTCGTACTGCAACAAGCCGGTGATAAAGGTCAAGGTGCTTTCACCAAGGGCATAGTCAACATTAAGAGTAATGTTTTTAGTGCGGTTATTACTGTAATCACCGTTAGACGAACGCTTATAGTCCTGCTTGGTATTTAAGACCGAAGGATCGGCTCCGAAGCTGCCCGCCAAAGCCTGAGAATAGGTAGCGCCTCCCAATATAGCCGACGGCTGATCATTGACAATTTCTACTTGTCTACCCAGCACATCGAATTTACCCAACTCAAATTTAAGCATTGCCGTAAGATCTGGTGTCGCGTCCCAATCCAAAATAGCGCGAATGGTGGACTCATCTCGCTGCGGCTCATCGCGATTTAAGGTCAGATTCTCGATATAACCGCCGAATTCACGTTTGCGAATAGCAACCCGTGCACCCAAGGTATCGGTTATCGGCCCAGACACCATAAAATCAACGATCTTTTCATCGTGATCTGGCTCGTATAAGCCAGAAATCATACCCTCTTGCTCTTGCCCGGGGCGCGCAGAAACTAGGCTCAAAGCCCCTGCAATACTGTTTTTACCGTAGAGAATATTTTGCGGACCACGCAGAACCTCAACGCGGGCCAAATCTAAAAAAGGTGCACGGGTTAATTGCGCACGGCTATAGGAAACACCGTCAAAATACATACCAACGGACTGCTCAAAACCGGGGTTAATACCTGAGCCGATACCGCGAATATAAATATTGGTCCCTATACCCGTCTCTGACATAGACAGGTTGGGCACGTAGGCCTGCAGGTCTTCAATCTTATCAATACCAGCCTCCTGCATTTTTTCACCTGCCATCGCATTTACCGATACAGGCACATCCTGCAAGCTTTCGGTTCTAAGCGTAGCCGTGACCAACACCTCCTCGAGGGCTGGCGCTGCATAAACTGAGGAATTTGCACACAGGCCAATAGCTAGCACCAGAGGCGCTACACGATAATTAACCACACGCTGTTTTGTCATTTAAGACTCTCCCGATAAATTTATTTTAATTATTCAACCCTAGCTATTGAGCACCAATTACGTACGTAACAGTAAGGGTTGATAATGAGTCTAGTCGGTATTTCACAGAAGTAAAATGTGGAATACCGCTATACTCGCACCTGAATGGCACAAGAAATGCTACGAATAGTAGGAGGGATCAGATCAACGCAAAACTGGCAAATAGGCCATATGCGTATAAGAAAATAAACTTAGAAAATTCCAAGACTTAGGCCACTGGCAAACGCAGCACCCAACTCTTCAGCTTTTGTGAATGCTGCGCCGTCGGGACGGCCGGTGACAATTACCGCCTCGCTGACAGAGCGCCAACTATAACCTCGGGCTATACGCTCAAAATCCTGTAGCGCATTCGTACCGTCATTGCCCGTACAGATAAACACGCCATAGGGTAGAATTATTTGGCGCTCAATCACAGGATAAAAACTGCGATCAAAAAAGTCCTTCATTCCCCCAGCAATCACCGCAAAATTCTCTGGAAAGAACAGCAGAACCCCATCACACCAAATTAAATCGCGGGTACCCGCCTCTGCTGCTCGCAATAAACGAACCTCAAGATCGGGCTCAGCGTCCTGAGCGGCCCTGCTAGCGGCATAGGCTAAACTTTCGTTTCTGCCGGATTGACTGTGGTATACAATCAGTAAATGCTTTGTTTCAGTTTCAGCCACAAAAACGTTCTCGCCATTCAATTAACACGCTAGTCATGAAAACACGGCGCCAGCGCTATAAACAAGGCCACACTAGCATTACGAACTACTGGATCTTTATGAAATATCTTCACACCATGATTCGCGTCAAAGACCTTGACGCTTCAATGCACTTTTACTGCGACGTCCTAGGCTTAAAAGAAGTTAAGCGTTATGACAGCGAAAAAGGCCGCTTTAGCCTCATTTATCTCGCCGCACCTGATGACCTTGAGACGGCAAAAATCAGCTATACGCCCACCATCGAATTAACCTACAACTGGGATAGTGAGGACTACCAAGGCGGTCGCAATTTTGGCCACCTAGCATTTGCAGTAGACGACATATACGCGAGCTGCCAAAAACTACAGGACGCAGGGGTAACCATCAACCGTCCTCCCCGCGACGGCCACATGGCTTTTGTGCGCTCGCCAGATCAAATCTCGATAGAACTGCTGCAACGCGGCGAAGCACTCGACCCGCAAGAGCCGTGGCTTTCTATGCCGAATACTGGTGAGTGGTAATTTCTAGAGCAGAGCAATGCTAATTCGGGGCTTCATCGTAACAACTTGGCCTACTGAAGCCCCCGCGCGCGACATTTATATACAGTATAAAAGCAAGTTTTTGGCTACCTTATACCTCATTTAAACGCCACCAGCCTTTATACCCAAACAATAATTAGCACGCGTACCGTCATTCAAATTCAGCTAACCTAGGTTGTTTAAACATCGAACCGCCATAGATTAAATAAACTGGATTTCCTTCTGCATAGGTGCTCACTAGGAAATCGTCAAAGCCGTCGATATTAATGTCTCCTGCAGGCGATATCGATTTAAATCGATCGTACCGAAACCAAGAAACATGGTTTGAAATCCTATCTTCGCTATTAAGTATTTTTTCCGGCAATACTATTTTCTCCGGCAGATCTGCTGCGCCATAAATAATATAAAAATCATTGTGCGCTCTATTGCTGTAAGACCGGTACACAGCAATATCGTTGAAACCATCACCATTAATATCGCCGAGGGTGGTCACCCTTTTTATAAACTCACCTTCGATGCGCAAATGCCGCGCAGTGTCAGCTGAAAGGTGTTGACCAAGGCTTGGACCACCATAAACGATGACAACAAATTCCTCACCTAAGTAAGTGTAATTTTCACAGCCTACCGCGATGTCGTCAAAGCCATCTCCATTAATATCAGGTATGACCGTTGAGTATTCGCCAAAGCCCACTTCCTCTTCACCATTCCAGCTTATTGTTGTGGCCTGAGGGATTTGGTTGGACTCAAGATTAATCTCATTATCCTTTGCCAATGACGCCCCACCATAAAAGAGAACGGCCTTCCCTTTCGATACCGCCCCCCTCTCAAACACAAAGTCAGAAACAATAAAGTCACTAAAGCCGTCACCATTGACATCTCCAGACGAATTCTGAAGATGGCTTGCCCAAGCACTGCTGAAATAATCTTCGGAGGGATAAAACTTATAGTAATCGGCAATATCATCGGAGGTCGGCAATCTACTTGGATTCTGTTTCCCCTCTATAATCATAAACGACCTGCCAATGGCAAAATTGAAGTCGGGAATCAAATCACCATTTATATCCCCCACACTTGTAGACCCGACGACATTATCGAAATAATAGTCACTCTGAAATATATTTTGCGCTAAACCGACCAAAGAATTGCCTGCCAAGATTTTCGCCTGAATATCACTTGCCTCTTGCCCTCCAAATACCATAACGGTTCCACTACCACTTAGCAGAAGGTCATTGAAGCCATCATTATTAAAATCATCGGCTTTTCCAATCGCTCGTAATGACCTAAAGGATTGATCCGAATAGTCATCACTTGGCAGCCATCGAAATGCAAAGCCATAAGGGTTAACAAAAGGAGCATCGCTTTCAGAAAGAGTAACTAAGGGTGGCAGCGAGGCCTGACCATAAACGATCGCGACATCTAAGGGTGATGTGTAATCAGGGTTTCGTTGAATGGCAAAATCATCTAGTCCGTCGCCATTAAAATCACCGAGCCCCAGTGCTGCAGGCACCGGATCAAAGGGAATATACCCGTCATTCCCAGTTAAAATAAATTTTGTATGTTTTAAAGCTTTAGCTTCAATTGCATCCATAAAACTAGAAGAGTAGAAATAAACATTTAATTGATAATGAAAAATCGTCTCTTCTCGAACTTTTTTCTTATTTTCGATATCCAATTCACGTAAACGCACTACGACCTGATCGAGACCTGTATAAGATTGATCAGGGTTATAGTAAAAGCTGCAAGAATCGAGAACTTCTAATTGGCCGTGGGCGGGGAATTGCAAAATATCGCACTCACGCGGCGCACCATTCCAAAGAGAAATCAAATTAGATGAGGAGCTAGGTGAAATTACGATATTTTCCTCTACATTCTTAGCTCGAGAAGACCCTTTCCCGCCTCCACCACCACAACCACACAAAAGCATTATAAAAACACCTAAAATTAATAACTTCGTGCTGTTTATTATTTTCATAGAGATCTAAATCCATTTAGTGTGGATATATACAAACAATATTTAGCGCAAACCTGCGCTCCACCTTTAAAATTACCATTGTAAAACGGCTAAAAAATAATCTTCTGCAAAGCCGGATAGCTGTTAAGCGTTGTCAAAAAATCCCAAAAAACCAACCACCGCTCTTAAGGTCTTTTTCGCAGCGGCTAAGTTGCGCGCCATAGCTTGCAGCTCTTGAAGTGACATTGCTGGCAACACGTTTTAACCACGGTTTTTTATCGAAGCTTCGTTTTTTAAAACCACCGTGGCCTTCGTGGTAAGCCATATACAGACTGTACGCATCGGTATTGCTAATGCCATTGATTTTATTGCTGGTATTGTTATACCAAGCAACAAAATCAATGGCGTCGGTAAAGTCGTCTCTATCCGCGCCCCAGTTTCCAGACTTATCTACATACCATTTCCAAGTACCGTCTTTTGCCTGCGCATAACCATAGGCATCAGACATGCGTCCCGCTGGAATAAAACCCAGCCAGTATTTTTTCGGAGGTTTTGCCTTAGCAACAAAGCGCGACTCTTGATACATAATCGCCATCATAATGGGAATCGGCGAATTCCATTTCTTAGACGCATCCTTGGCGTCGTCATACCAGCCGTCCTTTTCACGAAAGATCGAGCAGATGTCACCTGGATTACGTGGCGGCGATGTTGTACATGCCGACATAGTCAACACCAGTAGTAGCAAACCAACAATCTTCATTCTGCCTGCCCATTGCGAGCAAACACATCGAGTAGTCCTTGCTCGTCAATTACCTTCACTCCTAGGGCCTCCGCCTTCGCTAATTTAGAACCCGCACTTGCACCTGCGGCGACGCAGTCAGTTTTTGCGGAAACACTGCCTGCTACTTTGGCACCAAGAGCCTGTAATTTTTCTTTCGCTTCGCTCCGCGTCATAGCTTCAAGATTTCCGGTGAGAACCCAGGTTTGTCCCGCCAAGGGCTGTTCTCCGCCCTGCTTTTGAGCAGCCGGCCAATTCACACCACGATCGCACAACTGCTGCACAACGTCACGATTAAACTCAGTCGCGAAAAATGCGTGTATATGACTGGCGACAATCGGGCCGACATCCTCCACCTCTATTAACATTTCCTCAGTTGCCGCCATTAACTCCGGCAAACCGCCAAAATGGCGCGCCAGATTCAATGCTGTCGCCTCTCCCACTTCACGAATACCTAGCGAATATAAAAATCGTGGCAGGGTCGTCACCCGAGATTTATCCAAGGCAGCAATTAAATTCTCCGCCGATTTTTGGCCCATGCGCTCTAAGTTGGCGATTTGATCTACCGTCAACAAATACAAATCAGCAATGGTTTCAATCAAGCCCGCATCAACAAATTGTTCAACTAATTTATCGCCAAGACCATCAATATCCATCGCCTTGCGACTAGCAAAATGTTTTATCGCCTCTTTGCGCTGCGCTCCGCAAACAAGGCCTCCGCTGCAGCGCAGCACCGCTTCGCCAGGCGCGCGCTCTAGGGCGCTTTCACATACCGGACAGTGTGTTGGCGCAATAATATCCACCGCGTTTTTTGGTCGTCGCTCTAGCACTACCTGAACAATTTGCGGAATCACATCACCCGCGCGACGCACAACAACGTAGTCACCCACCATCACGCCTAAACGCGCTATTTCATCAAAATTATGTAAAGAAGCATTGCTAACCGTAACGCCGCCGACAAAGACAGGTTCTAACTTAGCAACGGGAGTAACGGCGCCGGTGCGACCAACTTGAAACTCAACATCGCGCAGCAAGGTAATTTCTTCTTGGGCTGGAAACTTATGGGCGATCGCCCAGCGCGGCGCACGGGAGACAAATCCTAATTCTGCTTGCAGAGCAAGGGAGTCAACCTTAAATACAATGCCATCGATGTCGTAGGCCAAGGCATCACGCCGCGCCAAAAGACCTTCATAATATGCAAGACAGCCCTCAATAGAATCGACCACCCGCAGTTCCGGGCTAACCAAAAAACCCCAGTCGCGCAAACGCTGCAAACCTTCACTATGAGTTTCAAACAGCGCCTCACCCTCTTGCAGGGCAATACCGTAGCAGCTCATTTCCAAGGGACGTTTAGCGGTAATACGGCTATCAAGTTGGCGCAAACTACCCGCCGCCGCATTGCGGGGATTTACAAATACTTTTCCGTCGGTCTCGCGCCCTAGGGCGTTTATCCGTTCGAAGCCAGCGCGGGGCATATAAATTTCGCCGCGAACCTCTAACTCCTCCGGCCAGTCTTCGCCCCGTAAGCGCAGAGGGATCGACGCTATGGTTCTGACGTTTTGGGTAATGTCTTCGCCAACTCGGCCGTCGCCACGGGTCGCGCCGCGAACCAGAATGCCATCGACATATAACAAGCTAACGGCAATACCATCTAACTTTGGCTCGCAGGCATAGGTCAGCGTCGCAGCGTCATCTAGACGAGATTTTACGCGCCGGTCAAAGTCTAATAATTCTTGTTCAGAGAATACGTTATCAAGCGATAGCATCGGCGTTTCGTGCCGAACTTGATTAAAGGATGGCAGCGGCTCCGCCCCCACCCGCTGCGACGGTGAATCCGGCGTTAGCCACTCTGGATGCTGTGCTTCAATTTCTTGTAGCTCGCGGAAAAGACGATCGTACTCGACATCGGGGATTTCCGGCGCGTCGAGTACATAGTATTGATAACTGTGATGATGGAGCTGGTCGCGCAAGGCCCGCAGGCGTTCACGCAGAGAACTATCAGACATTCAAAACGCCGTTATTTTGATCCAGATCGACTACATCAGGGTTAGCTGACGACGCTCGAAATCACGGATACGCTGTTTATAATGTTCAAGGGTTTGCTTTGTTGCCACGCTATGGGTCTGATCGCGCAGTTCACCCTCAAGATTTTTTACTAAGCAACGCGCAGTTTCGACCATTGCCTCGTAGGCTTTAATACTTTCTTTTGGCCCCGGCAAATGCATAAAAAACACCACGCCGGGAGTCGTAAACTCATCAATCTCATCTAGATCAAAGTTACCCGGCTCAACCAAGTTTGCCACGCTAAACTGAATTTCTCCGGTGCCATCAGAATTTTCATAGCGATGGAAAATGTTCATTTTTCCATAACGGACATCACAGGCCATTAATATTTGCAGTAAATCATTGCCCTTAAATGGCTTACCGTCGGGTGCCATAGCATTAATCACTAGCAATTCTTGATGTTCTGGCTGCGACTGTGGCTTTTCCTGCTTTTTGGCTGGCGCCTTTTCTACTGCAGCGGCACTAACATGTTCGGGAACATCTTCTGGATTAACTCTGATCGGCGCGTCATCCTCGTCGTCATCAATACTAGACGATGACCAACCCGCAACGACCTCATCTTCGTCATCGTCTTCAACAATCTGAGTTTTAGAGTGAGAGCTGTATTCGTCGACAGGATCAGTAAATAAAATATCGTCGTCCGCGTCATCGTAATTGCCGACATATGCCTCGGCATCATAATCATCCGTTTCTGGTGCTTCTAGTTCAGGCTCCTGACGCGGGCTCGGCGCTGGCGTCTGGGCGCGCTTCATATGGAGACTGGGGGTCTCTCTTACCGCCACCACCCGAGCTGTGCCGGTAGGCAGCTCAGGGTTTGAAAGATCGTCGTCTTCGTAGCGCGCTTTAGAGCTTAAACGCAGCGTTTCGCGGCGATCTTTACGCACTCGCCGATAACCGTCCAACAGCACCGCCGTCGCCAGCAAAGTGCCAATAATAATCAACCAATCTCTAACATTGAGATCCATTACCAAGCCCTTAATTAGCCGTAGTGGCTGTATCCTCAAAAATTTGCTGTGCTTTGGATGAAATTAAGTCGCCATTGTTCCACGCGATTTAGTAAATATCCAGATTTTAGCCACATTGCGCTGCCTTACATTGCAGCCATTTCCGCCGCCTTTTCAAGATCGACCGATACCAAGCGTGAAACACCTGGTTCATGCATGGTGACACCCATAAGTTGGTGCGCCATTTCCATCGCAATTTTATTGTGACTGATATAAATAAACTGCACTTCCGACGACATTTCTTTAACCAAGCGCGCATAGCGACCGACGTTGGCGTCGTCCAGCGGTGCATCAACCTCGTCGAGCATACAAAATGGCGCCGGATTTAGGCGGAAGATTGAAAACACCAAGGCTATTGCCGTCAGCGCTTTCTCACCACCAGAAAGCAAATGAATCGTACTATTTCGCTTACCGGGTGGCCGCGCCATGATCGAAATACCGGTATTGAGCAAGTCGTCACCGGTCATCTCAAGCGAGGCACTACCGCCGCCAAACACTTTCGGGAAGAGGTCTTGCAAGCCGCCATTGACCTTGTCGAAGGTTTCCTTGAAGCGGTTGCGGGTTTCCTTGTCGATACGGCGAATCGCGCCCTCTAGGGTTTCCAGCGCCTCTACCAAATCATTATTCTGAGCGTCCAAATAATTTTTGCGCTCGGACTGCTGTTTGTATTCTTCAATTGCCGCGAGGTTAATCGGACCTAATCTGGTGATGCGCCGCCCCGCCTGCTCCAACGACTCTAACCACTCAGCCTCATTGGCGTTTTCAGGCAGCGATTCCAGCACCGACTGCAAATCGAACTGCGCCTCCTGCAACTGATCCTGCAAGCCCTTGCGTCGTACTTGCAAGCCCTGATTCTCTACCCGCGCCTGCTCCAAGCTATTGCGAACAGTTTGTAAGCGCAGCTCGATACCATTGCGCTTCTGCTCGTTTTCACGCAGTTGATGATCAACCACTTCAAGCGCGCGCCGAGACTCAGCCAGCTCCTCTTCTACCGCCAAGCGCTGCTCAAGGCGCGCCTCTAACTCCATTTTTAAATCATCAATTGGCGCGTCGTTTTCATTCAGGCTCTCAGCCAATTGTTCACGGCGCTCATGCAATTGTGCCAATTGCTCTTCCGTGCGGCCGATATTCTGCAGCACCGAGTCGCGCTGGGTGCGTAAAGATTGATGACGCATTGCCAATTGATGAGCGTGATCCTTGCTCTGGCGAGCGGTTTGCCGCGCAGCATCGAGCACGGTGCGATTATTATCGCGCTCGCTCAATAGGGCTTCGCGCTTGCCCGAGTCTTGCTCCATAGACTCAATGGCTTCTTGCAGGGTCATACGTGCTTCCGCAACCGATTCTTGCTCAAGCTGAAACTGATTTCGCAGCTCTTTGCCATCGCCATCCAACTGCTGACGGCGCGCCAATACCTGCTCAATACGAGCTTGCTGGGCGCTAAGCTTGGCTTTTAACTCGCTGTGTTGACGGTTAAATTGCTGTATTTCGCGATTCAGATTTTCGCGATCTTGCTCCTGGGTTTTAAGCAACTGTCGATCTGCATCCAGCGCATCTACAATGCTTTGAATACGCATCTCCGCTGAATCTATGGCTTCACGTAATTCTTGTAGATCTTGCTGGCGCTGCAATACGCCGCCCTGCTCGGTGTTACCTCGGCTCACACGCAGCCAGTTAGTACCCAACCACAAACCTTCTGGAGTAATAACCGACTCATGCGCGGCCAAACTTTTGCGCATGGCTAGTGCCGCCACCAAATCATCAGCAACCCGCACACTGCTAAGTATGCCTAGTAAAGCCGCATTTCCGCTGACTTTGTCCGCCAGCGAACTCCCCGAGGACGGCGCCTGCGCAGCACCTTCAACAAAGCAAACACGACCCTCCTTCAAGCCATCTAAAATACTGCCGACACCCTCTAACGAATCTACGCAAAGTGCCTGCAATTGATCACCCAGCACGGTTTCTACCGCTTGCTGCCAGCCATCACTCACCTGCAACTGTTCAGCCAAACGCGGCGTATTTGCTAAGCCCTGATCCTCCAACCATTTCGCGGTAGCCTTGTCGCCCTGCCCTAGGGCCGCTTGCTGCAAGGCCTCTAGCGATGCCATACGGCCACGCATGCGCTGCAAATCACTGCGGCAGGTGTCTAATTCATCGCTGGCTTGTTTAATCCGTTCACGGCAATCGCTAATTTGCGGAATGAGCTGCTCATGACGCTCTTGGGCAGACGATGCCTCTAGCTCTACCTCGGCGGCTTCTTGTTGAAGAATCTCAATATCGTCGTCGCTGTCATCAACGCTCAACCCGCGGCGCTCTTGATCCAGCTTTTCGATACGATCTTGTAAACGCTGCAGACTCAGCTCCAAATGCTGAATACGAGATTGTTCAACTTCAGCGCGCTGGCGCGGCCCCGCTGCCAGCTGGTTAAATTCATCCCAGCGCTGCTGCCAAGACTGCATAGCATCTTCTGCATTGGCCAAGGCCTCCGCTGCACTTTCTTCAGCGGCATCGGTAATTTCTAGCTCTGGCTCAATCTCACCGATTTCTTCTTCCCACATCGCAATCTTTTCGCGATCACTTTCGAGGTGACGAGTTGTTTCTTGTACATTCACACTCAACTGCTGCAAGTCTGCATCTAATTGCTGGCGGCGCTGCTGCTGGTGCTGAATACCCTGCTCAGCACGCGCAATTTCAGCGCCAATGCTGTAAAAGCGCCCCTGCACCTCATTGAAGGAGTCGTTTAACTGGCTATGCTGATCTCTCGCCTGCTCAATGCCGGTATTTAAACCAACCTGCTCCGTTACAATGGCTTCACGCTCTAACTCTAAGCGATTGATTTCTTGTTCTTTTATTGCAGCTTGATCATCTAGGGCTTTCCATTGCAGCACTTGCAACTGCGCCTTCAATAAGCGCTCTTCTTTTTTGTATTCGGTGTATTTTTCCGCCGCTGCCGCTTGGCGCTGTAAATGCTGCAACTGGCGTTCTAGCTCATCGCGGAGGTCAGTCAGGCGCTCTAAGTTTTCTTGGGTTCGGCGCATGCGGTTTTCGGTTTCGCGGCGGCGCTCTTTGTACTTTGATATACCTGCCGCTTCTTCTATAAATACCCGCAATTCTTCTGGCTTAGACTCAATCAGGCGCGAAATCATCCCCTGTTCGATAATGGCATAGCTGCGCGGCCCAAGGCCGGTGCCCAGGAAGATATCAGTAATATCGCGGCGCCGACATTTGGTGCCGTTTAGATAATACTCAGATAAACCTTCGCGGGTGACTTTCCGGCGAATAGCAATTTCGTCGTAGGCGGCGTATTCACCACCGAGCTTTTTATCGGTATTGTCAAAAACCAGTTCAATACTAGCTTGACCAACGGGTTTGCGATTCACCGAACCGTTAAAAATAACATCGGTCATTGACTCGCCGCGTAGATTTTTAGCCGAGCTCTCCCCCATTACCCAACGCACAGCGTCGATAATATTGGATTTTCCACAACCATTTGGGCCGACCACCGCCGACAGATTCGTCGGAAAATGGGCAGTCGTCGGGTCTACAAACGATTTAAAACCCGCTAATTTGATACTTTTAAGACGCATAAACCAATAACCAACACTGTAGCTGCTGCCACGCTGAGTTTTATTATATTCTCGAGGCAACAACAGGATAAATTTGCGCAAAGCGCGATTATAGCGATAGCTGCGGGGACTGACAGCAGTATTTGTGACTTTGTGCGCAGGGAAACGGTTTTAGCTTAGTTTCCCTGCACCTCGGTAATCGACAAACTCAGTGGCTCATTGACTGTATTCAGTTCAATTTGAATAGGTTTACCGACCCAATCACCATTGCGACGAATAGCTGTCCCTGCACGGCTAATATGTGCTGACAGGCTAAGTTCAGAAAAATCATTCAAGCCCATGCCCTGTCGAATCACATCCGCATCCGTGAACAGAAGACTAATAGGCCATTCCTGTGTGGTCAACAAGGGGACCCGCAATGCAGCTACCGGCATAGGGTTTCCATCGCTGCTTTTAGCCACCACAAATAAAACCCCAGACGGCGCAGCACCCAACTCCGGCGCCAAAGCAACACTAACTTCTAATCCACGCAAATTCCCCGCCGCTACTGCGCGACGCTTGGCTTCGGCGATACCACCGCTAATCACCCCAACTTCAGGCGAACCGGCAGGCAACTGGATGAGCAGCTTCTGCCAATGCGCCAAGACTTCAAGATAGCGACCACCGGCAAATGCATCGATACCCAACACCCCCAAGGCTGTACCTTGATTTGGGTTAATTGTCAAAGCGCGTTCTAGCAGGCTGCGAGTTTGCGCGTCGACCTTTCTATTACCCACCAAATACCGCGCCTGCGCCAATTGGGCCAAAATATCGGGATCTTGGGGGAATAAAACTTCGAGACGTTGGTAGTAAGGCAAGGCACCGGCAAAATCACCCTGCTGACGGTAGAGCATTGCCATCATCACCAAGTGCTCGCCGCTATCTGGCCTTTGTTCCAAAATATCTTCCACAAGGCCTTGGTAGCGCTGCCAGCGCGCATCATCAATGCCATCGCGAACAATCTCAGCCTGTAATTCGCGCAGGGCCAAGTCTTGTCGATAGCCTAAACGCTCGTAAATCAGTACCGCAATAAGCGGAATCAGCACCAACACAAGCAGTACATAAACCCGCTTAGATCGAGTTACCGTGGAACTAGCTTCAGTTGCAGACTCTGTGACGAGCTGCCTATCTAAATCCCGCTCTAGCTCGGCAAATTGCGCTTGGTCAATCAGCCCAGAGTCAAGATCGCTGCGCAATTCCCGCTGGCGCTGGCGATAAAAATCTCGTTGGGCGCGGCGATGTAATTGGATGTCGTTTTGGCTTATCTGCCGACTCCGCAAAGACAACAAAACAAGTATGGCCGCCAATAGCAGCAATACGCCGAGACCAATATACAAGCTCATCATGAGCGCTCCTCCGCTCGCTCAGCATCATCATCTAATAGCGCCCGCAGTCGCTCCTGATCGCGTTGCGACAAAACCTCATCGGCAGATAATTGCACTCGCTTGCGGCTAGACGCCATCCGCCACCACACCAACAAACCTAGTGCCAATAAACCAAGCGGCATTAGCCACAATACCGCCGTTTGGCTACTAAAACGGGGGCGATACAAAATAAAATCGCCATAACGCGCCACCATATACTGGGTGATTTCGATATCCGACTTGCCCTCCATAATCATGCTATGCAGTTGGCGGCGCAAATCTTTTGAGATGGCTGAGTCTGAGCCAGATAGGTTTTGATTTTGGCATTTAGGGCAGCGCAGCTCTTCAATAAAGGCGTGGTAGCGCTGCTGCTGCAGTGGGGTATCGAATTGATAGGTTTCGATAACCGCCCCGGCGGCGAGACTAAACAAGGCTAAAACACAGCTTAATACGATGCGCTTCATGGGGTCGAACCCTGCGCGTTTAATTCGGCAATTCGCGGTGCAAATTCCTTATCCCAAATCTTTTGTTCTAAAGCGCCTTGGTAGCGGAAACGCACCATTCCAGCAGCATCGACCAAATAGGTTTCCGGCGCGCCGGTCACACCAAGGTCTAGCCCGAGTGAGCCGTCTTCATCAAACAAGGTAAGAGAATATGGGTCGCCCTTTTCAGCTAGCCAGCGTTTGGCGGCTTCCGCTTCGTCCTTGTAATCGATACTGACAATTTTTATCCCTTCTGCCGCTAACTTCAGCAAAAACGGGTGTTCAAAATGACAGGTTGGACACCAGGTCGCCCATACATTCAGCAAAAATAGCTCACCGACAATCTGCGATTTATTGATAGGCCGACCATCACTCAAGGCCGGCTCAACAAAATCTGGCAAGGGCTTATCAATTAAGGCTGAGGGCAAATCTGTTGGCGCGTAATCACCCGTCATCACACGCCGCTCAACGCCAAAAAACACCGCCGCAAGCAGCACAAAAACCAGTAAAGGTAAAAATAACTTAAGTCGTTGCACTGCGCTCTCCGTCCACGTTTACTGCTATTTTTTGACTAGGCCGATAGCGCTTATCACAAATCGCCAATAAGCCACCGATAGCCATAAGTATTGCGCCCAGCCATATCCAGCGAACAAATGGTTTAACATGAATGCGTACCGCCCAAGCGTCTTTGCCCACGGGCTCACCCAAGGCGATATAGACGTCGCGCATCAATCCAGCATCAATTGCGGCTTCTGTCATCACTTGGCTGCTACGGGCGTGGTAGCGGCGCTTTTCAGGGTGCAACTCAGCGATTAACTTTTCACCCTGCCACAGCGAAAATGTGCCGCGCTGGCCCTGATAATTCGGCCCAGTAATAGCCTGCATCGCATCAAAGCTCACCTCATAAGAAAACGCACTTTTGGTGCGCTCCCCCACTTCCATACGAATGTCCTGCTCGTCGTTAAAGCTAGTCACCATCGCGACGCCAAGCACACTAGCTGCAAAGCCAATATGTGCTATCAACATGCCGTAATATGAAGGTGTAAGGCGACGCAAACCCTTCGCCAAAGTCGGTGCATTGCGGACTTTGCTGCGCAGACTCACCACACTACTCAATACAATCCACGCCGCTAGCAAGACACCAATTGTGGCGCCAATGTGCATGCCGTCGCCAAACCACTGCGGAATGATAAAACCTAGCACCACGCTGCTTACAAACGCTGCTATTAAAGGTCTAGCCCAAGATGCAGGCTGGCTGCGCTTCCATTGTGACGACGGCCCAATACCAACCACCAGTGCCATAAAACACATTAAAGGTACAAAAATAGCGTTGAAATACGGCGGCCCAACCGAATATTTACCCAGTCCTGCAAAGTCCATAATCAGCGGAAACAAGGTGCCCAGTAGCACGGTCATTGCCGCCACCAATAACAAGATATTATTGACGAGTAATAAGGCCTCACGGGACAGCCACGTGAAGGTGGCTGTTTGCTGATTGCTCGGCGCGCGGAAGGCATAGAGCGTCAACGAGCCGCCCACCACAATCACTAAAAACCCGAGAATAAACATACCGCGGGTAGGATCAGCAGCAAAGGCATGTACCGAGGTAAGCACCCCAGAGCGGACCAAGAAGGTGCCCAATAAACTTAAAGAGAAGGCAAATATAGCTAATAACAGTGTCCAGCTCTTAAACACCCCACGCTTTTCGGTAACGGCTAATGAATGTATTAGCGCCGTGCCCACCAACCAGGGCATAAACGAAGCGTTCTCTACTGGGTCCCAGAACCACCAACCGCCCCAACCCAATTCGTAGTACGCCCACCAGCTACCCAGTGCGATACCAACAGTTAGAAACAACCAAGCGATATTTGTCCAAGGCCGAGACCAGCGCGCCCAGCTCGCATCCATGCGGCCGCTCATTAAAGCGGCAATCGCGAAGGCAAAGGCGACAGAAAAGCCGACATAGCCCACATAAAGCATGGGTGGGTGAATCACCATACCGGGGTCTTGAAGCAAGGGGTTTAAATCCTGTCCGTCTGCGGGCACATTCAATAAGTGACGGGCAAATGGGTTAGAGGTAAACAGAGAGAACCCGAAGAAACCCACCGCGATCATTCCCATAACCGACAGTACGCGGGCGAGAATATCTAAGGGTAATTGGTGTGAGAAAATAGCGACCGCGACCGTCCACAACGTAAGAATTTGTAACCACAACAGCAGCGAGCCTTCATGGCCACCCCACAGCGCGCTAAATTTATATGCCGCAGGTAACAATGAGTTAGATTGAGCGGCGACGATATCAACCGAGAAATCATCAGTTAAAAACGCGTAAAACAAACTGGCAATGGCAATGGTGGTAAACAGGCATTGCGCGAAACTTAAGTACCGGCCCGCGCGCATCGCCAGTTGATCACCGCGAAATACCCCCCACAGAGGCAGAATCGCCAAAGCCAATGCAAAGCAAAAACCGAGTATTAATGCGAGGTGACCAAATTCAACTATCACAAACTGCCCTTCTCTTGCTGTGCAGCGCGGCTGGCCGCAGATTTTTCTAGGGCATCACTCACTTCCGGCGGCATATAGGTTTCATCATGTTTTGCTAGCACTTCAGTGGCGTAAAAAACGCCGTCCTCACCTAATTTACCCGAGGCTACCACGCCTTCGCCTTCGGCAAACAAATCCGGAAGAATTCCCTCGTACTCTACGGTGACTGTCGCGCTAAAATCCGTTACGACAAATCGCGTTACCAAACTATCGCTAGCGCGTTGAACACTACCTTCCTGCACCATGCCCCCTGCGCGAATCGCTTTCCCCGTCGGGGCCTTGCCAGCGGCAATATCGGCGGGGGGATAAAATAAATTAATATTTTCCTTTAAGGCATAGCCCAGTAATCCAGCCGCCAAGCCGCTTACCACCAAAATAAATAAAATTATCAAAAGGCGCTGTTTGCGCTGAGGATGCATAGCCATACAAATCTCTTAATGCTGTGATGTGCTCGATGTCGACGCCTTTTTACGTCGCACTATAGCGCGTATTTGCTGCTCCGCCTGCTTGCGGCGACTTCTTGCCACACCCACTAAAATACTGAGTACCAAGGCACTTACACCGTAGCAAAACCAAACATAAGGTCCGTGACCGCTCATGCGGAGAAGATCACTAATAGATTCAAAATACATTAGCGCGACTCTCCACAAATCAGGTCTTGCACCCAGCGGGTGTTTCTTTCTCGATCTAAAATTTCAACACGGACAAACAACAGTAATAGCCAGCCGAAAAATAAATACATGCCACTCAATGTGGCCATTAGCGGCCGCAGCATGGTGGGATGAATCGTCGACTGCCCTGTAAAGCTAATGCTTGCCGGCTGGTGCAGGCTGTACCACCACTCCACCGACCAATAAATAATTGGAATATTCACCGCACCAACAATGGCCAATACCGCACAGGCCTTGGCCGCCGCGTCACGGTTTTCAAAGGCTTGATGCAGAGCAATAATGCCCAAATACAAAAAGAACAAAATCAGTACCGAGGTGATCCGCGCATCCCACACCCACCAAGTACCCCAGGTTGGTTTACCCCACACGGCACCGGTAAGCAGAGCGAGAAAGGTGAGCGAGGCACCAATGGGTGCAATGGCTTTCATGACCATCGCCGCCAACTTCATTCGCCAAATCAAATGGATAGCGCCGGCAATCGCCATTGTCATATACGCTCCCATCGCCACTGCAGAGGCTGGAACGTGGATATAGATAATCCGAAAACTATTACCCTGCTTATAGTCTGGCGGCACAAAGGCCAAGCCCCACACAGCACCGCCCACCAGTAGCAGCAGCGACAGGCCAGCCAGCCACGGCATAAGCCTAGCGCTAAACTGATAGAACCACCGCGGCGATCCCCATTTATGGAAGGTTGAGCTAATCGACAAAGCACTATTCTCTTTTAAAAACTTCGAACCTATTCCGAGCAATCGTATAGTCGACCTCAGGTTCTGCAATTATAAGGGCCGCCATAAAGGTCGGGCATTATACCTTAGCCTGGCTATAAAATTGAAAACTACGCCGCGCCCAGAAAACAAGCGCCAGCCTAGCCGCTACTGATCAACACTGATCCGCAGCGCACCGCAAATAGCCAGCGGCGACAAGGCTATAGCCACCAAATAAAACACCCCTAGCATCGCCAGCTGAGGAAAATACTCTCCCCCTGCAACTGCAGATTTAACGGCGCTACTGCCAAAAATGAGCACGGGAATATATAAAGGCAATACGATAAGCGACAGCAGCAAGCCCCCTTTCCGCAGCCCCACCGTTAATGCTGCACCGATGGCGCCAATAAAACTCAACACCGTGGTTCCCAGCAGTAAACTCACCATCAGTGCCAGCATTCCCGTCGCCGGTAGCTGCAAAAGCACTCCCAAAACCGGCGACAATATACTGAGGGGCAAACCCGTCATCAGCCAATGAGCCAATGTTTTTGCTAGCACCTGTGGATAGAGCGACTGATGACTTAGCAACATTTGCTCTAGGGTAGCATCATCAAAATCGCCTCTAAACAAGCTGTCGGTAGCCAACAGTGAGGCTAATAATGCAACCACCCACAAAATGCCGGGAGCCAGCTCTGCTAATCGGTCTGGCTGCGGGCCAATACCAAGGGGAAACAGCGCGCAGACCATCACAAAGAAAACGAGGGGATTAGACCACTCACTGCCCCGCCGCAGCGACGCCATCACGTCGCGCCGCAAAACCGCCACGACCAAATGCGCTAAGCCTGATTCAGACATGGGCCACCTCCCCCAATGTCACAACCTTAAAATCTTGGGCGAAACTTAGACGGTGATGAGTAGTCAGCAACACTGCACCGCCTTCGCTAACAAATTCACTCAACCAGCGCTCTATTTCAGTCACACCGCGCTGATCGATTGCGGTAAAAGGCTCATCGAGAATCCATAAGCTGGCGGGAATACAAAATAATCGGGCCAGATTTACACGGCGCTGCTGACCGGCAGAGAGCGAATGACAGGCCTGTTCTTCAAAGCCGCTTAAACCAACCTTCGCTAGTGCGGATAAGATTTGATCGTCATTATTATTCAGTCCCCGCAGTGCGCAGGACCAACGCAAATTTTCTAGCGGACTTAAAACTGCCTTAATACCCGCGCCGTGACCAATATAAAGAAGCTCTTGCAGATATTCATGTCGATGTTTGAGCAAAGACTTGCCCTGCCACAACACCTCACCCGCGTAGCGACTGGAAAGGCCCGCCAAAATCCGTAGCAAACTGGTTTTTCCACTGCCATTAGGGCCCGCAATCTGCACTAGCTCGCCAGCTCTGAGCTGAAAGCACAAATCTGCAAACAGCACTCGATCATCTCGATCGCTGTATAACTGCTTAACTTCCAGCCCAGTATTTGCCAAAACCACTCCCGCTTGTCTACGCATAGACATGTCGACGACATGCGCAAAATCGCCGCCAAGTATATACGAACAAAAGGAGCTTTAGTGCTGAAAACGAATTACAGAAGTGTTAGGAGACAAGTTCAGTGAATCGCACAACAATGCGGCCGCGCGCATTGGGCTAGTTATTCTTACCACTTTGCTGGTTCAAGCGCTCAAAATCCTGAGTAACGAGGTCTAAATAGACGAGGGCTTTATCGAGCTCGGCCGAATGCCCTTTGCCACGAAATTTCATCAAACGCTGCCTGACCCAACTCAACTCGCCCACTAGATTATCTAAATTGCTAGCCGTATTAGCTGCAAAAGCCGGCTTTATTTCAGCCTGCGCCTGCCTAAGCGGTGCCGAAATAACGGCATCAAGGGTTTCAAAATTCGACTCTGAATAGCTCTGAAAGGTATCTAGTGTCGCGCTGCCTAATGCCACACCACCCGGCGGCTCACTTGCCGTTTGATGCGCCAAGGGTGCATAGCTCGCGCTTTCGTATTGCAAAACTGACGGCGCCAAATCAGTAAGTTGCTTGTCTCTAGGCCGCAAACGACCATCAAAAAACACGCTCATGGGGTCGCTAGCAGACTCCACAGGGTTATTGGCCGCCGAAGGACTGTTGTTGCGATCCGCCGCCCGCAGCAAACGCGATTTCAATTCACTATCAATAGCACTGGGTTCTTGGTGATTAATACGCCGCGCCAACATCAGCTCCGTCGCACCGAGGGTGGCGACAAACAAAGATACTAAGCTTGGTGTCATTGATACGCGACGAGTGCGAACGCGCTCCATTACCCGCTCAGCCAGTTGCGTGCATTCCGCCAACTCATCCAGCTTTAAGACCGTCGCCCCACCATATAAGGTGTGAAAACCACGGTGGATATCATCCAAGATTCGTTGACCATCATAGCCATAACGTAACTCAGCAAGCTGTTCCGACAGGCGCTGAACAATCTCCTCCGCTTCCGCGAGGAAAATCGCCAAAATACCTTCGTGTTCAATTTCGTTCACAGCACACCCGAGTTATATCTGCTTTGTTGCGAAGCCTTACTAAGCCTAATACACCTTGCCTAACCGTCTGCGCCGAAAGCGATAGATAGACAAAAAATAACAAGCACTATTATCGGTAATCGCCGTCGCTTTAGCTGTAAGCTCCATCACATTCCGGCAATATTCTTTGCACCGCAAGAAACCCAGCAAATACGGTATATAAAGCCATAATTTATCCTCAAATACCGCGCTGAATAATCCCCAAAATTTTTCCCTCCAACGTCGCCGCGGTGAAGGGTTTGACCATATAACCATTCACACCGGCCTCCGCCGCCTCAACTATCTGTTCACGTTTCGCATCGGCGGTGATCATTAACACCGGAATATGAGCCAAATTGCTGTCTGCCCGTATCGCCCGCAAAAGAGCCAAGCCGGACATTCTTGGCATCAGCAAATCCGTAATCACCAGATCGAAACGCTGGTTGTGCAGCATGGGCAGGGCCGATAAACCATCTTCAGCCTCGCTGATATAGCGATAGCCCAGATCCAAAAGTAAATTGCGGATAATGCGTCGCATAGTAGAAAAGCCCTCCACCACCAAGATCCGCATATCGTCGGGTGAGCACGAAGTCGATGCGACGGGGTCGGCCTCGTCGTAGGCATCGCCAAAGGGGTTGGGCGATAGCTCTTTGCGATCCTCGTCCTTCATTTGAAGCGCACCGCATTATCCGCGCCGTCGGATCGGTCTTTTGCGGCAAGTAATTGCTCAACAAAAAACACCAGATGCCCCTGTGCCCTCGCCGGCAGCGGCCAATCTTTTACCTGCGCCGCCAAGCTCCGAAGCGCTCTTGCAGACTCGCTGCTAGGTGCAGCCAATATAACCGGCGCTTGCTGCCGAACGGCGTCGCGCAATTTGGTATCGAAAGGTATCGTTCCCGCATAAATCAAACCCACGTCCAAAAATTGCCCGCACACCTGATTTAAACTTTCAAACAGCTGACGCCCCTCACGCTCATCTGCCACCATATTCGCGACAATACGAAAGCGACTACGACCAAAATCCCGATTCATTAATTTTATTAGGGCGTAAGCATCTGTGATCGAGCTGGGCTCATTACACACCACCATCAGCACTTCTTGGGCGGCACTAAGAAAATTCACCACGGAGTCAGATATTCCCGCCGCCGTGTCTACCACCAGCACGTCGAGTTGATTGGCTATATCACTAAAGGCGCGAATTAAACCCGCGTGCTCCATTGAACTGAGCATACTTAAATGCCGGGTGCCGGACGATGCCGGAATAATCTTAATCCCCGCAGGGCCAGTGAGCATGATGTCCTGAAGCGAACAACTACCATCTAAAACCTGCTCGATGGTATTGCTAGCCTTCAAGCCAAGCAGCACATCCACATTGGCCAAGCCAAAATCCGCATCAAGTAAAACAACCCGAGAACCCGCTTCGGCTAAGCCGATACTAATATTAATCGCGACATTGGTTTTGCCGACACCGCCCTTGCCGCCACTTACCGCAACAACTTGGATAGCTCGACTCATGACGCCGACACCGCCAATTTTGCTGGGCTATAAATATTTTCTCGCCAAGGGCAACCCCACATGCGCTGGGTATGCTCGCCAATTTGCTCGGCATTACACATCGCCATAATCTTCTTTAATAAGCGCTGATCAACTGTTTGCACATCCACAAGTAAAACAAATGCTCCCTCTTCAGCGTGGGCGCGGTATTCCTTCAAAGCGGGGTTATCTTGCATTAGGCCAAGCAAGCCGCCCTCCCATGCGCCGAAAAACACCATGCTTAAAGGCAGCGAATAAAAAATGATATCCCGCGCCAGCTCGGATTCAATCGTAAACAGCGACATACCAAACAACAGTAGCAACCAACTAAAAAACAGGCCCCAAAACCCGCCGCGCCATGCACCGCCAAGCATATTGCTATGCAGTAACGGAGAGGCTAATGGCAAATTCAAACGCTGAACTTCTGCATCGGCGCTGGTAAATATTTGCCAACGCCAGCCCTGCAAATGCGGCTGGTCTAGCATCTCAGCAATTTCAGTTAATGCCTCTTGATGGCGAGTTAAAAATACCAGCCGACGTTTCATATTTTATTTATCTCCGAGCTAGACCACCAACTGAGCAAACTTAGCGCAGCGATTGTAAACGTTCAGCCTGACTGACAACCTCAGTAAGCCGAATACCAAGCTTGTCTTCTATAACAACCACTTCGCCCCGCGCAATCAATGTGCCGTTAACCAATACATCTAAAGGCTCACCGGCTTGCCGATCCAACTCAACAATTGCACCTTGGTGTAATTGTAGCAAGTCACGAATAGGCATATCGCTACCACCCACTTCTAGCGTAAGACGCACCGGAATATCCATCACCATTGATAAATCGGGCCCCTCAGGACTGCGATCGCGAAGCCGAGCCCCAGCGCCTTCACTTGGTTTGGGATCAGCAAAGCTAGCGCCAGACATAGCTTGAAACTCACCCCTATCTGCCGCCTCCATCTCGTCTTTTAAGGCCTGACGCTGGCGGCGTAGCTCGTCTTGATTATCCATACATAACTCTCATCACTTAATTCAAAATAGCGCCAATATCGCTGACTCGCAGCACAAAACATCTGCGGCCAATTCCTACCATTACGCTAATCCACTATTTTTAGTGCTAAATAGCCTTTAATCAAACCTAGCTGAGCCCGTGCCAGTGGAACGCCAGACGCTTTTAATACAGAGGGCTCTCGACTGTTAAAGGGAATAACATCGCCAACCTGCAAGGCTGCCACCTGCCCCAAGCTCATTACCGGCTCCGCCAAAGTACAGCGGGTTGCCACATTCATATCCAACAGCGAATGACTGACCTCACTCTGCCAATAGGCGTTATTGCTTAGCTGCTCAGCAGATTCTGTTTTACTGAGCAATGCCAACACTGGTTCCAACATCGCAAGGGGCAAAGCAATGTGAAACTCGCCCCCGCCGCCGCTATCCAGTTCTATTTGAAACCGGCATACCACAACGCTTTCGGCCTGTCCGGCGATCGACGCCATCGCCGGATTCACCTCCATCGCCAATGACTCGCAATGCACATCACTCACCAAGCGCCAAGCGCGATCGTAGTCACTGTGAGCACGGTCAATCAGGCGAGCAATCACTCGGCGCTCAACCTTACTAAAGTCACGCCCATCGGCGTGCCCTTGGGTGCCGTTGCCGCCAAAGAACATATCGACCAAACGGAACACTAAGCGGGCGTCAAACACGACCATCCCAACACCCTTTAGCGGATGTAAGCGCATGAGGTTTAATGAGGTTGGAACGTACAGGGAGTGCAGATATTCACTATAGGTCTGGAACTGTAAATCGATAGCAGCAACGTCAAGGCTTTGGCCTAAAACCTCGCTAATGCTGTCTCGAAAATATTCCGCAAAACGCTTATTAATTTGCTCCAAGCCCGGTAAACGGCGCCTCTTTAAACGACGGCGGCTTGCCAAATCGAAAGAGCGGGCAGCGCTAGTCCCTGCAGGATCTGGCTGTGAGGCCTGCGCCTGCACATTGGCCAGCAATGCATCTATTTCTGCTTGGGAGAGTAAATCTTTCGCCGTCACGCCGGTACCGCTCTAAAGGTGGAATACCAAGATTAGAGCAAGACTTGCGCCAATATTATTTTTATAAAAATCAATTAGTTACAAAAATCACCTACTGTCAAAAAAATGACAGACGCTATTTTCCTTCGGCCAACCACTTGCGAATCAAGCCCATTGCTTCAACAAAACAACGCTGGGTATTACTAAAATCCTGTTCGATGTTTTGAAAACTCGCATCGCGACCCCGCAACTCCAAACCCCGAAAATGCTGAGAAAGACTGTCTGCACCCAATGAAGCAGCGCCGCCTTTCACCGTGTGGGCAACGGTTCTCAGAGTTTCGGCATCTTGATTTTCTATTGCCTGCCCAATGGTAGCCAGTCGCTCCTGGGTGTCTATTTCAAATTCATCGATAAGGGTAAAAACATCCTCTTCCATGAACCCACGCAGCTCTTCCAACAACACTAAATTTAAAGCAGGCATGTGCTTAAACGTCCTTGTTAAACAAAAAGATTTCAGCCTGAATATAGGCTATTTTTAAACATTAATTACAATACACGCGATGTAATCAATGCTGTTTACTATCGGCATTAAAACACATCAATTTTGCGCGCATCGAGAATAATTTCGCCTACCGCCGCCATTTGCTTTGCAATTTTTACAATTTCAATCTGAGCGGCAGCAGACTCCGCTTGAGTAAAGCGGCGCGACAAAGCTGACACTGCCTGCTTTTGCTCTGGGCTTAATGTACTTAAAAATTTGCGCCGGAGTTGCGCTCCAGCCTCTGCCAAGGCCGGCGCAAGTATCTCGGGAGAGAGCTGTTTTACCAACAAGGCCGTATCTTGTTCAGCCATATTGCCAATTTGAGCAAAACCAAACATTAATTCCTCAACCCGCGCCGCATGCTCTGGTTGACTGGCGCGCAAGCCGTTTAGCAAATTACTTTCTGAGCCCACGTCCATTTCATTTAGCAGTGCCGCCGCAAGCGAATCCCCAGTCATTGTGCGGCCAAGCGGACGGCCAACTTGGCTAAAGTACTGCTCCAATAGCCAATCTAACTCCTCTAATGCTGCGGGAGTAAGGTTCTTCAAACCGGCCAAACGGGCAAGTAAATCAAGTCGCCGCGACTCCTCAAATGCCAGCAATACCTCGCTACCCTGCCTAGCATCAAGGCAGGCAATCACTACCGCTTGGATTTGCGGGTGTTCACGCTGGATAATTTCGACAATCGTATTGCTCTCTAACCACTTCAGTTTACTGATGTGCCTCGACTGGCCGTGCAGAGCCAAGCGGTCACTCAATAAATTAGCTCGCTCAGCACCTAGGGCCTCCTCCAGCAAACTTAATACCGCGTCACCTGCGCTGGGTTTCACCCCAGAAAACGTCTTCACATCGCTATGGAAACGCGCCAACACCTGATGAAATTCGGCGCTGCTCGGCGCATCCATACCGCTCATCACTGCTGCCAGCCGGTGTACGTCTGCCGGCGGCAATGCTCGCATTATCGCCGCCGCTTGGGCCTTGTCTAATGACATAATTAGGGCCGCCGCCTGCTCCGCGTCTGATAAGTGAATCGCCGTCGTCATCACTTGGGCACCCCGTTTAACCACTCACTCAAGACGCTCGCCACCCGCGTAGGTTCATCCTGCGCAATGTCTTTAAAGCGCCGTAGTTGATCACTGTAATCATCAAGTGATTCCTGCGACTGAACCCGGGATTGGCGATAGCGATGAAGCACCCAGACCAAACCTACACTGGCCACAAAAAGCAGGGATAGACCAATATACATTCGCTGGATTACGGTAAATCCAAGCACCGACCTTGTGCTATCGCTTAAGCTGGGAAAGGCAAGAAATTGCATCGCAAAGCTATCGCCACGCGCCTCGTCTATCGCCAGGCCTGTCTTTAACAGGCTTGAAAGCGTTTGCTCTAGGTTCTTACTTTGCTTGCGACTATTTACTAGTATCAGCACGGCCTTACTCTCAACCTCAGCATCGCGAAGCTCATTCACCTGCACACTCACCTTGATATCCCGTGTATCAAGTAGCGACGCCGCAAGATCTTTAACTTTGCGCTCAAGGTATAACTCGCGCTGGCTGCGCTGATCGCTCACGCCTTTTTCCGACGCCGAAGAATCGGCAAAACGCCATTGCTGCCAAGCCGCTTCCGCAGTCACCACCAAGGCAGCCGTGAACAGCAGCGTCATGAAAATAATCACAAGGACGCTGGACCTAGAATGCAGATTATTTTCAGCTACTACAGAGCTCGTCACGCTACACCCTCAGTGCCAAATACCCTCTTGGCAGGAGATGTCAATAAAATGACAACCCAAATAAGCGAGGCTTCACAGCCGGAAAATTCGTCATTATTTTGACAGAAGGATTGAGAATACTCATGAATCGACACAATTTTCGCCACTAAACCATTAATATTCATGGATATAGCAGAAATCAGGCCAGCATCAACAACAGCCAATTAAGAATGGAGAATTGTTTTGTAGAGAAGGCAGCTGCCAAGCCCACTTAGGCCTAGGCAGCTTGAGAGCTGTAATTAAAGCTGAACCAGTTCAATTACATCGCTGCGTGAAGATAAGGGCGAAGGCACGCCACCCGCATCAATTGTTTGGGTGGAGTCGCCAAACTCATACTCTTTGCGCTCACCGCTGCGATCGATTGTCAGCGAGGCAAAATCAAACAAATTTGTGTCGGCCATTTGCGAGGGTGCAATATTTTGCATAGAAGAGAAGATCTTCTCTATGCGGCTGCCATCGGCTTTTTCCCAATCCATTAACATCTTGCGGATGTTTTGGCGCTGCAGGTTTTCCTGCGAACCGCAAAGATTGCAGGGAATAATTGGAAACGCCTTATGAGCGGCAAAGGCCTCAATATCGCTTTCACGGCAATACGCCAAGGGCCGAATAATAATATTGCGCTTATCGTCAGATAGCAGCTTTGGGGGCATCCCAGAAATCCGCGAGCCGTAAAACATATTCAAAAACAGGGTTTGTACGATGTCGTCTTTATGGTGACCAAGGGCAATTTTTGTTGCGCCAATTTCTTCTGCAAATGCGTACAGGGTTCCGCGACGCAGGCGCGAACAGAGACCACAGGTCGTTTTACCTTCGGGAATTTTCTGCTTAACAATCGAATAAGTGTCTTTATTGACGATGTAATATTCGATACCCAAGGCATCTAAATACTCAGGCAACACATGCTCTGGGTAGCCCGGTTGCTTTTGGTCCATATTAACCGCAACCAACTCAAACTTAACCGGCGCGCTTTTTTGCAGGTTCATGAGTATATCAAGCATGGTGTAGCTGTCTTTGCCCCCAGACAGACAAACCATCACCCGATCGCCCTCTTCGATCATTTTATAATCTTCAATCGCCTGCCCTGTGTGGCGGCGCAAACGCTTTTGAAGCTTGTTGAATTCGAGTTTCGGCAAACTAGACATGGCACGCAAATCAAATGGAGGACTGGGGCGCGCATTATATAGAAACGTCGCCGCAGCGGCCACCAATCAGCCTATTCAAGCTAGATCAAGACGCCTATTTGCCCTTAACGCGCCCTAGCGCTGGCAATCCTTGGCGGAGATGACTATCATTAGCCCGCCAAAATCTGCTGGCATGAGGTGTCTCGTACACGGCCAGACCCCGGCACGGGTGCATGTCGGATCGTGTAATCCACGTCCGATCGCACCCGCTCAAAAATCAGACCACCACCAGAAAGGGAATCGCCCAATGAAACAACCAGTTCGCGTCACCGTTACCGGTGCAGCCGGCCAAATTGGCTACGCACTTCTTTTCCGTATCGCTTCCGGCGCTATGCTGGGCGACGATCAGCCCGTTATTCTTCACCTACTCGACATCACTCCAGCGATGGACGCCCTACAAGGCGTGCGCATGGAGCTAGAAGACTGTGCATTCCCATTGCTAGCCGGTGTTGTTTGCACCGACGATCCAAATGTTGGCTTTAAAGACGCTGATTACGCACTGCTTGTTGGCGCACGCCCACGCGGCCCAGGCATGGAGCGTAAAGATCTGCTCGAAGCTAACGCGGCTATTTTCTCTGTTCAAGGTAAAGCTATTGATCAGAACGCCAGCAAAAACATCAAGGTATTGGTTGTTGGTAACCCAGCAAACACCAACGCACTGATCACTCAGCGCAATGCACCGTCTATTCCAGCGCGCAACTTTACTGCGATGACCCGCTTGGATCACAACCGCGCCATGACTCAAATTGCCATCAAAACTGGCAAAACAGTTAACGACGTGACCAATATGACAATCTGGGGCAACCACTCAGCAACTCAGTATCCAGACCTGTTCAATGCAAAAGTTTCTGGCCAAACCGCTAGCGACCTCGTAGACCAAGCATGGCTTGAAGGCGACTTCATCCCAACTGTACAGCAACGCGGTGCAGCTATTATTAAAGCACGCGGTGCATCTTCCGCCGCCTCTGCAGCGAACGCTGCTGCTGGCCACATGCGCAGCTGGGCACTTGGTACTACTGGTGACGACTGGGTTTCTATGGGTGTATACAGCGACGGTAGCTATGGCATTCAAGAAGGCCTGATCTACTCATTCCCTTGCCGCTGCAAAAATGGCGAGTGGGAAATCGTTCAAGGCCTAGAAATCAATGATTTCAGCCGCGCCAAAATGCAAGCCACTGAGCAAGAACTTGCCGAAGAGCGTGACGGTGTAAAACACCTTCTGCCATAATCGCAAGATTGTTCATAGAGAGGCGGCTTCGGCCGCCTTTTTTATTGGGCAAAACCAATAATAAGCATGCGAAATACTAGTAAATACCGCTAACGCCAATGACTATCCAACAAAAATCATTTACCGTTTAGCCCTTTGTAAAATGATCTGGAAAATAAGCTCATGAAAGTCTCCGATGCCGTAAAAGCCCGTCGCTCTATTCGGGGGTACAAACCCGACCCTGTCCCACAAGAGCTGCTGGAACAAATTTTTGACCAAGCCCGCTTTGCGCCCTCCAACTGCAACACCCAGCCTTGGCATACCGTGGTCTTGTCTGGACAAGCTCGCAAAGATTTACAAGCGGCAATATTTGAAGAAATTATGTCTGGCAAAGCCCCAACGCCCGTATTCACCCCCGGCGACGCAGGCCTCACCGGCGTGTACAAAGACCGCCAATACCAATGCGCCTTCACCTATTACGGTATTATGGAAATCAAGCGCCACGAAAAAGAAAAGCGCCAACAACTTGCCATGAAAAACTGGGAGTTTTTCGATGCTCCCCACGTAGCCTTTATTTCAATGCCCGCTAGCATGGGCGCAGTAAATGCGGTCGATATCGGTATTTATCTACAAACCCTCATGCTGTTACTGGTCGAAAATGGCTTGGCAAGCTGCCCGCAGGGCGCCCTAGCCCTCTACCCCGATCCGGTCTTTAAAATTGCCAATATTCCAGACGGCAACGCCATCATTTGCGGACTGTCTTTCGGTTATGAAGATGTTGGCGCGCGCATTAATGACGTTATTATGGATCGTGATCCACTGGCAGACTTGGTGCAGTTTATTAGCTAAGCACCGTCGATTTACCGGTATGAGATTGCGGTGGCCCGTTTGCGGCAAAAGCCAGCGCAACTCTGTGGCGAGGTCTGGATGAAAGTTTGATAATTTTTATCAGCCTCTACGCAGAATTTTGGGAAGCAAATCTGTGGGCGAATATGTCCCTCAAAATCGCCCACGTGTTTCTATCCTAGTGCGGGACCGGACACGCCTAGATTAGCCAACCACTTGTATTAATTATATTTTCTAAGCAATTAACGTCCTTTATACCCCCAAATATACCCCCTACTTTGTTTCACTAGAGTATCTATTTGAGTAAACCAAAGCCACTCAGTTTCATACTTCTGAACTTGCTCCAAGCTTTCAAACAAGTGCTTGCTCAGCCAACTATAACGGATCGTACGATTGGCCCGCTCTTCATTCAATATTTTGCTGATGCGGGTAACAGGGACACGTAAATCGCGGGCGAGACGATTGGCGCTCAAGCCCAGCGGCAATACATAGCCTTCTCGCAATATATCGCAGGGATGGATAGGTCGCATATTGTTCTGAATTATCAGAATTCCCTAGACAATTACTTCATATTTTTATCACGGTATAACGCGACACGTTAACCCTAAAGCGCCAAGCACACTTACTAACGTAACTACGCCGCACGCAGGAAGACTCCCAAAACCCCTAAATCCTTGACTCCACACCCCCAGCGGGTATGCTTTGCGCCGATGTTTCAGGTGCCCGCGTGTGTTTCTGCACACAGAGGTGAAACGGGAAACAGGTGCGCGCTGCTAATCAGCATTGCAATGCCTGTACTGCCCCCGCAACGGTAAACAGAGATGATCGTTCCGCTGGCTTTTAGCAAAGCGAGCAGCCACTGCGTTTTACGTGGGAAGGCGAATTGATCGTGCTGATGTATGAGCACTCTGTGAGTCCGGAGACCGGCCTGAAATAACAAGATAAACGCGACGGGGTGTCGACGCTTTGTTCAGCCACGACTGAGCCTGCACCTTCCCGCCTTTATCAGTCAATGGCCATATTAGCCGTATGCGGGCGAGCAGCGGCGGGAAGCACTCTATGTTTACTTTGTTAGCGACAGCAAAGCCCTTTGCTGCACGATCCAAGCTCTACTCCATTGTATTTTTGCTAAGCGCCTTTTTTAGCTTACTTGGTGCCAGCGC
>NZ_PQGG01000018.1 GCF_002915595.1 Zhongshania marina
GCGTTGAGGCTGTAGATTTTCTCTTAAAAACCAGTGTTTTTTGCTAAAATCAGGCATCTGATCAGGGAGTGATGACATGCCCAAGTTCAAGCCTTACAACTACAACCAAGATGCGATGGTTGTGATCAATTTTGCCGAGCAAATTCAGCCTGGTACCTTCGAGTTTACGCTGCACCATCTCATAGAAAATCATATCGATCTGTCAGTCTTCTACGACAAGTACAACAATGACGAAGGTGGTCGCAAGGCCTACGACCCGGCAGTGCTGCTCAAGATTATCCTCTTTGCTTATTCCAAGGGGATCACTTCCAGTCGGGAAATCCAGTGGCAGTGCGAGCACAATATTATCTTTAAGGCGCTGTCCTGCGATTCGGTACCCCACTTCACGCTTATTGCCAGTTTTGTTAGCAACTACCCCGATGCCATTGAAGCGGTGTTTGAGGAGGTTCTGCTGGTCTGTGACCAGCAAGGCTTGCTGGGTTTGGAGTTGCTTGCCATCGACGGGTGCAAAATGTCGTCCAATGCGGCGAAAGAGCACTCAGGTACTTTTGACGAACTCGCACAGAAATCCGCCAAACTCCGCAAACAGATTCAGCACCACATCAAAGAGCATCAGCGCCTGGATGCACGTAAACCCAACGAGAAGGTGCGCCAGCAACGGGCCGAGCAGGCCGCCAATACCCTGTTCAAGCAGTATAAGAAAATCAACGATTTCCTAAAGACAGCAGCCCCAAGGATGGGGCAAGGACAACGGCCAAAGGAAGTAAAAAGTAATATCACCGACAACCAATCCGCCAAAATGCTGACCAGCAAAGGCACGATCCAAGGCTATAACGGAGTAGCCACCGTAGATAAAAAGCACCAGATCATTGTGGATGCCCAAGCCTTTGGCGAAGGTCAGGAGCACCATACACTCAAGCCTGTTCTAGGCAGAGTCGAGAACCGCTTCGAGCGCTTAAACATCAATGCCTCCATCTACGGAAAAGGCTTGGTCATCACCGCTGACACTGGCTTTGCGAATGAAGCCAATAACGAATTCCTGAAGAAGAACCGGATTAACGCCTACATCCCCGACAATCAATTCCGTCAGCGTGATCCAAAATTCAAAGATCAGAAAGCCAAGTACGGGAAGCGCCATCGGGACACAGTGAAAGGCCAGAAGTCAGTCATTCCGGCCAGCGAGTTTACTCTCAATATTACAAAGAAAACCTGCCATTGCCCGACAGGAAAAGAGATGTGGCTGCACAGCGAAGGCACTACCACCGGCGGCAAACTCAAGCTCAGCTTTGAGGGCAGGCTCACCGACTGTCGCCATTGCCCAATTAAGACTGACTGCATGCGCAACCCAGCATCAGCCGATACACGGCATGGCCACGGTCGCCAAGTGGCCTTCACTATTGATAGTGGCAAGACGGCGACAGACTGGATGAAAAAGCGGGTCGACAGTGCCAAGGGCAAACTGATCTACAGTCACCGGATGTCTGTAGTGGAGCCAGTATTTGGTAACATCGGTACCAACAAAGGCTTGAACCGCTTCTCGCTGAGGGGCAAAGACAAGGTTCAAGGACAGTGGCAGTTGTATTGTTTAGTCCACAATATTGAGAAGCTCTCCCGCTATGGTCGAATCGGGTTATATTAGGCGGAACAAGGGCCATTTACAGCTCAAAGTGGTGCCTCAGAACAAAACGAAGCGGCTGATAGAAATCCAAAGGAGCAGGAAGCGTTGTGAAGAAATCCGAAAATAAGCAAGATTTTGAGGCGCGAGGAATCATGCGTTCTGCTAAATCAGAAAATCTACAGCCTCGTTATGTTTTTTAAGCTCTGAGTGAGAAATGGACATCGAATATACAAACTTTGATGGTGATTGGGCTGCTAACTGCCCCTACTGCGGTAAGCCGCAAGTAACCCATCAAGTCGATCTCGGTGAATTTGAAGGTAAAAAATATATCCACCGGCAGCCATGCGAAGAAGAACAATATCAAATACGCAAACGTGCTGTTAAACGAGGGATAGTTAATAGAAGCATTATTTTGGCATATGACATCGTGATGTATATCTGGGGTCTTATACCGTTCAAAGAAGAAATTAAACTTGTATTTAGTACGGTAAAGCACTGCTTAAAAAGCATAAAAGCAGTCCTATATCTTCGTAGTACTAAACCAAAACATAACAAGCGGTTGTAGTTCGCCGCACAGAAAACGTGCGGCTGGGACGGCTTACGCTACGCTCCAGCCGTCCCTAAACCGGGCGTTATGGGTTTTAGAGGTGCCGTTCCACGTCCATACTGTTGTGGAGAATGCGGATCACGACAATCTTGGATTCTGTGCTAGCTCGGTAAAAGATGATATGACTGCCTTGGCTAAACTTTTTGTATCCCGGTTTTATGTCTTCCGCATCGCGGCCAATCTCCGGCTGTCGAGATAGGAGCCTAAAAGCATCATCAAGTTGCTTGAGGTATTTGTCGCGCTGACGCTTTCCTCACTTCTCAGTGGTAAAGCGGCCAATATCAATGATATCTTTTCGATCCGCGGAGGTGAGCGGGAGTGGAGGCATTAGTGAGCTTCGTTGTCCAGTTCGGCAATAACGCTTTCAAGCGAATACTCAGCTATCCCACTTTGCTCGCCCTCATCCAAGAGGCGCCGCAATCTTTCAAGTTTACTCTCAGTCTCTTCAAGCAAGCGCAATCCTGCTCGCACCACTTCGCTCGCGGAGCCATAGCGGCCATTTTTAAGCTGGGCAGCAATGAATTCATCAAAGTGGTGGCCAAGCGTAATGCTGGTATTTCTAGCCATGGGAAGGCTCCTGTACCAAATATTGGTATATTCTGCCAAAACACCCATAACAGGCAAGGCAGGCCGACGACGAAAAGCGGCACGGCTGCCCGCGCCGTTACTTGTGCTTCACGTAAACTACTTGCTCATTTCATCCTGCGTGACTGCATGGTCGTGAATACTGCCCCGTACAAATTTGTGTAGCAACACAGGTAGCAGCGTGAGGTCGGCTACGAGCGCAATAATGATCGCCAAGCCCGTCAGCAGACCAAATAAAACGCTGGGCACAAAATCAGAGAAGCCGAGCAGGGCAAAGCCAATCGCAATAATGACGGAGGTGTAAATTAGTGCGTAGCCCACGCTGTGGTGGCTGCGTTCAATTGCCTTTTCTGCGCTATTGTTTTTGAGTTCCTGTAAGTAGCGGTGGGTGTAGTGGATGGTGTCGTCTACCGCAATCCCCATCGCAATGGCGGCAATCGTCATCGTCATAAAATCTAGCGGAATTCTCAGCCAGCCCATAAAACCCAATACGGCTATCGCAGAAATAATATTGGGAACAATGGCAATGGCGGCAATTTTAAGTGATCGGAAAATTACGCAAAAAGCGATACCTAGGGCAATAAAGACCGCGCCTAAGGTAAGTATTTGCGAGGTAAATAGCTGTTCTAGCATGGCCTGATAGAGCACAAATAAATTGCTTAGCTGGTAGCTGTCGGCAGAAATCCCCAAGGCCTGAATTTTTTTATGAATATCGGCGAGCATGGCACCGCGGTCTAAATTTTCGGTGCTGTCTTTTATTCTTGCGCTTATTCGCAGTTGCGCAGGTGGTTCGATAAAGAAGCTATTAAGTAAATCTTCGCGAATGCTCTTGTCCAAGGTCCAATAAATGGCGGTTAATTCGTACTCGGTTAAGGGCTTGTTATTGTTAATTTGCTTGGCGAGTTGGGTGAAATTGAGTACGGACAGGCGGGTGCCCATTGCCTCAAATTCCCCTAGCGCTTTTTGAATGCGCTGCACGTTTTGAACGTCTTTGGCGCGCAGTACTAGATTCTTGTCTGGTCTGGGTTCTTCTGGTGGGGTGTAAATAATATCCAGCGGTGTTGAGCCGCCGAATTCCTTGTCGATAAAGCTGAGTTCTTTGTGAACTTCGGTGTCATCGCTAAAGTAGTTGATAAAGCTATTCTCAACATCTAGCTGTAGTGAGCCAAATACGCTGGCAGCAAAAAATAAAATGCTAATAATGATAGTGGCGGAACCGTGCTTAATGCAGCCGTTCTGCAGGGCGCCAACGGGTTTTAAAAGAATGGAATTCTCGTGACTGTTCTTGCCCCGTGGGAATAACAGCAGCAAGGCCGGAAACAACAGTAGTGTGCATAGAATAGTGACGGTCATCGCTACAATCATCATCCAGCCGAAAGCCATCACGGGCTCAATTTTGCTGAGTAGCAAGGATGCAAAACCTAGGGAGGTGGTGAAGCCCGCGAAGAAGCAGGGTGCTATTTTGTTTTTTAAGGCGCGTAGTACTAAGTCTCGCTGCTCAAGATCCGGATTGGCTTCGGCATCCTCTCGGTATTGGACAATGAGGTGAATGACGATGGCGAGGCTGAGTATAAGCTGAAGCGATATAAAGTTAGATGAAATGACCGTGGCCTTTAAGCCGAGGAGACCGAAGGCGCCGACAGTGATAAGCAAATTACTCGCGCAGCAAACCACGGTGATAAATACCCAGCTAAAGCGCCGAAACACCGCAAACACAAGTAAGCAAATGACTAGCGCGATCGCGCTTCCAAATATACTTAAATCGTTTTGAATAATATTAATAAGTTGATAGCCGAGTACATGTACTCCGCCGAGGTAAAGGTCTGCCTCATCGCTATAGTCTTTTATGATGCTGCGCAGGCTTTCAATTTCTTGATTGCGAGTCTCCCTTAGAGCTTTTTCTAATGGCGCAGCTTTGGCTTTCAGGCGTTTGAGTTCGGCTTTATCTTCTTTTGATAGCGGGCCCTCTAAACGCTTAGCTTGAATGGCGAGAATGTCTGCGTCGAGATTTTGTAAAATAATATTGGTTTTGAATAGTATTTGAATGCCGGTAGCGGTCTGTTCGTGATTGATTAGCAGGCCGTCATAAATTGGGTGATCTTTGAAGAGACTGCGCAGTTCTGCGGCTGGTAGCTGTAGTTTACTTTGGGTAAAGTCATTCGGATCCATGTCCGCGCTAAGACCCTGCCCAGCTTTGGATAATAGCGGGACATTCATTACCGAACGAACAGATTTAACACGGTTAATCTTCTGTATTTTGGCGCTAATTTCAGCGATGTTTTGCAGGCTTTGCTTTGAGAATATATCTCCGTCTTTGGGGCTATAGGCAATAATCAAAAATTCCTCAGGCGAGAATTTTTGGTTCACTTTTTGGCTTTCAATGAAATCGCGATTGTCTTCTGATATGAGTGTGTCGGCAGAGGCATTTATTTCAAAGCTGCGGCTATGCCATGCAAAAAAACCGACGACTAGCGCAAAAACCAGCAGTATTAATTTGTGACGTGAAAATAGGGCGTCTAGCATGGCTTGGGTCCCAGTTATTTTTCTGTGGTATTGGCTTTTGCTTCGTCGGTTTTGAATTGCTGGTCTCGCAGCAAACCCTGCAAATACATATTGCGAAAAAATAAATAGGGATCATCGCTTTTTGCGCGTAGGGTTTCGTAGCTTTCAGCTTTAGGTGCAAAGCCCTGCGCGGCGTCTGCAGCCATAATAAGGGTGGTGTCGGGTTGCTCGGTAATATAGGGGATGGGGTTTAAAAAATAGTCTGCGACCACGCCGGTGCCGCTGCGAAGGTCGGAGGGGCCGATGAATGGCAATACTAAATAGCTACCGTAGCCGCTGCCGTAATCTGCCAAGGTGTCAGAAAATCCTGTTTCATTTTTTTGTAAATCAAACCATGCGCTGGCGGGGTCAAAAATACCGGCGATGCCAACGGTGGTATTTATCAGAAAGCGCGCTGTTGTTGTGCCGGCCTTGCTCGGCTCCCATTGCAGCAGGTGATTGATGATGTGAATAGGCGCCTTGATATTGGCAAAGACATTGCTCACCCCCGTTCGCACCGGCTGCGGCGCGATGTAGTTATAGGTTTTAGCAACGGGAATCAGGACGTAGCGATAGCTAAAATCATTAAATGCAAACATGGCGCGATTAAAGCCCATTAACGGGTCTTTATATTCGCTCTCCTCGTAGCTGACAACGGTGATTTCGTCTTCGCTAAGGGTGTTGTCTGCACTGCTAGTTGCGTGGTTGGATTCGCTGTCTTGGCTTGCCGCACAGCCGCTATTGCTGAGTATTGCCAGTAAGAATATAGCGCGCAGCAATACGTGTACGGGCAATTGAAATACTCCGCTGGAGCGTGAAGGCCGTGCTGAGTGTTGAAATATAAATGGCATCCATTCACCTAATTTATGTCGTTTTCACCGGCAATCTCGGTTTGCTAGCGCCAATGTTTAGAAGGGCGGAGGTGGGTTTCGTTCCCCTGCGTTGTTTTAGCTGGCTGCTATGTGTCTTGATGTTCACTCCTGCCATGACGGCCAGCGCCTTGCTCAAAGCGCTTGGCACCAGTGACGGTTTCGCCGCTGGATAAGGTCTCCATTCCCCAGTTGAACTCATTGCGAATGGCCGCCGCTTCATCCATTCCCCATTGCTGGTAGGCGCTGCGGCGGTCGTTGCGCAGGCATTGTCGTGGCTGAGCGGCAATCTGCAGTGCTAGTGCTTCGGCGCTACTATGAAGTTGTTCTGGCGGTACTAGACGATTTGCCAAGCCGATAGCAAATGCCTCTGAGGCCTCAACAGGGCGGCCGGTGAGAATCATATCCATTGCCCGGCTCATGCCGATAAGGCGGGGCAGGCGCACGGTGCCACCGTCGATAAGTGGCACGCCAAAGCGACGGCAGAATACCCCGAAGATGGCGCGGTCGGTCGCTACGCGCATATCGCACCACAGAGCCAGCTCTAAGCCTCCGGCAACGCAGTAGCCGTCGATGGCGGCAATAACGGGCTTGCTTAATTCCATTCGGCTTGGGCCCATAGGCCCGATACCGTCGCGGTTTAAGGGGTTGCGGCGCTCGGGGTCTTCGCTGGCAACCGCTTTTAAGTCTGCGCCCGCGCAAAAATTGTGTTCTGCACCGCTTAAAATGGCGACGGCGAGCTCTGGGTCGGCGTCGAAATCGCTGAAGGCCTTGGCCAATGCGTGGGCCGTTTTGCCGTCGACGGCATTGCGAACTGCGGGGCGGTTAATTGTTACCCAGAGTAGGGGCGGTCTTCGGTCTATTGTTATGTTGATGGCGGCAGACATAAGGTTTTACCTTCTGTTTTGGACGGCTAAGATTTTGGTATAGCATTAAGTGTGGCACTTTTTTGGTGCTTATGTCGTATATTGCGAGTTAGGGTTTACCATAGCGCATTGCACTAAATGGCTTAGTGTTAGTCCTAGTGTGCGAGCCCCGCGAGCTTTTAGCGGTGGCTATGTATACGACGAGATAATTAAACGGATTTTTCATCGATTTTCGGCCCATGCGAAAACCGATACAGCAAGGGATACAGGCATGGCCAGACCCAGAGTAAGAGAAAAAATATTAGATGCGGCATACAGCCTGTTACAGCGTGATGGCATTGCAGCAATGACCACGCGGCATATTGCTGTGTGCGCGGGCACGACAGAAGCGAGTGTGTTCAATAATTTTGGCGATAAAGCGGGGCTGCTTTACGCCTTGGTGGGGGAGCGTTTACCAGAAGTGCAGGCGGTAAAATTAGCAATTAATGCCGAGCTGCAAGGTGATATGAGTGCATGGTTGCGAAGCGTGTACGAACACGCCGAGCTATTTTATAGCGCCATTATTCCGCTGACCGCACCGCTTTGGGGGCGCGAGGAGTTTTTAGACAATGCCATGGCTGGCGAGCGCCATCCCATGCATGGCTTGCTTGTCGTCCGTCTGCGCGAACTTCAAAGCGATGGCATATTGGCGTCAAGCCTAGACGCCAAGGCGCTGGCAGTCGTGCTGTTGGGGGCTGCCTTACACAATAGTTTTAATGTGGTCGCACACGGCAGTGCCGCTCTAAATGAAAAGGTTGCGGAAAGATCTGTTCGGATAGTGGCGAGCTTGCTGCCCTTATTTACGGCTGCAGATTAGTAGGTGCTTGTAGCAAAGCTTGCGTTTAAAAAAGCCGGCACCACCGAAGTGGTAGCCGGACGAGGGGGAGACTAGGGTTAAACCCGACGTTTCGCGTCGTTGTATTTGGTTTAATGGCTTATGCGGATCTGTACCGAATCGCCTTCGGTGCGCGCCTCGTAGGAGGCGATAGATACGCTGTCATCTTCCAGGCATTTACCTGCTTCAAGACTAAAGTGTTGTTTATAAATAGGTGAGGCGACCACCAAGGTGCCTTGAATACTGCACACAATGCCACGCGACAAGACATTGGCATTGCTGAAGGGGTCTTTATTTGCAAGGGCGTATACCGTGTCGTTAACGCGAAATATGGCTACTTGGGTTTCGTCTACTAAGGCGGCGACGCCAGTATTTGGCAATATGTCATCGAGCTTGCAAATGGTTGTCCACGACATGGGGTAATCCTCTTTCTGTTCAGTGCTGGCCGGCCACCTATATGGCCGGCATCTATATTAAGCTCGTTTAAGCAACCGCGATTAAATCGGTGTCGGCGATTTTTTCCGCTTCGGTTGCAGGGCGAATTTGACCGCGCTCCTGGATGAAGACAATTTCCTTGTCGCTCTTGTCGGCATTCACAAAGCTGCGGAATTGCTTCACTTTCTCTGGGTTCTCGACGGTGGTTTTCCATTCGCACTGATAGGTGTTCACTACGTGTTCCATTTCAGCTTCAAGATCAGCGCAAATTCCTAGTGAGTCGTCGATAATGACTTTACGCAGATAATCTAAGCCGCCTTCGAGGTTTTCCATCCATACGGAGGTGCGCTGTAGGCGGTCTGCGGTGCGCACATAAAACATCAGGAAGCGGTCGATGTACTTGACCATTGTTTCGGTGTCGATATCTGAGGCAAATAGATCTGCATGGCGTGGCTTCATGCCGCCGTTGCCACATAGATACAGATTCCAGCCTTTTTCTGTGGCGATAACGCCCACGTCTTTGCTCTGTGCCTCGGCGCATTCACGGGTACAACCAGATACCGCCATTTTTAGTTTGTGCGGTGAGCGCAAACCTTTGTATCGGTTTTCTAGGTCGATGGCTTTGCCAACGCTGTCTTGGACACCGTAGCGGCACCATGTGGAGCCAACACAGGACTTAACAGTACGAAGGGATTTTCCGTAGGCGTGGCCAGATTCAAAGCCGGCGCTGATCAGCTCTTCCCATATACGCGGCAGTTGGTCGAGGGTGGCGCCGAATAAATCAACCCGCTGACCACCGGTGATTTTGGTGTAGAGATTGTACTTTTTGGCAACTTGACCAACTGCAATTAAGCCGTCAGGCGTCACTTCACCGCCGGCCATGCGCGGCACCACTGAGTAGGTGCCGTTCTTTTGCATATTGGCGAGGAAGCGGTCGTTGGTGTCTTGTAATCCAGCGTGCTTGGGTTCGAGTATGTAATCGTTCCAGCATGAGGCCAGAATCGACGCGGCGGTAGGTTTACAAATCTCACAGCCGTGACCGCTGCCGTGTTTTTCAAGCAGTTCGTCAAAGGATTTAATTTTACCAACCCGCACCAAGTGGTAGATCTCTTGGCGGGTGTAAGGAAAGTGTTCACAGAGGTCGGTGTTAACCTCAACGCCCATTTTAGTCAGCTCGGCATTAAGCACTTGGCCAACCAATGCAGTACAACCGCCGCAGGTGGTGGCTGCTTTGGTGCAGGCTTTTAGGTCGCCGACGGTCATGGCGCCGCCTTGAACAGCAGCGCAAAGGTCGCCCTTGCTCACATTATTACAAGAACAAATTTGCGCAACATCTGGCAGTGCATCTACACCAAGACCAGCACCCGCGCTGCCATCCAAACTTGGCAAAATCATACTTTCTGGGTGTTCGGGCAGGGTGATCTTGTTCAGGGCAAATTGCAGCAGGGTGCCGTAGTCATTAGCTTCACCAATTAATACTGCGCCCAGCAGGTGCTGACCGTCATTGGTGACAACGATTTTTTTGTAGACCTCGGCCTGCTCGTCAATAAAGGTGTAGCACTTTGCGCCTGGGGTCGTTGAATGGGCGTCGCCAATCGAGGCAACATCTACGCCCATCAGTTTGAGCTTGGTGCTCATATCTGCACCGGTAAAGGCTTTTTCTTCAATGCCACCTAATACGTGGTCGGCGGCAACTCGGGCCATGTCCCAACCCGGTGCAATAAGGCCGTAAATACGGCCGCCCCATAGGGCGCACTCACCAATTGCATAAATTGCGGGGTCAGAGGTTTGGCAGCTGTCATTAATTACAATACCGCCGCGCTCACCAACCTCAAGCTCGCATTGGCGGGCCAGTGCATCTTGAGGGCGAATACCTGCAGAGAATACGAGTATGTCGGTTTCTAGTTCGGCACCGTCGGCAAATTGCAGTTTATGAACACACTCTTCACCGTCGATGATTTGCTGGGTGTTTTTCTGGGTGTGTACCGATACCCCTAAATCTTCAATTTTACGGCGTAAAAGTGCGCCGCCGCCTTCATCTACCTGTACAGCCATCAGGCGAGGCGCAAATTCGATAACGTGGGTTTTTAAACCTAAATCCTTTATTGCCTTGGCTGCTTCAAGGCCGAGTAGGCCACCGCCGACAACGGCTCCGACTTTGGCATTCGCCGCTGCTGCGGTTATGGCCTCAAGGTCTTCGATGGTGCGGTATACAAAGCAGTTTTTACGGTCATGGCCAGGCACTGGTGGTACAAAGGGAAATGAACCGGTAGAAAGTATGAGTTTGTCGTATGCGTACTGTTGGCCTTTATCGGTGGTGGCGATTTTAGCGTCGCGATCAATCCCAACGACTTTTTCGTTGCTTAGCGCGGTGATGCCGTTATCTTGGTAAAAGCCTTCTTTTACCATGTTCAATGACGCTGCTTCGCGGGTTTCGAACCATGCGGTTAGGTGCACCCGATCATAGGCGTGACGAGGTTCTTCGCCAATCACGGTAATGTCGAATTGATCAGACTGACCGCTCTCGACAATAGATTCGATAAATTGATGGCCTACAGGGCCGTTACCAACGATAAGCAGGCGTTGTTTGTCAGTCATGTTTACATCCTTTAATACTTGCGCATGCTTTGGTCTTTACCGCAGCAGTTTAGCGGGTGTGGATACTATCTGTAGTGGTAAAAGCAAAAGCTGTGCCACTGTTTGGTTCATTATTTAAGGTATTGATTTTTAAGTAAAAATAGTTTGTGTTGCGCTTTGTTGGGGCGGGGTTTGCGCAAAAACTCGATGTGGCTTGGGGTTTGGTGGGGCGCAGTGTATTAAAACGGTGCACAAATATCCTAGTGATGGAGGGGTTTCTATGATGCTTTTTGGTGCGTTTTGCTTTGCCGTGTGTTGCGGATATAAAAATAATTCAATTAAAACAATATCTTAGGTCATTGATTGGGTGGCTAATTTCTTGCTTGGCACAGGGATTGCTGAAGGGCTGTTAGAAACCTTTCCGTTGCTATTGGAGCTGTTGATGTCTTCCTCAACCTTGAATGTGCTTGATCTCAAGCAAGATAAAATTCGATTACTACATCTTAGTTGGTTTGCCTTTTTTCTGACTTTTGTTGTGTGGTTTAACTTTGCGCCGATGTTGTCGGCAATTAAAGAAGCCTTTGATCTGAGCACGCAACAGGTTAAAGCACTGATGATATTGAACGTGGCTTTGACAATTCCGGCGCGGGTCATAGTGGGTATGTTGGTTGACCGCTTTGGGCCGCGTATCGTCTTTAGTGCATTGTTAATTTCGGGCGGCTTGGTGTGTGTGGCCTTCGCGATGGCGAATAGCTACGAGATGATTGCACTGCTTCGCTTCTTAATGGGCTTTATTGGTGCCGGTTTCGTTATTGGTATTCGACTGGTTGGTGAGTGGTTCCCCGCTCGCCAAGTTGGCCTAGCAGAAGGTGTGTATGGTGGCTGGGGTAACTTTGGCTCAGCGGCGGCGGCAATGAGCTTGCCGACTCTGGCACTGTTTTATGGTGGAGAAAACGGTTGGCGCTATGCGATTGCTACCACGGGCGCGCTTGCTTTTGCTTACGGCTTTTTCTTTTACTGGCGCGCTCGCAACACTCCCAAGGGTTCTACCTACTTTAAACCGAAAAAATCTGGTGGTTTGGTGGTGAGTAGTAAGCGCGATCTCGTTTTTTATATTGCCATGTGTGTGCCTATGTATTTGGCATTGGCGGTACTCACCTGGAAGTTGTCACCGGTAAATTTAGGTTTATTGAGTGAGTTTGCCTCTATCGCTCTGTATGTGGTGTTGGTGGTGCTATTTGTAGTGCAGGTGAGTCAGATTTTGCGGGTAAACAGCGATGTGCTGAACAATGTGCCGACGCCGCCTATGCAGCAGTACAAGTTTAAACAAGTCGCCATTTTGAATGTTGCTTATTTTGTTACCTTCGGCTCTGAGCTTGCAGTGGTGTCTATGTTGCCGCTCTTCTTTATGGAAACCTTTACTTTAAGCGCTGTTGCGGCGGGTATGTTGGCGTCTGGTTTCGCCTTTATGAACTTGGCGGCACGCCCAGGTGGTGGTTATTTGTCGGATAAATTTGGCCGTCGCAAATCACTGTCTATTTTAGTTGCGGGTTTGGCGGTAGGTTACATGGTGTTGAGTCAGATTGATTCTGCATGGCCGGTAGCTTTGGCGGTGGTTGCCACCATGTGCTGCTCATTCTTTGTGCAGGCTGGCGAAGGTGCGGTATTTGCCATTGTGCCACTCGTTAAGCGCAGTATGACTGGGCAGATTGCAGGTATGACTGGCGCCTACGGTAATGTTGGGGCAGTAATATTTCTAACCGTGTTGTCTTTTGTGAGTACGGCGAACTTCTTTATGGTAATTGCGGCCTGCGCTGCGGTAGTGTTTGTTGCGGTACAGTTTATGGAAGAGCCTCAAGGTCACACTGCAGAATTAAATGATGACGGCAGTGTTGCCCTGATAGAAGTAAGTTAAAGTGCATTTATAAAAACTCGTTTCTGGAATTTATCCGATGCACTTTGATGGCGGCTTAAAATTGTCGATTGCCCAGCACAGCAGTGCTGGGCAAAAATCCGTTAACGAAGACAGTCTTGGCATTCGGGTGCCAGATGACGACCAACTTACCACCAAGGGTGCGGTGGCAGTTATTGCCGATGGCGTGTCCGCCGCAGAGGCGGGTAAAGAGGCTGCAGAAACCTGTGTAACGGGGTTCTTGAGTGATTATTTTTCAACGCCAGACTCTTGGTCGGTAAAGCGTTCTGCTCAGCAGGTATTAAATGCCTTGAACCGTTGGTTGTACGGTCAGGGGCAGCATTATTTGCAAGCCGAAAAAGGCTATGTTTCCACCTTAAGTATTGCCATATTTAAATCGCAAACGGCGCATATATTCCATGTTGGCGATAGCAGAATATATCGTTTAAGAGATGGATTTCTTGAGCAACTAACCCGCGATCACGCTATGCCGATTGGTCGAGGTCAGTCCTATCTCACCCGTGCAATGGGTTTAGATATTAATTTAGATGTGGATTACCGCGCCGCCGATGTCGCCGTTGGCGACGTGTTTTTATTGAGCACAGACGGCATTCACGACGTGCTGAGCAATGCGCAGATGCAGGCCATTATCAGCGGCAATGAGCTAGATCACGCAGCACAATGTTTGCTCGACGAAGCTTTGGCCGCCGGTAGCGATGATAATGTAAGTTGCCAGTTGCTCAGGGTAGATGCTCTGCCCCTTGAAGACGCCGGGGATGTCTACAGAAAATTAACCGCGCTACCTTTCCCGCCGCCGCTGAGTGTAGGCATGGTGTTGGACGGCCTGGTGATTGAGTCTGAAATTCACGCCAGCCCCCGCAGTCAGCTTTATCAGGTTTATGACGCAAGCGCAGATCGCCATTATGTGATGAAGACGCCGTCGCAAAATTTTAATGACGATCCAGCCTATATCGAGCGCTTTATTTTAGAGAGTTGGATTGGTCGGCGTATTAATAGTGAATACGTTATCGACGTTGTGGAGCCGCCTAAAGCGCCCAGTTGCCTATATTATTTGTCTGATTACTGCTCTGGCTTAACCTTGGGGCAGTGGATGGTAAAGAACCCCAAGCCGACAACTCAGGCGATGTTGGAGCTGATTTTACCTGCGGCCAAGGGCCTGCAGGCCATGCATCGGCGTGACACCTTTCATCAAGATGTTAAGCCAGATAATATATTAGTTGGTGACGACGGCGGGGTTAAAATCATCGATTTTGGTTCTTGCTATGTCGCGGGTTTAGCTGAAATAGCCGTGCCAATTGAGCGCGACAAGGTGCTTGGTACGGCGCAATACTCAGCGCCCGAGCATGTGTTGGGGCGTCGTCCTAGCGCTAAGGCGGATCAATTTTCGTTGGCGGTGATTGTGTTTGAGATGTTGACTGGGCAGCAGCCCTATCAGGATCGATTACAGAATTGCACAACGACGGCGGCGTTTTCCCGCTTGGAGTATGTGTCTGCCTGCCACTACAACCCCCATGTGCCGCTGTGGCTGGATGCTGCCTTGAGTCGCGCACTCAGCATTAGCCCCGAACTGCGTTACAACGATGTGTCTGAGTTTGTGTATGATCTGGAGCATCCCAATCCAGAATATATGAAGAATGAGTTCCAGCCGCTACTCACCCGTAATCCGGTCCGAACCTGGCAGGGCATATCGCTATTCCTGTTTGTGTGTTTGCTGTGGAGCCTGATGCGTTAGCGCCGCGAATGTACCGAGACGCCATAGTTTTCGTCTAGATGTTGACTGCACATTATAAAAAATAGTGTCTTTGTGGTGCGTTCCTGAACCCGCATGTAATTATTTTGTGTACTAGGCTGGTGCGTTTGCGAGCTATTTGGGCGTAATGCATCCCTCTATTTTGATTTCAAACGTTGCTGGCGGGGCCAATTTTGTGCCCTAGGCCACATTTTTCCTGATTTACCAAACCGAAGCCCTGTTTAATCTCAAAAAAATACCAGGACTAAATTTCTTTGGCGCGCCTCTTGCAAAGTCATGTCTGAAAGCAGGGATTTTGGATAATTTTTGCTGTAGACGACGAATGCAGATTCAGGCGGTTTAGTCATGGCGCATTTTTCTTTAAACAAAATACAAATTTCGATTGTGACTTTATTGTTTTTAAACTCAATAAATTCATTTTCTAGCGACGCAAAACTAGCGGGTATAAAAACCAAGGCTATACAGAGCTATCTGTCGCCTGAGTATTCCGCGTCCTCTAGCGAGGCGCTTCATAGTGTTCACGTTTATATCGGCAACGGTGCCGAGAGCTTTGTCATTCAAGCAGCAAAAATTCAAATAGACGACGCTGAACCGGTTCGTTATATCTATAGTGAAATGGAGTCCAGAGCGCTATTAGCGGGGGGATTACATGCTATTAACAGTGCAGATTTGGCTTCTGGCGAACATAGAATTCGCGCGGAGTTTGTCGCGATGGCGGGTGACGGTGGACCAAATACCGACAGGGTATTTCCTACGATAGATCAGCAGGTAAATGTCAGCGAAGAAACCCATATTGAGTTGCAATTATTTAGCGACGGCATGAAGAAAGTGCTCGGCAAGGCTGAGCTTGTATTACATGAATGGCGTCCAACATTATGAGAGTCTTTATTGTTCTTTCATTATTGCTGTCTTCGCTAAGCTCAAATGTGCTGGCAGATACCTACACCCAGGGAACAGGGCGTGACCCTCGGCTTCGGGTGGCGTATTTTAACGCGCGGACACACAAACCGTTTGATGCGCTAATTGAGTTAGCGACGACGGCAAATAAACGCGGCCAAATTATAGATGCCGGCCCCGAGATGAATGCGGCGTTTCTGGCTGCAGCGAATGAGTTGGGTGTGAGTTTGTCGGCACTTGGTATAAAACTTTCACATCAAAATGAGTCGCAATATGTAGGGAATAGCGCCGCTGATATTTATGCGAATTATAATCGCGGTGTGTCTTTGCTTAAATCAAATACACCGCTTGACGGTGTGAGTGTACTCAAAGAAATTTCTGTTGGTGAGTATTTAGAGAACGACACGATATTACTGCAAGACAAAGCAAATTTAACACTCGCTTACTATTTTTTAGAGTCTGGAGATAATCGCTCAGCTGTTCATTACTTTCGACAAGTTCGACGTTTAAGCATGTATGCCAATAAGGCGCTTGTCGGTCTGGGGTGGGCATTGCTGAGCCCCAATACCGGGACTGAAGGCGAAACAGCTTTAGATAAACTAAATGCGAGTAAAGTGTCTGCAGAAGGGTATCTGTGGTCTGGGTCTGAGGACGACATTGCTTGGTCGCGTCGAGAAGCACCGTTCCGGCGCGCTTGGGCGATCGCCAAAGGCGAGAAAGAAGAAGATTTAAGGGCCGCTATTGTTCCGTGGATGGAGTTGATTAATCGCGACTCCCTTGATCCCGCCGTGCAGGAAGTTATGTTGATACTTCCTTATATAATGCTCCACTGGGATGGGCAAGAAACGCGGGCGCAGCAATATTATGTCTCTGCGGTGGAGCGTTTAAAGCAGGCGAGCCAGGATTTGGTGAAGATCGAAAATGATATTCGCAGTGGCGGCTTAATCAGCAGTATTCGCGCCGCAGATATAGACAGCAACGGCTGGGATATTTGGCTTAGCGAACTAACCGCAAATCGCTTGGGCGGTTATCTGAGTCTACTGCTAGATAGCGCCGAGTTTCGCAACACGCTACAAGAGCTTAGGCAGCTCGATCTTATCTACAAGCGTTTAAATACCCTAGGTGGTGGCAGTAATGAGGCGGCGTTGGCGGAGGTGGACGACGCACGTGCGACCTTAGCTAGCGAGCTAGAAAAGCTGGCATTGACGCGAATTGTGGAACGGCGTCATCGCACCGAAGCTTATTCTGCGGAAGCCGAGTTTGCCCTAGCAAGAAACTACGAACGACTTCGCCTGCAGTTATCCGGTGTGGTTTGGAGTGGGGGTGAATCATGAGCCGAAATGATCACGCTAAGAAAGTCGCTCCGACGGTCGCGCGCCGAGCAACATTGGCTCTACTTATCGCCATAGTGTTTAGCGCCAGTCACGCCTATTCGGCAATAGAGGGCGATACGCAAACCATCGGCAGCCTTTTGGACCGCAATGCCCAGAATCCCGATCGCCTTATTGTAAGGCCAACTCCCAAATTAGAAATTGATGATGCCGAAAAAGAAATGGAGACGGCAAGGCGCGCCGCGATACAGCATTACGAGCGGGTGATTGCCTTAGCTGCCGCACCGGCGGTGCGGGCGGAATCTATGCGTCGCGCTGCGGATTTGCGGCTTGAGTTTATTGACGCGCATATAAGCTCTGAAAAAAGCACGAATACCAGCCAGGCATCGCTTCAGCAGGAATTAAGCACGGCCATTAATTTGTACAAGCAATTGCTGAAGGAATATCCCGATTATAGCGCCGGCGATTTTGTGCTTTATCAACTAGCCAGAGCTTTTGATTTGAGTGAGCAAGGCGATAATTCTATCGATACCTTGCGGCGTTTAGCCATTGAGTATCCGAAGTCAACACGGCTTTATGAATCGTCATTCAGAGCCGCTGAAATGTTGTATTTGCGTAAGCGCTATCGCGAGGCAGTGGCAGAGTATCAGCGTATAAGTGGTCGTGAATCTACTGTCGAGTTTTGGTGGCTGGCTCAGTATAAGCAGGCGTGGACGTATTATCAGCTAAGTGATTACGAGGCGGCGGTGGTAGGTTTTGCCAATATTCTAAATCAGTTGGACTTAAAATCTGAGATTAGTAGCTTAGATGACATGCTCCTTGCCGCACCAAAAGATAGGACGGAATTACTTAGAGACGCTGTACGGGGTATGAGCCGAGCGTTTTCAAAATATCCCTCCTCAGACGACATCAACACCTATTTTAGTCGAGGCGATAGCCAAAATTATTTCCCTCTTATATATCGCGGTCTTGCCGCTATTTTCTCGGAAGAAAAGCGTTATACCGATGCTGCCCATGTTTATGAATCGTTTGCGTCATTGCATCCGCAGCATGAATTAGCACAGGGCTTTAGTGAGCAGGCGGTGAAGTCTTATCAGGACGGTGGCTTTGAGGAATTAGCGGTTGCAGGGCAGGAGCAATACATAGCGAGCTATGGGCCAGAAAGTGCAGTGTGGTTAGGTGACACGCTAAGCGATAGCCATAAATCCTTAGTTCGGCAGTATATGGGCGAGGTTGTAAAGTTTAGACACACAGCGGCGCAGACCCTTGCCGCCAGCGAGCCTGAAAATGCGAGACCACAATTTTCTGAAGTGGCAGATAAATACCTCGCGATTATTTCAGCATTTCCTGAGGATAAAGAGCAGGAAACTCTGATAAGTCTATACGCGGATGCGCTTTATGATGCTGCACGCTTTGCGGACGCTGCAGCACAATACGGCAAATTAGCGTATGAACTTGAGGGCGCTAAGGCTGCCGGCGACGCTGCTCTCGCGCAGGTGAAGTCATATCGCCAGTGGCATGAAAGTCTAAAACTGAGTGGTGCCGCAGAAGCGGAAGTTAGCAGCGCAGGTGAGACGGTTTTTGCCGCAATCGCTAAATTTGCAGCGAGCTTTCCCAGTCATTCGCAACGCTCATTCGTATTACTTGCGGGAGCGGAGGATTACTACGCCCTAAATCGCTATGACGATGTTATCGCGATTTGCCAACCCTTGGTGGATGCTAAAAACTGGTCTGATACCGCACTACAAGACAAGGCATTGGGTTTACTTGCCGATGCGTATTTCGCTAAAGAAGATTTTGGGAACTCAGAGACCTACTATGCGGCCTTAGTGCCACGTTTGGGCTTAGACAATAGTGAGCGCAAGGATGTCGCAGAGCGGCGATTGGCGATATCAGTATATCGTCAGGCTGAGGTCGCTCGAGAGCAGGGGCAGGCGCGTTTAGCGGCAAATTTATTCCAGCGCGCGGCCGATTTAGCTAAGGATAAAGACCTTGTTGCTGAGGCAATATTTAATGCGGCAGGGCAATTATTTGAAGTAAAAGAATGGTCGCAATCCGCAACGCTGTTGGCGCGCTTTAATGCTCAGTTCAGTGGGCATAGTATGGCGCTAGACGCTGACAAAATGCTGGCTACGGCATATCAGAAGTCTTCACAATTAGAGAAGTCGGCAAAAGTATACGAGCGCATCGCCTTGTATCAGTCGGCTTCTAGCGAGTTGCGTAGAACTGCACAATTAACGGCGGGAAAACACTATTTATCCGCTGGTGCTTCCGGAGACGGTATCCGCGTACTAACAACCTATTTAAAAGCGTTTCCCAAGCCGCTTGACGAGGCGCAGAAAACACGTCTCATGCTGGCGGGTTTGTATCCCGAAAATTCAAAAAGTCATTTGAAGTGGTTGCGTCATATTGTCGAGGAAGATCAGCTTTCGGGAGAAAATAACGCGCAATCTCAATTAATGGCCGCCGACGCCAGTTACAAATTGGCGATGGTGGATGTGGCCTCGGCGAATGCAATTCCCCTGTCTTTACCTATTGAGAAGAGTTTGCCGCGTAGACGTGCGGCAATGGAGAAAGCCATCAGCTCGTTGATGAAGTCGTCTTCTTTTGGCTTTTCAGATATTACGACTTTGGCGAATTACGAGTTGGGTGAGCTGTATCGAAAGTTCGCCACCGCCTTAATGGAATCGGAAGTGCCAACAAAGTTAGATGGCGATGTTTTAGAGCAATATATGATTTTGTTAGAAGAGCAGGCATACCCCTTTGAGGAAAAGGCCATTGCTGAATACGAGTCAAATATGGCTCTGGTTGGCGAGGGCGTATGGACCGCAGGGGTGCGGAAAAGCTTAATTGCGCTGGCGGCATTGGCGCCGGCTAAGTATGGCAAGCAACCTCATCTTGAGAAAGTTTATGACTCACTTTATTAAAATATTATTCGCTATTTTCATCTCCTCTGTATTGCTTGCGTGTTCGAGCACAAATCAGGTCGTGAAAAATGACGGCGGCAATTCGAGATACGCGGCTGAATTCAAAGACGCGCTGACGGCTATGCAGGCGGGGGATATTGAATCTGCGAAAACAGCGCTTATTGCTATCACTGAGAAAGCGCCAAATTACTCTGGGCCGTGGACGAATCTTGGGATTATTAGCGCCGGTCAACGCCAGTACGATCAAGCGGAAAATTACTTTTATCAGGCGCTTAAGTGTCAAGAACGAAACACCGTAGCGATGAATTGGTTGGGCTATCTTAGCAGTGTAAAAAATGACTTTTCCGCTGCATCTAATTGGTACTCGCGGGCCATTGCGATTGACCCTAAGTACGCAGAAGCGCATTTGAATCTTGCTATGTTGTATGAGGCGAATCTGAACAGACCCAAAGCGGCTTTGGATCATTACCGAATATATCAAACGCAGACCGGCGGTAAAAATACGTTGGTGTCTGCGTGGATTCGCAATCTTGAAGAGAGCATGAACTACGTCGCGACAAATAGTGAGGTAGTGAGATGAGATGTTTCGGTGTCGCTACTCTAAGTCTGATGTTGATTGTAAATGGTGCCTTGGCGAACGGTGAGGGGGCACCTGCCACGACGACGGAAACCACAATGGGTATGACAATTCACGGCGACGAGGCGGCAGCGGTCGGCTTATATCTTATGCCCTGGAGTAACGAAAAGCTTAGCGATATTGACCGGCCACCGCGATTGTTGAAGGAGGAGATTGCTGAGGTCGATATGAGTGACTTCAAACGTCAAGCGGAGTGGGATCAAGCGCGTCGTGAATATCAAATTTGGCGCTTGCAAAGAAATAATTGGTAGTTGCGGCCATCAATGGGCGCAATTTAATGATTGTCGGTGAGGAAGTTACATGGAAGCCATAAATAGTTTTGTTGTGTTTTTTAATAATGGCGGACACTTTATGTATCCGATAACAGTGGTGCTTGCGCTGTCGTTGGCGATAAGCATAGAGCGCTTTGTGTTTTTGGGGAAATCGCTGCGGGAAAATCGCAAGCTATGGGCGAAGGTCTCACCCATGTTGAGTGCGGATGATTTGTCAGAGGCCCAAGCCCTTGTAGGAAAATCTAAAGTTGCTGTAGCTAGAATCCTTAATGAAGGCCTGGATAAGGCGTCTAGTGCAAGACGTCGCAGTGAGCTAGAAATGGCGACAGAAGATAGTTTGATTTCAATATTGCCAACGATTGAGAGAAGAACCCACTACCTCGCCACATTCTCAAATGCAGCGACCTTGTTGGGTTTGTTGGGTACTGTTTTTGGCTTGATTACTGCTTTTGGCGCTTTAGGTGGTGCGGATCCTATCGAGAAGGCAAATTTGCTCTCGGCGGGTATTTCAGAGGCGATGAGTTGTACAGCCTTTGGTCTGATGGTTGCCATCCCATCCTTGTTTGCCCATGCGTATTTGCAAAGTCAGGCTGAAGAGTTGGTGAATACCCTGGAGTCTGCTTGTGTTCGTTTTGTGTCTTTAGTTAGTAATAGCAGTGCCGTGCATTTTAAATCGTAGTTTGTGCAATGGGCGCTCAAGGAGTTTGCGGTGACCTCATTATTTCAAGCAGAACCGGAATATGAAGAAGTAGAGCAGCGCCGATCAAGACGAACTCGGCGATTAAAACGAAAGCTAAAAGGGTATGGCGATGGTGAATTAAATATAGTATCGATGATCGATGTGTTTGCGGTAATGGTGTTTTTTTTACTCGTTGGCTCATCAATTTCTGCAAGTAAATTACATACCTTAAATCTCACTATTCCCGTCGCAAGTAATACACCCAGTTCAACGCAAGCTGATTTTCAATTGGCGATCAGCTTGTATGATAACAAGGTGCTTGTTAGCAAATCGGGTGTGCGCACAAGTATTAATCACATCGATGCTAAGGTAGATATTGATTCATTATCTAATCTACTTCGTTCAATTAAGGCAGAACATCCAAATGAAGAGCGCGTCAGTTTACTCGTCGCAGATAATGTGCCCTATGAGCAAATTATTAGGGTAATGGACAGTGTTCGTGAATCTCCACCGACAGAAGGGAGTGACGCTGTGCCGCTTTTCCCTGCAATTTCAATGGGTGATGCTGAGGTGGGTGCTAAGTGAGTTATTCAGCAAGCGAAAGACGCATTATTCGCAAAATTAAGCAGTCGAAAAGACAGGTCAGTATTAATGTCGTTTCCTTGATCGATATATTTGCCATATTAGTATTTTATTTACTTGTTAATGCCTTGGTCGTAGAGGTTATTCCTGAGTATCAGAACCTCAAGCTGCCTGATTCAATATCTAAAGATAAGGCTAAACGAACGGTCGCTGTAGCCATAAGTGATCACAGTATATTGGTAGATGATCATGTGGTTATGAGTGTGGATGAGGCGCTGCTTGTAAATGAGCGAACTTTGCAAAGTTTGGCGCAGGTATTGAGTAGCAGGCAGAAAGATGATGAAAAGCCGCTAATTGACGGTGAGCCTGAAATACTCGATGTCAATATTGTTGCAGACTATAAAACACCGTATGAACTGCTAAAGAAAGTATTGGCGACCTGCGTAGATGCAAAGTTTGGCAAAGTGTCATTAGCGGTTAGGGCGCTAGAGCAAGGAGCTAGTCTATGAATGTTGGCTTTAATAATACACAGCTGGGATTCGACAATTGGGGAATTCATCAGGATGCCGATAGGCGATTCCGCCAAATATTGGCCAATGTCCTAGCCATAACGCTATTCTTTTTTATTGTTTTACCTTTTTGGGTGATAGAACCCCTAGAGGAATTAAAGGAAATCGAGGAGGAATATTACCTAGAGATACTGCCTCCGGCGGTATTAGAAAAGCCGAAAGCCAAATCGCCAGACATTCCAGATACCAAGCCCGAGCCTATCAAGGCTGTTGAGGTGCCTAAGCAAATAATTCCAGAGCCGGTAAAAGCCATTGAGCCACCGGCGTCATCGCCAAAAAATGTGCAGCGAGATACCGCAGCGGCAAAAAAGGTCGCCGCGAGCAGTGGCGTAATGGCCTTTAGTGAGCAGCTGGCAATATTGCGAGACACCGACACGCGATCTCTAGCGTCAGTAAAGGCGCTACGGGATCGGGGTAGTGTTGTAGATGATGTGGCGTCACCTTCGTCTAATTTGATGAGTGCCAATACACGGGGCAGTGAAGTAGGTGCTATTGATGGTGAGAATATTAGCGATGATGCGAATAAGCTTGCCTTAGGTAAACATAGTACTCAAAAAGTGGCTGTGTCTTCGGGTAAACCAAAGGTTGCCGTGGCAGGAGGTGGCAGCGCGGGCGGGCAGAAGACGCGTAGTTTAGAGGAGATTCAATTAGCTTTTGATCGCAGCAAAAGTGCCTTTTATGCCATATTTAATCGCGCAGCGAGAAGCGACTCTACTATTGGCGCGGGGACAGTGGTGGTGGCCTTAACCATTCAGCCCGATGGTAGTGTGAGTGACTGTACTATTGTGTCGTCTAGCTTTTTCAATCCGGAGCTAAAGAATAAGCTGATTCAGCGTGTTAAACAGATGAAATTTGAGAGCAAGTCAGTGCCGGTATTTGTTTATGGAAACTACCCGATTAGTTATGTTCCCTAGGGATCTATAGGTCAATTAATTTTTGTAGTTATAAATGAAAAAAGGCGGAGTTAACTTGTTGCTTTTCAGGGGAGAAAACAACAGCTGATAGCTAACTCCGCAATGCGCAAAAATAAAAATTAGATAATGCCGCCAGCGATTACACCATTCAATAAAGGTATAACCACCACATTCGTCGTTTCTAGTACTGTTGGTAATAATGGACCTAATAGGTCTGCGGTTGGAAGTGGAATGCCAGATGCGGTTAAGCCATCCAGTAAGGGAAGTACACCATCCAAGACTTCCAATGTTAGTGGCAGTCCACCCGCCAGAATCGGGCCAAGAAGATCAGACGTTAATGGCACCAGTCCGCCGATAAGCTCATTGCTAAGCAAGTCGTTTACTAGTGGTAATGATTGGTTGGTAAGATCAAGAACACTCGGAAGTATTCCGCCGAGTAATCCAGCTGGAATACTCGTAAGATCGGCTTGAGAGTGTGCGTGACTTGCCACTGTGAGTGCAGTGCTGAGTAATAATGCATTTAATGGTTTCATTGTGACTCCAGGAAGATTAAGGGTTAAGCGTGTTAAGGAACTTATTGTTTTCAGAAGTCTGCAATTAGGGTGCCAAGCAAGAATATTGTTTTTAATATGTCTAATAAGTAATAAATTTCATAAAAATAAATAAAATTTGTCATATTTAAGATCAAATGTAAGTAATTCTATTGCAGTCATCGCATCTTATGCATTGCTATTGTGCGTGTGATTAAAAGCTGTGCGTAATCAAGCGAGTTGTTGTGGTGCTATTGCATTTATTTGGCACCATGTTGGTAATTTTTTGACAGGATGTGATGGTAATTGATAGTTGTATATTGATTGGCGGCGATGTTGGTTTTGTCAGTGGCAAATATTACTTTCATGTCGAAGCTTTTGCTCGGCTATGACATTTCGCTTCTTGCTTATCTTTATTGCTTGCGCTGTCTTGGTGCGAATCTACTTATTATTGTATTGAATGATGTGGCTACATAAGTGTGCAGCTATAAAATTGATGATTTTTGCGGTGGCGGGATAAATAATTTTTTGTGCACTGTATTTATTCATATTGCAGATTTACTGGTTCCATTATGTAACTAAATTGACATACCCCTCTGTTTTTCGCTCATAAATCGCGCATTTTTGTCGTGTGTCGGTGTTTGTTTATGCACTTTCTGCGCGCCTAGATATTTCCTACATGACACTCTTTATTCTGATTTTCATATATGGCACATCCGTTGCTAGTTGTGTAATGCACCCTTAAAAAGACGGATTTCGTGTTTTGAATTGCTAGATAGGTTGCTTGAGTTTTTAAATTTTAAACAACTTTGCGATTGGCAATTTAAGAACAGAGAAGGTTCGCGAGAACGCGGGGCATTTATTTATGCATTGTGGTTTGTCTATTGATTAGGAGCATCAAAATGGAAGAAGCAAAAAGAAACAAGTTTCCTTTGAGTAAAGGTGCGGCGTTATTCGTAGCAATGCTCGCGAGTAGTATATCTCATGGAGACTTATTTGACTCAGGTAAGGTATTGGCTACCGGCGGTGTTAGCATGATCGATGGTGCTGGTGGTGGCGGTATTACACCTTGGGCAACAATTACCGGCTACGCAACTAAAGAGGGGATTAACGGAGATCTTCACTATACTTACGCGCCATTGGCGAACTATACCTTGCACTCTGTGGGTGCGGCGGTTGGTTTTTGGGATAGATTTGAGTTGTCTTACACTTCTAGCTCGCTAACAACGGGTTCGACATTTGATACCGTTGGTCTTGTTACTGATACCTTAGGTGGAGCAACAGGCTCATTAGCCGGTACCCCAATTAATACTGGTATTGAACCTTTTAATACCACAATTGATATGGAGGTCATTGGTGCCAAGGTTCGAGTTTTTGGTGAAGCAATTTACGACTCTGATAATTTAATTCCTCAGGTCGCAATTGGTGCCTTTTACAAAAACAACAAGAACGAAGACTTGTTGAAAACCCTCAAGGCCGACAAAGCTAAAGATTGGGAAGCGTATATATCCGCAACTAAGATATTTTTCCCCATCAATACGCTTATAAACGTTACTGCTAGATACACCGCCGCTAACCAAACTGGTCTGGTAGGTTTTGGTGGTCCAGGTGGCAGCGATAAAGAGATTCGCCCGGAAGTTTCTATAGCTTATCTACTCCGTAAAGATACTGTTATTGGTATGGAGTGGGCGAAGCACGGGGATAATCTTGAAGGCGAAAGTGTAGAAGTTGCTGGTTTAGATTTAACGTCTTTGCAGCCTACATTAGAAACTTTGGGTCTGTCTGCAGTAGCTGGGACATTAACCCAACACGAAAGTGACTGGTATGACATTTTCGTTGCGTTTTTCCCGAATAAAAACCTCTCTATCACGATGGCATATGCGATGTTAGGTAACATCACCATTACTCCTGATCAGCATGGTTTTTATATGTCATTACAAGCTAGTTTCTAAGTGTAAGTAAGATACTTTTTGAATTTCAGGAGAGAATTATGAAACAACTATTTCGTACTATCGCGATAACTTTTATGTTGAGCGTGGCGGCATCACCGAGTTTTTCCCAAACGGGTAAAACTGAAACCTATCCTCCTATCGACAGTGACGCGCTTGAGCAGTTTGGCGGTCCAGAGGGTGTACGTAACTGGGTTGAAAGCCTTTTCTACTACATCATGCTGGATAACCGAATCAATCATGTGTTTCGTGAGTTCGGTAATATCGAGCGACAAATTTACCTCAATACTCAGCTATTGCAGTTGGTGCTTGGCGGTAATGAAGTTGAATACCAGGGCGCAAGCATGGCCGCTGCACATGCTGATTTAGGAATTACTCTGACTCAGTTCAATGCGGTTGTTGAGGCAGCTTACAACGCTTGTGAACGTATTCAGCTTACCTATGAAGCTTGTAACTTAATGATTGCTGGTCTGGCGCCATATAAACACGCCATCGTAACTCGTTAATACACTGGAGAGCGCATGCTTTTTCTATATGACAAAGCGGGCGGGGCGGCATCTGTTTCAGATGCCGCAGTACTGGCCCCAAAATCGAAAATGATTCCGCTATTTGCTGTTCTAGGTTTGTGCTTGTTTAGTGCCGCAACAGTAAAAGCATTTGAAATTTATAAAACCTTCCAAACCCCAGAGGTGTTTTTGGCGGAGGTATTTAAAAACAATGTTCCGGCACCAAAGATGCTGGTTCTCGACAATAGTGCGCAAAGTAAGATTTCTGCAGTATTTAATCGCTCCTTTCCACAGCAGCGAGTTCGTTACTGGGAAGACGGTGAAAGAACTGTGTGGATATTTGATGACATTGGTAAAGAGGGCTATGTGCCAACCACAAGTGGTTTTGTTATCAATAATGGTGTGGTCGATTCAGCCAAGGTTTTGGTCTATCGGGAGTCTCGCGGGGAGCAGGTTGCGGAGCCTTCGTTTTTAAACCAAATAAATGGCTCGAAAGCGGCAGGAAACGGACTAGACAAACCAGTAGACAATATCACGGGCGCGACCTTGTCTGTGAATATGATGAAACGGATGGCGCGTACCGCGATCACCTTGGATTCATTGCGCAAAAAATGAAATTAGTTTCTAGGAGGTACTATGCGTGATCAAAATGCGCTCCGTGCAGCTGATGTACAAGAGCCTGAGACCGCGACGCCAGTGGCTTCAGAAATGAAGCGAAAGGCGGTTGTTAATACACTTAAGCCGTCGGCGGGTAAATCTAAAATGAATGTATCGATGTTGTTACGAAAATGGCATCAACGTATAGGTTTATTTGCTTTTATTTTTATGGGATGGCTTGGCTTTAGCGGCGTTTTACTAAATCAAAGTGTCAGCATGGGCTTGGATGCTATTCGTGTGAATTCAATAGCGTTAATGTCCTTGTATGGGCTTCACGCTGAGATTCCCGAGAACGGCTATCGCTCTGGCGAGCACTGGCTAGTCACTACCACAGAAAATACCGTTTTAGATGATATTGCATTGGAGCAGCATATACCCTCGCCCTTGGGGTTTGTGGATGTAAAGAACAGTCTTGGTGAAACACTCTATGTTGCCACTAATGACAAATTGACCCTGCTGTCTACAGAAGGGGTTGTAATAGAAGAGCAAAGTGGCTTCATGTTGCCGGTAGGCCATATTCGTAATTTAGGCTTATACGAGCAGGGCGGCGAGTCTTATCTCGCTCTGCAAGGCGAGAACACCTATATAACCGAAGACGGGCTCACGTGGAATGAGTTCGACAAGCCTGACCAAGTAAGGTGGTCGGCATTAGAAACCTTATCAGAAGACGCTAAGGCAGATGTTGAGCCCTATGCGCACCCAACGGTTGCTTTGGAGCAGGTATTAATCGACTTGCACAGCGGACGTTTGTTTGGATCCTTCGGCTCCACTCTTATTAATTTGGTAGGTGTTGCTGCGGTTTTGCTATCGATATCTGGGGTTTGGATGACGTGGCGTACTAACCGTATGCGGAATTTGCGTCAGAAGAAATAATTTCTCGTTTATCGCAATGCTTTTTTAAGGTGTTAAAAGAGCATTGCGAAGGAGTTTTACTGTGAAGAAATATTATTGTCTTTATACCCTACTTGCTGCTTTAACCATGTTTTTAGGGGCTGCAATATCATCAGATGTGCTGGCGGCTTCTACAAGTGTAAAGATTGAAATTAAGAATTATAAGTTTGGCCCTGAATCAGTGGATGTTCAGCCGGGTCAAAGTGTGGTTTGGGAAAACTTAGATGGCGCTAGTCACACCATTTTAATTGACGGTAAAGAAAGTCCTCGTCTTGCTAAAGGGGCTGATTACAGCCAAGTGTTTTCTGCACCCGGTGTTCACAAATATCAGTGCGGTCTTCACCCATCAATGAAAGGTGTTATTACTGTTGCAGGCTCCGCAAGCTCTGCGGCGGCGAGTGCGGGCATCGCATTGCATGGTCCCTCAGTGCCAACGCAGCAATCGGCACCGGTGCCAGTAAAACGTGTTGAATCTGCGGGTATTAAAAAAGTGGGGGCGCCCATAAAGGTCATTGGTAGCGCAGCAGCTTCTGGTAAACAAGCTGTGAATACCATTTCGATAGTCGACTTTATGCGGTTTTCACCAGCTGTATTAAAGGTCAAAGCTGGCACCACCGTTACATGGACTAACTACGACGGCTCAAATCATATTATTTTGATGGGCGATGTTCGCAGTCAAAGACTTAAACATGATTCCACGTTTACTCACACTTTTAGCACACCGGGTGAATACAGTTATATTTGCGCTATTCACGGCGAGAAAATGAGCGGTAAAGTAATTGTTATGTAGTGCTGACTGCATTCGCTCTTAGATGGGTAGAGTGCAGCGTTTCTAATAATCGCGTAGTGCAAGGCATTCGTGTTCGCACTACGCAATTACTTTTAATAGTCGTCTAAGCGCCAACCCTGCTCGGTTTTTACCAGTTGTACACGGTCTTCCTTGGTGATTGAGTCGCCTGCCTTAAAGTCACCAAATTGCATGCGCATGGTCATGAGTTTAAATCCCGCGCCCACAGTCTCGAAGGGGGAGTCGCTGGGTTTGTTAATGACCTGATCGCTTAGTTCTTCAAAGCCCTTTTTAAAGGTAAGCTGGTAGCGAACGTCGGCAATATAAAGTTGTTCGGTTTTAGCTAAGCCATTGGTTTTCTCAAAGTTGGAGATGCTGTAGGTCTCTGCGCCGCCGTCGCTAAGAATGGCTTCTGAAACAAGTTGTTCTATTTGCCGGTCGCTGGGTTTACCAGAGCAGGCGACTAAAACAAGGCTGATGAGTAGAAGGCTAACTTTTTTCATTTTCGGTCCAAAGAGTGTAAGAACAAGACGGTTGATTCTAGCGCAGTCTTAGCGCCGAGCGGAAATTCTCTTAGCTTTGAATAAGCCATAGCGCCATATATGGGGTGAGGTTAAACACCAGAACCAATAGTTTATACAGTGCTAAAAACTGATAGATCTGGGTATTGAAGGCTTGCCTTGAGAGTTGAAAAATCTGACCGTGCACGCGATAAATAAAATCCGGCATAAGGGATAGGGCGAGTGTGCTGATGAAAAGAATGCTGACATTAAGAATACAGCACCATTTAAGGAAGTTGCTTAGTAAAAGAATGTCCATTTTGCGCCTCGATATTGAAGGTGTAGAGCAGTATCTTCAGTAACAGAATAGCGCAAATTCGACTTTTGTCAGCTTGGTGACTAAACCCTTTAGAAGGGGATTTTGCCAATTAACATATCTTTAGCCATCACCCAGTCACCGATAAAACTATACAGCGGGTGTTTAAAGGTGGCGGGCTTATTGTGTTCAAAAAAGAAGTGCCCTATCCATGCGAAGCCATAGCCGATGATCGGCAGCAGCCAGAGCAGGGCCCAGTATTGGGTGATTAGGGTGCTGAAGAGTAAGCACAGCACTAGTGTACTGCCAACGAAGTGCAGACGGCGGCAGGTTTTATTGGCGTGCTCCGCTAAATAAAAGGGATAGAACTCAGCAAAGCTATTGAAGTGTTTTAATTCGCTACTTGTTGTAGACATTTAGGGCTCCTTTTATTCTGTGTAGCCTGGGTTTTGGCGGTCTAATTTACGTAGTAGGCCGGGCCATGCTAATCCGCCAAACATACCTTTGGTAACAATTCTCGCAGCTTCTTTTACGCCATCGACAATGGCGGGATTGATTGGCGTTAATTCGCGATTTCCCGCGAGTGCACGTACCTGAATCATACAGGTCGCTTCAAAAATATACATGGCTAGAAATGCATCTGCGGGGTTGTTGCCAACCGTTAGTAAGCCGTGATTGCGAAGCATCAAGAAGGTATTGTCTGCAAGATTGGCAACCAAACGGGGCTTTTCGTCTTCGTTTAAGGCTATGCCTTCATAGTCATGGTAGCCAAGACTGGCGAGTATCAGGGTGGCTTGTTGCGATAGCGGTAATACGCCGTCACGTTGGGCAGACACTGCCACGCCGTTCAGGGAGTGGGTGTGCATCACACAGTGGGCGTCTTCACGTGCTTGATGGATGGCGCTGTGAATAGTAAAGCCAGCAGGGTTAACCGGATAAGGTGAGCCCTCCACTTTTTCGCCGTTGAGGTCTATTTTTACCAGCGATGAGGCGGTGATTTCTTCAAACATCATCCCGTAAGGATTGATTAGAAAATGATGCTCCGGACCGGGCACCCGTGCCGAGATATGGGTAAAAACTAAATCATCCCAGCCGTATAAGGCAACTAGGCGGTAAGCCGCTGCAAGGTCTACCCGTAGTTGCCACTCCTCGGGGGATACCTGGTTTTTCAAGGAAGTGATTGCCGTCATTACGCATTATCCTTATTGGTTTGCTAATTTGTCTTTAATAGTGCTTTAGTGTCGGCGCTGCGTACCTAAAAATCTGTCAATAAAGTTACAATGTTGACGCTGATTACGATAATAAAAGTAAACCAATCTTATAAAGTGGATATATCAGGTGATTGATAAGCGCGAAATTTTGGCTACTAACCCGCTTTTGTCGGGGCTGCCGGTCGATGTGGTCGAAGAATTAATGGCGGTAAGCGTGGTGAAGCAATTCGCTGATGGCGAGTGTGTTTATGCCCAGGGGGAAGAGGGTGACGGCCTGTTTGGGGTGGTGCAGGGCCGCATTCGATTAAGTAATAGCAGCCGAGAAGGCAAAGAGCTTTTAGTGATGTTGGTTGAGCCTGGAGACTGGATCGGCGAAGTGTCACTGCTGGACGGTTTGCCACGTAGCCTCGATGCTTACGCGATGGGGGATTGCGCCGTACTATTTTTGTCCCGTGCGCGATTTGATGCTTTATTAAAAGCCAAGCCCGAACTTTATCAATATTTTATCCCCATGTTGTGTCGCAAACTGCGTTTGGCGCTGAGCTATGTTGAGGGGGTGGCGCTATTCCCGCTACCTGCACGTTTAGCCCAGCGGCTGTTGGAATTGGTGGCATTTTACGGCGTGAGCGATGATAAGCCCGGTACGCTGATTGATGTACACCTCCCCCAAGAAGACATAGCAAAGATGCTTGGGGTGTCTCGGCAGGCTATTAGTCGCGAATTAAAGCGCTTTGAATCCGAGGGGATTATTCAGCTTGCCTATGGGCAATTGCGGGTTACGGATGAAGCGGCATTGCAGCGGGAGTTGGGACAGGTCTAAGGATCAAGCCTACAAGAGTCATTGTGACACCTTGGGGCTGCAGCAATATTTGATCGTTGTTTTTTATAAAAAACTATTGCCCTCTCCGTTGTAATACAAATAAGCTATCAAACTTCTGTGCGACAGTTTAAATAGAGCGTATAGTGCGTAGCTGCCGTTCCCATGTGTCAATTCGACACGGCTCACATTTTTTCCTCCATATTACGATTCGGTTTGTTGACACGTGAATAGGGTCGATTCATAGCACCTGCTGTTTTCGCTTTTCGATCTTTATGCGAATGCTCAGATTTTTGGCGTAACTCTGTTTTTATTAGCAGCGAGATGCTGCACGTTTTTTTCAGCGTGATGTAGGTGCTTCCTTAGTTTGTACTTGCTTTTAGGAGCCCCATGATTGGCAATAACGAAGAACCTCAATACCTACAGCCTAGTATTATTTCTTTTGTAAAAGATCTCCCTAATGTGTGTTCTCTTGCCGGCTTGGCATGCACGATTTTAGCGATTTACTTCAGTATTCTTGGCGTCTTTTACGCCGCGATGATTGGCATGATATGGGCTGTTGCCTTTGATTGGGCCGACGGATTAGTGGCGAGAAAGATGAAGGGGCGTACGGGAAACGACCGATTTTTTGGTGGTCAACTCGACCTCGTTATCGACATAGTGAGCTATGGTGTAGCGCCTGCGGTTTTGCTGCTTAGCTTCGGTGTTTTTGATCCGATATTTTTACCCGTCGCATTTATTGTGCTTGCTGCCAGTGCAATACGTTTGAGTTACTTTAGTACTTTCGGTTTGTCTGATGAGTCTAAGTACACAGGGCTAGCCCTAGATAACAACAATATTATTTTGGTTTCTATATTTCTTTTAGAAAGTATTCTGCCTATTGGGATGTTTTCAGTTGTGCTCTATGTCAGCGCATTGGGACTCGCTGCTTTGAATGTGTCTGAAATTAAAACCCCTAAGCTTTCTGGTAATCCAAGAAATGTTGTTCTGCTTGCATGCTACACGTTAGGAATAACGGCAATTTACACGTGGAAGCTTTTATCGTGAATATGTAGATTCGCAAAAACTGCCGTTAAAACGGCGCTAATATTTATTTTATGAGGAATTAAATAACATATGATTGTATATACCGTAGGAACGTTTGATTTGTTACACGTGGGGCATCTTGCTTTACTGCAGTACTGTAAATCCTTGGGTGGTGTGTTAGCTGTTGGTGTTGCGTCAGATCGTGTGGTGAACTCATACAAACCCAGCGTGCCTGTTATTCCTCTAGAGCAAAGAATGGAAATGCTTAGGGCGTTGAGCTGCGTGGATATTGTGCAGTCCTACGATGAACTTGAGTATGTGTCGGGCTGCAAAGATGTGAATGCGGATATTTTTGTGATAGGCGAAGACTGGGGGAATAAGCCTCATAATCTCGCAGTAGAGTCCTATTTGAAATCAGCCGGTAAGCAGATCAAACAAGTGCTTTATAATCCCCGTACCTCATCAACTACAATAAAGAAAAACGTGGTGGCTCAAACGTATAATGTAAAAAGTTTAAAAATGGCGGTTGCGTAGCGGTATTTACTATGAGTGTCTTATAGGGTTATTTGCAGAGCTAAGAAAGTAGAATAAACGGCGCCATGCTTATATTTCCATCATTATTAACGGCGACTTTAGCTGGGGCTTTAACGGTCACGTCTACTCAAATCTACTTGAAAATAGACCCATGGCAAGTGCCAAATCGGACTTTTATGTGCCATTGCGACCAGCTAGATATGGGTGTGTAAGCTGGCTAATACGGGTTTTAAAAATTACGATCCTCGGGGTGCAGTAGAGATTTTATTCGTCCTCCGTTTAGTGTCGCAATTAATTCTGTTCGGCTTCTAACGCCAAATTTTTGGTAAATTCGTCTAAGATGGTTTTCTATCGTGTAGTTGGACAGCGATAGTGTGCTCGCAATTTGCTTGTTACTTTTGCCTTGCACTATTTCAAAAACCACCTGCTGTTCCCGTGGGCTTATATCCGGCGCGATATCTTCCATATTATGTAATGATGATTCTGTAATACATTCAGTGCGTAAGGTATTGATAGAGCTTTCTAATATATAGTCGCTACTATCGGACATCCAGTCCTCCATTGCAGACAAGGATTGTTCTACGCAAAGATTTTTTCGTTCCTGTAGCATCTGCATGCCAATGATTAAGTGTAGGTTTTTGCTTAGCCGGTGAATCATGCATGCTGTTTGTCGGTAACCGTAATGGCCAAGCCCTCGCCAATATATATCGCTAGGGTCTGATTTGGCGGGAAGATTATGCTTTATATCATTTTCCTTTATTTTCACTTTCACGGCGGTGGCATCTAGAGTCTGAGGTTCTGCCATTTTTTGTAGAAAGGAGTCGACTTTATATAGGCGAAGCCGGTAGTCATCCATGGCTTCAGCTTTGGTATGGCGTTGGTATAAAAAACTAATCGCCTTGTCGTCATTCTGGCGCTTGTCAAAAATAAAAAGCGATATGCCATCGGCCTTTGAGTGATTTAGCACTCTTTGAGCGTGGCTGTGGTTACTCATTTCAAAATTATTATTATTCATTGCGCAATACCTTTTTATTTGTCTAAGGTTAATTGTCTTAGATTACGCGTCAATACGTACTTATGGCTACATTTGATGTCATTACGGTTGTCGGATTGATCCGATAATGACCACTATTTTGCTCCTATTCCGTTAGAGAAAATATGACGGATTTCCGTCTATGTACGTTTTCAGGGCCTATTGCTACCTTAAATGCAGTCCTGATAAGCGTGAATGTCTGCCAATTAATATAAGTCCATGGCGTCTGAAACCCTAATATTCGGCGAAATAACTCTAATGTAACGCGAGCGAACAATCTTAGCAGTTCTGTGCGACACGGGCATCTCGTGTGATTTCTACAGGGTCAAACTGCATTAATCTGAGGGTAGTACATGAATAAGTATTTTATTAAACGTCCTATTGCCATAGGTATTGCTAGTGTAACAATGTTTGCTACAAATGGTTACGCTGCGTCAGTGCTAGAAGAGATCATAGTTACCGCTAATAAGCGTTCCGAAAACATCAATGATGTTGGTTTGTCTATTTCTGCCGTTAGTGGCGATCAAATGTCTGAGCAAAAGCTCAGCTCACTTGAGGAAATCTCGTCGGTGGTGCCAGGCTTGGTATTTTCGTCTAGCACCTCTAATACGCCCATATTTACTTTGCGTGGTATTGGGTTCAATGAGCAGAGTTTGGGTGCGTATCCCGCAACCAGTTTATATATAGATGAAGCGCCGATGCCGTTTCCCGTTCTGGCCAGTCATGCTGCGTATGATTTGGAGCGTGTGGAGGTATTGAAAGGTCCGCAGGGAATTTTGTTTGGGCAAAACTCTACTGGCGGTGCTATTAACTTTATTTCTGCCAAACCCGGACAAGAGTTTGAGGCGGGCGCTGACGTATCAATAGGTAACTATGCCAGAAAAGAGCTAAATGGGTTTGTTAGTGGCCCGTTAAGCGACACCGTCGGCGCGAGACTGTCGATGACGTCATTACAGGCAGATGAGTGGCAAAAGAGCTCTTCTAGAAATGATAAAAATGGTGCGCAGGATTACTTTGCGGGTCGTTTGATTGTCGAATTTAACCCCACTGACCGCTCTGCTTATATGTTTAATATAAACGCTTGGCAGGATGATAGTGACCCGCAAGCGCAGCAATACATAGCATATAACCCTGCGATCACGGTAGATGGTGCGACAGGTAATCCGCCGGGTACATTGGCTGCAATTAATGCGCAGAAATTTAGTGCTGAAGATACAGAAGCTGCTGACTGGTCTGCTGATACACCGCCGTCTTCTGCGCGAGACTTTTATCAGCTTGTCGCGCGTGGCGACTGGGACCTTAGCGATGAAATGACATTAACAGCGTTGACTACCTATCAGGAATTTGAACAAACACAGGATACTGATGGGGATGGTTTGCCCCTAGTTTTATTTGATTTAGCTGACAGCTATGGCGAAATTGACACTTGGATTAGCGAGATACGTTTGTCCTCGGTTAACGCAAGCACTAAGTGGGTTGTCGGTGCCAATATCGAGGAAAGTAATACCGCCGAAGATCAAACCCTTAGGTATGTTGACTCTACCAACTACACCGATCAAAACGCCTATATAAATACCAGTGGAATTTCCTTGGCGCAGGACATTTCAACCTATGCTATGTTCGGCAATCTTGATTACAGCCTAACAGATCAGCTTACTGTCAAGGTCGGTGCGCGATATACAGACTCAAGTATTAAGGTGAATAGCTGTAACTACGCGGCGCCAAATATGACAGGCGCCATTGATGCGGGTGACGGCGCAAACACTGCAACCTTATTTAATAGTCTTGGTAATGCGCTGGGAACAGTACCTTTCACGCCGATTGGTATTAATGGCTGCTATACGCTTAATAATAATGGTGTTCCTGGTGACCCTTACGTCGATGAGTTAAGTGAAGATAATGTCTCTTGGCGCCTAGGTGCGGATTATGGTCTTAGTGACGACACACTGGTTTACGTCAATATATCTAAGGGCTATAAGTCCGGAAGTTATCCCGCTCTCGCAGCCGCAAACTTTTTTCAGTTAGATCCGGTAACTCAGGAATCTGTTCAGGCCTACGAAGTGGGTGTGAAAAGTTCTTTGATGGACAATAGGGTTCAGCTCAATGGTGCTGCTTTTTACTATGACTACAAAGACAAGCAGTTAAGAACCAAAATCTTAGACCCTATTTTTGGCTTCCTTGATACTCTGGACAATGTTCCAAAAACTGAAATTTACGGCTTTGAGACAGATATAACCGCGCAGGTAACAGAAGGTCTTCGCTTAACGGCCGCGCTTACCTATTTGCAGTCAGAGGTTAAGGATTACAAAGGCGTTAGCTTTACTAGCGAAGCGATTAGAGACGGCAGTGGTGCCTTGGTGTTGGCAACGGGAGAAGAAGATTTCTCTGGAGATCCCATCCCGTTTACGCCAGAGCTAACGTACATGCTCGATGCTGAGTATACGATGGTGCTCAGCGGTGGCGCAGAAGTTTACGCCGGTGTAAATCTTAACGGTCAGTCGGAGTCCGATGCCGCATTTGGTGGTAATCGCTTAAGTTATACACCTTCTCAACAAGCCGGCGGCGCTAGAGCAATCAAAGATAAGTTTAATGAGATGGACGCTTACAGTGTTGTTAATGCGCGTATGGGCTACCGTTCCGACGATGGCACATGGCGAGTGACGCTATGGGGCAAGAACATCTTTGATGAGTACTACACGACTAACGTCATAGCCTCTTCAGATACCTCAGCTCGCCTTACCGGTCGGTCTAGAACCTTTGGACTAACGGTCGGCTACTCATATTGATACAAACTTAAGTTTAGACCCGGAAGGCCTCCCACTGGCGGCGCTCAAATAGTTCGAGTGCCGCCCTTTTTAACGGCTTCCTTATATACGTTTAGCGAGGAAACGAATAATGACCGAATATACAACAGAATATCTTAGCGAAAATATAGAACGGTATATTCCAAACCCAGATATTTACAAATGGAATCAAAGTTACTATTTCAATTTTTACGACAGAGAGCAAAAGACCGGCGGATTTTTCCGTATTGGCATTCTGGAAAATGTTGGTGAGATAAATTGCTTCGCCATATTCTTTAAAGACGGCAAGCCTCTGTTTACTCGAATCAATATGAATCTGCCGTATACGGCAGAACGTTTAGATCCTGGTATTACCGTCGCCGGTATCACTATGCGTGCAACGAAATCCCAACAAACCGCAATCGTTAAAATAGAAACTGATGATTTTAATGCGGAATTGGAGTGGGATTTAATTCACCCTATGGGTGACAGCATTGCCCTTAGTAAGTGCGGTGAGGGCGATGCCATTGCCAAAGAGCTGACCTATGTTCATCCCGAAGGATTTTGCCGAGTAGTCGGCGACATCCATCTTCGTACTGGCGAAACTATTCATATCAACGATAAAGGTTTTCGTGATCTGAGTGTTGGCCCACGAAATTGGACGGGTTTGATTCATTATAGACTCGCTTGGCCTATTTTCGATAATGGTATTAGCTGCGTCGCAGTACACGGAATTACTACCCACGGTGATAGCTATCAAAAAATATTACATGACGGTGAACGCTGGTTGACCTTAGAAAAAGTCGAAGAAACCATTACCTATGAAGACGACGATATCGGCTTCAAACATGTGCATTGGAAGGTCTGGGATGAAAACGGCAAGCTCTATGAGTTTACGGGTGTTCCGTTATTTCGTTGGCAGTTCCCCTACGACTCATTCATGTTTGTTGAGCAAATGATGGAGTACACCATGGCTGATGGCACCAAAGGTTATGGCATGGGAGAAGGCGGATTTAGTTTTCCTTGGCAGGGAAATGGCAACTAATAAAGCGGTGAAATCAGGTCTAAGTACCTCAGGCAGGAAGATAGATAATGGATACGAAAATAGCAGAAATTAGTAATATGCTCATTGAGCCGCGCATGGTCTATATTCTAGAGCGCAAACTGCGTCGCAGTAAATTTGGCCCCTACAAACCTAAAACGACGGCGGAAATTGAGCAAAGTTTAAAGCAGTTATTTGAAGCCGAAGGCATGAGCGAGATCGCCATTAGCGGTGTCAAGCGCATGACAGGTGGCGCGTCTAAAGAACAGTTTCTTTTTCAGTTGCAGCACAGTGGTCTCGATGGTCCTCAAGGCTATGTGCTACGTATGGACCCTCTTGAGGGCATTGTAGAAACCTGCCGGTTACGAGAAGCAGAGCTGCTTCGGGCGCTGGCGGGTAGCTTCCCAGTGCCAGAGATCTTAACAGTTGACGCTGAAGGCGACTTGCTGGGAAGCCCCGGCTTAATCACAGGTTTTGTTTCTGGTGTAACCAAACCTACGAGTTTAGAGGGTCAGAGTGTGTCAGGCATAGGCTCCAGTTATGGGCACTACGCCGAGCTTATCGCCCCGCAGTTTTTGAATATTTTGGTTAAGCTTCACTCTTGGCAGGGTTGGAGAAATGCAGCGTTGCCGAATTACGTCATACCTAAAGGTAACACTGCTGAAGCTGCGTTATACCAAGTTAATTTATGGGCTCAAACATGGCGGCAAGACTGCGTTGAGCCCGTTCCGATGGTGACCTTGACTGAGCAATGGCTTCGTGAAAATGCGCCGGTATGTGAAGAGCCATGCCTTGTCCATTGTGACTATCGTGTCGGTAACTTTATGTTTGAAGAGCCATCTGGTGAAATCACCACCATTCTCGATTGGGAGCTAGCTCACTTTGGCGACTTTCACGAAGATCTTGCATGGATTTTGCAAAAATTGTTTGGCACGTGGAATGCTCAAGGACAATTTTTGGTGTGTGGCTTAATGGAGAGAGAAAAGTTTATTTCGGAATACCAGCGACTTTCCGGCCGTGAAATTAAGCCGGATGTTTTGCGTTACTACGAAGTACTTAATGCGTGGAAGTGCGCGGTGATGGATTTATCCAGTGCCATTATTGCGGGCCAACGTGCAAATAATCACCAAGACCTTCTTATAACATGGTTGGGTTCAGCCGGTGCTGTGTTTTTAGATCAAATCGAAATGTTGCTAAGAGAGGAGTTGCCAAATGCTGCCTGATATTTCTAACAGAATTAATAATCTCAGCAAGGCATTGGAAACGGTAATTATGCCGGCGATTCCTACCGAAAATAGTTTTGCCGCCGAGCAAGCCGCACTGATGCTTGGTCATCTAAAAATGCTTGATCAGCAATGGGATTTTGCCTATTTGTATGAGAAAGGTTCATTCGACAATATGCTCGCGCTGGCAGCTAGGCTTGAGCAGCTAGCGTTGGGTGGCAGTGAAAGTAAAGCTGCTGCAGTACAATTAGGCGCACTGCTAGCTTCGCTGCCAGAGATACTTCCTCTTACGGTAAATACTGTTAACGACCTGACCAAAAGTTTAGGTGTTGCCGTTGATAAACTGATTGTTGCCGCATATAAAGATGGCAGTGCTGAGTTTAAAGCCGCGATGCTCAATAGTATCCTTGATTACAATCATATTCAGTGTACGAGAGAGCGAACGTGGTTTAAGGCTAATAACCTCGACCCTGATGTGAGGGGCTTGCCGTCAATGGATGAGATGCTAAATTCAAAGGAATTTAGTTATTTTTCGGTAAGTGACGCTAAGTAATTGGGGGAATTGATTATTGTAAAATTAGCTAGCAAGAGAAGTATAGGGGGCAGTTGCCCCCTATATCGACGTACTACTTTTAATACTTTGAGTTAATGCGTCTTTCAGTAGTGAGTATTAATTTAGAAGCTGTAAACCACCGTTATGGCAGTTTCACGGTCTAAATGCACAGTGTCATTAGGCACAATTTCATTGTATTCCATGGTGTAGCTGATCTTTAAACCCAGACCACCGACAATTTTGGTTTTCAATGATGTGATCGATTTTGAAACGGTATTTTCATCGCCGCTCTCTACCGTCAGTTTTTGTTCGAAGGTCGCGGTTTCAGACAGCGCCCAAGCAAAGTCGGTAGACATACGCAAAATCGCTTCGGTAATTTGGCCGTCGCCGGCATCGCTGGCGGTTTCAAATTCGCTTACACGAACACCGGGGCCGACTTCGGCGTCCCATGTTAGTTTTTCGTTTTTCAATAATCGACGACCGTAACCGCCAGCCACAGTAGCCTGATAGACAAAACCGCTAAAGCGGTCTTTATCGCCGGATACATAGCCAAAGGTATAATTAAATTCGCTGAAATCGTAAGCGAGACGGTTGCTAATAAAATAACGCTCGGCAGATCGTACGCCGGTAGTTTCGCTATTTTGTGCTTCGGCTGCGACGTCGTAAGTCCATTGGCCATTGCTGCGCTTGGCATTTGCTTTGCCTATAACACTGGATTCTTCGGTATTACCTTCTTGTTGGTAGTAGCCGAATTCTACATCGCCTTTCCAAAGTTTAGTCGCTGCGTCTTGGGCAAATGCGCTATTTGCCGCCACGGTGGCAGCAATGGCGACCAGAGTGTTTTGAAGATGCTTCATTGTTTTCCTTACTTAAGTATTAATAAAACTATGTATCACAGAGCGCAGTTGCGCTCTGCTTTTGCCAAATAATTAGTCTTCCTTGTGAAAGTGCACGTCCATTTGTGGGTAAGGTATGCCCACACCGGCAGCGTCAAATTCATTTTTAATGTCTTCGGTTAGTTTCCACCGTGTTGGCCAATAGTCCGCCGTTGCGACCCAAGGACGACAGATTAAGTTTACAGAGGAGTCGCCTAGTTCAGATACCGCAATGGTGGGTGCGGGATCTTTAAGGATACGTTCATCGGCCTCAACTAGTTTTTTCAGTATGTCTTTAGCAACGCGCATATCCGCGTCATAAGAAATGCCAACGATTAAATCAATACGACGGCGGGGCATCACGCTGTAGTTAGTGATGGCGTCTGACATGACTTGTGAGTTGGGGATCACAATGCGTTTGTAATCGCCAGTTAGCAATATGGTGGAAAACAGGCTGATGCTTTCTACTGTGCCAGAGCAGCCGCCCGCATCAACCCAGTCGCCAACGCGGCAGGGACGAAAAGCAATAAGCAGTACACCAGCGGCGAAGTTGGCCAAAGAACCTTGTAATGCTAAACCGACGGCTAAACCGGCGGCACCCAAGGCAGCAATGACGGAGGCGGTTTGAATGCCAGCGTGGCCCAATGCCGGTATGGCAACCAAGGCAAAGAGAATGCAAAACACCAATTTAACAATGAAGTTGGTAAGAGTGGCATCAATACTTCGCTTTGCCATTGCTGTGCGAACTAGTCCAGAGGCAAATTTAGCGATCCAGTAGCCGACCAGTAACATGGTTAACGCGGTGGCGGCGCGGAGACCGATGGCGGCTGCATCTGGCGCGTATTGTGCGATTAATTCTTGTATTGCTTTGGAGTCCATAAATATCTACCCGTGATGGAGTGTTTGGGATGAATGTGAAGTTTGCTACGCAAATTGATGATCAGCGGATGAAATCAGCACAATTATAAACATGGAGAGGGCGCCAACCACAATGGCAGCAGGCCTAAATGGCCTGCTTGCGGGCTTGCTTAATGGATGGTGGATAGAGCGTTGCGCAATTAGAACGGCCAGGTCGTCGACTCTGCGCCGCCGTCAACTTCGATGATTTTACCGGTGACCCAACGCGCCGCAGGTGAGGCTAGATACAGTGCCGCGGCGGCGATATCTTGTGGTTCACCCAGTGATTTCATCGGGGTGAGAGCGGTCATTTTTTCTTGTACCTCGTCATTAAGGTACTGCGCTAATGCCTCGGTAAGTATGGTGCCAGGCGAAATGCCGTTTACGCGAATGGCGGGGGCGAAGTCTGCCGCAAGCAGTTTGGTTAATTGCTCAAGAGCGGCTTTTGCGGTGCCGTAACTGCTAAATCCCGCTTGTGAATAACGTGAGGAGGCAGAAATAATATTGATTACCTTGCCCTTGTTCTGCACTAAATAGGGGTGGCAGAGGCGGGTGAGGTTAAAGGCGCTGGTGACATTGAAATTAAAATCGCGATTAAAGGTTTTCGCCGTGGTCTTGAGGGGATCATTGGGATAAGCCCCGCCAGCATTGTTAATCAATATACTGATTTTGCCAAAGGCTTCGGTGCTTTGACTCACTAGCGCGTCAAGGGCGCTTTCGTCGCTTACATCGCAGGTCAGGGCAATGGCATTTGCAGTGCTGTTTGGGTGGTGTTCGCGCAGAGCAGCATTGCACAGAGCGGCAGTTTCGTCGATGTCGGCTTGGGTTCTTGCGGCGCAAACAAGTGATGCGCCGGCTTCGGCAAAGGCAATGGCGATGGCGCGGCCAATGCCGCGTCCGGCACCGCTGACTAAGGCTACTTCACCGTCGAGTGAAAATAATTGCTGAATGCTCATGGAATTATCCTAGTCCTGATGATGTTGTTATTTTGATTTTCAGTCTCCTTAGTGGCACTGCTGTGGTCAATGACTAAAGCGGTCGTTGCAATGACGTTTTAGGTGCAGGCAAATGCAAAATTAGTGGGTGTAAAGTCTTTTAATGATAATCATTATCATCTAGTATCTCCTGCATAGAAAATATCAGGAGGTGAATATGGCGATGCAATTTTTGTGTTCTACCCATCGGCAGCAGTTAAAGCGCAGCAGAGTGGTGGCGGAGAACCGCTGGGATGAGTGGATGGAAGCGGGGCGTGAAGCCTTTGCGCAGCGGGATTGGCAGGCAGCCTTGAAGTATTTGGGCTGTAGTTTTGAATTGAGTGAGATGCTCCTGAATAGCGAAGCCTTGCCCACCTTAAGCAATGTTGATCGCTATATGGTGTCGGGCCATTTTTTGGCAGAGTGTTTTGGCCGCTGCCATGATCGCTGCTTGCAACGTCATTGTCTGTTGGCGGTACATCACCATTTGCTCAAGGTGCTGCGCAGCCCACAGGGGCGCGGTTTGTCACTGCAGCGCAATGTTGAAATCTCTCTGCAGATGTTGTCTCGACACTATGAGGCCGCCGGTGAAGAAGAGATGCTGCAAGCCTGTTATCAAGAAAGTATGCGATTGCTAAAACACAGCTACCATTGATGTGCACTTGATATCTGCGGCTGTGCGTATTGGATCAGACTTGCTATGCTCAAGGGGAACATAGCGGAGAATAGCAATGGATCCAAAACACTTGCACGAACAATTAAAGCAGCTCCAGATCGAAATTGACGCGCTAGCGGTTGACGATGGAAACAGGGCTAAATTGCACGCCTTGGTTGACGATATTGACCGTGAATTGGGCGTTGGTCCGCAATTTGTCCTTGAAGATACCAATTTGCAGGATAGGCTAGACGAGTTGGTTTCTGGCTTTGAGGTAGAGCACCCCACCGTTGCAGGGATTTTGAAAGATATTATGGTGAAGCTCGCCAGCATTGGCATCTAGCTGCTTACTGGATGTGTATCGCCATTAATAATGCCCATAGTGGCTGCTTAAGCAATGTGGACGAGCTAGGTGGCCGGTGACGAACTTTAGTCTTTTTCAAGGTGATATTTGCCGCTTACCAGTGGATGCCATTGTGAATGCCGCGAATAACAGTTTGCTTGGTGGCGGTGGTGTCGATGGCGCTATTCACCGTGCTGCGGGGCCTGAGTTATTAAATTATTGCCGAACCTTAAATGGCTGCGACACTGGCGATGCCAAAATCAGTCCGGGGTATTTACTGCGGGCGCAATATGTCATTCACACCGTAGGCCCAATTTGGCGCGGCGGTGCTGAGGGCGAAGCCGCGTTGCTGGCATCTTGCTATAAGCGCAGCCTTGAAATTGCCTGCCAATATCAACTCAAAACCCTAGCTTTTCCTGCTATTAGCTGCGGCGTGTACGGCTACCCCAACGCCGCCGCGACGAAGCTTGCTATTGCCGCACTATTCGACAGTTTAAGCTCCAAGCAAAATACCCTTGAGCAAATTGTTTTGGTGGCATTTAGCGATCAGATGGCAGCATATTGGCAGGCCGGCTTGGGTGCACAGAAGCTGAATTGGAGTCACTACAAATGTCTATAAATTCAAAGGCGACCGCTAGCACTGAGCCCCTGGCGCCGGTGCTTTTTATCCCCCACGGGGGTGGGCCGCTTCCCTTATTAGGCGACCCAGGACATCGTCAATTGACGGCATTTTTAAAAAATTTGCCTTTGCAGCTCGGCAACCCAAGCGCGATAGTATTGATCAGCGCACATTGGGAGACGGCACAAGCGACCGTCACCGCTAACGCGCATCCTGATCTTATTTATGATTACTATGGTTTTCCTGAGGAAAGTTATGCCCTGACATATCCCGCAGCCGGTGCCCCCGCATTAGCTGCTACAGTATGTGAGCTATTAGATGCGGCGGGTATTCCCGCGGCTATTGATTCAAATCGCGGTTTTGATCACGGCATGTTTGTGCCGCTAAGTTTGATTTATCCCAAAGCAGATATTCCCTGCATCCAGCTTTCTCTAATCAATTCCCTCGACCCAGCGGTGCATACTGCCTTGGGCCGCGCCCTAAACGCATTGCGCCAACAAAATGTGCTGGTGATAGGTTCGGGTTTGTCATTCCATAATTTACGGGCCTTTGCCCACCCTGACGCGGCGGTGCGCGCCGTGGAGTTTGATGATTGGCTGCTTGAAACTTGCACTGACGCGAGTCTGAGTGCCTCGCAGCGCGAGCAGCGTTTAATCAATTGGGCATCGGCACCACAGGCGCGATTTAGTCATCCCAGAGAGGAGCATTTGCTTCCCTTATCGTTATATACATTTAATATATAAAAAATGTTGCTATATTCCGATGGTCTGCAATTATTGTTTCATTGAAGTAATTGGTGTTGGCTCATGCTATGTAAAGTTGCGAAATTAAGCGATTATTCATATAGGGGGCAATTATTTGAAATCCTTTGGGTAATATTGGATAAGCAATCGTCGCCTCCAATTTTACCATTGATGTATACGACATATTTGTCTCAATTTGGTGTTGTGTATGACGCAGTAGAGATGGAGTCTAGAGTTGAGCAAGAAAGGGGGCGAAGGTTTCAGTCGCGAGATATTTCGGACACCACTATACGATCGTATGTTTATGCTCTATCTAAATTTTTGCAGTATTTAGATGAATGCGAAGTTCTTTATAAAACAAGAAGCATGCATGCTTCTTCAGATCCCTGACAAACCCCCGTATTTTTACTGGGGTTTGTCGTTTCTACGGCTCGTTCTCACACAGGCATAGAATTTAGGCGATTCCCCAAATTAATCACCAAGGTGCTTAAATCGCCTTCTAGTCGGCTTTTAGGGTGCTAATTCAGAGGTTTTAAACGACAAAATGGCCTACGCTGCCATCAGTGCTATCTTTTTAATGTTTTGGGCGGCAGCTACCAATAAACATTGGCCTTGAACACGGTTTAATCCTTTATAACGTGCATAGCGGTAACCATGAAGCTGTTTTGCATCTGCAAAACTTCGCTCAACGGTTTCTTTTCGCCTCTTATAAATAACTTTCCCTTCTGATGTTAGCCTGTGCTGATTAATCCGCTCCTTGCTCGCTTCCCAAACATGGCGGGTAACCGTTTTTACCTGCTTTGCGTTCCTGGTACAGCGTGATAGATGCTCACAGTGTTGGCAAATACGTGGATCTGACTGGTAGTGGCGGTAACCTTCCCGATTAGTGGTTTTATAGATGAGCTGTTGACCCGCTGGGCACTTGTAGGTATCGCTATCGGCATCGTATTGATATTCACGTTTGTAGAAATAACCTTTCTTATGCGTGGGGCGGCGATAGCCCATTACACCGTACAGTCCTCGATCTTCAATGCCTTTACAAACGGCTGAGGTGAAGTATCCCGCATCTAGTCCTACTGCTTCTACTGGTAGGTCAAAGCGCTTAATTTGCCGGTCTAGCCGCTTCAGGTAAGGCACACTGTCATGGATATTCCCCGGCGTAACGTGAACATCGGTAACGATGTTGCATTTACCATCGACTGTTCGATGATCTAAGTAAAAGAACCCTTTAGGCTTTTCATCTCGTACCATGTAGCCACTGTCGGGGTCGGTAGTGCTTTTATTTATTTCTCTGGTGACTGGCGCTTTCGTTGTCGGCGCTAACGGCTTTTTTCCGTGGCGTAATCTGTCCTCCTCTACAGCGCTATCAAGCGCATCCATGTAATCTTGACGAGAGGCGGCGACCTGAACTTTGGTTTTCTTGTGTTTATTGGCGTTGGCTTTTAGGTGGGTCGAGTCGGTGAAGAGGTGCTTTCCTGATACCAGTCGTTTTGATATTGCCTGCAAAACGATTTCATCAAAGATTTGTTGGTATACACCTGACTCATTAAACCGCCTGCGACGATTTTGACTAAATGTAGAGGCATCTGGGATTTTGTCCGTTAAGTTTAAACCTAAAAACCAACGATAAGCGACGTTCACTTGCACTTCGCGAACCAGCTGGCGCTCACTGCGAACACCGAATAAGTAGCCAACTAACAACATCTTAAAGAGTAGTGTTGGATCTAAAGCTGGTCGCCCGTTATCAGCACAGTAGAGATCTTTGACGAGATCATGAATAAAGCTGAAATCGATATGTTTATCGACTTTGCGCAGCAGGTGGTCTGAGGGGACTAGCTCGTCAATACAGACGAACTCCATCGAGGATTGGGTTTGCGGTCGAGTATTTAGCATGCCCCATTATAAAAAATCCTCGCGCTTTGGCGAGGACTTTGTCAGCAGTCTG
>NZ_PQGG01000019.1 GCF_002915595.1 Zhongshania marina
TCCAAGCTCTACTCCATTGTATTTTTGCTAAGCGCCTTTTTTAGCTTACTTGGTGCCAGCGCTGCTCAGGCTGCAAGTAAGGTTAACGCACTTACTGCGATTGTGTCTGACCGCTCGGCCCCGACCTTAATTACCGATACTCAGCAATCAATTACGGAATACCTTGTTGGTTATTACAGCCAAACAAGACCACATCAACATAACCGTGGTTTAAGCCCCAATGCAGCCGAGGGGGCAGTATTGGATTAGCCACTAAACCGTGGCCAGTTTTACTTGAGCACTACAGTTTGATGATTATCCCCGTTAATGGGGTAGAGCCAGTATTTTGTTCTTATACAGTGAAACCACGTTAAACATAGAGAATACTGCCTACACTGCGCCTACATTATCAAAACACGCAGTAACTCCCCAAGAGGATATCTTTGTAACTAATTAATTTTATTGGTGCCCGGGGCCGGACTTGAACCGGCACGACATTGCTGTCGGGAGATTTTAAGTCCCCCTTTCCTGTTTGTACCTTTTAATATGTAGCAATACGACTATTGTTTTTAAAGGATTTTTCTGCAATATTATCCCCTGTGTTAATACTGATTAATACGCAAGTTGCTACATATTTGCTACATATTTCTATGGAAGCAACACAGGAGATTACCGTGTCGCGTAAGGTAAAGATAAACAATACATTCCTAAAAAGCCTAGATTCCGAAGACGGAAAACAGGTCGTTTACTGGGACGATGCCCAAAAAGGTTTTGGTGTTCGCGTCAATCCTGGTCGTGTTGTTGATGGTGTCAGAGAGCCCGCGTGCACGTTCTTCATTCAGGATCGACTCAAGGGCCAAACAATTAAAGCCACCATAGGGAAGTACCCTACATTCTCCGCAGAGGCGGCTAGAAAGGTCGCCAAGCTTTGGCTATTAAAGATTGCCAGCGGCGAAGATCCACGCATTCAGAAAGTAGAAGGCTCAGTCGGCGCCACGTTCGGAAATATGATGCTGGGCTACTGTGAGTGGATGGAATCGGAGGGCAAAGTTAGCGCAGCCAAAGTAAAACGCGCGATCAAAAAAGATATTGAAACCGCCTACCCTCGCCTATGGAAAAAACCCGCGAACCAGATCACTCCTGATGACTGCGACCGGATAATAGAGGCCATCGAATCAGAGGGTAAGAAGCGGCAAGCCGATAAGATCCGCGCTTACATGAAGACAGCATTCAGAAAAGCGATTAATGCCAGAGGAAAACGCCGCTACCCCGAGGGCTTACGTATTGCCGACATTAAAATCAATCCGTGTGCCGATATTGAAAAGGTCGAGGGATCAAGTAACGCGAGGGACAGAGCTTTATCAGTGGCAGAGTTCCGCGCCTACTGGAAGCATGCAAAGGCTTTCCCTGAGCCGCGCCGTTCAATAATGATGCTACACGTTCTCAGCGGCGGGCAACGAATAGACCAATTACGACGTATCACACTACCCGACATAGACCGCGATTCAGCTACGGCCACAATGCTCGACTACAAAGGGCGACGAACCACGCCATATAAACACGTATTTCCCCTGCTCCCCGAAGCTTTAACCGCAATTGACAATTTAGCTGGCAGCGGCCTCTACGTCTTTTCATGCAACGGTGGCATATCTCCGGTATCTGACACTTACATTCGGAATGGTGTGATTATGATTCGCAAAGCTATGGAAGCTGCAGAAGAACTTGAAAACGGCCATTTTACACCTGGCTCCATCCGCGCAACGATTGAAACTCGCTTAACAGCTAGCCCGTATCGCGTACCTGAAAACGTGCTTGGGCACCTATTAAGTCACGGTTTGGGCGGCGTTCAGGCTAAGCACTACCAAAAATACAAATTTCACGACGAGAAGCTAGAAGCACTGCAAATGCTGCTCTCAATGCTGGAAGGCAAAGAGCAAACCGGCAAAGTTATACCGATTAACGGGCAAGCTGCCCAATGAAGAATTTGCGCCATACGGCGTAAATAAACGGGGCCACCAGTGCGGGAACACTGAAAGCCCCTAATCACAAAATGAACTACACAGGAGTTCAATCTATGACTACCAGTAATGATACCAAAACAAACCGCCTCCCTGGCGGAATCAATTTCGACCCAAATATGTCGGGAGGCGATCTCTTTGATGATGGGTTCGCGGTACTAGGATGCGCCATAGAGCAAATTAAGCAGGCCGCAAACAAGTTATTTGAAAGCTCTGATGATGACGCGCAAAGCCTAGCCTCATGCCTCTATGGTGCAGTCTGGTTAACTGAAATAGCAAACAATATGTTTTTCACGGCAAGCGAGAAGAAGTATTTAGAGGAGTCACAGCTATGAACACGAATAGAAAAAATGAGTTCAAAGAGCTACTAGCGGAAGTTCCTGAAGATAGGCTCCCAATCCTGCTAACCGGAATGAAGCTTATTTTGGCTAAAGACAAGCGGTTGCTTGAGCTTATCGCCGATGGTGGGAAAGGTGCGGAAATGTTCGATTACATTAATGCGGCTCACGAAAAGAACGCAAAGGAGGCTCTGCTATGAAACAAGTCGCAAAAGTATCATCAGCATCCGTAATTGATGAAGCCGGTAGTATTGCCGAGAGAATTGAAACGTTATCTAAAGTTGTTGTTCTTGGTATCGACAATGAAAAAGGCGGCGACTTGGAGTTAAGTAGTGCAGACGCCTATGAAGCCGCCAGCATGATTGTTGACCTTGCAAGGAGACAAAAGCGTTTAATCGGCCAGATAGAAATTTCTCTCAAATAGGAACCACCACCGCCCCCGCGAGGGGGCAAAGCGGGACGAACCATGCAAACCAAATATGAAGCCATCCGTAAAATTTGGACTAACCACGCAGAAAGCATTTTGATCAGGGCAGAACAAACCCATCTACCCGCTGATACAGAAATAAATAAAATATTCACCCGAATTAATGAAGAGTACGAGCTAGCACCGCCGGAACTACAAGCCCAGCTTAGCCTCTTACCAAAATTTATCGGCGCCGCTACAGCGCTCATGAAGGCTGGCGACTTAAAGCAAGTTAAATTCCATCTAATTAGAATCATTGATGACTACACAAAGCTAAAAGAGGCAATGGAGCTTACCCGCCTTGAAAAATACGATAATAGAACGCTTGAAATCACTGAGGTTAGGCGATCCGCAGGATATAAAGGCCTAAAAAGCCGATGGGCAAGCGAAACTAGAGAAGTCAGAAACCAAATTATCATTGATTTGGCTGCACGCAAGGATGTGTGGGGGCCGATACCGGCCAAGGAGTTATGGCCCGAGTATTTTGCAAGATTGGATTTTGATGGCCTCAACCCAATAGAGGAAGGCCCTTCACGCACATGCGACAGCTCAGTAATTCGGTGCGACGGGTTGCCAAACGGTATTTCATTTAAAACTTTTGAGAATCTACTTTCTGAAACAAGAAACCCAAAATCGAACAAAAAATAACCAATTAGTCCCGATGGCTAAGCCAAGAAAATCCAACCATTTTAATAAGAACCTCGTTACTAATCTGTATCAAGCGAGGTACACAACATGTCAACACAGGCACCCCAATCCACTGGCCTAAGCAACCCCGCAGATGGCTACATCATAGTCCCTAAACTACTTGACGAGCATCAGCTCTCCGAAGTCACAGGGCAAAGCGTTTACAAAATCCGCAAAGACCGAATACAAGGACGCGGGCCAGTATTTGTAAAACTCGGTTCATCCGTTAGGTACCGCCCTTCCGATGTTGCCGACTACATAGCAAGCAATCTTCGCCAGAACACCAGCGAGGGTTAAAATAAATGAACAAAAAAAATGGCCGCACCAAAGGCACGACCACTCAAACAAACACACGCACACAGTATAGCAAAATAGCCAGCCTTGGGCTAAATGGACAAGCGCACCGCATTACTTTTTTTATTCTTGAAAACCCATGCGCCCTGACACATCACATAGCCCATCGGTGCGCAGTTGGCAATGTATCCCACGCGGCCAAGAAAGCTAATGCAAGGCTTGGCAAAGTTGGCCTTCGCCTTATTTGCACAGAACCACACCCCCGAATAATTAATCGCTTTGGCGTACCTTCCCCAGTGCATCAATGGGAGCTTGTAGAGATCGGGGGTGCTGATGAACAATAACACGCCTCTTTTCCCGCTCTATAGTCGAATCAATAACACGACACCAGCCAAAGCAATTAGCCTTTCTGAGGTGGTTAGTTTGGCAGTCTCGCCTACCGTTGGCCCTAAAGCCGACGCTGCAGCTCTGACACCCTACAAAGCCAGCGCCAAAACGAAAGACGTTGCACAACTGTCGCAGTATTACGCCTTAATTCTCGATCATGACAACGACAACAGAACCGGCGAAGCGATCCGAGCAATCTACGACCCGTTAGACGTGGCCTATCTCGCATGGACTACGTCAAGCCACATGCAACGAAAAAAGAATGAGCCAGCCGCTCCACGGTGGAAGGTTCTAATTCCCTTCGTCCAACCAGTAGACGCAGAACGATACACCGGCCTCGCCATTGGCGCCGCCCTACTTTTCGATACTGACAAAGGCCAGACACCTATTCAGCAAGTGCTTTACGCGCCTAACAAGCTGACAAAAGACGCGCCTTATGAAGTCATCGACCACACAGACCGGCTAAAACTAGATCCGCTGGATAATTCTGCAGCTTTAGTAAAAGCATGTTTCAGAGAGTTTGCCGACCACCAGCAACAACAAGCGCAATCTGCGCAGCGGTCGCTACTAAAGCCCCGCCCCGTAGATACTCAGAATGGCAGTATTATTAGCCTAATCTGTGGTGCTTACTCATTGCGCGAACTACTAGAGTGCAACGGCTACCGACGCCAAGGGAGCGCGTATCTTGCGCCTCAAAGCACAACGGGAACCGCTGGCGTTTACATATTAGATGGCGAGAAAGAGCGCCTATACAGCCACCACGGCACCACAGACCCGCTTTCAAACCTAAACCATGATGGCCACGCCCTCGACGCCGCTGACGTGCTTTGCACCCTGCAATATGGCGGTGATGAAACGACCATGATTAAGGAAGAAGCGGCGAAGCTAGACCCCGACGGACAAAAGCACCGGCAAATGGAGCATGTTAAAAAGAAAGCGGAAATACAGCAGGTAAAAACGAACAATGAAACAAAGGACGACCAACCGCTCGACTTGTTCAATAAGTTTGTGCCGCCGCCCTTTCCTATTGGATTACTCCCTAAAGTAATTGCCGACTATGCCACCGACCAATCAACCCTAATCGGGGTAGATCCCGCCGTCATTGGTATGAGCGCAATTTGTGCGGCTGCAAGCTGTATCGATGACCGGATAAAAATACAGCCAAAACGAAACGACCCGACATGGACAGAAAGCGCGCGTCTTTGGGTGGCAATAATCGGAGATCCATCGACCAAAAAAAGCCCAGGAATATCCAAAGCGATGAAGCCGCTTTTCAAGATCGACCAACGGTGGAGAACTGAAACCGCCAAAGCCCTCTACGAGTGGCAAAAAGATTGTGATGCGGTACAAAAAGGCGACGACCTACCAGACCGTCCGATTGAAAAGCGCCTAATCGTTAACGACATAACCGTCGAGAAGTTAGGCGACATTTTGAGCAAGTCAGAACCGCGCGGCATTCTCAGTTATCAAGACGAGCTGACCGGCTGGCTGACCTCAATGGACGCCTATAAAAACGGTGCGGGCAAAGATCGAGCAGCATGGCTAGAAGCATTCAATGGAGGGCCTAAAGCAATTGATCGTATAGGCCGAGGCTCTACTTTCGTGGACAACTGGAGCACTTGCGTACTAGGCGGCATTCAGCCCCAAGTCGTGCAAAACTACGCCCACAACACCAACCACGACGGAATGATCCAGCGGTTTTTATTGGTGTTCGCAGACCCGGCAAAACTAGATAAGGATATAAGCCCAAACCTGACCACGCTGGACGAATACAGGGGCTCACTGGAGCAATTAGCCGGTCTGATGCCTAGCAGTAAGCCCGTTACTCTTTCGGAGCCAGCACAGCTCATTAGAGAGGCCCTGAACGAGAAGTTGCACAACGCAACAGTAAGCCTTCCAAATAAGTTTTTAACGGCTGCAATGGGTAAATGGCAAGGGATCTATGCCCGCCTGCTACTGGTATTTCACTGCTTAGAAATGGCAGAAGAATTTACGCACCCGACAAGCCAGCCAGTTAGCGGCAAAACAGCGCAACAAGTTGCCAACTTAATGTGGCGTGTACTTCTCCCCCACGCGGTTAGGTTTTACCACGACCTAGACCCAGCGGAAGAAAACGCCCGCAACATTGCTTCACTACTACTAGCTAGAAACTGGGAAAGGTTCACTGTTAAACGAGACCTTGACCGGTATATGAAGGCCACGCGGAAAATGAAGCCCTGGGAACTAGAGCAAACCCTTGACCGACTAGAAGCGTTTAGCTGGATACAACCAGACCCCGGCAAGATAAACGAAAAAGGCAAACCATCAGCCTACCTAGTAAACCCTAAAGTGCACACGCTATTCACCGAACACGCAAAGATAGAGCGAGAACGCAGAGCGGAAGTGTCGGCGATGATGGCAGAAATAGGTAGATAACATGATTGTCGAAAATGTCGTACGTGCGCGCGTAACAGATAGAAGAAAAGCGACTATTTATAATAAAAAATATAGAAATGCTGACTCTCTTACGTGCACGCATACGACAAAGGCGACATTAAGCACGCAAAGACTGGCTAGAGTGGTTGCGTCCGAACTGGATAACCAAAACCCCACACCCCTATCACGCCCTAAATTACCTGATTTTACATTAAACTTTTGTAACACAGGAGATTTGTAATCACCCGTATTAATCAGTATTAATCTACTATACAAGCACCATTTGTTAGTACGCCTAATAATATGTAGCATATATGTAGCATCTTATTAAATTAGACCTAACAAACAACAGAGATACCAGCACTTATGAGCAAGATACAAGAACCACCACATAAGTTATCCGGTAACTGGATTAAGGATCTAGACGGACGTACCGAACTCGCCCAAACAATGCGCGCCAACTACCTAGAAATGACCAACCACCTAGGCGGCGATGGAGTCTTGAGCTATTCGCAACGCGCCCTAGTCGAACAGGCTTTATGGCTTCAATACTGGCTAAGGCAAGAGAACGCCAAAATGGCTAATGGTGGCGAATATGACGTGGGCAAGGTAACGGCAGCATCGAACAGCCTACAAGGCATCCTGATGAAGCTAGGACTACGCAAACAAGCCCGCGACGTAAGCCTGAAGGATCTAGTCGACAGGGTCGCGCAATGAACTACATTCAGTTCATCGATACCCCCGAATTAATGGGGGATACCTTTCAAGGCGAAAGCCGCCAACCGATGCGAACCGTACTCACAGCAGCTTATGGGTTGCCACTTACTGACGACCAAACATCTTTTTTTAAGAAGGTAGCCGGTGGCCGAAACCCACCAAAAAAGCGAGTAAACGCACTTGCAATAGGTATAGGGCGCCGTAATGCTAAAACCGAAACAGTAATGAGCGTGGCCTTGTATATATGCGCAATAGAAGGCAGCAGCGAGCGCATACAATCGAGACTAAGCCCCGGCGAATCTGCTGTTGTCGCTGTTATCTCACCAGACCGCAATCAATCAAAAATCGCTATGCAATACGCGGCGGGGATGGTTGAGCAATCCCCAGTCCTTCGCTCAATGGTAATTCGGCAAGACAGCGAGTGCATAGAATTTTCAAATCGCACTCGGATCGAGGTTAATACCGCAAGCTTTCGCGCCGTACGTGGACGGACATTACTAGCATTAATACTAGACGAATGCGCCTTTTTCAGAACTGATAATAGCGCCAATCCAGACGTAGAAATTTATCGCGCCGCCGTACCGGGGCTTGCAACACTCGGCGGTATGGTGATCCTCATTAGCAGCCCTTACGCAAAGCGTGGATTGCTGTATTCAATGCATCAGGATCACTACGGCCGCGACAGCACCACCCTGTACATCAAAGGCAGCACATTAGATTTTAACCCAACTCTTGACCCGCAGATTATTTACGACGCCTTACGTGACGACCCAGAAGCCGCCAAGTCTGAATGGCTAGGAGAATTTCGCTCAGACCTTGAAGCCTTCATTAGCCGCGAAGTAATTGAGTCATGCACCCGAACCAGCCCGCTTGAATTGCCATACAACAACAAGTTTCGATATTTCGGTTTTGCCGATCCAGCAGGTGGTGGACAGGATGAGTTCACTATGGCCATTGGACACCATGAAGGCGATGTCACCATTGTTGATGTTGTACGCGGTTTAAAAGGCACACCAAGCGCAATCGTTGCCGAGTATGCGCAGCTATTCAAAGCCTACAAGGTCAGCTCCATTATTGGCGACCGCTACGCTGGCTCATGGCCTGCCGATGAATTTAAGAAGCACGGCATTACGCTAAACCATAGTGAGAAAGCAAAGAGCGATTTATATGTCGATTGCCTACCCATGCTTAACAGTGGGCGCGTAGAGCTGCCACCCGACACCATCCTTACCAACCAACTAACCAACCTAGAGCGCCGCACTAGCCGCTCAGGGCGCGACAGTATCGACCACCCAAGCGGCGGACATGATGACAGAGCAAACGCTATGGCCGGATTGGTGGCGACCAATGCCAAGCGTTCCAGGTACACCCTCGCCAATGTTTCATGAACAGGATCACCAATACTTAACCTTTGAGGTAACACCTATGAACTTAGCAGACCAAGCATACAACGATTATGTAAACGATTTAGAGAGCGGGAATTACCATCGCAAGAAAAAGCACAACGAAAGGCGCATTGATGAGGCGCGGCTGTATGGCGACATCATCCCCGATGGCGGCAAGGTCAGCGTTAGCCTAATCATGATGGATAGCATCGACCAAATTCAGCAGGAGATTATGTCTAATTCAGCGCAGCGTGAACAAGATCGGCAAGACGCTATCCGCGACCACCACGCCGCAACACACGAGCAATGCTCAAAGCAGGACGCATACGACAGTTATGTTAATGATCTAACTAGCGGCAACTACTACAATCAATGGAGAAACCCAGCATGAACGAATTACGCCAAGTAATTGCAGACGCATTGTCTACAGACCTAACCTCTGCCCAATATCTTGATATACAAAATCAGATAGATACACGACGGAGAGAGGTATCTGCTCGCTTAGCTGCTATTAAGCCAGTTGGTAAGCATGGCGGCGAAGCAGGCCCCGAACGCCGCAAGGCTTTAATCAGCGGCACACCTGATGATGTTCGCGCCATCGAAAACGAGTATGCGGATCTCTCAATCGAGGCTGAACAGCTAGACATGCAGCGCCAAGCCATTCGGAACCGCCTTGATTCGGCCTCTCACAAGGAAGCAGCGGAAAGCATACCTGCAATGCTTAAAGACCTTGAATCACGAATGACAGCCATCGAGTCAACACGCGACCGGCTAAACACGCAGCTACAGGAGTTTGATTCAGCGTATAACGCAGTAGTCACAGCCAGAAGCATAGCTATTCGTGGCGGGCATATACCAGCAACACCCAAGCCTCGACTTGCTGAACGTATCCGAGCGTTTGCACCTTGGGCCGAACACTTGAGAACGCGGGTATTTGGGCGGCATTGCGACCACTCCGAGGAGTTAGGAATAACCTTCTCGCAAGGGCATTTAGGCCAATCCCTTTAACTTATAACTGTCAGCGCACTACCTATGGTGGTGCCGCGTACCGCCGGTTTAGAGCGCGGGTAACATCACCGGCAGCCAGTGCCGCGAGGCCTCCTTTGCAGATGGCGGTGAACTGGTACTAAGCCCCTTAATTGGGGCTTTTTTACGCCTAGCCCTAAAATCCTCTTCTTTAGCTAAGCGGGAATTCCCGCTTTGCAGTAGTACGCGCGCGAGGCAATCAGCCACCAGCTCAAAGGTGGGATTTTCCGTAATTACAGCAGTACAGGCGGGAAGCAAGCAGCTTGAGAGCCCAAAATGTAGATTTACCCTTAGCCCAACCCGATATGCAGATATGCACATCGTCACACGGGCAAACTACCGGCATCACGGTATTTAGAAACTATGCAGATATGCACAGTTGAAAGCCGAGCTCCAAACTGGACAATTTTGTCTAGTTTACAATTCCGAGAACCGGCCCTTTTAAGGGTGCCTTTTGAAAACTGACCCTTTCGGATTTAAGATCCAGAAGTATTAGCCGTCACTCTGGCGATCGTCTTCACTATCTAGCAATTCAGACCTAAGAACCTTCACCCACTCGGGAGCGTCAATTGATACCCGAACTTGGCCGCCATTAATTTGCCGAATGTGAACGACGATGTCTTCATCTATCTGGAACGACTCGCCAGAACGGCGCGTGATTGTAAGCATATCCTTTGCCTCTTTATCGTTAGTCCAAGCCAAAGAATAGCACTAGATAGCGGATTGATTAAACAGATCGAGACTGACTAAAGACAATTCAGCGGGAGATTGGAAATAAATTGCTTAGATTAATTTATTCTAAGCTGCTACATATTTGCTACATATTTGAGGGTGGTTAGTAAACACTATCAAGGAGAGTGGTGCCCGGGGCCGGACTTGAACCGGCACGACATTGCTGTCGGGAGATTTTAAGTCTCCTGTGTCTACCGATTTCACCACCCGGGCTAAGGGGTTTGGCGTAGGCCAATGTGATATGCAGGACGCGGAAAAATACGCCGAAACTGCTTATGCGGTAGTGCTAAAAAAGCGTTCGCAGTCTACTTATACTGTCCTAAAAAATCAACGGCTTAGATCAGTTAATTACAGTTTAAGCTGCCACTTTTTGCAGCTTAACTTTGTGGGCGTCGCGTCTACGTACCAAAACTAGCAATCCTGAGGCTAATAGCAGCATTGCGACAAAGGGGTATTTTAATCCATAAACCAAAGGGCTTAGGCTGATTCGGGTCGCTAAACGCAGAGCGTCAGAGCTCGCAATGCGATCTGCAATTGGCGGCGAATACCGGTAATAGGCTGCGACAAATGCCTGCCCCCACTTATAGGGCAACAACACCTTGTCACGAAATTCACGCAGAATTTTAACGTCAGGAGCTAAATAGCTGCCATAGGCGGCAGTCGCAATAAAGCATGCTCCACCCCCGCCATTGCGCGACGAAGGCGTTGCTTGCGTCGATGCGGGAGTTGCAAGGGGGATCGGGTCAGCCCCGATTAAAGACGCCAAATAACTTGCAGCAGCCTCAGCGTTAATTAAGCCACTTCCCGTTACATCGTCTTTGCCCTCACTGGCCCGAAAACCTTTTACGTCGATTGCGGTGTTTGTTACTGACGCAATCAATTGCTCCGGACTAACCCCTGCATACGCTTCTTTGAATAGCGCAAATACCGCTGCCGCGTTTGGTGCCGCCGCCGAAGTACCATAAAAGTTTAGAAAATTGTCTGGCTCGCCGGCTTCTGAGGGCACTACCGACGACCCCAGCACCGTATTATTATTACCATCGATAGCGGCAAAATGAGGAGCTGATCGTGTTTGCGGCGCGTATTGCCCATTACTATCAAACTGAATAGTGATATCACCACCACGCGAACTGAAGGGCTCTGGGTCAATTTCGATAGTGTCATAGGCTTCAGGTCGATATTCAGGCGACTCCCACCACGGAACCGCTGCGACACTCGCAACGCCCCGCGCAGTTGAATGCCCCCACACTGACGGCCCGTTGTAATCGTATTCCACACTCACCAGCTCATCGCCAGTCAACAACAAGCGAAACTCTAGGGGTACGCCGCTTTGCTGAGGAATGTCACCCTGACTACCATCAAAGTGCTCTACAGCAAGGTAAAACGTCTCAGGTGAAGCACCGGAGGTCAGTATGACAACTTCCGACGCATCTCCCCTCGGGTTTCCGGTCGTACCCTGTTCGTCGCTGCTGCGGGCATAAAAATGACGAGAGGACGGGTTTAATGCAGCGACGGATTCCGCCCTCGTTGCGTACAAATCCAAATCAATCTGTGCGCCATTGGCAGAATTTATCGAGCTGTTTGGTTGATTCCAGATAAGTACTGCGTAAACAGTTGAGTTAGCGGGAATACGCAACTCTAAAAATGCATCCTCCCCGCTATTACTCCAATTATGTAAATCATTACCACTGGGAAATCGACTAAGACCAGGCTCGTCAATATTCGCCACTAAGTCTCTGTAAACATAGCGATAGGCTTGGTCTCGATCGTTACCTGCCGCCGTTAAATAAGGAATGCCTTTGCTTACACAATTACTCGCCGCCAAAGCGGGCACATCGTCTTGATAAGCGCTTTCATTGAGAAACAAAATATCATCAACCACGATATCAGCACGACCATTCGCGCAAAGCTGATCTATCGCATCGGCCATTTCTGCCCTGCTCCGCCCAGCCGCATGAAAAATCATCGCCGCTCCGGGGGCCGCATCGTGGATTAATTCCCCCATTGCGGCGCCTTCGTCAGTGCCTTCAGGCACATCGTCTCGCAATATCGAGATAAGAGCAGGAAGGTCGCCGCTATCTTGTTGCCGACTCCCCTGTAATATTCCCGCGTCAAACTGTGCGGGCACCGTGTTTCCGTCGCGGACAATTGAGGTTTGCGCAAAGCTGTCTGAAATAATACCAATAGTCTGCCCGCTACCATCAACACCAAGCGCACTCGCAGCCAAGTCGGAGCGCATTGCTTTTGGTGCTCGACTGGTCACAGCGCCAACTCTTAGTATTGTTGGCGGCAAATAGCGGATCTCTCGAATGCTTTCATTCTCGGACAAACGCGATAAATCTGCAGCACTGCGAATTTGAACGGTTGCTCGCTTGCCATCCTTAGCGAGAAAGGACAAAGCAATACCCTGCTCCTCCAAAAACTGGGGCAAGCCATCAGCTGTATTTAAAAACAACTCAACGTCTACACCCCTAGTTGCTAAGCCCCCAATAAGGCGAGTCACCATCGGCCCAGCACTGTCAACAATGGGCTTTAGAGAAAGAGAGGCTATGTCGCTACTGGCACTATTAACGGCTATAGCCTTCAGGTGGCTATCCACCTTCGCGATAAAATCACCCAACTTTCTGTCCGCCTGCTTAATATTAGCGCTCGCCCATACAGCGCCCCCAGAAAAAAGCAGGAACAGCACACAACAAACAATTGATGTCTTATTTTTGAAACTCATCAAAAACCTTTATTGCCACGGCCATTTTGGGTGCAGAGCTGCTAATAGAAACAACGCTCACCCCATATATTTTAGATAGCGCCATTAATTGCTCGGCACTTTTCGCCCACAAATAAATTCGCTGATTGGCAGGGTTAATATAATCTACGCTATAGCCCGCCTGACGGATCTTTTCGATAATGGCATCGGTTTTCTCCTCCCAATAGCGAATATCCAACAGCAAGCCTTTTTCAGCGTCGATAAAATACCCTGGTGTTTGTATCGCCTGCTGCCACAAAGTATCGTCTAGTCGCAAAAATCTATCCAGCGGGGATTGGTATACCACGCGCTGAATCACATCGGCATCTTGCTTTGCAGCTTGGCGCTCAGACTCGTGATTGCTACAGGAAAGTAATAATCCGCCAAATGCCACAGCAATTAGCGCCACGTCGACTACCGCAATTAATACCCCTCTGAATTTACTCATAGCAATTCACCAGCCCAGACATACTCATAACAAGCATATCGACTGCAGCTCATTTGCAATGTAAGGGATTTACCTAGTGAGATTACGTAGCAGGCACGGTTGAGTTTGCGCCGGAACGATATGGAAACAGATTAAATAGCTTCGGTGGACAGTGGTTGGGTTTTATTGTTGCGAAATAGTTGCGGTTAGTAGCCGCTTACTGGGAAAGTCTTTGAGAAATGGAGGCGCGGGTCGGAATCGAACCGGCGTACACGGAGTTGCAGTCCGCTGCATGACCACTCTGCCACCGCGCCTAAGTCACTTTGTAATACACATTTACTTGTGTACGCCGGTGTTGCCGGCTCTTTCAATCTCGCCGTAGGCACTGGAGCTGCAGTCCGCTTCATGACCACTCTGCCACCGCGCCTAAATCACTTTGTAATACACATTACCTTAGGCACTGGTTTGCAATCCACTAGAGGGAACGCAGCGCCATACTGCATCGCAGGTGATCTGCTCCGCTGCGATATATTGGAGCGGGAAAGGAGGCTCGAACTCCCGACCTCAACCTTGGCAAGGTTGCGCTCTACCAACTGAGCTATTCCCGCGTCACTTATACCTCGAGTTTTTACTTGATCTCTCAAGCCTGATTTTCAGCATTGAGCTGTGCTTCAGGAAGGCGCCTATTCTAGTCAGAGATAATTTCCTGTCAAGGAAAGTCGCTGATTTAACGTAATTTTTTTCTAATTACTGGCGGTATCGCGTAAATCCGGCCACGCGGCGTGCAGATAAATCACCATTGACCATAAAGTGAGCACCGCAGCAGTATATAAACAAATAATATTGGCGTAATACAGATAGCCGTCGCTGTCTGGTGACACCAATAGCCAACCAAAAATCGCCACCATTTGGGCTGTTGTTTTGATTTTACCTAGATACGACACCGCAACACTGGTGCGCTTACCTAGTTCAGCCATCCACTCCCGCAGCGCAGATATGACGATTTCTCGACCGATAATAATTAGCGCTGGAATGGTAAACCACGCCGCATCGTATCGCTCAATCAACAGGGCCAGCGCGACAGCAACCATCAACTTGTCGGCCACTGGATCAAGGAATGCCCCAAGCGCCGTGCTCTGACCCAATTTGCGGGCAAGATAACCATCTAACCAATCTGTTCCCGCTGCGACTGCAAAAACCGCCGCCGTTAAAAAATAGGTGTGCGCCTCGGGCCAATAGAATAACGCCACAAGCACCGGTATTAGGACAATCCGGAACAAGGTAAGGGAGTTGGGTATATTCATATTGATCTCATCAGCGGCAGTCCCGCCTATTCTATTCGGTTTTTAAGCGCTGCGCAGGCCTTCGTGAATTTGCAGGGCAATTTTCTCACTAATACCCGCCACACGTTGCAAATCTTCAACACTAGCCTGTTTTACCCCCTGCAGCCCACCAAAGTGCCTAAGCAGCTCGCGACGACGTTTTGCGCCAACTCCGGGAATGGACTCTAGGCTTGACTGTCTTCTCGCCTTATCTCTGCGCGCCTTATGGCCGGTGATGGCAAAACGGTGGGATTCATCCCGGATATGTTGAATAAGGTGAAGCGCGGGACTGTTGTCGGGGAGTGTAATTTCGCGACCATTATCACCACGAATCAATACCTCTAAGCCTGCGCGACGATCGGAACCCTTGGCAACGCCCACCATAAACAGGCCTTCGATGCCCAGCTCCGCCATAACCTGCTTGGCCTGACTAAGCTGCCCCTTGCCGCCATCGATAAACAAAATATCCGGCATCACAATCTCGCCAGCTTTTACCCGTTTATAGCGACGACTGAGTGCTTGGTGCATAGCGGCATAATCATCGCCGGCGGCAACGCCTTCAATATTCATTTTTCGATAATCAGACTTTAGCGGGCCATTGCCGTCAAAAACTACGCAGGACGCAACCGTCGCTTCGCCGCTGCTATGGCTAATATCAAAACATTCCATGCGCTCCGGCTTGCTCTCTAACTCCAACACCGCTTGCAGGGCTTTAAAACGCTTTAAACTACTCGCCGACGAAGCGAGCCTATTTGCTAAATTCTGTTCGGCAGCCGTCATCGCCAAATTCAACCACTTAGCTCTATGGCTGCGAACATTGTGGCTGATACTCACCTGCCGGCCCGCCTGCTCACTTAAACCACCAGCCAGTAGAGCGGCGTCGTCGAGAGCAATATTTGTAATAATTTCCCTTGGCATATCTACACTGCCAGTACCAATCAAATAGTGCTGGGCAACAAAGGCTTCCAATTGGGAAACTAGGGATTCTTCTAGCTGACTCTTTGGGAAATAGCTGCGACTACCCAGCACCCGACCACCGCGTACGCACAGCAATTGCACGCATACTGTCCCGCCATCCATCACCCCGGCGACAATATCAATATCACCGGTTTCTCCCTCAATACATTGGCTTGCCTGGACCTGCTGTAAATGGCCAATTCGATCCCTAAGCTCCGCTGCCTTTTCAAATTCTAAGGCACTTGCACAACGCTCCATTTCATCGGCCAACTCACGGCTAACATCGACACTTTTCCCCTTCAAAAACAACTGAGTATGATTAACATCTAAAGCGTATTCTTCATCACTAATTGCGTTCACACAGGGCCCAGAACAACGACCAATTTGGTACTGTAAACAGGGCCTGCTGCGACCACGGTAATAGCTGTCTTCGCACTGACGAACGCGAAATACCTTTTGTAGCCAACTAAGGCTTTCACGTACCGCAGCCCCACTCGGATAGGGCCCAAAGTACATGCCTTTGCCCTTTTTACTACCGCGATGGATGCTCAGGCGCGGATGCTTATGGTCGGTGCTTAAATAAATATAGGGATAGGATTTGTCGTCTCGAAGCAGAATATTGTATGGCGGCTTGTATTGCTTAATGAGGTTTTGTTCAAGCAATAGCGCCTCGCGCTCGCTAGCGGTAACGGTAACTTCAATCTGCTGAATCCGCGACACAAGCGCCACAGTTTTACTGGTTAGACCACTGGCGCGAAAATAACTACTCAACCTATTGCGTAGGTTTTTAGCCTTACCGACGTACAACACCTCTGCCGCCGCGTTCAGCATCACGTAAACGCCCGCCTTTACCGTGACGTTTTTAAGGAAGGTTTTGGAGTCAAACACTGGGGCGCCTTGATCTAATGCGGGGCCGCTAGCGTTTTTATTTGTACTACTCATACCACTGCACGCCGCCAACTACGCTTCAGGCGCATCAATCAAACCGTGACGCATTGCCAATAAAGTAAGCTCAACATCGCCGTTTATGTTCAGCTTTTCAAACACGCGATAGCGATAGCTATTCACCGTTTTAGCCGAAATATGCAGATTTTCGGCAATATCTTGCACCTTGTGGCAACTGGCAATCATCAAACTTATTTGCATTTCTCGCTCAGACAACATCTCAAAGGGTGAGCCATCGTCACCATTTAACTGACTCAGCGCCATTGTTTGGGCAACACAAGGGCTTATATAGCGCTGTCCCTTGGCTACTTGACGAACCGCAAGCACCATTTCTTGCTCAGACGCACCCTTTGTTACATAAGCGGAGGCGCCAGCTTTTAATAGCAAGCTGGGCATTGGCTCTTGATCATAGGCACTTAATGCGATCACACGGGTTTCTGGGGAGATTTGTTTTAATTTACGGGTGGCTTCTAAGCCGCCAATCCCAGGCATTCGAACATCCATTAAAACCACATCGGGCCGAAGAATTCGGCAGCTACTTATAGCCTCTTCACCGCTGGCAGCTTGCGCGATAACAGAAATGCCATCGGCATCTTCTAACATCCTCACTATTCCGGCACGCACCATAGCGTGATCGTCGGCAACTAACACTGTGATCATGTACTACCCCACATCGAATGCCCAAACAATACCACCCTGAACTGGGCCTAACCAGCCTGTAGACGCTAAATTTCGCGCCAACTAGAGCAGCTTTCTAAACGTGATATTGATGCGCCCCTGGGTCACGCCCTTGCGCACTGGCAGAGCATGCTGCCAATACCGCTGAGTTGGCGGAAGCATGATTAATAGCGATCCCGATGCTAAGTTAATTTTTTGCATTTTCGTCTCGCCAGACTTAGGTTTTAAACAAAAATCGCGCTCCGCCCCCACGCTAATAGAGGCTATACAGGGTGAATCACCTAATTCCGGCTCATCATCGCTGTGGTAGCCCATACGGTCATCACCATCACGATAGTAATTTAACAAGGCGCAATTAAAGTCGTAGCCCGTTTCCGCCAATAAGCGATCCCGCAATTGGCTAAGGGGTTTTGGCCACGGCGCCGTCGCGTGACGGATACCGCTGTATTGATAAGCAAGGCCGGCATCGCCAACAAAATAAAGCAATCTCGGCGTCTGATGTTGCTGTCCGTAAAGAGTAATCAGTGGTTGTTCCCAAGGGATTGTCTCGCGTAGCTCGGTATAAAGGGCTTGGGGGTCAGCGAGGTAATCGGCGTAATAATCTAAGCCGCCGCCCTCAAGGGGAATATGCTGCACGCCAGAAAACATTAATAAACCCGAGGTTCAATTTCCAAATTCACACCGTATTTTGCCATTACGTCGGCCTGAATTTGTGCAGCAAACTCAATAACAGCAGTGCCGCTTAAGCCCTCATAATTCACAAGAACAATGGCTTGCTTAGGATGAACACCTACCCCGCCCTCACGCCGCCCTTTCCAGCCGGATTGATCCACCAACCAAGCGGCGGCAAGTTTAACCTGCGCATTTGGCATTGCCCAATGGGCAAGAGTCGGGAATTGTTCCAATAATGCACGCGCCTGCTCTGCCTCAATAAGGGGATTTTTAAAAAAGCTGCCGGCATTGGGCTCCCGTCGATAATCAGGAAGTTTTGAACTGCGAATTTTTGCTACTGTTTCAGCTACCTGTTCGGATGTCACACTGTCCGGATCGGCAAGTTCTGCTCTTAAGGCTGGGTAACTCACTTCTGGTTTAGCTTTACTACTCAAGCGCAATGTTACCGAAGTAATAATGAATTTATCTTTTAGCTCGTGTTTAAAAATACTATCGCGATAGCTAAGCTTACACTGCTCTAGGCTAAGACTACGCAGAGTACTGGTCTCGCAATCCCAGCCTGTGACCGACTCAAGTACCCGCGACAATTCCACCCCATACGCGCCGATATTTTGAATGGGCGCAGCTCCCACAGAGCCAGGAATTGCTATAAGGTTTTCTAGACCATACCAGCCTTGGGCTAAACAATAACAAACCAGTTCATGCCAATTTTCGCCCGCCGCTGCGGTTACTAAGCAGTCATCGCCCTGCATCGTGCACTCAATACCACGCATGGCGATACGAATAACAACGCCATCTATATCGCCGGTAAAAACAACATTGCTGCCGCCGCCAATTACGACGGGAGACTGCCGCCTTTCACGGCAAAATTCCAAGGCTTGCTGCAGTTCAGCAAGGCTTGCCACTTCAATAAAGTATGCGGCATTTGCTGGAACAGCGAGGGTATTGAAGCTGCGTAGGTCGATATTCTGTAAAATATTCACTTCACACTGGCACTCCGTATGGTCGCCAGCAAGCCTCTTGCGCCATCTTCAACGAGATCTAACACCGTTTCAAAGCCGTCTTCTCCACCGTAATAGGGATCAGGCACTTCGCGCTTCCAAGAGGATTCAGCAAAATCTAAAAACAAGGATACGTGGCAATCGCTTTTATCCCCCGCCATCCCCCGCAAATCTTTCAGATTGTTTTTATCCATCGCCAGCACATAATCAAACTCACTGAAATCAGCGCTGCTTACCTGCCGCGCGCGCAAATTAGAAAGATCATAACCGCGCTTGCTTGCCGCATGCTGAGTTCGCTCATCCGGTGCACGGCCAATATGCCAATCGCCCGTGCCAGCAGAATCTATATAAATATCATTTTGCAGACCGGCATCAGCTACTAATTTTTCAAACACGCCATGCGCAGTCGGTGAACGACAGATATTGCCAAGGCAAACAAATAAAACTTTGGTGCTCATTCGCTGTTACCTGCCAGAATAGCGCGTACAGCCTGCAGGTCTACTTCGGTGTCAACACCGCCAGGAATATCCACGCAGGCTTTCTCTATGTGGATGCGGACGCCATTCTCCATCGCCCGTAACTGCTCTAGCTTTTCGGCCCGCTCTAAAACACCCATCGGCCAGCTCACAAACTGATGTAAAAAGCCGACGCGATAAGCGTAAATGCCGACATGCCGCATAAAAGGCGCTAACACCGGCAGGGTATCAACATCGCTCTGTACTGCCCATTCATCTCGACACCAGGGCATTGGCGCCCGGCTAAAATACAAGGCAAAGCCAGCGCGGTCGCACACTGCTTTTACCGCATTTGGATTAAACACAGTGCTCTTTTCGGTAATTCGCTCGCCAAGGGTTGAAATACCCGCCTGCGGATTGAGCGCAAGATTATTTGCTACCTGCGCGATGGCTTCACGTGGAATCAAGGGCTCATCGCCCTGAACATTGACAACGATGTCCTCATCGATCAAACCCAGCTTTGCGACCACTTCCTGCAATCTATCGGTTCCCGATTCGTGGCTGGCCAAGGTCATCACGACATCGGCTCCGAAACTCTGACAGGCATCAAAAACGCGCTGGTCTTCCGTGGCGATAACCACTCTATCTGCATCGCTCTCGCTAGCCCGCTCCCACACGTGTTGAATCATGGGTTTGCCAGCAATATCCAATAATGGCTTACCGGGTAAACGGCTAGAGGCAAAGCGAGCTGGAATGATAACGGTGTAAGACATAGCGACTCCGAGCTAATCATCTTGTCTTAAACTAGGATTTAACAAAGACAAGAACGGTTGAATAATTTTATGGTGCAGGCAGGCGTTCAAGTAAACCCGAAAACTGTGCAAAAAAGCGAGCATCTAGCGCCGCGTCTACCGGCAGCATCCAGCTATTATTTAGATGGAATCCGGCGCATTTTACCGCGTCTTTTTCCGTCATTATGATGGGGCAAGCATCGGCAAAGTTTAGATCCTTGGCAATAAAGGCATGATGATCCGCAAAGGGGTGCTCGACAACATCAAAGTCCCTCTCTCGCAAAGCATCAAAAAACCGTTGCGGGTTGCCGATCCCTGCCACCGCATGAACACGGCGCTCAGTCGCCGGCCATTCTTGCAGAGAACGGCGTTCACCGCTGCCTAGCTCAATCGCGGTATCGCCGCGCAGCAACATGGTGTGGCCGCTAAAACTATTACTCCCACCGTTGATAATCGTGATATCAACCTGTTTTGCCCGTGAGATGGGTTCGCGCAAAGGACCAACAGGCAGGCAATAGCCGTTGCCAAAACCTCGCTGACCATCGAGCAATAACACTTCTATATCCCGCGCCATGCGATAGTGCTGCAAACCATCATCACTAATAATTAAATTACACCCCTTCTGGTCTACCAGTAACTTAGCCGCAGCAAGGCGATCTGGCGCAACCGCAACCGGCAGGCCACTGCGGCGAGCAATTAAACAGGGCTCATCGCCGGCGATATTAGGCTCGGTTGAGGAATCTAACAGATAGGGATAATACGGCGCTTTCCCGCCGTAGCCGCGACTAACAATACCGACGCGATAGCCACGATCGCGACAGTATTCAGCCAGCGCTAATACCGCCGGTGTCTTGCCACTGCCGCCAACACTGATATTACCCACAACGATTAAAGGCGCACCACAGGGCTGAGGGGAAATAACACGCCGTCGCAGTGCCGCAATAAAGCGAAAAACAAACATCAGGGGCAGCAGCAGTAATAAGCCCCTAGGTTTGCCGTACCAAGCAGCATTTATTCGCTGCTCTAATGACATTTACTGCTCCTCAAAATTCTTATTGTAAAGCTGGGCGTAGCGCTTGTTTAAGGCCAATAAATCAGCGTGATTGCCCTGCTCCATTACTTGTCCTGCCTCCATCACCACGATGTGGTCTGCATGCTCAATGGTCGACAGGCGGTGAGCTATTACTATGGTCGTGCGGCCTTTCATGACCTCTTCCATAGCTTGTTGAATATGACTTTCTGCGCGGTTATCAAGTGCCGATGTCGCCTCGTCTAATATCAGTATCGGCGCATCCTTTAAAAAGGCCCGCGCAATCGCTAAGCGTTGGCGCTGACCGCCGGACAACATAACGCCATCTTCGCCAATGATGGTGTCTAAGCCATTTGGCAGCTTATCGATAAACTCAATCGCATGCGCCGCTTCCGCCGCGGCGCGAACCTGCTCTCGACTCGAGCCCGCCATTTTTCCATAGGCGATATTATTAAATACCGTGTCGTTAAATAAGGTGACCTGCTGCGTAACCAAGGCCATTTTGTCGCGCAGGTTTTCTAGCGTGTAATCCCGCACATCAACACCGTCTATTAATATCTCGCCTTCGCTATGATCATAAAAACGCGAGATAAGACTAACCAACGTTGACTTCCCAGAGCCCGACAAACCCACCAAGGCCAAAGACTGCCCTGCTCCCACGCGCAAACTCACATTGCGCAATACTTTGTCGCCACCGGGGGTATAGGCAAAGCTCAGGTCTTTAATCTCGATATCGCCCTTGGTGGTTTTGCTGACATAGGTGCCGGTATCTTTTTCTTGGTCGGTATCAATAAATTCAAAAATATCCTGCGCCGCTGCTAGGCCTTTTTGAATGGTGCTACTTACATCAGCAAGTTGACGCATCGGCTTAGGAAGGAACAGAGCCGCTGATAAATAGGCAACAAAAGCGCCGGGTGACATTTCGCCACCCAGACCGAGGGCTATCCAAACAAGGACACCGGTGGCCAGAACTACGGGAAACTGAATAACCGAGGGGCTAATGGCATTGTAAAAAGCCATTTTAATATTGCGACTGCGGTTGCGACGGCTAGCGTCATCGAAGCGCTTTTTCTCATAGCTAACGCCATCGTAGAGGCGGATTTCTCGATAAGCGCTAATCGACTCATTGGTGACTTGATTGACTTCACCCATTGCGTTTTGAATGCTTTTACTAATCTTGCGAAAACGCTTCCCCACCCAATAGACCGTTATCGCAATAACCGGTAAGGCAAGGAAAAACACCATCGTGAGTTTCCAGTTGGCATAGAGCAAAAATATAATAAGCCCGATGGCAAAAGTGCCTTCGCGCAACACTACCTTGGTGGCATTTACCGCCGCGCCGGTCACTTGTTCGACGTTAAAGGTGATTTTAGAAATCATCATGCCACTGGAGTTATGGTCGTAGTACGAACTTGGCATATGAAGCATTTTTTGGAATAACTCACAGCGCAGATTGTGTACCAAGCTGTGAGAAACGATCGCTATAAAATAATTACCTGCGAAATAACCAAGGCCGCGTACAACACCGAGGATGACCATCATGACCACAATCCACAGCCGCGCATCGCTTAATACAAAATCGTCACCGCCCAAGGCCCACATCACTTTAGCCGACAAGCCGCCATCGCCCTTGACCATATTGCCGCCAATATAGTCGACAATAAGTTGCATCATATCGGCAAGTAATACCTGCACGCCGGAAAAAATCGAAAAACCGAGCACGCTGAATAAAAACATTACCCACATAGGCAATACGTATTTTAGTAGTCGTCCATATATCGCGAGATCCGACTGATTATTGCTCATAACGCTAGGTGTATCCTGATGCAAATTAATTACTGATCCGCAGAATTAGTTTCTGGATCTTGGGTCGTTAAACTTAGTTTCGCAAAGCCGAGTCTACCGGCTGCATCCATTGCGGTGATTACTGATTGGTGTGGGCTTTTTGCGTCTGCAGTAATAATAACGGGAATATCGCTATTTTCCTGTGCGGCGTCAGTCATTGCTTTCATTAAGGCCTCAACAGTGTGCAGGGCTAAAGCTCGCTCATTTACTCGATAATGCCCCGACGCATCGACCACAACTTCCAAGACGACGCTCTCTTGCAGCGATGTTTCGCCCTGCGCGCTGGGCAATTCAAGATTCAGCCGACTCTCTTTGGTAAAGGTAGTCGATACCATAAAGAATATGAGCAACAAAAAGACCACATCAATCAGCGGCGTTAAATTTACACCGCCGTCATCGACACGTTGGCGTTTAAATTTCACGACGCTTTACCTGACGAGGAATCTTTGATTTGCACTTCGCCATGCATGGCATTGATCAATTTGATGGCGTCTTGTTCCATGGTGACAACAATTTCGTCAATTCGGCGCAAAAAATACCGGTGCATAACAAGCGCTGGAATGGCTACACATAGACCAGAAGCCGTTGTAATCAATGCCTCAGAGATCCCTCCAGCTAACACCCCCGCATTGCCGGTGCCCTGCACCATAATCTCGGTAAATACGCGGATCATACCAAGCACCGTGCCAAGTAGTCCGAGTAAAGGCGCCACCGCTGCGATAGTGCCAAGGGCATTTAGATAGCGCTCTAAATCGTGAATAATATGCGAGGCGGTATCTTCGATACTCTCCTTCATGATCTCACGACCATGTTTCGCATTAGCCAAGCCCGCCGCCAAAATTCGCGCTAGGGGCGAACCGCGCCGCAATTCGCGCAATTTCTCGGCATCTAGCTGCTTATTTTGCAGCCAAGCCCAAACTTGATTAAGCAAGCCACGGGGCGCAACTTTATCGGGATTGAGTTTAAGGAAGCGTTCTACGCAGATTGCCATCGCGATAATAGATGACATGATAATGGGCAGCATTAGCCAGCCGCCGGCTTTCACCAATTCCAGCACATTCAGTCCCTTCAATTTTTATGTGGGAGCATTATACGTAGGGAATGCTAGGGTAAGAAGCGAATCAGCGCTCGGAATGCAAATTGCTGCAGATTTCATCAGTATTATCCGAGAATTTACGCTCATTTTGCCAATAATAGCGCCGACCTCCCCATATTTTTTCTACTCTAAGCCCCTCTGCCGTCGCATGAAACTGAATGCTACCGTGTTTGGCCGTACTCCAGCAGCGCGAGGCAATATTATCGTATCGTCGCAATACCTTGAGCGCCGGATGGCCATAGTGATTATTCATTCCCGCCGAAAACACAACCTGCTGTGGCGATACCGCTTGAATAAACTCAGCACTAGACGAGGTATTACTGCCGTGATGTGGCGCTATCAGCAATGCTGCGCGCAAATCCCGCCCTTCGGCGAGTAACTCGCGCTCTATGTCCGTCTCAATGTCTCCACTTAGCAATACCGAACTCCCGCCAGCGCGAATCCGTAATACACAGGAGGCATTATTGCCGCCATGCCCTCCCTTCTCAGGCATAAGAAATTCAAATTGAACGGCATCCCACTCCCAGCGATAGGAGTCCTTGCAATATATTGACGGAAGCTCAACACGTTCTAAAGCCTCCCCCAATACTAGCTGCCCTACCTTTATCTCTTTTAATAGCGCGGGCGCAGCGCCAGCGTGATCTTTATCTGCGTGACTAATAACCAACATTGCCAGCTCATCGATGCCAAAGCTGCGCAACGCCGGTATAACCACCGCATCAGCGCTATTAAATCCGCTGCTAAAATCAGGGCCAACATCATACAACAGTGCCTTGGAATGGGTTTGTACCAACACCGCCAAACCCTGCCCGACATCTAGCACCGTTACCCACGCAGAGCCGTGCTTAGGCCTAGGCGATGGTGAAAGCATAATTGCCAGCAACGGTATCAACGCCAAATACTTAGCTGGCACCCCGCGCGGCAGCATCAGCACTAAAATTGATACACTCGCGAAGAAAAAAGCCAAATAGGAGCTAGGAATAATAAATTGCGGAAATAGCTCTGCAGCCCAAGTAAGGCCGTGCAATAACACTTCCAGCAAGCAATCTGCAGCGCGCCAACTATGCTCCGCTAACGGTGGCGCAAGGCCTAGCAACAATAAGCCGCAAAACAGCAGTGGTAACACGAGCAATGTGACGAGTGGAATCGCTATCAAATTCACGGGGAAACTAATAAGACTTAAGCCGTAACCCCACATCATCAGCAGTGGGATCAAACCTAATAACACCACCCACTGAGATTGAAAAATGCTCCGCAAAAGGCCTCCCGATCGCCGGCCCTGAAATGCGAATAACAAGACAGCAACTGCGGCAAATGAGAGTGAGAAACCCGCCCTATGTGGCGCTATTGGGTCGACTAGCAAGACCAATAACATAGCCGTTACGTAGGCTTGCCATATCGAAATATTTCGCCGTAGACAAAACGCCAGCAGCGCCACCGCAGCCATGATTAAAGCCCGCTGGGTCGGCACAGAGAAACCCGCCAAAGCGGAATAAGCCAGTGCAAATACCAAAGCAACGCCTGCACCGACAAACAAGCTGTTTACACGGGGTATTAATAAGCCAATACCTCGCGCAATTAAAAACCCCCACGCCAGCACAATACCAATGTGCATACCCGAAATAGCCATAAGGTGGCTGGTGCCGGTACGCGAAAATACCTGCCATTGCTGGCGATCAATGCCACTGCGATCTGCATACAGCAAGGCTGCCATAATATGGCCGTGCTGGTAATGAGTAAGTTTGTTTCCAAGGCTCGCAATCACGCCCTGACGAAGACTATTAAAAGAAAAGCCGCTGCGATGACTGAGATACACTACCTGCTCAGGATGCAATACATAGCCGCTAGCGGAATACCCATTGGCAAACATCCAGCGACCATAATCAAAAGCAGCCGGTGATTGATAGCCGTGTGGCCGGCGCAAACGTATCGCCCCTTTTAATACTTGCCCCTGCTGTGGCGGCGAATCCGCATACCAGTTTAATTGCACCCGCCGCCTATCCAGCAATGGCTGGGACGAATCACAATAGCTGTCTTGTATATCCTCTTTACAGCTAAGCTCAGTTAGCATTGCGTCAAAACGGTAATAGCGACTAAAGCCAAGGCGCTCCTCTGGAATGTTCAACACCTTAATATTTGCGACAAAATCACTCCCGCTCAGATGCGCTGGTAGGAGCAAAGCCACCCGCCAATGTCCGTACAATCCGGCATAGCAAAACGCGAGAACAAACGCCAAGATCACTCGACTACGGGAAGAGCGACTGTGTAGCTGAAATATGGAAGCCAGCCCCAGCATGGCAAGCAGCAAGCTATAGCTAGGTAAAATAGGCGCGAAGGCAATCGCAAAAATTCCGACTATCGCTGCCGTCATCCATGACAACATGCTGGAGTACCCCAGTAGAACCGTGCATAATGGCCGCCGCCCGTATATTACCGGTCTGCGGCTCGGTAGTTTTTATCTGTCACAATCGTAAATTAGAATTGAGCGGATGGCTCGTAAACTATTTAAACGTTGGCTACCAACGCCCGAAAAAATGCGCGAGCACCCCTCGGTTCGTGTTTTTGGCAGCCTGCTGCATGACCCAAATCTCTGGCATTTAAATCGACGCTCGGTCACCGTGGCGTTTTTCCTCGGCCTGTTCATTGCATTTGTGCCAATCCCGACCCAAATGCTACTCGCGGCCCTCGCAGCCATTATATGCCGCGCTAATCTACCTATTTCGGTGATGCTGGTGTGGATTACGAACCCAGTCACCATGCCCGCCATCTTTTACTTTACCTATAAACTGGGTGCGATGGTGATGGGGATCCCCCCCAATTCATTCCATTTTGAACTATCGTGGACCTGGCTCGCAGAAGAATTCACCTATCTCTGGAGACCACTGGTACTCGGTTGTTTCCTAACTGGCTTGCTTTCAGGTCTCGTCGGTGCGGCAAGCATTCACGTGTTATGGCGTGTACATGTGGTACGGCGCTGGCGCAAACGCCAAGAATCCCGTCGAAATAAGCTCTAAGTCCCCGACCCGAGCAAGCCCCACTTTTAACTGCTACGTAACGCCTCCGCCGGTGCCATTCGCGAAGCCCGCCATGCAGGGTAAATAGTCGCCAATAAGCTCATTGTGTAAGCCGTTGCACACACCATGGCAACGTCAGGCATCCGCACATCAGACGGCAAATAATTTATGGGGTATACATCGCTCTGCAGCACTTTTAATCCGAACAAGCTCTCTACGCCGGCAACCAAATCACTCACGCCCAACGCTAGCAGAACACCCACTACACCGCCTGCAGCAGCGCCTACCGCACCAATTACCGCACCGTAGATTAAAAAGATACGCAAAATATCACCCTGACTTGCGCCTTGGCTGCGTAAAATTCCGATGTCAGCGCGCTTATCATTTACCACCATAACTAGGGTCGACACCACATTAAAAACCGCTACCGCTACCACTGCGAGCAACATAATTACCACCAGCTTCCGCGACATCTGAATGGCGTGATACATATTGCCGAATTGCTGAGTCCAATCTTTTAAAAGGTAATCGCGACCGTGCACCGAGGCCAGTTCCCAGGCAATTTGCGGGGAGGCAAACACATCATCAACTGAAACCCGCAAGGACACCGGCGGCGCCTCGCTAAACAAGGCGCGCGCCTGCTCAATATGCATTAGTATAAGTTGTTGATCTAATTCCGTCCCCGTCGCCACTACCGCCGCCACCGTCATTTGCACAAAACGTACATTTTGACGGCCTTCTGCCTGTGTAACACCCAAGGTAACGCGGTCAGCGACATCAACTTTAAGTCTATCTGCCAAAGCCTTGCCGAGAATCAAACCCGCAACATCGGGCTGTAAACTACCTAAATCTACATATTCTTGAATTCGTGATACCCGCTTTTCAGCAGCGGGATCTACGCCATAAAAAATGCTGGGCTCAACTGCACCGCCTTTTATGAGCATGGCATTGCCCTGTACAAACGGTGCCGTTGCCACCACTCGCGAATGTGTTTCAACATCTTTCTGCAATTGCTGCCAATCGATTTCTTGCATTGACCACGGTTGCAAAGTGATGTGCGGCACTAAGGCTAAAATACGATTGCGCATTTCGCGGTCAAAGCCGTTCATGACGGATAGCACCACCACAAGCAAGGCCACGCCAAGAATCAAGCCGATCATCGACAAACGCGATAAAAAGGATACCAGCTGATTTCCGGAACGGTCGGCGCTATAACGAAAACCGATAAAGGTGACCAAAGAGCGCATTAGGCCGTGGCCTCAAATAAGCTGCCGTCTTGAATATTCAACACCCTATCCATTCGATTCGCTAAATGTAAATCGTGAGTCACAATAACCAAACTAATCGCCAATTCTTTATTTAGCTCTAGTAATAATTCTTGCACTGCCTCGGCATTGTCACCGTCGAGATTCCCCGTCGGCTCATCTAGCAGCACACAGGCGGGTTCATTAACTAAAGCCCGGGCAATGGCCACTCGCTGCCGCTCACCACCTGAGAGTTGTGCAGGACGGTGTTTTAGGCGATGACCCAAGCCAACTCGATCTAGTAAATTCGATGCTCTCTCAAATGCATCTGAGCGCTTTGTGCCGGCAATTAACATGGGCATTGCCGCATTTTCTAGGGCAGAAAACTCATTCAGCAGATGGTGGAATTGGTAAACAAAACCCAACTCCTGATTACGTAAGCGGCTGCGGTCGCGGTCACTCATTGCCGCAATATTTTTTCCCCGCACAAAAACGCTACCCTGTGAGGGTACGTCCAGCCCGCCTAACATATGCAGCAAAGTTGTTTTACCCGCGCCAGATGGCCCAACAATTGAAATGCGCTCACCGCTGCCAATATCGACATTAATATCGTGCAAAATAGTGAGTTGCTCCGAGCCTTGAATATAAAACTTCTTCAAGCTTCGACATGCCAGCACAGAATCGCTGGGAACATCCTCTGACAGAACAGCATTAGACATAGTAAAAATACTCTTTATTCATAGCGCAGGGCCTCAGCAGGCTGCACGCGTGACGCCTGCCAGGCGGGGTACAGCGTAGCCAGAAGACTTAATAACAAAGCGAAACCACTCACCACCGCGACATCTGACCATTTTAAATATGAGGGAAGATGAGTAATAAAATACACGTCGGGATTAAAAATTTGCATACCACTTAGCTGCTCTAGCCACGCCACCACGTCGCCAACCTGTACCGCCAGCGGTACGCCGATAATCAAACCAAGAACCAAACCGATTATGCCCGTCGCCATACCATAGACCATAAAAATAGCCATTATCGTGGCGGGGGTCGCCCCCATTGTTCTTAGCACAGCAATCGAACCCCGTTTGCCAGATACCGCCATACTAAGAATCGAGACAATGTTAAATGCCGCAATCAGTACGATAAATAACAACAGTAAACGCACCATTTGCTTTTCCATTTTTACAGCGTGAAAAAGACTGCCCTGGCTATCGCTCCACGTTACCGCAACACTGCCCTCGGGTAATTCGGCTGCCAAGGCGGGTAATAGCACTGGCGCGGCAAACATATCATCCAACTGAATACGCAAGCCCTCCACATCATCGCCCAATTGGTAAAGCCTCTGCGCATCTGCAATATGGATAAACGCGCTAGTTGCATCGAGCTGGGCACCAGCACTAAAAACACCGCTTACCCGAAACTGCTTTTCACGGGGAAATAAACCAAAGGGGGTCACCGTGACCTTGGGCAAAATCACGGTCAGGTCATCGCCGACATTCACGCCAAGTTGGCGGGCCAAAATATCGCCTAAAATTATCTGATACTCTCCGGCATCATCACCAAGATAGCGCCCCGCCACCATATGCTCAGCAACCGCAGACACCTCCCGCTCCTGCTCGGGATCAATGCCGTATAGCGCAACGCCGCGCAGCCGCTTAAACGCAGATAGCATCGCTTTACCGCCGACATAGGGCGCAATCCCACTCACACCGCTGGTATTGCTGAGTTTATCCGCGTAGTCCCGCCAGCCAAGCAAGCGCTGCTGCGGCCCTTCAATATAGCCGTGGGGAACGACGGACAAAACCCGCTGTTGCAATTCACGTTCAAAGCCGTTCATGACCGACATCACCACAATCAGCGAAACCGTGCCAATTAACATACCCAGCAAGGAAAACCACGACACCAGCGACAAAAAGCGGTCATTGCCAGATGCGCGATGAAAATAGCGGATACCTATGCGTAGAAAAAGTGGAACTGCCATAGTGACGAGTACAAAAATCCAAGTTTGAAAACTGTGCCTATACTATCACTAGGCACTAAATTATTGCGCTGCGTTACTGACAATTATTACGCTAGGGCAATACAGGTAAAGACAATGCAGATGAAGAGGACGTAAAGATGCTGTTAATACTTCACCCAAACATCAAAGACACTGACCCAGCCTATGTGAAAACCCTTGCCTATCTTGAGCAATTGTCGGGGGTCACGCTGAAACACCACCAAGTCAGCGGCCAGCAACAGCTTCTTCACGAGATCTACCTCCTCGGCAGCACCCATGCCCTGAGCGTAGATGAAATAGAAGCACTGCCAGCGGTCGAAAAAGTCATTCGCATCTCTGAGGAATACCGCATTCTCGGCCGTCACAAAGATTTACAGCGCAAAACTGGGTTTCACTATAAGGGCTTAAATTTCGACCAGGATTCCCTGCATATTTTTGCAGGGCTCTGCGCAGTAGATAACCCCAAACATGTTGAAGAAATGATGATAGCCCTAAAGGCCAATGGCCTAAATTGCACACGTATGGGAGCCTACAAGCCCCGCACCAACCCCTATGCATTCCAAGGCCACGGCAAAGACTGCCTACCGTGGGTATTTGATTTAGCGGGCAAATACGACATTAAAGTGATCGCGATGGAAGTCACCCACGAAAGCCATATGGAGGAAATCGATCAAGCCCTCAATGACGCCGGCAATCCCTGCGGCGTGATTATGCAGATTGGCACCAGAAACACCCAAAACTTTGAATTATTAAAAGCCATAGGCAAACAAAGCGAATACCCTGCCCTGCTCAAACGCGGCTTCGGCATTACCCTTAGTGAATCATTAAATGCCGCTGAATATCTCGCCAGCGCCGGAAATAGCCAAGTGATATTCTGCTTGCGGGGAATGAAAAGCGAATTTGGTGCCCCCCACCGCAATATGGTCGACTTCGCCCAAGTGCCCACCGTAAAACGCCTAACCAGAATGCCCGTATGTATCGACCCCTCACACTCAGTGGGCAGCCGCGATGTAGCGCCAGACGGCGTACTTGAACTCTGCCACGCTACCGCCCAAGGTGTCATGGCGGGCGCTAATATGGTCTTAGTAGACTTTCACCCTGCACCGCAAAAAGCATTGGTAGACGGCCCGCAGGCGCTTACCCTGAATGAATTGGATGTGTTTCTGAAGGATATGGAAATTGCGAGGAAGGCATATTTGGAGAGAGTAGCCGCATGGCGGAACGCTTGACGGAAAACGGGAGATGCTTTTATTCGGTACGCTCACCGCTCAAAGACGAACGCCTGTCTTTGCTTAGCGTCTATCATCTTCCGTCAAGCATTAAGCGATTTCAGCTTGCGTCGTAAAACTCAGTCTTAGACGCCGCTTGCTTAGCCTTATCATTTTCTTCTGCACATTTATTAGGATCATTACCGCATAAATCACAGACATAATTAGGATCACTGAGAGCAGCACCCACACCGCCGCAGGAACCTGCAATGGGTTTGCGGCCCATGAGCACGCCTATTGACATGGCGGCGACGATTAAAAGCATGACAATTATCGCTGCAAAAATAGTGGCCATCTTATTTCTCCTGTTCCAGATACGGTGCAAAAGACGAGCTATAACGGCTACTAAAACCGTTTTCGGTCTTCTCTATTAGGTAAACTGGAATATCTAATTGTTCCGCAAGTTCGATAGTTTTATCACCACCGAGTACAGAGAAAGCGGTTGCCATCGCATCAGCAAATGCGCAGGAAGGATCAAGTACCGTGACCGACGCAAGATTATGAGTGATAGGCCTACCGGTACGTGGATCAATGGTGTGGGAATAGCGCACCCCATTTTCTTCAAAGTAGTTGCGATAATCACCCGAGGTCGCCACACCGATATTTCCGAGCAAAATGGGCGTCGTTTTATCCACCTCTAAATCAGGGCTTTCAACACCTATACGCCATTGATCTCCCCGAGGACTTAGACCGGCGACCCGCATCTCACCACCAATCTCGACTAAATAATCAGTGCTACCCAAGGATTCAAGCCACAGCGCAACCGCGTCTACCCCATAGCCTTTCGCGATAGCCGAAAGATCAATACGCAGCGGCGCGCCTTTCTTTATTTTATGGTCTGCCATATCGAGCTCGATACGGTCAAAACCAACTTCTTCTAAGGCTTTATTCAGGGCCTCCTCGCTAGGTTTGCCCTCATGTTTCTCTGGCCCGAAACCCCACAAATCTACCAGCGGCCCAACCGTGACATCAAATGCACCATTGCTCAGCCAACTCACCTCAACCGCCATGACTAAAATATCAAACAACATTGGCGTGAGCTGACGCCATTCGCCCGCCGGCATTGTGTTTAATTGGCTAAGCTCAGAATTGGAAATATAAGTGGAGGCAATTTGATTAAATGCAGCAAGACGCTTGTCTAACGCTTCTTTTAAAGATTGCTCAGTCCACTCCCCCGCGGGGTTGCGAACCGTGATGTGATAGGTCGTGCCCATTGTCATGCCGCTAAGACGCAAAAATTCCTGCGGCGCGGGAGAACAGCCACTCAAAAACAATAAAAGCAGCACTAAGGCTGCTTTTATATTGTGCTGAATAAACTTACCCACCGAAGTCATCGAGGAGGATATTGTCTGATTCAACACCAAGGTCTTCCAGCATTTTAATGACTGCTGAGTTCATCATTGGCGGCCCGCACATATAGAATTCACAATCTTCCGGTGCTGGGTGATCCTTCAAGTAGTTTTCGTAAAGTACTTGATGGATAAAGCCAGTTTTACCCGTCCAATTGTCTTCCGGTTGCGGATCTGACAATGCCAAATGCCATTCGAAATTGTCATTCTCAGCGGCCAACTTGTCATATTCATCCACGTAGAAGGCTTCGCGCATAGAACGCGCACCGTACCAGAAGCTAATTTTCCGCTTTGAACCAAGACGTTTCAGCTGATCAAAAATATGCGAGCGCATAGGGGCCATACCAGCACCGCCGCCCACAAACACCATTTCAGCGTCAGTATCTTTCGCAAAGAACTCACCAAACGGGCCGTAAACTTTAACTTTATCACCAGGCTTAAGATTAAATACCCACGAAGACATCTGCCCTGGGGTTAAAGCCAAATTGTTTGGTGGTGGCGTCGCGGCACGGATATTGAATTTAACAATACCGCGCTCTTCTGGATAGTTGGCCATTGAGTAAGCGCGGATAACGGTTTCTTCCACCTTAGACTCAACATTCAAGAAGCCAAAACGTTCCCAGTCAGCTTTGTATTCATCAGGAATATCAAAATCTGAATACTTCACATGGTGCGGTGGGCACTCTAGCTGAACATAACCACCGGCGCGAAAGTTTACATTTTCGCCCTCTGGCAATTTTAAGGTCAGCTCTTTGATAAACGTCGCCACATTGGGGTTGGACTCAACGGTACACTCCCACTGCTTAACGCCGAACACGTCTTCAGGCACTTCAATTTTCATGTCCTGCTTAACCGGAGTCTGGCAGGATAAACGCCAGCCTTCACGGGCTTCACGAGGACTAAAATGCGCTTCTTCGGTGGCCAACATAGAACCGCCACCATCGTTAACAATACACTTACACTGTGCGCAACTGCCGCCACCACCACAGGCAGAGGCTAAAAATACACCCTGCCCAGAAAGGGTGTTCAGCAATTTATCGCCTGCAGGAACGGTGATGGTTTTCTCACCATTGATCTCAATTGTGACATTACCGCTGCTCACCAAGCGCGAGCGTGCAAATAAGATAATGCATACCAGTGCGAGCACTATCGCGGTAAACATCGTCACACCGAGAATAACTACTGTATTCATTACAAGGTCTCCAGTTCGTCTCGGTTAAAGATCAATGCCGCCAAAGGACATAAAGCCTAAGGACATCAAACCAACAGTAATAAAAGTAATACCCAAGCCACGTAAGCCTTCTGGTACATCACTGTACTTCAACTTTTCACGAATACCTGCCAAGGCCATAATCGCTAAGGCCCAGCCAGTACCCGCGCCAGCGCCGTATACCACCGACTCAGAGAAATTGTAATCGCGCTCTACCATGAATAATGAGCCACCCATAATCGCGCAGTTAACAGTAATCAAAGGAAGGAATACGCCCAGTGCGTTGTATAGCGCAGGCACGTATTTATCTAAAACCATTTCCATGATTTGAACGATAGCTGCGATTACACCGATATAGCTCAACAAGCCTAAAAAGCTTAAATCCACATCGGGATAGCCGGCCCAAGCCAACGCGCCTTCGCGCAACAGGTGGTTATAAATCAAACTATTGACCGGCACAGTGAGGGCCATTACCACAATCACTGCGATCCCTAAGCCAATTGCGGCCTGTACTTTTTTAGATATTGCCAAAAAAGTACACATACCCAAGAAGAAGCTTAGCGCCATATTTTCAATAAATACCGAGCGCACAAACAAGCTAATATAATGTTCCATTAAAAAGCCTCCTTAACACTGCGGGTATTTTTGGTGATTTTGAATTCGGCTTTTTCAACTTGATCTTTTTTCACCGAGCGTACGATCCAGATAAAAATGCCAATCAAAAAGAAAGCGCTGGGCGGCAGTAATAAAAGTCCGTTTGGAACATACCAGCCACCGTCAGTGATAAGCGGCAATATTTCGTAACCAAGCAACTTACCAGAGCCAAATAACTCCCTAACCACCGCAACACTAATGAGCACCACACTGTAACCCAAGCCGTTACCGATACCGTCTACAAAGCTTGCCAACGGCGGGTTTTTCATTGCGAAACCTTCCGCGCGCCCCATAACTATACAGTTGGTGATGATCAAGCCAACAAATACCGATAACTGCTTACTAATTGCAAAGGCATACGCTTTTAGCAATTGATCGACCACAATTACCAGCGAGGCAATAATTACCATCTGTACAATAATACGAATACTGCCAGGTATTTGGTTGCGAATAAGCGATACCGCAAGGCTAGAAAATGCGGTAACCAAGGTCACCGAGATACACATTACCAGCGTTACTTTAAGGCTAGACGTCACCGCCAGCGCAGAACAAATACCGAGTATTTGTAGTGCAATAGGGTTATTTTGAATAATCGGCTTAGTTAAAGCGTCTCTCATTGTAGACATGCCTATGCCTCCCCTGAGCGCAAATTGTTTAAGAACTGTTGGTAACCCAGCTCACCCATCCAGAACTGCAAAAGGTTGCTGACACCACGACTGGTTAATGTTGCACCTGATAGCGCGTCAACTTTATTCACTGCGCCTGGCGTTGATGAATCGACATTGCCTTTTATCAACTGAATTGCCACATCGCCATCAGCGTAAATTTCTTTACCTGGCCATATTGCTTTCCATTTCGGATTGTCGATTTCCCCACCTAGACCAGGTGTTTCACCATGTTGGTAAAACCCAAGCCCCACTACCGTGTTGAAATCATTTTCTAACGCCAAAAAACCGTACAAAGTTGACCAAAGGCCATAACCGCGCACTGGCAATATTACTTTATCGAAATTACCCTCTTGGCCAATAAGATAAACCATCGCGTAATTTTCACGACGCTTAATCTTAGCGAGGTCATCTTCACCTAAAGCAATTGAAGTGTCGCTGTTTTTGGCAACCTTGGCTTGATCAAAGCTCTCTACAGAAACTTCATCTGTAAATTTGCCGGTACGCAAATCAACTATCTTGGTTGTTACTTGCTCAAACTGAGCCTCAACACTTTCACCCGGCACTAGCATACCCGCTGCGGCTAAAATATTTGCCTTGCGGTCCAGCGCCTTGTTCACTACTTGAGCAGGTTTAAGCATTACTGCTGCGCTGGAAACTACCAGCGCGCACACGATACAGAGAACGACAGCTACCAGCAGTGTTCTTTGTGTACTGTCGTTATTAGCCACGTGCCAACCTCCGCTTGATATTTGCCTGCACCACAAAGTGATCGATTAGGGGAGCGAATAAATTGGCAAACAAAATTGCCAGCATCATGCCCTCTGGGAAGGCTGGGTTCACAACACGAATCAAGACCACCATAACGCCGATCAATGCACCATAAACCCATTTACCGGTATTCGTCATAGACGCCGATACCGGATCAGTCGCCATAAACATCATGCCGAAGGCGAAGCCACCCAACACCAAATGCCAATGCCAAGGCATCGCCATCATCAAGTTGCTGCCACTGTCCACTGAATTAAATAAGGTTGTGAGCGCGAACATCCCGATTAACACACCGGCAACGATACGCCACGACGCGATACCCGTCCAAAGCAAAACAGCGCCACCAATTAAGATTGCCAGCGTTGACACTTCACCCATTGAGCCGTGCATATTACCGATGAAGGCATCCATCCACGTCATCTGCTCTTGAAGCACTGCCAAACCATCGCTTGCGACGACTGACAGAGGGGTTGCACCGGTAAAACCGTCCACCGCTGTCCACACTGCATCGCCAGACATTTGCGCTGGGTAAGCAAAGAACAGGAAGGCGCGACCAGCCAATGCTGGGTTTAAGAAGTTTTTGCCGGTTCCGCCAAATACTTCTTTACCGATTACCACACCGAAGCTGATACCCAAGGCGACTTGCCACAAAGGAATACTTGGCGGGCAAATCAAAGCGAACAATATAGAAGTAACAAAGAAGCCTTCGTTTACTTCATGGCCGCGCTTCATGGCAAACAATACTTCCCAGAAGCCACCTACCACGAAGGTTACGGCGTAAACCGGAATGAAATACCAGAAGCCGTGCCAAAAATTATCCCAAATGCTGGTCGGATCGTAACCCGCCATCATTGAAATCATCACATGACGCCAGCCCTCGCCGGCGGCAAGTCCGGTGTCGAGCATGATCTGGTTAGCTTGGAAGCCGATATTCCACATGCCGTAGAACATCGCCGGAAACGCGCAAAACCACACGGTGATCATAATCCGCTTAAGATCGACACCATCACGCACGTGGGCGTTGGATTTGGTTACAGACGATGGCGAATAAAAAATAGTGTCTGCCGCTTCGTAAAGCGCATACCATTTTTCAAAACGACCGCCCTTCTCAAAATGCGGCTCGATATCATCGAGAAATTTTCTCAGCCCCATGACTTAACCCTCTTTCTCTATGCGGCTTAAATTGTCGCGAAGGATCGGGCCGTACTCATATTTGCCGGGGCAAACATAGGTGCATAGCGCGAGGTCTTCCTCGTCCAACTCTAAACAACCCAAGGATTGTGCAACTTGGGTATCACCAACAATTAATGAACGCAGTAACTGGGTAGGTAAAATATCCAAGGGCATTACTTTTTCGTAAACGCCAATTGGCACCATCGCACGCTCACTACCATTAGTATTAGTAGTGTAAGGAATGCGTTTTTTGAAAAACTGCGACAAGTAAATACGTAGCGATGAGTGCTTGTTCACACCAGGTGACAACCAACCCATAAAGTCGCGCTGATTACCTTCCGCCAACACAGTTACTTGATTGTGATAACGACCAAGAAATGCTGTTGCGCCCCGAGCAGTTCGACCGCCAAGTACTGAACCAGAAATCACACGATTATTACCAGGAGCAACTTGGCCGGCACAAAGCTCATCAAGGCTGACGCCTAAACGGGTTTCTATTAAACGAGGGTTTTCTACCTGCGGCCCTGCCAGCGATACCACTCTAGTTGTATAGAGTTTGCCGGTGGTAAATAGCTTGCCGATAGCGATTACATCCTGGTAACCAATAGACCAAACCACCTTGCTTGCACTAGCACCTTCCAAGAAATGGATATGGGTACCAGCCAAACCTGCCGGATGTACGCCGCCGAATTCAGCTACATGCAATTGATCATTATCGAGACTAGGCACTGAGCTATTCGGTGCCACACACAAATGTACTTTACCGCTAGTTAAACGGCACAGCAGTTCAAGGCCATTTGTGAAGTCTTCTTCAGAGCGAGAAATAATCGGGGCTGGGTCAGCAGCGAGGGGATGGGTATCAATCGCTGTAACAAATATTGCTGCGGGGCTGCTACCAATCGCCGGAACTCGGCTAAATGGGCGCGCGCGAAGCGATGTCCACAAACCAGATTCAACAAGATTTTCGGTAACCTGCTCAGCACTTAGTTTGGGCAGCTCAGATGCATCGTACTTGGTAAAACCTTCGTACTCATCATCTTCAACATCAATGACTACCGACTGCAACACCCGCTTTTCTCCGCGATTAATCGCAGAGACAAGACCCGTCGCCGGCGCGGTGTAGCGCACGCCTTCATTCTTCTTGTCGGTAAATAGTAGTTGGCCGGTTTTGACACGATCACCGGTTTTTACCGCCATAGTTGGCTTCATACCGTTGTAATCGAAGCCGACCACCGCGACCGAGCGAACTTTTGAGCCAGGCTCAATACGCTGATCGGGCAAACCCGAAATGGGTAAGTCAAGACCCCTGGTAATTTTGATCATAAGGTTGCCTAACACTCTTATGGTTAAACGCGAAATTGCAAATCTGCGTAAACGGGGCGCGAAAGCACTCCGGAAATTATGCGCTTGCTGATGTTACAGCCACGCATTAAAAAAACTGCGGCAAGTATAAAGACTCACCGATCCGCTTGCTACAGCAAGACCTACGATAAAGGCCAAGTTCGCAAACAATTACGGCCAAGCCAGTTTAAATACGCTTAAACTGGCCCCTCCCTCTTAATCTTGAGGATATACCGCGTATTCCACTCCAGCCATCTGCTCTAGAATTCTATGTACTTGGCAGCTATAGCCGAACTCATTGTCATACCAGCAGTACAAAACAGCCGTTTTACCGTTGACGATAGTTGCTTCGCTATCAAACACACAGGCATGGCGCGAACCAACAAAATCGCTAGATACAACTTCCGGCGAATTTGAGTAGTCGATCTGCTTGCGCAGCGGCGAGTGCAATGCCACCCGACGCATAAACTCATTCAACTCTTCTGTACTGGTTTCAGTTTTAAGATTGAGTTTTAAAATCGCCAAGGACACATTTGGCGTGGGAACACGAATCGCATTACCGCTGAGCTTGCCAAGTAGCTGTGGCAATACTTTACCCACCGCCTTGGCCGCACCGGTCTCTGATATAACCATATTCAATGGTGCACTGCGGCCACGACGATCACCCTTGTGATAATTATCAATCAAGTTCTGATCATTGGTATAAGAGTGGACGGTCTCGATATGACCACCCTCAACACCAAACTTGTCATCCAACACTTTTAGCGGAGGTGCAATAGCATTGGTAGTACAGCTTGCCGCCGAAATAATAGTGTCAGTCGGCAAAATTTCATGGCTGTTTACACCATGAACGATATTTTTCATATCGCCTTTACCCGGTGCGGTCAAAATGACCTTTGAAATACCTGGGCAAGCTAGGTGGGTAGACAAACCCTCGGCGTCACGCCACTTACCGGTGTTATCCACCAGAATAGCGTCGTTAATACCATACTGGGTGTAATCAACCTCTGAGGGCGAATTAGAGTAAATAATCTTAACTTCAACACCGTTAGCCACAAAGGACTGACGATCTTCGTCAACCCGAATCGTACCGTTGAACGGGCCGTGAACAGAATCGCGACGCAGCAAGCTAACACGCTTAACCAAATCGTTTTCAGCGCCACCATGGCGAACAACAACCGCTTTAAGGCGCAGGTTTTCACCGCCGCCTGCCTTTTCGATTAACAAACGCGCCACTAAGCGGCCGATACGACCAAAGCCATAAAGCACGACATCACGAGCTGGGCGAACTGGCTCTTTTGAGCCGCCGATTAAGCCCGCGACTTGACCGCGCACAAATTCTTCTACTGACTGTCCGGCAGGCTTGCCGGTTTCTTCGTAAGCAACAGCAATACGCCCAGCATCAATATGTGCTGTGCCAAGATCTAAGGTTGCTAAGGCTTGAATAACAGGGAAGGTTTCAAACTCTGACATTTCGTTTTGTTCTACCTGACGGACAAAACGATGAGCTTGCATGATATCTAGAACAGAAAGGTTTACGAGATTCTTTCCATAGATGTAGGTCTTAACGTTGTTGGTACGGTACAACTTACCAATTAGGGGAATCATCCCCTCTGCCAATGCTTCGCGCTCTTTCCAATCAGCGAAGTAATCATCAGGACGCTCACGTCTTCTTTCAGTCACGGTAGATACCCTTTGCTTACGGGGAGAAATTTGAGCGCGTATTATCTTTATTACTGACCTTGAGTTCAACTGCTCAAGCCATTTGAAGCAATGTAATAACTACCACTTGCGGGTTACAATGGCGCATTTACCTCTTACAAGAAGCAGAATCTAGACTGTGATCGAACTACCCGCCATCGTAAAACCACCCAAGGGCGGCGCCCTTCACTGGGGCGGCATTCCCGCTGCCAGTCGCGGCTTACTGGCCGCAAAGCTAGCAAATTCGCTGGATGCGCCCGTTTTACTACTGACTGCAGACACCGCCTCGGCCTACCAACTGGAGCAAAGTCTTCGCTTCTTTGCCGACGGTCTACCGGTTCGCTTGCTCCCCGACTGGGAAACTTTACCCTACGATAACTTTTCACCACATGAAGACATTATTTCTGAACGCCTGCGAACTTTAAGTGAGCTAACGACCATGCGTCGCGGCATTTTAGTCGCACCAATTAGCACATTAATGCATCGCATTGCCCCGCCAGACTATGTCAGCAAGCACAGCCTATTACTCGATATCGGCCAAACCCTCGACATAGACACCTTTCGTCAGCAGTTAGAAAAAAGTGGCTACCGACACGTCGACACCGTATACCAACATGGTGAATACGCCAGCCGTGGCGCGATTATTGATATTTTCCCCATGGGAAGCGAGCTACCTTACCGTATCGACCTACTCGATGAAGAAATTGACAGTCTGCGCAGCTTCGACCCCGAAACCCAGCGCGGCATAGACTCGGTGAAGCAAATCCGACTCTTGCCAGGTAAAGAGCTCCCCATTGATGAAGACGGCATTGCCCTCTTCCGCCGCCATTGGCATGAAAGCTTTAATGTCGATCACCGTAAATGTCCGATTTACCAAGATGTTAGCGACGGCATCGCACCAGCGGGTATTGAATACTATTTACCGCTGTTCTTTGAAAAGACCGGCACCTTGTTCGATTACCTCCCCAGCAATAGCTGGCTGCTTACCAATGCGGGCATAGAGGGAGCAGCGGAGCATTACTGGCATGATATTCAGCAACGCTATGAGCAGCGTATTGGCGACATCCGCAGACCCGTGCTTCCACCGGCAACGGTATTTCAGCCAGTTCCGGAAATTTTTGCGCGCCTAAAAGATTACCCACGGGTCACAATTGCGGAGTCACCACTACCAGAGGGGGCTGCTGGCTATAATTTTACTATTGCTAACTCCCCTGCATTAACCGTAGACAGCAAGCAAGACGACCCCATTGCGGCATTGAGAATTTATTGCCGTGGCCGCCGCGTACTTTTTTGTGCGGAATCTGCTGGCCGCCGCGAAGCCCTTATCGACCTATTAGGGCGACACAAACTCAAGGCCAAACCCGTCGCCGACTGGCACGAGTTCACCACCGGCGCCGATCCCATTAATATTACCGTCGCACCGCTCGACGAAGGTATTTCAGCGAACGCACCCCACCCCTTCGCTCTAATTGCCGAATCCCAATTATTTGGTAAGCGGGTTTCACAAAGCAGACGACGTAAAAAAGCCACCAATACCGCAGAAAACGTGGTTAAAAATCTGGCCGAACTCAGGGTTGGCGCGCCGGTAGTCCACGCGGATCACGGCGTCGGCCGCTACCTTGGCCTACAAACCCTAAACATCGACAATCAAGCCAATGAGTTTCTAAGCCTTGAGTATGCCGATGGCGCCAAATTATATGTTCCAGTCACCTCACTCCAGCTGATTAGTCGCTATAGCGGCGCCGATGATGAGCTTGCGCCACTACATCGCTTGGGCACCGACCAATGGAACAAGGCAAAGCGCAAGGCCGCTGAAAAAATCCGCGATGTCGCCGCCGAACTGCTTGACATTTACGCCCGCCGCGAAGCCCGCCAAGGTCGCTCCTTTGAGTTAAGTGACGAAGACTATTACGAGTTTGCCAACGCCTTTCCCTTTGAGGAAACCCCTGACCAACAAACCGCGATCGAAGCCGTTATTGCTGATTTAAAATCCATCAAGCCAATGGATCGCTTAGTGTGTGGCGACGTTGGCTTTGGTAAAACCGAAGTAGCAGTAAGAGCCGCTTTTGTCGCCGTTCAAAACAACACACAAGTCGCCATATTAGTACCCACAACTCTGCTCGCCCAGCAACACTTTGAATCCTTCCGCGATCGCTTTGCCGAGTTGCCAGTAAACATAGAAGTGCTGTCACGCTTTCGCAGCGCTGCAGAACAAAAATCGGTTGTCGCAGATTTAGAAGCAGGAAAAGTCGATATTTTAATCGGCACTCATAAGCTGCTCGGCAATGAGATTGTTTATAAAAATCTCGGCTTGGTGATCATCGACGAAGAACATCGCTTTGGCGTAAGGCAAAAAGAAGCCCTCAAAAATATTCGCGCCGAAGTCGATGTGCTCACCCTCACCGCCACCCCAATTCCGCGCACCTTAAATATGTCAATGGCGGGTATTCGCGACCTATCGATTATCGCCACCCCTCCTGCACGGAGATTATCGGTAAAAACCTTTGTTCGGGAATCTGACCCCGCCTTGATAAAGGAGTCGATACTTCGCGAAATTTTGCGCGGCGGTCAGGTTTACTATTTACACAATGAAGTAAAAACCATTGAAAAAACTGCGCGGGATTTACAAGAAATGATCCCCGAGCTGCGCATCGGTATTGGACACGGCCAAATGCGCGAGCGTGAACTCGAACAAGTAATGAGCGATTTTTACCATAAACGCCACAATGTATTGGTGTGCTCAACGATTATTGAAACTGGGATCGACGTGCCCAATGCCAACACCATTATTATTGATCGCGCCGACAAATTTGGCTTAGCGCAGCTCCACCAATTACGAGGCCGAGTCGGTCGCTCCCACCACCAAGCCTATGCCTACCTGCTAACGCCGCCGGCTAAACAATTAACCGGCGATGCAGAAAAGCGTCTAAACGCCATTAGCGAGGCTGACGACCTCGGCGCAGGCTTCACCCTGGCCACTCAAGACATGGAGATTCGCGGCGCAGGCGAGCTGCTAGGTGAAGGCCAAAGCGGGCAGATACATACCATCGGTTTTACACTTTATATGGACATGCTAGACCGAGCTGTTCAAGCCATTAAAGCCGGCAAGAAAATCAATCTTGAGCGCAGCGACGACGACCATATTGAAATCAATCTGCGCCTACCAGCGCTGATTCCCGACGACTATTTGCCCGATGTGCAAAGCCGCCTGATGCTCTATAAACGTATTGCCGGTGCCGCCGACAGCGACGCATTGCGCGAACTGCAAATAGAAATGATAGACCGCTTTGGCCTACTCCCCAATCAAGTAAAAAACTTATTCCGCTGCGGCGAATTACGTCTGCAAGCACTGAAGTTAGGTCTGAGCAAAATTGAGGCCTCGGCCATCTCTGGCCGCATTGAATTTGCCGAAGATACCCAAGTGAATCCTTTAAATTTAGTGCAGCTAGTGCAATCAGCCCCAGCCACCTACCAACTCGACGGGGCTACCGCGCTAAAATTTAAGCAGCCGATGGAAGAGCCCTTGCAGCGTTTTGAATTTATTGAATCTTTATTGGCAAAACTGGCGCCCGCTCCCCAGAACTGAGATAGTTTGCATTAGCATATAGACAGTCACCCTGTGACATGAAAACAAAGAGACATTGCGATATGAACACAGCGAATCGACGACATTCTTACTGTCGCCCAATCACCGGCTTACTTGCGTTTTTACTGCTAACTTTTAGTAGTTTTGCGCTAAGCCAAAACGACAATCGTTTTCACATCGATCTCGTCGTATTCGCTAATAATGATCAGTCCAGCCGTTACGAAGAAGACTGGCCAGATAACCTCCACCTCCGTTACCCCCGCAACTGGACACGTATTTACAATAGCGGCACCACGCTGCAAAAAGTTGACTACATGGACCCAGAATTTGAGCAAACCCTTAAATCTCTGCGCCTGTCGTCGCGCTATAAACCCCTGCTTCAAGCAAGCTGGCAGCAAGATTTAACATCGCGTAAAAGATCGCCTGCCATTTTAATTCAAGGCGGAAAGCAATACGGCAACCATTACGAGCTGGAAGGCTATATTCGCGTGGCTGTAGAGCGCTATCTACACGTAGATACCAATTTATGGTTGAGCAGCTTTGGGAGTCGTGGCGGTAATTACTATCTCCCACGCCAGCCATTAAGCTTTGACGAACCGGAAGAACTACCCAGCCCAGCTAGCGACAGCCCAGAGTACGCGGAATTTTTAAAACAAAATCCAGGCTATACGCCGCAAGCTGTCCAAGCAAAAGCCGAGGCAGAGAGTCGCGGCGACTACCCGATTGATCAAATAGTCGTGATGAAACAACAGCGACGGATGCGTAGTGACGAATTACACTTCATTGATCACCCTAGATTCGGCGTGATCATCAAAATAAGTAAAATAAAAGAAGGCACTGGCGTCACAGAAGCAAGTGCAGAAAACGCGGCTCAATAAGCCGCGATACAATGCGCTAAAATAGATTTCACCTGCAGCATGCCAGTATCAATCACGGTCTGAATATCTTCCATAGTGATAATATTATCACTCAGACCGGCCCCGGGATTTACCACCAGCGCGATAGACGCATATTCAATGCCCGCTTCGCGAGCCAAACTCGCTTCGGGCATTGCAGTCATGCCTACAATGTCATTGCCATCACGTGCCAAGCGGCTTATTTCTGACGCCGTTTCTAATCTCGGCCCCTGCGTTACGGCATACACGCCATAATCCTCAAATGCGATATCGGCATCTACCGCTGCATTCGCGAGCCGCGAGCGTAAATCTTGGCTATAGGGATAACTAAAATCAATATGCTCGACTTTACCGTTGCTGCCATCAAAAAAGGTATGTTCACGCCCCCAAGTGTAATCATTGATTTGATTGGGAATGGCGATAACCCCCGTCACAAACCGCTCACTTATCCCCCCAACGGCGTTCACCGCCACCAGTGCATCAACGCCCGCTCTTTTTAATGCGTCGATATTTGCGCGATAGTTAATCGCGTGCGGCGGAATTTGATGGCCCTTACCATGCCGCGCCAAAAACAAAAACTCTGCACCCTCGTAACGAATTCGCTGTAAAAGTGCACTAGGCGCGCCATACGGCGTCTCGACAGCTGTCTCATCAAGCACTTCTGCGCCAGGCCAATCACACAAACCGGTACCACCAATCACTGCTATGGTTTTACTCATTTACTTACTGCTCCGTTTTGCGCTCTTGCGCTGTCTCGATAGAAATTGGATCGAGCTTCACCGTGGTTGTCGGGAACGCGACATCCGCGCCCAAGCCATGAATAATGTCGAGGATTTTCAGCAACACATCCTGCTTAATAGCGTGGTATTCAACCCAGTTTGTAGTCTTGGTAAAGGTGTACACAAAGAAATCCAAGGACGAAGCATTGTACTGATTAAAGTTAACAATCAGCGTCTTCCCTAAATCAATATCAGTGTGATCCTCTAACATTGCCCGCACTTGGCGAATAATATCGGGGAGAACTGCCGCATCTTCATAGCGCACACCAATCGTTTCATAAATTCGACGATTCAACATCCGCGAAGGGTTTTCGACTGAAATCTGCGAAAAGGTCGCATTAGGTACATAGAGTGGCCGCTGATCAAACGTCCGTATCCGCGTTTGCCGCCAACCGATATTTTCAACCGTTCCCTCTATATTTTTATCCGGCGAGCGCACCCAATCGCCTACCGAAAATGGCCGATCTAAATACACCATCAAGCCACCAAAAAAATTGGCTAATAAATCCTTGGCGGCAAAACCAACCGCAATACCGCCAATACCGCCAAAGGCCAACACCCCAGAAATACTGTAACCAAGGTTTTGCAAAACCATCAATGCCGACACAATAATAATGGCTGAACGTACCAACTTACCCAGCGCCATGACGGTGGTCTGGTCTATGGGCTCATCTTTTACGCTGTATTCATCCGACAATAGGCGCAGCTCTACCTGCCTCACCAAAGACACCAAAAACCAAGCCAAAATCAGCACCACGCCCACTGCTCGCAGTGAATCTAAGGCTGAAAATACCTCTGCCTCGCTGGACTGAGCAATCACCTCTAAGACATGACTGCCACCAACAGCCCAAATCATCAGCAATGCGGGGCGGCGGGCAGCCTCCAGCAAGGCGTCGTCCCACAAATTATGGGTTTTCTCAAACTTTTTGCCCAAATGCGCAATCAGCCTACCAAGCACTAAATTCAAGCCGAGTAAAATGAGCACCAATACAAAAACATCACCTAACCACGGATATTCCGCAGGTTGAAAATCTGTCCACCACTGCTTAAGCATCGGGGCCCCTCAACTTATTTCTATACAATTTCATTTCTAAACCCTGCGCGCTTAGATAAATGCACCATAAAAAACCAAAGTAAAACTGCTAAGTAAGATCAATAAAATTGTCTATGCAGCTGAATATAAAGCTAATTGTATTAAAGAGCGACGTAAAACCCCAGCTCGGATCTCTCAGCACTGCGAAAAATACCTACTAGACAGCGGTTTCTTAAGTGTTAGTTTGGGAAGCGTAGATCAACCGAGGCGGAAATCATGGCAGCAATAAGACCCCAAATTGGTTATTGGTACAAAGACATCGAGTCTGGCCAATTATTCGAAGTAGTTGCAGTAGATGACGACAGCGACTCTGTAGAAGCTCAGCTAATAGACGGCGAACTCTGTCAATACGATATGGACAGTTGGGATCAGCTTAGCTTAGAGATGATCGAAGAACCTGAAGATTGGCGAAACGCCTTTGAATTAAGCGACGACGACTATCGATTCCTAGACGACACAATGGTTCCCGAAAGCTGGAATCCACTTTCGGAAATTGAGTCAGACATTATAAATGGGATCATCGACGAGTATTAAGCCCTGTGCAAACCGCCGCTACAGCAAGCGCACACCCTGCTCTGCAGCGCACAGCCAGCTATTTCTCCTAACCTGCTAGCGCAGGTTTTTTTGTTTCTGAACGCTCTCATTTCCAATATTCAATTAGGCTATTGCGATTCACATCGTACTGTATATAATAACAGTTACTGTATAAGTAACCAGATGCCAAAATTATGGAAAAGCTGACCGCTAGACAAAGTGAAGTCCTGCAATTGATCAAAGATCATATCGGTGAAACTGGGTATCCACCAACCAGGGCAGACATCGCCAGAGAGCTTGGCTTTAAGTCTCCCAATGCTGCAGAAGAGCACCTGAAAGCGCTGGCAAGAAAAGGCGCTATCGAAATCATTGCCGGTGCATCTCGCGGCATTCGCTTACCCGAATCTCTTGGCATCCCCATTATTGGCCGCGTCGCCGCCGGTAGCCCTATTCTCGCTGAAGCGCATATAGAAGATTACTGCGATATGCCCGCCGCAATTTTTTCTCCCAGCGCTGACTATTTCCTCAGAGTTAAGGGCGACAGCATGATAAATGCTGGGATTTTCGACGACGACTTACTAGCGGTACATCGCACAACTGCGGTACGCAACGGGCAAATCGTCGTTGCAAGAATCGGTGATGAAGTCACAGTAAAACGTTTTCAGCAGCAAAAAAGTAAATTCCATATTTCTTTACTTGCTGAAAACCCAGATTACGCACCCATTGAAGTGGACCTAAGAGAGCAAGAATTTGCGATTGAAGGTTTAAGTGTTGGTGTTTTACGGCGCGGGAGCTAAATATTATGTCTTGTCTAGAACAAATGCCCTTACATTACAGCCCAGCACCGTCTTTAAACCGCGGGACTGTCACCGAGATTACTATGCGTAGCGACGCGCATTTATCTCGCCCCATGCTTGCCGCCATGATGATCGAACTCAGTAGCAATGCCGATCAGCGCTGGCTTTGCTGGGTCGCAGACAGGCCTTTAAAACCGTTATTAAACGCTGAATCGCACCAGCACGACCGTAAAATATTACAGGTTGTGTCAAACACCAAGCGAGACTTAAGTGAAATTGCGATAAGAGCTCTTGAACGCGGCAAAAGCCATACTGTTGCGGTATTACTAGAAAGACCTCTCAGAGACGATGAACGAGAAGCCTTAGAGCTTGCAGCGCTTGCTGGTTCAGCAGAGTGCCTTGTTATTTTTATGCAGCCTTAGCGCTATTAAACGCTTTTAGTGGACGATTTTGGCGTCAGGCTCAAGATCGTCATCATCAATATCATCGTCAAAGCTGTCTTCCTCTACCGGCATCGCGGCAGCTTCAATACCCGCCTGTACCATTGCCCGCGCAACATCTAAAGCTGAGCCAGCAATATGCTCACGGGTTTCTTTCGAAAATTTGATCGTCACCAGCGGATTTTCATCACCTTCTGATCGCTGCAAGACTATATCGCCGTTCGCAAGCTCGACGAGTTCTAAATATGACAACACTAAAATATCCTTGATATAACTAAGGCCAACACGGCGTGTCTGGTAAATCTATTGTAGCAAACCCGCCTAGCCTCGCGCCAACGACTTCAATATTCCATCAACGTTGCTCGATGACGAGCAATCAAGGACTTTAATTCGGCAAGGCAGTCAGCATAATCCACGCTAGCGCGACGAGTGCTGCCGGCATCGCTGGCAATGACACCTGCGGGAGAGGCAGCGGCAGTTTGCAAAAAGGAATAATTAACTAATGAGCTGAGCCACGGCGAGTGTAGCTCCCGATCTGCCAGCTCAACTATTTCGGGCGGTAAATCCACTTCAACAAATGAGCGCGCATTAAACTGTCCCTGTGGCGCACTTATCCCGAATTTGGGCTGCTGCTCTAGCACATCAGCCAAATGGCACTGGTAAGCTAGCAAAAGCTGCAAAGTCAGCGACTCGGAGGTAGCCCGGTGAAAATGCCCACCCCACTCCTCCGAGTCCGCCGACCCGAGCTGTTTAAGATACTGCTCAGCAAAATAAATATGTAAATTGCACTGCCCGCGAAAGCTCTCTTTCATAATCACTCCAGCACCTTAGGCTGCTACATCGTTTTGATTACTTTGACGCTTTAGGCTTTTTCGCTGCTTTTTCGCGCACCACCCACTTACCGTTTTCGTAAAATGCCGCCCAGCCAGAAGGTTTGCCATCAACTTCAGTTTGAACATACTGCTCTTTGGTCTTGCGGCTATAGCGAATAACGCTATCGCGGCCCTCTTTATCTTTCACCGGCGCATCAAATAAAAATGCGTATTTTTCGTCAACTTCCTTGCGATGCGGCAGTATCTCTTTAACCAGTGGCGCCCGTGTTTCACGGTTGCGCGGAAATCCGCTTGCCGCTAGGAATAGGCCCGACGCGCCGTCTCGTAAAATATAGTGATCGTCTACTTTCTCACACTTCAACTCCGGCATCGGCACGGGGTCCATCTTCGGCGGCGCCGCCTCTCCGCTGCGCAAGAGCTTGCGCGTGTTTTTACAATCTTCACTCGTACAACCGAAGTACTTACCGAAACGGCCAGTTTTTAACTGCATATCTGCGCCGCACTTATCGCATTCAATCAGCGGCCCCTCATAACCCTTAACTTTAAAACTGCCCTCTTCAATCTCATGACCGGAACAATCAGGATTATTGCCGCAGATGTGGAGCTTGCGCGATGCATCGATAACATAGCTATCCATTGCGGTATTGCACAATTTGCAGCGTTTTTTACTGCGTAGCAGCTTGGATTCAGCTTCGTCATCATCATTGTCGATGCTGACAAAATCATCACCAGACACCAAATTTATTGTCTGTTTGCAGCGCTCTTTTGGCGGTAATGCATAACCAGAGCAGCCCAAAAACACACCGGTACTCGCGGTTCTGATCTGCATATCTCTGCCGCAATTAGGGCAAGGTATATCAGTCCCCGTCGGTGCGTTCTGGCGCATACCATCATCGCTCGCTTCCGCCAGCTCTAATGTTTTACGAAAATCCACATAGAATTCGTTTAACAACTGCTTCCAGTTTTTATCCCCCGAAGCAACTGCGTCGAGTAACTCTTCCATCCTTGCGGTAAAGCTGTAATCCAAAAGATTGCTAAAACTTTCAACCAAACGATCGGTAACAATATCGCCCATTTTTTCCGCGTAAAAGCGTCGATTTTCTACTTTTACATAACCGCGATCTTGAATCGTTGAGATAATCGAAGCATAGGTAGAGGGACGTCCAATACCACGCTTTTCTAATTCTTTTACCAACGCCGCTTCAGAATAGCGCGGTGACGGTTTGGTGAAATGCTGAGTCGGATCGACTTTTAACAGCTCCAAGTTCTCGCCAACTTTCACATCTGGCAGCTCTTGATCATCTTCTTTTTTACTAATGCTCGGCGGCTGTACCTTCATAAAGCCGTCGAAACGCACAACGCGACCACGAGTACGCAGTTCAAACTCACCCGCCGTCACAGTAATCGAGGTGCTAGTAAAATCAGCAGAGGCCATTTGGCAGGCCACAAACTGACGCCAAATTAAGGTATACAGGCGCTCTGCATCACGCTCCATGCCGGCCAATTGACTAGGCTCAACATTGACATCTGAGGGGCGAATCGCTTCATGCGCCTCCTGAGCGCCTTCCTTGCTTGAATATGAGCGCGGCGCCTCTGGCAAATACGCTTTGGCGAAATTAGACGAAATATAGTCACGGCATGCCGCAACTGCATCTGCGCTCAAATTTGTTGAGTCGGTACGCATATAGGTGATGTAGCCGGCCTCATACAGGCGCTGAGCCATCATCATGGTTTTTTTCACCCCAAAGCCTAGCCGTGTACTAGCAGCCTGCTGAAGCGTTGATGTGATGTACGGTGCACCGGGGTGACTCTTGGTGGGCTTGTCTTCACGGGCGCTGACTTTAAACTCAGCCTGTTTCAAGGCCGCCGACGCCGCCATTGCGTCGGTTTCATTATCAGGGCGGAAGTTTTCACCCGCTTGTTTTTTTAGCTCCAGCCGTAATTGCCCAGACGCAGAGGCATTATCGGTATGAATTTGCCAATATTCATCGGGTATAAATGCGCGTATTTCTTTTTCGCGATCTACGATAAGCCGCACTGCAACCGACTGCACACGACCCGCAGACAAGCCCCGCGCAATTTTCGCCCACAATAAAGGCGAGACCATATAGCCCACCACGCGATCTAAAAAACGCCGCGCCTGCTGAGCATTAACACGGTCGATATCGAGCTCGGTGGGTTTTTCAAAGGCCGCTTGAATTGCCTTCTTAGTGATTTCGTTAAACACCACCCGCTTATAACGGCTATCGTCACCGCCGATGGATTCACGCAAATGCCATGCAATAGCTTCTCCCTCGCGGTCCAAATCCGTTGCGAGATAGATGGTGTCAGCATTTTCTGCCAATTTTTTTAATTCATTAACAACCTTTTCTTTGCCGGGAAGAATTTCATAATGCGCCTTCCAGTCATTTTCCGGATCTATCCCCATGCGGCCAATCAATTGCTCACGGGCCTTGGTTTTCTTATGAATTTCCTTTTCTTCTGGCGACATTTTACGAGTTAGCGCCGCAGCTTTAGCGCGCTGCTTGGCATCAACAGGGCTGGCCTTACTACTGCCACTGGTCGGCAAATCACGGATATGGCCAATACTGGATTTAACGATGTATTCGTTACCCAGATATTTGTTAATGGTCTTCGCCTTGGCTGGCGATTCCACAATAACTAAAGATTTGCCCATATTATCCTTCTACAAGTACGTAATAATGTGACGCCTTAGCGGCGAGAGGCGACATATATAAGTGTTCATTTCCTCAGGGTCAAGGGCGAAGTAATATCCCCACCCCAACCCTAACACTACAAACTCGACCCGTCTGCAGGGCTAATTAACTTAAAGCGAGGCTGAACTTTTCCTTCAAATTCAACAGCTTCCAAAAACATTGCGAGGGGCCTAAGCCAAAGTGCAGACTCGCCGTAAAGCGGTCGATAAGCAACAAGTAATTCTTCGGTCTCGCTGTGAGTACCAAGCTCGTAAACGTAATATTCACCGCCCTTGTAATGGCGATAGCGCCCTGGCACCACACTTTTGTTCGTTTCATCAGCCATCTGATTTACTCACCCCGTTTTCGAGCCCCGCCGCCGCAATAATATTGTCGAAGCACTGTGCAATATTTTTCACAATCTCGTCGCTTGCATGACTTTCACGCCAATAGATATTGAGACCAAGTGGTGTCAATTCAAGCATGCTTGCATCTTTGGGCAACAACTGCCGCTGCGCTTCAATCAATTCAAGCATAGCCGGATCAAGCGACTCAATGTCATCGTCACCATCCGGCACCTCTATCAACCAGTATTTCCAGCTTGCTAGCGGCTTTTTATTATGTAAAAAGCGTGTATAGCAGACCCCGAACACATCATCTTCGCGGCGAATCTTTGCACGCCGCGTTTTAGGCATCGCCACGACTTTTACTGACAGCCCCATCGTGCGCGCAAAGGCGCGTATTTCGGCCTGCTGCGACTGGCGCCGCGAGGGCAATATCCAAATTACTGGTGCCAGCATAAACCCGATTACGACTACTGCAATTAGCCAACCCACACGTCGCTCCTTTGAGTTCACTGGACAGATGGCAGGCTTTATACCTTAATACTCGGGTAGATTGCGAACACAAAAGGAGAAAGCTATGCCGAATTACCAGCGTATCCTTGCGGCGATTGACCTATCTGACGAAGCCGAAGCCGTGTTAGAACGCGCCGTAGCAATGGCTGCCAGTGACAATGCCGAATTGCATTTAGTCCACGTGGTCGAGCCATTAAATTTAGCTTATGGCGGTGATATCCCCATGGATTTTTCAAGCGTGCAAGAACAATTGCAGAGTCAAGCGGAAGAATCTCTTCACCAATACGCGCAGCGCGCCAATGTCGCCGCTGAGCGCTGTCACCTGCTAAGCGGCCGGCCAGACGCCCAAGTTCATGAACTCAGTGAAAACCTCGCCGCGGACCTCATCATCGTTGGCAGCCACGGCCGCAAGGGGCTGGCCCTATTGCTAGGATCAACCGCAAACGGCGTGCTACACGGTGCAAGTTGTGACGTGCTCGCAGTACGGGTTGGACAGGACAAATAGCGCCTTACTCTGCCAACTCCATCCAGCGCTCCATACATGCGTCTAGCTCTAGCTGGGCATTACTGAGCTGCTCGAGAACCTGGGTGACTTTGTCGGCATCTTGCTGGTAAAAAGCAGGATCGCCAGTAACTTCACCCAGCTCAGCAATTTTAGCTTCTAAGTTTTCAATCTTCTCCGGCAGCGCGTCCAGCTCTCGCTGATCCTTGTAACTCAATTTGCGGACTTTCGGCGCCGGCTTTACGTCTGCTACTGCGACTTCCACCTTTACGCTGTCCTTACTTTGTAACACGCTCTTTTGCTGGCTGGCTCGACGCGCCATGTAATTCGACACTTCTGTGTAACCGCCAACATGCTCACTAATCTGGCCATTGCCTTCAAATAGCAGACAACTACTGGCAACGCTGTCAACAAAGGAACGGTCATGGCTTACCAGCAGTACCGTGCCACTAAATTCAACCAATAAACTCTCGAGCAATTCGAGGGTTTCCATATCTAAATCGTTGGTCGGCTCATCCATTACCAGCACATTCGCGGGCTGACTAAACAAACACGCGAGCTGCACCCGCGCCCGCTCACCGCCAGACAAGACGCCAAAATGACTGCGGGCACGCTCGGGAGTAAATAAGAAATCACCGAGGTAGCTCATAATATGCCGGTCTTTACCATTGATCGTGACGGCGTCGCGCCCCTGCCCCACAATATCAACAACGCGTTTATCTTCGTCTAAACGATCGCGCAGCTGATCAAAATACGCAACTTGAAGTTTGGTGCCAGCTTTAACTGTGCCACTCTGAGGCGCTAGCTCTCCAAGGATCAGACGCAGCAGAGTTGTTTTACCCGCGCCATTAGGGCCAATAAGCGCTAATTTGTCACCGCGACAAATTAATAGTGAAAGATTGTCTACCAACATCTTGCCAGGGACTTCAAATGTAACGTCTGTGAGCTCCGCAACGACTTTGCCGGTTTTGTCGCCCTGATTAACACTGAGACTGGCAGAGCCGGTGATGACGCGGCGCTGAGAGCGTTCATTCCGCATTTTTTCTAAAGCTCGAACGCGACCTTCGTTACGCGTTCTACGGGCTTTAATACCTTGGCGAATCCACACCTCTTCTTGCGCTAAACGCTTGTCGAAAAGTGCGTTTTGCTCCGCTTCGACTTCTAAAGCATGCTCCCGCAGTTCCAAATAGCGAACATAATTTGTATCGTAATTGGTGAGAATTCCGCGATCTAATTCAATAATACGCGTAGCGAGTTTTTCGATTAAAGCGCGGTCATGGGTAACAAAAAGCACACAGCCCTGAAACGACATCACACATTGTTCTAACCAAAGAATGCCGTCCAAATCCAAATGGTTGGTGGGCTCATCCAACAATAAAATATCAGGCTCACAAACCAATGCCCGCGCCAAGGCAACTCGACGGCGCCAACCACCTGATAGGCTGCACACCGTCGCGTCAGCATCTAGCTCAAGCCTAGACAAAATATTTTCTATTCTTTGCTGGAAGAGCCAACCGTCATTAACTTCTATTTCCCGCTGGAGCTTTTCAAGTTCACTAAGCTCTTTGTTACCCATCTCACCGTGAATCAATTCATTGTATCGGCGCAGAATTTTACCTAAGCCCGCCAAACCGTCGGCGACGACGTCGTAAATCGTTTCTTCTGGAGAGGCGAAATCTAAGGTTTGCTCCATTCGCGCGATTTTTACACCTGGCTGGCGCCAAATCTCGCCGGAATCTACCGTGGTATTTCCATCGACAATGCGCAGCAATGTTGACTTACCACAGCCATTACGACCCAATAAGCAAACGCGATCGCCAGCTTCTAATTGCAATTCTGCGTTATCCAACACAATTTGTTGTCCAATACTGTGCTGTAATTGTGTGGCACGTAACAAAGGCATATATTTGATCCAGTATGTAACCAAGCTTAGGCTGGTTATCTCGAGTTTGATAAATACGCTACTTCAGGAAATTAACGATGTTTTACAAGGCTGCAGGGAAATGAAACGCCTCTTTATACTATTTTTCATCCTAAGCTCACTGGCAACAAATGTGTTTGCCGCCCCTAGCCTTGACGAAAGCCGGCGATTATACCGCGAAGCTATCGACGAAATCAGCCGCGGCCGACTTAACAATGCGGAAAAGCTGGTTCCCAAGCTAAATAACTACCCGCTACTACCCTATTTAGAGCTTGAGTTAGTGAAGGCGCAAATTAATAGCGTGTCTGACAAGACCATAGACGTCTACCTTCAACAATATGGCGACACCATTGTAGGGCAGCGCATTCGTATCTCGTGGCTAAACAAATTATTGCGTAGCCGCGACTGGCCACGTTTTGTTCGCTATTACCAAAAGAACTCATCCACCGCCACCAGCTGTCATTATGCCTATGCGCTGCGCCAAGTCGGCGAGCACAGCAAAGCCGATGTCGCGATAGCAGAGCTTTGGCGCACTCCTTACTCTCTGCCCAAAGAGTGCGACATTCCCATCAGCCAATGGATGGCACGCCTTAACGCAAATCAAATTGAAGATCAGTATTGGCTGCGTGCGGAGTTGGCGCTAGAAAAAGGCCAAACTGATATGGCCCGCTATCTAATGGGCAAGATTAAAAATACCGAACAATATCTTGAGCTATTGCGCCGCCCAGAGAGCCTCTATCAAATTGGTGTCAATCTGCCGGTAAATAGCCACAGCCAAGAAGTTGCGGTTCATACCCTAAAGCGTCTAGCGCGCGGCGATTTTGAGCGTACCAATACCTTGTGGCACCAGCTTGATCGCAGGCTTAATTTCACTGCCAAACAAAACTACGCGCTGCGTGACAGCATGGCACGCCAAACAATCGCCAGCGACGCTGACTATACCCGCGACTGGGTTACGGCCAACGACCCCAATTACGAAGACCCCTATCTCACCGAATGGCGAATTCGCCTAGCCCTGAAAGACCGTGACTGGCCGGCGGTGCAGCAAACCATTCAATTCCTTCCCGCAGATATGCGCGAAAAAGCCGACTGGCGCTATTGGTGGGCTAGAGCTGACATAGAGCTCAAGGGCGAACTAAGTGTTGCCACCCAGCTCGTTTTGCAAAAAATCGCAGCGGAGCGCGGTTACTACAGTTTTTTAGCGGCAGATATTCTTAATGAAGACTACGAATTAGAATCTGCTCGCACCCTAGATCCGGCTCTTATTTCTGAAGTTGAACAACACGACGCCATCAACCGCGCCAAAGAACTCTACCTATTAGGAGAGCACCTAACCGCAAGCCTAGAATGGAATTACGGCATGCGGAGTTTAAGCAAGCCCGAGCAAGTAGCGGCCGCACAGCTCGCCTTAGACTGGGGTTGGTCACACCAATCTATAATGACGGCAATCCGCGCCGGCGAATGGGATGACCTTACCCTACGCTTCCCGACGCCTTATAAGGAGACGTTCAAGTCGGTCGCCAAGCGAGAAAAAATTGACCTGAAGTGGATATATGCAATAGCGCGACAAGAAAGCGCCTTCGCTCCGAGCGCCAACTCGCGGGTAGGAGCACGCGGCATTATGCAGCTAATGCCAGGTACCGCCCGCACCGTTGCTCGTCAAATGGGCTTGCCTAATCCCCGCGCCGAAGACTTAGTGACACCAGAAAAAAATATCGCGATGGGCGGGTTTTATCTCGGGCAATTATTAGAGCAATTCGGCGGCAACCGTATATTAGCAACTGCCGCATATAATGCTGGCCCCAGCCGAGTTGAGCGGGTGCTGTTGCGACAAACCGCTGATCTTCCCGCAGACATTTGGATTGAAAACCTGCCCTACGGTGAAACCCGCGAGTACATCAAAAACGTGCTGGCATTTAGCGTAATTTACGCCAATAAGCTCAAGCTAGATAAACCCTTGCTAGCAAGCCATGAGCGCACTATTGGGCCAGCCAACGCCGCGACGGCGCAGAAAAACTAAGACACCGACTTACAGGGGCAGCCTGCCCCTGTAAGTCGACCCAATGCTTACTCCAACACCTCTACTCGCTGCCCCACCGCAAGCTCACCACTACCTCGGTGAACAAGATTCTGGCCAAAATAAACCTCACCATTTTTAGAACGCTCGGCCCTCAGCATTTTAAAAACATCCGCCTCGCGCTCCGCAGTATCTAAATTTACCGTTGGAATCGCACAGCGAGAACATGGCTTAAGCACATCAAATTCAATATTAGCGATACGAATGCGTCGCCATTCGTCTTCCGCAAATGCCTCACTCCCCGCCACAACAATATTCGGTCTAAAGCGTTGCACCGCCAAGCCCCTACCCAAGGCCTTACTCAATACAGCCAGCGACGCCTCACTACAGAGTAAAAACGGAAAGCCATCAGCAAAACTAACGCGACTACCCAACTCGGCAAATTGAGTATCGACTTGCCGATGAGTAGTTTCAGCCATAAAACACAGACGCAGTGATTTACCCAGTATATCGCTGAGCCATGTCGCCACTTCGTCGCCGGCATCCATCGCAGCGCAGTTGTCGGACCACACAGCAACCTCGTACTGAGGTGCTTGCATGGGCTCAGGCACATCAATAAACAGCGAGGGCTCATCTAATGACTGAATACGTATTCCTGCATCGCTAAGCGAAGCAGACAACCTACACATTCTCGGCAATTGGCGCTGTGTGATAAACCGCTTCTGGCTATCGATCACCATCCAGCGTCGGTCTAAATTCGGCCCCCAATCGGTTACAGCCAAGCTAGGCATTGAAGCACCCGCCATTGACTTAACTGGGTAGCGCCAAAGTGAAGAAACCCGTATATCCATTAGCCTCCCCCAGCCGCAAATTCTCGAACGCTGCTGGCATCAAAGGGCCACTGCAACTCTCTACCATCTTCCACACTACGCAGCACAGGTATTTTTAAGGCATAGCGCGCCAAGGTGTCATCGTCATCAGCAATATCGATTAACTCGATTTGCCATGCGGTTTCGTCAACTAGCAGTTCGGCAAGCACCGCCTCAGCCAACTCACAAAGATGGCACGCCGAGGTACCATATAATTCAAACTCCATAGTGACTCCAGCCCCATTTCAAATAGATGTCAAAATGTCGGCTTCAGTAAAACATTGCAACATTATTATCGATAAATAATTACTTTCGCGCAGATATAAGCAAATAATGACGATTGCGTAATCTGGTAAGCTGCATCTCAAAGATAATTCACACACCGCAGCCTTCCGCTAGTGGACACATAAATCGCAGTAAGAAAAAGAGAAAAATTCATTAGCGGTGGTAAAGCTACCCGCCACGAAAACAATGATAGGGGAATGGGGAAACGAGGTAGTGCTAGCCCAAAAGATCAGGGCGTAATTCCACAACTACCTCGTTAAAAGAAATTACCTATTTATAGATCGTAGCCAACCTCGTTGTGGCAGGTAATATCTAAGCCCTGCGCCTCTTCGTCCGCAGTTACCCGCAGGCCTATGAGCTTATCTATCACATAGAACAGTATCAAACTCACTACCGCAGTATAGGCAAAGGTAGCACCGATACCAATTAGCTGAACCTTTAGCTGGGACAGGATGGTCATACCTTCTGCCAAGCCTTGACCGCTGAATACACCCAGCTCACTACTCGCAAAAATACCTGCCATGAACGTCCCTAATATGCCCCCTACGCCGTGAACAGGAAACACATCCAGCGAATCGTCGATCTTAAACACCTGCTTTAGCCACAAAGTACAATAGAAACACACAATACCCGCGTTTAAACCAATGACCATTGCACCTGCCGGCCCAACATAGCCCGATGCTGGCGTTATGGTACCTAGACCCGCAACCATACCGGTAACCGCACCTAAAGCACTGGGCTTACCGTAACGTATCCATTCGATAAACGACCAGGTTAGACAGCCAGCTGCCGCCGAGAGATGAGTCACCAACATGGCCATACCCGCATTTCCATCAGCGGCCAGCGCGCTACCGGCGTTAAAACCAAACCAGCCAACCCAGAGCATACCGGCACCAATAAAGGTCATGGTTAAATTGTGCGGTGGCAAAGCCATTTGCCCAAAACCCTGACGCTTGCCAAGTATTATCGCGGCAACGAGCGCGGCAACACCGGCAGTAATATGTACAACCGTACCACCGGCAAAGTCCAGCAGGCCCATTTCAGCCAACCAGCCACCGCCCCACACCCAGTGGGTAACGGGAGCGTAAACCGCCAACAGCCACAGCGCTGAAAACGCCATTACAGCAGAGAAACGAATACGCTCAGCAAAACCACCAACGACCAGCGCAGGTGTAATAATGGCAAAGGTCATCTGAAACATGATAAATACGGTTTCAGGAATATCGCCGCTGACACTCGCCTCGCCGACGCCCGCTAAAAAGGCTTTACTGAGACCACCAACAAACGCAGTTCCCTCTGAAAATGCCATGCTATAACCCACCGCTACCCATAGCAGTGAAGCCAAGCAAGTAATACTAAAACACTGCATCAATACGCTGAGCACATTTTTGCTTCGCACTAGGCCGCCGTAAAACAAAGCAAGCCCTGGGAGGGTCATAAACAATACCAATGCCGTCGACGTTAATATCCACGCCGTATTCGCACCGTTAATTTCCTCAGAAAATCCCCATTGCGGGGCAACAAACATCATTAAAACTGCAAGACTGCGAAGCAACTGCCTTGCTCTATTGATTTTCATTTACAAACTCTCCCAATAAAATTAATTGCGCACCAGATATGGGCATAAATACCCTCAAAATGCGCCATTACAATGCACAAAAGATGGTGTCAAACCAGCTTTATGCAAAAAGCGTAATTTTCTTAACAGCTTAAATCTTTGTTTTTTATAATAAAAAAATAATTAAGCTAAGTCTTATGCGTTTAAAATCTAATTAGATATTATTCCAACATCTAATAAAAACAAAAATGCACACTTTGAAAGCAATAATCGTGCCCAAACTTAGTGCCGGCGCACCAATTAGCAGCAAAAATATCATTCTAACGACAGTAATCTACTTCCTAGCAGTGCTGTTATCGCCTCTATAAGTAATCCACCAAAGGCGCTTTGGCTAAACTCAAAATAGTTATAGTGAAATAAATTACCAATACAGACGCTGCGAATAGGGACGCAGATGCGTACAATTGCCGCGGGGCGCAATTAATAGCCCTTCCTATTTAAGCGGGCTACACAGACCTTATGAGCAATCCTGACTACCAACAGCGCAAGGCCTTCTTCGATCAGTTACTCACCATCTATGGTCGCAAACCGGTTCTAGAAGCACTGCAAGATCCAGCAATGCAAATTTATAAATTGCACCTTGCCGACAGCAATAAAGAAGACGGTATTATTCGCGACATCAAGAAAATCGCCCAACAACGCAATATCAGTATCGAAATGCATGAACGCAAGGCGCTTTCGCGGATTTCAAAGAACGGCAAACAGGATCAAGGGGTCGCCGCTGACTTGCAACTCACCGCTTACCAGCCAAGCTCCGTTATAAATAAAGAAACACTAAACAAGGCTGCAAGGCGTTATATTGCTTTAGACCGTATTACCAACCCACAGAATATGGGCATGATTATTCGCTCTGTCGCTGCCAGTGGTATCGATGGTTTAATTTTGCCGCGACGCGGCGGTGCGCCGCTAAGCGCACTCGTAATCAAAGCCAGCGCGGGCACCCTATTCCGCGCACCGCTTTTCTACTGCGACAACTTAGCGCAGGAATTAAAACGCTTACAGAGCGACGGTGCTCAGCTCTGCGGCTTGTCGTCGCACGCAAAACAATCGGTTTTTGACACCCAAAACAATGCGAGTCAAATATACATCTTGGGTAATGAGACCGATGGCGTAAGCAAAGAAATAGAAAAACAATGCGACTTCATGCTCAAAATCCCCATGCATAACGGTGTCGAGTCGCTCAATGTTGCGGTAACAGCGGCGTTGATTGCGTTTCTAGGAAATAGATAATCTAGGAAGAGAAAGCCGCCTGAACGAGCGTCAAGCGACTATAAATGTACTATTTGGCCAAATAAGCCATTGCCTGCTCTAAGCCGCCCAGCGTCATGGGGTACATATGCCCCTCCATCTGCTGTTCAACCAACTTTATCGACTGCGTCCAATTCCAATCCTGCGGTGGTACCGGATTTAACCACGCGACCTTTTCGTAGGTTTCGCGAAGACGCCTCATCCACATTTCGCCAGACTCTTCATTCCAGTGCTCTACGCTGCCACCAGGCTGAACAATCTCATAGGGTGACATCGATGCATCACCGACAAAAATCACCTTATAGTCGGAGCTGTATTTATGCAGAATATCGAGCAGTTGAATACGCTCAGAGTGGCGACGAATATTGTTATCCCACACAGATTCATAAATATAATTGTGGAAATAATAATATTCCATGTGCTTGAACTCGGTCCGCGCAGCAGAGAATAACTCCTCGCAGACGCGAATATGCGGGTCCATAGAACCACCCACATCAAAGAACAACAGCACCTTCACCGCATTGTGGCGTTCAGGCACCATCTTCAGATCAAGCATGCCGCCATTTTTAGCGGTGGAAGAGATCGTGTCGTTAATATCAAGCTCATCCGCCGCACCAGTGCGCGCAAATTTTCGCAAGCGGCGCAGCGCGACCTTGATATTTCGAGTACCCAACTCCACATTGTCGTCGAGGTTTTTAAAATCGCGGCGTTCCCAAACTTTAACCGCTTTTTTATTTCTGCTTTCGCCGCCAATCCGAATACCTTCAGGGTTGTAACCACTATGCCCATAGGGTGAGGTACCACCGGTGCCAATCCACTTATTCCCGCCGGCATGGCGCCCCTTTTGTTCATCTAGGCGCTTTTTAAACTCTTCAATAAGCTTATCTAGGCCACCCAGAGACTCGATCTTGGCCTTTTCCTCATCGCTTAGCTGCTTTAAAAACTCTCTTCGCAGCCAGTCGTCGGGAATCATCGCCTCAATAATATCGTCCAAGGTGCTGAGGTCAGAGAAATAGCTACCAAAGGCCTTGTCGAAGCGGTCATAGTATTTCTCATCTTTGACCATGCATATACGAGCAAGCTGATAAAACTCATCGACATCGACAAAGGCGAGACGCGACTCCAAGCCGGCAATTAAATCTAGCAGTTCGCGAATCGTGACGGGGATACCGGCGTTTCTCAGCCCAAGAAAAAATTGTACTAACATAATATTAGCCGCGGCTCTCACGGCGATGCATAAACGCCAAACGCTCTAGTAAATGCACATCTTGCTCGTTCTTTAATAATGCGCCGTAAAGCGGTGGAATCGCTTTGCTAGCATCGCGGTTTTTCAAAATTTCGTCCGGAATTTCATCCGCCATCAACAACTTAAGCCAATCTATTAACTCAGAGGTGGAGGGCTTTTTCTTTAAGCCAGGGATTTGGCGGATTTCAAAAAACATTTCCATTGCATCTGCAACCAGCTGCTTTGAAATATCTGGATAATGAACGGCAACGATTTTCTGCATGGTCGCGCGATCAGGAAAGGTAATAAAGTGGAAGAAGCAACGGCGCAAAAAGGCGTCTGGCAGCTCTTTTTCATTATTACTGGTAATAATGATTATTGGTCGCTGCTTAGCTTTAACTGTTTCGCCGGTTTCGTAAACAAAGAACTCCATACGATCTAGCTCAACTAGCAAATCATTTGGAAACTCGATGTCGGCCTTATCTATCTCGTCGATCAATAAAACCACTTGCTCATCCGCCGCAAAGGCTTCCCAAAGCTTACCGCGCTTAATGTAGTTACCAATATCGTGGACTTTTTCGTTTCCAAGTTGCGAATCGCGCAGACGAGATACCGCATCGTACTCATAAAGCCCCTGCTGGGCCTTGGTTGTAGATTTTATGTGCCACTGAATTAGTGGTTTTCCAAGTGACGCGGCAACCTGCTCCGCTAACAGCGTTTTACCGGTACCTGGCTCACCTTTTATCAATAAGGGGCGCTGCAAAGCCACTGCGGCATTCACTGCCATGCTCAGATCATCTGTTGAAACGTAAGAATCGGTACCGGTAAATTTCATCATTTTTTCCTGACTACAAAAATCGCCCCGTTTATTAACACCGAGCGTGATTAAAAAGACTGCGCAGCAGACTACCCAAGCTGGCATTATAAGGCAATTACAAATCAGGCCAGTTATAGTAGAACTACCAGCAAGAATTTTACAATTTCAGCCCTATTTACAGCATTATTGGGCTAAATTAATCGTTATCAACACTACGGAGACCATTATGTCCGCCCCCTTCGACGATCTAAGCCTAAGCATTGGCAATACGCCTTTAATCAAAATAAACCGGATTAGCCAGCACAATATCTTCGTAAAAATGGAAAGCCGGAACCCCGCGAATAGTGTGAAGTGCCGAATCGGCGCCAATATGATTTGGCAGGCCGAGCAAGACGGCAAGCTGAAGGCAGGGATGGAGATAGTTGAACCCACCAGTGGAAATACCGGTATTGCACTCGCCTTTGTCGCCGCCGCCCGCGGCTACCCTATTACCTTAACCATGCCAAACACCATGAGTATGGAGCGACGCAAAGTATTGCTGGCGCTAGGTGCAAAATTAATTCTGAGCGACGGCAGCAAGGGTATGAAAGGCGCTATTGCCGCCGCTGAGGCTGTGGTTGAAAGTGATCCCGCGCGCTACTTTATGCCGCAGCAATTTAGTAACCCCGCCAACCCAGCTATTCATGAGCGCACCACGGGACCAGAAATTTGGCGTGATACCGATGGTGGCATAGACATATTAATCAGTGGCGTTGGCACAGGCGGCACCCTTTCTGGTATATCTCGCTATATTAAAAACACCTGCGGCAAAGCCATCACTACTGTTGCGGTAGAACCGAATTCATCAACCTTGATTCGCAGCGCGCTTGACGGTAGTGAACCCAGCCACGCGCCCCATAAGATTCAAGGTATTGGTGCAGGCTTCCTTCCAGACAACCTCGATTTGAGTATGGTTGATGCCGCCGAAGCGGTCAGTGATGAAGAAGCAATGCAATGGGCCCATCGACTGATGAAGGAGGAAGGGATTTTAGCCGGCATCTCCAGCGGCGCTGCAATGGCCGTTGCCGAGCGGGTGGCCTCACAACCGGAAAACGCCGGCAAAACTATTGTAGCCATATTACCTGATTCAGCGGAGCGCTACTTAAGCTCAGCGCTATTTGAAGGTGCGTTTACAGAAATAGAAGGCTAAGGCCTATGGCGGAAAAATGCCGTATTTTTCCGCCCACACTGCTACTCATTTCTAGCTTGCATAGACTTTTTAAGCGCAAGTAATTTCGCGTTCTGGGCTAGGGACTCGTATTTCAATAATTCATCTAGCTGCCGAACGGCTATATCGCTATCAGCTGCGCTCACGGCATCAAGCAGCTTGTCGACTACGGTATCGAGCTTATCCATTACCTCCTGATTTCGCGGATGCAGGCTGTACGCCCTATCTAAATAAAATAGTGCGCCATTTATATCAGAGAATTTTAGCGCTTGATCTGCCTCGCCAATATTATTCAGCAGTTTTTCCTGCACACTTGGCGACAATTCCTCAAAGGGAATGTCTGGCCCAACTTCAGGCGTATAAAGACTCAAATAAGCCGAGAAACCTAGTACTACCAATAATAACGCAATACCTAAATGCTTTGCCCTACGACCAGCACCACTAAACTGCCGATAAAACTCATCGGCATTCTGCCAGCGACGTGTACGTTCAAAGCTAAGTGCCTTTGATATTGCCTTCCACTGATACTGAGGAATACCCTTTATTCGTTTTGCTTGCATTCCAGCATCGCTGGCTAGGGTCGCTTTTTTCCGATCGAAAGGATGTTCACCGGTAAAAAGTTGGTAAGCGATAATCCCAAGGGCATAAACATCGTCGGCTGGTGCTGGCGCTGCGCCCTCAAACATTTCGTAACTTGCATAGGCTGGCGTTAAGCCGACGACTTCATCAACTTCATCCTGCACAGCACCCTCGACATTTGAGAGTGCGCGAGCGATACCAAAATCCAGTATTTTTAAAACGCCCTCTTCGGTCACAAAAATATTTTGCGGCTTTATATCTGAGTGAACAATATTACGCTGATGAGCGTAGGCAAGACCTAGACTGAGTTCATTGATATAGCGGACCGTTTGCTCTCGACTACGCGATGTGTCTTTGATGGCAGTGTCTAATGTTTGCCCCTTTAAGGCCTCCATTGTCATAAAGAACACATCACCATCGCGGTCAAAATCGTAAACCGTAATGACATTCGGATGGGCAAGTTTTTGGGACTTATCTGTTTCGCGCTGCAAAGAAATATATGCAAGCGGGTCTTTGGAAAACTCACCGCTAATCAATTTAATCGCAACGTAGGGATCGTGATGGCGGGCTTCAATTTTGCGCTGATCGACCGCCAAAAACACCGCGCCCATGCCCCCTTCACCGAGTGTTTTTTCTAATCTAAACCGATCCTTTAGTAAATCACCTACCTTGAATCCGGCGCCACCAGCCCCAGCAGATACCACAACAGTATTATCTGGATTAACAATTGCAGTGGCGTCGTCGCTGCCAGCAGTAGTCAGCACCGTGGCATCGTCAAACTGAAAGCTAGCTTCTTCGCCACCACTAACTATCTCGCTGAGACGCGTCGCGTCATCATCTTCGAGCACCGTTATCGGCGGCGTATCGTCACCAAACTCAAGATTTACAGGGGAGGACAACTCGGTAATATCATCGCTAATCACAGAGACATCGCCACAGGCGAGACTGTCGTCAATATCGAATAGCGATTCATCCAGCTCGGTAGACTCATCAATTGAAGAGTTCGGCCCACCCACTACCTCAGTCTTATCATCCTTCGTCATTCCGCGACTCTCCCTAGGGACTCTACTTCCTGCGCTAGTAATTCGGGCCAAAGCTCTACCCAACAGCAGCTATGATCAGCATCGTCAAAAATCTTATATTGACCGCCATGCTTCTCTACAAACTTAAGGAGATGGCTAGGAGGAATATTGTCATCCTCAGCGCCGCTGTAATGTAAGAAATTTATGCCACTGGTATACCCGAGCTGCATGGGATCTAGTGATTCGGACAGTGGCAAATAACGGTGCATTTTTACCCAAGCAGCCACGTCGAGATTAGCGGACAACGTCACCACCGATTCCAATGTCGGTATTATCGGAGCATAGGTGTCAGAGGCCATCAACATCGCTAAACTTCCCCCACCACTGTAACCAATTAAACTAGTAACCCGAATATCGTATTCATCCACCACCTGTTTAAGCGCTGCCGACATGCTCGCCGTAACGGCTGCTGAATAACGCGCAGAGGTCCAATACTTTTCATTGCATATCCCATCTTGCTCTAAGCCCATATAACAGGGCCGACCAAGATAAAGTACGTTTTCTGGGTCGAGCTTAGCAAGACTCAATGCCAATGGCCGCTTTGTGGTTGGGTCTTTAGAGATATACTTGCCGCCGAGCCAAGGCCTACCATCACCCTCAATATAAACATGCAAGCGATGGCTTTCTGGACGGGATATTTTTACATAAGCGATATGATTAAAGGCATCACCAAGAAGTACTCGGCGCTGCATACCATAGTCCTCTGCACGCATATCTAGACGCTGCGCGGGAGTACTACAGGCGGTAATACAGCTCATCAAAACCAAGCAGCCCAAATACCAAAACGTTCTTTTTCTGAAGGTAGACTGCTTGTTAATAAAACACTGGCTATACATGGTGCTCAAAGTGGCAGGCTAAAGTGGATTGGCATAAAGGCTTTGCCAGTTTTGTTGCCTATTAAACTATCTATCAAGGTAACTCGTATCGTAGACCTACGGTCGCTGTATATTTATCTAAATAGTCATGAAAGAACAAACGCTCGTACACGACGTACGCAGCGAAGCCGCTTCTAAACTGCGCAGATGTTCCCCACGATACTGACACCGTACTAGAGTCAGGATCATCCGCCTGATCAGCAAATGTGCTAATGGCACTTTTATCAGCGTCGTTAAGGGTTTGACCATTTGAGCTATAGCCGTCGCCACTGTCTGAGATTAACTCTGCTCGCATTGAAGGGAGCAATACCCCCCAGCTTAACAACACGGGGTAATCTGCCTGTACCGATAAGGTCAGTATGGTGGTGTCGATATCTTGACTGTCGACACTGCGAATCACACCCGCACCCGATCCTGAGCGTTCGCGGTAGGCATCAATGTCGCCCGACAAAAATAGCACCCTTGCCTGAGGTGTTATGCGTAGGCCACCATAGTTTTCTTCAAAACCAACGGCAATATCCCCGTACCAATAATCACCCTCGGTTGACGCACTAAAACTATCTGCTGCGGTACTACGCGACACATCAATATCTAGAGAACCGTAAGCAAGAAAGCCCGCCACAAAATTATTTCCCCAGTACCTGGCACCATGAATACCAAGTGTTGTGGACGACACTTCGCTACCGCCATTCCCGCTGTCTAAATCGCTCTCACCCTCAGATCCGCTAACCGTCATACCTAAGAAAGTTGCGTCATCTAATCGATAATCAAAGCCGAGAGTAAATGCACTAAGCTCCTGCTCATAACCACTGCTAAGCGCTGTTCCTTTTCGATCACGCTCAGAATATTCCCCAAAGCTAAATAATGAGATTCGACTGCCATTGCGCAAAGAATCATCATCTGCGTCAGCGCTAGCTGAACCGCCGAAGGCCTGGAAATCAAAGGCAGTGACTTGCTGGCCTGTATTTCCGCTGCGCTTACGGGCGGCGCGCTGATTAATAATCTTTGTGCCGATAGTCATGGCGACTTCTTGCGCCTGTGTACCGCTAGACTCACCCACCGTCGCGCCACAATCACCTCGGGTTTCTTGCGTTTCCTGCTCACTAAACTCCGACACTCTCGGTATTCCATTAAAGGCTGATGCAGTACTAAATTCACCTGCCCCACCAGTTGCACCCGTCGACGGTGTGCCATCATCAGGATTTTCACCATTATCGGGGTTTGTCACTTTGGGCTTGCATTCCTCCGCCGCCATAACGGCAGTTGACGGAAGCACACAAAGTCCGCCAAGCGCTAAGCCAATAACCGCAATTTTATTCAAACTGAATTTTTTCACGCCGCCCACTCTCTCTTGATATTGCCTCAGCGAAACACGCTACTGCGCAATAATTTTATTCAAAAAAATACCGCCATTAATTGATCTTGGTTTTGGGAACAAAGAAAAAATCGCCCACTTCATGACCCGCACCCTTAATAATTTTATATACCGGCTCTTGAACAAAGTCATTCAAGCCCGCTTGGCGCTTAACCGGTTCACGAATCGCCGCAAATAAATCCGGCGCCGATAACAAACTCGTATTTGAACGCAGGGTATTGATCAACTCCCTAGCAAACACCGAGTGCCCATCGCCTCCCTCATCGATTACTGGCTTGTCACCGCCGGATGACATCAGTAAGCGAGATCGCCGAGGAAGTTTATATTTAATATACTCGGGGTTATCTGATTCGCGCCCCTGCCCTAAAAACAACTGCCCGGGCGCTGACGACAATAAACCGCCATAGCAAGAGTCGGCAATGACCAACACACGCTTAGCCTGAAGGCGACCTAAGTGGTTGCTGACAAATTCATTCGACACCCAAAATGCATCGTTAGGCGGTGGATCAGCATTAATCGGCAGCCAGTAACCTGTGTCTCGTTCACCAACATTTACCATGCTGCCGTGGCCCGCGTAGTAAATAAGCAAATTATCGTTTTCGGTTAATACGCTATGCAGTTCATTGATTGCCTGCATCACCGTCAAGCGATCTGAGTTCAGCAGCAGCTGCACGTTAAAACCATACTGCTTTTCAAGAATTTCACCAATCTCCTTGGCGTCATTCAGCGGCGTCGCCAAATCATCGAGAACAGCGTAATCTTTGTTCCCAATGACCAAGGCGTAATAGCGCCCAAAATCCATGTCATCAACTTTAATACCGTCGCCGCCAGTTGCTGGGGCAACACTAGGCAAAGTTAATGCTGGTGTACGCAATTTAGGGATGGTCGAAAGACGGCGCTCAACGCTTGCACGATCATCTTGAACGGATTTTAACAATTGATGCAAGGTCGCCAATTCTGCGGCGGGGGCCGAGCCATTATTATTCGCCTTTGAAGAATTATTGTTCAGCTGCTTTTTTAGCGATGCTGCCTGCCGATCTAACAAAGCCAATTGCTGATCTTTGGCCTTTAGCTGGGCAGCCAATTCGGTGCGCAAAGCCTCTTGCTCGCGCTGGGCGGTTTCCTGATAAATTAAGCTGTCTTCAGGCATACCCCAAGCCTGCCGATAATAATTTATGGCTTTTAACTTGTCTTTCTCAACGCCCAAGCCCTGCTCATACAAGGTCGCCAAATTGAACAGCGCGCTTTTATTGCCCTGTTCCGCCGCTTTTTGATACCAAAATATTGCCACCTCATAGTTCGGCTCGGTACCTAGGCCCTTTTCAAAAATCTCACCAACCGACAATTGCGCTTCAGCGTCACCCTCTTCGGCCGATGGCAGCCAAACTTTTAAAGCTGTTTTGTAATCGGCGCGATCGTAAGCGACGTATTCGCCGCCACGTATGCGGCAGTCAGCGGCGGTCGTTTTTACAGGACGCCTCGGCGTCATATAAGACATATTGCCGAGTTTACGAAGCTGTCCCGGCAATAAGCAGTCCACGATCTGCAGGCCGGCAACAATATCCTCGCTACTTGGGGGTGCGGCACTCGCCTCGTTATCAGGTGTGTTTGAACATGCCGATACAACTATTAGCGTTAACGCCGCTGAACTGGCAACCCACCACTTATCAAAACGTCTCTTCTGATTCGCCACGACCGCCTCCCTTGCTTACGCTAAAGCGTACTCATAAAATCCATCATTTATAGAGCAGTACTGCTTACTTCTAAATTATTTTAATTCTACTGTAACTTACGGAACACCATATCTACTCGACCCAGCGTCACGACGCTTTGATCTTTTAAGACAACTTTTGCACAGGCCTCGTCATCTATACGCAGTCCGTTGGTCGAACCGGAATCATCCAAACTCCACTCTCCAGCCTTATATAATAGCCGAGCATGTTGCGATGAAATACTGGGATCATCGACCCGGATTTTCACGTCCTGGCCTCGACCGATAGTCCAAAATGCTTCTGTTTTCTTGGCGGAAATACCGTAAACAAGTGGCCTAGCTTGATTGGTATAAAAAACCAGAACCACATCCGGATTAAGTTGTTTTGAGGTGATGGTACGTTTTATCAGCTGATCTACTGCTTCTTTGGAGTAAGAAGGGATTTGCTTTGCCACATCTGTCCAGCCAGAGGGCAGTTGATAAGACTGTTGAAATGAGGTGAGATCGCCGTCTGGCTCCTCATCAATAACGACAGACCCACCACCAGAAAGCTCCTTTTGCGGTAGGCGCGACGCGACAATGGTTCGACCATCGTCCGCAGTATCTTTAAGGTAATATGCAGTTTCGCCAAACTTGATCACATCACCAACTTTAACCTTGGTCGGACGCGTTATTTGGCGATTATTCACAAAGGTACCATTGGTAGAGTTGAGGTCCTCCAACAGCCATTCATCATCGACTAAACTTAATTTTGCGTGACGCCGAGACAGAAGATCTTTTGCAATAGTAATGTCATTAGCACTATCGCGACCGATGAGTACCGATGACGCTGTGATCACATATGAATCACCACCATCTACACTTACTAATTCCAGATCCATCGGCATCCTTAAAACCGCTTCAAAACGCAAGGCTACAACGCATGCAATCCCGTGCTTCGCGCCTTGGCCTATCCTTATCTTGAGACATTATTGCTATTAGTAGGCAAAGTATAGCGAATCCGCCGCAATTTAAAAGCAATCACCCTCTGGGAATGCCCCAATGGCCTACGTTTTAATCTAGGCCAATATCCGGCTCAGCACGCTGGCTAACAACTTTGTTACTAGTACTTTTTTTGGAATTACCTGCACTATTGGTAAAAACATAGGGCAGTAAAACACCCGCAGCTAAGGCGGCAATCTGGGCTATGGCCATCGCCAACAGCATCGGTACTGCAGCCTCTAAACCATCTGTAAAAATAGTTAACACCGCAGCACCGGCGGATGGCACCCACAAATCCGTCATATCTGGGTGACGCACAGGTAAAAACAAAAACACTATGCCAGCGATCATTAACCAGTATTTCAATACAGGCACCGACAAGCGTCGCAATAACATGCACCAAATTACAGCAGCCACCAGTCCGACACTAAGGTAGACCTGCCATGCCAGCCTATAATCGCTGAGATCAATCATGCTATCCCTACTCCACCCAATAAATGATGCGATCTTCGTAATCGACATCTTTTTTAAGATCATTTCCACTAATACAGCGACCGCGGATAGACATACCCGCCTCATGAACACTGTTTACGTCGCCAGATATTAGCGGATGCCAATCTTCTAACTCGCGCCCCTCTGCTAATATGCGATACCCGCAGCTGGCCGGCAGCCAATGCATATCCGCAGGGTCGCTATGTCGCAGCGAAAGACAATCAGGCACCAATTTCTTGCGCGCCTGGTAATCACTGCAACGGCACACGTCAATATCTAATAGGCGACAAGCAACATCGGTGTAAAAAACTTCGCCGTCGTCATGGTTTTCTAGTTTATGAAGGCAGCATTTTCCACAGCCATCACAAACTGCCTCCCACTCCTCAGCCGACATCTCAGCTAGGGTTTTCTGTTCCCAAAATGGGCGCCTAACAATATCTGCCATAGTGCGGATTATTCATCTATCTCTGGCACAACGCGAGGGTTCAAACGCTCTGGCTGTGGGGGCAGTTGCAAATAAAATCCTTTATCGGCTATCTCTTCCATCACTTTTGCCACGTCAGCGCGAGCCAATTTCCGCTCAGCACTTAAGACCAAGGTCATTGAGCGCTCAGGCTTTCCAAAACGCGCCAGTAAATCCTCCGGGACGCGGGACAAATCCTCTTTGTGATCCACATACAGATACATCCCTTCGGTGCGCGAACTTCGGTATACCGCACAAATGCGCTTCATATTTTTTTATCACCAAGCATAAGTAACTTATCGCCTATCAGGGGTTTACGCCACGAACTTAATGTAGATGGCAACAACCCAGTACGAATAATTTCTTCGAAATCACGCTTTTTAACAAAAACCTCGGGGGCAATATCTAGCTCGCTTGCTAGCTGCTCAGCTACGCCCTTCATGTCTTTGTAGAGCTGTGTTTGGCTTGGCGTGAGCGGCCTAGGCGCTGGCGGCGGCAACAAGGAATCAGCAGCGTCACGAGCCTGAGCAAGAAGCCCTAAAATCGTGTCGCCGTAACGGCGCACGCAGCCCGGAGAGACCTCTTTAATACGCCCTAAATGACTATTATCCGAAGGTGACTGCCTTGCAATCTCAAAGCAGGCCGCATCTTTTAACACCCGCCCGCGCGGGATATTCCGTTCCCTAGCCTCAGTTTCCCGCCAGCCGCAAAGTAGCTGCAAGGCATATTGCTGCCTAGCACTTAATTTCCACAGCGATTTTATGCGCAAATAGTATTCGTTTACCGCAACCGGGTTTTCAGCCTGTGCAGTAATGACAGCACAATCTTCATGCCACCACCCCAAAGCACCCTTTTCCTCTAAGCGCTGGCACAATATTGGATATATGCGCTGCAAATAAAGCACATCTAATGCCGCGTATACACACTGGCTTTCGCTTAGTGGCCGACGCAGCCAATCTGAGCGGGTTTCACCCTTTTCAACGTGAATTCCTAGGCAATCCATAACCAAGCGCTGGTAACTCAAACCACCACCCAAACCCGCTAAGGCAGCGCCAATCTGGGTGTCCAACAACGGCTGCGGCACGCACTGAAACAAAACTTGAAAGACTTCTAAATCTTCACTGCAGGAGTGAATCACTTTAGGTATATCGCTACGTCGTAATAACGCCGTAAAAGCAGACCAATCCCCTATTGATAAGGGGTCAATGAGGAAGAGCTCACCGCTCGCCCCCACCTGCAATAAACCCGCAATGGGATAGAAAGTATCGGTACGAATAAACTCAGTGTCGATAGCGAGAAATGGCGCAGTCGCCCAACGGGCACAGGCAGCGTTAAGTGCGGCATCGGTATCAATATAGACACGAGATTCAACGGGATCAGTCAATGGGACGGCGTCCTTTCAGTGCATGTGCCAGCGTGCCGCTGTCCACGTATTCGAGTTCTCCGCCTAAGGGCACCCCGTGAGCAATACGGCTCACGGCAATTCCACGGCTGCGCATTTGTTCGGTGATGTAGTAGGCGGTAGCCTCACCTTCCACGGTCGGATTAGTCGCCAAAATAAGCTCACTAATTGATAGCTCAGCACTGCGCTGCAGCAATCTATCTATGCCTATTTCCGCAGGGCCAATGCCATCGATGGGCGACAAATGCCCCATCAATACAAAGTACAAGCCCTTGTAGTCACCGCTTTGCTCAAAGGCAACAACATCGGCTGGGGACTCGACCACACAGATGGTTTGCTGATCTCTGCGCTTGTCTGCGCAGATAAAACACTGCTCGTTTTCAGTTAAGGTGCGGCAGCTTGTGCAGTGGCCAACATGTTCCGCCGCCTTGCTCAAGGCCGTCGCCAAACGCGCGGCCCCCGGACGGTTACGCTCTAATAGTTGAAACGTCATGCGCTGTGCGGACTTAACACCTACTCCCGGTAAACAGCGCAAGGCATCTATTAAATCGTCGATAAGTGGGCTGTAGCTCATATCAGAATGGCATCTTAAAGCCGGAGGGCATACCCAGCCCAGACATCATGCCACCCATTTTGTCTTGGTTATTCTTTTCCACCTTGCGAACAGCATCGTTTACCGCCGCCGCAAGCAAGTCTTCTAGCATCTCTTTGTCCTCAGACATTAGGCTAGGATCTATAGAAACACGGCGCACATCGTGACGCCCCGTCATTGTCACTTTTACCATTCCAGCACCGGATTCACCCTGAACCTCGATATTGGCAATTTCATCCTGCGCCTTCTGCATTTTTTCCTGCATTTCAGCCGCTTTTTTCATTAATTCATTCAAATCTGGTTTCATGTTCTTCTCTCATCAATCAACTAGGCGCACTGACTCTTCATCCAGCACACCATCAAACTCTTGAATTATACGAGCCACATACGAATCCGTACGCAAGGCATCCTTAGCAATAACCAGCCGCTCATCCAAGCACCGTTGTTTGTATGCAGCCGGTGTTTCAAACGCCAAAGTGCCAATATTGACGGTGACTTTAAGCGGCTTTTCAAAGTATTCAGACAACAACTCGCCTAGCCGCTCAATATGGCGATCATTCAATAAAGCGGCATTGGCTTCGTCAATATTAAAACTCAAGCTATCTGTCGCCAAGCTGGCAATTTGACAGTGACTTGCTACGCTACCCAACATACCGGGCAACTGAAAAGCATCAAATTGTTCGCGCCAAAGGGTATCGTTTAAATCGCCAAATGCAATTTTTTCTGCCTGCTCAACCGGCGCACTCGCCGCAGGCTCCGGTGGTTTGGCATCCGGACGGTCCGGAGACGGTATAAATGCCTCATTTGCGGAAAGCATTACCTCCCTCGCAACGCCACTCAAATCAGGCTCAGGCACCGGTGGTGCTACAACCGATGTCACAGCTTGTTCTTGAGATTCATCAGGGCCTTGCGAGTGTAGCTCTTGTTGCGATATGCCTAGCGGTGCCCCAATTACATCGGCTGGATTAGGCACTTCAATATCGTTAGGTATTGTCTGATCGTCGCTCGCTTGGGATAAAACCTGTTCTGAAACCACCGTCGCTGAGTTACTGCCTTCAGATATAGACTCACTCGGCGGCGTATCCGCCGCCGGCTTAGGCGTCTGCGGCTTTTTTACCGATGCTGTAGCCTCCGCCACTGCAGCTATTGGCCGCGCCAAACTTTGGCGAGGGGCATCAATAATGCCCTGAGGTTTAAACGCCAGCATTCTCAGCAACAACATTTCCAGACCGGAACGGGGGTCTGGAGCCAAGCCTATGTCGCGCCGCCCAGCCAAGGCTATTTGGTAATAAAACTGTACATCTTCTGCAGCAAGTTTAGATGCTAACTCTATGATTTTATTGCGATCACCAAGACTATTATCCAAACCTTCTGGCACTGTTTGTGCTACGGCTAAGCGGTGCATCACCACCAATAGCTCACTCACAACACCGGCAAAGTCTGCACCCATTTCGGCGAGATCGGCAACCACCCCAAGCAAAGCGGCCCCATCACTCGCCGCCAACGCTTCTATTAAACGGTAAACAGAATTGTGATCGATGGTGCCCAGCATTTGGCGCACATCGCCCTCACCTAATCTGCCAGAACCAAACGCAATAGCTTGGTCTGTGAGACTCAGCGCGTCACGCATACTGCCATCCGCTGCTCGCCCAAGCAGCCACAGCGACGACTCGTCGAACTGCACCATCTCTTGCTCTAGCACCGTCTTTAAATAATCGACGATACGCTCAGGGCTTAAATTCTTTAAATTAAACTGCAAACAGCGAGACAAAATGGTCGCAGGTAGCTTTTGCGGATCAGTTGTTGCCAGCAAAAATTTTACGTGCGCGGGGGGCTCTTCCAAGGTTTTAAGCAGTGCGTTAAAGCTGCTGCTACTAAGCATATGCACCTCATCGATGAGATACACCTTGTAGCGTCCTTGGCTGGGCATGTACTGGACGTTGTCGAGAATTTCCCGCGTGTCTTCTACCTTGGTCCGCGATGCAGCGTCAACCTCAAGCAAGTCAACAAAACGACCCTCATTAATCGCCACACAGGCATTACACTGCCCGCAGGGCTCTGAACTCACCCCAACTTGGCAGTTTAAGCATTTGGCCAAAATACGGGCGATAGTCGTTTTACCCACACCACGGGTACCGGTAAACAAATAGGCATGATGGAGACGGTCATGATCTAAAGCGTTCACTAACGCTTTTAAAACGTGATTCTGACCTGCCATTTCACGGAAGGTTTTTGGGCGCCATTTCCGCGCCAACACCTGATAGCTCATTGAACAATTCCTAACATGCAAGCCGCAAGGATACACCAGCCCAGCAAGGACATAAACCAATGATAAGAGCGGAAAATAAACACAGACAGGGAATCAACAAAGACTTGGTGGCGGCCCAACCAGCCACACCCCGGCACACGAGTTGATAACTACCGTTGCTCCCTTCCGGGCCTGGCGGGGTTTGCTATCTATCGTTGCGAGGGGACCGGAAGGACCACCGCAGAAGACACATTGCGGCAGTGCTGCAATGCGGGCGCTATTGTCGACGAAAGGCTTGGCACATGCAAGCGACTCGCCGACGAAATAGCCGGAAAATAGTGAATAATATCAATGCGCCACGGCGGAGCCAGGCGGAAACTCAGCCAATATCGCAGACACTGTTTCTAAAACGTATAAACGCCGCTCTTCTGGTGTTTTAAGGCTAGGGATGATCCGTTTAGTCATACCACGCCAGAGCAATTTTTTCGATTTTGGATCGATAACGTCAATCATTAAGGTGCTTTCTTTATAATTGCGCACCCAAATGTCATCGTCGTAAAAATGGCTGTGGCCAAAATAGCCGTAGCCCGGTCTATAGCCGCAGCGATAGCAGGGATAATAGCCAAAATGGGTATACCAAGATCCAAAATTATCAATGGCAATCTTGTCCTCCTGCCCAAGTTGATAGCTAACCAATACCGACGCTTTGCTGGCATCCGATACCTGCGATAGCCCCTTCGCAGTGAATTGCGCATCAACCGCATCTACAACACGAGCACGCACCAAATCATTATCAACCTCAGGATTGCTGTGCTTAGCAGGTAACAGCCATGCATAGCTAGATACATTGCTGAAATCGAAATCCTGCGAATAGTCGGTGGAAACCGGCACCCCTGCACAAGCCGTTAACAACACCAGCAAACCAGCTACCACTAACTTTTTCATTACCGCCTCCTAAGCACCAAAACACCAGCCCTTTTTATGGCTGCAACACAATCCATAAGGCCATTTGACCACGCACTACGCGAAGTAACAAACGTCCCTTACTCGCAGACAGAGCCTCACTAAACTGCTTTACGTCAACAACCCGACGCTGATTTACCGAGACAATCAAGTCGCCCTGCAATAATTTGCCCGCCGCATCTGCATCGCGGGCCACCTCGGTCACCAAAACACCCTGACCATTGTCTGCATCGCGGAGTGTCACGCCCTTGAGCAAACCATCTGCTGACTGACTATTGGTGGCTATCTCCTCTCCAGCCGAGGCCGCCGCCAATACCGCACGAAACTCCTTGCGCTTACCATCACGCAACACTGTAACAGTAATACGATCACCGACGCGCTTTAGACCAACAGAGTTGCGTAGCTGTGCAGAGCTAAGTATTTCCTTATCATCAAGCTCAACAACAACATCACCAACTTCTAAGCCCGCTTTGTCCGCTGCGGAGCCCTTTTGTACCTCGGCGATAACCGCGCCACGCTGACGCTTACCCACATTAAATGCGTCGGCTAGCTCAGGAGTTAAATCCTGAATGACAACCCCAAGCTGTCCACGGCGCACCTCACCATGCTCTAAAATCTGATCGATACTGACCTTGGCCATATTGATCGGAATGGCAAAACCAATCCCCACATTCCCACCAGAAGGCGCCAAGATCGCGGTATTAACGCCAACCAATTCACCACGCAAATTCACCAGCGCACCACCAGAGTTACCTGGATTAATTGATGCGTCTGTTTGAATGAAATTTTCGTAGCCCTCTATACCCAAACCGGTGCGGCCCAAGGCACTGACAATACCTGTCGTCACCGTTTGCCCCAGACCAAAGGGATTGCCGATTGCTACGACGTAGTCACCAACTTCCAACTTTTCTGAGTCAGCCAACTTAACGCTATGCAAATCCTTGGCTTCAATCTTTAATACCGCAATATCAACATCAGGATCGGAACCCACCAAGGTCGCGGTAAAGCTGCGCCCGTCCTCCATACCTACAGTGATTTCGTCCGCACCATTTACGACATGGTGATTGGTAAGCACAATGCCTTTTTTAGCATCAATAATAACGCCCGAACCGGCGCTTTGCGTACGGCGCTGCTGCGGTTGCTGGAGCTGATGCTCGGGAACATTAAAAAAGCGTCTAAAAAAGGGGTCGTTGAGCAGAGGGTTTTGGCGGACAGTTCGGGTGGTAAACGTCGAGATATTCACGACCGCTGGATTCACATTTTTTAGCATCGGCGCCAGACTGGGGAGCTCCCGACCCTCGCCATCCTGCTGCGGAAACAGCGCCCAACTACCCTGCGCAAGCAGTGCAAAAAAACAAAAAACTATGGCTTTAAGTGGTAAATACTGTGCTACGCGAAAAGACCGCAACTGAATAGTCATATCTAACTCAGACTCCCAATAGTCATTAACTGTAACCGTTAGAACCCCGCGCTATATAAAAAATTCCATAATATCGCGATTTGTTATGCGATTTTATTACGCCAATTTCTCCGCCATAGAACGCGAGATTTCACTTTCAATAGTCGATTTAAATGCGCTCATCATAAGCCCCAGCTTAATCTCGACCCGGACTTCATTCTCACCGAGGGTAATACGCCCATTAATCCCTGGCCGCGCAACCTCAACGGCATCGTTATTCAACCAACGAGCATTGAGCTGATAGCGCTCCTCTAACTTGGTCGCCATCAGCTTAATAAGCTCACGAAGTTCTTCTGGACTTTTATTATGGCGCTGACGAAGAGATATATTCGGCACTGATGCATCGCTCCCCAAAAGGAATTAATTCGTATTTTTCAGACAAATAGTATGGCAGCTAAAAGAGCACGCCACCCACTCGGTCACCACTTAGCGATATATTCGTCGCAGTCAGTGGGCATAACTAAAAGTATAGGCAAAAAAAAACCGCAATTACGCGGTTTTTCAAAACTTTGGTGGAGCTAGGCGGGATCGAACCGCCGACCTCTTGCATGCCATGCAAGCGCTCTCCCAGCTGAGCTATAGCCCCAAAGTGGAGGCTGCGCATATTACGGTTAGCCCCCATACTTGTCAACACATCGACTTGAAATCACTGTATTTTTTCTAGCAATCGCAATCGGCCAGTCAACACCCTAGCCCAAACCCAGCGCCCCGCTCAGACCGAGCTTTGCCCAAGCTCTTGGTATTGTTTCTCCAGCTTTTTCAGGCGCTTTTTACCTACCCCACCCAAGACCTCAATAGCATGGCGAATTCGCGCCCTACTCATATCTGGCCCCAAGACCTCCATAGAATCCACAACAGAAATAGATGATGTGGTTCCGGCAATGGCTATAAATAAAGGCGGCATAAAATCCTTGAGTTTAATACCAAGACCATCTGCCACAGATTTCACCTCAGCAAAAATACGATCTCGCTGCCAGTCATTCAAGGCTTCTAAACGCCATGCCGTGCATTGAAGCATAGTGACCAGCTCCTCTTCGCCAAGGCTAGAGGCAGCAAAACTTGCGGGCGTAAGCGGCAACATGCCAGACAAAAAGAACGCTGCTAGCGGCGCCATATCGCTAAATACTTCGATACGCGACTGCACATGTGGCAGCATTTTCATAAGTGTGTCGCGGTTAAGCGCCCACTCCTGCATGCGATCTGCAAGCTGCTCTAAACTGCAGTCTTCGCGCAGCCACAGGCCATTCAGCCAGCGGAGCTTTTCAACATCGAATGTCGGCCCACCTAGGCTCACCCGGCTAATGTCAAAATTATCGATCATGGTTTGCAGGCTGAACTTCTCGCTTTCATCCGGCATCGACCAACCCATACGACCCAGGTAATTCAGCAGCGCTTCAGGCATAAAGCCCATGCGTTGGTAATACCAAATACTGGTTGGGTTTTTACGTTTACTCAACTTGCTTTTATCAGGGTTGCGCAGCAGCGGCAGATGACAGAGCACTGGCATTTCCCAGCCAAAATATTGATATAACAATTTATGTTTGGGTGCCGAGTTAATCCACTCCTCGCCGCGCAGCACGTGGGTGATCTGCATCAAATGATCATCCACCACATTGGCCAAATGGTAGGTGGGTAAGCCGTCTGACTTTAATAGAATTTGAGCATCAACCTGCCCCCACTCCAGTTCAATTTTGCCACGTAGCAAATCGTCGATTTCACAGCGACCATCATCTTCAGGGACGTGCATACGAATAACGTAAGGCTCGCCAGCGGCTTCGCGGCGCGCGTGCTCGGCATCATCCAATTTAAGATCCGAATACTTAAGCGCAGTATGACCACCCGCCGCGCGACGAGCTTCACGCAGGGCGTCTAATTCCTCAGCAGTTCTGTAGCAGCGAAAGGCATGGCCCGCCGCAATAAGCTGCTCACAATGCGCTTTATAAATCTCACTGCGCTCACTTTGCCGATAAGGGCCATGCGGACCACCAACATCGGGCCCCTCAGCCCACTCCAGACCGAGCCAGCGCAAAGAGTCTAAAATCGCCTGTTCAGACTCAGGTGTTGAACGCTGCTGATCGGTATCTTCAATACGCAGCAAAAATTCACCACCCTGGCTTTTCGCAAAACAATAGTTAAATAAAGCAATATAAGCCGTGCCAACATGCGGGTCACCGGTGGGCGATGGAGCAATACGAGTGCGAACAGTCATGGAGTGTTTATTACCATTTGAATACAATAGACATTTTAGCCTCGCATCATTATGTGTGAGCGGGCCATTCAGGCCGTCATTATACGTGCCCGACGTGGCAAGATTCACCCATCCATAAAGGTATTTAGCGGCAGATGCACAAAAAAATACTTAATCGCCGCTTTTGCGTTGCCCCCATGCTCGACTGGCCAGACTAAATTTAAATACCATGAAAAAACAAACAGTTAGAAAGAAATTAAAACAAAATTAAGCAAATATTAAGCACTAACTGAATTCCAACGCCCCGCCGCCCACGGCTCTATACAACTGATTCAGTTACAGCGCACCACACCCCCAGAGTGACGTGAACACTACCGCAAGACGCTGCTTTTAAAAGCATTAGACCCTAATTAAGCAATATTCAAGAATGAAAGAATTGCGCGATCTGCACGCCTTTATCACGCAGTCAGCGGGTAACAGTTAAGTCTACACCCACAAGCTCATCATTTTTTGATATCTCCACTGCCAAAATATTTTAACTAGCCTAATCGTTGCCCTCAGGAAAAGGAATTAAACGAGACCTCGGGACCAACTTTATCCACAGAAGACACGCGGCATCTTATGCTTGTGGAGGCGTTCGTATCGGATTATCTTGGGATCTTGAGCGCAGAAATTGAGGGAGGAAAAATTAGCGCGTAACGCTGAAAATAGATGGCCCCTTCTAGAAGGGGCGCAGGTTCTTGGGATCTCGCCGTCAAACTAGACCCAAGGTGTTACAACGGAATCATAGCCAATCAGAACCCTATTGGCCAGATTTCATTCAAATTAAAGAGGGCTGCGTTATGCTTATTGCTTTAACAGCAATTGAGTTAACCTTCTCGATCTTAGCGAATGTAGTGCAGATTACTTTAACTCTCTGCCCCCACATTTGCCAAGATCATATCTGGCGACATTTATTCTTAATGTCGTAAACCCTTTCCGCTTGATCCATTTTGTGGGTCAGGCGGCCTTTAACACCCGCCCATCACACCAAATTGCTCGCTCACAAAATACTGTATATATTCACAGCATGATACAGCTAAGATACCGCTACAACGCCGTTTTCAAATCCGTCAGCGAAGCAAGCGCGCCTGATCACGAATACTTGCCCGTGTTAAAAAAGAACGGTGATTTTGAGCGGGTGCCGTGGAAAGGGTTTATTGATTTAGATGATGCGCGCGAGATAAGCGGCGCCACGCCGGTGAAGTTGGACATTTACCAGTACAGCACATCAGTCGGGCTGATGCCGAAGTGGCAATATGTGCCCGCTGGGATGGCGGTGCAAGGGTGCTTAACTAAGATCGGGGTTTATGCCGTTGTCGACGACGGTCAGCTACGCCTAGTAAAGAGGCCAACACAGCCATAAGCTGCTATATTTCTACAGGCATAGATCACGGAGGATCACCCATGCTTGTACTCACTGTACGCGTTGGCGATAGCATTTACATCGACGACAACACCGTAATTACGGTTCTCGATAGATGGCTGGACGAGGTCGACCTGCAGATTGATACCGATCAGGTAATTACGATTGACGACCGTCACCTCACAAACAGCCCCGCCACCAATTTAACGCCAAAGTGCCAGACGTAGTAGCGTTTTAGGTAGGTGTGGCCCGTTTCTTCGTAAAACTGGCGCTTGGGTAGCGCGCGTCTTGTGTAGTTGTCGAACCAGAGGCCATTTACGCAGCCGCCCACGTGGAATTCACCGTTGACGGTTTTAAAGCGATGTATTTGTGCTTTGTGGGTTATGCATACTTGCCAGATAAACTTCCAAAAACCGAGATAGCGATAGAGACAACTGATGGTGAAGTCGTCGCAGTCGCCATGCAGTTTGCCGTTTTTTTCGCGCATAACAAACCAAGGGTCTATCCATTGGTCTGGGTCTGCGCGGTATTCAAACTTTTTGGCGACGGCGATCACCGCGTCTGTAATCTTCATAGCCCCAGCGCGGCCCGTTGGTCGCGCCCCCACTGTCTGCACTCTTCTACGTATACACCAAAGTCGGCAACCGCATCTGCCTCGCCAGCTTCAAAGGTGTATTGGCTGGTTAGCACGCCAATGCTGATTCGGGCAAAGTAAAACTCGTCTTCTTGACTGTACTGGTCACGAATCTTCTGCTCTACCCGCTTGGCAATTAGTGCGCAGTGCGGGCTTGCGGCTTTAATGCTGGCTTTAAGGGTGTCGGTGAGCGTTACCGTCTCAATGCTTGCTGCAATCTCGGCTGGCTGATTTTCTGGCAGCGTCTCACCGTCGGGAATGGCCACATAAGTGACCCCTTCAAGCGTGCAAAGCTCGGTTGACCCTTCTGGCGCCAGCAAGCTTTTGGTCGTCACTGCGTCTGTGTATTTTATGTAGCTAACAATATAGCCCATGATAAAACTCCTAAATTATTGGCCAACAAAAATCAAAGATACAAGGCCGCACGAAACCCGTGGCTAGGATTCAAGCTCGCGCGCGAACTGCTCAAACCCAGCGCCCAAACACCGGCGGGCGTGCTGTGGCTCCAGGAGCCGCCAGCACTGGGGAGCATTTGCGACGTTGAGTAGTCGTTTATGCGGTCATTACCGAATACGTTAGTGCCGGTTGACTCCACCGGAATACCGGCACCTGTCATTTGCCACAGTGTGCCACTGGTCGCTTCTGAAAAGGTTTTAGACACGCTGCCAACATCTACTGTGCGGTCTGTAAAGTTGAGCGCGGTGCTCGTGAACGTATCCATTACACCAAGGTCGTCGTACAGAGCGGCATAACCGGTGGCGCCCCATAAGTCAGTAGCTAGCGACGTACCCGCCGTTACGTCTGCCATTGCCACCGATGTTTTTAATACATAAAAGTGACCAACGCTCTCATCGCCGTCATCCATTGTTAAGCCGGGGCACACATCCCACATGCAGCCGTTTAAGTCTGCAACGCCGCACACTTGGCCATTGTGGGTCGTCTTAGCCAAAAAGTTAGCACTGCCGGTGAGCGCAGCATTGTCATAGCCGCTTGAGGTAAACGACAGACTGTTATCGTTTACGTCGCCTAGTGCGTTGTTGTTGCAGCCCTTGGGGAAGTTGGTAATGCCGGCAGCGTCGTACCATGCGCAGTATGTTGGGCTGGTTGCCGCTTGACCGTGGGCGTAGCTGAGCAAGGCCATTGCTTTAAAAATAAATATGGACTGGCAGAAAAAGCCCGTACCGCGCAAGCTTGCCGCCGTGATAAACGAGGCATTTATATTGCTAGAAACGCCATCTAAATCAGCCACAGGGCTATTACTAGCGCTTGATGAAATTGGCGCGCCGTTGCGCAAACTGCTCGCCACACCCGAGTTGTTAGAGCAAAGATATTTGTCTACAAAAAAGCCTTGCTTTATTTGCCCGCCGTCATAAAAGGCGCGGTGCAGGGCGTAGCCAGCCGCATTGGCTGCAGTTACTGTTGTATAGGCATCTATATTTTTTATGTCGCAGGCGTTGATTGCTAGCCCATTGGCGCCGGTGCCGTATTTGTAATAAAAGGCAGGCACCCATACCATTATTGAGCCGTCTGAATATTGGTAGTTGCCGTAGTTGTCTGACAGCACATCTGTGTAGCCGGGTAGCGCGGTCATGCCGTCTGGCAATGCGGGCGCTATGCCAACACCAAAGCCTGGTTGCCCAGGTATGCCAATGTCGTTAATGCCGCCAGCACCGGTATTGCCCATGCGTATGCCGCTGGGGAAGTAAACCGGCGCGCCTTCTTTGCCGGCAATTTCGCTTACAATTAATTGACTCATACTATGCTCCATGTGGCGTTGTCGCCGATTGTGATTGTGACGCCGTCACCGATTGCGATTGGCCCAGCGCTCAAGCCGTTGTAGCCATTTGCAATGCCGACGCTTTCTGTGATTGTTCTGGGGTTTACTCTTATTGCTGCGTTTGGGTTTGTGCTCTCTGCCAAGCCCGCAAAGTATTCAGCGTTGGTTGCCCCTTCTTCTGCGCGGTCTGCCTGAGCGCTTGCCTCTGTGACTTTTACGCCGGCGGCAATAACTGAATTGGCGGCATCGTTTTTATACGTTAGTGCGGTGGCCTCGCTTTCTGCTGCTGCGTTTTTGTAACCCAGCACGGTTTGCGCGGTAGTCTTTACCCAACTTGCCACGGCGACTACTTGCGCCAGTGCTGGCACAAACCGAGTGCGGTGCCCGTCTTGCGCTAAGCCTGTGCTTGCATTGCCGTCGTCGGTAACGGTAGAGCCGTCGCCGCCTACGTCTTCGCTAAAAGTTACGCCCGCCATTTATAAAATCTCCTTTAAAGATAAAGCGTGGGAGTGCCGCGCCGCGTCTGGATGCGCCACCGGATCAATTTGCGATGGTCGCGCAAGCATGGTGCGCTGTGGGTAAGTTGAGTCGACATTAATGCGATGAAAAAACAGCACCTCGCCGCTTACACCAAGGTCGCGCCGCAGCCTAAACATGCGCGAAAACGCCTCTTGCTCACTAAGCCAGTCAAAAGCCATTGTGACTTCGCGCTTTTGTGGTTTTGCGTCAAAATATTCAGTGCTGTCTAGCGCCTCATCTGCTTGAGTTGGGTCGCTAAACGTCCACTGCACACCGTAAGAAAAGTTGTATTCTGGTTGATACACTTCGCTTAAAAATCCACGCCCAATAGCTACAAAACCGTCTGTGTTGTTTTCGTCAACAATGTCGATAACGGCCTTTTTGGCGTACCAGTTTTTATCTGCCATCCAGATTGCTTGCGGGGTAAAGCGTGAGCGGTCTTCGTCGTCTGGAATGCCGGTCCAAAAGTTTGGGTTTTCCCATGCGAGCTCAAGGCTTGAGTAAGCCGCAGGCCACGCATTTATAATGCCAGAGTCTTCTAGCAGCTCGTCTGAGTCGTCATACAATCTAATACGCCAGGTTGCGTCTGCAGACAGGTTATGGCCAAACAAGCCCACCACCCCTACCGGCTTGTTGTCTGCCAGTGTTGCGGTAAATTGGCTTGTTAAGTCTGTAGTAATGGCGCGGTCTTTTAACACCCGTGCCTGCAGCCGAGTAAGCGGCCGCGTAAAGGTGTTAGATGTTGTTAACGTGCAGCCGTCTATTAAGTTGGGCCAGCACAAAGTCGCTTTGTTTTGCGCAAATGGCATTGATTAACCCCACAGGTTTAAATAGGTGCGATTGGCGTTGGCGTCTAAGCGCCAACCCAGCAATACAAAGCTGCGCGGGTAGCCAATTCGCGTTGTGTTAATGCTTACTGTGGCACCCATGAATAGCTCGCTTACGTCTAGCTCTTTTACGCCGCATTCCACTACGTCGCGCCGTACTTTAAGCAGCGGCAATATCGCATCAGCTACTGTTTGCGCGTCGCTTAGGTCGCGCAGTGGGCTGTTTATAATTAATTCGCCGGCAAGTGGGTGACGTGTTTTTGTGGCGCTGTCTGTTGCTACCGCGCTGCGATACTCGGCAGCATAACGCGCTGGGTTTACCGCGCCTGCTGCCAAGTCATTTTGCACAGTGGCTAGCGCATCTGCTTGCAGCGTTACTTTGTAAATCGGTAGGCCGTTGCTGCCAGAGCCGATTGCAGATCGGTCTAGCGTGGCCAGTTGCCAGTCTTCAATAGTTATGTCTGCCGTTGCCGGTGCTGCCAGGGCAATAACGCGAATTTCGTCGTCGTCATTTAATGCGTAGTAGCAGCCGCAGCCGTGGGCAATGCTTTCCATTGCTGATTTGTAGCTAAGGTCAGACGTAACAAATAGGCCCACATTGCCCAGTGCATTAAGCGCGGTTATGTCGGTGGCTTTTGCTGTGTAGCCGGCCAGTGTTGCGAGCTCGTCGAACACATCACCGGCACCGATATCATCGCGCTCTGCGTCACAGGTAATTGACTGGGCAGCAGAACCAAGGCTGATATAGCCCTGATACGTGCGCCAATAACCAGCCGCCGGCGCGGTGGTGAGCAAGTCGCTTAAGTCGGTTGCTGTGCTCTCAAAGGTAAGCGCCACGCCACGGTCGCGCACAGCGGTCACAGTCACGTCGCTACCATTGTGCACTTGGTAAATAAGTTTTGAGGTGTTTACCAGTACCGGCGTAGCGTTTACCACACTGCCAAATACTAAAGGCTTGCGCGTGCCGCCAATGTCGTCTGCCGTGCCCTCTACGCCGCTAGGCAGCGTGTTGTTGCCCGCATAAACATCAACAGCAATGGCGTCATCTAACTGCGCCAACGGGTCGCGCAATGTAAACGCTACCCGCGAGCCGCTAAACGTCATGCGCTCTACCGTGGCAGTTAAAAACGTGACCGCTGCGCCGCCGTCTATTCTGCGCACGGTCATGGCTCTGCCATCTACCGCGTAATCCGCTAAATAATCTAAGCCACCGTCAGTGTTTAATAACTCAACTTGGCCAATGCTGGTGCGCCCACCACCGGGCAACAATAGCCCTGTGTTGGCTCGCACCTGAAAAAGTGCCGGCTGAATTAGGCGCAACTCATAATAATAATGCGCAGGGCCAGACTCTACTTGTGTGTAATCTTCGCTCGCAAAGCGCAGGGTTTCTGGCGTACCGCTGCCATCGAGCGCGGCAATATCTACCGCCCAAATGGTCATGCTTCAAGCCTTGCCAGTTTTATTTCAGATTCTAGATTTGCAACCTTGGCATTTAAAATTTTAAGCTCGTTAACAAACTGCTTGCTGCCAGCCGAACCAATACGAGTTTGGTGATTAACGTCTGCGCTTTGCTGTGCCATTAACGTATTCAAGTCTTTACGCAGCGTTTGGAGCTCAGCAACTACCTCTGCGTTATTGTTAGCAAGGCGAGGCATTCCCACCGGCGCAACTGGTACAGAGCCAGAATTAATATTGTCTAAAAACCCTACGCCCAAGCTCTTAACCGCCGCCGCTTTAACAACGTATTCACCGTTAGACAGCATTGCACTAATGCTGTCGCTAGTGCTGGTACCGGCGCCGCTTACGTAACCGCCGCTGGCAAACTTTGCGAGATTGCTGCCTGATTGATTTTTAGATGTGACGGTAAGCGCATTGCTACCCACGGTAGACGGGGTAACGTAAAGCGGGTTGGTATTATTTGCAGACACATTAACCCGCTGGTTGCCAAGGGTGACAGAATTAAGCTTGTCATAAATATTGGCTGTATTTGTGACTATCTCAGATAGCCGCTGATACGTCGCCTGCGAATAATTAGCCGTCAGTTGTGTTTGAGACACTATGGCGTCTAACAGGTCGCTCATTGTTGCGTCAGTACGCAGCAACACGTCAGCATCGACATTAACGTTTGAGGTGCCGTTGAGCGTGTTCAGCAGCGCTCTTTGATCAGCAGTCAGGCTCCCGCCGCTTGCTTGTATTGCTTTTTGAATAGTGCTGCTAGCTGCAAATGCAATGTCTGCTGCTTCTTGATTATAGCCAGCCGCCTTTAGCGCTCTCACGGTTTTTTGTATTGCGCCATTGGTAGCTAGCGCATAATCAACCGCCTCAAAATTTGTGCCGCTGGCAAACTGTGCTACCACATTGCGAGCAAGCGTGCTGCTCTCTGCAAGCGCCAGCGCTTTTAGGTCGTTCGGCAGTGTACTGCCCACAACGTAATCGGTTGTTTTGACAAGCGTGCTATAACTTTCTAACGCCAAGTTCATCAGATCATCTGGCAGTTCAGTGCCCGATATATAGTGCAGCGTTTTAGTTAGTGAGCTGGCAGACGCCAGCGCCAAATCCTTTAGGTCATTTGGTAGGGTGCTACCAACTACGTAGTTTGTGGTTTTTAATAACGTGCTAAAACTTTCTAGCGCCAGATTTTTTAAGTCGGTTGGCAGTTGTGTGCCCGCTATATAGTCCAGTGTTTTTGTAAACGTGCTTGCAGATGCCAGTGCCAACTCTTTTAAGTCGTCCGGTAGCTCGTCTGTGTCGGTAACATATTTAATTAATTTTTCTATTTCTGACGTTGAGGTAAGCGTTAACTCAACTGTTAGCGCCTCGCCCAAAGCCTGCAAGTAGTCTGCAAGCGTACCCAGAGCATCAACATTAGCTGTTGAGTTTGCAATAGATGTGCTCTCCAGGGCGTTTAGCTTTTCTAGCTGACTCGCCGTGTCTGCCTCTGTAGATGCCAGCACAGCATTTACAGCGTCAATTTGCTGCTGCATAAGCGCCAGCTGTTGTTGTTCAAAAGACTGCACATCAACAGACGACACAAAGCCGGCAAGCGTAGACTTAACCTCGTCGTAAATGCTTTGAAACTGCACACCGCTTGCGTACGCGCCGCTTGATAAGTTGATAGCAGAATCTGCCGCGCTCGTTAATTTCTGTGCCGCCTCAACGTCGCCCTGCATGGCCGCCCCAGCAAGCGCGCGAAACTGGTCTAAAGCATTAATTGCCTGCTGCTCAGGAGTACCTGCAAACTCACCCAGCTCAAGCTGTAACAAATAATCACTCACGCTTTGCGATACACTGCGCAACTGCTCAAATGACCGCACTAACTCATCATTGGCTGCCTTTTGCGCCTCCAGCGCCTCAACTTGATTACGCAGTGATCTATTGGTCTCATCCATTGCGTCAGTCTCTCGCTCACGCTGCTCAATAGAGCCATCAATAATTGCGTAAAGGCGAGACTCAAGCGCTGCGCGGTCCGTTAAAATACCTTCTATCACGGCCGCTGATTGCCGAGCTGCATCAGCAGCAGCTTGATTGGCTGCACTCGCTGCTGCATTCGCAGCGGCGTCGGCTGCCTTGGCATCCTCAAGCGCAAAAATATAAGACAAAAGCCCTCTGTTAGATTTATCTTGCGCCGCAATTTCGCGGTTACGCAGCTGCACTGTATCTCCCTGCAGTTGCAGCAATCTTGTTTCTAGCGCGTACCGTTGACTGGCAATTTGCTCACGCTCGCTGGCCAGCGCTTGCTCAGCTTGCACAGCAGACTGTGTGGCTGCCGCCAAATCTTCGGCAGCATAAATTTGAGACAAGATGGCACGCTCAACTGCCGTGGCAGCTTTGAGCTCTTGCTCCCGAGTCATTGCCAGAGCTTTTGTTTCGTCGCCCTGTGCACGAGCCAGCCTGATCATTAAGCTGGTGGTATCCACCACCTCGTCAACAGCATTCGCAGCCTCTGCCGCCGCTGGCACTAAATCCAAAATGGCATCGGTAAACGGCTCTAGCCCTGCTTTTTGTACGTCGCTTAAACCGGCAAATAAACTTGCCAGCGCAGCAACGCCGCCTTGGGCTGCTGTCTCTACTACGTCTAAGTTGTGGCCTACCGCTGCCAGTGCGTCGCGCAGTTCTTTGCGGCCATCGTTTAGGCCAAATGCGGTGTCAAAGTCGTAAGCAGATTTTGTGTAGTCTTCTAGCTTGCTGTAGTAGTCGTCGAGCAAGTCACTGGCGCTGGTGAGTGTTGTGAAAGCTTTTTGGCCCGCATCAGTAGTTAGATCGAGAGCCCGCACTAGATCCGCAACACCGTCACGGCTCGTGGGCAATGACTGGTTCAGCCCCTCAAACAGCGCAGCAACACTGCCGCCAATGCGCTCAAATTGTTCGGCATCGGTAAGCGCAAAATCTAGGAAGTCGCTTACGTTGGTAGATAGCTCACTAAACCCGCCCGCCGCCAAAGACAAGTTGTTACCTATCGATGTCAGGCTTTCATTATCAAGCGCTATTCCCAGCGCTGATGATAAATCTTTTACAACAGTGACCTGCCCAACAACGCGCGAGAATGTATCAAGCAGTGTTTCGCCGCCCTGCTGAAACACAGCAATGGACGGCATTACATTTTCAATTATTCCGTCGCCTACATTACTAAAAAAGTCTTGCAGCTTTTCGGAGATTTCATCGGCGCTCATGTTGGCGCCAATTACTAAATCAGGCAGGTCTAGCGCAACAATTGCATCTCGCACGCCAACGGCTGACCGACCAATAACACCAAAGCCCTCTTCAACAGTTTCAATCATGCCGTTGATAATGCGCTGCAAATCACTTGTTAATACAAGCCCAGAAAGTGCATCTTGGTTGTTTGCTAGCTCTGTAGCTGCGCGCTCGGTCGCACCTAGTCTCAAAGCCAAACCGCCATAGCCCGACAAGAACTTTTGCATGTCTAGCTGCTGCGAGCCAACGTTTGCGTTTATCTCGCCTTTGAGTATTCCACCGACACTATTGCCGCCGGTCATTTCGTATCTGGCGCCTGATGGCAGCGCCGCAAACTCAGCCGTTAAACCAACCATACCGGCTTCAATATTTCGCAATGATTGCGCCATTTGCGCCGTATAGCCGAGCTGACTATCTGCAATTTCTGACAATGTATCTAGGCTGTTGCTGATTGAGGTGGCGTTCTCTTCCGCGTCGCCCAAAATACTGCCGGAAGCCGCAATACCAGAATCAGAAACTTTTTGATACGAGCTGCCGCCGCCTCCACCACTCAGCAACACGCCAATGCCCGCCAGCGCCGCGACTGTTGCAGCAAGCGCAGCTAAATTTGCAGGCCAAGGCACACCCACCATTGACGATGCCGCTGCCGCCGTCCCTGCGGCTAACCCTTTAGTGGTTTCTGCCGCGACCGTAGGCGCCACGCTTGCAACCGTGGCGGCGGTAGATGCTTCAACAGTAAATAGCTTGGCCGCTAGCGCCTTGCCCGCCATGGCAATTTCAAACAGCCTAAACGTCTGTTCGGCTTTTTGTAGCGCTTCGTAGCCGCTGCTGCCTTCGTCAAAAAACTGCTTGCTCGCAGCAGCCATGTCGCCATACAAGCCAACTTGGGCTGACTGGTATTTAGTCGCCGCTTTTGCTTTTTCAGCATCGGTTGCACTGGCATCTAGCTGCGCTGCGTTGTAAGCCTCTTGCACTTCTAACAGCTCGCTAAAGCCGTCAATAAAGCTGGCGAGCGCCTTGGACCCTTGATTAAATCCCTCGGCAAGATTGTCGCCAAAGCTGGCGGTTAGGAATTTTTCCATCGCCTTGCGGCTTTCTTCTGCAGCATCAGCGGCGGCTTCTGCGGCACGTTTTTGAGCCTCTTCTAAGTCGGCAAGAACGCTGGCCTCTTCTTTGTAAGCATCAATAATGCCTTTCTGTTCACGCTGCTGACGCATGAGCGCTTTATTAATGTCATTTGCGTGAGAATATGCGACCACAAATCGCGCATCCTCTAGATCATAGCCAAGCCGCAGCAACTCATTTTCTTCACGCAAAAACCGTATTTTCTGAGAGATTGACTTCTCTTCCTGAGCAACCCTTTCTCGGAATATCTGATCCTGCCTATCCTTCTCAGAATCTATATCTTTTAAGTGCTGCTTAAAGGTATCTATCTGCCCTGACACCAGCGCAATGGAGGCGCCAATTTCCTTAAGCTCTTCCGATTCGCCACGTAATTGCGAAGCGCTGTAGCCTAAGATGCCACCCTTATTTTCTAGCTTAGCCGTACCGCGCAGCAATTCTCCTTGTAGCTGTTTCGCCATTGATTCCAGCGAAGCCAAAGACTGTTCAAGCGCGCCAATATTACTTATCGTTGCCGCTCGATCTAATCCGCCGATCTCACCAGCCAACTCAGAAATTCTTCTTTTCACATCGCTGGCCGTAGTATCAACCAGCCCCAGCTCCTCACGGAACATATACAGGCCCGCAGCAGCAATTACAGCAACGCCAACCGGTCCACCAACCAGCGCCATAGCGCCACCCAGCAACGCCTGTGCGCCAGCGAGTGCGCGCGCACTTAAAGTAGCCGCCGCCGTTGCTGCTGCGTAATTTGCCGTAGCGGCAGTGGCCCGAGCACTTGCCGCAGTTTGAGCAGTCAATACAGACGCATGCTCCGCCTCAACTCGAGCAAGCGCCACCGTTGCCGCCGTCAACTCGTGCCGCACCGCAACCATTCGCTGCATAGATGCAGCACGCCCTTGCTCGCTAATTTGCGATCGCAACCGCACAGCCTCTAACTCCAGCTCTGCCTTTACGGACTGCAAGGTCGCTTTATAACCCGCCACCTCTGCCGAAGAGGCTGCAAGAGTGGCATCTGCCTTGGCCAGTTCTGCAAGCGCCGTTTTGTTTGCCGCCGCCGCATTAATTGCCTCTGCCTGCACGCCATCATAAACAGCGAAATTGCTTTTTAATCTAGCTGCCGTACTGGCAACATACGCAGCAGCAATAGCCCCTTGGCTTTGAACCACAGGCCCCGCTAATCGCGCTACGTAAACCGCTCCAGCAAGCACGGCTGCCTTTTCTATCAAATCGAGCCCGTTGACAATGGTATCGACCGCAGCATCCGCTAGCTCCGCAGCTGTTCCAAACTCAGCGCCCAACCCAAGCACATCAAGAGACGCTTGCGTGATCGCAGGGCTAAGCCGAACTGTGAGTTGCTGCCATAAGCCATCTGCTGCTTTAGCGGCCATAGTAAGAGCATCATTAGCCTGCTCAACCTTCGCAGCGTCTACTCGACTAATCGCCAAACCCCACTGCTCAGTGAACTTTTGAGCTTCAAGCGCCGCCGCGCTTCCCCCCTTCAGCGTGTTAACAAGCGCCACACCTTCTGAGTCGAAAAACTTGAACGCAAGACGCACTTTATCGCCTTGCGATTCAACACCCTCCAACGCATCCGCAATAGCGGCAAACTGCTTATCTGGGCTTAATTTCGCCAATTCCTTAGCATCTAAATTTAACTCAGCCAAAGCACCTTTAGCCTCGCCGGTGCCTTCGGCCGCTTCTGCCAGCCTGCGCACCATGCGCTGCAATGCCATATCCAAGGTGCCTTGTGCCACACCAGTTAACTCAGCCTGAACACGTAAGGCTGTTAAGCGCTCTGTCGCAATACCAAGTTTGTCGGAGGTTTTTGCAGTGTTATCGATAAGCTCAAGCTGCCGCTGTATGAGCACAGCACTACCGGCCGCAGCCGCGCCCGCTGCTACCGCACCCCACTTAACACTCTTGGCGGCAATGTCGCTCAGCTGCGAGCTAACCTGCTTACCTTTGCGATTAAGTGCATCTAGCTCTTTACCAGTAAGCTGCGAGGCCTTAACAGCGCCACTAGCATCACCGGTGATGATAATGCCGGTCTTGTAGGATTTAGCCATTACGCTTTTTTTCCATTTCGCTTAGCGCGCCGCGCTCTATGCACTGCACTCGCCAAAAAATGTCGGGGTGGTGTTTGGGTTTAATGCGCTGCAGGCGCAGCACTGCTTCTACCGCTGTGTAGTCCAAGCCGGTGTAGCCCGCCATGCCCACATGCCATTGCGTGCTACAGGCGTTAAAGACATTCCATGCTTTTAGGTTTTCGGGGTAGAGTTCAAAATGATCGTTGTCTTTTGGGGGCAAGGCAGAGTCTGGTAATTGTATAAATTCCAGATCTGCCTCGGTGTCGTCCTTACCGGTCGGCCGCGCCCAGTGCCGGCCGGCGTCTTCTAGTTTTTTGCTTCTAGCATCCGGCGCATGCCTTCGTCTTGCACCTTAATGCACTCGCTAGCTAGCGGAGCCATAATGTAGTCGACCTGCGATTCTTCCATCAAATCAAAAAACTCAGCAAGCGTGTCGCCCTTTAGCTCTAACGGGCTGCCGTCTTCTGCTGTTGCAAACCATTCCAGCTTGTCTAGCTCAGTGACGAGCTCGCGGGCGATGTCTACGTCTTTGCGATCTGCAAGGTTGTCTAAAAAGGTTTTTTTGGCATCGCCGTACAGCTTAATAATGCGCGCGGTGAAGGTTTTTTTGTCGTAACCCGCGCGGCCATCAGACGGCACTTTTGCAGTGATGGTGATTTTGGCGTGGCCTTTTTTAGCTAGTTTAATAGTCATAATTTTGCATCCGTTATCCGTTAAATTTTGGGTAATAAAAAGCCGCACAAATGCGCGGCTTTTCGGTTGTCCGTTGTAGGATCGGGGCTGGGCAGCGCGACGGACGGCACACCACTCAGCACTGACTAGGTCACTACAATAGCGACTTCGTCATCCCCCGAATCTGTTGGCGTCCACAGCGTAGTCATGCTCATCGTGCTGAGGCCGTCGCTGTCGCCAAGGCTTGGCTGACTAAGCTGCACTTGGCTACCGGTGATCTGCACAATGTTGCCGGCGGTAGTGCCGTGCACAATGTCGATCTCAACCAGCTCGCCAGATTTGCTAAGCGCCCAAAAGTTTTTGATGCCGATTGCCTCTTGCTCAAACACTAACGTGCCAGCCGGTGCGCGGTCGGTAAGAATAACGCTCTCACTGTTTACCACGTTGCGATAAACCACGTTGCAGGCCATGTCCAGCGTAAAGGTCTCTGCACGTACCGCAAAACTGTCTACATCATAGGTAGGCGTGTTGTCCTCAGTCACAGGCAGGGGCTGCACAAATGCAGAAGTGTCTGGCGCAATGAGTACAGGTGCCGTTGGGTCGTTATGCAATCCCGTAAAGCTGAACGACATCATTGGGATCTGATCGCGACTTAGGTTAAAGTTAACCGTACCCCGTGCGCCGGTGAGCTTATGCAGCTCTTTATCTATGTAGTAATAGATTGTGAGCGAGTCAAAGCTTTCAGACACAGGCGCGTAAGTTACGCTAGTGTCGGCTACTACTGTTTCGTCAAAGCCACACCCTAGCAACAACACACCCCAACCCGGTGCAGTGCCTGCCTCGCCAGAGCCCGCAAGCTCAACATCGAAGGTCACCGTAGTAAAACGGCCTGTAGCAATTTCGGCATCATTCCCTAAGCCTGGGCGATCTAAATTACGACTAACGCGGTTACCTTGGTGCGGCTGCACTTGGCAGTTGCTGGTTAAAATAGCGTTGGCGCCGTCTGGTGTGGGGTCAGTGCCGTACACAGATTCTGCCACAGCCAAAATATATTTCTTTTTCGCTAACATGATTATTTAGCCTCTTTTTCAGTAACAACCGAGGCGCTTTTGCTTTGCGCTTTCGGTGCGGTTTTAGAATCAACGGCATTGCCAGCCTTGGCAGCGCCCTTGCGCGGTTGTGGGTTGGTACGGCTGACTAAGCGGCGCTTGCCGTCTTTTTCGAGCACGTAACGTCCTCCAGATCTGGCCATGGCTGACCTCCTGCTTTGGGTTAGTGGTTTAGGGTTTACTTAACGAACGCCCACGCAAACACCCCGCGCAAAGCACGGGGCGTTACTTGAGTTTCAGATTAATAGAAGATTAAGCAGCGCTTATATAAGTGGTGTCGCCGTAGGTGTCTCGCCAGGCATAAAGCCCGCCCGGTAGTTGCACTGCACCGCCGCCCACGTACTGCATTTCATAATCAGTTGGCAGCTGCTGCCAGCCAAGCAACGCCGCCTGCAGCTCTGCACGCAACGCACCTACGTTGTCTGAGTTACTAACAATGGTAAAACTGTAATTGCGCTCTACACGCTGCTTAACAAAATTGTCGTACGCACTTGGCGAGGCCGAATAGCTCTCTACATCAACCAACAACGCCGGCCAATCTTCGCCGCCAACAACCGCCGGCACGGCATATATAAGCTCTACGCCGGCTAAGTGGTAATTGTTTACGTCGTCATAATCCAGCATGGCGTCGGTAATACTAACCGCCTCGGCGCTGGCCACAATTTGCGCCTCAACTGCGCCCAAAGCAGCCATTAATAGTGCGTAAGTTTTTGCGCGCACGGTTACAACAAACGATACCGCCGTTAATACCCGCACACCGTCAATCTCTACCGGCTTTGCAGACACCAGCCGGTAAACGGCATCCGTAGGCTCTTTACCCTCTTCTGCCTCTACGGCATACACATTAGGCACAGCTGCTGCCAATACGGTTTTTAAGGCGTTGCTCGCCGCCGCTGCGTCCACGGTTGTGATTGCCGCGCCACTTGGCGCCTGCGCAACCACTTCAAAACTGCTTAGCTCGTCATTTAATCGATCAAGAATTGCGCTTAGCACGTTGCTTCTCCACATAGCTAATCAAGCCGCTATAAAACCGGCTTTCAAAGGCAGACTCAGAGGCCGCTATGCCCACCGATATAAATGGCTTGCGCTTCATGCCCGGATGCTTAACCTTTTTAACAATCAAACCGCCCAAGCTTAAGCTGCCACCTTTTTTGCGCGGAATAATAACGTGCGCCTTGGTGCCGGTGTTCTCAAACCAGTTGGCTTTATACTGCTGCGAGCGCTTTTTGATTTTACTAGTGCCGCCGCTCAGCTTAATCACTTCATTTACTTTGCGGGTTGGCCCAACATAAATAGCCGCGGCATCCGCACCAATACCCAGCGCCGCTCGTTCACTTTTTTTAAACCGCCGGTACCCAATAGACTTACCCAGCGCGCCCGACTGCTTTGGGGCTGCTGCCTTGATCGCTTTGCGCATTGGTGCGGAGCCCGCTACCAAACCGCGCATAATGCCCGTTTCGCCAAAGCCTTCTTTCATGGCGTTTAGCTCATCAACCAGCGCCTTAATGGGTGGATCAATTTGCAAGCCTAAATTCATGACACCACCTTGCAAGGCAAACGCAGTTCGCGGTTTCGCATACCTACATTATTAACGTACAACACCTCATACGTGGTGGCGCCCACTACAAATCTTGACGCGCCAGTAATATCGCTCCGGTAGCGCGTATTAAGCTCCACACCAACCTCACTACCTGTCTGTTTGGCTGCGTGTGTTTCTTTGCCGCTTACGTTACGTATGCCCACGCGAACACCCGTTGCTGTTACTGCGTAACCGCCAACCGTGCTGTATTCATCACCAGTGGCAGACGGATTTTGCAGCGTTGCCACAAAGCGCATTGGCCCAGCCCGCATTAGCACGCCCGCCTGTACATACGGTGATCTGCTAGCAGGCTTTTTACACCCCACGGCACCTTGTGCAGCGCTATAGGCGCGTCATCTTCGCGATTATTCATTAAACTACCTACCAACAACATAATGGCCAGCTTGATACAAGCAGGCACATCATCCGATGTGTCACCAAAGCCCGCCACAAACCGCACTTTTACCGCCTTTGGAATGGCTCGGGTAGACGGCCAACTTTGACCATAAGCAAGATAAACGCGCCCAGGTTCACTGTCGGCATCTACGGTATACACATCAGGGCTTAGCGTTTGCTCTGCGCCGTCTGTATTGACATAAGTAATGGCCGCTACGGACTGCAATGGCGACCAAGGCAGGCTCATTACCGCTGGAAAGGCGTCATACCAGCGGTCCCATGTTTGCGTAATTAAGGCGCGGCCAATCATTTGCTCTACCAATTGCCGCGCAGGCGCTATCATTGCAGCAACTTCTGCATCTAAATCATTGCCATCAATAATTAGCTGCGTCTTTACCTCGTCGATCGTGACCGGCTCAACGCTTGGCGCCACCGCCTGCTTAATAATCATGCCGCCCCCTGATAGTTATAGCGCTGTTCAATTTCTTCTGCGCTGGGCAGCACGTCACGCGCTTTAGCCACAACTTGCGGCGCGGCCTTGCCCTCTACATGCTCTAAGCTCAGATCGTAGGCGTCGTAGCCATAAAGTTTTATATCAAGCGGGCAGCTCGCATCTAACAAAGAACTGTCGGCGGCTACTTGCACACTAATACCGCGTGCACAGGCAATACCCACCCAAAACTCTAAACAGGCACGGCCCCGCTCCGCTTTGTTTATATCGGCATAGCCAAAGTCGCAGCCAAATAAGCTAATAGAGGTAAAGCCCTGCATCATGGCGTAAACAAATGCGTACGCGACGGTATTGTTAAAATAGGGATGACCATAGGTGTCGATAGCTTCTTGCAGCGGAAATGCCACCGCACCCGGGTAATCGTCGTAGACCTTGCTAGTAACAAAGTTCGGATGACTTTTTAACCATTCGACTAAGCCGGCAATATTGCCGCTTGGGTCAGCCTTCGCGCGCGACTCCTGTACTCTGCAGTCATCCATAGCAAACAGCAGGTCATGCTCAATCACGCCGCCCATCGAATTAATTGCCCATACCTGATCAGCAAGGCGATGGCACCCACCAAGGCTGGCAGCCAAGCCGGTATAGCTGCGATGACTAGCACCCATACCAACAATGGCCACGCTTTTAGACTTATTCTGCTGCATTATTTGCCGACTTTGATTTGCGTGGCTTGGCGGCCACTGGCTTAGCAGCTGTTTCAGATTCTAAAACGAGCTCTGCCGTTTCGTTATCTGGTTCTGCCTTCTCAGCTTCTGCCTTCTCAGCTTCTGCCTTGGCTTCAGCATCTAGCTGATCCTGATAAGCCAAAGCTTCAGCCTCTAGCTCCTGCTCTGTAGGCTCAACCTCTTCTGCGTAGCCGCCGTCGACCAACGCCAGCCCCTCGGCCTCAGCCACCTCAACTATTTCGCCAATGTTGCGCGTACCACTTGGCCCGCACATTAGCGATTTCATTTTAATTTTCATGGCATTCACCACCGTAATTAAATTATAAAAATGCCGGCGCTTGGCCGGCATTGGTCGCAAACTAGCAATTAACTACTAAGCAGCGGGCGCCTTGCGAGGCGATCCTTTAATTGCCGTTACCGCATACACGCCGGTAGCCGCACCAGTCACCACAAGATCACAGGTAACGTAACGATCATTGCCTACGTAGCCAATTTTAGTTACGCCATTGGCTCCCGCAGCGCCATCTAATGCCGCCGCAGCCTCTGTACCAAGCAGTTTGGTATCAGCCACCGCAGACAATGCACCCGTAGCGCTACCAGACTTAACCACTGGCGTAACAGTTATACCGCCGGTCGTTTGCGCGCCAGACTGAATAACAAACTCGCAAGAATTAAAATTTGCCATGTCAATTACTTGACCAGCGATGACACCAGTTGCCGCAGGCGAAATGGGCGAAATTACCCGCGCCACAGCAATGGCATTGTGAATATCTTTACTCATGATTATTTCCTCATGGCACTACAATTAAAAAGCAAAAGCCCAGCACTGCCGGGCTCAATGACTAGGCTAGAACTTAACCAGACGCCAACTTCACACGGGCAAAGGCTTCGCCTAACACGGGCGCACCGTCACCTTGGTAGCGGCCAATAAAGCCGGTTTGGTTTGACTCTGCGTACAGCTCTACCAGACGCTGCAAAGTGAATTGCATATTGTCTAGAATCCAGTAGTTGCTGAAGTCACCCAAAATACCCACGTACTGCGAGGCCGTTTTGGTGTTTGGCGCGTACTCAGACTCAGCCAGCGGCAAGTTAAGCAAGCGATCTGGCTCACCAGCAGACAAACCCTCACGCCAAATGTACTGATTATCGGTGCCTTTCAGCAGCGCGATATCGGTAATAATGTCACGGTGGAACAACCACTGCGCTTTGCCACGGTACTGCTGCTTAAGCGCGTATTTAACCCGTTTTAAGTTGTCTGCAGTGATGGCGGTAGAGGTGTTGCCCTCGCTTACATCGCGAGAGGTAGCAATACCATTATTACTTGCGGTGAATACACCGAGCGGTTTTTTATTACCGTCACCTGTAAGGTAGGCTTTTTCTTGGGTAACACCCAATTTGTACACCAAGCGCTGGCGAACGATGTCTTCTGCATTTAAACCGGTGCTGCGCAGCAAGGCATTACTAACCTTAATACGCTTAGCCATTGCATTAGGCTCCATTGCGCGCTTACCAAAACGCATGGCGCTATCTTCGCCGCCTGTGGCCAGCTCTTCGGTCCATTCAAAATCATCAAGGTCTGCATCTAACGTTGGCACACCAATACCATTCGTACCGCCAGGAATAACATTGGCCAGCTTGCGAATATGCACCATGTTGTCTAGGTCTTTAATGAGCTGAGCAACAAACTGCTGAGGCGTAATAATATTGCCGCCCTTGGTGGCATCAGTTACTTGCAGATCGCGGCGCTCATCAGCGGTCATCTCAGACACGCCACCGCTCAAGAAGCTACGGAATGCAGACATTTGGCGAGCCTCTGCAGACTCACCGCCACGGTTTTCACCACCGCCGTGACCGGCCGGTGCGCCAGAGGCAGCCAATGCGCGCTCTTCTTCAACCAGCTGTTCTTCAGCGGCAATATCATCCTTTAGCTCGCCAGCTTTTTTCATTGCCGCATCAAACTGCGCCCGCTCTTCGGCAGACAAACTGCGCTTTTCTTCACCGGCTTTGTCGCTGATCTGACGCGCCTTGTGAATTACTTCTCCGCGCTCTTGGCGGAGTTCATTTAGTCGTTTTGTCATGGTCATTCTCCAATTAGACAAATTTCACACATAAAAAAGCCCAGCGTGTGCTGGGCCTTTGGCTTTAACCTTCGCCTCCGCGCGGGTTAAAAATTCTTTCTATTCAACGTCTGCCAACTGCAGGGCAAGCGCCCTTTGCTCATCTTCATAGCTATTTGGCTCAGGCTTTTTAATTTCGTCGCGCCACTCGTCCAAGCTGCGCTGAGCCACACTGGTGTCTGGGTACGCTGGGTAGGTAACCGGCGACACATCAATGAGCCGTTTGAACTTTTTAATGGTGCGCACCACGCGGCCGTCGTCGTCTTCGTCCCAGCTATCTTCATCAACCGTAAAGCGGAAGCTAGACTGATCCACATCTTTGCGCTCAAGACTTACCATTAAGTCCCGCGCAACTTGCGTGTCCGGCGGATCACACTCATAACGCAAGCCGGTGCCGTCAACACTAATCCGCAATGTGCCGCTTACAGTGCGCCCTAAAATCATGCTGGGGTCATGGTTAAATGCGCAACGAACATCATCACCTAACACCCCATCAAAGGCGCCAACCGCAATTTGTTCACGAAAGCCACCCAAATTCTCACTCAGCGAATCAAACACCGCGGCATAACCAACGATCATAGGCACTTTATTGTCGCCTTCAGCGCGTTGCTCAATCTTTAAACTTGAGCTAAAGACCCGCTCCTCGGTTTTATTCTTCATTTAAAATACCCTCCAATGCCAGGCTTGCAATGTTGTTGCACAGACCAATTTGGTATTCATTACCCTGCCAGCGCTTAATCAATGAGCGCAGGCCGTCTGCTGGTTCTGATTGCTCAAAAACACTCTGCAAGCTGCGCAGTGCGTTGCTTAGGTGCGCCTTAATAACGCTTGGCGCATAGTCACCAGCGACCGGCTCCAAATGCCGACACAAAAAGCGATTGTGGTCTGCGTAGAATTCGGTAACACGCCTTTCCAATGCTTTGGCATCATCGCCCGACGCTTGCAGTGCACGCTCTAAAGCACGAGCTTCACAAGACGCAATCTTAGCAACGGCTTGGCGTAACATCCGAGCGTGAAAGCCACGCAGCTGATCGTCCTTTTCATCATCAACCAGCTCACCCTCTAAAGGCTTATCGATCGCAGCCACGTCCACCAAGTTCAATGGCACAAAGAAGCGATCGCCGTCGTCAATAGGGTTCATGTTTTCCTTTTTGCGAATCTCGTTTTGCGATATAGCGCCCATTGAGAACAGCGCTTTATAAAACTCTGCCCGCGCTTTAGAGTCTCCGCGCAGTAAGCCCTCAACGCTAAACTCAATGTAAACCGACTTATCTTTGGTGGCGTTCAACAAATCTCGTTTGCCTGCCTGTTCCCAACGGGTAAGGTGTGGCTGCAGCGAATACACTACATAGCCAATACCTTGCGATTCAATGCCACTTCCCCAACTGGTCGAGCCAGACACATCTGCAATCATGTGAGGCGGCAAGCCAAAAATACGCGCGATTTCCGACACCTGAAAACGACGGGTCTCTAAAAACTGCGCCTCTTCAGGATTAACCGTTAACGACTGCCACTTAAGGCCGTCTTCCAATATTGCGGGGTTATGGGCATTGCTTACACCTTGGTGGCGGCTTGACCAGTCTGCCTTTAGACGGTCAAAAGCAGCGTCGCTAAGCTCTTTGTCCGTTTGCAGCACACCGCTAACAACAGTGCCATTGCCAAAATAGGTCGCGCCGAATTGCTCGGCGGCCAAACTTAGGCCAATGGTTTCGCGCAGACTGTTAATAACACTCAGGCCTTTTAGGCCGTCGCTGCTCATACCGCGAAGATGAAAAACCTCATGCTGCAAATAGACGTGCTGCTTACCTTGCGCGTCTGTATGCGCGTAAGCAATGTCACCATTTGGCGCCCAAAATGGTTCGGTACGGTCTGGGTGCAGCGGCTTTAACGCTCGCAACTTACCCCCGCCGTCATACTCTTTGTAGCAGTAAGCATTGCCACGCAGCAACAAATGCCCCTGCAGCATTTCGCGCCACTCAAAGCTTGTTTGCCAACTGTTTGGCTGCCAGCGCAGAAGCTGGTACAGCTCATGCTCTTCTGCCACTTCGCGGCCACCCGCTTTAATGTTGCGGTATGGTTTAAGTGGCAGCATAGCCAAGGATGAACTTAGTATGCGAACACACGCATAAACCGCACTGAGCTGCATGGCTGTCTCCGCAGTAACTGTAACACCAGACGCAGTAGAAGCACCGCCACCAAACCAGCTGGCAACAACTGGGTCGCGCGGGTGCGCAGACATGGCGCTACTGCGCTGCTCTCCCAAAAATAAACGGCTCGCCATACTCATTAGGGTGCAACCTTAACGTCAGACTTGTCTGGCAAGCCCATCCAAATAAGCGCCGCACCCACAAACACATAAGATGCCGGCGGAAAAACCTGCCAAATTCCGTAAGCGATTGCCGCTATACCGATCACTACCAACAGGCCATTTAAGCCCTTGGTCAACACTATGATCGCCGCTGCTTTAATGGCTGTTTTATTGAGCGTCATAGTCGTCGGATTCCTCGGGTTTCATAAACAGATTTTTTAGGTTTTTCGCCAATGGACTTACCCACAGCCATCACAAGAGCAACAATGCCATCGATACGGCCAACAGCTTTGTCTTTTGCTGGCTTGCGGTTGCCGGCTGGGTCAGTTGCCCATACCGCGTTGGCGGCGCACATGGTCATTACCGGATTGCCGTTGTGCTTTAGCTCACCGTTTAGCAAGCGCTTCTCAAACTCATCAACACCCGGAGCCATATCCTTAAACCCCTGCCCGTATGGCTCCATCGGAGGTAGCTTTACACCTTCGTCATCAGCTAACTGCTTAAGGTCTTCTATGCGCCAGCGGTCAAAGGCCAAGCACTCAATATCAAAACTATCTTGCAGCTGCGCTATACGGTGCAGAACAAACAAACGGCTTACCGCCCGCCCAGGTGTTGTTTCTAACCAGCCTTGGTCGCGCCATACGTTGTATGGCTGTCTGTCTTTGTCCGCCTTTTCTGCCAAGCCATCGTTGGGCAGCCAAAAGTAAGACAGCGTTGGCCACTCCCGCTCATCGCCCACCGGCGGGAAGATAAGCTGCAGTGACGTAAGGTCGATTGTGCTTCCCAAATCTAGAGCGCCAATACAACGCCGGCCGCGCAAATCTTCAGCCGTGTAGTCGCCCTGCGCTTGCTGCCAAATGTGGTAGCTGATTGCTGGGTTATGGCCTTCAACCCACATACAAAAGTTAAGGCGCTTTACTATCGACTCTTTGCCCGGCATCCCCTTCGCTTGAATCACCTGATCCAGCAAATACTTGGGCTGAATCGTTATGCCCAGCGACGGGTTTGCCTTGTACCAGCAGTCCGGCACGGCGAAGTTACGCAAGAATTCTGCGAGCGCTTCTGGATCATCAGGATTGTGAACGTAGCCAATATCAAAAGGGTCGTCGTCTTCGTCAACCGCGCAGATATAGCTAAAGAACGTATCGTCGTGCCGTACACCAGCTGCGACTTCTGCGCCGTATTGGTGATACTCCCAGCACACCGACTGCTTGTTGGTGCCGCTGTTGGTGATCATAAAGATCAACGGATTGCGGCGCCCTTTGGTACCTGCCCGAATCATTTCAACAACGCGACCATCGCGGTGCTCATGAATTTCATCGAGCAAGGCCATGTGCGGCCGTGGACCAGACTGGCCATCGTCGGCACTAATCGGCCTAAAGAAACTGTCTGACTCGTGGTAAGCCAGATTCCACTCTTTACCACGGCTACCGCTGCGAGCAATTCTTGAATCTAGCTCAGGCGACATATCAACCATGGCTACCGCGTCACGGAACAAGATCATTGCCTGATCTTTCTTGGTGGCCGCTGCGTACACTTCAGCTCGCGATTCGCCATCAGCCGTCATGCCGTACAAACCAACACCAGCCGCAAGTGGCGACTTGCCCGAGCCCTTGCCGGTCTCTACATAAGCAAGCTGAAAACGGCGGGTGCCATCGCGATTCTTCCAGCCAAACAAGCTACCAATAACAAACAGCTGCCACGGCTCAGGATAAAACGGCTTACCCTCAAACTCGCCACCGTTAAGGCAAAGCACCTCGCGGTAATACTGGATCGTATGCAGCGCGGCATCTACATCCCAAACTAACCCGCGCGATCCACCTTCCTCTAGGTCTTTTAAGTGGCGAGCACAAGACGCACGAACATGCGGCCCCGCAATGATCTCGCCAGAGGCTACACCTTGCGCGTAGCCCGTAACCGGATCATCACTTGAAGAATCTTCCGGTGACAGATTGTTGTCCATTGGCGTCCTGTGGGAAAAGCTCTTGCTGCGGCGTCACAGATACACGGTTACGGGCAGATGGCGTCATACCAAACTCAGCCAAGAACTTGTGCATTTGCTCAACAGCACGGTTACTGATTTGCAGCCAAACACTAATCTGCTTGTACTGACTGGGCGTGGTGTCAATCAAACCGTCATCGCCCATATTTTTTAAATTCTTCTCTGCCTTGGCCCAGCGCGAATACGCCACGCAATAAACGCCAAGGGCGGCGCGATCGATCTTAGCGACCAAGCCCAATTTTTCTAACTCTACGCTGATACGCTTCCACTCTTTGCGAGCCTCGGTATCAAGGTGCGACGGCATGTCCGGTATTTCCACCGGTACCCGCGCACCGTCATGCAAAGCGGCCAACCGCTTTTTACTTGGATTGCCGTTAAGGGCATGGACGTTAGCCGGCAACGGCTTTGGTCCGCGTTGTCCTGCCATATTCCACCTCAAGAATTGCAAAAGTGATCAGACTGATCACCACCTAAATACCCCCTCCTCCAGATACCCCCCCTCCCGAAATTCCCGCTCGTGCCAGAAAAGGGAGGGGGGCGGTCTAGGTTCGCAGGGCTCTGTAGTTTTAATACCCCCTACCCCTTGGCCCAAGGGTGCGAAGGGTCTAAAGGAAAGCCGTTGACATCACTACCAACCTGCACACCAGACTTTTCAAGCCGCTGCTTATGACTGTCATGACAGTGGCCACACAAACCCTGCCAGTTGTTCTTATCCCAAAACAACTTCATGTCGCCTCGGTGGGCAACCTTGTGATCAACAACGGTAGCTGTAACGTAAACACCCCGCGCCTTATGATCTGCACACCAAGGATTGCGACGCAGAAAACCCTTGGCTGCCTGCTGCCATTTGTAGCAGTAAGGCCAAGCCAACTAACGTGGCCTCGCCTTGTCGGACGGTGGATTAAACGCCAAGCGATCTAGCCACTTCTGCACCTTAACAACTGCTCGATAAGCCTGATTAACATACTCATCATCACGCGTGCTCGGCGTAATACCTGTCACGGCAGCAATACCCTGCAGCAGCAAAGAAGCCGCACCCACAGCAGTGACCGCATAGCCAATGTACACGCCCGCACTACCCAGTAAGCCCGCAGAACTTGCCGCACCAATCAACACGCCAATTGCATCAGCTGACTCATCAGCAAGAGCAGGCAAAGAACTCAACACAAACAGCGCCGGCAACACACATATCGCCAGCGCAATGACGACCCCAAAGGAATAACGCCCCAAAGCTTTCATAGCACACCTCAATTCAATAATTAGGTTCAAAGGTCTGAACGCTGATCGCCAAGCGCATGACGCTGCTCACGCTGAATTTTCAACTGCTCTCGACGAAACCACAGATTAGTGAGAAAGGTGCCAAACCCAATCAGTAAGCCACCCAAAGCGACCCACTCATTGATCGACAAGCCCAACAACGTAGTAAACGCAGAAGCCGCATAGCTCCCCGCAGTAGACACTTTGTCCGGCGTCATCCAAATACCCTTCTTACCAAATACAAAAAAGCCCCATGCAGTGGGGCAAGACAGGTGAAACCGGCCAAGGCACTCACCCAGAAACAAAAAATTCAGGTACAAAAAAGCCCAGCGCGATGGCTGGGCTTTCTTGGCAGTCACGTATTGCGACCGTGCCATAAACGTACTAGGTAGAGTCCAAGGATTCAACAAGACAAAATGTCCATCGCTGTTGATAACTCAAAATAAAATATTAAATTCAAATACTTAAAAAATAAAAATAATTTAAAAAAATATCTAATTAGTGGCTTGCTTAACCAGAAAGCGCCGCTAGTAGCCGATCTAGCTCAGCAGACGACAAGGCCGCCTCATCACGCACCGCAGCAGAGGGCCTAAAGAATCTATCAATCACCACATGCAGCTCAGAAATCTTCGCAAACATACCCGACCGCGAACAACCCAACCGCCCCGCCTTCTCATCAGCAGTATGAAAAACATCAACATAAAACACCTCAAGCAAGGTGCGCTCAGCCTCACTCAGCTCAGCAGAAATAAACCGATCCAAGCGCTCAACATCACCCAGCATAGGCGCCCTATTCACCACCCTGCTAGGCCTAGACGCCACCGCATGGGCAGTCACACCCGCAGACAAACCCGCACGCAACACCGCCGCTGTACGCTTGTCGGCGCCACTGCGCCGCGCCCTGCTCAGCTCTGCCACCACAACAGGCCCAGACCCAGACGGATAACCAATGCCCGCCACGTCAGACTCACCCAGACGCACACACTCAGCCCAAGAATCTAACAACCTGCCCACCCAAGCAATCATCGCTGCCTCCACGAAAAACGTCTTAGCTTCCACTGATCCAAGCACTGCCGAAAAAACACAGCATCCCAAGATGCCTTAGCCACACCGGACTCAGTCCAAAACATCACAAACTCAGCCGTGTACTCATCCACAAACTGCGCATCCACAAATTCATCACGCACTAGCCTAGTCATCGTATCGACAGCAGGCAACCAATCAGCAGCCAACAATTTGCCGCCATTCGCGCTAGATATATTTTTAGTAGTTGTAGTAGATAACGGAAGTACGGAGGTATGACGCTGCTCACAATTATTAATATGCTGGTCATCTATGTCGGCGCTTACCTCTGCAGCCCTTATAACAAACTGTTTTACATTGCTTTTATCGGTATTCTTCTGTGTTGCTGCTTTGCGCGATCCACCTATGACGGAGATATGACGCTGCTCACCGGAACGGATTTTTTCGTCAACAATAGCCAATGGCAATTTAAACACCATCGCATCAACTCGGCGCCGCTGCGGAATCTTCTCAACAAGGCCATGACGCTCCAGCAACACCAGCAGATTACGCACCAAAGACTTACTTGGCGCACTAACCGCACCCAGCTTACTACCCCTATCAGGCGCAACCTCTAACAGCTCACGAAAACCCTTGTAACAAACAATCCGCTTCACACCGACAATACCTGTTGAGTAATCCATAAACGGACGAATGCCCATCAAATAAAGCAGCCTAGCATCAAGCCGCAGCCCCCTTAGCGCATCCTCTTCATCGTCACTCAAGCGAATAGAAACAGACATCACCACACCACCACAGGCCGCTCGCGACCACTAGATTCAACAACCAACATAGAATGCTCAATACTCAGCAAAACAGACTGCAACTGCACCGCAGACAACCCGCCCGCATCCGCAGCTTTTATCAGTAAGTCATACGTCACCTCTAAGCGATTAAGCGCCACAGATCGACACACCTGCTCATTACAGCGCGCCGCCTCAAGCAACCGCGTAATCTCGCTTAACTTGTGCTCGCAAGGGTTCAAAGTCTTATTATTTACACTCAAAGAAATATCACTCACTCTTCTGCGCAGCCAAAAGAAATGCTTCCGGAGTTCTAAATAAAACATCCTTCAAGCCATCCACCTCTTTCTCTAAGCACTTAAAATAAGCATCTAGCTTCATGCCCGACAAATTAATGTCATGCCGCTGATGCTTAATCATCCACTCCAGCTTAGCTACCCGCTCTGCCACATTGGGCACGTAAGGCTTCGCCACCCGCCTAATCCAACATCTGTTTAAGCAAAGACGACGCTGCAAGCCGCACAGCCTCAACACTGGCATCAACACCACTTTGCATTAGCCGAGCCTTAATGGCGGCCCACACCGTGTCGCGCCTAATTTGATCCAGCAACTCATGACCCTGCCACGTCAAACGAAAAGCAAAACGATAAGGACTGCTAGACCCTTTGCGGCCACCGCCCTCAATAATCCCAGCCTCTTGCAGCAACGCCATGTGATAAGCCGCCACCTCATTGGGAATACCTCGGTCCTCAAACTCAGTAGAATCAACCTGACTATCATCGGTAGGCAGCGACTCAACCTTTAACAGAATCTTTCTAATCACATCCCAATCGCGCTTCACGCAACACCCCCAAAATTACCCAACGTCCGCCGTAAATCGGCAGCACCATAGCGATGAATTCGCGCCCGCCGCTCAAAATCATTTGCCTCAGCCTCAAGCTGCGCAGCCAGCTCCGCAATACACGCCAGCGCCGGATCTTCACCGTCTGCCAGCACAACCGCATCTGCATACTGAACAAAATTAACAAAGCCAGACGGCTCGCGGCTTTTATACTCGGTGCCCACATCAGCTAGGTACGGCACACACTGCCCCACCAAACCGGCATACCAGCGCATAGAGTCACCGCAACCTGTAATAAGCAGCCTAGGCATTACGCCGCATCCCGCTTTAACCGATACACATCACAATGATCCACATCCCGCGCCATACGATCGCGGTCAGACGTAAACGTGTCTTGCAACACCACACCTTTACGAATCAAACCAACAAGGCAATTGCGAACCGTACCCGCCATAACGTCACCGCTCAGCGCCTTTCTAATCTCAAAAATAGTCGCCCCATCAGCACCGTAGCGGCCCAAAATCTTAAACACCTTGCGCTCCATTGGCGTAACCAGCTTAGCCGCGCAATCAACCTGCAAAACAGCACTCATTTACCACCTCTCCACCTAATAAAAAACAAGGAGCGGCAGCCCGCAAACCTCACCAGTGCGCAGGTGACGCGATTCCTGCTAGGATTAATGCACCACACACCACCTACAAGGAATACAGATACTATGAAGGACAATAAAGTTGTTGAATTTACCGGAGCCGAGGCGACGCTCGCATGCGGAATCACTAACGCGTACTTCACAAACCTACTCCTAAAGCAAAGCCAAGGACAAAACACAGAAGACCCAGAAGTAAAAGCCGCATGCCTAAGCGAGGCGCGACAGGCTGTTCTAGACGAGATAAAACTGGGGCAGGCTCAACAGAAGCAAATCTCGCAGCTTTAGTAAGCTTCACCTGCTCCAACGAATAGCGCCGCAGGCCTTCCTCCAATCGAGCAACTGCGGCGCTGCACTCACACTTGTCACACATCAGCCCGCACTCCTTAACGTATAAACACCCTGCGTACGCACAAGATGAATAGAATCCATAACCCGCTCAATCCGCTGCTCATGCCGCAACAAACTGTGCCTACGCTCACCCATCGTTCCAACCCGCAAGGTCGGCCATAAATCAAAATTGTTCAACGCATCAAGCGCCTGCTGACTTAAAGCCTCGCCGGCGCGTTTAGAAATAGACTTAGCCATTTACCGCAACCCTCGCCTTATAAACATCAGCCTCACCATAGCCGCGACCAATACGCTCAGCCTCAGTAGTGCAACCAACATGATCAAGCAAGCCGCGCTTACTCAAATTACGAATACAGTTATTTACCGTACCAGGTAACACCTGCAAACCAATCACCTTGCGCACCTCAAACACCGTCGCGCCACAATCACCAAACTTAGAAATAGTCCGATGAACCCGCCGCTCACGTGGCGATTTATAAGTTATTTCTGTAGTGCTCATAGCCCCCTCCAAAATCAACAAAAGCGGCAGCCCGCAAGCCTCACAACTTCCCATGTGACTGGATATCTCCTAAGCTGAAAAGAGCGACCAACCCAACCAAGGAGAAAATCAAAGTGGACACCAAAGAAAAACAAGCACGCGCCGTCATAAACGCATTGCACACAATCAACCACCAAATCGACGACATTCTTAACGAGCTTACAGACGGCAAACCCATAACCAGCACAAAAAAAGCAGACCTTCAGGAAAAACTGGGCGCACTCAAAGACAAACTGAAAATATCGGCCAAAACTGGCACCATCGACGGCAAAATACGCGAGCAGAACAGCTTTGAGCGCCGCTACTTTCATCCCGCCACCCAATCGGCAGACGCAAACCTCATGCTGGCCCGCAACAGCAACCCCGCAAATGGCAACTGGCTCGAACGGCTTATGATTGCCCAAGAAGACATCACCCATCTTCTCTCACAACTGACGGAACTGTACCCGCCATCCCAATAATCGAAAGACGAATCTCATTGGCGCGCCACTCCAGCGACTTAAACACCGCGTCACAAAATAACTCAGAGCGCGCCGCACTCTCCGGCGCCTGCCGAATAGCAAACAACAGCGTCTCCACGCGCCCCAACAAACTATTAGGGTCAGTCCACCCATAGCCTTCCGGCAGCACACAAATATCATCCAGCAGATCATCTGAAGCACCAACAACCAGAGACCTTGGTGGCCTCACCGCAAAGCCTCGACGGCAAGACTTAGCGCCGTAACGACTAACACGGCTAGGCTTAAACCTCATACCCACCTCCACTCTCTACACTAATAACACCGCTAATTAGCGGCTTAAACGTAACCTGCTACTTGGTTAAGCTAATTTCAAATGACCAAATCAGGCCGCAGACGCCTCTTCAATAAACAAAGTTTCAAAGCTAACGTCTGCGCCGCAACCGGCTAAAACAGCAAGGATCTTCTTAATGTCATCAGCATCAGGAGTACGCGCACCGGTTTCGTATGACGACCAACGGCTCTGCCCCCATCCAGCCAATTCACCGGCTTGGGACTGGGTGAGTGCCACCTGTTTTCGATAATCCGCAATCTTATTCATTGAAGGCTCCAATATGCTCACAGCTAGAATAATCGCGAATCGTGATAATTGTCAACACGTAACGAGTTATGCAGATAACGCGCAGCGTGGTAAAAAGTGCACTATGAATATCGCAATCAGACTCAAACAACTCAGAAATCGAAAAGGACTGTCACAAGCAGACCTTGCAGACGCCTGCGGATGGGATCACCAAAGCCGCATATCAGGCTATGAGCGCAACGAACGAGAACCATCTTTCAGTGACCTAAGCGCCATTTGCGCCGCGCTAGGGATAACCGTTGCAGAATTTTTCGAATACCAAGTTAAAGAAAGAGCCGCCTCTTACGCGACAGGCCTGAAAGATGCCGACTACAACAATATAAACAACGATGTGAGCTCAGGCCCAGACACCCGCGGATTCGTACCCGTCATATCATGGGTACAGGCAGGACAATGGCACGAAGCCGAAGACTTACACCAGCCAGGACTAGCTGAAAAATTGATTCCATGCCCCAAAACCCATAGCCGTCAAACTTACGCACTACGCGTACAAGGCGACTCTATGACAGCCCCCATCGGTCGCAGCTACCCAGAAGGCGCCATTATCTACGTAGACCCAGAGCTTCGAGGAAGCGTAGGCATAGGCGACCGAATAATTGCGAAACTAGACAAAGAAGATCGCGTCACGTTCAAACAGCTTGCAAGCGACGGCGATAAAATGTACCTAAAGGCACTAAACCCAAGCCACCCCCCAATATTTGACGAGTTTCGCATTCTTGGCAAAGTTATAGGCTCTTGGATAGATGACTAAAAAAGTGACACATGATGAACTGCGAAATATGTAAATGCGAGCTAACCGAAAGCTCTGCTCGATATGAAATGAATATAGCCCACTGCAAGAATTGCTTTGGAAGCGCGCAAGCAAAAGAATACATCTTATCGAAAACAGCCCTCAGCAAATCAGCATCAGAAGCCAACCTCCCTATAACCGCTGACGATGAATACTCGCCACTTTCCTTACTCTTATTTCTACTGTCCGCAATTGCACTGCTAGGAGGTATTTTTATTTGCGCTGTAATGTGGCCAGATGCCACCGAACACGAATTGAAAATACTGACTTATACGCCATCTATTACTTGGCTCATCACAGGCGTGATGCAATTCTCCTTATATGCCGCCCTAGGACAAGGCCTGCACTATTTAAAGCTAATATCAAAAAGCTCCAAACACACGCCACCAAACAACTAATCACACCCGCTAGGATCTCCTACAAAGCCCGCTCCAAACGGGTTTTTTTTCGCCTCCAAAAAAGCACGCAATAAAAAATATCGCGCTACGTGTTGACATAATAATCACATTAAGCGATATTTGAATTATCGCAATTCGCGATAGTTTGAATATAACCAAGCTTTCCGGAGACACCCATGCAAAACAGCCAATCACTACCCGAACTGTTTTACGAATTTCACGGCCTTTGCTTCTGCACCGCGCCGTTTGAATCGTTGTTGCTGCAACGTCTTCGCGCCACCAACAAACCGCCAGAAGATTTAACCCTGGGCGAAGTGCGCAACATAGTTCTAAGCGCCCAAGGCGACTACAACGACGCCGCCGAGTGCGAGCAAACCGACTGGCCGCAAATTTGCCTTGCTGCAAAAGAGGCACTGGGGCAAGCGGCATGACTAGCCACGGCAACCTCAAATACAAATCTGGCATGGGCCTAGCCCCTCGCGAGGGCGAAGCGCTGTTACTCGCCGCCCTAGGCAACAGCACCAAAGAAAGCGCACGGCTAATGAACGCCGCAGCCGCCACCATAAAGTGCTACCTAGACCGCGCCCGCGAAAAACTCAGCGCCCGCAACATAGCCCACGCGGTAAGCCTTGCGTGGGAGCACGGCCTAATTGTGAGCAAGCACATGTGCACCGTGCTTTTAATTATTACCGCGCTGAACTCTGCAGCGGGTGGCGACATAGACCAACGCAACGTAGGCCGCCTGCAGCGCACCAGAAGCGGCCGCCGCAAAGACGATCAAGGCCTGCTACCCACAGACCTAGAAAGCACAGACAGCTTTAAGCCCATGAGTCTAAACCAGTGGAAAGCACTCATCGCATCAGCAAGGAACGCAGCATGAACATAAACCAAGTGATCAGCGCCGCCCGCGAAGCCATTGCCGCCAAAGGCTTAGAGGTAAAAACCAGCTCGCGCTCAGACACAGAACTGCTACTAGGCGTGCGCAGCAAGCAGCATCACCGCGTATTTGGCCCAGCCTCACCATTAACGTGCTGGACAGATGCCTACGAATACGCCACCGGCAAAAGCTGGGTATCGCTACTTACCCAATGGCGCAGAACCTCACCGGCACGGCCACCGCACATTGCCGCCGACAATCGCGGCGAATTAAGACTCATTGCCGGCAACGCAGTATCGGTAGAGCAGCAACTAAAGCAGCTAGAAGCAAACGGCCAGCTACTCAGCGCCGTGTATACCCGCCGTGGTCAGCGCCAAACCATCGTCCACGCAGAGGTCATTTGATGAGTAGCGACGTATCGGCAAAGCAGCAAGAGCAAATCAGCAAACTCACGCATGCGAACACCAAGCTAATGAACTGGAATTTTAAACAAGACAAGGCCATCGCCAACACCAATCGGCGGCTGTCGCGCACCGTGGCCAGACTTAACGAAAAAGACGCCCTGCGCGAGCAAATTGCCGCCGTGAGCGAAAAAGTAGAAGAGCTAAGCGCACAAGTAATGATGCTAAGCGAGCTAAACCACAACCTCACCCGCCAGCTGCACCAAGCCATTACGCAGCTAGCGCCACAAGAGGCCAGAGACAATGTTACGCACCTTAAAAGAAGCGTGTGACCAACACGGCCTGCGCCACCGCGCAGTAAGCAACCGCCTTAAAAAGCTGGGCTACATCAAAACCAGCATACACGGCACCGGACTGGTACCGGACTACAGCCGCAAGGCCTCGGCCGACCATTTTAAATTGCGAGAACAGCAGTTTTACATACTGCACAACGGCAACCGCATTCAAAAACACCGCACCGTCGTTGCCGTAACAGACGCCGGCGAAGAACTGGTCTGCAAACTCTGCCCAGACCTAACCAAAGAACCAGAACAGGAGCACTCTGCATCATGAGCACACCGTACAAAAACACCATCGTAGGCATGACGCAACGCTACCTGCCCAACTACGACCCGCGCCTAATTGCTGCCCAAATCCAGCAAGAAAGCGCGTGGAAAACAGACGCCCGCTCCCCCGTTGGCGCACAAGGCCTAATGCAAATCATGCCCGACACATGGGCAGAAGAAGCCAGCCAACTAGGCCTTATTAACGCCAACCCAGACGAACCCACCACCAACATCCAAGTTGGCTGCGCCTACATGGCACAAATGCTCAACGGCTGGACCGCACCGCGCCCACCGCTAGACCGCATCTGCCTAGCCCTAGCCAGCTACAACGCCGGCTTTGGCCACCTGCTAAAAGCCCAAAAACTAGCAGGCAACGCCAACGACTACGCCAGCATTATTGCAGCGCTCCCCCGCGTAACCGGCACACACGCCACAGAAACACGCACCTACGTAAAGCGCATTCTCAAGTTTTATAACGAGTTTGTGATTTACGGCTGGTAAGGCCAACGCCAACAAATAGAGACCAAGACCATGAAAATATTTTTGACCATGTATTTATTGCTAGGCCTATTTGTAGCCATTTGCATAGTCGATGGCTACACGCAAAGACGCACCAAAAAACAACCCGCATTAGCCGTAAGCGTTGCATTTGCGATCTTGGTGGCGTCATGGCCTTACTGGGCATGGCGACTGCTGAAATGAAACCCTTTGCCGTATTCCAAGGCACCACCGACGAAGACGGCAAATTTGTCAGATTCGACATGCAAGGCAAAAAGCGCCGCCGTTACCGCGTGGTGCTTTGGATCAAAACCAACAACGGCGACCGGATAGAGCACGAGTTCTAAACAAAAACACCGTGCCGGTTCACCGACTTTATGGCCCAAATCATAAGGCCAGCAGTAGACGACATTATTGAAGAAGCCGCAGAAAACGGCGGCACAGAACGTTACGGCTTTAGCTGTTACAAGTGGGGATAGATATGACACTCCAACAATCACACGCAGAGCTTTTAGCTTTTGTGATCGCAGAGCGCGACTGCTTTTACGACTGCTGCAGCAATGAAGACGGCACCATTTCAGACCCCGACGATATCCGCGAGCTCGAAGAAATAGACGCGATTATTGACAGAGCGAAACAGGCATCAGCATGAAACTCACACCCGCAAAACGCTGGATCAACGAAACCTTTTTCGACGCTGACCGCGCCGGTTAATTTTTGATTGACAGGATCAATAGTATGCAAACCCTATTTCTACTCATGGCCCAATACAACGGCAAAGCCATCATACCCGTAGAGCAGATCTGCACAGACTTTTTCAGCCACCTCACGCCCGGCGTCTTCATGCGCCGCGTTGCCGCCGGCGAACTGGATCTACCCATCACCCGCATGGGTGACAACCAAAAAGCCGCCAAAGGTGTGCACCTAGAAGACCTCGCCACCTACCTAGACAAACAACGGCAAAAGGCGATTGCAGAGAATGACAAATTACATGGGCGGTATAGGAAGGTTTCTTAACTAGCAGGGCGGCGGCGTGAAATGAATTCAGCGTTGGATGATCCTTTGCTATTCATTATCTATCACCAAATAGCTCTCAGGGGGAAAATAAAACTCCCCTGCAGAGGTGTAGTGCGAATACAGGTCTACAAGAATAATTCTTTGCGATGACTGCCGGACAAAATGCAGCAACCAGTCAGAGGTTTGATATTTATCATGCCTGGCTTTGTAATCAGGTATACCAACGTGGTAATGCCAGAGGTCGTGTTTTCGAGCGAATTCGAAATTCTTTTGGGAGATATCACCAGACCACGAGGGCGCAATTTTACCGGTATAACGAGTGAAATCATCAAACCCGTTTATTTCAAATATATCAGTAAAGTCGAGTATTTTATCTTGATCAATCTGGGAAAGGTTTTGAAATTCAGAGGCAAACTTACAACCAAAGCTCCACTCGTACGCCACGCGCTATGCCTTGGACAATATTAGAGCCCTTTTCTGCTCACGAGTAAGACCTACCGGAACTTTATAAACCGGCGATTGAAGTGCTTTTTCCATACGCTTCAAATCAAACTTTGGCGTTTGATTTTTTACAGATGGTTCTACACACACAGCAGACATATTAGAGCCTATTTTTCAAATTTACTAAAACGGTCCCATGGCATTAAAACCACATCACCTGACTATCTTAGGCTCGACAAACTAAAATTGCAAATTTGAAATTATCCGGTGTTACCACAAGGCCTGTAGGTATACATGTACAGCAAAGGCCAAAACACTGCTAATTTCCGCCGCACCGACATAACCAATAGCTTGGTTATGTTTTGGAAAAAAAACGGCACTTTAATATGTTTTTTCAATATATTTCAACAACTTAACCTTGGTTATAATTTTGATCAAAAAACAACCAATCATAGGTCTTTTACTCAAACTCTATATCAAATTCACCTTGATCACCGATCTGAGGAAATGCCCGCTTAAAGTGCGTGCTAAATGACTCTTTGGAGCGAACAGAGGCGCCAATACCAATAACCTGCCACAAATGCTCGCGCAAAGCAGGCACGCCAATCTCTTCGGTAAGAAACTGGTGCATTCTATATTTGCGCCCACCCAAACCAAATACGACTGGGTTTTTCACGTCAAGCTGCTCAAGAATTGCGCCATTACTCGCAGCCAATGGCTGGTACACGTATTTACGGATAAAACCACCAAAAAATTGCGGGTGATTCCCTTTGGTGCGTGGAATACCATAAAGCCTATAGATCATATCGAAGAACTGCTGCGGAAACTCCTTTTCCCACTCGCGCATTTCAGCGCGAATAAATTCCGTAAATAGAGCTCGATATTCATCCTTCGCCTTATCCTGAGAATAACCAGTCGCCTCATCAATAAGAGCCATGATGCCGACTTTCGCGCAAGATACTACAAAGGCCTCGCACGACATGGCATAGCGCTTTTCTGCAGCGGTAGTCATGTACCCTGCTCTACGTGCCTCGAGAATTGCCTTGCAGAATTCGATCAGCAGGTCGCCCTCATAACCGAACGCAGTTGGCCCGCTCGACATCTTAAATATGACAGGATTTTGAATTTTTTCAGAAAGACGTGCGATATTCTCAGACTTAAGCGCTGGAATATTAAGGAAGCCAGCAAGTTTGTCGCCAGCCTTTTTAGTCCCTCGTTTGAGACCAATAATGTCAGTAAACGATCGCTGCGTAATTACACGTCGTCCATTGCTAAGGTGGTGACAATCTATCAACCACCCACCTAACTCTAGCTGACCTTCCCGCTCAGCTACCAATTCCTGTGGCAAGCCCATAAGCACACTCCATGTATATCAGTGCTCGAGAATATCACCCAACTCTAAATCCGTAAACTAACGGCCACCCTCCCTAGCCCCTAAATCAACCGGCGCCGCCAGAATCTTCGCCAACCAAGGCCAGCCCACATACTTGTCACCACGCCCCCGCAAATGAGTATAGCGACGGAGCGAATTCCAGTTTCGATGCCCAGAAACACTGGCAACACGCGGGATATCCCAATCCATTTCAAATAGCCGGCTTACCCCCTCGTGCCGCAAATCATGGAAGCGCAGATCCTCAATCTCTAAAAACTTGCATGCTCGAGTAAAGCTGGCTGAAATCGAGTCGCTGTTATACGGAAAAATCTCAGCACAAACCTGCGGCATACTCTTCACAATCGCCATCGCCTCGTCCGGCAGGGCACACCAAATATCATTACCAATCTTCTGGCCCGGATTTTTCATATCCCGCACCAACACCCGCTGCCCCGCCTCGTCTAAATCAGCCCAGCGAATACGGGTGATCTCCTCCTGACGACGGGTAGAAAACAGAGCAAAGCCAACCACCTTGAGCATATTAATCGACGCAGGCCGCCGCTTTTGCATCTCGGCATAATGCAACAACAGCGCATCAAGCTCCTTAAAACTTGGCCGGCGATCGCGCTCGCGGCTGCGGCTAACCATACCCATCTTGCGCAACACCAGCCGCGCATCAGTCATCGCGTGGGGATCCACGTCAAACCCCCAAGCAGGCCGCGCCACTGACATAACCGCGCCGAGGTGCGCCAAATCATTACCCACTGTCTGTGGCTGCACCGCCCCGCCGTCCGCACCAATTCGCCAGTGAGCATACTCAACTAAGCGCTGACTGTTTAAATCGGCGAGCAACAAATTACCGAGCCACGACGCCGCAATAGCCTTTAACGTATTCCGCTTAGTATCACCCAGCGGCCGCAACTTACCGTACTCATCCAAATACTTATGAATTGCATCATGCACAGACACCGAAACCTTACTCGCCTTCTCAAGCGCCCCAGGTTCGGCCAACTCATATTCCCGCTTCTTAATCCAAGCGGCCGCCGCCGGTTTACGTTCAAACGTCTGCGTTTCTTGATAGACTATCGCCCCGTCACGGCGAATGCGGATCTGCGCACCGTAGACCTTAGAACCATCTTTTTTATTGCGCTGTGTAATCGTGCCCATGCCAGTGCTTAAATTTAGAAATCAGTGCTTAATTCTAGCACTGACATCTAAAAAAAGGGCAGAAATGGGCAAAAATGATCGAAAATAGAACAAGCCGAGAACACCCAAAAGCACCGGCAAACCCACCAATCACGCGCAAAAGCCTTGATAGACGGTTCTGTGTAGCACCGATGCTCGACTGGTCAGATCGGCATTGCAGGGTATTTTGGCGTCAGTTGACCACCGAAGCGGTGCTTTACACCGAAATGATCACCACCGGTGCTCTGATTCACGGCGATGCTGAGCGACACCTAAATTTTAGTGATGTAGAACATCCGGTAGCATTGCAGTTAGGCGGTAGCGATCCAGAGGCACTAGTCCACTCAGTTCGACTTGCAGAACAATGGGGCTACGACGAAGTTAATTTAAATTGTGGTTGCCCATCAGACCGCGTTCAAAATGGCTTTTTTGGCGCCTGCTTAATGTCGCGCCCCGCGCTGGTCGCAGACTGTGTTAAGGCCATGAAAGACGCCTGCTCCCTACCCATTACCGTAAAACACCGCATCGGCATTGATGAGCAAGAAGGATATGAACCTCTACAAGAATTCGTCGCCGCCATTGCAGAAGCCGGTAGCGACGCGATTATCGTCCACGCCCGCAAAGCCTGGCTAGAAGGCTTGAGCCCAAAAGAAAACCGCGAAATTCCTCCCTTAAACTACGGTTTGGTGCACCAACTAAAGCAGGACTTCCCAGATCTTGAAATCATCATTAACGGTGGTATTCAAACCATCGATGATGCCGCCTCGCAATTGTCATATGTGGATGGCATCATGATGGGCCGCAGCGCGTATCAAACCCCGTTTATTCTTGCCGATGTAGATTCACAATTTTACGGCCAAGACCGGCAGACACCCGTACGCGGCGATGTCATACGCAGCATGTTCCCCTATATTGAAGCGGAACTCGCCAAGGGCACCCGACTCAATCATATGACTCGACATATATTAGGTCTATTTAATGGAGAACCCGGCGGCCGCCTATTCCGGCGCCATATAAGCGAATACGCCCATCGCCCAAATGCCGGCATTGAGATATTGGAACAGGCGCTTCAACTAACAGATGACGCCCTGCAAACCATGATGACTAAAAGGACAGTGAGTAATGAGTAGTAAGCTAGAACAACTCAAACAATTTACCGACGTAGTTGCCGACACCGGCGACATTGAGGCGATTCGCCGCTTCGCCCCGCAAGACGCAACCACCAACCCGTCGCTCATTCTAAAAGCAGCGCAGCTTCCACAATACCAAGCACTCATTCAAGGGGTGATTGAAAGCCAAGGCGACGGCACCAGAGATGCCCAGTGGCTGCAAAAGACCGCCACTAAGCTAGCTGTAGAAATTGGCGCAGAAATCAGCAAATTAGTGCCGGGCAAAGTCTCTACTGAAGTCGATGCCCGCCTCTCATTTAATACCGAAGCGATGATTGCCGAAGGCCGCTATATAGCAGAACTTTACCAAGAAAAAGGTATCGCCAAGGACCGTCTATTAATTAAAATTGCCTCGACCTGGGAAGGTATACAAGCCGCCGCAGTATTAGAAAAAGAAGGCATAGAGTGCAATCTCACACTGCTTTTCAGTCTTATTCAAGCCGCTGCCTGCGCAGAGGCTGGCGCAACCTTAATTTCACCCTTTGTTGGTCGTATTTTAGATTGGCATGTGGCGCGAGGCGCCAAGCCCGAAACTGCCAACGATGACCCCGGCGTGCAATCGGTTATTGCGATTTACAGTTATTACAAACAACACAATTATAAAACCATCGTCATGGGCGCAAGCTTCCGCAATATTGGCGAAATAGAGGCGCTTGCAGGCTGCGATCGTTTAACCATCAGCCCTGCGTTACTCAATGAGCTAAGTGAAGACAGCCAGCCCTTGCCGCGCCGGCTAGCAACCGATATGGATTTTGCCGCCCACGACAAACTGGACATCACGGAATCCGGCTTCCGCTGGGCGCTTAACGAAGACGCAATGGCGACAGAGAAGCTAGCCGAAGGCATTCGCGCCTTTGCCGCCGACCAAGTTAAACTCGAAACCCTACTTAGCGAGTGGAATTAAGCGATGTTTGAAAAATTAAAACAGCTCTTTAGTGGCGCAGACGAAGACAGCAAAGATTCTGCCATGTCGCTAGAGCTCGCCGCGGCGGCCCTGCTCATTGAAGTCAGCAAGTCTGACTACCAGCAAGATCCTGCGGAAATTGAAAAAATACGCGGCCTGCTAGTTAGCCGCTTTTCGGTTTCCCTGGCGGACATCGAAGAGTTTATGGCAACGGCTGCCGCGCTTAACAAAGACAGCACCTCGCTCTACCCCTTTACACGCTACATCAATGACAACTGCAACAATCTAGAAAAATACGAGTTGATTGTGGCGCTGTGGGAAGTGGCAATAGAAGATGGCAATATCGATAAATACGAAGACCACTTAATTCGCAAAATATCTGACCTTATCTATTTACCCCACACCGAGTTTATCCGCGCGAAGTTAACATGCACAGAAAAAGCGGCTGGCAAATAGATTGGGATGGGGTTTGCGTTAGCAGAAAATTAAAAACACTGACCTTCAAGCAGCGACACTAACTCACGAAACTTTGCGTGATTGCTGTCGCTCAATCCCATTAGTGTACGATGCGCCTCCAGCACACGCTTTTTAACGGCGTCTTCGCTACAGGGTAAGACCGGCAATTCGCCAAGGTCTTCATCGTCAAGCAAGGGCTCTTCTCGAATTCTAAACACCCTATCAAAGCCCATGCTTTCTAGCACGCGGGTGATATCAGGGTTGGTGGACAAAATAAGGGGAACAAACTTAAAACGCTCTTTGGCCTTAATGGCTAATTTAGCCAGCAAGCCCAAGGTGGTGCTATCGACATTTAAGGCGTCAGAAAGATCTACGACAACGCTGGCGAAGCCTTCGACAGACAGCATCTCGTCGAAAAACTCGTCTAAGGTTGTACAAAGCGTCAGCCGCACGTCACCAACTAATTTGATAACAAACGCGCCGTCCTGTCCTGCTACCAATATCCTACCAGGCTGCATTTGCCTATAACCTACACACGACTAAAATTGCGATATCGTCTGGCGCTTCGTCTATTTCTGATAGACCAAAGGTTTCCGCCAGTCCCGTGGACGAACTCTCACCATCTTTGAGAATATCGAGCACTTTTTGCTCTTTTTCCTCAAGGGTGTCGCTGTCCAAGACCTCTAATATACCATCAGAGAACAAGGTCAGCACAGCCCCCGCCGGGAAGCTGATCATGTGATCACTGTACTCGGCATCAGCGAATAAACCAACCGGCATGTCGTGCTCCGGCAAAAACTCCGCTTTACCGTCTAGTGCCATTGCTGGCGCAGGCAAGTGACCCGCCACCGAATAACATAGCTGATGACATTTTAAATCAAACGCGCCAACGCACATGGTGACATGCTTGCCGATACCCATTTCCAATAATTCACGATTAGCAATAGCAAGCATCTTGGCGGGTGACAAAATCGCCGTTGAACCACGGTGCAAAAAATCACTGCGCTTACGGGCGAACAAATTCTTAAGGAATACCGTCACGAATGCCGAACTTGCGCCGTGACCAGACACATCGGCCACAAAAAACACGGCGTGATCGTCACCAACCAAAAAGTAATCAACGAAATCACCGCTTAAATACAAGGACGGCAAAATATAGTGGCAGAAACTATAACCACCAATTTGCTTTGGCGTATCGGGAAGTAAAAGTTGCTGAACGTGCTTGCCCGCTTGCTGGTCTTGCTGCAATAGCGTCAGGCTTTCAAGCAGGTCGCGGTTAGCATTTTCGAGCTTGGTACGGTAAGCCAAGTTTTCGCGCTTTAAAGTACCGCGCTCCACGGCGCGGTCTATGACGTGGCGAATAACGTCTAAATTCTCTGGCGGCAGCATTAAGTAATCTGTCGCGCCGTGGCGCACCGCCTCAACAACATCCGCCAAACTCTTACGTCGGGACACACCAATTAACGGTAATTCCCGAGGGTCAGCGGCCATTTTCCCCAATAGATCTATTCCTCGATCGTCGGGAAAATCTATATCGACCATCACTATATCGATGTCTTCTTCCCTAAAACCCAACATTGCAGCCGCGCAATCGGCGACGGCAATCACAGACATGCCGAGTTTTTTCAAAGAGGACACAAGCTCCGCGTGTACAGCGTCAGCCTGCTGGACCAATAAGATGCTTTGGGGGAAGGTTGCGTTCATCCGGCCTTTTTACTCGCATCTAAGTGCACACACAAGCCGTATTTATGCGGAGAATTTACGCTCGGGGTAAAACAAGCACATTCAGAAATCAAAGGATTCGAAATCTTCATCGCCAAAATCGTCTTCAAGCTTGCCGTCATTGATAAGAAAGTCCCGACGTTGCAAATAGACATCTTTGAAGAAGGTATATTTATCACCAGACACCAAATCTTCGGAGCCCAGCAAAGACGCCCTAACCTGTAGTAAGTCTAGCAGAGTCATACCGTATTGCGCCCTTTCCGGGTCAATCTCCCGCGTAATGGCTGTGTAGGAGTCAACACCAAGTCCCACACCGTCACGCAGGGTGCTGGGGCCAAGCAATGGCAGCATAATAAAAGGGCCATTACCGACACCCCATACCGCAAGGGTTTGACCAAAGTCTTCGGAGTCGCGTTTTAAACCAATTGCACCTGCTACATCAAAAATACCCAATACACCTACCGTGGTATTGATAACGAAGCGACCAGTGCTAGTAAGGGCATCAAGGCCCTCGCCCTGTAATATATCGTTACCGATGTTTTGCACTTCACCGATATTATTAAAAACATTGGCTAAACTTTGATCAACAAACGTAGGGGTCACTTTTTTGTAACCGCGCGCAACGGGCTGCAGCAAATAAAGATCTGCAGTGTCATTGAATGCGAAAATCGCTCGATTGAGCCCCTCCCAAGGGTCGCGAGGATCTCCACCCTCATCCGCAAACGCTAGCGCGCCGTAAAATACCGACAGCAGCAGTACCCAAGTGCAGGCGATTCGTTCCATTGAAATTATTACTCATCAAGTCTTGATAACAGTCATTACTATACGCAATGCATTGAAGCTTGGCACTATTTTGATAATTACGACTCGGCAATAATCAGAATATCGAGACTGACTAATTGCGCCACCAGCTCGCGACCAAAGCCGAGCAGCGATTCTAAATTGCTAGCCAGTTCATCGGCAATGATACTAAGTACGGAAAGACCTGTTTGCGGAGTTTCACCGTCAAACAAAGCCAATAAGCGCGCGGTCACTGCATTGATTTCTAAAAATTCAACACTGTCAGCACGATTGCGGTACACAACGATATAGGTCGGGTCGTCACCCGGCTGTGTAGGCTGATTGTCACTACTAATTAAATGTACCGGAAATTGATAGGCCAAGGACCACGCCAAGGGTGACAAAGATAACTGATTGCTCAATACATCATCAGTCGCATCACACTGGGGTGCTAGTTCTTCTTCTGCAACGTCGAGGGCAAGTTCCACCCATTCGTAATGTGCGAGTTCAATGAGAAACGGCGGATCATTATCAAGCTTGTTGCGCTGCTGCAAATAAGCCAGAAACTCTTCAGCAATTTTTAAAAAGTAAGGGCTTGAGCATTGATACTGAATCATAAAATCCCGCACCATCGCGTCCCAGTCTGCGTCGCAGTACAAGCTCCGACAAACGGGAAAGCCATTGCTTAAAAAGCCATGAATATTGTTAAAAAATAAGTCACGGTAAATATCTAATCGGCGAGACTCTATGCCGCTTGGCCCCGCGCAATGCTCTGGGTCGCGGATAAACTGTGTTAGTTCACGCTGAACCTGCTGAAATGAGCTCATCGAATCGCCGCACTGAATTGAGCAGGTGTCGCTTGCAGACATACCTGCTGAGCCCGCTTAATACGCTGTACTTCCATTAACAACTCAGTCATCGGTGGAAAATTAAAATCGCGCTCTAATAAAGTTGGCAATGGACCGCAGCGCTCATAAGCGGCATCTAACAAGGCCCACACAGGGTCGATAACATCAGCGCCGTGGGTATCAACGCGCAAATCCTCGGCCTCATCGTAATGACCGGCAATATGAATATAGCTCGCGCGCTCAAGCGGCAGTGAGTGCAGAAATTCGTAAGGGTCGTAGCCGTGGTTAATGCTATTCACGTAAATATTATTAACATCTAATAACAGCTCGCAATCCGCCTCCGCCAACACCGCATTTATAAATTCACTTTCGCTCATTTGCTGGGCTGGCGCGGCATAATAAGAGGCGTTTTCTAGCAAAATACGCCGCCCCAATACATCCTGAACGCGCTTTACACGCTCGGCAACATGATGCACAGCCTCCTCGGTAAAGGGGATCGGCAGCAAATCATATAACTGACCTTCGTCACCGCAGTAAGTTAAATGCTCAGAATACAGGGGGCAGTCAAACTCATCCATAAACCGCCTAATAGCCGTTAATAAATTATTATCTAGTGGCGAAAATCCACCGATATTTAAAGACAAACCATGCAAATATACTGGATAGCGCTCCGCAATGTCGCGGAACAAGCGGCCGTAACGACCGCCGATACCTATCCAGTTTTCTGGCGCAACTTCTACAAAGTCAATATCAGAGGGCGTGAGCTGTTTAAACTCCGGCATTAGACCGCGACGCAGGCCAAGGCCTGCAAGCTGACGTCGGTTTTCTACTTTGCCATCATTCATTGATACTGCCATCGTTGCCCAGAATACCTTGCATGCTAAAAGTAGCGATGTTTATTTAGCCGCACCACATGAAGCTTCTTTTGCCGCTTTATCACCGCCGCACTGGCCTTCCATCGCAGCTTTATCAGCTCCACATTTACCTTCACCGCATTTACCTTCGTGGGCTGCCTTGGCTTTGTCTGCTCCGCACTTACCTTCGCCACATTTACCTTCACCGCACTTGCCTTCATGGGCAGCCTTGGCTTTATCAGCACCGCATTTTGCCTCGCCACACTTACCTTCATGTGCTGCTTTAGCCTTATCGGCACCGCACTTTGCCTCACCACATTTAGCTTCGTGCTCAGCCTTCGCCGCTTTATCGGAGCTACCCATTGCTAACTCATAGCCAGCGCTTAATTGCTTGGCCGCAAAAGGATTGCTATCTGCCATTGCGGGGCTAACCGCTGACGCCAACATTGCCGCACCAAACGCCGCTGCTAAAGGTTTTTTAGTAAAAGAAGCCATTCTTTAATCTCCATATCGGCTCAGCACCGAATTAGTTAGTTAAATACGTGCAATCACGCTTTGTAGAAACCGGCCAAACAATATCGGCACTACTCGGTATATCCACTCCGTTTTAGCATAGCCGCATACCAAAATTTAACAACACGATGGCAGGTTTACGTTACCCGAGGGCTTTCCGATCCCCATCATCTGTTTATATACGGCCTTGCACAGTAGACCAAGCTAGTCTCAAAATGTTACATCTTGATATACGGTTTTCCAAAGTTGCTTTAAACGCTTCTCTGATACCGGTGATCGCGTGCCAATATTTTGTGCAAAAAGTGATATGCGGAATTCCTCCAGCTGCCAGCGGTACTCACGCAATAATGGATGCGACCTTACCGACGCCGGGGCCTTCGCCAAGAAATCTATCAGCTGCTGCTGAAGCGGTTCCAGTACCAAGGTACATTGGCGATCTCGCTGATAATGACCGTCTAGTTTTTCAAGGCGTTGCAAAACAGCCCGCAGATAGCGCGGATACTGGTTTAACTCCTCGCGATGAAGCTCGGTAATAAAGCCCTCAAAGAACAAGGCTTGAAGCTGAGTATTCACGTCATTGATACTGTGAATCCAACTCAGAGAATTAAGTTTTTTCAATACTCGTCGAATATCTGAATAGTGGCCGAGTATTTCTGCCAACAAGGCAGCGTAGCTCTCCGCATCAGCGCTGAAATTTGCCCGCCCTGCTTCCCACATTCTGTGAAAATCTGCTTCGGTTTCTGGCAATTGTTCTATATCGACGGCGAAACTTTGACGCGCTGCCGCGAGCAAGCAGTCTTCAAGCCAGCGCTTTTTCTGCTCCCCCACTGCGGCAAACTGAAGTTGGACGGCATTGCTGCGAAACAAATTCGCCCTCAGCATTTTTGCCTGCTGAGCCATTCGCAGTAACAGTAAGCGCAAAACGCCAAAAAGGCTTTTTTGCTGCGCATCCTGTTCTGATTCGGCCAATTCCAATACGACCTTGTCGCCATCATCGCGAAGACAAGGATAAGCGGTTAAGGTCGCGCCACTGCGTTTGAATTCGTGACTTTTTTCTAAGCTACCAAAGTTCCAATCCTGTAGTAACTTTGTCGTAAATCCACCGCGACTCTCTTCAGATATACCCTGCTGTACTTGGTTAGCCAACAGGCTTTTTAGAGCCGCTAAATCACGCCCTTGGGCCAGTAATTTACCCGCATTATCTAAGACTCGAATATTCATTAGATAATAATCGTCTAGGCGGTTAGCAGCCCACTCTTTAACATCAATTTGCAAACCGCTTAATCGACGCAGGGCGTCAGCTAACTGGGGTAGCAATGCCTGATCACTGGCGCTAATCATAGGCAGTGCCCGATCAACAAAATCTGGCACCGGCACCAACTGCTTGCGCTGTGCCTTGGGCAAGGTCTTCACCAATGCAATACATTTTTCCCGTAGCAGGCCTGGCACAAGCCACTCAAGACGCCCCTCTGCTAGGTGCACTAAATTACCCAGCGGCACCGAAACACTGACCCCGTCGGCGGGATGCCCCGGCTCAAAGTGATAGCTCAGCGCCAAACTCATACCCGCGCACTGCAGCGAATCCGGAAATTGTTGCTCGGTCACATCACCGCCGTTATGGCGCATCAATTCACCGCGACTTAAAAACAAGGTCTTAGGTGGTGCGCTTGCTTTTAACCAGTGCTCAAGATGTTTAGCGGTGGTAATTCCGGCGGGAATACGCTCATTGTAATATTGGAATAATTCTTCATCAGAAACCAAGATATCGCGGCGGCGAGCCTTGTCTTCAAGTTCAGAGATTTCTGCCATCAAGCGCTTATTGTGACGAAAAAATTCTGCGCGCCCTTGATAACGACCTTCCACCAAAGCTTGGCGAATAAGTATTTCTCGACTTTCTTCCGGTGCAATAGGGCCGTAATGAACACGCTTTTTATCGCGAATTATCAAGCCATAAAGCGAGGTCTGTTCAAAGGCCATAACGCGACCACTGCGCGCCTGCCAGTGGGGTTCGTAATAGCTGCGCTTTAGCAGACTATCATTCACGCCCAATACCCATTCCGGATCAATCTTGGCAACACAGCGGGCGTAAAGCTGACTGGTTTCCGCTAACTCAGCAGCGACAATCCAACTCGGCGGTTTTTTAAATAGTGCCGAACCAGGAAATATATGTAATTTGCGATTGCGGGCACCAATAAATTCGCGGTTCTCGTCTTTTGTTGCTATTTGCCCTAGAAAACCTGGCAATAAGGCTTTATGGATACTATCAAAGTCTGCTGCGTCTTTATTTTGCTTAAGGCCCAACTGCCGGCACATCAAAGTAAGTTGGTGGTGGACTTCCCGCCACTCACGCATTCTTGTCCACGACAAAAACTCACGCTGACAGAGTTTTCGCCACTGGCTGGCTGACAAAGCCTGACGCTGTTCCTCGGCGTAATCCCAGAGCGCAACAAAAGCGGCAAAGTCGGAATCTTTTTGCCAAAAGCGGCGATGCTTCTCGTCTGAGGCCTGCTGCTTATCTGCCGGCCTTTCTCTAGGGTCTTGAATACTTAAAGCGCTAGCGATGATCAACATCTCGCGCAAGCAAGATGACTCCGCAGCGGCTAATAGTAAACGGCCAATGCGGGGATCAACCGGAAAACGGCCAAGTTGCTCGCCGAGCTTTGTTAGCCGGCCATCGTTTACTGCACCCAGCTCAGCTAGTAGCGCAAAACCGTCGTTGACGAATTTTTTATCCGGTGCATCAACAAAGGGAAACTCGGAGATATCTCCAAGCTTAAGCTGTAACATTTGTAATATTACAGCGGCAAGGTTTGTGCGCTGAATTTCCGGCTCGGTGTATTCGGGCCGAGTCAAATAATCCGCTTCGCTATAAAGCCGGTAAGCAATACCCGCCGCGACACGGCCACAGCGCCCCGCCCGTTGATTTGCACTAGCCTGAGAAATTGCTTCTATCGGCAGGCGCTGAACTTTGCTGCGCACACTGTAACGGCTGACGCGGGCGGTGCCGCCGTCGATTACATAGCGAATGCCTGGCACCGTGAGAGAGGTTTCTGCTACGTTAGTGGCAAGTACGACCCGCCAACCGCGACGGCCACGCAAATCAAATATACGCTGCTGCTCTGCACTACTAAGCCTAGAATACAGAGGCAACACTTCGGCACCCGGCAGGTCAGCACGTTTTAGGTGACGGGTTAGCTCCCGAATATCACGCTCACCGCTTAAAAACACCAAGGTGTCGCCGTGGCGATGGGCGCCTTCTGCCATTAGCTCCCGCAGCACCGCCTCTACCGCCTCCCCTAGGTCATTATCTGGACTCAATTCTTCCTGAGGCCGATACCGATATTCAACGGGATAGCTGCGTCCAGAGACCTCGATAACGGGTGCATTATTGAAATGCGCCGAAAAGCGCTCTACATCAATTGTCGCCGAGGTAATAATTAATTTTAAATCTGGTCGCTTAGGTAAGAGGGTTTTTAAATAGCCAAGCAAAAAATCGATATTCAGGCTGCGCTCGTGAGCTTCATCAATAATGATGGTGTCATATTCGCTCAAATACCGGTCGCGCTGGATTGCGGCCAATAAAATACCGTCGGTCATTAATTTTATATAACTGTTAGGCGACGCGACTTCTTGAAAGCGAATTTGATAAGCAACGCCGTCGCCAAGTGGCGTATTCAGTTCCTCTGCCAAACGCTGCGCCACCGCCCGAGCAGCTAAACGCCTTGGCTGGGTGTGGGCAATCAAGCCCTCAACACCCCGCCCCATTTCTAAACATATTTTGGGGATCTGAGTGGTTTTACCCGAACCGGTCTCGCCGGCCAAAACCACTACCTGATGGTCGGCAATAGCCTTACGAATATCCTCTAACCTTTGCGCAACTGGCAAATCTTCCGGATAAAGTACTTTCGGTAAATTGTCGCGGCGCGACTTAACTCTCAGCGCAGAGGCATTTATACGCTGCGCAAGGGCAAGTAATTTTTTACTCGTATCCGCATGAGCAGCCTGCTTTTGCAAGGCTCGACACTGCCTAGCAAAACCAAAACGGTCGCCCAACATACATTCGTCGATACTGGCCATTAAGCTGGCCGCGGTAATTTCAGACATAAACACCGTATAAATAAAAAAGGCGCCTTAAGGCGCCTTTTTGCTAAGAACTGACGAATTACTCAGCTTTCGCGAGCTTGGCAAGCTCCTCGTCTCGAAGTGAACGGCGCAATACTTTACCGACATTAGTCTTTGGTAATTCATCACGCACTTCTATATAACGCGGCATTTTATAGCCGGTTAAGCGTTCACGCAAAAATGCTTTCAATTCGTCTTTATCAATATCGCCTTTTTTAGCGGCAACAAAGATTTTAACTGCCTCGCCTGACTTTTCATCAGGCACACCAATTGCGGCGCATTCTGCAATATTGGGGTGCCCGCTGAGTACATCTTCAATTTCATTAGGATATACATTGAAGCCAGAAACAATGATCATATCTTTCATGCGATCAACAATCCGCATATAACCGTCTTCTTGAACAATCGCCACGTCGCCGGTATGCAACCAACCGTCTTTAATGGTTTTCTCAGTTTCGTCAGGGCGCTGCCAATAGCCCATCATCACCTGAGGGCCGCGCACACATAATTCACCGCGCTCACCAATACCGACATCTTCACCGGCTTCAGTAACAATACGAACTTCCGTACCTGGCAAGGCAATGCCGATAGTACCAATCTGGTTGGCACCACCCGGATTAATGGAGACAACCGGCGATGTTTCTGTCAGCCCGTAGCCTTCATAAACTTGAGCGCCGGTGACTTCCATCCACTCTTTAGCTGCACCCGCAGTTAGAGCCATACCACCAGACAGTGTTGCTTTAACGGATGAAAAATCTAAGTCTCTAAACTCTGGATGATTACAGAGCTGAACAAACAGCGTGTTAATGCCACTCATACCGCTCCAGCGCCAGCGTTTCATTTCTTTAATCACGCTACCCAAGTCCCGTGGATTTGGAATAAGCACAGCATGATTGCCCTGCATCATGACGCAGAAAGACAGCATAAAGGAATAAATATGGTACAGCGGCAAGGGCGACAAAAAGGTTTCTGTCCCTTCCTTTAGCCCGTAGCTTTCAAACAGTTGCTTGCTCTGCAATACATTGGCCATCAAATTGCGATGACTAATCATGGCGCCTTTAGACACACCCGTTGTACCACCGGTGTATTGCAATAAAGCCACGTCTTCCGCCGCAGGATTTGCAGGCGTATAGCGACCACTTTTACCCAAAGCCAAGGTCTTGCGATACGCAACTGCGTTTTTAAAACTAACGTCAGGCACCATTTTCTTAACGTATTTCACGACGTTATTGATTAAGGGCCGCTTGAAGCCAGTATGTAAATCGGCAATTTCAGTCACAATCACGGTTTCTACCGGCGTATCAGCAACGACTGCCGCAGCGGCTTCCGCAACATTTGCTAACACCACCAGCACTTTGGCGCCGGAATCGTTCAATTGGTGTTTAAGCTCACGCTCGCTGTAAAGCGGATTGGTGTTAACTACCACCATACCCGCGCGAATTGCGCCAAAAAGCGCGACGGGATACTGAAGAATATTCGGCATTTGCAAAGCAATACGATCGCCGGCATGCAGGCTAGTATGGTTTTGCAAATAACAGGCAAATTGGGCAGACAAAACGTCCAAATCACCGTAGGTCAAGGTCTTACCCATACAGGACATAACGGGGCGATCGGCAAACTGCGTAGCACAGTAGGCGAACATCTCGACTAAGTTAGCATATTGACTAAGGTCAACGCTGCTTGGCACGCTGGCCTTTTCCCGTGCAGCACTTATAGCTGCTGCGATCTCTTCCATTGCTGACAAAGTAGTCCCCTCTTCATGCCTTGTTGTTATTAATGTCGTGCCTAAACTACTGGCAGTCCAACCACACATACTAAAAGTGGCAAGCTATCGGTATTTGTACTCACTGTCAACACTAGCGTCCCGCACCGCTACGCCTCAGCGCTAATTTCCTCCTTCTTGCGGTACTGTTCAGGGTCGATAAACATCAACTGTAAGACCAACTCACCGGCTCGACGCAGGTCTGCACCTAAGACTAAGGCGTTAAAATCACCGTCGATATGACTAATCGCTGGAATATTAAACATCAATTGGCGACCACTATCGTCGCTCATTACAATTGGTTCAGACTCAGCTTTAATTACTTTAACGATTTCTGCGCACAGCATCTGCAGCTGTAGCTTAAAGGCGCTGAAATTGAGATGCCCGTTAAACTCCTGTGGCATCAACTGCAAACGCACTCGCAGTTTTGATTTATCTGGCATCGACATTTCAGTTAAATACAGCTCACGCCCCGCCTCCAACTCTTTAAAATAGCGCTTGGCCTCGGTTCTACCCACATCCAGTAGGCAGGTTTTGAATAAATTCACCGCAATAGCGAGCACACTCGGGGCATCTAGATTTACATTCATGATTTAGTTACCTGATTCATCTACAAAACACTTCATCACTATGAAGCAAATTATTCTTTTTCGCTAAGTAGCTCAATCTGCGAACTACCTTCTTCGATAAGCGCCAAGCGATGGCACGCAGCTTCTGTGTCCACCAAGCTAGGCAAGAGCCTCGGCGGGCTCTCACAACAGGCCGCAATAGCCAATTGGCAGCGCGGCGCAAATCGACAGCCACTGTCGCTTGCCAACGGCGCCTTATTCGCTACCGCTTTCACATCGGCTAGTGAACCCAATACGCGCTCGCGGGGATTTCCGTCCAGATGCGCGGCCAATAATTTTACCGTATATGGATGCCTAGGCGACTCAAATACTGCGGTGGTTGGCCCAATTTCGACTATTTCGCCCAAATACATTACCGCTGTACGACTTGCCAAAAACCGCACAACCGCAAGATCGTGGGCAATGAACAACATCGCCGTATTGTGCTCGCGCTGCAATTCCTGCAGTAAATTTATGATTTGCGCCTGCACAGACACATCTAGTGCCGACACCGGCTCGTCACATATAACAAGCTGAGGCTCAGCAATAAAGGCTCGGGCGATACCAATTCGCTGACGCTGACCACCGGACAGCTCATGGGGATAGCGCTCCCCCGCCGACCTCGGCAATCCAACCCTATCTAGCCAATACATTGCCTTGTCGAGGGCGGCTTTACCCCGAACACCAAGACTCCACAAGGGCTCTTGTAAACTGGCGAGGATGGTCATCCGCGGATTCAAGCTCGCATAGCTATCCTGAAACACCATTTGTACTTTCGTCGACATCTCGCGGAACTGACGGCGACTATAGTGCTGCGGCATGTCTTTGCCATCTATGCACACTGTTCCAGCGCTTCTCGCCTGCAAACCGGCGATAATTCGTCCCAAGGTAGACTTGCCTGAGCCACTCTCCCCAACCAAGCCCAGCACCTCACCAGCGCCTATTTGCAAATTGACGCCATCCACCGCCGCCAAATAATTTTCACCGCTTTTAAAATGACAGCGCAGTTGGCTCACCTTGATAAAAGGACTCGTCATGAACGACTACTCCCAATCACCGAGGTCTTGGTAAAGCCCTCTTTCTCACGCCAGCGTTGAGGGTGATCCTCGTGCCAAAGCCAGCAACGCGCTAGATGATGCTCACCAACAGGCATTGGCGGCGGTGCCTGTTCACATACCGCCATGCGCTGTGAGCAACGTGCTGCAAATCCACAGCCCGTCGGCGGCTTGCGCAAATCCGGTGGGGTTCCGGCGATCGCCTCTAGCGGTCTGGGGTTTTCTAAACTCGGCACCGCCCGCTTTAAGGCCTGGGTGTAAGGATGTGCCTCGGTGCTAAAAACCTGATTTAAGGAACCAGACTCAACTGTTTGCCCCGCATACATAACCGATACTGAGTCGGCAATCTCTGCGACTACGCCTAGGTCATGGGTAATAAACAACATTGCCGTGCCGCTTGATTCCCGCATTTCCTGCAGCAAACAGAGCACCTCGGCCTGCACGGTGACATCCAGTGCCGTCGTGGGTTCATCTGCAATAAGCAGCTCTGGCTCGCACACCACCGCCATCGCAATCATGGCCCGTTGCAACATTCCGCCAGAAAACTCGAAGGGATATTGCTCGGCGCGCTGAGCAGGGTTGGCAATAGCCAAACGCTCCAACAGCGCAATTGCGCGCATTTTAGCGTCGCGCCGCGACATACCCTTATGAATTCGCAAGGGCTCGGCGATTTGCGCGCCAATAGTTTGGGTAGGGTCTAAGGCCGTCATTGGGTTTTGAAAAATCATGGCGATCTGATTGCCACGCAACTGACGCCAATCGCGTTCAGTTAACTGTGTCATATCGCGCCCCGCGAATTGCCACTGCTGGGCCGTCGTTTTAGCAGCACCTGGCATCAGGCCTAACAAGCTCATTGCAGTGACGGATTTCCCGCAGCCCGACTCGCCAACCAAGGCTCGGCACTCGCCCGCTTGCAAACTCAAAGACACATCTCGAACAGCCTGAACAGAGCCGATACTAACCTGCAGTGATTCAAGATTTAACAAACTCATGCGCGCACCACCCCCGAGCGTCGATCAGTGGCGTCGCGCAGGGCATCACCTAAGATATTAAAGGCGAGCACCGACATACTGATCAGCAAGGCCGGCAACAGCAATTGCCGAGGGTGCGACAGCAGCGTTTTAATGCCGTCGTTACACAAAGCCCCCCAAGAGGTGGTCGGTGGTGAAACCCCCATACCAATAAACGACAAAAATGCCTCAGTAAAAATGGCCTGTGGAATCGCAAAACTAAAGGCAACTAAAATCATTGGCAGCACATTAGGAAGCATATGACGCAGAATAATGCGGCTCGTCCCCACCCCCGCAATCCGCGACGCCTCAACAAACGGTTGGCTGCGCAGGGCCAACACCTGCCCCCGAATCAGTCTGGCGCTACCGGGCCAACTTAACACCAGCATCGCCACGATAAGCGGCATAATGCCGTTTTCCCCCGGACCAATCCCAAACGCGACGCGGAATAAAATCATGAATAATAAAAATGGCAGTGCGACCACAAAGTCGACAAAACGCATGGCGAGCTGATCCACCCAGCCCCCCATCAAACCGGCGATAGCACCAAAAACACAGCCAAAACTGATATATAGCAAGGGTGCTACCACGCCCACGAATAAAGACGTTCTACCACCCGCCATTAACCGCGCCAAAATATCGCGCCCCAAGGCATCGGTGCCTAGCGGGTGTGCGGGAATATCAACCCATTCTTCATTTCCGCCCAGCGGAATCAAGCCTTGCAACTGAGCTTCAAAGGCAGACATAGCAGGCTCAGGACGAACCTCCCGCGCCAACAGCAGCAAGCCTGTCTCTGCATCGGCAATGGTATAACGATACACCTCGCGACTTAGCTGCAAGCGGTCTTGATAATAGTTATCTCCTGTTTCCGCCATTGCCAAGCCTAGGCCCGGCTTATTCGCGTCGCCACGATAAATTCGGTAGCGCTCAACTCCCGCCAGCTTGGGCCAGTGCAAGCGCACATACTCTGTATTGGCGGTGTGAATTGTTAAGCCCCGAGGTGAATCACTCTTTGCAGAGGGTCGCCAATCCCCATTGTCAGACACAATGCGTACGGAATAGGCGCTACTCGCACCGTCAGAAATTTGCGACAGCCATTGCTGTGATGGGCTCTGCTGCCACAGCAATGGGCCTACAGTCACAAACAACAACAAACACAAGACCATGAGTGCCGATAAAACAACCATCGGACTTGCCATAGGCGGCAAAGGAAGCGGAGCAACAGCTTCTACGTCGTCAGCGGCGCCCCAGGTTTTGGGGGCAAATCGGAATACAGAAATTGCCATTATGTTAACAGCCTCATGACCTGCCCCGATGCAAACGAATCCGCGGATCAATCAAGCCATAACTAATATCAACCAAGACCACCACTAAAACCAAAAACGCGCCATAAAACACGGTTGTTCCCATAATGACGGTGTAATCAAGTTGCTGCACAGCCTGCACGAAATAACGCCCAAGCCCCGGAATAGCAAAAATCAATTCCACAACAAAACCGCCGGTGGTAATTGCCGCAATGGTTGGCCCTAACTCGGTGACTACTGGCAGCACGGCGTTTCGCAATTGATGGTGAAAAAACAAGCGCCAGCCGTGAACGCCCTTGGCTTTGGCGGCGACATTAAAATCTGCGCTGAGCACTTCAAGCATAGAAGCACGCATAATTCGGCTTAAATAAGCCATAGTACCCAAGCCCAATACCAGCGCTGGCACCCAAATTTGACTCACACTCCCCCAGCCGGCAACCGGTAATAATGTTTTACCTGCGGCATTATTCATCGCCACAATCACCAACTGAGCGAGACCGGCAATCACAAAACCGGGCACCGAGATAGCGGCAATGACGGCAACCATCACCAGCCGGTCTGGCCAGCGGTTGCGACAATAGGCGGCAACTGAACCCGCTGCGATACCTCCTACCAAAGCGATTAGCACAGCGGCGATACCTAAAATAGCGGAGATGGGAAAATGCTCGCGAATAATATCATTCACGCGGCGGTTTTCTTGGGTGAAGGAAATACCAAAGTCGCCCTTCAACATATTGCCAAGAAAAAGACGGTACTGGTCAAACAAAGGTTTGTCTAAACCATAGCGCGCCTCAAGCTGGGCCCGCACCGCTGGCGTCATTGCCTTTTCTTGGGTAAGAGGGTCGCCAGGCACAGCGTGCATCGCAAAAAACGTCGCAGTGGCGATAAACCAAATGGTAATCACACCCGACAACAACCTTTTAGCAATAAAACTCAGCATCGCTATTCTTCAATCCATGCGTAACGAAACAGCGGATCGCCACCAAAAATCGAACGTCGCACCCCTTTTAAACGCGGATTTTGCACATAAAGCGCGCCATTTTCATAGGTTGGCAGTATTGGCACGTCTTCAACCACTAAGCGCTGTATCTGCGCCATTGCATTAAATCGCGTTCGAGCATCGTTGCTCTCCTGCGCCAAACGAATCCACCGGTCATACAGCGGGTTGTCGTAACGACCACGGTTATTATCATTCCAAGACGCGAACAAATCTGCAAAGGTCATTATATCGTCGTAGTCTGGCCCCCAAGCGGCGGCGACAATGTCGAAGTCACCTCGACGCATTTTCTCTAGGCGCTGTTTAAAAACCTGCTGGTCAATACGAAGCTCAATCCCTAACCCCTTTTTAAAGAGGTATTGATAATACTCTGCCTCTTGCAGCGCTCTTGGACTATCGCCCGCCAATAACACCAGTGGCGGCCATTCGCTGAAGCCCAATTCAGCCTTGGCCTTTTGTAGATGTTCGCGCGCCGCCGCAATATCTGGATCAACCCGCATCACCGGATACTCTTCCCTGAAAGACTTTTCGTTACCCTTTACGGTGACAGGAAAAAGTGAATACGCGGGTTTAATCCCCGGCAGCCCAATAATTTTGTTCACCAATAAATCAGGATCGATTAAGCGCTGTACAGCCTTGCGGAAGGAGTGATTGGCGGTGATACGCCCCTCTCGAAAATTGAACTCAAGAAAAAACAGCGACCCAGTATGAAAATATTCAATATCAAAGCCCCGCTCTACCGCCTCATTCAATAGCCCAGTATCAAGCGGTGCGATGGCAATTTGCTGGTCGCGAAATAAATTAAACTGCGCACTGGGATCCGCAGTGATATAGGGCATATCAATTTCATTAATTTTTACGGCGTCTGCCTGCCAGTAATGGCTATTTTTACGTAAACGCAAATGCGCGCCGTGCACCCACTTATCCAGTGTATACGCACCATTAAATATTAATTTATCGCCGTCTGCAGCGTAGCGACCACCCCAGTGCGCCACTATATCTTCGCGCATCGGCAGGAACGTCATAAAGGCAGCAAGGCTAAGAAAATAAGGACAGGGCTGCCCAAACTCTACCCGCAATTCATAATCCGAAACCGCGACAACACCAAGTTCAGCAGCAGGCACTTTACCGCTATTGACCGCCTCGGCATTTTTAATGGGATAAAAGATAAACGCGTATTGCGAAGCCGTACTTGGCTTCAGAGCGTGCTGCCAAGCAAAAACAAAATCATGGGCGGTAACGGGTTTACCATCGCTCCACCTCGCAGTCTCCCGCAGCCAAAAGCTCGCGCCATTGGCATCTAACTCCCAACGCTCCGCCACACCCGGCGCCAATTCACCATCTGCGCCGTATACCAGCAGACCTTCCATAATGTGAGCGAGAACAAAACTGGCGATGGTGTCTGTCGCAACCGCACTATTTAATGTCGGGGGTTCTGTTGCCAAGGCAAGGGTGACCTTAGCATTTGCGGCATCGACTGCCTGCGCGTTTACTGGGAGGCTAGCACTAAAGCAAAATAAAAAAGTCGCTAGCCATCGCCATTGCCCTGAAAGCGTCTGCGCGAATCGACTAGCCAAGGATTTCGCTATGTTCACTGCTACAATACATCCCTCTTTAATTCTGACATCACTATTATAATGGCCGACAGTTCTCACCACAGTCCCTACTCTCTAGACCCCGCCAACATCGTTTGGGGCGAAGACGGCAGCCCACGAGCCGATAGTTACGGAGACATCTACTTCAGCCAAGAAAGCGGAATTGACGAAAGCCGCCATGTATTTTTATTGCATAATCAACTAGCTGAACGCTGGCAAACACTAGACCCTAACACCGCAGGACGGTTCACCATCGTTGAAACCGGATTCGGCACCGGTTTAAATTTTTTACTTGCGTGGCAACTTTGGCAAACCTTAGCACCGGCAAATTGGCGGCTACACTATATATCCGTCGAAAAACATCCATTGCGTCCGCATGACTTACAAAGAGCGCACTCTTTGTGGCCAGAGTTAAACACCTTGGCGTCTATACTACAGCACAATTATCCACCGCTGTTATCTGGACAGCACCGCAGAATGTTGAATAGTGCACAAGTTTGCCTAGATTTACTATTCGGCGATGCGCTTGACTGCCTGCCGGCGCTGTTAGACTCCCCAAACCGCACAGATACACGCACCCAAAGTCCGTCGAAAGGCAGCGTTGCGGCGGTAGACGCGTGGTTCTTAGACGGATTCGCCCCCGCGAGCAATCCTGCAATGTGGCACGACACATTATTTAGCTGCATGGGGTCACTTAGTAAAGTCGGGGCAAGCTTTGCCACCTTTACCTCTGCAGGTTTTGTTAAGCGCGGCCTACGTGCACAGGGCTTTCATGTTGAAAAAGTTGCAGGCTACGGCCGTAAAAGAGAAATGCTGCGGGGCACATTCACAGGCAGTGCCGAAATTAACGCTCCTTTTCCCCAACGTGTTGCGGTGCCTTGGCACCGCCCCAGTGCGCAAACGCCAGTCAAACACGCTCTAGTTATTGGCGCGGGACTAGCTGGATGCAGCACGGCGGCGGCCTTGGCCAAACGCGGCATAGAGGTCACGGTGATCGATCGAAATGAACCGGCTAGCGGTGCCTCTGGTAACCCCCAGGGGGTCTTATATACCAAGCTCTCGCCCACCCCCGGTGAATTGAATTTATTTACCCTGCATAGCTTTTTATTTTCGCTAGCCTATTACCGCGAACGTCTAAACAAGGGCAGTATTCAGGGCGATCTATGCGGGGTGCTGCAACTGGCAAATTCTAAAAAAGACGCTGCTCAATTTGATCAGTTACAAGAACTCTTCAAAGATCAGGATTGGCTGCAATTTAAACAGGGAAGCGAACTTCAAGACATAAGCGGCATCCCAATAAGCGGGCGCGGCTATTACTACCCGCAGGCAGGTTGGCTTTCTCCGCCTAGCGTTTGCGCTGCGGATTTAGCCCACCCCAATATTCGTCTTATTTCACACCGTGAGGCTATTTCGCTTGTAGATGACACATCGCAATGGCACATAAAAGACAACAGCGGAAATACCGTCGCCAGTGGCGATGCGATTATCATAGCCAATAGCAACGACGCCAAGCAGTTCCCTCAAACCAGACATCTGCCGCTCAAACCCATTCGCGGCCAACTCAGCTATATAGAAGCGTCTGCCCTAAAATGTGAGCCCAAATGCGTGATTTGCCACGACGGCTATTTAGCCCCAGCAGTTAACGGCAGTCTTTGCATAGGCGCGAGTTTTAATTTGCACGATGTCAGCGTCGACTTACAGGACCGTGACCACGAGTGGAATTTAGCGCAACTAGATGCGCTATCGCCCGAACTACTAAACCCGCCCGTCACTGTTCGCGGGGGCCGCGCTTCGCTGCGCTGTAGCAGTGCAGACTACCTGCCACTCGTTGGCGCCGCCCCCATCGTAGAAGACTTCGCCAAGCTCTATGCCCCGCTTGGCAAAGATGCTCGACGCCGCATTAGCATCCCAGCGAGCAACTACCGCAATATTTACATAAATGTTGGCCACGGATCACGGGGGCTTACCTCGACACCGCTAAGCGCCGAATTAATAACAAGCTATATCTGTCATGAAATTCGTCCACTTCCCCGTCATATCTGTGAAAGCCTATCCCCCGCGCGCTTCCTTATTCGTAAGCTCGTTAGAAATCAGCCCTTAGAATAATCTCGCACCTTAGGCGCGCAAGCGATTTTATGGCAGACTCCTATATCACCGCCCAGACAAGATGACCGCAATGACGGAAACCGTGTTGAACGCGCTTAGCACAGACTCATTTCGCGCAACAAAGCGTGTGGCGCGACGGCTATTTGCTCTCGCCATACTCGCTATACCAAATATTGCCTGTGCTGATGATGCGAGCTATCAATTGCTGAATACCTATCCCCATGAACCTGCTTTATTCACTCAGGGATTAGAGCTTTATCAAGGTAAGCTCTATGAGAGCAGCGGCCTTTACGGCCACTCTAAAATTATCGCTCGCAAATTCCCTCCTTCAGCAACAGACAGTATTACCGGCACCGCCTTACCCGCTAATATATTTGCTGAAGGTATCAGCCAATACCGCGGCAAACTCTATATGCTGACATGGCGGGCGGGACGAGGGCTGATTATCGACCCTCAACATTTCAAATTGCTGGGGGTCTTTCCATACCAAGGTCAGGGGTGGGGGCTATGCGCCAGTATTGTCGAAGGACGGGCCGACCACTTTGTAATGAGTAATGGCAGCGATCAATTACAACGCCTAGCCGCAGACACCATGAAATTGCTCAGTACCGTCACCGTGAAAGAAGACGGGAAAGCCATAGATAATTTGAACGAGTTGGAGTGCCTTGGCGACTACGTCGTCGCAAATCAATGGCATACCAACAACTTGCTTATTATTGACGGGCGAAGTGGTGAGGTATTAAAAAAACTCGATTTAAGCGCATTGGCAAGCGCTGCGAACAAACCCACCCCGCTCGTACCTGAAGCAGTTTTAAACGGCGTCGCCTACGATGCCAGCAATGATAGCTGGTTGGTCACCGGAAAATTGTGGCCAACGATCTTCCGAATCAAATTCACATTACCTGCACTGCCGGTGCAACCATCGACCTAGCCATAGTAGTAATGCAATTGCAGCTCACAGGCCCTAGAATACCAGCAGAAGCCTAAACGCTGACCGCCCCGCGAATGGAGCGAGCAGCTAGGACGCGATTTAGCGAACGCTGCCAATGTGCACAATAAAATCGTACAAAGGTTTATAAACGTATTATTTCTTCGCCAACCATATGGATTACGCATGACTCAAGCCGACATCGCCGCGCAAAACATTGCCAACCCCACTGCATTTCCCAGCTTTGAATTACTTAGCAACGAAGACGTACCCGCTCTCGGGGTGAGCATCGCGGAATACCGTCACAGCAAAACCGGCGCCAGCCACTACCATATTGCGAGCGATAATCCAGAGAATGTTTTTTTAGTCGCGCTGAGGACGGTGCCCAAAGACTCGACCGGTGTCGCCCACATTCTAGAACACACCGCACTGTGCGGCAGCGAAAAATACCCCGTTCGCGACCCGTTTTTTATGATGATTCGGCGCTCTTTAAATAGTTTTATGAACGCATTTACCAGTTCAGACTGGACCGCCTACCCTTTCGCCAGTAGCAATCGCAAAGATTTTGAAAACCTGCTGCAAGTCTATTTAGATGCAGTATTTTTCTCACGCCTGCACCCGCTGGACTTTGCGCAAGAGGGACATCGCCTAGAATTTAAAAATCCCAAAGATCCCAATTCAGAATTGGAATTTAAAGGTGTTGTATTTAATGAAATGAAAGGCGCCATGAGTTCGGTGCCAAGCCAACTCTGGCAAACCCTGTGCAAATACTTATTCCCGAGCACAACCTACCATTACAATAGCGGTGGCGACCCTGAAGCGATTCCCGACCTAAGCTACGAACAATTACAGTCGTTCTATCAAAGCCATTACCACCCAAGTAATGCTATTTTCATGACCTTTGGCGATATACCCGCCGCAGAGCATCAAGCGCGTTTTGAAGACTTAGCCTTAAATCGCTTTGAGGCGCTAAACACCCATATCGCCGTTGGCGACGAAAAGCGCTACCACGCACCTCTGCGGGTACAAGAAAGCTACCCGCTGCCACCCTCTGAAGACACTGCCGACAAAACCCACGTTGTTGTAGCCTGGCTAATGGGCAAAAGCACTGAACTCGAAACCCAATTAGAAGCACAACTCCTCGCTGGCGTGCTTCTCGACAATAGCGCCAGCCCGCTCTTGCACGCACTGGAAACAAGCTCACTGGGCAGCGCACCGTCGCCCATGTGCGGGCTTGAAGATTCCATGCGTGAAATGGTTTTTGCCTGCGGCGTAGAGGGCAGCAATGTCAGCAGTGCCGATGAGGTTGAAAAGCTCATACTCGACACCCTCAAAAACGTGGTCGAAAATGGCATTCCAAAAGAAGACGTCGATGCGGTATTGCATCAGCTCGAACTGCGCCAACGTGAGATTGGCGGTGACGGCTACCCTTACGGTCTGCAATTAATTTTGACGGCGCTTGGCAGTGCCACCCATCGTGGCAAACCAATTGAGCTACTGAATTTAGACCCTGCGCTGCAGGCAATCAGAGCAAAAACAGCCAGCCCAGACTACATTAAACAGCTTGCTCAAAACCTGCTGGACAATCCACACCGTGTCACTTTGGTCATGAGTCCAGACCAGCAAATTCAAGCCCGCGCCGAGCAAGCCGAAAAAGACCGTTTAAATGCGCTTAAAATCACACTTAGTGATGAACAAAAACAACAGATTATAGAACAGGCTGCGGCCTTGGCGGAGCGCCAAACTATGGAGGAAGATGAATCTATTCTTCCCAAAGTCACACTCCAAGATGTCCCATTGGACACCCCTGCCCTGCAGTTTGACACTGCCCAGTTTGGCAATCTGCCCTACACCCAATATGGCCGTGGCACCAATGGCTTGGTATATCAGCAACTTCTGATTAGTCTTCCTGAACTCACGGAGCACGAGCTGTCTCTGCTTTCAATTTACACCTTGGTTGCCACCGAACTAGGCCTTGGCGAACAGAGCTATCTGCAAGTACAAGCCCGCCAAGCTCAGGTTTGCGGCGGTATTAGCGCCTATACCACCATGCGTGGCGGTATCAACGACGAACAAGAAACCCAAGCCTATTTGGTGCTGTCATCCAAGGCGCTGCTAAGAAACGCAAAAGAGCAAGCCAAGTTGATGCGAGACACCTTCGAACAACTACGCTTTGACGAGTTCGAGCGCCTAAAGGAGCTTATCGCCCAATTGAAGGGCCGCAGAGAGTCCGCAATCACCGGCAATGGTCACGGCCTCGCCATGAGCGCTGCCAGTGCGGGCATGAGCCCAATCGCCAAGGTGAACGAGGACCTAGGCGGCTTGAGTGGGATTAGAATGCTCAAGCAACTCTCTACGCGTATCGAGAACAAAGAATCACTCGCTGGTCTTGCCGGTGAGCTGGCAGCAATCCATCAAAAAATGCTGGCGAGCAGCAAAGAATTGCTCATTATTGCTGAAGACGACCAATTACAAAGTTTATGCAGCGACCTTGCGCCAATTTGGCAGGATTTTAATAGCGATCCCCTCAGCAGGTTTGGGCTGCCCAAGCTACGCGAGGTAAATAAGGAGTTTTGGCTAGCCAACTCGCAAGTTAATTTTTGCGCAAAAGCCTATCCAACCGTTCCCTCCGGCCACCCAGACGCACCGGTACTCACGGTATTAGCAGTCTATTTACGCAATGGTTATTTACACCGTGCCATCCGCGAACAAGGCGGCGCCTACGGCGGCGGCGCATCCCAAGACTCAAACATCGCGGCGTTCCGCTTCTACTCTTACCGCGATCCGCGTTTACAAGAAACACTTGAGGATTTCGACAAATCCATCGCGTGGATGCTCAATACTGCGGTGTCTGCCCAGGGTTTAGAGGAGGCAATTTTAGGTGTTGTCGGCAGTATCGATAAACCGGGCTCCCCAGCGGGCGAAGCCAAGCAGGACTATCACAGCAATATATTTGGTCGCACAATCGCAGAGCGCCGCCTCTTCCGTCAGCGTGTACTGGCAGTCTCAGCGGAAGATTTAGTTCGCGTCTGTGAACGCTACTTTAGTAATACCGAAGCGAGTATTGCCATTGTCAGTAATGAAACCAAGGCCGAGGCGCTAAGTGGGTGGATTGCGCAACAGGGTCTTTCAATACAGCGCTTATAAACTTTATTGCAAGCAATAAAAAAGGGTAGCCCATATTTGAGCTACCCTTTTTTGTTAATAGATATTCCTTATTTGCCGTTCATAATCGCCGCGGCTTCAAGGGCTTCTGCACGCATTTTGTTATAAGCCTGCTTTTGCCCCTTATCCAAAAGCGCGTAGAAACCCCGCTGAGTATTCAACAACGCCGCGGTATGCTCTGAGGACAAACGTCCCGCCTCCCGGCTTAAACGCTTCACATCGGCATCGCCGAGCCGCGCTAGATTCACGCGTCGGATGCTTTCTTGCGCAGCAATAAGACCATCACGAATTACCGCCGCTTCTTTAGCGTAATTTTCCAACAATGCCTTTATTTTCAATTGCTGGTCATTTGTTAACTTCAGTTGCTCTGTTAAGGTCTCTAAGCGCGCACCACCAAAAGCGGCATCTTGCGCATAGACAGGCGCGCTAGCAAAACCGGCCAATGCCGCCGTCAACAAAACAATAGAACTAAATTTCTTCATAACTTCCCCACAAACAGTTGTACTGAGACGAGGCCTCTGTTTAAGGTCGCAAACGACACCAAACCGAGGCGAAAAACTGTACAAAAACGCAGTTTACAGTAGTAAATGCGCATTTTAAGCAAATTTTTAACGCTTGTTGGCAAATGCAGCAATGCTGCCTAAGCCTCGAACCATAGTAATCGGAAAAAGTGACTGATGGACAGGGTAGAAAATACCTATAAAAATAACGGAAGCGATCTTAAATCAATAATAGAGTCGGCTTCATTGCTGTCCCATAAATCAGACATAAAAAAGGCTTGAACCTCAACAAGTTGCTACAATGGATGTGCGACCAAACACTGTAAAAACAGGGAGATCCAAGCCTTGGCACATCATAACACGGTATTTTCTCAATTGCTGAAACTGGTATCGAGACATGAATTTGAAACCCTCGCTAAACAGCACCACGAGGGGCAAAAACTGCGCAAAATGTCGCGCTGGTCTCAGTTCGTTGCGCTGAGCCTGGCACAACTTTCTGGCCGATCCAGCTTGCGCGATATCGTCAGTAACCTGTCTGCTCAAGCAGCCCGGCTTTACCACCTCGGCGCCGGCAATGTGACGAGAAGCACCCTTTCCCGCGTCAACGAAAGTCAGCCCTATACGCTTTACGAAGCGCTGTTTCATAAGCTGCTTTCCCGCTGCCACGGCGTCGCACCAAAGCATGGATTTCGTTTCGGGAATAAGCTGTATTCCCTCGACTCCACCACTATTGACCTTTGCCTTTCCGTGTTTCCCTGGGCAAAATTCCGCCGCGCCAAAGGGGCGGTAAAAGTGCATGTGGGCCTCGATCATGATGGACTGCTTCCCAGCTTCGTCAGTATTACCGATGGTAAAAAGCACGATGTCACTATCGGTCGCGTTCTTGAATTCCCTGCGGATAGCATTGTGGTCATGGATCGCGCCTACACTGATTATTCATGGTTTAACGCCCTGAATGATAAAGGAATTTTCTTTGTCATCCGGCAAAAACGTAATGCCACGTACCGTATTGTTGAACGCCGCGATGCCATCAAATCCAAAGGCCTGACCTGCGATCAGACAATTCTCATCACCGGCGCCAATGCAAAGTCTTGCCCTGGTCCTTTGCGCCGGATCGGCTTCCGTGACCCTGAAACCGGCAAGCACTATGTGTTTCTGACCAATAATTTCCATCTTGCCGCCAAGACGATTGCCGATATCTATAAGTCCCGCTGGCAAATCGAATTGTTCTTCAAATGCATCAAGCAAAACCTGAAAATCAAATCCTTTGTTGGCACATCCAAAAACGCGGTCATGACCCAGATTTGGATCGCCATGTGTGCCTATCTGCTGCTGGCCTGGATTAAGTTCAGCAGCCAAATTGATCGCAGCCTGCAGCAAATGATTCGCCTTCTTCAGCTCAATTTATTTGAGCGCAGAGAGTTGCTGCCTTTGCTGAGAGGCGATCCGCCAGAGCAGATGAACAACGTCAATCATCCGCAGCTCTGCTTGCTATGAATATTTGTGGGACAGCAATGAGTCGGCTTTTAACATCACCTCAAAACAAATCTTTAATCTGATCGAAGGTAAAGCCCTTGTATTGCATAAAACGCATACATTTCGCGCGCGCTTTTTGATCGCTTAAATCTACTCCGCTGAACTTCTTGTCAAATACCTGTCTAGCCGCCTCTCCCCAATCAACGCCCTGCTCAGAAAACACCTCAGCAACTAATGCCTCATCAATCCCGCGCTGCCGTAATTCAGCTCGAATATAGTTAGGGCCATACCCGGCATTCACCCTTAAACGAAAAAAAGAATCCGCAAAGCGGGCATCAGATTGCAAGCCATCTTTTGTAAGCCCATCTAGCACTTGCTCAATTTCTGCACTATCAGGAAAGCGCTCAAACAATTTTTGCTTCAATTCTTTGTGTGAGTACTCCCGCCTTGCAAGAAAATCCATCGCTTTTAAGCGAATATTTTTTATCGGGCTTTCAGCCAAAACGTGCTCCAAATCACAAAAAAGTCCAATTTCCGCACAAAACCTACGTTTTCCCTTAAGCCAGCTTCGGCAACTACTTATTTCTTTCAATGTGTGTAAAGACCAAAGTAAGCACCAAGGCCGAGAGGGAAACCTGCGATGTTCGACCTACTACTTTAATCACGGAGAATGAATCATGTTAAACAAAATTATGAGCAAACTAAACAACTTCAAAAATGACGAGAGCGGCGCTAGCGCAATTGAGTATGCGGTTATGGCGGCTGTTCTGGTTGTTGTAATACTTGCAGCTATCTACATATTAGGCACGGGCACCACTGACGGAAGCGGGACTGCCGGTCTTAAAGGCTCGTTCGATAACATTACCGATAAAATTGATGCAATAAACCCCGCGGCAGAATAATTCTTAAGTATGGTATCAATTACGACCATTATTCTATTAATGTTAATTGGGAACCTTGACTGGCAGCAACGTCGAATACCCAATAAATTAGTATTAATACTCGCAGGATGGGCGGCATTTAGTGCCGCCTTTTACTCAGATATATCCATTCAATATATCATGATAAATATCGGCATTGGACTAGCGCTTACCCTACCCGGCTATCTAAAAGGGATCGTAGGCGGCGGCGATGTAAAATTAATGCTGGCAATCGCCCCGCTGTGGCCACCTTCACAATTACTGTGGGTATTTTCAATAGGCGTATTTGGCCTGCTGCTATTAATGCTATTCATCAACCTACTTTCAGAAACATTATTAACAAACACTCTCAGTGATAACAGAGTTAATTTAACTAGCTGCACACTTAAACGTGGCGTACCGCTAGGAAGCGCAATAGCAATAGGCGCTCTATTTATGAGCATATACACGTATATACTTAGTTAGCATATAAGGCACAATCAGCAAGAATAAACGGTCAATTTATTTGCGCACTATGCATGGAGCAAAAACGATGCCAAACACAACATTTTTTCGCTCAAATTCGCAGCGGCAAAAAGGCGTCGTCGCGATTGAATTTGTCATCATATTTCCCGTGTTATTTACTATATGCTACGCGGTAATCGCTTATGCACTCGCCTTTCTCGTAATCCAAAACATGACTTATGCAAGTGAAGAAATACTTCGTAAGGCCATCGGTTCCGAATATGCCGCTTGCACCGACATTGAGGAAGAAAAATTAAAATATGACTGTGAAATAAGTCAAACATATGCGGAGTTCGCAGCAGACCTTCTTCTCATATCCCCCTCTTCATACTACTCAAAGGACAATACTTTTTGCGACGCAGATCTCATATGCACTCTTGAAATACGGGCCACCCCGCTAACAGCCGTTTCAATTTTTGGATTTAAGCTGCTTGACCTAAGTAATAACACGGAGAGTAAATTGGTTGGCAGAGCAAGCCTGCTCTTTTAGCATAGGCCAGATAAAACCTTAAATCGCACCAACATACAAAATTATTTACGCAAATATACATGCATTTTCATATACACAAGACATCAGGCTATAACCGGAATCAGCTAAAGCTATTAACCATAAAAATCTGTGATACCTCTCACATTTTCACCCCGCAAAAGCACCTTTCTAATCTTCCTCACCATACATAAGCACACAACTCTTAACCCCTATACGTAACACCCACAATAGCAGCACTACGACACAGTGCATAAGATCAACTCAAAGACAGCGGTAATAAATAAACCAGCAGTTTATTGACCTTTAGGGATACGACTATGCAAGCAAGGACATTAAAAATTATCGCGGCACTGCTAATCATTAGCGCCGTATTCATGGGGATAATTGGCTACAAAATTAGCCAAGAAGACTCATCAAAAAGTCGCTCCGTTTCTCAAGCTCAAGCCAGCACAGCAGAGCAAAGCGATTTTGCCTATGCCCAAAAGCTATATATTGCCAACCGAGGCATGAATAAGGGCGAGATTATCCGTACCGAAGACGTACAACTTATCCCCTACCCATTAATGGTTGATGGCAGCTTCACACAGGCGAGTGACATCATCAATAAAAAGCTTGAGTCTAAAGTGGCTGCTGGCGCCATATTGCGAGAAAGCGACTTTGAAAAGCAAAGCACATTAGCACCCCACATCACCCCTGGTTATCGGGCATTGGCCATCAAAGTGAATGAGACCTCGAGCGCCGGTGGCTTTTTACAAGCGGGTGACCGCGTAGATGTCATCTTCTCTACTAGAGCATCTAAAGCAACCTACAACAAAAGTATGTCACGCCGCCTACTTAAAAATGTTCGCTTGATAGCATTTGGTACCGATGTAGAAAGCAAGGACAAAAACATCGTCGTGACGGACAAGAAAGGTAAATCCACCTCTAAAAGCGAAAAAGGATCCGGAAAAAGCAGCCGCTCTGCCGTTCTTGAGATTGCGCTAGAGGATATCCCTTTACTTAGCTTAGCTGAAGAAAGTGGCGAGCTCCGCTTAGTCGCCTTGGGCGAAGCAGACATAGAGTCATATCTGGCAACAACCACAACAAATAACTCAGACCCAGCCAAAAACAAGCATATTAACGACGCGGATCGCACTGCATTTATTCGCGACGTTACCGGCTTAAAACCACCACCAGCACCAAAATCTGTTTATGTATACAGCGGTGACTCGGTCGAAACTATCACGGTACGTAACTAATGAACGCGAGCAAACTACCAAGCCAACAAGGAGTATCCACAATGAAAAAAGGATTCATATTCAGCTTGCTGATTGCACTCGCTACGGTGGCTCAGGCAAGTCCATATAAAACTCTGCGGATGACAACCGGTGAGCAACAGGCGCTAACAACACAGCACAGTGTAAAACGCTCTGCCATGGGTAATCCTGCTATCGCAAGCCTAAAAGTGCTGAATTCTAAGCAGTTTTTAATCACGGCCAAACAAGTTGGCTCAACACAGCTATTGCTCTGGCAAGGTAGCGGCGATCCAACCACCTTTAAAATTGACGTTGTGCCAGATATTGCCAACTCAAGCACCGCTGGTGTGGCGATAGACGCTAGCGGTAATAATATTGTGCTTCAAGGACGAACCCAGTCACTAGCTCAACATGATCAACTGATCAGCGAAGCCGGTGAAAAAGTCATCGACAACACTGTTCAACAAGGCGCAATTCAAGTTCAAACTGACATCAGAATTGTCGAATATAGTCGTTCGCAATTAAAACAAATCGGTACAGCACTAGCGCGTACTGGTGGCGACACAGCATTTGCGGTTGGTGCAGCGGGTTTACTGCCAAACATATCAGGCATAATTGGCGGTATAGACTCACTAATGGGGGGGCTTGTTACATCGAGCAATACCTCATCCATCCTGATCGGCCACGCGGGCTCTAACTTCAACGCCGCAGTTAATGCACTCCAACAGAATGGCTATGCCTATACCTTGGCAGAACCATCGCTAGTGAGTTTATCTGGCCAGACGGCCAGCTTTTTAGCCGGTGGTGAGTTCCCCTACCCAGTGTCAAGTAACGATGGCCAAGTCCAAATAGAATTTAAAGAGTTTGGGGTTCGCCTTCGCCTTACACCCACCGTGCTAAGCGAAAACAGCATTATGTTAAAAGTCGCACCAGAAGTGAGCGATTTAGATTTTAGTAGCGGCGTACAGTCTGGCGGCGTATCAGTACCTGCTCTACGCGTGCGGCGCACCGACACCGCGATTCAACTTGCACCTGGCGAAAGCTTCATTATCAGCGGCTTGGTTACTCGCAACACCTATAACAACGCCGATAAAATCCCAGGTCTCGGCGACATCCCAATTCTAGGTGCACTATTCCGCTCCACTCGCTTTGAGCAGGACGACAAAGAATTGGTGATGATTGTCACGCCACATTTGGTAAAACCCATTGCCAAAAACACAGAGCTACGTGAATTACCTGGAGACATATACAAGGATTACACCCCCTCATTTACGAGCATGTTATTCGGCAACCCCCAGAAAGGTAGCAAGCCAGCTGTCTCTAAAAAATCGTCAGCCGGCGTCGGCTTCTCTAACTGATTATTAGGTATTCGTCATGAAACTCATGGAACGTAAAGCACCCAGTAAGCAAGTTGCACCTACTGACGACTATGAAAAACTAAAATCGGACATGCATAAATTTGTTATCGACAGAATTGAAGATGACAAAATTATCTATGACGACAATCAAAGAAAACTAGAAGAAGCCATTTCGGCGTATATCCGCCAGTATTGCCGGATATACGAGGCAACAATTGACCGCGAAACGTTCAATTCCTTAGAAAAACACTTGCTGAATGAAATAGTCGGCTTCGGGCCCCTACAGGGATTGCTAGAGGATCCTACCATCAACGACATTTTAATTAATGGGCCGCATAGTATTTATATCGAGCGCGCAGGTGTCCTTGAAAAAGCGAATATACGATTTCTCGATAATCGTCATGTTCTGCGAGTTATTCGGCGTATGATTTCACCACTGGGACGCCGCATAGACGAGTCTAGCCCTATCGTTGACGGTCGCCTTGAAGACGGCAGCCGTATCAACGCAATAGTGCCACCTCTAGCACTGGATGGCCCCTGCCTATCTATTCGTAAATTCCGGAAAGATCCACTTACCGCACAAGAGCTATTAGCAACAGGCTCTATCAGCGAAGAGGTATTGGAATACTTAACCAATGCCGTCGCTAACCGCACCAATATTCTGATAAGTGGAGCGACGGGCTCAGGTAAGACCACGCTGCTGAATATATTAAGTCAGTTCATCCCGAATACCGAACGAATTGTCACCATAGAAGATGCCGCCGAACTTCAGCTTAGAAACGGCCACGTTGTACGTTTAGAAACCCGCCCAGAAAACAATGAAGGCGTCGGTGAAGTTAGCGCCAGAGAATTAGTAAAAAATGCACTGCGTATGCGACCCGACAGAATTATCGTAGGTGAAAGCCGCGGCGGTGAAATACTCGACGTCTTGCAAGCAATGAACACTGGGCACAACGGCTCAATGAGTACCGTTCACGCCAACTCAGCACGAGACGCAATCACCCGCCTAGAAATGATGGTGGGAATTTCTGGGTTTAAAGGCACTGGCGATTTAATTCTAAAAATGATCGGAAGTGCATTGGACTTAATCGTACACATCGGTCGTAAATCCGATGGCCGTCGCTGCGTTTTACAAATCTCGGAGCTACACGTCATCAATAACGAATTAACGCTCAAAGATATTTTTGCTTACGACGATGCAAGCAGAAAAGTCCTCCGTGTTGATGGCGCAAAAAATACCGCCCGCTCCGCAGATATGGCGCACATATAAGTAAAGGAGGCATCACTATGTTATGGATTGCACTTGCGTTGCTCTTAATCGGTTTAGCCTTCGTTGTGTTGATGATCATCAGCGGAGAATCTGAGGAAACAACACCCGAGAATGAAATAATACCCGAAGCCGGAGCAAAACTACCCGCAGCCCTAGAGAATTATCTGGGCAGCAATGGCGTAGAGCTTCCCCCCGCTATTGTCTACGCTGCAATTGCAACTCTAATTACAGGTATTGCATTAAGCCTACTACTTTTGCCGCTTAACATAGGCGTACTTAGCACGGCTGGGCTTATATTTATTGCCTACTCGCTGGTAAAGATTATTGGCTCACAGCGCCGCGCCAAGATGTTGAATCAACTCCCCTCATTCGTAAATCAAGTAACTCGTCGACTATCTGCTGGTGTTTCCGTAGAAAATGCCTTTGCTGACTCAGTCGAGACATTGGAGCGCCCCCTAGGAACAGTAATGAGACGGGTTGTACGTCGAGTTCATTATGGCTACGACCTCCATCAAGCCTTTGAACGTGAAGCTAGGGTAAATCAACTGAACGAATTCGATGTACTGGCCACGGCTCTACGTATAAACGAACAATACGGCGGCAGCATTCGATCTATTCTCGATGACATCGTCGATATCTTAAGAATGCAGGACTCAGGCAAGCGCGAGCTCAGCGCAATGACCGGCGAAACCAGAGTTACCGCCGCCATACTAGCTGCTTTACCGCCAGCTATTGCAGCCTACACTTTTTATAGCAACCCCAACTTTCTTACAGATATGTGGAATAGTGTTGGCGGACAACAAGCACTTGTTCTTGCGGTAACAATGCAGTTTCTTGGTGTTGTCGTACTGTGGCGCATGATCAAATCGATTGGAGCCTAAGGAGAATTAACATGGAAGCACATCATCTCTATTATATAATGGGTGCAATTATATTATGTACTGCACCGGTACTGCTCTTGGCTATTGCTCACGTCGAAACAGCTTCTTCGGGAAAATCGCAAGAGTTTGAATTTAACTCGAAGGATATGTGGCGACAATTACGAGAAGAAAACACCCATATCGCCTCTCTATCACAATTATTACGCCGTGCTGGGCTATTCAACTCAGAACAACAAGTCAATGCAACGACAATTACATTCATTGCTATTGTAACTATCACTATATGCCTTGGTATATATACATATTTCAATGGCACCCCACCAATGACCATACTATTCGCAGTAACATTGGGTTTAATCCTACTAGTCTATTTAGCTTATTTTTTCCTTAAGCAGATTGCAGCTAATAGACAAGAAAAACTCAATCAGGAAACGCTGATATTAGTTCAAACAACAAGGATGCTATGGCGCGTGGGCTTATCACTTCCCAAAACATTGGCGATTATTTGTGACCAATTACGCAATCTTGCACCCACCTGCTCGCAGGAACTACAGCTCGCCGTAAATAAAATTGAATCCGGCCAAAGCCAGGAAGAAGCGCTTTACGAATTAATTGGCTGCACCAATGCGGAAGGGTTTAAAGAATACCTAATCGTAGTCCGCCAACAAGCCATTACCGGTGGCAGTATAGACAAGGCTCTAGATGAACTTTACAAACTATTGCAAAACCGCCGCAGGTTGGATTTGGCGGAGCAAGTCAACAAAATGTCGGGAAAAATGTCGTTGGTAATGATGGTGTTTTTGTTTCCAGCACTACTAATCGTAGTTGCGGGTCCAGCCCTTATGTCTGTTACTAGTGCACTAGGGAATTTAGGTAACTAAGGAAGGAGCATTTCAAATGAATAAAGTCACCGCGGCCGTATGCAGCTTGGCCTTCATTATTCTCAGTGGCTGCTCTAGCATGCCAAGCAGCAAACAAATTGCAGCAAATAATTGCAATCAAGCAATGAGTAAGGAAGAAAGTGTCACTCTTGACCTAATAGAACAGCAAGTCACTGAAAAACAATATTACTCAGCACTCGCGTATCTCGAAAAGGCGCCAGACAGCTCTCCCCGCGTACTGAGACTGCGCGCCGAAGCGCAGCGCAATACTGGCTTGTTAACAGAGGCATACGCCAGCTACCGCAATTTAAGCCTAAGCTGCATGGCTGCTTACGGCCACGCTGGAATGGCGAAAATTCTAGCAACCCGTGGCGACATACCACAAGCGCATCAGCAAATGCTTAAAGCGCGTCGCCTAGCGCCAAGCAATGCTGACATTCGTAATGATTACGGCTTTATATTACTGGCACACAAAGAATTTAAAGCTGCCCAACGGGAATTTATGACCGCCCTGCAACTACAACCAGGCCACCCAGTCGCTATTCGCAATATGGTCATGAGCTTAATACTAGATGGGGACGGCCGAACTGCACTTCGCATGGCCAAAAATAACGGAATTCCCTCTTCAGAATTTAGAGAACTACTCAGTCAAGCCAACAGTTTTAAACAACCTACCATTGCCGGCAACAACATCGTGAAAAGAGGAACCGCATTATGAAAAAACTAACTATTGCCTTCGCTTTTAGCGTATCCGCACTTTCTATCTCCGCATTTGCTGAGCCGGAAATTATTTATACGCCAAATTCAACGCCAAAAACGACAACGCAAAAACTGCTCGACCAACAACGCTCAGGCCAATATGCGAGTGAGCATGAGCAACATCTCAGCGGCAAAGTCAGTACCGAAGTATATAACCGCTACGTTAAAAGCTTCTCCCACGCGATTCCTGAACGTTTTAGCGAAGATAGTTTCACTGTAGAGTAAAACAACTATGCAAAAACAGCGACCAAAATACGCTCGCCCTCATCATGCGCAACGAGGCGTCGCAACAATCTTTTCCATAATAATGATAATACTTGTACTGTTGCCCTGTCTCGCGATAACTACAGATACAGGGCGGATCTATTTTGAAAAAAGGTCGCTGCAGAAAAATGCTGATTTAGCAGCATTGGAGACAGCGTTGCTTTATTGTCGCGGAGTAATCGATGAAGATGCCCTCGGCGATCTAGGCGTAGATACAATCGACACACTCAAAAGCGATCGCGGAAATTTCAATGGCAATCTTGATGACCTAACAGCCACTGTAAGCAACTCAGGTTATTCCGTCACCGTTATTCTTGATTATAAAATTAATACATCCCTTTTTGGAAGAATATTAAAACCTGAAGATGACAAAATCGAATTAAGTGCATCCGCTACAGCTAAGGCTTGTGAACCTACCGCGCTAATATCCATACGTTCAAGTATTGCAACAGTAGACGAAGGGATAATTAATTCGGTACTTGGTGGTTTACTCGGTACAACTTTAAATTTAACTGTTGGTGACTGGCAAAGCCTGTTAGATACCAATATAAATCTACTAAGTTATTTTGATGCCCTTGCCTCAGAAATAGGTGTAACAGCTGGCGCCTATGACACGCTTCTCACTACAGATGTAAGTCTATCTGAGATACTCGATGTAAGTGCTGATGTTCTACAGGCTGATGGAGCCAGCAATGCAACTGTTAGTGCATTGCAATCACTGTTATCAGATATCCCGCTTGGTATACCGAATATTCAGCTCGGTGAAATATTGGCTATACAAACTGATGCCACCGAGACATCTGTCGATGTTGATTTAGGTGTTATGCAGTTGATCGAAGGTAGCATTCAGCTGGCAAATCGTGAAAGCGGTATAGTTGCTGACGTTGGCATCCCACTTGGGATTATAGATGCAACGGTACGTGCAAAAATCACCGAACCAGCACAAACAGGGATTGGCAATCCGAACTTAGCGGAAATGAATCCTTACGGCAGTAACGGTATATTTGCCCAAACATCGCAGGTAAGAACATTTATTTCTTTAGATTTACCCATTGTTGGCTCTGTATTGAACAGCCTTGACGCGCTGCTGTCTGCACCCCTGATTTCTGAAGTTAGTAATATTGTAAACAGCTTGTTATCCCTCGATCTAGTTGGCTTGGTTGGTGATATTTTATGTCTTGTGAGTTGCGTCGAGGAAAAGGACCAAATAGATATTAAAATATTAGAATCACCTAGAGTCGATATTGCAATTAATGCAGGTTCAGGAATCGCCCGAGTTAAAAACGCAGATTGTGACATTGATGGCACCAAAACACTTGATGCTGAGGTTTCTACCTCAACGGTATCTGTAGCATTAGGACAGTTCGGCAGTGATACTGAAGATGCTTCGAACAATGTCTTTTCTTCAGATGAACTTGTAGTAGAGCCCATCCCAATCATTGATATCGGCACTATCCACGTTAGAAAAACTTGTGCTTTACTATTTTGCAGTTACAGCTACAGACTGGGAGCAGGATGGACATCGGATAAAAGCTTAGCAGATCGTGACGATTTTGCTGGAGGTGGCATTGGCCTAAAGCTAGATACAACTATCCTCGGAGATGGCCCTGAAAACTTACCTTCATTCGAGAATAATCCTGACGATACTTACTTACCTGACGTGAAAGAAGATATTGAAAATTCATATCAAGCATTTTCTGCCGACGACCCTGTAGCCAGTTTGTCGAGCACGCTCACTGGAATAGAGCTTGAATTCTATGAACCAACTAACGGCAACCTATTAGGTGGCGTACTCAATCTAGTCGGTAACGTAGCCAACAGCCTAGTCTCTAGCTTGGATGCAATAATTACAACGGCGCTTTCGCCTATTCTAGACCCAGTGGTTAACTCCTTGCTGGATACACTTGGTGTCAATTTAGCCAATGCCGAAGTAGGCGCAGCGCTTACATGCGAGAATGACAAGGTGAGATTAACCAATTAAAAGTACACATGAACTCCATCATCCGTAAAATAGATCTACAATAAAGGACAATGACGTCATAACAATCAGGTGGTGGACAAGTGACTTTTGATGATTATTTAACCCTACTGGCCAAAAACGATGGCTCAGATCTCTTTTTAAGCACTGGCGCCCCACCCTGCGCCAAGTTTCACGGCAAGCTTAAGCCTTTACAAAAAGAGCCGTTTCTACCCGGCGACATTAAAGCTATTGCCTACGCCATTATGGATAGCGACCAGGTTGAAGAGTTCGAGCAAGAATTAGAAATGAACTTGGCCTACCATATCCCACGGGTTGGTCGTTTCCGTGTCAATATTTTTAAGCAGCGCAATGAAATTTCTATTGTTGCGCGGAATATTGTCACTGAAATACCAAATGCCGATTCACTCGGTCTACCGCCGATATTGAAAGACGTGATTATGACTAAGCGTGGCTTGGTCCTGTTTGTCGGCGCGACGGGCTCGGGTAAATCTACCTCTCTGGCCGCATTAATAGACCACCGCAATACCAATAGCAGTGGCCATATTATTACGATTGAAGATCCCATCGAGTTTTTGCACCGACACAAACGCAGCATTATTAATCAGCGTGAGATCGGCATGGATACTCGGAGCTTCCATCAGGCACTAAAAAACACCCTCAGGCAGGCACCAGATGTCATTCTTATCGGTGAGATTAGAGATCGTGAAACGATGGAACATGCGATCGCGTTTGCTGAAACTGGCCACCTTTGCATTTCAACATTACACGCCAATAATGCAAACCAAGCCCTAGATCGCATCATCAACTTCTTCCCCGAAGAACGACGCAATCAACTGCTGTTGGACTTATCCCTCAATTTAAAATGTTTTGTGTCGCAACGCCTTATTCCCACCACGGATGGCAAACGCGCAGCAGCTATAGAAATTCTTTTAGGCACACCCAGCGTCGCCCAGGCAATTCACAAGGGAGAGATAGAAACCATTAAGGAGATTATGGCGAAGTCAGAAAATATGGGGATGCAAACTTTCGACTCTGCCCTATTCAAACTCTATGAAAGCGGCAGGATTTCCTTCGAAGATGCCTTAAAAAATGCTGACTCTGCAAACAACCTGCGCCTGCAAATAAAACTACGCAGCAGCCGTGGCATTCCTGAGGGCAATGTTGAAGAAATTGAGAAAGAAGAGAAACGAAGCTCATTTTCACTGAGCATCGAAAATGACGACGACGGTGAGGTACTTTAAATCTTCAGCTCAGGAAACAAACTTAAAACAAAACACACGGTAAGCTAAAAAGCAGTAAAGCAGCGCGAAATATCGCCCGCTTTACTGCCAATGCTATTTACTCAGACTCTACTACCGCTTCATCAGCAATCTTTTTAGCGCTTGGCTTGGGTAGCAACTGCTCCCGTATATTGCCTTCAATTTCAGCGGCAATCTCAGGATGCTCAGCAAGATGCTTGGCTGCATTCGCCTTACCTTGACCGATTTTATCCCCTTTATAGGCGTACCATGCACCAGACTTATCAACCAAGCCGAGCTTAACGCCAAGGTCAATCACTTCGCCAAGACGATATATACCCCGGCCGTACAGAATCTGGAATTCAGCCTGTTTAAACGGTGGAGATACCTTGTTCTTAACAACCTTAACGCGGGTTTCGTTACCGGTAACTTCTTCACCCTCTTTAACCGCACCAATACGGCGGATATCCAAACGAACAGAGGCGTAGAATTTCAGTGCATTACCGCCAGAGGTAGTCTCTGGGTTACCAAACATAACGCCGATTTTCATACGAATTTGGTTAATAAAAATAACCAAGGTATTGGTTTGTTTAATACTACCCGTCAACTTACGTAGGGCTTGTGACATTAAACGTGCCTGCAAACCGACATGGGAGTCCCCCATATCGCCTTCTATCTCTGCTTTTGGCACCAGTGCCGCCACCGAGTCGATTACAATGACATCGACTGAGCCAGAGCGAACTAGCATATCGGTAATTTCTAAGGCTTGTTCGCCAGTGTCTGGCTGAGATACCAAAAGATCTTCCAGGTTAACACCCAATTTTTCCGCGTACTGCGGATCAAGCGCGTGCTCGGCGTCGACTATCGCAACGGTCTTACCGGCTTTTTGCGCTTCTGCCATCACCTGTAAACACAGCGTTGTTTTACCAGACGATTCCGGCCCGTAGATTTCCACAATACGGCCATAGGGCAAGCCACCTATGCCAAGGGCAATATCAAGACCTAGCGATCCGGTCGAAACCGAGGGCATCACTTCCCGTGAGCTATCGCCCATTTTCATGATCGAACCCTTACCGAACTGACGCTCAATCTGACCTAGCGCTGACTCCAGTGCCTTTTGCTTATTAGGATCCATGTGCTCTCTACCCTTTGTGGAGGTTGATGTAAATTACGATGGCCTTAACTCGTCACCAGCCATACAACTGTATATATGATCAGTATTATCCAGGCGCTTGTCAATGCCAGAACGCAATTTCTTTCACTAGCCCTTATTCAAACAAAAATAGGCGCCCACCAACACCCAAAACTCAGCCAATTAGGCGGCACCCGAGGCCATAGATAATAGACCGGCAAAGAACTGTGCTAAAGTTCGCGTCCAAATTATCCATGCTACCAATAGCCATAACATTAGAGCCACTATGATTCCTTGGAAAAAGCTCGGCATTGCCCAAATTCCCAATAACGGCGGTGAACTGCAATTATCGCAACGCGGCGAGGAGTTCTCGATTCGCCTGTCCGGCGTGCGCGGTGAGCTTATGAATAGCCGCATCTTTAATTCGGAACAGGTACTTGCCGAACTCGGTTGCGCCGAATTAAAAGACAAGGCCGACGCCCACGTACTGGTTGGCGGCTTAGGGATGGGCTACACCTTGGCTGCGACCTTGGAGGCAGTAGCCAGTACCGCGAAAGTGACGGTGGCAGAGCTTATTCCTGAGGTCGTAGTTTGGAATAAGGGCCCCTTAGGTGAATGCGCAAAGAACCCTTTGCAAGACCCGCGCACAGAGGTTTATTTGGGCGATGTCGCCGAACTACTAAAGGTCGAAATAGAGAAATACGACGCGATTTTGCTGGATGTAGATAACGGCCCAGAGGGACTTACCCATAGCGATAATAACTGGCTGTACTCACAAAGTGGCTTGGAAACAATATTTGAGGCCCTTAAACCAGAAGGCATTTTGGCCATTTGGTCGGCGGGCGCCGACAGCATGTTCACCATCCGTCTTAAAAAAGCGCGTTTTAAAGTGTCAATCCACACTGTTCGCGCCCGCGTCGGCAAAGGAAGTCGGCATACTATCTTTATTGCCCAACGACCTTGGCGCAGCACCAGTAGTAATTAAGGAGCCTCTGCACAACCGGGTACAAGGCTGGTTGTGCAGAAGCTCCTTAAAGAAATCCGCGCATTCACTCCGCCTGCGAATAGTGGTTTTGCACTTGGTTTGCTATTCTTGCGCTCTTTCCGTCAAACACCAATGCAATAAATAAGGCCACCCTAACCGCCATGGCACTCGACTCAAACACCCACAGTTCAGACCTCTCCAGCCATACGCCAATGATGCAGCAGTATTTAAAAATTAAGGCTGAGCATCCGCATGAAATTGTCTTTTATCGCATGGGGGATTTTTACGAGCTTTTCTTTGACGACGCCAAGCGCGCATCAGAACTGCTAGATATTACTCTTACTGCCCGCGGCAAATCAGGCGGCAATCCAATCCCCATGTGCGGCGTGCCTTACCACGCGGTAGAAGGCTACCTTGCCAAACTTGTTAAAGGCGGTTGGTCTGTGGCGATTTGCGAGCAAATCGGCGACCCGACAACAAGCAAAGGCCCGGTAGAACGCGCCGTTGCAAGAATTGTCACCCCAGGCACAATCAGTGACGAAGCCCTATTAGATGAACGCAAAGACGCCCTGCTGCTCGCGGCCTGCGGCCTTGGCCAACAGATCGGCATCGCTGTGCTGGATATGAGTAGCGGCCGCTTCCACGTCTTAGAAGTGCCCAACCACGCCGCATTTATTGGTGAGTTACAGCGCTTACGCCCCGCTGAATTATTGATGTCGGAAGACCTCCTGATCGAGGACATGCCGAAGCTTCCTGGCCTGCGCCGCGTGCCGCCCTGGGAATTTGATATAGACGCCGCCACCCGCGGACTATGCCAGCACTTTGGCGTTCAGGATCTCGCAGGCTTTGGCTGCGACACCTTGAGTCTTGGCATCGGCGCTGCGGGCTGTTTACTGCAATATGTAAAAGATACCCAAAGAACCGCCCTACCCCATATACGCCAGCTCAAGCACGAATCACGCGACGACGCAGTAGCAATGGACGCGGCAACCCGCCGGAATCTAGAGTTGGATATAAACCTCGGCGGCGGGACCGAAAACACCCTCGCCTCGGTGTTTGATCGCTGCCAAACTGCAATGGGAAGCCGCTTGCTACGACGCTGGCTACATCGCCCGCTGCGCAATAAATCAACACTTACAGCGCGTCAAAGCGGCATTATTGGTTTAATCGAAAATTATCAATTTGAAAACATTCGCGACACACTCAAACAAATCGGTGACCTAGAACGAATTCTGTCTCGGGTAGCACTGCGCTCAGCACGGCCCCGCGACTTATCGCGTCTTCAGCGTTCATTAGCAACATTGCCGCTTTTGCAAAGCCAACTCAAAGCCTTAGACATACCTTATCTGCAGAAGCTCAGAACTGAGGTTAACGAATTTCCGACCTTAGACGATTTACTCGCCCGCGCTGTGGCAGAAAATCCACCGATGGTGCTGAGAGACGGCGGCGTTATCGCCGAGGGCTACGACAGCGAGCTGGACGAACTGCGCAGCCTTAGTAGCGACGCGGGAGAGTTCCTATTAGCAATGGAGCGCCGCGAGCGTGAGAAAACCGGTTTAAGTACATTGAAAGTCGGCTACAACCGAGTTCATGGCTACTATATTGAAATCAGCAAGCTACAAGCCGCACAAGCGCCCGTGGAATATGTACGCAGACAAACCTTAAAAAATGCCGAACGCTTTATCACACCCGAACTTAAAACCTTTGAAGACAAAGCCCTGAGTAGCAAAAGCCGCGCTCTGGCGCGGGAAAAGTATCTTTATGATTCACTATTAGATGCCTTAAACGACGAACTCAACGGCTTACAAACCTCTTCCCAGGCACTTTGTGAGCTAGACGTCATTGCAAATTTGGCTGAACGCGCAGTCCAGCTAGAGCTATGCCAGCCTGAATTTTGCGACCAGCCCATGCTAGATATTAGCCAGGGGCGCCACCCTGTGGTTGAAAGCGTGCTTGACGAACCCTTTATCGCCAACGATGTAAAGCTGGCCCAAGACCGCCGTACCCTGATCATTACCGGCCCCAATATGGGCGGTAAATCGACCTATATGCGCCAAACTGCATTGATTGTTCTGCTAGCCCATATCGGCAGTTTTGTACCAGCTAAAGCAGTAAAACTGAGCTTGGTTGACCAGATTTTCACCCGCATTGGCTCCTCCGACGACCTTGCCGGTGGCCGCTCTACCTTCATGGTGGAAATGACCGAAACCGCCAACATTCTCCACAACGCCACTGACAAAAGCCTCATTCTCATGGACGAAATTGGTCGAGGAACAAGTACCTTCGACGGCTTATCCTTAGCCTGGGCCTGTGCTATTGACCTCGCTGATCGCGTGCAGGGCTTTACCCTATTTGCGACCCACTATTTTGAGCTAACAGTGCTGCCAGACAGCCACCCGAAAGCCGCCAATGTCCATCTTGGTGTTACCGAGCACAACGATCACATCGTGTTTTTGCACCGCGTTGAAGAAGGACCAGCAAATCGAAGCTACGGTCTACAAGTAGCAAAATTAGCGGGGATTCCCGCCAACGTGGTCAGCGCTGCAAAAACAAAATTACAGCAATTAGAGAATCAAGCTATCGCCCACGGCCAACTCATTACAGCGGGGCCGCAAACAGATTTATTTGCGGCACCGGCCGAGGAACATCCCGTCATTGAGGCTCTAGAAAATATTGATCCTGATAACCTAAGCCCAAGACAAGCACAGGAATTGCTCTACACCTTAAAGGCAAAGCTATTGTCATAATCGGGAAAGGAAACAGGCCGCAAGTTTTATTTTATCACTGGCTCTTAAAGTTATATCGTCGAAAAATGTTATCGGCGGCGTCTATGCATCTAACTTAGGCGCCGCCGTATAAAGTGGGATGTCGCTATTGTGCACAGAGCTTAGGCAACGCCTCGCACACCATACTGCTTAGCGACCGGCTCATGCTCAAAACCTTGCTCGATCCTGAACTCTTCAACCATGGCATTGAGTTCTTTAGCTTGAGCAGAAAGCTGCTCAGCCGCACTAGATGACTCCTCTGCATTTGCAGCGGAGGTTTGCACGACTCTATCCATCTCACCCATCGCCGAATTAACCTGCTGAATACCGAGGGCCTGCTCATCACTCGCTAGGGCAATCTCTGCAACAATGCTTGTCACCTTATCAACCGCAGCAATAATATCGCCAAGCTTTACACTCACGTCTTTTGACAGTGAGCTTCCTTCCTCTGCCATCTCGGTTGATTCGGCAATTAACTTCTCGGTTTTTGTCGCTGCTACCTTGGCGCGCAAGGCTAGGTTTCTTACCTCTTCAGCAACGACGGCAAAACTCCGGCCCGCTTCGCCGGCTCTAGCCGCTTCAACCGCCGCATTCAGCGCCAATAAATTCGTTTGGAAAGCGATCTCATTAATATCGCCAATAATAGCGCTGGTATTGACCGCTGCCGCTTTGATTTTATCCATCGCACCGACCATGCGGTCAACGGTTTCGCTACCATTTTGCGCCATTCCTTGGGTGGACTCGGCAAGCCCCTTCGCTGCTTTAGTATTCTCTGCATTCTGCTTTGTTTGCGCCGAGATTTGCTCTAAGGATGCACCGGTTTGCTCTAAGGCACTTGCCTGCTGAGCCGCGCCCGTAGCCACTGAATGGCTGCTAGAAGCGATCAGCGCAGAGGCCGATGAAACCTCACCCGATGAATTCATAACCAGCGCCATAAAATCAGCTAATTGGCCAATTGCCGAGTTGGTGTTGTTTTGAAGCTCCTCAAATTTACCGTGGTATTCGCCTTGAACATAGTAGGTTAAATCCTTCTCAGCAACGGCCTGCATTACTAGCGCCACTTCATTTATAGGCGCGGTAATAGCATCGAGCATCGCATTAATATTTTCTCGCAGAACTCGACTATCGCCGCTTGTTCCCTCTACCGCCGCGCGATCATCTAATTCGCCGCGTTTCGCTGCGTCAATTAATTTACCTACCTCAACAACGGTCTGCTTTTGTTCAGTAATGTCGCTAGCATATTTAACAACTTTAAATACCTTACCGTTCGCATCCTTCACCGGTGTATACGAGGCTTGAATCCAAATATCTGAACCATCACGTTTAATGCGCCTAAATTCACCGACCTGAGCTTCGCCTCGAGCAAGGGCTGCCCAAAAATCGCGATACTCTGACGACTGTGCGAATTGTGGGTCTACAAATTTGCTGTGATGCTGCCCCTCTATTTCTTCACGGCGATATTGCAGAGCATTAAGGAAATTATCATTTGCCTCGATAATCGTGCCATCGGTTTCAAACTGGATAACGGCTTGCGAGGATCGAATGCCGGCAATCTGCCCCTCAAAATCTGCATTGCGTAATTTCTGCTCCGTCACATCTGTAGCGTATTTAACTACCTTAAATACCTTACCACTCATATCTTTAATAGGAGTGTACGAGGCTTGAATCCAGATATCTTTGCCGTCTTTGCGGATTCGTCGAAACTCGCCAATTTGCGCTTCGCCATGGGCTAAGCGATCCCAAAAGGCGTCATACTCGGCCGAGCGCCCGTAGCTAGGATCGACAAACATACGGTGATGCTGATTTTTTACTTCGTCTAGTTTATAACCCAAGGCGGAAAGAAAATTATTATTGGCATGTAAAATAGTGCCATCGGGCTTAAACGATATCACCGCTTGCGTTGCGCTAATCCCATCTATCTGGCCTTTAAAATCTGCGTTAGCAAGTTTCTGCTCGGTTATATCGCTAGCATACTTGACCACTTTAATGACGCGGCCAGATAAATCTTTTATCGGTGTATACGATGCTTGAATCCAGATATCTGAACGGTCTTTTTTAATTCGTCTAAATTCGCCTACGTGGGCTTGGCCTTCTGCTAATTGCTGCCAAAACTGCTTATATGCCTCTGAATTTCGTTCTTCCGTTGGCATAAACATGGAATGATGATTGCCACAAATTTCCTCTAGGGAATAGCCCAACGCTTTAACAAAATTATCGTTGGCGTGGAGAATTTTGCCCTCTGGACTGAAATGGATCACCGCCTGATTTTTATCTATAGCGCGAATTTGCCCCTCAAAATCGGCATTAAGTAATTTATTATGGGTAATATCGCTCGCTATTTTAATAACTCTAATCGGCTTTCCCGCTTTGTTAAAAACCGGATTATAAGAAGCCTGAATCCACACCACATTGCCATTTTTATCAAACTGCTCAAACTCGCCAGACTTAGACTCACCGCGAGCTAATGATTCCCAAAATGCTGAATACTTGGATGAGTCCGCATAATCATCGGACACAAAAATGCGGTGATGCTGGCCTTTTAGTTCAGCCTCATCGTATTTCATGACATTTAAAAAGTTTTGATTAGCAGAGAGTATTGTACCGTCTAAATTAAATTCTATAATTGCCTGCGACTCGCCTATTGCTTTGAGTATTTGGCCGCACTCTACGGTGTTGGCGCTTCTAGTCCGCGTTGGCGCCGCGCTTACCGCTCGGCTCTTTGCAGTTGAGGTTGCGCTCTTAGCTCTGGTCGCCATTTAAAACTCCTTGCTCGCCTTTCGGACGGGGACAGGCCATTGCGTTAACGACGCAATAGACAGAATTAGTGACTTCCTATTCTGCATGTCAGCGCAATATATGAAACTGTGGAAAATACGCATAAGCAGTATTAGATATTAAAGGCCATACCAAGCTGCATTCATTTACATTTTTAGCAATACACTTCTTAAAAAATGTAAGGCTTAAATGACGCCTCTTCGGTAAGCCCTTATTTTATACACGCACTAGGCGGCGTACCTTCTATAAAATAAGGTATTTTTATAGGGTCTCACCGTGCTTATATCTGACAGAATCACCAATTTTTCTGAAATATTACTAGAAGACGCAATAGCAAAAAGACAGCTAGAAAAGTCCATGAGCGAGGAGCATCTTCAAGATGTAATCTGCCTAACTCTAAATCAACTTAGGCCGCAGTATGTTAAAAGCACAATGGATATGCGCATCAACCTCTCACCAGAGGAATATCAATCCGCACTGCGCGGTATAGACACCGCGCTAGAAAAAGCGATAAGTATTGTTAAATCAGGCAGACGAGAGGCTATGCGAGATTAAAGACAGCAATCCGATCAACGAATAAAAATAGATGGTTAAGCCATCATAGTTAAAAAATTCAGGCGTGGGCAGTACTACTTGCGAGTAATTCTGCGATATCGACAAGCTCCACTACGCGATCAACGCCCTCTAAACGCACCGCGGAACCGGGCATACCCCAAACTACTGAAGACTGCTCAGACTGGGCAATAGTGTATGCACCTTTATCATGCATTGCCTTCATGCCTATTGCTCCGTCCTTACCCATACCAGTTAAAATAACACCAGTAGCATTGCTCCCCGCAGCCGTCGCCACAGAATGAAATAGCACATCCACTGAAGGACGATGTCGATTAACAGGGTCTTCATCAGACACCCGACAACGATACTGAGCACCATCGCGTACAACGCTTAGATGTTTTTCCCCCGGCGCGATATAAACGTGACCGCTTAAAATTCTATCGCCATCCTCAGCCTCCTTTACAGTGACGCAGCACAGAGAATTTAAGCGCTCTGCAAAAGAGCTGCTGAACATACCTGGAATATGCTGAACAATCACAATACCCGGACAGTCTGCTGGCATCCCCTGCAACACCACACGTATTGCCTCTGTCCCACCGGTAGACGCACCAATCGCAATAAGCTGATCCGTTGTTCTATAACTGCTGATCTTAGGCGCCGCAAGCGGAATTCGCGCATGAGCCAAGGTAGCTAAATGGGTGACGTTTGCCTGGGAAGCTGCTTTAACCTTTTCAATGATATCCTGACCAGATTCAGCAAGCCCCCTTGCAATATCAATTTCTGGTTTTGCGACAAAGTCAAAAGCCCCCATCTGCATTGCTTCTAAAGTAACACCGGCGTGCCGCGTCGTTAAGGAAGACACCATCACAACTGGCATCGGACGCAAGCGCATTAAGTTTTTTAAAAATTGCAGCCCATCCATGCGAGGCATTTCTACATCAAGTGTAATTACATCTGGGTTATGTAGTTTTATTTTTTCACGCGCGTCAAATGGATCTCGTGCCGTCGCCACCACCTCAATATTCATGTCACTATTGAGAATGTCTGACAACACCCTTCTCATTAACGCAGAGTCGTCTACGACAACAACGCGAATAGGATTATTCTCTACCGTCATCCTGTAAACACCAAGCTAAGTGATATTCATTTACCGACACTACAGATCTAGAATTCAACCCAATCATCGTCCTCATGAGCAGACGCCGAAACTAATTTCACCGCACTAGAACTTGTCGCCGCGACCCTGGAAGAATCAGCTGCTGAATTACGGAAGCTAGTGGATTTAGGCGGCTGCGCGCGCTCTAGTCGCTCTGAACTTGTTCTTGTGGCCGATACCGGTTTTACCAACTGCGAAGAAGCGGGAGACCGCGCCTGTGGCGGACGCCTTTCCGCCACTCCTTCTGATCGAGGCCCTTTAGAAGACACCGAAATTGCTGAACTTCTCGCAGACGTAGGCCGACTTAAGGGCGCTCTGGTTTCAGCCGTATTTTCTCGACCTGATCTCATCGCTGGTCTTTCGGCAGTACGCCCAGAAACTACCGGCCGCGCTTGCCTTTGTAACTGAGTGCCACGATGGCGCGCATGTTTATCGCTCTCTGTTTTAAAAAACGTAATCCGCTGTGTTAATACTTGAGACTGATCATCCATCGATTGGCTTGCAGCCGCGGCCTGCTCAACTAGGGCTGCATTTTCCTGCGTCACACGGTCCATATCACGGACTGCTTTACTGACTTGCTCAATATCCAAAGATTGCTCCTGACTCGACATCGCAATCTCGCCAATTATATCGGACACCCGATTTACACTAGACATAATCCCATCTAAACGTGTACCGGATTCGTCTATAAGCTTGGAACCTTCGGACACTTTATTGACACTGTCTTTAATCAGCACCTTAATTTCTTTAGCCGCCTCGGCACTGCGCTGCGCTAAATTCCTGACCTCCGATGCAACAACCGCAAAACCCCGCCCCTGCTCACCGGCTCTGGCGGCTTCCACCGCTGCATTTAATGCAAGCAAATTCGTCTGGAAAGCAATTTCATCGATTACACCAATAATGTCCGCTATACGCTTAGACGAGGCATTAATTTCACGCATCGCACTAACCGCCTCGCCGACGACTTTACCGCCCAATTCCGCCTCACTGCGGGCGCTGCTTGCTAAATTATTTGCCTTAGCAGCGTTATCGGCATTTTGCTTAACCGTCGCGGTAAATTGAACAACACTAGCCGACGTTTTCTCTAAGGAAGCCGCCTGATTTTCCGTTCGATTCGACAAATCAAGATTACCCTGAGCAATCTCAGACGAAGAGTTACGAATACTTGTCGCCGCATCTCGAATCTGATCAACCATCCCACGCAAATTGCTAATCGAGGTATTTACAGCCTGCTGCATTGCCTGAAACTGCCCTTGATACTCGCCACTCATAACCTCCGACAAGTCTCCCTCTGCCAAACTCGACATCACGCGAACGCTTTCTTCAACTGGTTTTGCGATCGCATCCATAAGAGAATTTAAGCCGTCAGAGACTCGGTGAAGGAAACCAGAGCTAGTGGCATTGTCTATGCGTTTTGCCAAATCACCAGCAATCGCACTATTAATTAGCTGCTTAATCTGCTCTTCTGCAAAATTTTGTTCAGCAACAATGGTATCCATCAAGCCATTTACGGCCTGGCTAAGCCGTTTCATAAATCCTTCGTATTTATCGCTATTAAGCCGCTGATCTAAACGACCATCAACCGCAGCAGAAATAATATCGGCAATTTTTCGCTCGGCATCTTTTTGCTCTGTTATATCCTTCCACTCCACCATATTTCCCATATAGCAGCCATCTGCATCGAGTACCGCCGTCGCATTTACTTCAAACTCTAAATCACCGAGTTTGATTTCGGCCTTCGCCGGCAATGCAGCAATATTAGATAAAATATGGCGCTGATGACTGGGATTTTTGTGGAATTGATCAATAGACTGACCAACTAGCTTATTAACATCAAATGCGGGAAAGTGACGACGTAAGATATCCTCTCGATATTTAAACATTGCAACAACAGCGGGGTTTGCGTAGGTGATTCGCAAATCAGAATCACACATCATCAAATTTGCCTCTGCCCCATCGACACCAGCCTTCATTCTTGCAACTTCTATCTGCTCAAGACGCTGTGCAGTTGTATCGCACCATTCAAAGGTATAGCCCGAGTGATGACCGCGTGAGTCTAATTGCGCTGTCACATTAAGACTAAATACTAGCTCACCTACAACTAAATCTGTTGAAAGAGGTAAATTATCAACATTTGATATCAAAGCTCGCTGCTTATCGCTTAAGGCATTCAAAATTATGCATTGCCCTTGATTTAATTGATCGACGTTGAAGCTTGGGTAGCAAGACCGCATCTCCGTTTCTTTATCAGCAAATAATTTTTCAATCGCTGGATTGGCATAAGTGACATTCAGATCAAGATCTAGCAATAAAATTGCTGTGCTTGCCTTTTCCAAAACACCTTGTAAATGGCCAAGCTCCAATTCGGCGTAAACTTTCTCTGTCTCGTCAACCCACTCAGCAATATAACCGGAATGAGAATTCGCAGCAGAGTATGAAGACAGTGTTACTACGTAATACCTACCATCTTTAGTAAGATAACGAGTACTTGGAAATACATCTTCTTCAGATAGCCGGCTATGATCAGATCTTGCTGTCGCTGCCATTTTTAACTTATCCGAGATAATTCGCTCTGTACTTCCACCGTCAAGCACACCTCCTAACTCGGCACCTAAATCAGCCGCTTTAGCATTCGCATAAATTACGCGAAACTCTGAATCCAACAAAGCAATTGGTGTTAGGAATTTATCAAATGCAGAACGTAAACCTGCTAGCTCCGCTGCTGCATTGCTGATCGGAGATTTTCGTCTAGCTGCCTGTGTCATCACGCCCCCTTCACTATATAAATTACGAACTCAGACACGTTCATATATCGTCTTACCAATAAGTTTGTACTGAGAATTTTCAATGCCAATATTTTCTGAATGCCCTATTACCAACTTAGAGCCAACACTTTGCACCTTCGCAAATTTATCAATGAGCATCTTTTGTGTCGCTTTATTAAAATAAATCATGACATTACGACAAAAAATAATGTCCATATTGTGTGGCAAGCTCCAGTTATCCATAAGATTCAACTGGGCAAAATCAATTAGGTTTCTGACCTCGGGCTTTACTCGGACCATGCCCAGCTTATTCCCACAACCTTTTAGAAAAAAACTTGTCTTGCGCTCCTTCGTTAAACCTTCTATTCGATCAGCGGTGTACACTCCCGCCTCAGCCCTAGCGAGCACGTCGCGATCTAAGTCAGTCGCTAGCAAGCATGCATCTACGCTACGATCACGCCTTTGAGCTTCTTTAATAGTCATCGCAATCGTATACGGCTCTTCTCCGGTGGAGCAACCTGCCGACCAAATTTTCACAGGCCGCTTAGTCGTTGACGACAATAGATAGTTTTGAAGGAATGTAAAATGATGATCTTCACGATAGAAACTAGTAAAGTTAGTCGTAATCGAATTAATAAACTCACGGGTGACCTCATCATCACCTTCCTCTACTAAGGCGATATAATCAGCAAATCCGTGAAGTTGCCGCCGTCTTATTATTTTCGAATAACGACTATATGTAAGTGGCTTCTTCTCACGACTTAGATGAATACCAGTCCATTGATTAACCAGCTCAATAATCCGAGAAAATTCTTTGTCAGAATAGCTATACTGAAAATCTTCGTTCGGATTGCTGCTAATCATATTCATAGACTAATACCGTTACATAAGACAAAAATATGATTAAACATTTAGCTAACCAAAAACTGGACTCGACCTTTTCCATACTTTGGAATACCCAATTCATAGCATATCGATACTGCATTACTCAGAGATCCCAAACTTTGAGCAGCAGTAGACATAGGTATAAGCTCAGCCAACTTAAGATGAGGGGTGCTATTCGACATAAGTAAACGGCTACAGATATTCATGACTTCATAAAAATTGTCTAATACACTTTTCGTAAATTCCTTATCTGACACCATATCTTTGGCACCGCCTGGTGGCAGCATACTTAGCGCTGCACCGGAGAAGATGGTCATACCAGCATCGCTAAGGCAGGCCGCTACGACCTCTCCTTCAGGGTTAACGAATGTCGCTACATACGCGGCATCACCAACATCCTTCACTTCAATGGGATCGACATCACCGTCATACAACATTCCTAACATTTCAGAAACATGATCGGCCGATGGCTTAAGGTATTTCATCACACAAACTCCAAATCAGGCGAGACAACTATGGCTACATGACGGCGCCAAGGATTTTTTCAAAGCTTTCAACGGAAAAGGGCTTAGATATTAGAAATCGAGCACCACCAGCCGTCGCCTGCTCTCGCATTACGGCGGTAGCCTCTGTAGTTATAAATCCAAATTTTGTTTTTAAGCCTTCATCATTCATGGCTTGCAGTAATTCGATACCCGTCATTTCTGGCATATTCCAATCTGCAAGTATAAGATCTGGCATGTCTTTGCGGATTTTATCTAGGGCTACTAGACCATTCTCTGCCTGCACAACGTCACCAGTATCAAAGCCTGCCTGACGAATAGTACGAATCACCATATTTCGCATTGCAGTGCTGTCGTCTACAACCATTATTTTCATAGTTTTGCCCTACAAGATAAGCCATATAAAGAATAAAAAAGTCACTACCAGATAATTACAGCACAGCACCACTTAAAGTCGTAGTTAGTGATCTTACCTATAGGAATCGTCGAACTACTTCCGTTAATATCATTAAGCTACCCATAGCTCTAACCATCACATCTATATTGGGTCGAGGTATAGCCGTGAGCCAAAACGACATTAATGTCATTATTGCTAAAACAAGTACCCTCATCAGTTATCCCAAAGCTGCACTTGAAATACAGCGGGTAATCAATGACGACGACTCCACGATGGCTGATATCGTACGATTAATAGAATTAGATCCAGCCCTTGCCTTAGCTGTAATCAGAACCAGCAATAGCGCTGCACTTAATACCGGCATTGAAATCAGTTCAATTACAAAGGCTGTCTCTAAATTAGGACAAAAGCAGGTAGGTGAAATCGTCACGGCCGTTGACGCTGCTCGCAGCTTCAATCAACTTCATAATGATTTGTGGAATATCGCTGATTTTTGGCAGCACAGTATTAGCTGTGCAGTACTAGCTAAGACCTTAGCCAAGACCCTGTCTATTTCGGCTCCTGATACCGCATTTACCGGCGGCCTATTACATGATATTGGCGAACTCATACTGTTTAGCCAACTGCCAGAAGAATCTACTGCTTGCCTGCAAACTTCACTGCTGCCCACCAATCATGAAGAGTTATTTGAAATTGAAACGAGGCTACTGGGCTTTTCACACGCGGACGTAGGTGGCGCTTTGGCTAAAGATTGGAGCTTACCTGATAGTTTAATTGACTGTATTCTGCATCATCACACACCCTCTAGCGAGGTCGGCACTCACATGCTGACAAAAATCATTCATGTCGCCAATTCACTATCCGTGCTGATTGAACTGGATTCCGATGACATTGAGGATGCACCTGCAATAAATAGCAAAGTCTATGACGAGTTGAGGCTAGACACTGAAATAATTCAAAAAGTAATCACTGCTGCGCGAAGCGATATACAATCTTTAAGTAGTTTGTTTAATGACTAAAATTCATCCCTAGTAGCTTATAGCCTGAAATCAATAATCGTCGCTAATCAAATAGTTCAATACTGCCAGCAACATTATTACGCATCTTGCTCTCGTAACTAGCCTCTTGCTGGGCAACGGTTGCCGCGTGAACTGAACGAAGTCGCTTTACCTTTACCTTTCCCGTTGCGGGAAAATAAAGAATCTTTCTCGAAAATTCACCACCCAAGTCTTCAGCCGCGATGTGATACCCTTCTAGGCTAAGGAAAGACTTAACGAAATCGATATTTTTTTGACCGATGTCACTAAGACCACGCATGATTTTGCCACCACCAAATAATTTAATTTCCAAGCGCGTCTTACTGCCCCCCAACTTTAAAATATCGTTGATAAGGTTCTCCATCGCAAACGCACCAAATCGGTTAAGGGATAAGCCGCTACCCCCCCCTTCGTCACCTGGGAGCATAAAATGATTTAAACCGCCTATATTTAATCGGGAATCCCGCACACATGCCGCGACGCATGATCCTAAAACGGTGCCGATACACTCGTCGCCACCTGCGCTAACATAATATTGGCCAGGCAGTACTCGTGCTGTGTAAGCCCCAATAACAGGGTCCCAATGCTTATGAATTTCATCAATGGCCGTCAAAGGACAACATCCTAATAGATTCACATAACATTAGAATAAAGTGACATTATTGGCTGAACGAAAGCGTTGATTAAGCGTGCGCTCGCGTTCGGTGCTGCACTCCATATTGGGCAGTGCACGCTGCTCTTCTGCTTCACTACTTATTGTCGTACTTGTTCTGCGCTCTATATCTGCTAAAAAATCAACAACGTGCTCTACTCGCTGGTTCAAGCGATCCAAGTACTGAAAGTCTCTTATCAAATCATTGAGCAACTGCTGCGTTTTCGCATTCCCGTTCATTTGCAGTGCTTTTTGTAAACTAGTAAAAGAGCACATAATAGCGTCTGCGTCGGCTACAGACTCAGATAGTGCATCTGCCAACTGCAGGCGCGCCAAATGCACTGAAGAAGTAGCTATCAAAAGTTGGTCACGACTTTCCGACATTTTTCACCTCACAAGGTCAAGTATACTAAACCCGACATAGTGCTCCTCTTGCAGTAAAATTCATTTATCAACACAGCCTAAATAGGATCATTCTTACGCCCAAGTCATACACTATATGAGCTTCGCAGTATTCGTTCATAATCTAGGTTTCTTGCCGCCTCTTTAAAGGCATTGCTAGGCTTATGAATCAAAAATTTTTGTTCCGCAATCGCCGCAGCTTCCTGGGCCGAAATCAATAATTGCAAAGCTGGGGTGTCAATCACGCAAACTAAACTGGCATCAATACCTATCTCTTCCCCGCCATCTAAGGCCGCCACTAATTTTTTGTGTAAATCTGCAGCTGAGTCTATTCCTGCTGTCTCGCCTAAACTCAGCTTATGATTGGCTTTACATCCTCTCTTCTCAGGCGCATCGTTATCACCCAGTAAGATAATAAAGCCATCATCTTTCTCAGATGATTTGGGGGGATCAAGAAGTATCGCAAATTCCTCTTTACCTCCACCATTGTCACGAGCTTGTTCCGGTTCGGGATCATTTAGCAAGAAAATAAATTCGTCACTCATAAGATCTCACGCTGCGCTTGATTGGGAGTTGGGAGCAAGCTTGTCACGAATATCGAGAAGCCTATCTATGTCGAGCAAAATGAGCATTTTGTCTTCAATCGTAGACAGGCCCTTCACAAACTCGCTACTTACCGAACCGCCAAAATCTGGCAGCGGCTGAAGCGCGTTTTCATCAATGCTATACACTTCGGATACGGCATCGGTCACCATACCAATGGTGCGCGATTCGCCGTCATTGTGGGTTTTAACAACGATGATCACAGTCGTCTTACCAATATCCATATCTGGCATATTAAAGCGCTTGCGCAAGTCAATTATGGGAACAATTGCACCGCGTAAATTCATCACACCGAGAATATATTCCGGAGAGTGAGGAATGGGAGTAACGGTATCCCAACCCTGTATACCCTGAACACGCAGAATCTCTACACCATACTCCTCACCGTTAAGATAAAAAGTCAGATATTGTTTGCTGTCAGACTCTGCATTGCTTCCAGCCATAATGTCCGCGTGAGACATAGTATTCTCCTCTTTATATTAGGCAGCGAAATCTTCAATTTTTGAGGTGATTGCTGCGATATCTAATGTTTTTATCAAACTCGGCACATCGATTATCATTGCGACATTGCCGTCACCCAAAATCGTCGCCCCAGCAAGGCCAGCCACCGGCTTATAGTTTTCCTCAAGGCTTTTAATCACAACTTGCTGCTGATCGAGTAATTCATCGACAAATAAGCCAATCCGCTGACCGTCGCTTTCAACCACCACAAGCAACTCGCCATCGCGCTCTAGATAGGTTTTGATCGAATCCTTGCAGCGCAATTTAAACGCATCACGCAGACGCACGACCGGAATATAGTCGTCCCGCAAGCGATACACATTGCCATTGCCAACTACTTTTCGAACCTCACCCGGCGACACAAGCACCGTTTCGACAATCGATAAGAGTGAGAATATATAAACGTCACTGCCCAGCTTCACCAATTGGCCGTCTAATATCGCCAAGGTAAGTGGCAGCCGAATTTTGAAACGTGAGCCCTTGCCTTCGCGGGAGCTCACTTCTATGCGACCACCCAGATCATTAATATTACGCCGCACAACATCCATCCCAACGCCGCGACCGGAAAGATCGCTTACAGCTTCTGCGGTGGAGAATCCTGCCTGGAAGATTAAGTTGTTAATTTGATCGTCGGAGAGCTGCTCAGAGGGACTGACGATCCCTTTCTCGATCGCCTTTGCCAATATCCGCTGCCGATTTAAGCCAGCACCATCGTCGTCGACCTGGATAACGATATTACCGCCTTCGTGATAGGCGCTTAGATGCAGGGTGCCGGTCTCGGGCTTTCCTGCGGCTAGGCGATCTTCCGGCTTTTCAATACCGTGATCCAATGAGTTTCTCACAAGGTGAACAAGTGGATCGCTCATTTTTTCTAATACGGTTTTATCAAGCTCGGTATTTTCACCTGACAATTTTAATTCGACTTTTTTGCCTGTTTTCTGGGACAGGTCACGCACCAAACGCTTAAAGCGGCTAAAACTGGCGCCTATCGGCAGCATGCGAATTTGCATGGCGCTCTCTTGCAGCTCTCTGGTATGACGCTCAAGAACCAAAAGCCCATCTTTTAAGCCCTGCGCCTCGCTGCCCGCAACTGCTCCGTCGGCATGACGTGCCAACATTGACTGAGTAATAACCAACTCACCGACGAGGTTAAGTAGCGCATCAATTTTATCGATGCTCACCCGAATAGAGCCAGATTCCTTGGTAGATGACGAATTTTTTCCATTACTAGATGAGGCACCAACGGCAACGGCGGACTCCGCTTCACTGCTAGGTAATTCCAAGGCGGCTGCAATCGGCGTTGTTTGAGCTTGGGAATTGGTGATATCAGACTCTTTGCACTCAATAATTATGTCGGCTTGATCACTCACCCAATCAAACACTTCTTCAATGCGTTTACGCTCGGCATCTGTATCTAAAATTAGAATCCACTGTGTATAGCAACTATCCGCCTCCACAGTGCGAATGTCTGGTAATTTGGATATATCGGATACTATTTTCAACTCACCCAAGGCCCGCAACTCGTTAAAGATGCGAAGCGGCTCATTCCCAGTTTTTAAGATATCAACAGAGGGCGAAAATTGAATTGTCCATTGTTTTAGCTCGGCAGGCTCACTTACTTCGCCGTTACTTGCTGCCTTCATCGCCCCACCTGAAGGCAGCGCTAGAATAGTATCTATACGCTGTTTAAGCTCAATTGAACTCGCTTCATCCGGCACATTGCCAGCTTTGAACATATCCAGCATGCGCCGAATACAATCTACAGACTCAAGCAAAACTTCGATAACATCTTCGCTTACAATGCGTTCCTGAGCCCGCACCTGATCTAACAAGGTTTCGACGCCATGTGTGAATTTGGATATCGGCAAAAAACCGAAGGTAGCTGCGCCGCCCTTAATGGAGTGAGCTGCTCGGAAGATATTATTAACGATCTCTAAATCTGGCTGGCCGATGCCAAGCCCCAACAGCCCAGACTCCATGACATCGAGCCCTTCATAACTCTCCTCGTAGAAGATGTCATGAATTTCACTCATATCCATATCGTCAGACATATCCGCTCCTCAACTCACAAAACTTTATCTAGTAGCGACAGCAAAGCACTGGGGTCGAACGGCTTTACTATCCACCCCGTCGCACCGGCGGCCTTTCCCCTCGCCTTAAACTCCGGAGACGACTCGGTCGTTAATATCAAAATCGGCTTGTAGCGATATTCCGGTATGCCGCGCAACTCACTCGTCAACGTAATACCATCCATATTGGGCATATGAACATCCGTAATTACCAAGTCAGCGGCGCACTCTTTTGCAATATCTAGCGCCCCTATACCATTTTCCGCCAACTTCACCGTATGACCACCGCCCTCTAAGGTCATCGCAACAAGCTGGCGAATAGAAGGCGAATCATCAACTGCGAGAATAGTAGCCATGCCGGAAGCCCTTTTATTTTCCCCGCTACTGGCGACACGGGATGGGTGAAGAGGAATATCTAGTTTAAATAAGCCCTAGCTAGTAGAACTTTACGCACCAGCTAAGTGTATTCGTAGAAGTACGGACAGAGGTGTCGAACCAAGGGCCGTGCTGCGCGGCACAATACGCAAAAGCAGGCCGCCCACCCAAAGCAGACCCGCCCAACTAAATAATTGTTAAGACTAAGGCTATACCGATTTTTTTCACTGGTGTTACAATACGCCCCTCAAAGAATTACCACCCAAGTCAGGATTAAAAGGGGCTGACCAGAAATGACTTTTGTTGTAGGCGAAGATTGCATCAAGTGCAAACATACAGATTGTGTTGAGGTTTGTCCGGTAGACTGTTTTTACGAAGGCCCAAACTTCCTTGTTATCCATCCTGATGAGTGTATTGACTGCGCCCTGTGCGAGCCAGAATGCCCAGTAAATGCCATATTCTCAGAGGACGAGCTGCCAGATGATCAGCAAGTATTCCTCGAGTTAAATGCAGAACTCGCAGAAGTATGGCCCAATATCACTGAGATGAAAGAAGCGCCTGCTGACGCTGAAGAGTGGGCTGGCAAACCTAACAAACTGCAGTATTTAGAGCGCTAAGCTTCTTAAAATGAAGTACTAGTCGTAAAAAAGCCCGCTGCTGCGGGCTTTTTTACGACTATACATACTGCCGTCTTAACTAAAGTCTTCGGCAAATAGAGACTCAGCACTGAGCCCATTGGCTTCAAATAAGCTGCGCATACTCTTTAATGCCTCAACCTGAATTTGCCGGACTCGCTCTCGGGTCAAGCCGATTTCTCGACCAACTTCCTCTAATGTTGCCGACTCATGGCCGCGCAAGCCAAAGCGACGCACGACTACTTCCCGCTGCTTAACACTCAGCTCGTCGAGCCACTCATCAATGCTGCTAGACAAATCTTCGCCCTGCAGGATATCGCTAGGATTCAAGGCTTGGGTGTCAGCAATAGTATCAAGTAAATTCTGGTCAGAATCTTGAGCAAGCGGTACGTCTATCGAACCCACCCTGTCTTTAAGCCCGCATAATCGCTTCGCTTCTGAGACTGGCCGGTCTAGCGCAAGCGCCATCTCTTCTGGTGACGGCATATGATCTAGTTTTTGCGTTAATTCACGCTCTGCACGTAAATAGCTATTTAATTCTTTCACTACATGAATGGGCAGCCGAATGGTGCGGGTTTGATTCATAATTGCCCGTTCGATGGTCTGCCTAATCCACCATGTGGCATAGGTAGAAAAGCGAAAACCGCGCTCAGGATCAAATTTCTCTACCGCGCGAATGAGGCCAAGATTGCCCTCTTCAACTAAATCGAGAAGACTCAAGCCTCGATTTAAATAACGTCGAGAAATTTTTACGACCAAACGCAGATTACTTTCAATCATGCGCTTCCGACCCGCTTCGTCACCCTTTCGAGCTAGGCGAGCAAAATGAACCTCTTCCTCAGCACTTAATAATGGCGAAAAACCAATTTCGCTTAAGTACATTTGGGTCGCATCAAGGTCGGTGCTCTGCCGTCGAGCGCCCGTGGCTTTGTTTGGTTTGCTTAATTTACGAGGAGCGTCTGTATTAAGCTCATCACTTTCATGATCCTCATCTGCATTCACTTGAACTAAAGTTGAACGATAATTATTACTTTCTTCATATACCCGCATCGTCGAATCCTTATTTTCGTTTTATTGCTCGACTTGGATGATACTTAAGGCAATTATTTCCTGATCGTAACGGCGTTCAGCGCCTAGGAAGCAGCCCTAAAGGATCAACCGGTTTTCCGTCTATACGAACTTCAAAGTGTAACTTTGGCGAATCGGTACCGCTGTCACCTAACTCGGCGATAACTGCACCCGCCTTTACGCTATCTCCCTCCTTTACTAGTAATCGTTTGTTATGCCCGTAGGCGCTTAAATAGCGATCAGAATGTTTAAGGATTAATAGATTGCCATAACCTACCAAGCCACTTCCCGAATACACTACCACACCGGCCTTAGCCGCATGTACAGGCTGGCCCATTTTGCCTTTAATATCAATACCTTTATGCGCTTGGCCGGTGGCAACAAAACGTCGCACCAAAGGCCCTTCTACGGGCCAACGCCAAGCGCCGCCAGAATCGACAAACTGCGGAGTAGGCTTTGAAACAGGCTTAGGTGCAGGCGCCTTAATCGGCTTACTGCTGGTACGGGGCGATGAGTCTCGCGAAGAACTTTTCTTGGTCACTGCGGGTTTAGACACAGATGCAATAGTCCGACTGCTCTCTTGCAACACCAATGCCTGCCCAGGGTAAATCGTATACGGTGCCGCCAAGCCGTTAGCAGTCGCTAACCCTTTAACATTGAATCCATAACGCCATGCAATTGAAAAAAGCGTATCGCCGGCGCTAACGATATAATGTGAAGGCGGACTTTCCGATGGATTATAACGATCAGAAACAGGCGCAGAACTTCCGCCCGTCGTACAAGCTTGAAAGCTAACGGCAAAGACAAAAATGCTGATCAAACGTATCAGCATCGTCTTCATGTCAGCATTCCGATAAGCACAGAAACAAACCTTTTTAGCTAAAGAAGTTAAAATCTAATCTACATATACGATACAAAAACTGCAAAAAAACGCCATGATACAAAGCTATTTTAATTACTATATGTACTTTCAAAAGCTAGCCATAGCTAAAAATATTCTTAAAAAAACAGCGATTCTTTAGCTTAATTCTGTCGCCAACTCCTCAGGCACTCAATTATGGTTTAGCAATTCTCTCAAGCGACAATACTAACACCACACCCAATACAGCAACGATTGACGACACTAGTAGCTGCGGATCTGCGTGCTGCGCATACTCCCAAGGTGACACATTTTGCCAGCCAGGCGCCAAGGACTCCGACAATAAAAGTCCTTCTGCATCAAACTTCCACGGCCAAATTATGGTCAATGAACCCAGCAAAATACCAGTCAACACCGCCAACAAAGGTGGCCGATGATGATGCATAAGCCAAGACAGTACTCTAACAAATAGCATCAAGCCTAGGCCGCAACCGGCTACAAAGCATAAGAGTGACACAAGCTCAAAATGTTTCACCGCGTCAATCACGGGCTTATACATCCCCAGTAATAGCAATATAAAACTACCTGAGATTCCCGGCAGTATCATGGCGCATATCGCTAAGGCTCCCGACAAAAATAGGGTAAGTGGTGTCGCGTTAAGTTCTGCGGGACGCAATTCCCCTATCGCAACAGCAAATACCGCACCGCATATCAGCCAAACTAACTGCCGTCTGCTTTCTGGAATTTGCTGAAAAACAATCAAGGCAGACGCCAAAATTAAACCGAAAAACAAGGCCGCCAGTGGTAGCGGATATTCTTGTAAGCCGAAAGAAATCAAACGGGCAAGGGACAAAATACTCGCCACTACACCAAGCATTAAACTCAGTAAAAACCAGCCGTTAATATATTGCCAAAAAGCAGCAGGCCCAGATTTAAAGAGCGTTTGTAAGGCTTGTATATTAACGGCTTTTAGACTTTCTATTAACTCGTCATAAATGCCGGTAATAAATGCGACGGTGCCTCCGGACACGCCAGGAACAACATCTGCCGCCCCCATAGCCATACCACGTAAAAATACCCCAGGAGAAAATCCCTTCATCAATATTCCTATAATCTCTGAAGCGCAGTGAATAACGCAGTATTAGGCGACAACGACTCCGGCAACCATCGGCACAAATAAAACCGGCTCAATCAGCTGCTCTTGAATCCCGTCTTCCGTTTTGTCATACACATACAAAGACTGCTGTTTACCGACTGGGCCGACAGGAATAACAAGGCGCCCGCCAACTGCTAACTGCTCTAACAATTCCGCGGGAACAACTTCTGGCGCCGCCGCAGATAAAATCGCATCAAAGGGGCCACGGTCACTCCAACCCATACCACCGTCGGCGTGACGCAAATGCACATTGTGCAAGCCAAGCTGACGAAGACGCTGACGCGCTTTTTCTTGTAACGGCCGAATTCGCTCAACGCTAAACACCCGTTCAACCATCTGCGCCAAAATAGCAGTTTGATAGCCAGAACCGGTACCTACTTCTAATACTCGGGTTCTAGGCCCATTTGCTAATAGCAGCTCGGTCATGCGGGCAACAATATAGGGCTGAGACAGGGTTTGCTGAAAACCAATCGGCAGCGAACTATCCTCATAGGCGCGGTGTGAAAGCGCTTCATCGAGAAAAATATGGCGCGGCGTGCCCCTAATAACATTGAGCACCGCTTTATCGGTGATTCCCTGTTCAGTTAAACGCTCAATCAAACGATCTCTCGTTCGCTGGGACGTCATCCCTATGCCTTGCAAATTTAAAATTGTCACCGTGTCGTCTCAGTAAACATCAAGGCTGATCAAGCCCTTAGTAATTGATCAATTCTCGCACAAGCGCCGTGGCGAAACAGCCCCTAGGCAGTGAAAATGCCAGTGATAGCGAGTCATCTTCCGCATACTTCCACTGCAAATCTTTAGGCACGACACGCAATGCACGTCGCTCCATTGCCAAATTATTCTTCATCAGCCCTGCGCATAAATCAGAAAACTCGGCATAAATACGCTCTTCAAGATCTGCCACGACGCCATCCACCCCTAGCTTAGCTGCCTTACCATACAGCGGACCCGTGGGGTGAATATCAGCCACAGCTAGGCGTGCAATAATGTCTGCATCGATATCTGCCAAGAACACACTAGCGCTATCACGCAATGAAAACACGTCGCCATCTAAGCCCTGATTCCAGCTCGCATCGTCAACGCGCTGAGCCAGTACCGTATTAAAAATCAAGGATCGGGCTGCAGATAAATACATACCGCGATCAAAACGCCCAGGACTTAACTCACCGGCAAACCACTGTCTGCATGCGGCAATATTCCCGCCGCCATGACCGAAGCGCTGTTCGCCAAAATAATTAGGAAAACCCTGCCTCACAAATGCCAGCCGCGATTCCAGATCATCAATATCCCCCTTCAACTCACTTAGCCGGAGAATAAAACGATTATAGCGATGACTGCCCAAACGCAGTTTTTGACGATGGCGACCTTGGCGCAAAATCTGCCATGTCTCATTTTCAGGAACGCGCCACTCCGGCTTATGTTTGCCGGGTAAGTGAACACAAAACCACTGCCGTGTTACCGCATGCCGGTCTTTCTGTCCCGAATAGGTCACCGCACGCGGCTGCACACCCGCCAGGCGCGCCAATTGCTTTGCCAGATACTCAGTATTGTCACCGCACTTCTCTATCCACAGCCAATCAAACTCGCCGTCATTGCTGAATTCAACGTCAAACACTTCTTCAACAACAAAGTCCTTAGGCTCGGCTTTTAATAATCCAGATACCATAGGTTGGCCCAATGCTCTCGGCCAATCAGGCAGCATTTATTCGCTCCAGCAATACCACTGCGTCCACGGCGATACCTTCACTTCGCCCCACAAAGCCGAGCTTCTCCGTCGTCGTCGCTTTCACGCTGACACTGCTACTCGACACAGCTAAAGCAGCGGCAATGGTCTCACGCATGGCAACAATATAGGGGGCTAATTTCGGCTGCTGCGCCGCAATAGTTAAATCGGCGTTGCCAAGTCGATACCCTTGATCAAGCACCAAGGCATAGACCTGCTGTAATAATTTTAGGCTGTCAGCACCAGCATATTGCGGATCGTTGTCTGGAAAATGCTTACCAATATCACCCAAGGCCAAAGCGCCAAGCATGGCATCACAAAGTGCATGCAGGGCAACGTCGCCGTCCGAGTGTGCGAGCAAACCCCACTGGCAAGGTATTTTTACACCGCACAACGTAATTGCCTCGCCTTCTATAAGACGATGAACATCGTAGCCATGACCGATCCTAATGGCGCTCACTGTTGCTCTCCCTCCAGAAATACCGCCGCAATCGCGAGATCATCAGGGTAGGTGATTTTAATATTGCGATGACTAGCCGCCACCAACAATGGCCGCTGACCACAATGCTCCAGCGCTGAGGCTTCATCTGTAACGCTTAAATGCTTTTCTCGGCAATACGCCAAGGCATCACGCAACTGCCCATAGCGGAATAGCTGCGGCGTTAAGGCCCGCCACATATTGTTGCGGTCTACAGTTTCTGCAATCTCGCCTTCAGCATTGCTACGCTTTACCGTATCAACCACCCGAGAGGCCAATATTGCTCCTACCGCATGAGCGCAGCCACGCTCTAGTAAAGTGTGAATATCTTGCTGTGACACGCAGGGGCGCGCAGCATCGTGTACCAGCACCCAATCTGTGTCAGCTGCCTCCCCTGCTAAAGCATTCAATGCCAGTTCAACGGAGTCTGAGCGTTCAGCCCCGCCAACGACTGGGCGAACCCGTGGGTCATTCGCAATAGGCAACGAAGAAAAATGGCTATCTTCAGGGTGTAATGCAACGACAAGGGCGGCGATATCTTCTCGGCCCAAGAGCTTGCTCATACTGTGTTCGATAACGGATTTGTCACCAAGGGAAAGATATTGCTTTGCGGTGGCAGCGCCAAAACGCGACCCCGTTCCCGCAGCGGGAATAACGGCCCATAGCCGCACATTATTTACCAAAATCATTCTGCCTGTTTTGAATCAAGCTATTATTCTGCTGTGTAGTATTACTATTCATCAACGATTAAATAAAAGGTTTCACCGGATTTAATGAGACCCATATCATTACGGGCACGCTCTTCAATACTGTCTAAATCGTGCTTTAAACTGCGAACTTCGCCATACAGGCGCTCATTCCGTTTTTGTAGATCATTATTCGTGACTTTCTGAACGGCGATATCCCGGCGCAAACTGGCAATTTGCTCCCAGCTACCGGTGCCGGTCCACAACCGCAGCTGCAACATCAGCAATATCGCGAGCAATATAAAAAGCAGGCGGCGGCGAGTCATAGCTCGCCCTGTAAGATGGTCTTATTGTTCATTATTATTCCAGAATTAAATCCTAGAAAGCCCATTTTAAAATACACCCAAAAACAAAGAAGGCGGCCATAGCCGCCTCTTTTATTACGCTCGGAATTCATCCCGACCGCGATAGGCCGCGCCAAGTTCAGCTTCAATACGTAGCAGACGATTGTACTTCGCAACACGATCTGAGCGACATAAAGAGCCCGTTTTAATCTGACCTGCTGATGTCGCCACCGCCAAGTCTGCAATTGTTGTATCTTCGGTTTCACCTGAGCGATGCGAGATAACCGCTGTATAACCGGCATCTTTCGCCATTTTTATGGCGTCTAATGTTTCGGTCAACGAGCCAATCTGATTGAATTTAATCAGAATTGAGTTGGCAATGTTGTTATCAATACCACGTTTTAAGATTTTAGTATTGGTAACAAACAAATCGTCACCCACCAACTGCACGCGATCGCCAACACGGCGAGTTAATGCTGCCCAGCCGTCCCAATCACTTTCGTCCATACCGTCTTCAATAGAGATGATCGGGTATTTCTGACTTAACTCATCTAAATACTCGGCAAACCCTTCGGCGTCAAATTCCTTGCCTTCACCACTCAATGAATACTTACCATCCTTGTAAAACTCTGACGAAGCGCAATCTAGAGCTAAGGTGATATCTTTACCTAATTCGTAACCGGCATTGGCAACAGCTTCGGCAATGGCTTCAAGTGCCGCCTCGTTTGAAGGCAGATTTGGCGCAAAGCCACCTTCGTCACCAACGGCGGTATTCAAACCGCGAGCAACCAATACTTTCTTCAATGAATGGAATATCTCAGCACCTTGGCGCAATGCTTCTGCAAAGGTTTCCGCGCCCACAGGCTGAATCATGAATTCTTGAATATCGACATTGTTATCAGCGTGTTCGCCACCGTTGATTATATTCATCATCGGTACCGGCATAGTGTACTGACCTTCAGTGCCGTTTATTTGGGCAATGCGCTGATAAAGAGGAATGCCCTTCTCAATCGCCACCGCTTTCGCCGCTGCCAATGACACAGCCAAAATAGCATTTGCACCCAGCACCGATTTACTCTCAGTGCCGTCAGCTTCAATCATAGCATTATCAATAGCGCGCTGATCTTCAGCATCCATACCCATCAATAGATCACGAATAGTGGTATTGATATTAGCAACTGCTTTTAATACGCCCTTACCCAAATAGCGCGACTTATCGCCATCACGTAACTCTAAAGCTTCACGCGATCCTGTCGACGCGCCAGAAGGAGCACAAGCACTACCTACAGCGCCAGATGCTAAAACCACATCTGCCTCAACCGTGGGATTGCCCCGTGAATCCAATACTTCAAAGGCCTTAATATCGACAATCTCTGCCATGTGAGTTTTCTCCGTCTTAAATCAAAAATAAAATTATTTAATATCTAGCGCCGGCAAAGACTTTACTGTCTCGTCCACTGCTTTCATATGTTCTAAAAAGGCTGCCAAGGCTGATAATGGCAAAGCACTCGGGCCGTCGCATTTTGCGCGATCCGGATCTGGGTGGGCCTCTAGAAATAAGCCGGCAATACCGAGCGCCATACCGGCGCGACCCAACTCAACAACCTGATTACGGCGACCGCCAGATGCTGCGCCCATAGGGTCACGGCATTGCAAGGCGTGGGTTACGTCAAAAATAATGGGCGCGCCACCGCTGGCCTCACGCATCACTCTGAAACCCAACATATCTACCACTAAATTATCGTAGCCAAAATTACTGCCGCGCTCGCACAGTATAATTTTCTCATTGCCGCATTCTGCAAATTTTTCGACAATATTTTTCATTTGGCCGGGGCTTAAAAACTGCGGCTTTTTAATATTAATAACCGCATCTGTCGCCGCCATTGCAGCAACCAAATCTGTTTGGCGCGCTAAAAATGCAGGTAGCTGAATCACGTCGCAGACTTCGGCAACAGGGCCGGCTTGATGCACTTCATGAACATCCGTGATCACTGGCACATTGAAGGTTTGCTTTATTTCCTGAAATATCTTCAGGCCTTCTTCCATGCCGGGGCCACGGTAAGAATGTACCGAGGAACGATTGGCTTTATCGAATGAGGCCTTGAAAACATAGGGAATCCCCATTTTTCCACACACCTCAACGTAGTGCTCCGCAATCTGCATTGCCAGATCGCGAGACTCAAGTACGTTCATGCCACCAAACAATACAAAGGGTTTGTCATTTGCCACGTCGGTGCCGGCAACATTAACCACTTTATCTTTCATAAATCGACTCCTTTAACTCGCCCAGTTCAACAGTGCTATTCGCTGTGCGCGATTGCAGCGTTAACGAAGCCAGTAAATAAAGGGTGGCCATCACGAGGTGTCGAGGTAAATTCGGGATGGAATTGACAGGCAATAAACCAAGGATGATCTGCGATTTCTACCACCTCAACGAGGCTCTTATCAGCAGACCAACCACCAACGCTTAAACCCGCCGCCTGCAACCGCTCTACATAGGTGTTATTCACCTCGTAGCGATGACGATGGCGCTCAGTGATAGTCTCGCTGCCATAAACACCGGCAACCACAGAACCATCAACCAAATGACAAAGTTGTGCACCTAAACGCATGGTGCCGCCAAGATCGTCGTCATGGGCGCGCTGTTCAACTTCACCGTCGGCCGTTACCCACTCGGTAATCAAACCGACAACGGGATTTTTGCCGTTGTCATTAAATTCGCTACTGTTAGCGTCGCTCAAGCCCAGCACATTACGCGCGAACTCAATCACAGCAACCTGCATACCTAGGCAAATACCCAAGTAGGGGATTTTATTTTCGCGGGCATACTGCACGGTGCGAATTTTGCCTTCTACGCCGCGACTGCCGAAGCCACCGGGGACCAAAATACCGTCTACGCCGTCTAGTATTTCAACGCCGTCTTTTTCAATGAGTTCAGAATCGATATAGCGCACCTGCACTTTGGTGCGGCTGTGAATACCCGCATGCTTTAAGGCTTCATTAAGCGACTTATAGGCATCCAGTAATTCCATGTACTTGCCGACCATTGCAATGGTCACGGCCTTATCCTGATGTAAATCGCCTTCGATTACGGCATCCCATTCAGTAAGATCTGCTGCTGGGCAATCTAAACCAAAGCGCTCTACAACAAGCTCGTCCAAGCCCTCCGCCGCCAACAACGATGGAATTCTATAAATAGAATCTACGTCCCGCAGCGGAATAACCGCGCGAGATTCAACATTGGTAAACAGGGCAATTTTATGACGGCTGCTTTGGTCAATTTCGTGATCTGAGCGGCACAGCAAAATATCAGGTTGTAAGCCAATAGAGCGAAGCTCTTTAACCGAATGCTGGGTTGGCTTGGTTTTCGTTTCACCAGCGGTGGCAATATACGGCACCAAGGTAAGGTGCATTAACATTGCGCGCTTAGCGCCAAGCTCAACTTTTAACTGACGGGCCGCTTCAAAAAACGGTAGACCTTCGATGTCACCCACGGTGCCGCCGATCTCAACAATCGCGATATCGGCATCGCCTGCGCCCGCCATAACACGGCGCTTAATTTCGTCGGTTATATGAGGAATGACTTGAACTGTACCGCCCAAGTAGTCGCCACGACGCTCTTTACGCAGGACGGTTTCATACACTCGCCCAGCCGTAAAATTATTGCCCTTAGCCATTTTAGCGCGGATAAAACGCTCATAATGACCTAGATCGAGGTCGGTTTCTGCCCCGTCTTCAGTAACAAACACCTCACCGTGTTGAAACGGACTCATGGTACCCGGATCGACGTTGATATATGGATCCAGCTTGAGCATTGTTACTTTGAGACCACGCGCCTCAAGAATGGCACCTAAGGATGCTGACGCAATGCCCTTACCCAAGGACGAAACAACACCGCCGGTGACGAATATAAAACGCGCCATGTAATGCCTTTTTAGATAGTACGAAGAGATAATAGGGTCTGAAAAAGCTGCGCTTATTCGCCCCCACGAGATGGGACGTCAGTCTAACAGGAAGGCCATATCGAAACAATGAAATTAGGCCTCCGTAGGCCGCCGACTCTCTGTTATAATGCGCGTCCAATTGCTTGCAACATCAAGGCCTTAGTACTATGCAACCCATGCTGAATATCGCATTGCGCGCCGCCCGTAAAGCCGGCGACCTTATCGCGCGTGCCACTGAACAACTCGACCGCGTTCAGATCGAAACCAAGGGCGAGAATAATTTTGTTACGGAAATCGACCGCAAAGCTGAGCAGGAGATTATTTACCACCTGCAAAAAGCCTATCCAGACCACGGCTTTTTGGGCGAGGAATCTGGCCAAACTGGAAATGCAGATAGCCCCTACCAATGGATTATCGACCCAATTGACGGCACCACCAACTTCATTCGCGGAATTCCGCACTTCGCCGTATCAATTGCCTGTATGCACCAAGGCCAAATTGAACACGCGGTTATTCTTGACCCCATCCGCCGCGAGGAATTCACCGCCAGCCGTGGCCGTGGCGCCCAAGTAAATGGTCGCAGAGTTCGTGTCACCATGAATGCCAGCCTCGAAGGCGCACTCATAGGCACCGGCATTCCATTTAAAGCGCGTTGCGAAGAACACATTCCCGCCTATATGCGCAGCCTAGAAGCCATTGCAGGCGAAACCGCCGGCATCCGTCGCGCTGGTGCTGCATCACTCGATTTAGCCTATGTAGCGGCCGGGCGCCTAGATGGATTTTGGGAAATTGGTTTAAACAAATGGGATATTGCTGCAGGCATACTATTAGTACGCGAAGCCGGTGGTTTGGTCAGCGACTTTAAAGGTGGTGGCAACTACTATGAAAGCGGCAACATCGTCGCCGCGAACCCGAAATGCTTGAAGGGTATTTTGCAGGCGATTCGCCCACATTTAGAAAATATTCGCTAATGCGTCAGACGCCAGACGTCTGACGTCTGGCGTAACTCGCCCTAGGGCAAATCATCAATCTGCGCGCCCTCTTTCTCCACCACGATCAAATCATCCTGACTGATATTCATGGTCACCAATAAGCTGGCCACAATATAGATCGACGAATAAGTACCCACACCGATACCAATTAGCAGCGCCAAGGCAAAGCTATGAATCATTTCGCCACCGACAAACGCCAGCGCCAGCAATACCAGCAAGGTTGTGCCCGATGTCACTAGGGTTCGATCTAGTGTCTCGGTTAGGGAGATATTCACCACTTCTACCGCATCGTGTTTACGCAATTTGCGAAGGTTTTCACGAATACGGTCAGCAACAACTATTGAGTCATTAAGCGAGTAACCAATAACAGCGAGGATGGCGGCCAATACGGTGAGATCAAAATCCCAACCCACTACAGCAAACACACCGAGGGTAATCAGCACGTCATGCCCCAATGCGGCAACGGCACCAATTGAGAATTTAATCTGGAAACGCATGGCGACGTAGATCAGCACCACAACAAGCGCCAATAACACCGCCAAACCGCCCTGCTCCCGCAACTCCTCACCAACCTGCGGACCGACAAATTCAATACGACGCAATTCAACCTCGGCCTCAGTACCGGCCTGCAACACAGCGAGAACCTCTTCACCCAATGTTGGGCTCATACCCTGAGGCATTCTCACCAAAACATCGGTATCTGAACCAAAATTCACCACAATGGCACTTTCGTAGCCAGCCGCGCTTAATTCTTCGCGCACTTGTTCTAGCGGCACAGACTCTTCATAAATAACCTCGATCAGGGTGCCACCGGTAAAATCCAGACCAAAATTCAGGCCTTTCACCGCTAAAACCGCCACTGACGCAACCATCATCGCGATAGAAATGAACATCGCAATACGACGTCCACCCATGAAGTTAATCATTTTTACATTATCAGACATACGTTTCCCCTAGATCGCCAGCTTATTAATACGACGACCGCCGTAAACGAAATTAACTATCGCGCGGGTGCCCATGATCGCTGTAAACATCGACGTTAAAATACCTAGCGACAAGGTCACCGCAAAACCGCGAACAGGGCCAGTGCCTACCGCATACAAAATCACTGCGACTAATAAGGTCGTAATATTGGAGTCCATGATGGTGACAAACGCCCGCCCATACCCCGCTTCTATTGCATGCTGCACCGACAAGCCGGCTCGCAGCTCCTCACGTATTCGCGAGAAAATAAGCACGTTGGCATCAACCGCCATACCGACTGTAAGTACAATACCGGCGATACCAGGCAAAGTTAATGTCGCACCTAACAAGGACATACAGGCAGTTAACAAAATGATGTTTGCACCAAGTGCCACTACCGCAATCACACCAAACACGCGGTAATACACGACCATAAACAGGGCGACCATACCGAGGCCAATCTTAACTGCGTTAAGCCCCTTTTCAATATTTTCGGCTCCCAATGACGGCCCTACAGTACGCTCTTCAACAAAGTCGATTGGCGCCGCCAAAGCACCCGCACGAAGCAGCAATGACAGCTCCGCCGCCTCACCAGGCGCATCTAAACCGGTAATACGGAACTGCACCCCCAAGGCGTCTTTAATTGTTGCCAAGCTAATAATTTTCTTCTCGTCGTAGGGCACCTTAACTGCACGCTCTACACCCTCGACGTCGCGCTCGTAGTGAGTACGGCTTTTACGCTCGATGAAAAGCACCCCAAGACGACGATTTATATTGTGCCGCGTCATGCGGTGCATCAAGGTACCACCCTGACTATCTAGGGTGATATTTACCTGTGGCATTCCATTTTGATCAAAGCTGGCCTGCGCGTTAGCGACCCGTTCACCGGTAATTACAACGTCGCGCTCTAGCCAAGCACTGGGCTCACCACGACCAGGATTGCGGAACTCAAACTGCTCACGCTCCGATAACGGCGCGTCATATTTCGCTTCTAATCGGAAATCAAGATTAGCGGTTTTACCCAAAATACGTTTGGCTTCGGCGGTGTCTTGAATACCGGGCAGCTCAACCACAATACGATTGCGACCTTGACGCTGCACCAAGGGCTCAGACACACCCAATTCGTTTACCCGATTACGCAGGGTCGTCAAATTTTGACTCACCGCGTAGTCTTCAATTTCTTTGCGCTTCGCTTCGCCGATAATCGCCCGCAAATAGAACGAGTCATCGCCATCGGCAGAATCTAAACGCTCGCCAGTCAACTCGGTAAATTCCTTGCGAATCAATCCCAACGCCGTATCGCGCAACTCGGCGCTAGCGAATTTGCCAGAAATAATGCCGTCGTCCAAGCTAACAAAACCGCGAATACGCTCTTCACGTAGCTTTTTCTTAATACCCGAGCTGTAATGCTCCAAGCGCGTAGCAATCGCAGAGTCAGTATCAACCTCTAGCAAGAAATGCACACCGCCGCTTAAATCTAGCCCCAACTTCATTGCCTGAGCACCTAAGTTACTGAGCCACGCCGGTGTATTAGAGGCGAGGTTTAAGGCAACCACATAACCGTCACCTAAGGTGCGCTGCACAATCCGCTGCGCCCGCAATTGCACGTCGGTCTCATAGAGCCGTATCAAACCAGACTTGCCAGTTTCATTCGCCTTCTCGCCAAAATGCTCAATGCCACCAGCATCTAATGCTGCCGACAGGCGTGTCATCAGCGCTTGATCGATTACCACACCACTGCTTTCGCCGGACACCTGCAATGCGGGATCGGGGCGGTACAGGTTTGGTACGGCATAAAGCAAACCTATCCCCAGCACCGCAATAATCAGCAGGTTTTTCCAGAGCGGATATTTATTTAGCATTGTATTTCCACCAAAACCGCCTGTTGCGACGGTATCTATTTGTAAGGAACGCCACAATCGACGTAAATAACAGACGGGACACCCCTGACCCGCCCTTGTAAAAGCGCCGGCATTGGCCGGCGCTCTCTGACTCTACTAATCCACCCAAACCCGCGCATTGCGGAATAGGCGCATCCAACCGCTGTCTTCTACTGAATTATCCGCCACCCATGAGTTTTGCACGGTACGGAAAACCCGCTCGGGATGCGGCATCATTATTGTAACGCGACCATCGGCACTGCTGGCACCCGCTATGCCAAATGGCGAACCATTGGGGTTAGCAGGATAGCGCTCGGTCACGTTTAACTGATTATCAATAAATTGCAAAGCCACTTTTCCACTCTGCTGCAAATTCTGCAACTGTGCGGAATCGGCGAACTCCGCGCGCCCCTCACCGTGAGCAACTGCTACCGGCAAATGTGAGCCCGCCATACCCGATAATAATATGGAGGGTGATTCTGGGATTTCAACCAGAGAAAAACGTGCTTCGAATTGTTCTGAGCGGTTGCGCACAAAACGCGGCCAATGTTCTGCACCTGGAATCAATGAATGCAGATTAGACATCATCTGGCAGCCATTACACACACCTAGCGAGAAAGTGTCAGTGCGCGCAAAGAAAGCGGCAAATTCATCCCGAGCAAGGCCATTAAACAGAATCGTTTTTGCCCAGCCCTCACCAGCGCCCAATACATCACCGTAGGAGAAACCGCCACAGGCAGCTAAACCTTTAAAGTCTTGCAGACTAACACGGCCGCTCAAAATATCACTCATGTGAACATCAACAGCGGTAAAACCGGCGCGATCAAAAGCCGCCGCCATTTCCATCTGACCATTCACGCCTTGCTCGCGCAGAATAGCCATGCGGGGACGCACAGCTAAATTGAGGTATCGCGCAGCAACATCATTTTGCGCATCAAAGCTTAGTGACTGACTCAAACCGGGATCAGCTTCTGTAATCGACTCAAACTCTTGTTGCGCGCACTCTGGGTTATCACGCAGCGCTTGCATCTGATAGCTCAACTGCTGCCACTTGCGCTGTAAAGCCAAGCGGTCTTCGCGTATTACCTCTACGCCACCGTAGCTAATGGAAATATCACTACCGGCAACCGCTCGACCAATCTCATGGACGCAGGCAGACAAACCATTGGCGGCAAACTGTTCCAGCACAAACTCGACATCGGCACAGCTAACTTGCAATACCGCGCCCGCCTCTTCGGCGAACAATGCGCCGTGTACCTTGCCTTCAGCGCTCAACTCCACCTCAAGACCACAATGCCCTGCAAATGCCATTTCCAATAAAGTAATAGCCAAGCCACCATCTGAGCGATCGTGATAGGCGATAATTTTTTGATCTTCTAAAAGCTGCTGAACCGTATTAAAAAAGCCTAGCAGCAAGGCAGGATCATCAATATCCGGCGCAGTATTGCCGACCTGCTGATATACCTGCGCCAAACATGAGCCACCCAAACGTTGTTTGCCAGCGCCGAGGTCAACCAACAGCAAGGCGTTCTCAGCCACATCGGCACGTAGCTGTGGCGTTACCGTTTTGCGAACATCAACTACGGGGCTAAATGCTGAAATAATCAGCGACATCGGCGCCGTAATAGCCTTGTCCTGCTCGCCGTCCTGCCATGTTGTGCGCATCGACATTGAGTCTTTTCCGACGGGAATTGTAATCCCCAAGGCTGGACAAAACTCCAAGCCAACAGCTTTAACGGTATCAAATAACTTCTCGTCTTCACCGCCATAACCCGCCGCACACATCCAGTTTGCAGACAGTTTTATGTCAGATATTTTGGCAATTCGCGTTGCCGCAATATTACTTATCGCTTCCGCCACCGCCATGCGACCAGAGGCTGGGCCATCTATTAAGGCCAGCGGCGTTCGCTCCCCCATAGACATGGCTTCGCCGGCATAAGAGTCGTAGCTAACGGTAGTCACCGCGCAGTCCGCCACCGGCACCTGCCAAGGACCTACCATTTGATCTCGGTGTACTTGCCCAGTGATAGAACGGTCGCCAATGGTGATCAGAAAGTTTTTAGCCGCAATCGTTGGCAAGGCTAATAAGCGATCAAGCGCTTCATCAATATTAATAGCCGACGGATCAAAACTTGGCAGCACTAAATTTTGACGAGTAATTTCCCTGTGCATTTTTGGCGGTTTGCCAAATAACACTGACATTGGCAAATCAACGGGATTATTGTCGAAGTGGGTATCACCTACCCGCAGCCGCTTGTCCGTGGTCGACTCACCAACCACCGCATATGGTGCGCGCTCGCGAGCACAAATAGCTTCAAATACGGCGAGGTCGTCCGGCGCAATTGCAATAACGTAGCGCTCCTGGGACTCATTGCACCAAATTTCTAGCGGCGACATTCCCGGCTCGTCATTCGGTACTTTGCGCAAATCAAACTCGCCGCCGCAACCCCCATCTTTCACCAATTCAGGGAAGGCGTTAGACAGACCACCCGCACCTACATCATGAATAAAAGCAATAGGGTTTTTATCTGCCATCGCCCAGCAGCGGTCGATCACTTCTTGGCAACGACGCTCTATTTCAGGGTTTTGACGTTGTACCGAGGCAAAATCCAAGTCCTCAGTAGACGCACCGCTACTCATAGAAGAGGCCGCGCCACCACCCAAACCAATCAACATGGCAGGGCCACCCAGTGCGACCAGTTTATGACCGGCGGGAAACTCGGTTTTAATTACGTGTTCTTCTTTTATATTGCCGTAACCACCGGCAATCATTATTGGCTTGTGATAGCCGCGTCGCTCGTCGCCGTTCGCTCCCGGCGCGTTTTCTTCAAAGCTACGGAAGTAACCACACAAATTGGGACGCCCAAACTCGTTATTAAATGCAGCGCCGCCTATAGGGCCATCCAGCATAATGTCTAAGGCAGACACAATTCGCCCAGGCTTGCCATAATCGGCTTCCCAAGGCTGCTCAAATCCGGGAACCCGCAGGTTAGATACGCTAAAGCCGCTCAAACCAACCTTAGGTTTTGAGCCGCGCCCGACAGCACCTTCGTCGCGGATTTCACCACCGGAACCCGTACCCGCGCCGGAGAAAGGCGAAATTGCGGTTGGGTGATTGTGGGTTTCTACCTTCATCAGCAAGTGAATATCTTCCTGATGATATTGGTATTCAGCAGTATCTGGCGCAGGGTAAAAACGCCCCGCTCGGTGCCCGCGCACCACGGCTGCATTATCTGAATAAGCACTTAGAACATCTTCGCCACCCAGCTCGTTGGTATTTTTGATCATGCCGAATAGGGAGTGCGCCTGTGCTTCGCCGTCTATCGTCCAGCTAGCGTTAAAGATTTTATGGCGACAGTGCTCTGAGTTAGCCTGCGCGAACATCATCAACTCTACATCACTCGGATTGCGCCCAAGCTGAGTAAAGCTTTCAAGCAAATAGTCGATCTCATCGTCAGCCAGCGCCAAACCGAGCTCACTATTAGCCGCCACCAAGGCTTGGCGACCACCGGCAAGCACATCTACCGCCTGCATAGGCTTGGGGCTTTGGCGACTAAACAGCACTTCGGCCTCGGCGGGTTCAGCCAACACCGACTCCACCATGCGGTCGTGAATGGCCGCTAATAAAGCAGCGCGTTGATCACCATCAAGCTCGCCGTCAATATCAAAGATATACTGCACGCCGCGCTCAATTCGCGCGATCATATCCAAGCCGCAGTTATGGGCGATATCACTGGCCTTGCTTGACCAAGGCGAAATAGTGCCTGGTCTAGGCACCACAAAAAACTGCAGGCCTTTGCTAGCAACAAACTCAGCACGGGGGCCGTAGTGCAGTAGCTGACTTAAGACCGCACTGCGTTCGGGATCAAGATCAACCGCCGTATCGACCAAGTGAATATATTGCGCGCTAACATCCCGCAAGCTGGGAATTGATGCAGCCAACGCGGCCTTTAATTTTTCTAAACGGAAATCTGAAAGCGCCGGAGCACCAGGAAGAATAAGCATTCGGGGCGACAACCTCGATCGAATGGATTGAAGCCGGCCATTGTAAAGGATTTACGCGGGAAATTTTATCCCAAATAGTCTTTATGGTGCGATCAGCTTCATCCCGATACAATTGAAGCCTTATTCATTGGAGCGTCAAACTTGCCCGCAAGCCACAAAACCCAGAGATTACTAGCTATTTGGCTGTGTGCGGCATCCGTAATACTTACCGCGAGCCTTCTCGGCGGCTGCAAAAACAATAGCGACAATCTACAAAGAATTCGTGAAGACGGGGTTTTGCGGGTACTCACCCGCAACGGTTCAACCACTTATTACGAAATTCAAGGCTCCCCTGCGGGATTTGAGTACCAACTCGCCCTCGCCTTTGCCAATCACCTTAATGTGGAATTAGAAATGATTCCGGTCGTCGGCCTCGACGAGGTCTTTAGCGGCTTAATGGAAGAGCGCGCCGACTTCGCCGCAGCGGGTCTTAGTATCACACCAGCTCGCCAAGAAACCTTGTTATTTGGCCCAAGCTACCTCAGCGTAAAGCAGCTATTTATATACAACCGCGACGTAAACCCCAAAATAAGCTCGGCGAAGGACTTAATCGGCAAACAAATTCACGTTATTGGCAACAGCGCCCATGTTGAGCAACTTCTAGCCTTACAAAAAGACCACCCAGAATTGCAGTGGATTGAAAGCCGCGACCTAGAAACCATCGATTTACTTGAGCAGCTCGTTGACGGACAAATCGATGTCACGATTGTGAACTCAACCGAATACTATGCAAACCGCGCCTTTTACCCCAGCTTCCGCATTGCTTTCAGCACCGGCAGCCCTCGCAAACTGGCATGGGCAATGACTGCAACACCTAACAATGCCAGCCTGATAAAGGAAATGACAAACTTTTTCAAAACCTATACTGACAATGGAAAGTTAGCGCGACTGATTGATCGCAATTTCACCTTTAACGAACGCCAGACCTTTGTTAGCACCCAAACATTCCTGCAAATGAAGCAAGATCGCCTACCCGACGTAAAGGGCATGATTGAGCAAGTGGCGATAGAATACGACCTAGACTGGCGTTTACTCGCGGCAATTAGTTATCAGGAGTCGCACTGGGACGCAGACGCACGCTCGCCGACAGGCGTACGCGGAATGATGATGCTGACGAGAGCCACCGCCGAAGAGCTAAATGTAGAGGACCGTTTAGACCCTCTGCAAAGCCTGCGGGGTGGCGCTCGCTACTATAAAAAATTATATAGCCGTCTGCCTGCGGGAATAGAGCCCCCTGAACGAAGCTGGTTTGCACTTGCCGCCTACAATATCGGTCTAGGCCACGTAGAAGACGCCCGCATCATTACCCAGAAGCGTGGTGGAAACCCTAATCTGTGGAATGACGTTCGAGAAAGCCTCCCACTACTACGCCAACAGAAATGGTATAAACCATCGAAATACGGCTACGCTAGAGGCGACGAAGCAGCGCGCTATGTCCGCAATATCCGCGACTACTATTCGCTATTAACCTGGGACGAGCTCAATCGCTATCGCGTCCCCCCGCCCCGTATTGTGTCAGACTACCTACCGCCAGAACTGAAACGTGGTTTTGACGCACTCTGAACTCTATATTCAACAGACCGAATTTAGGTCGCCAGCTTCGCGCGCTTTTTCTCCTCCCGCCGGCGAGTAAAGAATGCCTGCACCACTGTTGCAGACTCCTCTGCCAGCACACCGCCCTGCCAAGCCACTTTGTGATTCATTTGAGCTTGCTCAAATAATTGCAAATGACTACACACTGCCCCCGCTTTTGGCTCTGCCGCGCCAAAGACCAAACGTGCGAGCCGAGCGTGAATAATAGCACCTGCGCACATAGCACAGGGCTCAACGGTGACATACATTGTGGCATTAGGAAGTCGATAATTGTCGACTTCCTGCGCAGCTTCACGAAGCGCAACAATTTCGGCATGGGCCGTTGGATCAGACTCGCTTATTGGCTGGTTAAAGCCCTTTCCAATAAGCACCCCATCACGCACGATAAGCGCTCCCACCGGCACTTCATTGCGCGCATCAGCGTCTAAGGCTAATGCCAGCGCCTGACGCATCCAGTACTCGTCGTCAAAAGTTTCCAAAGCCAATTCCTATCTTCTATTTCGCTCACCGAAATAATGCACATCAACCAATAACTCGTAGTTGCATGTAATCCAAGCAGCTATTCTAAGCTATTCGGCTGAGGAGTTTTAAGGAAGATTTTTGCGGCACCAACAAAGAGCATATAAAAATAAGAAGTGTGGAGCGCACAACGATAATCGCACAAAGAAAATATGACTAGGAGAAAAGCACTGGTGGGGGAGTTTCACCGTGCCCTGCCAAGCAGAACACGGTGAAAAGGAATCAAGCGTGAACTAATTTAGACGAACCGACAAAATCCTCTCTTGTCTTGGTCAATGGCTCAGGAATAAACCTAGCCGCTCCATTAACAGCAATTACACAGAGGCCCATTGTCAGCAAGGTCGCCGCCCAAATCATACCCTGACTGAATTCAGCATCAGACAGATGTAAGGCCACAATAATAGGTGCACCTAATCCGCAATTCGCACCCATCATTGTAACGGGGAAGATTGCAAATAAACCTAGCAAACCAAAGGAGCTCGACACGCGCCGCCAGAGTTGAACCGCAAGCACGGTATATAAAATAACTTGTGTACCCTCTAAAACGCCGATCACCAAAGGGTAATTCCAAATACGCATTACGTATGGGCCGTAATAGGTATAAACGCCCGTACCGGTCCCAATCATTTCAAAAACACAAGACGCGGTAATTTCCGCCAACCAAATCAAAAACAAGGTAGATTTAGTCGCACGACCTTCATATAACATTTTGCCGGCATACAAGCAGGCAGAGGAATACAGAATCATGTAACCGCTATGAGTCCAATTCGGCTGCACAATTCCGAACGCCGTAAAGTGTGACCACATTGCGCCGGGAAGCCCATTGGCAACGTCGTAAAACCACAAATCAAAAGCAACGTCATACAAGGGTTCGATATACGCCCCGACACCCGCCGCCAAAACCGCAATGAAATAAAATGGCGTTCGCTGACGTAAGCCCATACGTACAGCAATAATGAGCATGATAAGAACAATGCCCCAACTCGCCCATGTAAAAACACTTTGCCAAAATAAATCTAGCTCACCGGCCATGACCTCTGGAGGTACAAGACTCATTATTATTCTCCTTATACGCTTTTTAAAATCTATTGGAACGATTTGCGCCGTTTAGAACGACGCAATGTTCAGTCCTTATGCGGGTATAGTTTCCCGCGCCCGTTCAGCCATCTTATTCAGATCCAAAGTTTCTGAAGCGATAGTCAACACTTCCTCGCAACCTGCAGGTGCTTTGAGGTTTTTAGGGTTGTACCAAGGCGTACAAGCCCGCAAAATTCTAGGGGTGATGAAAAAGAACATACCGGAGTACGAGCTTAATTTGCGCAACATCGCCTTAGGCCCACGCTCCATACGACCGGCTTTTTTATCTTCCCGCTGCATATACTCGCTAAGCGGCACAGCAAAACCCAACAAGTGGAAAGTTGCCTTCATTATTCCACCGACACGCCCCCAGTAGGTACCGTACAGTGCCTCAACAACATTGAACGCACAGCAGCGGTGTTCGAACTCTTCTGAAAGGTGCCAGCGCCATAGCGACAAGGTAATTAAATCAACGTCATTGTCTTTTAAACGCTTATTCGCTTGCACAAGAAAATATGTAGCAAATATAGGACCAGCGGTCTCAAAACCTTCTGCGTAAAGCATCGCGTGACGCAGGCCGTATTCACGATCAAAACGCTCGTAGTCAGCCCGCAGCTTATCGGTGTACTTATCCATTTCTGGATAGTAACCCAAGCCTCTCACCATATCGTTAAACGCCATATGGGTTTTAGAGTGATTAGCTTCCTGCTTACAAAATAATTCACAATCTGCGTAGAGGTCTTCTCTATCCTCAGGAAGCAGTTTCTTAGACTTAGCTAAAGCACGTATTAAATACCCTTCCAACAAAGGAAGACCAATACTCACGGCGTTCCAAAACTGTGCCAGTTCAGGATCCTTAGGTATCCAATCAATCCTTGCTTTCGAAAAATCACACTCGATTTTGCGCGCTTCTGGTTTAATATTCATTGCCCTGCCCTCTATTTCGACCCCTATGCATTAGTCTTAGGTACGGAGTCTGATTGCACTTACTGCGTGGTCGACAAACGTCTTCGGCCTCTTGATTGTATTCAAACACATATTGACCTACAGGTCAATATAAGAAACTCAAAATACCGCTCGGTACATGAATCGCTAAATGCTTGATATTCAACACCAAAAACACCGCCCCAACCCTCAATTTAACTATATTGACAATATTAACAATAAATACTCATATTTAGTATCAATACAAAATTAAAGAGCGCTTTGCACGAGCCGGAATTTTATTCTCTGGCAAGAAATAATCGAACGAACCGCAGCGCGGCGGAGATCACGCACTTGTGCGTGCGACCAACAGGAATCGTAAATGAGCGAGTTTTACGCATAAAGGAACGATTGAGTAGATCCTGTCCTTTATGCCCAGTGGGTATTTATGCCCTGTGGGTACGCTAGCGAATCGAGCGCTTTGGCTACAATTTTGCCCACAATAAGCGATATACACGACGCTGGCAGAGGATGAAATAAAATTGCGCAAAGATCGCTTGAAGCAATTTCCTGGACAAAAAAAAGCCCAGCACAAGCTGGGCAAACTGCTCATAGAGCACCTAGTCAATTACTTTTTCTTCCAGAACTTATTTGGTGCTGGAAGTACGCCCAACTGGATGGCCACGTCACGGAAATTCCAATACGTATACTCTCTAACAACCTTGCGGTCCTTATAGCAATGGAAAGTCATGCCGCGCGTGTGTGTTGTCTTTCCTGTAGCAGGTAAACCCAAGAAATCGACATAGTGCTCAGACTTCCATACCCACTGCATAACGCCCCACTCATCATAAGAATGATCAGCGCCCTCTAGCGTATCTTTTGTCCACATATCCCATTCAGCAGGCTGATATTGAGGGGGCATTTGCAAACGTAACTGAGCGGTTCTATCACCCGCCAAACCGCCATCGTAACGAACCACATCAAAGTAATGTTTACCTACATTTGAATCTTTGTTAAACGGTAAAAACGCGTTATACAATTCTTCTTTATCAGTAATAGTTTGGAACAGAGTGATATCTTCAAAAACGAAATCATCTGCATAGTAATGAATAATTCCGGCAGCCCCCTCATTGAAGAATGTATCAATCCAATCCTCACCGGTGGACATACCCATACGCCCCTTACCTTTAAACCCCTTAACGGAGTCATCCGCCTCTGCAGCCGAGGACATACCAAACGCAACAGAAGGAGCCACACCGCCAACCATAATGGCCGCACCGGCCTTCTTAAGGAATGAACGGCGACCAGCCTTTTCACTCTCTTCTTTCGCTTGCTCCGCGAGCTTATGACCTTCTTCTAAATATCCAAGATGCATGTTTTTTACCTCAATTAATATCTTATGGTTATATATCTATATTGACCTTAAAATCAATACCAATAATCCACCAATAAAAGGCCGCTGTCAAATGAAGATAGATTGCTAATTCAGATAAATATACGTAAATATTTAAGCGCTTGAAATATCTTTAAATTTGCTTTCAATTGCCTGCACTAAATACAAAAAAGGCGACAAGCAAAAGCTTGTCGCCCTGTAACACTAACAACCTAAACTCTTACAAATCCAAAGGCTGAGTTAAAAGTGGTATTCCTGGAACGACAGAATTACCACCCGAGCCATTAAGGGCCTGAGTCAAGATCGTCCCCCCCCCATGAAAAAGTCTATAATTCCAGCAGGGTTTTCAAGCAACACAACAAAAAAACCAAATCCCCTATAAAATCAGAAATACAGGCATTTAAGACACACCAACCAACATTAGCTAGCTCAGAATACCCCAAGCTAGCCAACACAAAACATCTCTTACAACGGCTGATTTACCAAGGGGATGCGTGGTACCAGCGATATATCAGGCATAAGCAGCACACCCCCACTTGTTAGAAAGTCAAGTAGCCCAGCTGGATTACTAAACAAAACCTCTGTTAAAGGAATAACATCAAAAGCTACGGGAAGCGCCAGGTGCTGAACTGGACGTATAAGTGACTCAGGGTTTCCAGAAATTGGCCCCACCAAACCGCCAACCTGCCCAAGACCCGCCAAAGTTTTCTCAATAGGCAAATCAATTGCCGTCAAACTCATAGGCAACTCACCCAAAACAAATGGCAAAAAGGTACCCAAAACCGGCAAACCGCCAACCAACGGAAGGGAGCCGCCACCACCTAAACCACCCGTTGAAGGAAGACCACCACCCAGTAAACCGCCAATAATAGGCAAATCTTGGGCACTAGCCATACCAACCATGCCACTCAAAATAGCTGACGCAGCCAATCTCGTTAACATTTTATTTTTCTTCATAACAACCACTCCAAAAATTTGATTACCAATTCAGTCTACCCACCAACTGACCTACAAGTCAATAACGAATAATATTTGTTGCGAATAACTGGTAATAATTGTGACCCTGTTCGCACCACACCGCTATCTAAGTACCACTCAATAGTAATTTCAAGACGGAAAATTTAAGTCATTACACAAAATAAACACCCAACCCACTGATAAATAAAGAGTTAAAATAAATCCCTCTTATTTCTTCATAAAATATGGAACTTACTCTTTTGATTTGACACACCCTGCTATTGACTCTAAGATCAATAAATGCTCTCATTGAATCGGTGTCTACCGCATGTCAGAAGGCATACACAGGAGTAATGCAACTATGCAGAATTCTTGTATTTACTATATAACAACCTCATTAAGCGGGGATTTTTAAGCAATGAAAAACAACTACATAATAACGTTGTTATCGACGTTACCCTTTGTTCTAGGGGGAATGGCGTACGCGCAAGACGACATTACCCCTACTAATAAATCAAAAAGGAGCAGTAACCAACTTGAGGAGGTTGTAGTTACGGCCCGTAAAAAAACGGAAAATTTGCAAGATATTTCTGCAAGTTTGACCGCACATACAGGCGCAGCCCTAGACGCTATGGGTGTTGCCGACATCAAGGATTTAATGAATGTAACACCCGCCCTAACCGTTACGGAGATGGCGGCATATAGCTTAATATTCATTCGTGGTGTAGGCTCCGACTCATTTCAGGGGCCAATAGACTCAAGTGTCGCAACATATCTAGATGGCTTATATATAACACTGACATCGAACCAAGCCCAATCTTTAGGTAATGTGCAATCAGTTACAGTGCTAAAAGGCCCCCAAGGTACTCTCTATGGTCGTAATGCGGTAGGTGGTGCGATTGTAGTCGAAACAAAGAAACCCAGCTTTGAAGAAGTACAAGCAAACATCACCGTTGAAGGCGGGAATTACAACCTTCTAAAAGGTAAAGTTCATTTATCTGGCCCTGTAGGTGATAATTTCGCTTTAGGTATTTCCGGACTGTACACAAACCGGGAAACGTATATGATTTATACGCCCGACCCATCGCAAAAGCACTTAGATTACGATGATCGCGGCGTTAAATTTGAAGCTCGCTTAGCCCCAACCGACTGGCTTGAAGTAAACGCAAGCCATTATAAGATCCGCCATAGTTCTGGCGACTCTGCCCCGTTAACCAACGACACCCCCTCGCCCCTGTTCGCATCAGTAATCACTGGGAATCCCGACCCCTGGGAAACTGGCGTAGGAATAGAAGTTTTTACAGAGATGGAGTCTCAGGCATCCAAGCTTGAATTTGATATTACAAATCAGTATTTCAATACCAAGGCGATTTTCGGACACTCAGAAGCCACGAGCGGCGTTTACTGGGATTACGATATGGCCTATGAAAAATTACTGATCATCGAGGCGATCCCAAATACATCTGACACCGACTCCATCGACATCTCGTTCACCAGCTCTGACTGGGGACCATCGTGGTTAAGCTGGATTGCCGGTATCTATATTGAAGACACTTACAAAGATCAAACAACACCGATTTACGTTGATGCCCTAACACTAGGCCAACAGCTTATCGGACTCGACCCTAACCTCCTTAACGGTTTAGTTGAGTCGTTAGGGTTGGGAGCGCTTGGGCTTACTGGGCTGCCAGAAAATCCTGTTCACCTTTTACTATATGGAGGTGTAGATACCGACGCAAAAGCAGCTTTTGCTGAATTTGACATAGATATTACCGATTACCTATCTATTAAGTTTGGTGGTCGTTACTCTGACGAAACCCGAGTAATTCCGACTTCTACAGTAGACGCGCGAATTCAAAACCTACCAATCCTAGGCACCACCGATTGGGTAAGGGCATTTGATTATGAGGAAGATAGCGCCACGTGGACTGACTTCACCCCCAGCTTTGGTATCGACTTCGACTTATCTGATGATGCTATGGTCTACTACAGTTACACCACAGCATTTAAGAGCGGTAACTTCAACGGACTTAACATCAATGCACCCCCATCTAGAATTGAGCCTGAAGAAGCAGAGTCACATGAGGTTGGTATCAAGTCAGATTGGCTAGATGGTAGCCTTCGATTAAACGCTGCCCTGTTTTCCACCACAGTTGAAAATGGCCACGCTCAGATCCTATCGCTTACAAGCGGCGGTGTAACTCGCCTAGAAAATGCGGCGGAATACACCATCGATGGTGCCGAACTAGAAATGACCTACAACACTCCGATTGACGGATTAGTAGTGACTTTCTCTGGCACTTGGCTTGATGGCTCATATGACGACTATGAATGTACTAACTTCGATCCAGATACAGGGCTAGAAGCTACTTATGACTGCTCAGGGAACACCACTATTCGAACTGCCGACTTCTCCGGTGTAGTGGATGTGAGCTATCGCTTTGATATAGGCCGTCTTGAGAATGAACTTGGTTTAGGTGCTTACCACAACTCTGGTTTCTGGTTCGACCCAACCAATAACGTTCCTGAAGAAGCGTACACGAAAATTAACGCAAGATTTAGCGTTCGGGACACCAAAACGAACATGAAGCTATATGGTTGGGGCTCAAACCTTACCAATGAAGTTAGCCACATGCAGCGTTTCCGCCAAGACTTTGGTATTGGTGAGTCTTACGCTCGCCCACGGATGTGGGGTGTAGGTCTTGAATGGGAATACTAATTTCATATACTTAAATTAATATTTTTTGCCCGCAATAGCGGGCTTTTTTTTGCCCAACTCTTCTAGGCATTTCGACAATTTAAAAACAAGTTACATCATTTATTAGTGTCTATTACTGATCACAAAAGACGACCTACTAACTTAGGCACCCAACTGCCAAAAATGGGATGCTCCAAAAATATCAGTATTAACAAAAAACCCGAAAACCATAGATAGCTACTTTCTAATCGCAAAGTGCAATTCGCTATTGTTGCTAGAGTCGAAATAAATAAGCTCACCACCACTACGTTCTACCACAAAGGCGATCATCGCCATCACATTTGTTTCGTCATAGACATAGATATGGTGATGGCCGTCGGCGTCTTCAAAAGCCTGGAGGATATCTGCCTCCGTGTGATTATCGTAAACCTCATGGTTTTCAGTATTGAGGTATACATCGCGGTACTCATCCAAGGTATAAGCCCAGCGGTCATTCACATACTTATCAATTAATACTTCTGACGGGGTAAGCGCCCTTTTCCTGTCATAAGTATATTTCTTATTCGGAATAATCGTGTACACAATGCCACCAGGCCTTAACACCCTTAAATAATCCATTAGAGCCGCAATTGGATTTGAGGAATGCTCCAGCGAATGAGATGAAAAGACGGTATCTACACTAGCGGATGCTAGGCTAGCCAATGGTGGTTCGTTCGCGCCGAACACAATATCAACATCGACAAACCCTTCCTTGCGCTTGTGATAGCCGAAATAGCCTATTTTTTCCAAGGCATTCTTGGTCTGCTCTTTTGTTCCCACATCTGCATATCTAATCGAGGTAGCCTTTGGAAGAACCGCTGGCGCCGACAAGGCACCAATCTCTATACACTCCCCCCTACACAGCTTCGCAATGGTTTTATTTGGCTGCACTCGAATACCAAGTAAACCACGTAAGCACTTTTTCATTTCTATCCTCTGCCTTCAATAAATACAGGAATCAATTTCTTAGGAACGCGAGTAGATCTTTTACGTCGCCAACAAGTACTGGGCGAATCTACTGCCGCCCTGAATGGGCTAGAAAAACTCAATTACTAGTGCTGACTATTTTACAGCATTTATCCCTTATAACCCGAAGAGGTTTCAATCGTTTTCGCCGACAATAGCAAAGCGCTTGGAACACATACAGAGCTGGCCATCTTTGCGAAATATCACTGTTCCGAGTACAAAACATGACTCGTTCATCGATTGTGAGCAGGAAGGCTTCATCAATATGCCACTGGCTACCCCAATACACCCAGCAGCGCCTCCTACAACTTCAATGCATCCGGCAATCAGCAGAGCAAGCCTAGCAAATAGAGCCCCGTCTCGACGCTATCGTCGATAGATCCCAGTTCATCAATAATGCCTTGCTCGACAGAGTCCGCAGGGATTGATCTTCCTGCGCGCTGCTCTAATGTTGTCGGAGACCTTAAGTGACACACTGCGATGCCCATCACTAAGGGGGATAGTGTGTTTCAGTAACACCCTTTCGCAAATATGAGCGGCGCTGGTGCTGATTGCCCAGTATCTTGATACTCATAAAAAAAACGCTCACAGCACGAAGTGCTGCGAGCGTCAATGCTGAGCCATTAAAAGCCTGATTTGCGGCTTACCTGACGGACATCGCCATCTTCATAAATCGGCGACTGTATTCTCGGGCAACCCGCTCATAAACGACTGGGTCAACCTCAACACCCAACTGCTCAATATCAATCGTCGATGTACCGCTTGATCCTGCAAGGGCGGACAGCATATTAAGCGTATTGGCGAGACCTTCACCGATCTTCGAACCCGTCGACTGTATATCGTGAATGCGCACGTAAGCCTGCTCGGCTGCGATCAGAGGCTTCCGAGTAACAACCCGTGGGGTTTTACCCTTCGGCATACACTCGGTCTTACCAAACCGCTCCCAGCAATCCAGTTGCGCAGCAGGCATGAAATTAATATCACCGGTCACCATCATGCGGGTGTCGTGAGAAACCTCCGCCGTATCGTCACGGGTAAACATGGATTTCCTGCCCTTATCGCCCTCCGAGGATGCGAAAGCCACAACGAAATGCATCGCAACACCGGTGGCCTGCTTGGCATTCACTGCGCCGGTCAACAACTGATCCGAACTGTTTCCCTTAGCGGCTTTAAACGCCGACATCAAGCCGCCAGCCACACCAACAAAACGATTGTCCCAGACCGAATACCCAGACGGAGCAAACACCGCGTACTCACTTTTGTTGTAATCCCATTCATGAGGCGAGGGCTTACCGTTTGCCTGCAGCTCTCGATATTGCGCATTGTCCTGACCACTGATGACGTTATAGCCCGCCTCTACCAGAGCCTGTTTGGCATCTTGACAGATCACCGAGGTAAGGCGCTCAAGGGTGCTGTCATCAACCCCTTCCAGCACCATCTCTGAACTCACCTTCGCTTCTACACGAGTTTTGTCAGCACTTTCCCGGTAAAGTGCACCCGCCTGAGTAGAGGCGCCAGCGCGGGTTTTCTTGCCAAAAGCCACATTACAGCTGGTGATCATTACATTGCCACCACGCGGAAGCGTCGTACCATTTTCAAGTGCAACATACTCTGCCGCAACAGAGGCGGGATCAGTGCTCAGGCTAAGCGCTTCCTGCTTTTTAGGTGGCTGACTGCCACAGGCCACCAGCATTCCAGTCAAAACCAGCGCGCCGGACACCAAAGTCGTCTTATTCATCATCAAGTACCTTTCAATTCAGTTAACAAAGCAAGAGGAAGTCGCCCCAGAAAAACATCGAAGGCTACAAGAGGACACTATAAAGTCAGGGACAAACCCGTTCTCCCCCCAATGCAGGGGGGGTAGGTAGCTACATTGCTTTTGAACTTAAGAAGTAAGGTATGTAGTTACTGCGAGCTTGCCGTATTACTGCACTCGCACTTGGAGGCAGCGCGTCAACTCTCAACATACCTGCTTACAAATAAGAACGCCTGCTTCCATGCAGCCCCTGCTCCACGCAAGAGAGAGTCAGACAACAGAAATGCGCACGATTTACAAGGTTTGCAACTCTTTGCCCTCCTTCAATAAAAAGTACTGCGACGCAGCAACTCGTCCGCCGCCTCCGCAGCCACGACCTCAATTGCACGTAGACTGAGACCGAGCACGCGGTTCACATAACGCTAAAGAATCAGGGTTCGAGCGGATCATTGGCCAGCAGCAAGGCAGCCGCTGCCCCCACAAAGGCGACATGCTGCTTGTCACCTACCGGCATCATCAGGCTGACCAAACCATCGCCACTGCGATCTACCTGCACCAGCGGCTTACCGCCACGACTAATTTCATAGCTAACGGTATAAGGTGAGCGGCCAATATTGGATGACTGGCTACCGGCCACCTCATATTTAACGCCGTCAATAATCAGATAGCCCTGCATGGGTGCCGCCTCGCCACCACCCAAATCCAGCTGCCACTGTGGCCATTGCTTGTCTGCGCCGCGGGCTTTGCAGTTGAAGGTCGATGAATATGCTACCTGCTCAGACACTGAGAAACCGTTAGTGCCATCACCACGAGTCAACCCCGTTTTCTGGTCTTCAATGTAGCGATGCTGGCGACAACGAAGATCTGCCAAGGCGCCGGACGGCCCCAGAAGACGAAACTGCAATTCGGACTCATTGTCCTTGGCTACGGTACCGCTCTCCAATCTGTGTCCTTTGGCATCGTCGCTGCCCACCGATATCTGAACATCGGATGACGTGGTCACAGGCAAAGAACTCCAGACAGACTGCGCGGCAACATCCCCAGTAAAGGGGCCTACGGTCAGCGGCTGCTTGCGTATTCGCGCCCAGCTACCCGTTCCCGTTACCGAATAGCGTTCCACGTCCTTATCAATCCAATCCAATGGCTCAAGGGCCTTCTGTTGGGTGACAGCACAGCCGGTGACCACGACAGCCACCACAAAACACAGCTAAGCAGAGACGTACTTGCAATGACGATTATGCTTAAGGGATAGCATATGAAGCCTCTCAATCAGGTAAAAGCCGCTACTATGCACTGGAAACCGTTCATCGCCAATCCATTAAACGCAGTGAATACGGTATGCTCATTACCCACTGGCGAAACGGTCGCTCGCGAAATCCCTCGTCGACCAGCAAGGCAGCACTCTCCGCCATACGCTAGGCACCACTGCTGAGACGGAAACCCCGCTAGCTGAATGCGACAATATCTCAGTGTGGCAGCTATCAAATCGTGCCCGCAGGAAGCCATGTTCTAGGCGCACGCATCAGGTACACCTCAAGCCCTTGGTCGACACACCCTGCACCGCTAGATGCGTCTTGAACGACGGGTGGTATTCGTCTACAAATTAATAAAGGATAGTGTGCGCCGCGCGATGGTGCACATACGGCTGTGCAGAGACAACTCGGTGTTTCCCTGCAGACCGGCAATGGCAACATGGTCGCATCCCTGCGAAGTTATCCGCAGGCTCAGCTTAACAAGTCGAGCGGGTTACCCTGTAACCTCATCTAGCAGTCACGCATAGAGCCTGCCGTTACCAAAACAGCGCAGGAAAATGCCTGCTAGTTTCTGTCACTCCCACTCAATAGTCGCAGGTGGTTTGCTGCTCACGTCATAGGCAACACGCGATACCTGCTTGATCTCGTTGATGATGCGATTAGACACCGTTTCTAAGAGTTCATATGGCAGGTGCGCCCACCGAGCCGTCATAAAGTCGATGGTCTCTACTGCGCGCAGGGCGATTACGTATTCGTAGCGGCGGGCATCCCCTACTACACCAACAGATTTTACTGGCAGAAAAACGGCAAATGCCTGACTGGTTTTGTGGTACCAATCGGCGCGGTGCAATTCTTCCAAAAATATTGCATCGGCTTCGCGAAGAATGTCGGCGTATTCCTTTTTAACTTCGCCTAAAATCCGCACGCCCAAGCCTGGCCCAGGGAATGGATGGCGGTACACCATGTCGTAGGGCAGCCCGAGCTCAAGACCAATGCGACGCACTTCGTCTTTAAACAGTTCGCGAAGCGGCTCAACCAATTCCATTGCCATGTCGTCTGGTAAACCGCCAACGTTATGGTGAGATTTGATCACATGCGCTTTGCCGGTTTTAGACGCAGCAGACTCAATTACATCGGGATAAATCGTGCCCTGCGCTAGAAAGTTTACGTCTTTTAATTTAGTGGCTTCTTGATCAAAAATTTCTATAAAAGTATTGCCGATTAATTTCCGTTTTTTCTCTGGATCTGCTTCGCCAGCTAACTTGCTTAAAAAAGCCTCTTCGGCATCGGCGCGAATAACTTTCACACCCATATTTTTAGCGAACATGTCCATCACTTGATCGCCTTCATTTTTGCGCAGAAGGCCATTATCGACAAACACACAGGTCAATTGCGCGCCTATTGCTTTGTGCAACAGTGCGGCCACTACCGAGCTATCGACACCACCAGACAAACCAAGCAGCACTTTTTGATCACCAACTTGGGCGCGCACTTTCTCTACCGCATCTTCAACAATATTTGCCGGTGTCCACAGTGCTTCGCAAGCACATAATTTCAATACAAAGTGCTCGAATATACGCTGCCCTTGAAGGGTATGGGTTACCTCTGGGTGGAACTGCACTCCGTAGAACTGCTTCTCCTCACACTGCATCGCTGCAATTGGGCAAGATGGTGTAGAGGCCAAGACCTCAAAGCCTTCGGGTAGGCGAATAACCTTGTCACCATGACTCATCCATACGTCCAGCAAGGCTTTACCGTCTTTGCTATCAATGTGGTCGGCAATATCTGCCGTTAAAGCGCCGCTGGTTTCCAGCTTAATTTGCGCGTAACCAAACTCATGGACTGGCGATCCTTCTACTTTACCGCCCATCTGTTCGGCCATTGTTTGCATGCCGTAACAAATACCTAGCACAGGCACACCAAACTCAAATACTTTTTGGGGTGCGCGTGGCGATCCCTCTTGGGTTACTGACTCAGGACCACCCGCCAAGATAAAACCTGAGGGTTTAAACTCCTCGATGTCTGCATCATCGATATCGAAGGCGCGAATTTCACAGTACACCCCAATCTCGCGAATACGACGAGCAATGAGCTGTGTATATTGCGAGCCAAAATCTAGGATCAATATTCGATGAGCGTGGATATCAGGGATGGACACAGCAATTCTCTCAACAGGGTTCACAACAGATGTGAACGTAAATAAAACAGCAAACCCGCTGCGATAGCGGGTTTGTTAATTCGACACAAATACCACCCGCCTACTAGGTCGGGTAGTTTGGCGCTTCCTTAGTGATGCTTACATCATGGACATGACTTTCATTCATCCCCGCAGAAGTCACCCGTACAAACTGCGGTACACTGCGCATGGTTTCCATATCAATACTGCCGGTATAACCCATTGCCGAACGCAATCCACCCATTAACTGGTGAACGATGGCAGACAAAGGCCCCTTGTAGGCAACGCGGCCCTCAATACCTTCTGGCACCAATTTTTCTGCGCCGTCGTCAGCGCTTTGGAAATAGCGATCACTGGAACCTTGGGTTTTAGTCATCGCGCCGAGTGACCCCATGCCGCGATAAGACTTGTAAGTTCGGCCTTGAAACAACTCAACTTCACCGGGTGCCTCTTCGGTACCAGCGAACATTGAACCCATCATAATCGAGCTTGCACCGGCAACCACGGCCTTAGACAAATCACCAGAGAAACGAATACCACCGTCAGCAATCAAGGGCACGCCCGTGCCTTTTAAGGCCTCTGCTACATTGGCAATAGCACTAATTTGTGGAACGCCAACGCCCGTCACGATTCGAGTGGTACATATAGAACCGGGACCAATACCCACTTTTACCGCATCTGCACCCGCTTCAATCAAGGCCAAGGCCGCAGCACCAGTGGCTATATTGCCGCCAATCACATCGACTTGTGGATAACGTTCTTTAATCCAACGTACACGATTCAGCACATTCATTGAATGGCCATGCGCGGTGTCTACTACCAACACGTCTACACCGGCAGCAACCAGCGCAGCCACACGGTCATCGGTGTCGGCACTGGTGCCAACCGATGCACCCACCCGCAATTGACCAGAGCTGTCTTTACACGCAAACGGATAGGTTTGGGCATTATTCATGTCTTTAACGGTAATCATACCGGTAAGTTCAAAATCGTCGTTGACTACCAGTACTTTCTCAATACGGTGCCGGTGCAGCAGCTCACGTGCCACCGCCATATCAACGCCTTCTTTGACAGTCACAAGCTTGTCTTTCGGTGTCATCATGCTAGACACCGTCACGTCTAATTCTTCTTGAAAACGCACATCACGACTGGTGACAATACCTACCAAATTCCCTTTATCTAAAACCGGCACACCAGAAATTTTGTGGCGGCGACGCAGTTCAAATAGCTCACTCAAAGGTGCGCTAGCTTCAATAGTGATAGGGTCTTTAACAATACCGCTTTCATGCTTTTTAACAGCGCGCACTTCTTGAGCTTGCTGCTCAATCGTCATGCTTTTATGAATAATCCCGATGCCACCTTCCTGCGCCAAGGCAATAGCCAATGCGCTTTCTGTGACGGTGTCCATCGCAGCTGAAACTAGGGGAATATTCAACGATATATTGCGTGTCAGCTGGGTTTTTAGGCTGACGTCTTTCGCGGTAACTTCAGAGTAACCAGGGAGTAGAAGTACATCATCAAAGGTGAGAGCTTCTTGGGCAATGCGTAACATATTTTGATTCCGGTGCCTGTGGCTAGAATCCTCGCAATTTTAATTGATGGGCGCCCTTGAGTAAACCGATTCTTAGCGACCAAATCCCATATATTGGTATAATGCGCCGATGACTACACAAGAACCGCCACAAACACTCAGTGTCAGCCAATTAAACGGTTTGGCTAAACAACTATTAGAAGATTGCTTTTCGCAAGTAAACGTCAGCGGCGAGCTATCTACCCTATCTCGCCCCAGCTCTGGCCACTGGTATTTCACCCTCAAAGATGAACGCGCCCAAATTCGCTGCGCCTTCTTTAAGGGCCGCAATACGCGGGTCAACTTCTCTCCTGAACCGGGTCAGCAAGTTAATGTTCGCGGCAAAGTCAGCTTGTACGAAGGACGTGGCGATTATCAATTAATCGTCGACAGTATGCAGCCCGCTGGGGCCGGTGCACTCGCCCTAGCCTTTGAACAACTAAAACAAGAGCTTATGGCCGCAGGCTGGTTTGACGCCAGCAACAAAAAACCGATACCGGACACAATCCGGCACATTGCCGTAATAACCTCCCCCACTGGCGCCGCAATACACGACATCCTTTCCGTGCTTAAACGCCGCTGGCCGAGCATGCAAATTAGCGTTTTACCGGTATTGGTACAGGGCGAGCAGGCAGCACAGCAAATCGCCAAGGCAGTGCTACAGGCAAATATTTGGCACAGCCAAGGGCGCAAAGACTTTGATGTTATTTTAGTGTCTCGCGGTGGCGGATCCCTTGAAGACCTTTGGCCTTTTAACGAACGCATCGTCGCGGAAGCAATATACAACTCTGCACTGCCGGTCGTCAGCGCCGTCGGTCACGAGGTGGATTTTAGCATTAGCGACTTTGTTGCCGACGTTCGCGCCGCCACGCCCTCAGCCGCCGCAGAGCTACTTAGTCCGGACCAAAGTGAACTGGTATCGCAACTAAACTTGCTCAAAGGTCGACTTGCCAATAGCCAGCGTCGTCGAATCCGCCTTTGGCAGGAACAGCTCTTATCACTATCACGGCGCGTGCGTGACCCGCGCAGCCAATTGCGAGAGCAAAGCCAGCAATTAGACGATTTAGAAATACGCTTACAAAGACAGTGGCAGCAAGCCCAGCGCCAACGTAAGCAGCGCCTAGTATCTGCCAACCAGCAACTTGCGCTACTCAACCCAGAACGCCAGTTAAAAACGAAACAAAAGGAATTGAGCGCCCTGCGGGAAAGAATGCAATACGCGATTAAACAGCAGTTGCAGCGGCCGCGAATCGCACTAAAAAACATGGAACAACAACTTAGAGCCCTAGGACCTGAGCAAACACTCAACCGAGGCTACGCTATTATCAGCAATGACAGCGGCGCGATTGTCCGAGATGCGAGTGTATTAAAAAACGGGGAGTCACTACACGCCAAATTTAATCGCGGAAGTGCTGAGCTTATCGTTAAGAAATAGCCAAGCAGGTAGATATAGCGACAACAGAAAAGTTTGCTAAACGCGATTCTTATTTTGCCAATAAAAAATCTATATAGAGGCCTTATCAATATGACGCCAAAAAACAGGCGCCATACTAATATTAGCTCTGCCGTAAAAACTTAATAACTTTCTGGCAGCTTTCGCTTTATAACAATATGACGGCCGTCGACATCAATATATTCACCGATGGTGAGATCTTTCAAAATTCGGGCAACCATCTCCCGCGACGAACCAACCCGATCTGCAATTTCTTGCTGCGTCAGCTTTTCATCAATACGCATACTGCCGTCTTCTTCCGCTGGCTGCGCCAAGCTTGTTAGCACCTTCACCACACGGCCGTACACATCTTGCAGCGCCAAGCTTTTGACGTCATTGGTCAATTTACGGATTCGACGGGTAAGGTTTTTATTCAGAATACGGGTAATATTCGGATGCAGGTCTAAAATCGCCTTGAAATCTTCTTTATAAATAATGCGAACTTTACTGACTTCCATCGCCCGCACCGACGCGGAACGCTTATCGTCATCAAGCAGCGCGAGCTCACCAAAGTAGTCGCCATACTCAAGAATATTCAAGACAAAGTCTTTACCACCTTTATCACTGCAATAGACCTTAACGCGACCAGACTCCACCACATAAAGCGAATCGGCAACATCGCCTTCGTGTATTAGCACGGTGTTTTTTGCAAACTCCCGCACCACACTGGTGTCACGTAAAAGTTGAATTTCTTCCGGCATCAGACCGTCAAATAAATCGACGTTTTCGATACTCATTTCCACATTCCCCATGGGCGACAAAATGTGGAGAGACTATAGCATAGTTGCGTAAGTAGCTGTCTAGGAAGGATTTGGCTAGATGTCAGAAGTCGGATGTCGGACGCGTGCAATAAGGTTCTTCACACATCCGACGTCAGACGTCCGCCCCCTGAGTTACTCAGGCCTCATATGGGGGAATAACAACACATCACGAATTGACGGTGCGTCAGTGAACAACATTACCAAGCGATCGATACCGATACCCTCACCAGCTGTTGGCGGCAATCCGTATTCTAGCGCTGCGATATAATCAGCGTCGTAGTGCATTGCTTCGTCGTCGCCGCCTTCTTTTTCCGCAACCTGCGCCATAAAGCGCTCTGCCTGATCTTCAGGATCATTTAATTCCGAGAAGCCGTTTGCCAGCTCGCGACCACCGACAAAAAATTCAAAACGGTCGGTGACAAAGGGGTTATCGTCACTGCGGCGCGCCAGCGGCGAAACTTCAGTTGGGTATTCGGTAATAAACGTCGGCTGATCCAATTTATGCTCAACCGTTTCTTCAAAAATTTCGATCTGAATTTTACCTAGACCCCAGCTGTCTTTTACATCGACACCCAGCTTTTTCGCAATAGCGGTAGCTTGTGTCATATCAGACAGCTGTTCCGCCGTAATATCAGGGTTGTATTGCAAAACTGAATCAAACACCGACAAACGGGTAAAGGGCTTACCAAAATCGTATTCACTACCCTGATAATTAATGGTGGTAGTACCCAGCACTTCCTGCGCAGTATTGCGCAACATCGCTTCGGTTAAATCCATCAAGTCTTTGTAATCGGCGTAGGCTTGGTAGAATTCAATCATCGTGAACTCTGGGTTGTGACGTGTCGACAAACCTTCGTTGCGGAAGTTACGGTTAATTTCAAATACGCGCTCAATACCGCCGACAACCAAGCGCTTTAAATATAGCTCTGGCGCGATCCGTAAATACATATCCATACTTAGTGCGTTGTGATGTGTCACAAAGGGGCGCGCGCTGGCACCACCAGGAATCACCTGCATCATCGGTGTTTCCACTTCGACAAAATCGCGCTGCTGCAAAAAATTACGAATTGAGCTAATCATTTTGGAGCGAATCGCAAATGTGCGTCGTGAGGACTCATTCATGATGAGATCAACATAGCGCTGACGATAGCGAATCTCTTGGTCTTGCAGGCCGTGGAATTTATCAGGCAGCGGACGTAAAGATTTAGTCAGCAATGAGGTCTCTTTCATATAAACATAGAGATCGCCCTTGCCAGATTTATGCACGGGGCCGGTGGCTGAAATAATGTCGCCGATATCCCAGGTTTTAATTTCGTCGGCCAACTCTTCTGGAAATTGCTTTTTATCGACGTAAACCTGAATGCGCCCAGTCATGTCTTGCAACACCATGAACGGCCCGCGTTTGGCCATGATACGTCCAGCTATACTGGCTTGGCGATCTAAAGCCTCTAACTCTTCCTTGTCCTTATCGCCCAGCTCAGCCTGCAAACGGTCGGCATAATCCTCACGACGAAAATGATTTGGGAAGGCATTGCGTTTCTCGCGAATAGCCGACAATTTTGCGCGGCGCTCGGCAATAAGACGATTCTCTTCCTGAATTTGCTCTACTTCGTTGTGATTCTCAGACATTTTAAGTTCCTGGGTCAGGCGTCGGAAGTTTGACGCCGGACGTATTAAAAGCAGCGCGCTGCTTATTGGTATTTGAAAACTAAGACACCGATCTCAGTGCCGCACTTAACACTTGTACGAATTTTCCGTCAGGCGCCAGACTTCCGACACCCGACTTGGCCGGCTAAAGGCCAAATTTTAGACTTGCTTCAATAAATAAATCTAAATCGCCATCCAATACCGCGCCACAGTTGCTGGTTTGCACATTGGTTCGCAAATCTTTTATGCGCTGATCGTCCAGCACATAAGATCGAATCTGACTGCCCCAGCCAATATCTGACTTGCTGTCTTCCAACTCTTGCGCGGCACTATTACGCTTTTGCATTTCCAATTCGTAGAGTTTTGCCTTTAGCATTTTCCACGCGCTGTCGCGGTTCTGATGTTGCGAGCGCTGGTTTTGACACTGCACCACAATATTTGTGGGTACGTGGGTTAAGCGCACCGCCGAATCGGTTTTGTTGATGTGCTGACCACCCGCTCCGCTGGCGCGATAGGTGTCGGTACGCACATCAGCGGGATTTATATCTATTTCAATATCGTCATCAATTTCTGGTGAGATAAACACCGAACAAAATGAGGTATGACGACGATTGCCAGAGTCGAAAGGCGACTTGCGCACTAGGCGGTGAACGCCGGTTTCTGTACGCAACCAGCCAAAGGCGTATTCACCTTGAATATGAAGGGTCGCACTTTTAATGCCCGCCACTTCTCCATCTGACAATTCAACTAACTCTGCTTTAAAGCCGCGACTTTCACACCAGCGCAAGTACATGCGCAAGACCATATTCGCCCAATCTTGGGCTTCAGTGCCGCCGGAACCTGATTGGATATCTAAATAGCAATTATTGGGGTCCATTTCACCAGAGAACATACGGCGAAATTCTAAAGTTGCCAGCGACGCCTCTAAACGGTCAACGTCTACCTGCATACCGCTTATGGTATCGTCGTCACCCTCTTCTACCGCCATATCGAGCAGTTCGCTGCAGTCCGCAACCCCGCTGTCTAACTCGTCAATGGTCTCGACCACCGCTTCTAAGGACGCCCGCTCCCGACCCAACTCCTGGGCCCGCTTTGGATCATCCCAAACCTTTGGATCGCCAAGTTCAAGCTCTACCTCTGTTAAGCGCTCTTTCTTGTTGGCGTAGTCAAAGGTACCCCCGAAGCACGTCGGTTCTGTCGCTCATGCTTTTGAGGGATTGGCGTATGGCGTTTACTTCTAACATTAAGCAATATCCGGTCAGAGGTGGAAAAGGCGGGCATTTTACCTGATGCGAGGCACTGAGCAAAGCGTAGTCAATAAATGCTAGTAGCCTAGCAAATTACGGAAAATGCTTACTTTCTGCCCTAATCTGTCAGTGCCTGAATATGATCGACCAATAATTGCACCGACAAGCGCTCTCTAAATAAATTGCTATCGAGTTTATATATTAGCTTGACCTGCTCTGCCTGCGGATTGGGCCACTGGGCAGTGTCGATATTAAAGGCGATAGCGTCGATGATGTGCTGACCTGCATCTCCAGCCGCCGAGATTGGCGCCAGTACCATTTTCAAATGGCGCTCACCCACAATTCGCTGCTGAACCAAGCGAAAGCAACCATGAAATTTGGGCTCAGGAAAATTCTGCCCCCACGGCCCCGCGCTACGCAGCAACTCTGCGTGTTCAATAGAGAAATCCTCGGGCTGTAGCTCACCGTCACTATGAACCGCCGCCGTTAACTGCTCCTCAGTCGTTAATTCCGCGACAATGGCATCGAAGGCGTCGACAAAACGCGGGTAATCAGCCTTGGCCAAACTCAGACCAGCGGCCATTGCGTGACCACCAAATTTATTTAATAAACCGGGATGGCGTTTAGCTAATAGGTCGAGGGCATCCCGTAAATGCAGGCCCGGAATCGAGCGCGCGGAGCCTTTCATTTCGTTATCATCCGCGTCGGCAAAGGCAATAACTGGGCGGTAGTATCGATCTTTAATCCGCGATGCCAATATGCCTACCACACCCTGATGCCAGGTCGGGTCGTATAGGCAAATACCATTGGGAATATTGCTCGCGTCCAATTGCAAATGCGCTAAGACCCGCATCGCATCATCTTTCATGCTCTGCTCAATGGCGCGACGCTCGCGATTTAAATCGTCAAGCTCTGCCGCTAAATTCAGCGCCACGTCTTCGTCGTCGGTCAGCAAACAGCGAATACCTAAGCTTATATCGCCTAAACGACCCGCAGCATTCAAACGTGGGCCAATCGCAAAACCCATATCTGCCGCTACCAAGCGACTGGCATCTTTACCCGCAACGCGGAGCAAGGCCTTAATACCGGGACGGCACCGACCGGCGCGAATCCGTCTTAACCCTTGCGTCACCAGCACTCTATTTGTCTGCTCAAGCGGTACCACATCGGCCACGGTACCCAGTGCAACCAAATCTAATAGCTCCGCCAGATTAGCCTCGGGGCGCGCGTCAGAAAACCAAGCCCGCGCGCGCAACTCCGTGCGCAGAGCTAACAGCACGTAAAACATTACGCCGACGCCGGCGAGGGATTTTGCAGGAAACGAGCAACCATATTGATTGGGATTAACGATCGCAGCGGCGTCTGGCAAGGCATCACCGGGCAAATGGTGATCGGTGACTAAAACGGGAATACCGAGCTTAGCCGCTGCCGCCACCCCCTCGATACTGGAAATGCCGTTGTCTACCGTGACTATTAAATCTGGCTGACGCTCGGCCGCCACCGCCACAATCTCTGGTGTTAGACCGTAACCAAATTCAAAACGGTTAGGCACAAGATAATCAACATGCGCCGCGCCTAAAGCCCGCAGACCCAAAAGTCCAACACAGGTACTGGTCGCGCCATCGCAGTCAAAATCACCCACGATCAATAAGCGCTTCTGCGTTTGAATGGCATCGGCGAGTAACGTGCTAGCCTCTGCCAAGCCCTTCATTTCAGGCTTGGGAAGCTGCTCTAAACCAGTTTCAATTTCGCTGTCGCTGAGCACCCCGCGGGCGCCATATAACTTTTGCAACAATGGAGGAACCGCCGCAGAAAATGCTGTGGCGGCGGGTTTACGCAATATTATTTTAGGAAAATCAGTCACCGACTCAGGCGCGGACATTTGCAGCGATAAACGCGTGAACATCCCCAATTTTATTGTCGACGACTTCGTAGCGCTCATCCAAATCAAAGAGATCGCTCATGTGATGGGGCAGTGCCGGCGCTGTTGGGTAACCCGCTTTCATAACCGCATCAGGGAACTTCGCAGGGTGCGCCGTTGCCAAGGTGATCATTGGCGTATTGTCGTCGCGGCGGCATTCACGTGCCGCCTTCACCCCAATGGCTGAATGCGGGTCGAGCAGGTATTCGCTGGCATCATATACCGACGCGATAGTCTCAACGGTTGCCGCATCATCAACGCTGTAGCTATCAAACAAGCCACGCACTTTTGCAAACGCACTGTCAGGAATAGAAACCGTTTCCGTATTCATTCGCTCCATTAAGTCAGCAATTGCTGCGCCGTCACGGTCAAAACAGTCAAACAACATGCGCTCAAAATTACTCGATACAACAATATCCATGCTTGGAGACAGGGTGTGTTGCAACTCGTGCTTCTCGAATTTATTGCCACTGATAAAGCGGTGCAGAATATCATTCTGATTGGTCGCCACTACCAACTGATCTATTGACAAGCCCATGCGCTTAGCTAAATAACCTGCATAAATATCGCCGAAATTACCCGTCGGCACCGAGAAGCTCACAGAGCGATTTGGCGCGCCAACTGCGTAGGCGGCATAAAAATAATACACAATCTGCGCCATAATCCGCGCCCAGTTAATGGAGTTAACCGCCACCAACTGACGCCCTTCCGGCAAGAAACTCTGATCTGCAAAACTGGCTTTTACCATCGCTTGGCAGTGATCAAAATGACCGCGTAAGGCGATATTGTGAATATTGTCGCCGACAACGGTGGTCATCTGCCGACGCTGCACCTCAGATACACGCTGATAAGGGTGCAGAATAAAAATATCGATATTGCTGCAACGCTTACAACCTTGAATGGCCGCAGAGCCTGTATCACCAGAGGTCGCCCCCATGATGACGACTTTCTGCTGACGGCGTTCTAATACGTAGTCTAATAAACGCCCCAACATTTGAAGAGCAAAATCTTTAAACGCCAAGGTCGGCCCTTGGAACAACTCCAACACCCACTCATTGCGATCTAGCTGTACCAAAGGCGCAATTGCAGGGTGACGAAAATCCACATAGGTATCATCGATAATCGCTTTTAAATCTTCGTCTGGAATACAACCGCCGATAAAGGGCTGAATAATTTGGAAAGCCAAATCGGTATACGACAGCGACGACCACGCGGCAATCTGTTCTTTACTGTATTCGGGTAAGGTTTCAGGCACATACAAGCCGCCGTCTGGCGCCAAGCCAGTGAGCAAAACATCTTCAAAATTCAGGGCGGGCGCTTTGCCACGGGTGCTTATGTATTTCACGTAATTGTACTCATCGCTAATTGTTGTTTCAGTGCGCTCTTCAACACTAACGCACGTGCAAAGTCCAAAGTCGGACGTCGGACGTCGGATGTCGGATGTCGGATGTCGGACGCCCGACTTCAGACATCCGACCAAATCAACCTGCCAACGACTCAACGCGAATCCGCGTCACTTCACCGACTATGCTCTCTAGCCCTTCAATCTGAGTGACCGCTGCAGAAAGTTTTGCCTCTACAGTGCGGTTGGTCAGAATAATCATGGGCACTAAGTTGGCACCGTCGGCGGGTTCTTTCTGAATCAAGGCTTCGATACTGATGCCCCCATCACTTAAAATTTGCGCCACCTTGGACAGCACACCAGGCTTATCCACCGCAGCCATACGTAGGTAGTAGGCTGTTTCCACCGCATCAATAGGTAGCACAGGGTGTGCACTCAAAGATTCGGTTTGGAAGGACAAATACGGAACCCGGTTGCTAGGCTGTGCACTCAAGGTACGCGCCACGTCAATTATGTCGGCCACAACTGCAGATGCCGTTGGCTCGCCGCCCGCCCCTGCGCCGTAATAAAGTGTTGGCCCAACCGCATCAGACTGCACTAATACCGCGTTCATCACGCCGTTTACATTGGCAATCAAGCGTTTCTCAGGAATCAATGTTGGGTGAACCCGCAGCTCAATACCGTCGCTAGTGTCGCGGGCAATACCGAGGTGTTTAATACGGTAACCAAGCTCTTCGGCGTAAATCACGTCTTCCTGGGCGATACGGCTAATGCCCTCGGTAAATACCTTGTCGAACTGCAGGGGAATACCAAAAGCCAAAGACGCCAAAATAACCAATTTGTGGGCGGCATCTATACCTTCAACATCAAACGTCGGATCCGCTTCAGCGTAACCAAGCGCCTGCGCTTCTGCCAAGACATCGGCAAAATCGCGGCCTTTCTCGCGCATTTCAGACAGAATGAAGTTGCCGGTGCCGTTGATAATACCCGCCAGCCACTGAATTTTGTTACCAGCCAAACCTTCCCGCAGTGCTTTAATTATCGGGATGCCACCAGCTACCGCAGCCTCAAACGCAACCGTTACGCCCTTCTCGGTCGCCGCCGCAAAAATCTCGTTACCGTGCTCTGCAATCAAGGCCTTGTTTGCCGTAACAACGTGCTTGCCATTAGCAATCGCACGCAGCACCAATTCTTTGGCGACGGTGGTGCCGCCAATCAGCTCAACCAGAATATCGATTTCAGGATTATCCGCCACCGCAAACACATCGCGTTCTACGGCCACATTGCCAATATCGCAATTTGGATTATCGCGACGCATACCAACCTGCGTCACCACAATATCTGCGCCCACCCGTGCCGCAATCTCTGCCGCATTACGCGTCAATACCGCAAATGTGCCGCCGCCGACGGTTCCTAAACCACATATTCCTACTTTAACCGAATCCACCGCTGCTCCTTAAACGTCAGGTAAACCACTGGGCGCGTCGCTCGTGCTCCTCACGTCAATTAATACGTAGAGCACGAGAGTATTTTGTACCCGAAAGGGGTGCATTTTAGTCAAGCTGGGGCATTAAGGCTATGGGCTGTAGAGAATCAGCGACGTTTATTCTCACTCAAAGCCGTGTTAGAGGACACAAAGCGAAATACACAAGACCCATTAAGCCCTGAACTCCCAAGCAAAAAGCAAAGCTGCTTTCGCCACTATATAAATGAGATTGATTTGCATTTAGATTATTAACAAATATAATAGCCGCTTACCTCCCCCCCCGCACCTTATTTATGCAGCGAGATGATATGACTAACACCCTCCACCCCTTTAGCGCCGCAGTCGCCCTGCTGTCCGTTGGCATCGCTAGTTCTGCACTTGCTCAAACTGAGAGCAAGCAGATCAACACTGCAAAACCAAACAGGTCCACCGTTGAATATGTTCATGTTTATGGCGAACAAGGCCGAACCAATACCGCCACCAATCTTGATCTCACTATCTTCGAGACGCCGCAAACCGTCACCGCCGTTTCGCGCTCACAGATGAACGATTTCATGCTGGACAAAGCGAATGACGTTCTGGACTACACCCCTGGCGTCACCGTAGAAGAAGTCGAAACCCATCGCACTTATTACACCGCGCGAGGTTTCGATATTGTCAATTTTCAGTATGATGGCGTCGGCACTCCGTTTGCCTTTGGTCTAGTGCAAGGCCAAACAGATACCGCTATTTACGAAAAAATTGAAGTAGTTAAAGGCGCTGCAGGTTTAATCACCGGCTTGGCCAACCCATCCGCTACCATCAACTTCGTTCGCAAGCGCCCGACTGAAGATCTGCGGGCCAGCGCTAGAGCCTCGGTAAATGAATGGAATGGTTACCGTCTAGACGGTGACATCTCGGGAAGTTTCAGTGACGGCATTCGCGGACGCCTCGTCGTGGCTACCGAAGACACCGAGTCTTACCTCGACCGCCTAGAAGACAGTACCAATTTATTTTACGGCGTACTTGAGTTTGATCTCTCTGATAAAACCCAACTCACCATCGGCCACAGCTACGATCTAAATGCCGCCGACGGCATTTTGTGGGGCGCCCTACCGCTCATCTACTCTGACGGCCGCGCTACTGATTACGATGTGTCTACTAGCAGTGCGCCTGACTGGTCATTCCGAGACACCGAGCAAAATCAGAGTTTTCTAGAACTAAAACACCGGCTCAATGACATGTGGACCCTGAACGCGGTGTACACCCGTTCGGATATCGATATTAAGGCGGATTTATTTTATGTAGATGGCACACCAATGCCGGATGAATCGGGACTTGGCGCTTACACTGGCCGCTATTTGAACGGTGCAACACGAGATATCATCGACGTGTTTGCAAGCGGCTATGTCAGCGTGGCAGGACGTGAACATCAAGTTGTGGTGGGCTATAACCAAGCTGATGTAGAAATTACCGGCGCAGGTTTCGCCAACTTCACCACCGGCTACCCAACGCTAGGTTCAGACTGGGCACAGGGTAACTCTCCCCGCCCTGATTTCGTAGATTCAAGCGGCGACAGCGAGGTCGAGCAAGACCATCGCTCATTCTATGCAGCAGCTCGGATCAGTTTTAGCGATCAACTCTCGGGCCTTATTGGTGCCCGCAAGGCAGACTATAAACAAAGCGGTATCAGCTACGGCGCATCGGCGGAACAAGAAGCCAATAAGACCGTACCTTATTACGGCCTCACCTACCAAATCACCGACTCCCTAATGGCCTATGGCAGTTCGTCTGAAGTGTTTTCGCCACAAGTCTTTGTCGATTCGCAATTAAAACCACTCGGCGCAATCGAGGGCAAAAGTGCAGAGCTAGGCTTCAAAATGTCATTTAACAACGAGCTCGCAATTCTTACCGTAGCCGTCTTTCAATCAGAAATTGATAATTACGGCGTATTCATCGGAAACGATACGGATAGCGGTGTCGCCACTTACGACCCCAGAACCCAAGAAAGCGACGGCTATGAGATTGAAATATCAGGTCAGCTCAGTGCCGGTTTAAATATCAGTGCCGGCTATACCAAAGTTGATATTCAAGATGCTAATGGTGAAAAGGTTCCCTATATTCCCGAGCAAATGATAAAGGCCTCTGCCTCGTATCAAATTCCGAACCTTCCTAAATTAAAAGTTGGCGGCGTTCTTAAATGGCAAGACGACATCGCCACGGCTGCGGCGAACGCTAAACAGTCAAGCTACGCACTTCTCGACCTTCTTGTAAGCTACCAAATAAACGAAAATCTTAGTGCCGCGATCAATATTGATAATATTAGCGATGAAAAATATTACAACAGCCTCTACTGGGATCAGGCCTATTTCGGCGCCCCGCGTAATGTCAGTCTTTCGGTGAACTGGGAGTTATGAGCACTAAGCCTTCCCGTTGCTTGCGCCAGCAAATACTCGGGGAGCACTTTTTGATGCAGAGGCTATTTAATTAGCCTCTGCATTATTTTGACGTCATTAATTTTCAGACTGAGCAAGCGGAATCAGATTCATGCGCGCATTATTTACCATTCTTCACCGCTATCTTGGTTTAAGCATTGCGGTGTTTTTAATTATTACCGGGCTTACCGGAGCAATTATCTCTTGGGATCACGAACTGGATGAATTCCTTAATCCACATCTTTTAAAAACCTCGAGCCTCGGCACACCGCAAAGCGCCACCGCACTGGCGTACAAGGTTGAAAAGCAGTTTCCAGAGATACAAGTCACCTACTACGAAACCGCAACAGAGCCCGGTCACAGTTACTATTACTGGGTTGAACCGCGAGTCAATCCAGAAAATGGCGACTTGTACAAACCCAATTTTAATCAGGTTTACGTAGACCCAATTAGCGGCGACATTTTAGGTAAGCGTGAGTGGGGCGCGGTTTGGCCGATCAGCAGCGAAAATTTTATTTCTTTTCTCTATAAGCTACATTTCAGTTTGCACATTCCCGAATTTAAGGACATTCACTGGGGCGTGCTACTGCTCGGCGTTATCGCATTAATGTGGACCATCGACTGCTTTATCGGTTTTTATTTAACCCTGCCTCGCCGCCGTCAAACACGAAAATCAAACTCGCCTCACAGCAAACGCAAGCGATCCTATTGGCAGCGCTGGAAGCCAGCATGGCAAATTCGTCGCAATGCTGGCAACTACAAATTTAATTTCGATTTACACCGCGCCTTTGGCTTGTGGACTTGGGTATTATTGTTTGTCATCGCCTTTACCGGATTTTCGCTAAACCTTTATAGAGAAGTATTTTTCCCCTTGATGACCTTGGTCTCGGACGTTAGCCCTACACCTATCGACAGCCGCACCCCTACCCCACACCATCAACCCATAGAAGCAAATTTCGGTTTTGAAAAGGCTATCGCATTAGGAGCCGAGCAAGCCCGGCAACGCAACTGGAAATCCCCCGTCGGCAGCCTCTGGTACGCGAGAGAATTCGGCATTTATCGCTTAGAATTTTTTAGCGCAGAGGAAGGTCACGGTGCCGGCGGTGTCGGCCACAACGCCGTGTATATCGATGCCCAAACCGGCGAGCACCTAGGTGACTGGCAGCCTTGGCAAGGCAGCACCGCCGACTTATTTGTGCAAGCACAATTCCCACTGCATTCTGGCAGAATTCTCGGCCTGCCCGGTCGTATTCTAATTTCTATTATGGGCGTAGTAGTCGCCATACTAAGTGTCACGGGAATCATTATTTGGTGGCGCAAAAGACAAGCCCGAATCTTCGCCCGAAAGCAGCAATCGCAATATCTGCCTAGTGAGCTGTCCGCAAAGATTGCGAACACCAGCGCACCTTAATAAGTAGGCTTCATATAAACGCCATAGTTTTACTAGGTTTTAAAAACAAAAAGGCCCCGTGTTTGGTGTACGCAAACCCAGGGCTTTTTTAAGTGCCAGTATTCTAAAGCTGATTACTGAAATTCAGTCCTCACCGCAAAGGCCAACCAGACGTTGGCTGATGATGGCTTCAGCCTCACTCACCATACGGTCCAAAAGCACTTGGCAACTTGGAATATCATTAATCAAGCCGATGACCATACCCGCAGTCCAAATCCCGCCGTCGATATCGCCAGCTTCCAAGACGTTTTCACGACCGCGTGCGCCCGCGACTAAGGGTTGAATATCGGAGAATTCGGTTTTGCCGTCACGCCCTTCAATTTCTACCACCTGATCGGCAATGGCGTTGCGAAAAACCCTTGCAGTATTGTTCAGGCTTCGGAATATTAACGTGGTTTGACGCTCATCCGCCTCGACCATCGCGCGCTTCACGTTTTCATGAACCGGCGCCTCTTGCGTCGCAACAAAACGCGTCCCCATATTAATACCTTCGGCACCCAGTGCCAGTGCGGCTACAAGGCCTTGGGCATCACCGATTCCACCAGAAGCGATCATGGGAATGCTAAGTTTAGCCGCCGCCGCAGGTAGCAAAATCATATTGGTCACATCGTCTTCGCCAGGGTGTCCGGCGCATTCAAAGCCATCAACACTGACCGCATCGCAACCAATCCGCTCTGCTTTTAAGGCATGGCGAACCGAGGTGCATTTATGAATAACCCGCACACCATTGGCTTTAAACAAGGGCATAAAATCCTCTGGGCTACGCCCAGCGGTTTCGACTACCCTTACGCCGCCACGAATTGCCGCCTCGGCATATTCCATATAAGGAACCGGATTAATTGTCGGCAAAATGGTGAGGTTTACGCCAAAGGGTAAATCCGTCATTTCTTTACAGCGAAGAATTTCTTGATACAGGTCTTCAGGACTTGGCTGCGTTAAAGCAGTTAAAATCCCTAAGCCACCCGCATTAGACACCGCCGAGGCAAGCTCGGCGCGTCCGACCCACTGCATACCGCCTTGAATAATGGGGTATTTAATCCCCAACATATCGGTAATACGAGTCCTCATTAGCTACATCCTATTATCTGTTGGTAACTCAGATGCGCTCAATGATAATTGCAGGCGCCATACCGCCAGCAGCACACATGGTAACCAAACCACGCTTGAGGCCGCGACGCTCTAGCTCGTCCAATACGGTACCGATCAAGATTGCGCCGGTCGCACCGATAGGATGACCCAGTGCCATTGCACCGCCGTTGACGTTTACTTTGTCACGATCCAACTTTAGGTCACGGATATATTTCTCGGCAACAACGGCGAAGGCCTCGTTGATTTCGAACAGGTCGATATCGTCAACGGTTAAACCGGCTTTTTTCAGAACTTTTAAGGTCGCTGGAACTGGAGCATTCAACATCAGGGTTGGTGAGTCGCCCATATTTGCCATAGCAACAATTTTAGCGCGGGGTTTAAGACCATTTGCCTGAGCGTACTCGGGTGACGTCAGCAGAATCGCGGCGGCGCCGTCAACAACACCAGACGAGTTGCCACCGTGGTGAACATGGCTGATTTTTAGATCAGGATAAACTTTGTTTACTAGGCCAGCGTAAGTGGTACCGGCCTCGTCCAGCGGGTAATAAGCCAACTCAGCGAAAGCGGGTTTCAGCTGTGACAAGCCTTCTAGCGTCGTGCCGGGACGTGGGAACTCTTCTTTATCTAAAGCAAGCGTGCCGTCAGCGCGATACACGGGCACCAAGCTCTTGTCGAAGTGGCCATTTTCAATTGCATGGGCGGCGCGTTGCTGACTTGTTAAGGCAAGCTTATCAAGATCTTCACGACTAATCCCTTCTAATGTTGCAATCGCATCACCGCAAACACCTTGATGTGGCTGAGGGTGCGCTTCACGCAACACCATATTACCGTTATCTAGGAACATAGACGGATCATTTCCGTTTTGCCCGTAGTTAGACATCATCTCGGTGCCGCCAGCAATAACCACGTCTTCCATGCCAGACATAATGGAAGAAGCAGCCAAGTTAACTACCGTAATACCTGAGCCACAGAAGCGGTCTAAGGTGACAGCACTGCTTTTAACGTCGTAGCCGGCAGTCAATGCAGCCATACGACCTAGGTCACCAGACTGTTCACCACGCTGTGAACTAGTGCCCCAAATAATATCGTCAACGTCAGCAGTGTTTAATTTATTGCGCTCGGCCAGTGCTTTTAACACGGTCGCGCCCAACTGATGTGGGTGAATACCGGCCAGCGAACCCTTCCCTACTTTACCAATACCACGTGGTGTACGGCAGGCATCAATAATCCATGCTTCTTTCATCATCTTGTCCTCGTTATGAGCCCTGCGGGCGATTAACAACCTTTCCAGTTTGGAGCGCGTTTTTCAGCAAATGCCGTTGCACCTTCGATGGCATCTTTACTACTAAATACTGGATCAACTAATTTGGCTTGCTCTGGGAACATTTCGTCTTGCTGCCAATCTTGCGAATTGATTACAACCTGCTTGCTGGCAATAACAGCCAACGGGCCATTTGCCGCGATACTGCGAGCAAAGGCCTTAGCGCCTTCAAGTGCACTGCCCGCCTCGACAACTTTGTTGACCAAGCCCAAATCATAGGCGCGTTGGGCGGTAATAAAGTCGCCGGTCAGCGCCATTTCCATAGCGATACGAGAAGGAATTTGACGTGGTAAGCGCATCAAGCCACCTGCAGCCGCAGCCAAACCGCGCTTAGCTTCAGGGATACCGAATTTCGCATTATCAGCAACCACAATCAGGTCACAGCAAATTGCCAATTCAAAACCACCCGCCAAAGCAAAACCTTCAACCGCAGCGATTAATGGTTTCTTAGGCGGCTGTTCGCACAATCCTGCAAAGCCACGGCCTTTAACAATCGGCATTTCGCCAGAAACAAAGGCTTTTAAATCCATGCCTGCGCAAAAGGTATTATCTGCGCCGGTTAAAATAGCTGCGCGAATATCGTTATTGCTATCCAACTCCTCCATTGCCGCCGCGATGCCCTTGGCTACCGCTAAGTTCACTGAGTTTTTTGCTTTTGGGCGGTTGATAGTGACAATCATCACGCCGTCTTCAACACTAACTAATACTTCATCGCTCATCGATTTATCCTCTGTTCGGCGTTCTACGCCCTTATCACTCTAATTTGAAAGTACGCACTACTCGCCGCGAAATACCGCTGGTCGCTTTTCAAAAAATGCCTGCATCGCCTCTTTTGCATCAGCGGTATCTACGCACACTTTTTGCGCTTTAGCTTCAATCGCTACCGCTTCCTCGTAACTGGTATCCGCTACTTGGCGCAGTATTTTTTTCATTTCTCGTAGTGCTACAGGGGCGCGAAGTGCAAGTGCCTCTGCCCATATTTTTGCGGCGTCCATCACCTGTTCTGCCGGTACCAGCTTATTGGCAATGCCAAGCGACAAACACACATCTGCACTTAAACGACCACCCTCTGCCATAAGTTGATAGCAGCGCTGGTAGCCTAAGTGACGCAGTAATTGCCAGCTGGCACCACCATCAGGCACCAAACCGACATTGCTGAAGGCCATAATCAAACTTCCCGAATCGGCCATGACAATCAAATCGCAGCGCATGGCAATGGCCGCACCGACGCCCGCCACAATACCTGGCACAGCGGCAATCACAGTTTTATCCATATCACCAAGCAGACGAAGAATTGGGCCGTATTCATCTAAAATTTGGTCTTCTACCGTTTGATCTGGCAGTAAACCTTCGGCAAGATCAGCTCCCGAGGAAAAACCTCGGCCATTGGCTCCTAGCACTAACACACGAATAGCCGTGTCAGCATTGGCGTCTCTCAGCGCGCTCAACAGCTCATCACGCATTTCGCGGTTTACAGAATTCAATGACTCCGGCCGGTTGAGACGTATCTCCGCCACCATGCCGTCTTTGCTATATTCTAAGGTTTGATAAGTAGACATAAGCGCTCCAGCTAAAATCTGTTGTGGCCACTTAAAAACAAGTGGCCACAGTTTGTTCAGCTAAACGTCTTATTAACGAGGCTGCATACGAATAGCACCATCCAAACGGATAGATTCGCCATTCATATATTCGTTCTCAGCAATCATCACCGACAGGTGAGCAATTTCTTCTGGGCGGCCAAGACGCTGCGGGTTAACAACACTGTTTTCCAGTGACTTGTAAGCCGCTTCTGGTAGGGTTTCAAACAATGGCGTGTGAATCAGACCAGGTACGATGGTGTTAACGCGAATACCGTAAGACGCCAAATCACGTGCCATCGGCAACGTCATCCCAACCACACCACCTTTAGAGGCACTGTAAGCGACCTGACCAACCTGACCTTCGTAGGCAGCAACAGAAGCCGTGTTAATAATAACGCCGCGCGCGTTTGCACCGTCGTAAGGCTCGTTCTTCGCCATTTGCTCAGCAACAAGACGAGCAACGTTGAAGGTACCAATCAAATTTACATTGATAACAGTTTTGTAAGCGTCTAGTGGGAATGCGCCGTTTTTACTCAAGGTCTTAACAGCATTACCAATACCAGCATAGTTATTACAAATATGGATAGCACCAAACTTGGCCATAACTTCAGCGATTGCCGTTGCCACTGAGTCTTCATCTGCAACGTTTACATTGTGGAAGCTAACTTTGTCAGCACCCAGCTCAGCAACAATGGCGTTGCCGCGATCTGCATTCATATCGAAGATAGCAACCTTGCCACCTTTAGCGACATAAGCGCGCACAGTGCCTTCACCTAGACCTGAAGCACCGCCAGTAACAACTGCTACTTTACCGTTAATATCCATACGTTTTCTCCTGTTTAGTTTTGGTTGAGAGTGTAATTAACGCTTTTCAAAAATTGAACGCGCGATGATTTCCTTCATAATTTCTGAGGTTCCAGCCAAAATTCGACTGATACGCGCATTGGCATACAAATTACAAATTTCATATTCCTGCATATAACCAGCACCGCCATGAAGCTGAACACCTTCATCGACCATACGACCTTCGAGCTCAGAACAATATAGTTTAGCCTGAGATGCAGAAGTTGCCGTTAATTTGCCCTGATTATGTTGCGCAACACACTGATCGATAAATGCCTGCGCCACGTCAATTTCGGTGCGCATATTTGCCATTTTAAAACGGGTGTTTTGCTGTTCAGAAAGCGCCTTGCCAAATGCCTTGCGATCTTCTACAAACTCTTTAGTGAGGTCAAAAGCGCACTGCGCCGCCGCTAAAGAGATACAGGCTGTAATCAGGCGCTCTTCCGCCAAGCCCTGCATCAGATGGTGCATACCGCGACCAACTTCACCCAAGACGTTCGCCTTGGGGATTTTTACATCATTAAAAAAGAGCTCCGCAGTATCCTGAGCCTTTAAACCAAGCTTGTCTAAGTTGCGACCCCGCTCAAAACCTTCCATCCCCTCTTCGACAATGAACAAGGTCATTTCACGGGGCTTTTCAGGATTAGATTTCGCCGCCACTATCACCGCGTTCGCGAGAATACCGTTGGAGATATATACCTTAGAGCCATTCAACACCCAGTGATCGCCCTTGTCCTCTGCGCGGCTCTTCATACCGGCAAGATCAGATCCGGCATCGGGCTCGGTCATTGCAATCGCGAGGATGCACTCACCAGAAACGCATTTGGGGATAAAACGCTGTTGCTGCTCGGCATTACCAAAATGCTTCAAGTAAGGCGCTACCAAACGACTGTGCAAAGTATGGAACAAGCCCACTTCGCCGTAGCGACCGTCTTCTTCAATCATAATTTGCTGATAGCGGAAGTCTTCGAGATCCAGACCGCCCAATTCTTCAGATGCCCAGGTCAACAAATAGCCCTGCTCACCCATTTTGAGGAAGATATCGCGGGGCACTATACCGGCTTTGCGCCACTCTTCTCTATGCGGCACAACTTCCTGCTCCAAAAATCGCCGATAAGCATCGCGGAACTGTTGCTGATCTTCTGTAAAACACTCTCTTAGCATTCAAACACCCACTAGACAAAACCGTACACAATATAAGCAATACCTTGTGCATCGCCTGCGTTAAAAATTCGGGAGTCATTCTTAAACAGAGTAAGCAGGTGGAGCCATGCCGATAGGCAACAAAAAAAATGACATTTGGTTACACTACGCGGCCACACTGCCAGTTAATTGATCAACAAATTCGCAGCTTGCAAGAAAATACAGACGAAAAAAAGGGGCTTTACGCCCCTTCTACTCAACTTCTATGCAATCACAAATTAGTTCAGCACCATCACACCTAGCTGAGCTGCGGTCTTATAGCCTGGAATCATGCTGCCGTCTTCCAAGACAATCGCTGGCGTGCCAGTCACACCCATTTGCGCACCTAGTTGGTATTCAGCAGCAATTGGGTTGGCGCATTTCTTAGGCTCCACCGTCGATCCCGACTTCAGAGAGTTCATCGCCGCTATTGGATCATCAGCACACCAAGCCGATACCATTTTATCGTAGGTTGGCGTTCCTAATCCTGCGCGGGGATAAGCTAAATAACGCACTTCAATACCCATCGCATTTAGCTGCGGGACTTCTTCGTGCAGCTTGCGGCAATAGCCACAGTCAACATCGGTAAAGACATAAATAGCTCCCTTAGCTTTGCCTTTGGGGCTAAAAATAATCATATCTTCACGTTTAATATCCGTAAGCAGCTCCTTACGCACCGGCTTAAGTTTTTTCTCCGCCACACTTTCTATTCCGGCGGCGCTGATTTCGAACATATCACCAGCGATAAAATAACGACCATCGGCGCTAGCATAAACGGTTGGGCCATTCTGCATCGTAACTAAATACAGCCCCGCCACGCCGCTTGGTTCAACTTGGGTAATAACAATATCGGGACGCGTTGCTTTAAACGCCGCACGAATCGCCGTGTCGGCCGCTTTATCAACGACTAGCGACGCCATTGCCTGTCCGGATGGAAGCAACACAGCGCTAAAGGCCAGTATCACAAGTACCCGACGCAATATAACTCTCATGTAATTATTCAAACAACTTCTCCAAATTCCGCTAACAACATCGATCATCTTAGGAGCGATTTTGTCACAACAAGTTTCATCGACTCCAGCCTTCTCCGCAATTTATCAACGCAAACAGGCCACCGTACAAAAACCGTCACTGCACAGGCCCAAAGTATGCGATGAAAATTCCCCCATGGCACCCGCTTTTAGGCCAGAAACTTAACTAATGTCCAGTAATACTCAATGTACAGCGGTTTAGCGGCTCACTAAACTCAATTTAGCCTACCCACAAACAAAAAAGGCAGCCAATGGCTGCCTTTTTAAATACTTAAAAAACTTAGGCTTTTGCGCCCAGTTTCTCTTTGATACGTGCTGCACGACCGCTCAGCTCACGCAAGTAGTAAAGCTTAGCTTGGCGAACGTCGCCGCGACGCTTAACTTGGATGCTATCAATCAGCGGGCTGTAGGTTTGGAAAGTACGCTCTACACCTACACCGTGAGAAATTTTACGTACGGTAAAGGCAGAGTTCAGGGCACGGTTACGAATGCCAATTACAACACCTTCAAAAGCCTGAAGACGCTCACGAGCACCCTCTTTAACTTTTACCTGAACGACAACGGTGTCACCGGGGCTGAATTCCGGCAGCTCTTTGGTGGCCTGCTCTGCTTCCAGTTCGGCAATAATTTTGTTGGTGCTCATGGCATGCTCCTAAATTCGAAAGTTTATAGCTTCACAGCTAGATGTCAGTTAATCGTTGTGCTCGCGGATAAATTCTGCCAGCAATGTATTTTGTTCGTCGCTCAGCTCTACTTTTTGCAGTAAATCTCTGCGTCGTAACCAAGTTCGGCCTAGCGACTGCTTAAGCCGCCAACGCCGTATTACTTCGTGATTGCCACTTAACAACACGTCTGGCACTGCCCTACCTCGGTAATGCTCAGGCCGCGTGTAATGCGGACAATCTAACAATCCTTCGGCAAATGAGTCCTGCTCTGCCGACAAATGGTGCCCCAACACACCCGGTAACAATCGACTTAATCCGTCGATCATCACCATCGCAGCTAGCTCACCACCGCTAAGCACATAATCACCTATCGACCATTCTTCATCGACTTCGGCTTCTATTAAGCGCTCATCTACACCTTCGTACCGCCCCGCCAATAACACCAGCGACGGCCTTTGTGCTAATTCAAGCAAACCCTCTTGGTCTAGCGGCCTACCCTGCGGCGACAAATAAATAACCGTCGCCCCTGGTGCCACTGATGCCTTCGCGGCTTGAATTGCCTGCTCCAGCGGGGCTGTTTTCATCACCATTCCTGGGCCACCGCCATAAGGTCGGTCATCCACTGTCTGGTGACGATCCGTGGTGTAATCTCGCGGATTACAGCACTGTATTTTCAGCAAACCATTTTGAACTGCGCGACCAGTTACACCGTAGTCGCTTACCGCAGCGAACATTTCGGGAAACAGACTCACCACCGATATGTCCAAAACGCTGTCTCCTTTGCCCTTTTAACTAGAACTCAGGATCCCAGTCCACCAATATCATCCCAGTCTCTAGGTTGATATCTTTTACAAACTGCTCTGGCACATAAGGAATCAAGCGCTCCTTATCGTCCAAGCTTCCCGCGCACTTACGCACCACGAGAACATCATTCGAACCAGTTTCTAGGAGGTGGCTTACCTCACCAAGCAAAACCGGCTCTGCCGATGAGTACAGCGTGGCTACCTTTAAACCCGTCAGCTGATGCCAATAAAACTCATCGCTTTCTAATTTAGGTAACTGCGCTTCTGCAACCGACAACTCCAAGCCGCAGTAGCCCGCCGCCACATCGCGATCATCAACACCTTTAAGGTGAGCGATGATACCTTTGCCATGTGCTCGGCACTCATCAAACTCTGCACGCTGCCACTTTCCCGACTTGCAAAAGTAAACATCGCTGTAATCAAAGAAATTACTAATGGGATCGGTAAAAGAGTGTATCTTCACCCATCCCTTTACCCCGTACACCGCTGAAATCTTAGCGATTACGACCCGATTTTCCGGGGTAAATGCCGTCATTTAAGCGGCAGCAGCTGCTGATTCTTTAAGCAACTTTGCAACGCGATCAGACAACTGAGCGCCTTGAGCAACCCAATGATCAACGCGTGCATTGTCTACGCGTAGACGCTCTTCGTTACCGCGAGCTACTGGGTTAAAGAAACCAACGCGCTCAATAAAACGACCATCACGTGAAGTGCGGCTGTCAGTAACTGTCAGATGATAAAATGGGCGCTTTTTAGAGCCGCCACGTGCCAAACGAATAGTGACCATTCTTGTTTCATTTCCTAGCATTTGGGCAGGGTTTCACGCCTGCTTATCGAAAAATTCGAAGCGATTATACGGCCGAAGCCATAAAGGCGCGGAATTATAAGGGAAAACGATGATATATGAAACACTTAGCGCAGTTTTTCTTTGTGCCGTAGCGATGCCGACAAGCACCGCAACTTAAACCATAAAAGCCACACGCAGAACAGCTTTATCTTTTATTATTTTTCAATAGCTTAACGCGGCAACTTAAAGTTAAACCAGTCATCCAGATACCGCGCTCGACTCGGTATCTGGATGGCTGAGCAGAAGATTACATCCCAGGGAAGCGGCCACCACCAGGCGGCATCATTCCACCCATGCCGCGCATCATATTTGTCATGCCACCTTTCTGCCCCATTTTCTTCATCATTTTCGCCATTTGCTTATGTTGTTTAAGCAGGCGGTTCAAATCCTGAATATCAGTACCAGAACCAAGGGTAATCCGACGTTTACGCGAACCATTTAGTAAATCAGGGTTGCGGCGCTCCGCCGGCGTCATGGAGTTAATAATGGCCTCCATGCGGGTGAACATTTTATTGTCCATTTGGCTTTGGGCCATTTGCGCCATATTGCCCATGCCCGGCAATTTATCCAGCAAGCCCTTCATGCCGCCCATATTTTGCATTTGCTGCAATTGGTCACGAAGGTCTTCTAGGTCAAACTTTTTACCCTTTTTAAGCTTCTTGGCCAGCTTTTCAGCCTTGTCCTTATCGAGCTTGGATTCCGCCTCGTCGATAAGCGACAAAATATCGCCCATACCCAAAATACGCGATGCGATCCGATCTGGATAAAAGGGATCAAGTGCGTCGGCTTTCTCACCCACACCAATAAATTTAATCGGCTTGCCGGTGATATGGCGCACCGACAGTGCGGCACCGCCACGGCTGTCCGCGTCAGCCTTGGTCAAGATCACGCCGGTTAATGGCAGTGCCTCACCAAAGGCCTTGGCGGTGTTCGCCGCGTCTTGGCCGGTCATGGCATCGACAACAAACAAGGTCTCTATCGGCTTAATGGCAGCATGTAGATCTTTAATTTCGGTCATCATATCGGTGTCGATATGCAAGCGACCGGCGGTATCGACAATAACAACGTCGTAAAAACGCAGTTTCGCCTCAGCGATGGCGGCATTGGCAATATCTACTGGTTTTTGGTCGATGTTACTGGGGAAGAAACCCGCACCGATGTCTTTCGCCAAGGTCTCGAGCTGCTTGATCGCCGCAGGGCGATAGATATCCGCACTGACAACCAAGACTTTCTTTTTGTGCTTTTCTTGTAAAAACTTTGCCAACTTACCCACCGAGGTGGTTTTACCAGCACCCTGCAAACCTGCCATCAGCATTACCGCTGGTGGCTGGGTGGCTAAATTCAAGGTTTCGTTTTGGCTACCCATGATCCGCTCCAGCTCCTGCTGGACGATCTTGATAAACATCTGCCCTGGACTCAGGCTCTTACTGACCTCCTGTCCCACCGCACGCGCCTTTACTGCATCGACAAAATCTTTAACAACCGGCAAGGCGACGTCGGCTTCAAGTAAGGCCATACGCACGTCGCGCATTGCGTCGGCAATATTGTCTTCACTCAACCGCGCCTGACCAGTGACATGGCGCAAGGTCTGCGAAAGGCGTTCGGTTAAATTCTCAAACATGCTTAAACTCTCTAAAATCTAAGGGTGATTTTATTGAAAGCACGGTTCAAGTCGACATACTGTCGTGAACCCGCTTACAATCTGGTCGCTGTGCAGCACTACATTGCTATGCCGAACAAAAATTATGCCGCAGTATAACCGAGTCATCAGGCAGACCCAACGCTCAGTACACACAATACGGATATAACGGCCACACTTACCAATGAATTTATACAGCAGCATTGCCGCCATCATCTTTTATGCCATCGCCACCGGCATACAATACCGTGCGCTGAATCGCACCTTAAACCAAAGCAGCCTGATTATTGGCTTAGCTGCCGTGTTGTGCCACGCCATAGCGGCTATCACGGCAATCCACACCGCCGACGGAATGGACCTTGGGGTAGTTCAGGTCTTGTCGCTTATCACATGGCTAATCTGCTTAATTACAGTCAGTGCCAGTTTGCGCCGCCCCCTGCACAATTTACTTATTCCTTTATACCCACTGGCGGCCATCAGCCTAATTGCAGAATTATTGATACCCGAGCGCCAACAACTATTGCAACACCAGCCGCTGGGTGTGCTGTGCCATATATTACTATCCATCCTCGCCTACAGCGTACTCACCATTGCCGCCACACAAGCGATGGTCCTTGCCCTGCAAGACCGCATGCTGCGCGACCACCATTTAAAAGGCCTACCGAGCATTCTTCCGCCGCTGCAAACAATGGAAGCCATGCTTTTTGAATTAATTTGGGCGGGATTCATTCTTTTAACCATGGCCATTGTTACCGGCGGCATCTATGTTGATGACATGCTGGCCCAGCACCTGCTACATAAAACCGTGTTTTCGGTACTTTCGTGGATTTTATTGGCGATTTTACTCTGCGGCCGTATTGCTCTTGGCTGGCGCGGTAAAGTCGCGATTCGCTGGACGCTGTGGGCCTTCGCCTGCCTGCTCCTCGGCTACCTCGGCACCAAAATTGCGCTATCAATCATCATTCATATCACCGCTACTTGATATTACGCTTGTCGCGCCCGACTTTTTTGGTCAAGATTGGCGCTTATTTTGGTAACTAAGGAGTTTTTGGCTTTTTGAACGAGGCACCGCTGGGTCTTCTTTTTGGCATTTTAGCTGCATTAATCGTCCTGTCCGGTTTCTTTTCCGGTTCAGAAACTGGAATGATGTCTCTCAATCGATATCGCCTCCGCCACCGCGCCAAGTCTGGCCATCGCGGCGCCAAACGCGCATCGAAACTACTGGAAGAGCCAGACAGCTTGATCAGCACCATCCTGATCGGCAATAACTTAGTCAACAACCTTGCCGCCACCATTGCCGCCCTTGTCGCAATACGCCTCTATGGCGAAAACGCCACTCTGCCCGCTGCAGTTTTACTGACACTGGTGTTCTTGATTTTCGCTGAGATCATTCCCAAAACCATCGCCGCTTATAAATCAGAAACCGTGGCCTACGCCGCCAGCCATATATTGCTGCCACTGAAAAAACTGCTCTTTCCGGCTATCTGGCTGGTCAGCCATATCACCCATTTTGTACTGCGCCTGACCGGCATTGAAAAAAATGATGGTTCAGAGCACATCGGCCTAGACGAGCTGCGCACCATCGTTGGCGAAGCCGGCCATTTAATCCCCAAACACCACAAGGGGATGTTAATGAACATCCTCGATCTCGAACAAATTACGGTGGATGACATAATGATTCCCCGCAACGAGGTCTTTGGTATTGATATTGATGCCGACACCGACATTATTATTCGCAAATTACGCGATGCGGAATTCACCCGCATTCCCGTTTATCAAAACGACATCGACAATATCGTCGGCATTCTTCACCAGCGCGACATTATTAATAGCGTAGATGAACAGGGCCGCGTTCAGCGGGACGCCTTGCTACAAGCCATTAGAGACCCCTACTTCATCCCAGAGGGCACACCGCTAAACACCCAGCTCTTCAATTTTCAAAAGCAAAAGCGCCGGCTTGGGGTGGTGGTTGACGAGTACGGCGTCATGCAGGGAATTGTGACACTGGAAGATTTGCTCGAAGAGATTGTTGGCGAATTCACCTCCAACCTCAGCACCGACACCGATGACATTGTTCACCAAGCTGACGGAACCTACCTGGTCGACGGCACCACTACGATCCGCGACATCAATAAAAGCATGAAATGGGATCTACCCACCGACGGGCCAAAAACCCTGAATGGCCTGCTGCTAGAAAAGCTGGAGTCATTTCCGGAGGGCTCTGTCGGCTTGACGATTGATCGTTACTATTTTGAAATTCTGGAAATGAAAGGCAACTTAATTCAATCCGTTCGCGCGTATAGCAAGGGCAAAGGCCGGCGCTAATACGCCGGTCAATATTCTCTAGCCCAAATCACCATAGCGGCTACGGCAGCGCTGATTTGCCAATATAATCACCTCGCGCTTGCGCTCATTATTCATTTCAGACCAGTCGCCAATTTCTTGCAAACTGCGGTAACAGCCCGTGCAGATATCTTGATCATCTAAGGCACAAACCGATACACAGGGCGAGGCGACAGGCTTTTCTTTGAGCGTCATGGCATATCCTGCGGTTTAAGCTCAGCCGCAAAACGGTGGCCGTTCTCAACATAATGCGCCGCTGACAACATCAGTCCCTCTTGCTCTTCAGGACTTAAAGTTCGGCGAATCTCCGCCGGAGAACCTAGCACCATAGAGCCATCTGGAATCACCATTCCCTCGGTTACCAAGGCATTTGCGCCAATCAAGCAGCCTTTACCAATTTGGGCACCATTGAGCACAACCGCATTAATGCCGATAAGACTGCCCTGACCAATCGTGCAGCCATGCAGCATAACTTTATGCCCAACAGTGACATCTTCACCAATATGCATAGGGAAGCCCGCGTCGGTGTGCAGTACCGAACCGTCTTGAATATTGCTGCGCGCGCCAATCACAATGTCATCGACATCGCCGCGAATCACCACGTTAAACCACACACTTACATCTTCTTTTAAAACTACCGAGCCAATAACAGTCGCATTCTCAGCGATAAAATGACCCTGCCCTTCCACTTGCACTCGACGCTCGCCTAATTGGTACAGCATATCTTTCGCCTCCACACGGACATAACAAATTACATTGTGACCAGTTGATAAAACTCAAATGCGGGCTCTTCATAGGGATGAGCTAATTTTAGCGCTGTAATCACATCGCGAACACGCTCTTCTGGACACAGGGTTTCGACCCTATACTCATCAACTTGCTCGACTTTACCCATCTCACCAATAAACGGCTGACTGCCGTCTAGCGGTAAAAACTGGCCCTGCCCCAAAACCTGCCAGCTACAACAGGCATAATTGCCCTGCGTCCCCGCACCAGCCTCAAACACAGCGGCTTTTACTTGCTCGCAATGCTCCGCCGGTACAAAGAACACAAGTTTATACATCTGCCCTGCCATCTTGCTCGCGGTAAAACTCTTCGGCAAATTGCGCCAATCGCCCCTCTTCTATCGCCAGACGAATGGCGGCCATATGATTTTGATAATAGCGAAGATTGTGAATGGTATTGAGCTGGGCGCCCAATATTTCCTTGCACTTATCGAGGTGGTGCAAATACGCGCGGGAAAAGTTTTGGCAGGTATAGCAGTCGCACTTAGCATCTAAAGGCGCATCGTTGAAGCGATGGCTAGCATTGCGAATTTTAATAACGCCGGTCGAGGTAAACAAGTGGCCATTGCGTGCATTGCGGGTCGGCATTACGCAGTCGAACATATCAACGCCACGCATAACCGCTTCTAAAATATCTGAGGGCTTACCCACCCCCATCAAATAGCGCGGCTTATCCTCTGGCATATGCTCGGCTAGAGAATCCAATACCATCAACATTTCATCTTTAGGCTCACCAACTGACAAGCCGCCAATCGCAAAGCCATCAAAGTCAATATCCTTTAAACCCTGCAGAGATTCCCTGCGCAGCTCCGGATACATACCACCCTGCACAATACCAAACAGCGCAGCATCATTACCCTCATGTGCGGTCTTGCTACGTGCAGCCCAGCGCAAAGATAGCTCCATAGAGCTTCGCGCTTCCGTCTCGGTCGCGGGATACGGAGTGCATTCGTCAAAAATCATGACGATATCGGCACCTAAATCCCGCTGAATTTGCATGGATGTTTCGGGGTCGAGATACACATCACTGCCATTAACAGGTGATTTAAAGGACACCCCTGCTTCGCTAATTTTACGTAACTTACCCAAACTCCAGACTTGAAAACCGCCGGAATCGGTGAGTATTGGCCCCTGCCAGCCGGTAAAATCATGAAGATCACCGTGGGCTTTAACCACCTCTGTGCCGGGGCGCAAACTAAGATGGAAGGTATTGCCAAGAATAATCTCCGCGCCGATCTCTTTAATATCACGCGGCAGCATGCCCTTCACCGTACCGTAAGTGCCTACCGGCATAAACGCAGGGGTTTGCACTTTGCCACGAGGAAAGTCTAAGGTTCCGCGACGCGCAAGGCCATCACTGGCTTTCACATCAAAACGCATTCGGCACTCGGTCATAAAACGGATCCTGTCTCTGTAATGCTAGACGGAAACACCAGCATGGCATCGCCGTAACTAAAAAATCGGTACTGCTCAGCCACCGCCTCGCGGTAAGCCGCCAAAACAGCGTCGCGCCCCGCAAAGGCGCTAATTAACATAATTAGCGTAGATTCTGGCAAATGGAAATTGGTCACAATCGCATCAACACTGCGGAATTGGTAACCGGGGTAAATAAATATGCGGCTATCGCCTGAAAATGGCGCAATCTCACCAGACTGAGAAGCCGACTCCAAACTGCGTACACTGGTGGTTCCCACCGCCACTACACGCCCGCCCCGCTCACGGGTCGCTTTAACTTTCTCACAAACCTCATCGCTCACTTCTATGTATTCGGCGTGCATCTGATGGTCGCGGATATCATCGGCGCGAACCGGCTGAAACGTCCCGGCGCCAACGTGGAGCGTCACGAAGGCGATATCCACCCCTACATCACGACACTCTTGCATTAGCGCATCGGTAAAATGTAAGCCCGCCGTTGGTGCCGCTACAGCGCCATCGCGACTGGCATACACTGTCTGATAACGCTCGCGGTCATCTGCGGCATCTTCGCGCTCAATATAGGGCGGCAATGGCATATGACCAATACGATCTAAAACCTCGAGCACCGGTGATGCAAAACGCAATTCAAACAAAGCATCATGACGGCCCAGCACTGTCGCAACATCATCACCCGCTGATGATTCCGCACTCGCGCATAGCTGCAATTCAGCGCCCGCTTTTGGCGATTTACTAGAGCGAACATGGGCCAAAACCTTATGCTCGTCGAGTAAACGTTCAATCAAAATCTCAATGCGACCACCGGTACTCTTCAGAGCAAATAAACGCGCAGGAATAACGCGAGTATTATTAAAAACCAGCAAATCCCCCGCCCGTAAATAGCTGGGCAAATTCTTAAATTGGCGATGCTCACAAGCTTGATTTTCGCCAAGCACCAACAAGCGACTACCATCGCGCTCTGGCATTGGGTAGTAGGCTATTAAGCTATCGGGAAGCTCAAAATTGAAATCGCTGCGCCGCATAATGTCTGCTTTCATTCGAAAGGGCGCAAGATTAGCGGAAAAACCCAAAGGACTCCACCAGAGTAGATCATTCTATAACCAGCTTTAGGCAGTTTATTAAATAAAACCCCGTCGTCGATTGACCCCACGAAAAAGCTTGTTATAATCGCGCCCCACTTACATGCCAGTGTGGTGAAATTGGTAGACACGCTAGATTCAAAATCTGGTTCCTTTGCGGGAGTGGCGGTTCGAGTCCGCCCACTGGTACCATGTAAGCTAATCAAGTCAGCAGTCCTCGCAAGTCCCCTCTAAAATTACAATCTCTGCTAAATTAAAATTACTAATCTGCTCCAGTATCGCTTTTCTTTCCATAAGAGCCACCGCCCTTTACACTCTTGCGCAATTCAATAACGCCATGAGGCATTTTGCTGATGTCAGTCAGTGATCAACAGCGTCAACAATTGCGTCGCATTAGCACCCAGCTAAGCGAAATCCTTGATAGCAGCCAGACCTTAGGCGGCAGCGATGGGGAGCTTGCCGAAATTGAAGCTGCATTGTCCACGTTGAATAGCAAAATGACGGCATTGCGTGATCGCAAATTACTGGAGTTTTACAACCCTGATTTTGCCGGTGACTTCCGCAATATTCTTCCCTGCAGCCCTATCAGTGGTTACTTCAATCCTATTGCGCCGGATTTACGCATCTGGCAAGAGCAGGATCGCGTATACGCAGAGGGCTGCTTTGGGAAAATTCACGAAGGTCCGCCAGACTGTGTACACGGTGGTATTATCAGCGCGGTCTATGATCAGGTTCTGGCCTTTGCAGCATTAGCGAATAAGCTACCCAGCTTAACTGCCAGCCTGACGGTGAAATATCGCAAACCGACACCATTGCTAAAGCCAGTACGCTTCACCACATGGTTAGAAAAGCGCAAGGATCGCCACATCATCATTCATGGCGAATGCCACAGTGGTGATATGCTACTAAGCAGCGCAGAAGGCCTTTTTATTATGTATAAGAAGAACAGCACGGGAAATTAAGGAATAGCAAAACATGATGACAAAATACGCTACCCCGCTGGCATTAGGCATTAGCCTCGCATCTGGCTTAGCACTGGCGGCTGAGAATTCACCGACAACACCGGAAACCGTTGCGGTCACGGCAGACCGCATTGAAAAACAAATCAATGAACAAAGCTTGGCGCTCACTATCATCAGCCAAGAAGATATTGAAAGCATAGGTCACACCCATATCAGCCAAGCACTGAATCAAGTGCCGGGCGTAACAATTAGCCGCGGCAACGGCCAAGAAAGCCTTACGGCCATGCGCTCTGGCGTTCTTACAGGCACCGGCAGCTGTGGCGCCTTTTACTTTGCCGAAGACGGCATCCCGCTCCGCGCACCAGGCTTTTGCAATGTAAATCAGCTATTTGACGTCAACGCTGAGCAAGCTGCCCGCATAGAAGTGATTCGCGGCCCAGGAACAGCAGTTCACGGAACGAACGCTTTAAATGGCGTCATCAATGTAATTAGCCAAGCCCCCGCTGCCGAGGCCGAAACCCACCTTTCCCTTGAGGCCGGCCCAGACAAATACGGCCGCGTAAAAGCCAGCCATAGCGATACCAATGGCAAACACGGTTACCGCATTAGCCTGCAAGGCAGTCATGACGACGGGTATAAAGACGAATCTGGCTATGATCAGCAAAAAATGAATTTGCGCCATGACTATCGCGGCGAGACATGGACTATTCAATCTATGCTGGCGGCGAGTAATCTTAACCAAGAAACCGCCGGCTATATTTTAGGTAAAGACGCCTACAAAGATGAAAGCCGTAAGCGAGAAAACCCAAATCCTGAGGCCTTTAGGAACAGCAGCAGCGCCCGCTATTACAGCCGCTTTGAGCGCGAGGGTGAACGGGACAGTCGCTTCATCGTTACACCATATTTGCGCTACACCGAGATGGAATTTCTGCAACATTTTTTACCTGGCACACCGCTTGAAGAAAACGGTGAACGCACAGCAGGTCTACAAAGCGCCTTTTATCAGAACTACAGCGAGAACGTCACGCTCTATAACGGTTTTGATATGGAGGCAACCAAAGCCTATTTAAAACAGTCACAGAACCAAGCCAGCTTTGCGTCTTTTCCAACTGGCCAGCACTACGATTATGAAGTAGACGCCTTATACGGCGCATGGTTTATCGGTGGTGACTGGCAAGCGACTAGCAGCACCAAAATTAATTTTGGCGGCCGCTACGATATTCAGTTCTATGACTACGACAATCTTATGATCGACGGCAACTCGGCTGCTGACGGTAGCCCCTGCCCGTCTGGCACTTGTCGTTACGCACGCCCAGCGGATGATAAAGAACGCTTCCGTAATAGCTCTTTTAATCTTGGCGTGATTCAAAGCTTAAGCGAACACACCGATATTGTTGCCAATGCCGCTCACGGCTTTCGAGCGCCGCAGGCCGCCGAGCTGTATCGCTTGCAAGCCCAGCAACTCAATGCTGATCTTGAGGAAGAATCACTAAACAGTGTCGAAATTGGTCTGCGTGGCAGCTGGGACACTTTCCAATATCGTATATCCACTTACTGGATGCACAAAAACGACGTCATTATTCAAGATAGTAATCGCAGCAACGCCAACGGCGGCAAGACAATTGATCGCGGCCTAGAAGCCAACTTCAGCTGGCATATAACGCCAAGTTTAATGTGGCAGCTGCAAGCCAGCTATAGCAAACATCAATACGACAACGACGCCTTAACCGCGAAGGGAAATGAGATTGATACCGCGCCACGGCAACTCGCGGCAACTTTGATTCGCTGGTCGCCTTTTACCAACACCCGTATTGAGCTAGAAATTCAACACCAAGGTGAATACTTCCTTGAAGAAGACAATCTACACCGCTATCCAGGCCACACCCTCAGCAACCTGCGCTGGCGTCAACAGTACGGCGAACAGTTATATTCGGTGCTTAGAATCAACAATCTTAGTGATATTGATTATGCCGAACGGGCAGACTACGCCTTCGGCGACTACCGCTACTTTGTTGGCGAGCCGCGTGCGGTTTACCTAGAGCTCGGACTGGACTTTTAAGAGGGGCGGAATTTTAAAATTTCGCGCCTAATTAGCTGTGTTTGTGTGACGACGTTCACAGCTGCGCCAAACACTTATACAGCCGCTGAGCAAACTCGTTATATTTAAACCACATTCAATGATATTAGGTCACTGCAATGGGTTTCATAAAAATACTAACGGTCACCTCAGCGCTGATTATCAGCCACAGTGCTCTCGCCGATCCCAAGCACGACACCAAGAGCCACTCACTTATAGCCATGTGGTCATCTTGGATTAAGGATCTCAAACCAAAAGCAGAGAGCAGCGCGTGGCCAGAACTACCAAAAATCAGCACGCGCTTTCATATTGAAACTCAAGCAAGCCAATTTAAACTACGCAAGGGCGATAAAATGGTTCTCACCATCAGCCCTGTAGGTATGTCACTGAATTCGCGCTTTTAAGCCTTTTATTGAAAAGCAGCTAAACCAACTGCCTTGCGCACTTTTGCCAACATCGGCGCAGCCTGTGCCCTAGCCTTTTCTGCACCTTTTTTAAGCTCAGCCTCTAAAAACTCGCCATCGGCTAAAATCGCCTCATAACGCTCACGCGCGGGAGCAAGCTGTGTATTAATTAATTCAAACAAATCCTTTTTCGCCTGGCCCCAAGCAATACCATCGGCAAATTTTTGACGCATTCCCACTGCCTCTGCAGGTGTAGCAAAGGCCTTCCAAATTTCAAATACCGTCGAGCTATCTGGATCTTTGGGCTCGCCTGGCTCTAGCAAATTCGTTTTAACCTTATTAATGTGCTTTTGCAGTTTCTTTTCTGGCAAAAAAAGCGGGATAGTATTGCCGTAGCTTTTGCTCATTTTGCGGCCATCTAAACCACTCAACACCGCTACATCGTCAACAACCGCCTCCGGAAGAATAAAGGTGTCACCGTACAAATGATTAAAGCGCTGGGCCATGTCGCGGGCCATTTCAATGTGTTGAATCTGATCTCGACCCACCGGCACTTTGCTGGCATTAAACATTAAAATATCTGCCGCCATTAAAATCGGGTAGCTGAACAAGCCCATCGTTACGCCAAAATCTGGGTCATCGCCGTTTTCCTCATTGGCTTGTACCGCCGCTTTGTAGGCGTGGGAGCGATTCATTAATCCCTTTGCGCACACACAGGTAAGAATCCAGCTCAGCTCGGTAATCTCGGGAACGTCTGACTGCCGATAAAAAGTCGTCGAGTCGGTATCTAGCCCCAAGGCCAGCCACGTCGCTGCGATTTCTCGGCTAGATTGATGAACCTTTGCAGGTTCATGGCTTTTGATAAGAGCGTGATAATCAGCAAGAAAGAAAAATGCATCAAACTCGCCGCGCTGGCTTTCTGCAATAGCAGGACGAATTGCGCCAACGTAATTTCCTAAATGCGGCGTTCCGGTGGTCGTAATGCCGGTAAGTACCCGCTGCTTAGCCATAGTCTTTTCCTGTTCGATTTTGAGGCGGCCTTGCAATTAGCCGCTGCTCTGAATAAAGGCGCTTATGATACTGGCTCGCCACTGCGGTGTCAGTAATCCCTGCACCCAGAAGCTATCCTAATAAATCGTCAAATATCTGCTGATAGCGCGGCGCCAAGTGCTGCCAACTTAAGGTGCTCACATCTACTGACGCTAAGTTACCCTGCTCTTTTTTAATCAATAGATTTTGTAGTTGTGCTCTACAGGCGCTAGCCTCTAACTGCACATCATCACTCACAGCATAGCGATACTCTTCACCAAACCATTCTGGGTAGCAAAGACGATCTGGAACGAGTGGCGTGCAGCCCTGAGCAACGGCCTCTAATACCGCCAAGCCCTGAAAGTCATGTATGGCGGTAGACAAAACCACATCACAGCGCGATAACAACTCCCCGTAACGGCTAGCCTCCGCAACATAGCCCCACTGGCACAGCGCCAATGTCTCACTGCCTTCAATCATCGCCTTAATTTTTGTAAATTCTTGGGGATGATGCCGAAACTGCTGACCGGCAATATAAAAATCCAGCGGCAGAGAGTGCTCGACACATTCCTTAACTAATGCCAATAAGCGGTCTGGCCCCTTGTCGTACTCCCAGCGGTGATTCCACAAGACGCTTAATCGCGCCCCCGCGGGACGAGGGGAATAGTCGTGAAGTTCTATTCCAACCGGCAATACTTGGGAATTTGCGAGCTGGGTCGCCACCTCGCTACGGGGTGCAAAGTCGGGCAGTTTTGCCAACAGACTGTCGGCACCCGCCAATAAAGTGCGGCGGTTATAATCGCTGTTAAAAAGTACTTTATCAGCCGCCAAGGCGGTATAAATATTGAGAATTTGCGGTTCTACCCCGCTACGCTGCTGGGTGTTTTGGGGATAGCTAAACTGATTTTCGTGAAAATAAACCACGGTCGGAATTCGGCCTAACTCCGGAACCAAGCCACGCAAGGCAGACAAGTCAGTCATGGAAGTCGCCAGCACAATATCATACCCCGCCGCTAACACCGTCCGCTGCTGCATGGCCCAGCTCAAACTATTACCGCGAATACGCCAACTGAAATAGCGCGCCGGTAAACTTAATACCGTCCACTCAATATTCGGCAAATATCGCATTAGGCCATCTAACCAATGGCGATGGCTGTCAGCATGGTAGGCGGATAAAACCAGCACTCTCATATTATTCAAACCGTTCCACTCAATGACTATTTCGTAAATTGACGCATGCTTATCGCTCCATTACCCTCGTCGGCTAAACAACTATTTGGATTCAGCAACCGATATGCGCCAATACACAACCCTGCAGTGGGAAAATACCAACGGCATTGCCAAAATCACTTTAAATCGTCCCGACGCGGCCAACAGCATTAACCTTGAAATGGCACAGGAGCTTATGCACGCAGCCATGGTGTGCGACGAAGACAGCAGCATTCGCGCTGTAATTTTAACCGCCACTGGCAATATGTTTTGTGCGGGCGGCGACGTCCCCAGTTTTAAAGCAGCCGGCGACGATGTTGGCTTATTACTTAAAGATGTAACAGCCTGCCTGCACTCCGCTAATGCCCGCTTTGCCCGCATGACAGCGCCACTCATCATTGCTATTAACGGCACCGCTGCCGGTGCCGGTTTTAGTTTAGCGGTTTCTGGTGACATCGCCCTTGCCGCAGACACCGCAAAATTCACTATGGCCTATACCGGTATTGGTGCCAGCCCTGATGGCGGCGCCAGCGTGTATTTACCGCGTCTTATTGGTTTACGGCGCAGCCAAGAACTGATGTTCACCAACCGCGTATTGTCTGCTCAAGAAGCGCTGGATTGGGGCTTACTCACAAAAGTGGTATCGCCAGAAAACCTGATGGTCGAAGCCGAAACCCTTGCCAGCAAACTTGCCAGCGGGCCTAAAATGGCCCACGGTCAAATCAAGCAATTACTACTGGGGAGTTACTCTAACTCACTAGAAACCCAGCTAGAAATTGAAAGTCGCGGCATAGCAAAGTGTGTTAGTAGCCCAGAAGGCCGCGAAGGCCTACTGGCATTTTCTGAAAAACGTAAGCCCGATTTTAAATCGGTAAGCTAAAGCCCCTGATTTAGCCTTGAAAGCCAACGCTGGTTCTCAAGGCTAGACAGCATCGACAACCGAGTCTAGTTGATAATACTTGGTCAATACTTTCCTTAAGTTGTACGCATCTTTGCTGCCAGCCAGCTCCCTAATTGAATGCATAGCAAAGGTCGGCACGCCAATATCTAGGGTCTTCACCCCAATAGCAGACGCCGTCAACGGCCCTATCGTGCTACCACAGGCCATATCACTGCGCACCACGAAACTTTGCACCGCAACATCGCTACTCACGCACAGGCGGCGAAATAGAGAGCTTGTCTCGCTATTGGTCGCGTAACGCTGATTAACATTGTTTTTAATAACCGGCCCGGCATTTAACAAGGGGCCGTGATTGCCGTCGTGCTTATCGCTGAAATTAGGGTGGATGCCGTGGGCATTGTCAGCAGAAATCATCATCGAATTTGCAATCGCCCGCTGCCACGTGATCTCATCCCCCGCAATACGCCGCAATACCGACTCTAGCATGGGCCCCTGCGCACCAACGGCAGACTGACTGCCCACTTCTTCGTGATCATTACACACCAAGACCATATGTTCGCTGGTATCTGCCGTTAACAAGGATTCTAAGCCGATATAACACGACAGCAGGTTGTCGAGGCGTGCACTGGCGATAAAGTCTTCATTCCAACCCACCATTGCCGCAGGCTGGCAATCATAAAAGCTCAGTTCAAAGTCCAGCACCGCAGAGACATCCTTGTAGCCGTGTGCGCCCAGAGCATCAGCGAGCAATGCACGAAAATCGCTAGATTCTTCACTCTGTAAAATAACGACCGGAAGATCACGCTGAGGGTTAACTGAATGGTTGTTGTTGGCGTCGCGGTCAAGATGAATCGCTAAGCTGGGAATAACACCCACGGGGCGATTCAAATTAATTAAGGCACTACGCAACTGACCCTGTGCGTTTTCGTAATTTACCCTTCCTGCCAAACCTAGGTCACGATCAAACCACGGATTTAGCAATGCACCGCCATATACCTCTACACCAAGCTGAAAATAGCCATGCCGGTGCAATTCGGGTGTCGGCTTAACCTTCAAATTAGGGCTATCGGTGTGCGCGCCCACCATTCTCCAACCCCGTTCATGAACCGGATCTTTGCCGCAGCGAAAAGCAACGATCGATGAGCCATTGCGAATAAGATAGTAGCCCTTGCCCTGCTCAAGCTGCCATTCACCGCGCTCGTCCAAGGCGCTAAAACCTGCCTCCTGAAGGCGTAAACGCATTTCCTCAACCGCATGGAATGGGGTTGGACTCGCGTCTAAAAACTCACGCAGACGCTTATTAAATTCCTGTAAATCACTCATTACCGCGTTTCCCTCGATGCTCACTCGGCATCGAATGTTGTAGTGCTAATAATAAACTAGAGGTATCGCTACGCCCGCCGCCAAGGTTTTGGACTTGAGTATAAAACTGGTCAACCAAAGCCGTGACCGGCAAGCTCAGTTTGCGCTTACGCGCCTCATCTAAGACATAGCCTAGATCCTTACGCATCCAGTCTACTGCAAAGCCAAAATCAAATTCCTTTGCCAGCATTGTCTTAGCGCGATTATCCATTTGCCAAGATTGCGCCGCGCCACCACTAATAACGTCAATAACCGCTGGCATATCTAGCCCAGCCTGCTCGCCAAAATGAATGCCTTCGGCTAAGCCCTGCAGCAAGCCAGCAATACAAATCTGGTTCACCATCTTGGCTAATTGCCCCGAGCCTACCGGCCCCAGGAGTTGATATCGCGCAGCGTATGCCGAAAATAGCGGTGTCACCACAGCAAAGGCATCTGCGTCACCGCCAGCCATTACCGTTAGACGGCCACCTTCTGCGCCAGCTTGACCACCGGAAACAGGGGCATCAATAAATTGTTGGCCGCAGTCATGTGCGATTCTAGCCATATCTCGGGCCAACTCTGCGGATGTAGTCGAATGGTCTACAACAACGCCATTCGCGGGCATATGTGCAAACACGCCGTCATCTCCACACAATACTGCGCGCACATCTTCGTCTGCGCCTAGGCACACCATAACCACTGCTGCGTCAGCAACTGCTGCCGCAATGGTGGACTTGGCGGCGACACCGTATTCCGTTGACCATTTCTCAGCTTTCACGGCGCTGCGATTAAATACCGAAACTGAAAATCCGGCACGGCACAAATGCCCCGCCATCGGATATCCCATCGTGCCTAGCCCAATAAACGCGACTTTCATGTGGCTCTCCGTTTAGGATGCGAGTACAGCGAATAATAAACCCGCCAGCAAAACACGGTAGATCGCAAAGGGCATCATCCCCATACGCTCGACCCAACTCATAAATAAATGAATACAAGCGTAAGCGGTTATCGCCGACACTCCCGCACCAATTGCCAAGTAATTCCATGCTACCGGATCACTACTTTCAATCAATTCTAATAATTTATAAGAACCCGCAGCCGCAATAATGGGCATAGAAAGTAAAAATGAAAATCGCGCTGAATCACTGCGATTTAACCCCAACATCAATGCGGCGGTAATAGTAATACCAGAACGGGAGGTACCGGGGATAAGCGCAATTGCCTGTGCAATACCAACAATAATTGCAATGCGTAATCCGATATCTGCCAATTGCTTGCCATGCTTTGCGTAGCGATCAACCACACCCAACAACACACCAAATACGAGCGTCGTCGTCGCCAAGACATAGCCAGAGCGTAAATGCGCTTCAATAAAATCGTTAAATATTAGCCCCGCTAAGACCGCTGGAATCGTCGCGACGATGACCATCCAACCTAAGCGACTATTTTCTGTTTGTTTCCGCGATGCAAGGCTGCCAAACCAGTCGCTTAAAATCGCCATGACCTCACTGCGGAAATACCACAGCACCGCAAGCAGAGACCCCACATGCACAGCTACATCAAAGGCAAGCCCTTGGTCTTCCCAGCCTAAAAGCGTTTGCGGCAACACCAAATGGCCAGAGCTCGATACCGGAAGAAATTCCGTCAAACCCTGAATGGCGGCGAGAATGACCGCACGTAAAGAATCCATGACTATACCGTCCTAAATAATAAATTAAGATTTTTGCCAAGCGACACTTTCACGTAGATACACAGGCTGGGCTAGCTCTGCACTCGCGTAATAACCTCGCTCATAAGCACGCACTGCGAGTTTTAGTACTGCCTGCGCTCGCGGATAAACATCCGTATTTACACTTTTTAACGGGGAGGCCTGACGAAATCGCGACGCATATAACCAGCCGCTGCCAAATCCAAATATTTCACTACTATTTGCAAGCACCTCAATCGACTCGGGTGCTCGCAAACTATCTGCAGCTAAGGGCTCAGCAAAACCGCTCTGATAACAATACTCGCCCCAGTAGACCTCATCCATGCGAGCATCTAAAGCCGGCAGCAACACATCACCCTCATTCACCTGCAATTGATCTGCCTCTCCCTGAGCAATGGCCTGTAATGTAGACACCGCCACCACTGGCCTATCTACAGAAAACGCCAGTCCTTGCACGATGCCCGCACACACCCGCAGCCCAGTAAAAGAACCCGGGCCAGCTGAAAAACCAATGGCATCTACATCGCTAAGGCGAATACCTTCCTCAGACAAGATCTGATCAACCATTGGCAGCAAATAGCGGGTATGGGCACGGGGCAAAAGGCGGAAATCTTCTCTTTGCCGGCCATTGTGGAGCAAAGCAACGGAACAGGCTTCTGTTGAAGCCTCAATCGCGAGTAAACTTGTCATTAATTCAGCCGTGGAGCAGTTTCTGTTAGAACATCTAATGCCGCAGAATAATAGCATACCGCACAAGCTTGAGCGCTGTAGACTTTCAGCAAAGCCGCAATTTAGGAAGCATAATGGCGAGCAATAATATTAACCCACAAGACGTTACCGCGCTGATCCTTGCCGGCGGCGAAGGACGCCGCTTGGGAGGACAGGACAAAGGCTTAATACACTGGCAAGAGCGCCCCTTTATCGAGTACGCATTAGACGCTGTACCTAGCGACATCAGCCGCACACTGATTAGCTGCAACCGCAATATTGATCAGTACCAGCAGTACGGTGAAACAGTTCAAGATAATGACGCAAGGTACGAAGGCCCCCTTGCCGGCATCTACGCCGCAATGCAAGTTGCCTCTACCCCGTTTATATTCGTTCTACCCTGTGACAGCCCACTGCTACCAAAAGACCTCTACCAGCATTTGGCTGCCGCATTAAAAATCAGCCAGGCAGATATATGTTACGTAGACGACGGAATACAGAAGCAATATTTATTTGCCTTGATACGCACTAGCCTTAAACCGTCATTAAAGGACTATTTAGCCGCGGGAAACCGACAGGTGCATCGCTGGTACAAGCAACACCAATTTGTAGAAGCAAACCTAAGTGAGCAACAACGCGCTTTTAGAAACGTGAATCGACGCGAAGATCTTGTCGATCTTAATTAACAAGCATAAAAAAAGGAGGCTTTCGCCTCCTCTTCTGCTCAAACCATAATTATTCAATTATGATTCTGACTTTACCGCCTCAGCTGCCGGCGCTGCTACTGGTGCCGCTGCCGCAGGAGCTGCCTTAGCTTTTGGAGCTGCTTTTTTGGCCGGAGCCTTCTTAGCCGCTACTTTTTTTGCTGGCGCTTTCTTTGCTACCGCTTTCTTAGCAACAGCCTTTTTGGCTGGTGCTTTTTTGGCGGCTACCTTTTTAGCCGGAGCCTTTTTAGCTGCTGCCTTTTTAGCTGGCGCCTTTTTGGCTACCGCTTTCTTAGCTGCGGCCTTCTTCGCCGGTGCTTTTGCGCTAACTTTAGCTACTGCTGCTACTTTTGGGTCGCTAATTTTTGCGCCCAACTGTTTTACAGCCTGCTTGTGTTTAGCCAGCAGTTTTTTCTCAATAGATGCTAATTTGAGCTTATTCGCAGCCAAACGCTTTTTCTTAAAGCGCTGTTCGAACAGTTTTACTGCTTTTGCTAGATCAGCATCTGCTTTGCTGGCCAGAGCAGTAGAACGCTCTTCAATTTTTTGCTTAACTGCCGCTTCAGACGCCTTAATACGCGCCAAAGCTTTAGCATTGGCAACCGCTGCTTTAGTATCAGCAACTTTAGCGCGGCTTGCTTTCAGTTTAGCGTTTAATTTTTCAGCCGCAGCGGCTGCACGCTTAACTGCATTTTTGTCAGCAGCACGGGCGGTCTTTTTAGCTTTCGCACGAGCTTCATCAACTTTCGCTTTTGCAGCTGCAAGCGCTTTACGCTCATTCGCCACCATCGCCTCAACCTTTTTCAAACCTTCTTCTGCTTTAGTCACAATCGGGTTTGTTAGGATTACATTTTTCGCACGCGGCTTACGCTTAGCGGGCACTTTTTTTACACTCGTTTTTCTGGCTGGCATCATTTATTCTCCTTGACGATGACGATGCTGGTATTTACGACGGTAAAAATAGCACATAAAATAACCAACGCAAAAAAAAGTCTTTTAATTAATGCCTTTTTCTTAATATTTATCGAAAATTTACGTTTTTTTCTTCCAAAAATGGCCTGCAAAGAGAAAACATTAGATTTTGATGACTTTCTTCGTCATTTAAACAGGGAATATAACGGAAGGCTTCGCCACCCTTTTCTATGAAAAATTCGTGGGCTTCACCATCAATTTCTTCAAGCGTTTCTAAACATTCAACAGCGAAAGCTGGACAGATTACATCCAAGGTTTTAGTACCCGTTTCGGCAAGACCAATAACCGTTTTATTTGTATAGGGTTGCAACCATTCAGCCTTACCCAAACGCGACTGGTAGGACAATACCCATTCCGATTTATTTAAACCGAGTTCTCCCGCCAAAGCCTCTGCGGTTTTCTCGCAGTGACTCTGATACGGATCACCTAATTCAACATTGCGTTTTGGAATTCCGTGGAAGGACATAAGTAATAATTCGCCACGACCATTCTCCGACCAGTGCTGTTGAACACTACTCGCCAATGCGGCGATATAGTCGGGATGATCATAATAACTTTTCAACCATGCCCACTGGGGAATATCCCTACGCGCGGCAAACACTTTACAGATTTGATCGTGCACCGCAGCGGTGGTCGTAGCAGAATACTGTGGGTATAAAGGCAGGAAAAACAAACGTTCGCATCCGGCTGCAAGTAACTCATCAATCGCGGCGGAAATATTTGGGTCGCCATAGCTCATCGCCAGACGGGTATGAATTTTTGCATCTGGGTAGTGTTCAGCAAACTTTGCCGCGACGCCATCGACCAAGCGTTGAGAGAAAAACCGCAGTGGCGAAATATTATTCATCCACACCTGCTTGTAGTTACGCGCCACCCTAGGTGACCGAAAGGGTAAAATAATTAAATAAAGTATCAAGACCCAAATTGCCCTCGGTACTTCTACCACTCTACGGTCTGACAAAAATTCGCGCAAAAACTTTCTTACCGAAGCGGTGCTTGGCGAATCGGGGGTACCCAAATTAATAAATACAATACCTGCTGCTTTCATCTCAAATCTGCTACCGTTTTGTCTCATTACGAATTATGCGCAATATTCGATTAAATAAAACAAAAAAGGCACCCGTAGGTGCCTTTTTAACATTTGCTTAATTTTATGAATCAAGCGCGTCTAAAACCCGGCGAGTAATCTCGGCGACACTACCTACCCCCTCAATACGGGAATATTTCGGTGCGTTTTCGCCCTCTAAGCTCCCGTAAAAAGAAACCAGAGGTTTAGTTTGCTCGTGGTAAACCTTAAGACGGTTGCGGACAGTATCTTCCTGATCATCTTCGCGCTGTATTAGCTTCTCACCAGTAACGTCGTCAATCCCTTCTTGCTTAGGCGGGTTATAAACAATGTGATAGGTGCGACCTGAGCCTTCATGACTACGACGACCACTCATACGAGTGACGATTTCTTCGTCTGCAACAGCGATTTCAACCACATTGTCAATCACAACGCCGGCATTGATCAGCGCTTCGGCCTGTGGAATGGTGCGAGGAAAGCCATCAAACAAGAAGCCGTTCTTACAATCTTCTTGTGTAATCCGTTCTTTAACGAGACCAATTATCGTTTCGTCTGAAACCAGACCGCCAGAAGCCATCACTTCTTTTACCTGCAGCCCTAATGGCGAACCTGCCTTAACAGCCGCCCGTAGCATATCCCCAGTAGAGATTTGCGGAATAGCGAATTTTTCAGAGATAAACTGAGCCTGAGTGCCCTTACCTGCCCCAGGTGGCCCTAATAATATAACGCGCATAGCGGGAAACTCCCCAAAAGGTTACGAATTAATAGCCTGCAGCGTAGGGGCCGCCGCAGCAAAAGCGCACAACGATACACAGCAATCGCCCGCCACACAAGACTTAGCGCCCTACTAAGCAACAGATCTCGCCGTCAAATCAACGAAATCAACACTATTTATTGCGGTGATAGTCGCAATCAACGTGCCAATATCTGCTTATACGCCAGTAAAAAGGAAATTTGCATGGCAAACGCAAGCCGCCCAAAGCGACGGCGTTGGCCACTAGTATTTCCACATAAAATCCAAAGAGTTCCCCAGCATTTGTAAATACTATTTACATCGATAACGCTAGTAAATGCAGCTACAGGATAGGTATTATTTAGTCGTAGGCAGCTTTTTCTTTTCGCCTCAAGATGACAGGAACCTTAATTATGAAAGTTCGAGAATTGTTATCACTCTGGGAACAAACCGCTAGCGGCACACTGACCGAAGACAGTTACGAGGTTCGCCTCTCTATTAAAGACGCCGCCAGACTTCATGCCCTTGCTGAGCTTTATCCGCGCCGCAACGTAGAAGAGCTTATCACTGACCTGATGACGGCAGCGCTAGACGAGATGGAAAGCGTTATGCCATACCGTCAAGGCTCAAAGGTCGTGGCCTTTGATGAGCAGGGCGATCCGCTCTACGAAGATGTGGGCCCAACCCCACGCTATCTGTCGTTGACAGAGAAGCACCTAAACCGCTACAAGCGTTTAGATAAGCATTAAATCCAATTAGCGGCGCGCTAGGTTCTAGTACAAAAACTAAAGCCCAGCCGCCTTTGCTTCATTCCAAAATAGATCTAGCTGTGGGTCTACAGCCCCACTTTCCCCTGAAATTCCCAATTCCTTGCAGCGGTTTTCAACAAAACGGAAGCGGCCCTCGAACTTTCGGCAGGCATGACGCGTTACCGTTTCCGCATCTAAACCAAGATGCCGGCTAAGATTAACGGCAGAAAATAGAATATCCCCCATCTCATCTGCTATCGCCGCTGGTTCACCAATAGCGATGGCTTCTTCTAACTCTTCCAGCTCCTCACGCAATGCGGTAACAACCTGCGACAGCTCACGCCAATCAAACCCAATTTGTGCAGCGCGCTTTTGCAATTTACTTGCCCGAGTCAGCGCCGGCAGAGCCTGCGGCACATCATCTAAAACGCTTGGCTGGGACTTTTGCAGACGCTCGCCCTGTTTAATCTCTTCCCAACGAGCCTTAATAGCGGCATCGTCTGGCGCCTCTGACTCTCTGCGTGACTCTAGGGTTCCCGCAGGAAATACATGGGGATGGCGCCGCAACAGTTTCTCAACAATATCATTCACCACATTTGAAAAATCGAACTGCGCCTGCTCAGACGCCAACTGACTATAAAAAATGATTTGGAATAACACATCGCCGAGTTCTTGCTGGATTTGCGAGCTATCACCCTGTTCAATGGCATCCACTAATTCGTAGACTTCTTCAAGAGTGTGGGGAATAACGCTGAGTGAGGTTTGCTTTAGATCCCAGGGGCAGCCCGTTTCTGGATCTCGCAAGCGCGTCATTAAATACTGCAAATCCTCAATGGTATAACTCATCTACGCCTCCCGAATTCGCTTCACAGCGACTACATTCGGCAAGCCATTGAGCCGGCTTAGCACATCAGACAGCGTCGCTAAATCGCGAATTTCCAGCCTGATTTTCATTGTCGCCATATGGTTTGCAGTATCGGTAATCGTGTTGAGCGATATCACGTTTACTTTCTCAGTAGCGAGCTGCTGGGTAATATCACGAAGCAGACCTTGGCGGTCGTAGGCCTCGAGCTCGATATCGACAGGATAGGTGTCTATTTGCGCATCGGCCCAGTCAACTGTAATTATTCGCTGCGGCTCAACGCTCTGAAGTTGTAGTAATTTACTGCAATCTTGACGGTGCACACTCACCCCGCGCCCCACAGTGATATAGCCCGCTATGGCCTCCCCTGGCAGTGGTTTGCAGCAGCGCGCAAAATACGTCATCAGATTACCGACACCGCTAATACGAATCTGACTGCCATCATTGCTCTTGCTGCTTGCCGGCCGCAAACGCAATATTGACTGAGCGTTATCATCGTCTCTACCGGCAATATTATGTGCCGCGCGAATAAGCTGCGACATACTAATTTCGCCCGCACCTACCGACGCGTACATATCATCTACACTGGCGCAGTTCATCTGGTCAGCAAGGTATTTATAGTCAATGCTATTTAAAGCAAGACGTTTAAACTCCTTATCTAATAAGGCGCGACCGGCAATAATATTGTCTTCTTTTGCCTGCAAACGAAACCAATGCTGGACCTTGGTTCGCGCCCGCGAAGTTTTCAAATAACCGAGATTGCTTTGCAGCCAATCGCGACGCGGCTCACTTTCTTTGCCGGTCAGAATTTCTACCCGCTCGCCAGTTTTTAGGGTATAGGTAAGCGGCACAATCCGACCGTTAACCTTGGCACCACGGCAGCGATTCCCGACCTCGGTGTGGATATGGTAGGCAAAATCTAGGGGCGTTGCGCCATTTTGCAAGTTCACTACATGACCATCCGGCGTAAACACGTACACACGATCCTGGGCACTGGTGAATTGCTCTGCTACATCACTGCTGCTGCCACTCTCTTCATGCCAGTCCAAGACCTGACGCAACCACGCAATTTTTTCGTCGTAACTATTCGTGCTTTTTGCGCTGCGGTCGGTGCCCTTATACATCCAGTGCGAACAAACCCCGAATTCAGCTTCTTCGTGCATTGTTTTCGTACGAATCTGTATTTCTAATACTTTTCCATCTGGACCAATCACCGCAGTGTGTAAAGAGCGATAACCGTTGTCTTTGGGGTTGGCGATATAGTCGTCGAACTCATTGGGGATATTCCGCCATAAGCCGTGAACCAAACCTAAAGCGGCGTAGCAAGATTTGGTGTCTGGCACCAATACTCGCAGCGCGCGAATATCATAAACCTGAGAAAACCCTATGCCCTTGCGCTGCATTTTCCGCCAAATACTGTAGATATGTTTGGCGCGTCCAGCGATATCCGCCTGAATATCGTCTGCTTTTAGCGCCTTATCAAGAATCGAGATGGCGTCTTCAATATAGTGCTGACGGTCTAAGCGCTTTTCATCTAAAAGCTTAGCGATCTTTTTATACGCCAAGGGTTGCAGGTAACGAAACGAGAGATCTTCAAGCTCCCATTTAATATGACCGATACCCAGCCTATGGGCGAGCGGCGCATAGATGTCGGCTACTTCGCGAGCAACGCGATAACGCTTATCCGGCCTGTTTTTAACTGCCCGTATTGCTGAGGTTCGCTCTGCGAGCTTGATCAGCGCCACGCGGACATCATCCACTAGGGCCACCAACATTTTTCTAATGGTTTCACTTTGCGCTTCGGACTGCCCTAGTACAGGGGCATCCAGTTCGGCATTCACTTTAGAGATGGCAGCCATTCGCAAAACGCCATCGACCAACTTCGCTACCGGTTTGCCAAATTGTTTCTCTAGGTCTGCAATGGAAAATCGGTTTTCACGGACTGCACGGAAAAGCGTGGCAGCAATAAGACTATCTTGATCGAGCTGGAGGTCCGCCAGTATTTCAACCATTTCTAATGCGGTATAAAAACTGTCGAAATTTTCATCGTTGGTATAACTATCACTTGCAACCGCCGCACTCTTTTCGGCAACTTCAAACGCCCGCTGCAATTCGGCGGTGTGAATAACCTGCTTATCTATTGGTAGCCGCTCAATCCAAGCAGCAATATCAACATTTCCGTTTTCTAACCTCGGAAAGTCTTCCCTTACCTTAACCATCGCTACGTTCTCGCTAGCAAATACATCTTATAAATGTCATATCAACGGCACCCGCTTTAAGCGTCAAAAACGCCCGTTGATAAGTAGCGGTCACCGCGATCGCAAATAATGGCAACAATCACTGCGTTCTCAACTTCTTCGCTAATTCTCAGCGCTCCAGCTACCGCACCACCGGAAGACACACCACAAAAAACACCTTCTTGAGCGGCCAATGCCCGCATTGTGGTCTCGGCACTGCGCTGATCCATATCAATAACACGATCAACATGAACCGAGTCATAAATACTCGGCAAGTAGGCCTCCGGCCAACGCCGAATTCCAGGTATGCTCGAACAACCATCCGGTTGCAGGCCAATAATTTCGATTGCGGCGTTTTGCTCTTTCAAATACTTAGACACTCCCATAATGGTGCCTGTCGTACCCATTGAGCTTACAAAATGAGTGATGCGACCGTGGCTTTGACGCCAAATTTCCGGCCCCGTTCCCTCGTAATGTGCTTGGGGGTTATCCGCATTAGAGAATTGATCTAACACCTTGCCCTGGCCCTCTGCCTGCATTTTTAGCGCGAGGTCTCTTGCCCCCTCCATCCCTGACTCTTGGGAGACTTCGACAAGCTCAGCACCATACGCAGACATTGCCAATTTACGCTCAGCGCTCATATGGCTGGGCATAATTAATATCATCTTATAGCCCTTGATTGCCGCCGCCATAGCCAGTGCAATCCCGGTATTACCGCTCGTGGCCTCAATCAGCGTGTCGCCAGGCACAATATCACCACGCTGTTCAGCCCGCTGAATCATGCTCATAGCGGGGCGATCTTTGACTGAGCCAGCCGGGTTATTCCCCTCCAACTTGAGCAAAATAGTATTGCTGGTATCCCCCCCTAATCGCTGCAAGCGCACTAATGGGGTGTTACCAATAAATTGATCAATCGTTGGAAAGTCATTCATAAATACAGCCTGAACCTTTTATTTAGCTATCGCCTAGACATTTTAACACTGCATTGGCTGCAAAATGGACTTTCAGCCCCACCCTTAGCGCTATTTACCCTATGGCAATGGCATGGCAGCGACGGTGATTTTCGGTCATGATAATACCATCGCAACACTACAAGGCTCCACCAAGCAATGCGCGCGCGACTGGGAATAAGAAAATTGATTTTGATGATGGGTCTCATACCCATTCTCGCCCTGTCACTGGCTCTCAGTGCATATCTGATGATTAGTCAGATAAAGGAACTGCGCAACCTGATGACTGAACGCGCGAAAACCTCCAGCGAACAACTCGCCATCTTGGCAGAGCATATCATCAGCGACGGTCACGCTGACGTTCTTGACCGTATTACAACTACCGCCCTAGAAGAGACTGCGGTTAAATCTATTGCCATTTATGCAGCCGATATGCAGCTCATTACGCAGGCCGGCCCAAAATCTAATTTATCCCCAATTCCAATAAGACCCGGCGAGCAAAATGCTCACCACCAAATATTAAAAGACGGACTACTAATACTGCAGCCCATCGTTTCGCACTCGTTTAATCCTCAAGCGGCGTCACCGATTATTGGCTGGGTTGCAATGCAGTTCGATTGGCGTCACCTTAAAATCCATCAATACCAAACGCTCTTTGTTGGAACGGTGTTTTTGGTTATCGCCTTTATCATGTGCGTGAGCCTCACGAGTTATATCAACCAATCACTGGCCACAGATCTAGCCACTCTGCGCCAAACCATACGCAAAATGGTGGCGGGCACCCGTAATTTTCACGCCCATATTCCTGAAAATGACGAATTCAATGAGATAGCAGAAGAGCTCAATCAACTAAATGATGCTCATAAGTTAGAGTTACAAGAACTGCAACGCAGTATTGAACAAACCAATATTGATCTGCGTGAAACATTGGAAACCGTTGAAGTACAAAATATTGAACTCGATCTGGCTCGCCGAGAAGCACTCAATGCCAGCCGTATAAAATCCGAATTCTTAGCCAATACCAGCCACGAAATCCGGACGCCACTTAGCGGTATTATCGGGTTCAGTAAAATATTATTAAAATCTGAGCTAGAGCAACGCCAACGCGAGGCCATAGAAACCATTCATAACTCTGCCAATAGTCTGTTGGCCATCATCAACGACATACTCGATTTTTCTAAATTAGAAGCGGGCAAATTGGTGCTAGACACCGCGCCCGTCAACCTTCGCGAAGTCGTCGAAGACACCATGCAACTCCTCGCCCCTAGCGCCAATGAAAAAGAACTGGAGCTAGCTTTAATCATTCAAGCTGGCACACCTGAAGCGGTGCTAAGCGACGGTCTTCGGCTAAGGCAAATTCTGACCAATCTGTTGAACAACGCCATCAAGTTTACGCCAGCTGGCCACATTAAAATCACTATTTCCAGCACCGAAATAGAACGAAATATTGCGAATATCAACGTCGAGATAAGCGATACAGGTATTGGTTTATCGAAAGATCAGCAACAGAGCGTTTTTAAAGATTTTAGTCAGGCCGACGCCTCAATTACCCGCCAGTACGGAGGGACTGGCCTTGGTCTAGTTATTGTCAAAGGGCTGGTAGAGCAAATGGGTGGGGAAATTGGCATAGTCAGCGAACCGGGGCGCGGCGCGACATTCTGGTTTAGCCTAGAACTTCCCATCAGCAGCAATGCGATAAAACTTAGAGACTTTAGCCAGCTAAAAGGTAAAACCCTTGCCTTATATGATCGCAGTGAGATTCACAGCCAAGCAATAATATCGCTGCTGTTGTCATGGGGTATAGAAGTACAGCATTACACCCAGCTTAGTGATTTAAGACCCGCCGACTATTGTATTATTTGCTGCGACAATAACGCCGATTTACCTTCATTACTTGAGCAGCTAAATCGCTGCGCCGTTATTATTACGCCCTACCATGAGCATCAATGCGATACCGAAGAGCGGATTTACCTTAGCAAACCCTTCTCCCACATTAAATTATTCGACGCCCTTGCCAAGGGCTTGCAACGCAGTCCACCGCCGCGACCAATCAGTTTTTCTAAAGCTAATATTTTAGCCGTAGACGACAATCCCTCTAATCTACATATTTTGGGAAATTTTTTAGCGGATATGGCCGTTCATACCCATTTTGCTCAAAACGGTGCTGAAGCACTGCAGCAGTGCCGCGAAAAACACTTTGATTTAATCTTTATGGACATACAAATGCCGCATATGGACGGCATAGAAACTAGCCGACGCATTCGGAATGATGGCTTAAACACCAAGACCCCGATCATCGCGCTGTCTGCCTATTTATCCCCAGAAAACCCAGCTCAATTGCGGGAAGCGGGTATTAATGACTACTTCAGCAAACCAATTTCTGAAGCGCAACTTGCCAGTTTACTCAGCCAACACCTAAGACCAGAAACAATCGTAAACGACACCGAATGCCCGCGGCCGGTCGATATCAAACAATGCCTACAACTTACCAAAGACCGCCCCCAGCTCGCCGCCGAAATGCTAAATATGCTACTTGATGGCCTGCCCGCTCAGAAGCAAAGCCTTCAAGAGGCATTCCAAAACAATGATCTAGCAGAAATTGCAGCCATCAATCATCTACTCAAAGGCGCTTGCTGTTATACCGGTACGCCAATGTTAAAAATGCGCGTATCAGAACTTGAACTGCAATTAGAAAAATCAGAACTAGGAGCCGAGTATTTTTCAGCTTTGATTAGTGCAATTGATGACTTAATAGCCTGGCAACAGGAGCACGATCTAAATATAGTCTTTGATGTCTAAATGGCGACGTAAAAAATCACACATCTTCTGACGGAAAATGCTCTTTTAAGGGAGCGGTGCTAGAGGCAAACAGAGCCCTACTTCTTAAGGGCTTATCCCCTAGCAAAGCATTCAAGGCTAAGCGGCTCAGTTTTTTTGCGGCCTGCAAGGTGGTTTCTTGACTAAAATCATCAGCTGCTAAGCACAGCAAATCTGAACCCGAAAATACCACGCCAGCAGTATTTTCCGACACTGGCACCAAGCCTTCACCGACTTCAAAATAATAAAAGCGATTGCTATCAATCTGCTCATCACTTTGGCTACAAAAGCTAAAATTGATACCGTAGCCGAGTGATTCCAACAAACTAAATTCAAAACGCCGCAGCGTTGGTTCTAAATCAGCGCCTTCCGCGAGCTGACTAATACAGTGGGTGTAATTAAGAAAGACATCCGAATGGGGGTCGAGGGGATAAAGCAAGCGCTCTAATAACTCATTAATATAAAAACCGCAGAATATGGCTCGGCCTTTTAAAGCAAAGCTTTGCTGCTGCTGAACATCAAGCAAGGATTTTAGCTCATTCTTGCCCTGCCAGCTAAGCGACACTAAATTGAATACTTGCAGCGCCGCTCGCCATTGCTGACGAGAACGCCCCGATCCTCTTAGGCCCTTTGCTACACAGGTAAATCTGCCGTGTTCTAAACTAAATAAATCGACTAGGGCGCTGGTATCGCGGTAGGGCCGCAGATGTAAAACAAAGCACGGCGCACCATCTACCCTATTCATTGTTATTTAAAGTCGTTGTAACCGAGGCTGCGCAGCGCGCGCTCGTCATCTGCCCAGCCAGATTTCACCTTAACCCAAAGCCGCAGCATGACCTTATTATCAAAGGCGATTTCCATATCTTTTCGCGCCTCGGTGCCAATCTGACGTAGACGGCTACCGCCCTCACCAATAATAATTTTCTTTTGCCCGTCGCGCTCAACTAAAATTAGTGCGCTAATTTCTAGTAAACGTGGAGAGGCTTTAAATTCTTCAATCTCAACGGTCATCGAGTAAGGAATTTCTTCTCCTAACTGGCGCATAATTTTTTCGCGCACCAATTCCGCTGCAAGAAACCGTTCACTGCGATCGGTAATCTGATCTTCGGGATACATATGAATATTTTCGGGAAGAAAACGTGCTATCACCCCTTCTAATTCTTCCCGATTATGACCACGCAATGCCGAAACCGGCACAACATCGTCAAAATTATGCCGTGTCTGTAGTGCTTCAATAAGGGGAAGAATCTGTCCCTTATCATCGAGGCGATCGACTTTATTTATAACCAAAACTATCGGGCAGCGAGCATTTTTAAGATTGCGTAGCACCAGCTCATCGTCATCCGTCCAGCGGTCTCTATCGACCACAAACAATACCAAGTCGACGTCTTTCATAGCCGAACTCGCCGCACGGTTCATATAGCGATTCAGGGCATTTTCTTCCTTTACATGGAGACCGGGTGTATCAACATAAATAAATTGATTATTACCCTCGGTTTTTATTCCCAGCACTTGATGGCGAGTAGTCTGGGGCTTGCGTGAGGTAATGCTTATCTTCTGCCCCAGAATGTGATTCAACAAAGTTGATTTACCTACATTTGGGCGACCGACGATAGCGACAAACCCGCAGCGCTGTGTATCCATATCAATTGGCTCGTTCGTTTTCATTCCGTATCCTTTAGGGCAATTAGCACTTTCTCAGCGGCGGCTTGCTCAGCCTTCCGACGACTACTGCCGGAAGCGGATATTGTTGATTTCAGCAAGGACACAGAACAGCTCACTATAAAAGTTTGTTGATGGTCAGCGCCTTCAGTATCTAGCAACTGGTAATCAGGTAAGGGTAATTTTCGTGCCTGCAAAAACTCTTGTAAGCGCGTTTTGGCATCTTTATGACTTGATTCAGGATTGAGCACCGCAATTCGAGCTTCGAACCAAGACAGCACCCGCTCTCGACAAACATCAAAGCCTGATTCTAGATATATCGCGCCTATTAGCGCCTCTACGGCATCGGCAAGGGTTGAATTGCGGCGATGGCCACCAGTGTTCTTTTCACCAGCCCCAAGCCGTAAAAATACGCCAAGATTAAACTCGTTAGCCAACTCAGCTAAGGTCTTGCCGCTAACAAGTAATGCTCTAATTCTACTTAATTCCCCTTCTCTCAAATTGGGGAATCGCTTATATAGCGCTTCCGCAATAATCATATTGAGTAGCGAATCGCCCAAAAACTCAATACGTTCATTATTGTTTGCACTAAAACTGCGATGGGTAATGGCCATTGCTAACAATGACTCATCCTTAAATTGGTAGCCAAGCTTCTGACATAGCTCGTCAGGGGTTTTCAAATTCAACTCCGAGGAACCACAAATACGGCTTCTTCAAAACGAACCACCGCATCGATGTTAAACATTATTGGGGTTCTTTTTTCGTAGCGGGCATCAATAACAACACCTTTTTTATCGCTGCTAATTTTAATATCACGCAGCGAAATCGCCTCAATGCGGTTGGTGATAAAACGGTTAGACAAAGCATTGCGGATCCCCGCCGGCGTTGGATCATCGCTGCGCTCTTCCTCAACCACATCGTTTAAAACCCGCGTCAGCGTCCAATAATCAACATATATTGGCATTAGCTTTACGGCGATGGTCGCAAATACAATGACGACACCAACTACCACAAGCGTTGGAAGCATTCCCATACCAGTCTGTGTTGCTTTTGTTTTCATCTTTATGCCCTATCGCTAGCGAATACGACCGACTCTATTAAAGCTTGGCAGGTCACTAAATGAATGCCAGTGCATCCAAATAGCAAATGCCTGTCCCACTATATTCTCTTCAGGAACCTGTCCCCAAACTCGGCTATCACTGCTGTTGTCCCGATTATCACCCATCATAAAATAATGACCAGCATCAACCTTGGTGACAAAGTCACCGCGATAAATTCGCTTGTCGTGATGTACCAAATGATTAACCGCGCCCAACTGCTCGCTTAAAACCTGTGTAACCGGCTGCAGAGGCGGCACCTCTGCGATCAAAGATTGCTGAACGATTTCACCGTTTACGTAGAGCTGCTTATTGATGTAGCGGATCTCGTCCCCAGGCAGCCCGATCACCCGCTTTATAAAATAGCGGCTATCGTTAGGTGGGAAAAACACCATCACGTCGCCCCGCTCAGGCTCACCGACTTCAAGTATTTTGGTGCCGACAACGGGTAAACGCAGGCCATAGTTGAATTTGTTTACCAATATATAGTCACCAACTTCTAAGCTAGGGACCATGGATGCTGAGGGAATTTGAAAGGGTTCAATCACGAATGAACGCAGCACTAAAACAACCAATAAAACGGGGAAAAAAGACCGCGCGTTCTCAGCTATCGGCAGCATTCCACCAAATTCATTTTTTAGTGTCTCTTGATCTTGTTTCACAAAATAAGTGATGTAGACCGCTACATTGCCGGCGCTCACATAGGCTTGCCGCGCTTTTTCAAACACAAAGCGATCAATCCCGCCAATAATACCCGCGATAATCGTAAGAACTACCAAGGCTAGCGCAAAGTCGCCATCCTTAATCAACACAACGCTGGCAATCCAGATGAACCACGCGAATACAACCAGACGATAAGTCCATTCTAACCAGCCGGGCACAACCTGTTGGCGAAGCGTTATTGCATCACTAGCGGTCCGTTTTTCAGCACACCACTGCAAAGCCTGCTGTATTTGGCGGCGGCCTTTGACCTCTTGAACCAGCCAAACGACTAATGAAACAGCCGCAACCACCAACAGAATTAAATTCACCATGCGGCTATTTATCCCTTAGCTATCAATTTTAAGTACAGCCAAAAACGCAGTTTGCGGAATTTCTACATTACCCACTTGCTTCATGCGTTTCTTACCGGCTTTTTGTTTTTCTAATAATTTGCGCTTACGCGACACGTCGCCACCGTAACATTTGGCCGTCACGTTTTTCCGCAATGCCTTAACGGTTTGCCTTGCAATAACATGGCCACCAATTGCCGCCTGAATTGCGACATCAAACATTTGCCGAGGAATAAGCTCCTGCATTTTATCGACTAATTGCCGCCCGCGACTTTGCGCCACATCGCGATGCACAATAAGCGCCAAAGCATCAACTCGATCGCCGTTTATTAATACATCCAGCTTCACTAGATTGGCCGCTTCAAAACGATCAAAACTGTAGTCTAGCGACGCAAAACCACGGCTCACAGACTTTAGCCTATCAAAAAAGTCTAACACAACCTCGCTCATGGGAATTTCCCAATTCAGCGACACCTGCTGCCCTAGGAATTGCATGTCCTTTTGAATACCACGCTTTTCCGCACAAAGACTGATGACATTGCCCAAGTGCTCCTGCGGCACCAAAATATTTACCTTGGCAATCGGCTCGCGGGTTTCTTCAACCTCTCCGAGGTCCGGCATAGATGATGGGTTGTCGACCATCACTATTTGACCATTCTTCTTCAATACTTCGTAGATAACCGTTGGCGCGGTAGTAATTAAATCAAGATCGTACTCGCGCTCCAAGCGCTCCTGAATGATTTCCATATGCAAGGTGCCAAGGAAACCACAGCGAAAACCAAAACCCAAAGCATCAGAGCTTTCTGGCTCATAAAACAGGGAGGCGTCATTCAAGGTCAACTTACTAAGCGCGTCACGAAAATCTTCGTAATCCTCGGTAGACACCGTAAACAAGCCAGCATAGACCTGTGGTTTTACCTTTTTAAAACCGGGCAAGGACTCAACCGTTGGGGTAGCAGCATGGGTAAAGGTATCCCCGACGGGGGCGCCGTGAATATCTTTGATACCGGCTATAACAAAACCCACCTCACCGGCTCGCAAAATTCCCGTTGCGGTTTGCTTTGGCGTAAAGATACCCACCACATCCACGACTTGGGCTTTGCCAAGAGATTTGGTGATTATTTTTTCACCGCGCTTCAATGTGCCATGTTTAACCCGCACTAGTGACACAACGCCCTGGTAATTATCGAACCATGAATCAATAATTAGGGCCTGTAGAGGCGCATCAGGGTCACCTACTGGCGGCGGAATTTTAGCAACCAAATGCTCTAGCGCATCGATAATACCCATGCCCGACTTCGCCGATACGGCAACCGCCTCGCTGGCATCGACACCAATGATCTCTTCAATCTCATGCTTTACCTTGTCCGGATCTGCCTGCGGCAAATCCATTTTGTTTAGAATAGGCAGCACTTCCAAGCCCTGCTCTATTGCGGTGTAGCAATTCGCGACCGACTGCGCCTCTACACCCTGCGCCGCATCGACCACCAACAATGCGCCTTCACAGGCCGCAAGGGAGCGCGATACTTCGTAAGAAAAGTCAACGTGACCTGGGGTATCAATAAAGTTGAGCTGATAGGTCTTACCATCAAGGGCAGTGTAGTTCAGCGTGACCGACTGGGCCTTGATGGTAATACCGCGCTCGCGCTCGATATCCATCGAATCTAATACCTGAGCCGACATTTCACGCTCAGTCAAACCACCACAGGTTTGGATGAAACGGTCAGCAAGAGTAGATTTACCGTGATCTATATGGGCAATTATCGAGAAATTGCGAATCAAATCGAGACTGGACACGCTCGGCTTATACCTCAGAGAAACAAAAATGATGAAATTTCAGAGGCGCGATTGTATCGCAAAGCCACAGCTCTAGGCTATGAATAGACTCACTCAGAATACGGTGCAGCGTTAATCGCAATGGAATTAATCAAAGCTGACGGGGATTTAGCCACAACCGTGGCCTGGAAAGCAGGTTTATTTTGAATGTAAGCCGCGTGTAAGCGCACCAATGCCATGCCAAGCATAAAGCCAAGCAGCGCACCAACAGCCGCGGCCACATCGCCTACGGCGTATTGCGAAGCCGCACCCATACCGACAATCATCGTGATTAAGGGCAGTAAATACACCATCATGGCGCCGCCGATCAGCGCCCGCTCAGGAATACTAATCTCGACTTCATCGTTTATGTGGAAGTTTTCTGCAGATTGAGAACCGAGTAAGACCCGCAATTGATTGCGACGACCGTCAGTGGCTTTATTCATAAGACCTTGGCCGCAGCCTTTTTGAGCAGAACAGCTACCGCAGGTACTACGACGAATTGTTTCAACCCACAGCGCATTGTCCTCAACACCCACAACGCGCCCAGTTTCAGTAATCACCGTTGGTCCCAGCTTAATGATTTTGCCACCTGCTTAGCAGTTAGCATGGGCACCTCACCCACCACTGTCGCAAACATCCCATTATCGGGAAAGGCAACGGTATAACTCACCGACGCGCCACGCCGCATACCACCTTCGGTAACGGCTACCGCACCGGAATCTGCAGTGACAAGGGGTTCAACAAACACCGACATCACAGCAAGGCCATCGGTATAACTTATTGCAGCACTACCGTCGTCCGTATCTTTTAAGGGAGTAAAGCCCGCCGGAATCCAGTCGGGGCGCCATACTCGAAGCTGAGTGGTAGCTGGATTATCGAGCGACACGTCTTTGTGCTCTACCTCGATAGCCCCTTCGACGAGTAACTCATCATCAGGGATATTTAAATCTAACATTGCGTATTGAAACCGCTCTAAAACCTTGCCCTGCTGATTCACAATATCTGAGCGCAGCAACAGACCGGTTTCATTATCTAAAGATAATTTATAGCCAAGGCGGTAGACATCCCTCGGTTTGATCGACAAGGTAACTGCATCACGCCCCGCAACTCTATCTTCTCCTACGATATCCACATCGTAGTAGCGGTAGAAACCTTGCTCTTCCTCGGCATTAAATAGACGTATCAACTGCGGACCGGGGTGGACACAATTTATATCATGCCCGTGGTGTACCAAATCTTGGTGATCGCCATCTAGCGACTCAAGCGCCTCGAACTCCTTACCGTCGTGAACAGTATGGGTAATCCGATAACTACTAAGCTGCTCACCTAACTGATAGGTCACAATGGCGCGGTAATTCAGCTCGCGATGACTATGAGTCATCCTATTAAGCAATTCACTACCCGACTCGATACTAGCGGCTGGCGCGCTAACTAGTGCCGCCGCCAGCGCCGTAGATGCAAGGCGAACGAGCACGCTATTCAGACTCCTGCGATACCACGCGGGCATAAGACACCATACCCTGACCATTATTAAACGCCGCGCGATCCGTGTGCTTGCGCAAATATGCTTCAAAGCGCTTGCGAGCCTCGGCATCATTATTCAGCAAAGGGCCAGCCGGTGACGCCTGCGCCTGGGCGCTTACCGCAACCCCACCCACAGCCGCCGATGCTTGCGCAGGATAAACACGGCCACTCACGCCATTGTTTTCTGCCACCATCTGCGGTGAGCCACCAAACATATTGCCGCCCATAGAGCCGATAACCACCACCGCAGCAACGCTTGCAGCAATAGCCAGCCCAGACACAGCCTGTTTCCAGCCCGTTCCGCCGCTATTCACTAACTCGTCGTCAGCAATTTCAGCCATAACTCGTGACGAAATATCCCAACCGATAAACGGATTGCTTTCGTTCTTGAGCAATTCCTGCGAGCGGTGCAAATCTGCCCATTCGGTACGAATTGCCTTCTCGTCAGCACTTAGAATACGCCGAAGCTCAAGCTCGCTGGCTTCACCATCCATCAATGCTGAGAGAGATTCTCTGACGGTATCGTTCATACTTCCACCTCTTCGCCACTTATCTGGGCTTTAACTCGCAGATCGACTGCCTCTCGGGCGCGAAAAATACGCGACCGAACCGTACCGACCGGACAATCCATTACCGATGCAATATCTTCATAACTCAGACCATCAAACTCACGCAGACTCAATGCAGAACGCAAATCCTCTGGTAACGCTCTAATGGCATCCTGTACAACTTTCTTCAGCTCCTCACCGTAAAGCTGATTTTCCGGCGTTTCTATATCTTTCAGACCCGAGGGACCCTCAAAATATTCTGCATCGGCTACATCAACATCTACGCCAGGTGGACGACGATTACGCGCTACAAGGTAATTCTTAGCCGTATTAATCGCAATCCGGTAAAGCCACGTATAAAACGCACTATCACCGCGAAATTTAGGTAGGGCTCGGTAGGCCTTTACAAACGCCTCCTGCGCCACATCCTGAATTTCGTCATTATCTTTCACATAACGTGAAATCAAGCCGAATATTTTGTGCTGATACTTTAGAACGAGTAGGTCAAATGCGCGCTTATCGCCCTTTTGAACCCGTTCAACCAGCTGCTGATCCGTCTGTTTAGGCTCGGCCATATTGCCTCACCGCAAGCCATTCGGCAGCATCTGTTGAATAGACCACCACGGCTAAAAGAAGTTCTCTCATCGTATCCCTTTTCAGCATATCCGCCGCTTAATGCGATGGTTACACAGGCAAATATTGGTAAGGCGACTTTCTATCAGTATACTTTGCGCCAATTTATATCCCGAGCGGCATATTATAGCTGCACTGCGGCAGGAGCAAATAACAACATGACCCACTACCATTCACACGATGTTCTGGTGATAGGCAGCGGCGCCGCAGGTCTCACTTTAGCGCTGCAACTGGCCGACAGTGCGCGCATTGCTGTAATCAGCAAGGGCGAACTCAATGCGGGCTCCACCTATTGGGCACAAGGTGGTATTGCAGCGGTGCTTCACGACGGCGACACCGTAGACGCCCACGTTGCAGATACTCTAGCTGCAGGAGCCCAGCTTTGCCACGAAGATAGCGTGCGCTTTACCGTTAAAAACAGTAGCGACAGCATAAAATGGCTGCTGTCGCAGGGGGTCCAATTCAGTCGCTACGAGCAAAGCAGCGACGCCTTTCACCTAACCCGTGAAGGCGGACACAGCCAGCGCCGTATTATTCACGCCGCCGACGCCACTGGCCGCGAGGTGTCTGAAACCCTCACCAATCGCGCTAAAGAAAATCCCAATATCGAAATCTTTACGCGACACGTCGCCGTGGACTTAATTATTGCACAGCATCGCTGTCACGGTGCTTACGTGCTGAACAGAGACAGCGGCCATGTCGAATTGTTCCACGCAAAAGCAATTGTGTTAGCAACTGGTGGTGCTAACAAGGCCTATTTGTATACCAGCAACCCCGATGGCGCCAGTGGTGACGGGATTGCAATGGCTTGGCGTGCGGGCTGCCGAGTAGCCAATATGGAATTCAACCAATTCCACCCCACCTGCCTTTACCACCCCAAAGCAAAATCATTTCTCATTACTGAGGCTATTCGCGGCGAAGGCGGTCGACTGATTTCCGCCACCGGTGAGCGTTTTATGTTCCGCTACGATGAACGCGGCGAACTCGCGCCACGGGATGTAGTTGCCCGCGCCATAGACCATGAAATGAAGCGCATCGGCAGTGATTGTGTCTACCTAGACATCAGTCATAAGTCACCGGATTTTTTGCTAGAGCACTTCCCCACCATCAAGGCCCGCTGCCTTGAACTGGGGATAGACATAAGCCGCGAAGCCATCCCCGTTGTACCTGCCGCGCACTACACCTGCGGCGGAGTGATGGTAGATCAATACGGCCAAACCGATATTCCAGGGCTATACGCCATTGGCGAAACGTCATTTACAGGGCTGCACGGCGCTAACCGCCTCGCGAGCAATTCTTTGCTAGAGTGCTTTGTTTATGGCACCTCGGCGGCAGCGGATATTCGCAAGCGCCTAGCTGAGCTGCCCTCGCCGCAAATAGCGCTTCCCTGGGATGAATCGCAAGTCACAGACTCCGATGAAGACGTCGTAATTTCTCATAACTGGGACGAATTACGACGTTTTATGTGGGACTATGTAGGTATTGTTCGCACCAATAAGCGCCTGCAGCGCGCCCTAAATAGAGCAGCTTTGCTCCAACAGGAAATAGACGAGTACTACTCCAACTACAAAGTCAGCAATGACTTATTAGAATTACGAAATTTGGCGATGGTCGCCGAACTGATTATCCGCTCGGCCCTACAGCGCACCGAAAGCCGAGGCCTTCATTACACGCTGGATTACCCTGAGCAATCCGAAACCGCCGAAGACACAATCCTAATACCGGACAACTTCCACAGGCATCGCCACACTTAGGTGGCGCTAGCAAAATTGGCGATTTGACGAAGTTTTCGGTATTCGTTTGCATTCAGATGATCTGGAAATACGAACACCGATCTCTTCCGACCACCGAGAAGTCTAAAACGTAAGACAACACCGAAAGGCAATACCACCGAGTCTAAGCACTCCAGCGGCTGAACTTCCGGTGCGGAGGAATACCCTATCTCGCTGAGAAAAACCCGCCAGCGATTCTCGGCAAAAGCGATATGCGCCAGCGAGCTATGGTGTAAATAGAAAACATCGCGAAAAATATAAAAGCCCGCGCTTAGAATAAGTGGCACCGTCATAAGGGCGGCAACTAGCGTCGGCACAAATAAATACAAGCTCAGCACCGCAAGGCTGTGCACAGCCACAAAATAGCCGCACAACAGCCGTGAGCGACGAAACTTAAGGTCTAGGGGTTTTGGTGAACGTGTTGATGTCATCAACGATTATCGCCAGATCGGGGTCTTCAGGAAGATTCCGGCCAAGAAACCAAGAAAACAAATCCGTATCCTCGCATTCCAGTAAGCTAATAAAGCGCTGCTGATTGTCCGCATCTAAATCTCTGAACCGCCCCTCCACATAGGGCACCATCACCAAGTCTAACTCCAGCATGCCGCGACGGCAGGCCCAGCAAATACGCTTGAACTCGTTTTCCGAAACCATTATTTTCCACTTCGTAACGGTAGCCTGCATTAAGCGGCCACAAAAAAGCGTATTATAACGGCTATCGGCGGCAATCACACCGCAACAAATTTGTACGAGTACCCAGTCAAACTAGCGCACAACCGCAATACCTATACTGCTGAGAATCTATGAATACATTTTGGGAATTTCTACGCACTCAATATGCTGAGAGCAGCCACACGGCGGGACAATATTGGACAAACGGCAGCAACCCCAGCCAAGCCCTGGGCGACTGTAATATCAGCGCGCTAGGCCAATACGGATTTCTCGCCATTGAAGGCCCCGACAGCAGCAAGTTTTTACAGGGGCAGACCACCTGTGATTGGCGCAACATAGATACCGAGCGCGCGGCGCTAGGAAGCTACTGCAATATTAAAGGTCGCATGGTGATGAGTTTTATCGCCGGTATGCGCAGCAGCGAAGCGGTACTACTCAGACTCCGCGCCGATACCGCAGAATCAGCCTGCTCCACGCTGGCCAAATACATTGTCTTTTCGAAAGCCAAAATTCGCGATGCAACTGCAGAATTCATCGCAATTGGCGTGTTCGGCAAACGCGCCAAAGAACATATTCAGCAACATACAGGTATCGCACCCGCCGGAAAAATGATGCAAGCAAGTGACGGCCAAATCGTTGTGGTGCAGATGGACGACAGCGCTGAACGATTTGAATGCTGGGTGCCAACAGACGCCGCAATTGACTTGTGGAGCAAACTCAGCAGCCAAGCCATCGCCGTTGACTCAAGCTATTGGGAGGCTCAAAACATTGCCGCCGGTCTTGGCGAAGTCTGCGCCAACACCCAAGACAGCTTTATTCCTCAAATGCTAAATTACCAAGTTATTGGCGGTGTCAGCTTTAATAAAGGCTGTTACACGGGGCAGGAAATTGTTGCACGCATGCAGTATCGCGGCAAGCTAAAACGCCGCCTGTACCGCGCACGCATTGCAAATGGTAATGACGCATTTACTCAATCTCCGGGTGCGGAGTTATTCAGTGGAGAAGATTCACAGAGTATCGGCAATCTGGTATCTGCAGTCAGCCAAAATGGCGAGACCGAGCTGCTAGCCGTACTTACCGAAGACGCCGTGGCAAGCAATAATATTCACTTTGCTAACGACACGGCGATGTTAGAAATTCTGGAACTGCCCTACTCCATACCGAACAAAGAATAAGCCTGGCGCAGCCTGATGCGCTGCGCGCGCCTTATATCCGCTTTAGTACCATTCGCGTACCGGCATTCATGAGCGGCACCAATATGCGGTCGTAGCAGCTAGGGAATAGGCGCTGAACTATATCCAGTAATACTGCGTCGCCGCCAATAAGCACCCTCGGCTTAGACTTTCGCATTCCTCGCATGATCACTGCAGCGGCTTTTTTCGGTGTGGTAACTGCAATACTGTTAAATAAGTCGGCGGTTTTCTCCACGTCGGCGGCATTACCCGTTATCGAATTTAGGTGGCGGCCATTATTCGCAATATTGGTTTTTATCCCCCCTGGGTGCACGGTAACTACTTTTACATTGGTATCGCGTAGATCCTGACGCAGTGATTCGGAATACCCTCTTACCGCGAATTTCGTGGCATTGTAGGAGGACTGCGAGGGCACCGACATCAAACCAAACAAAGACGAAATATTTACCACGCAAGCCTCAGGGCGCGTAAGTAATTCGGGTAAAAATGCCTCGACGCCATTAATCACACCCCAATAATTTACCCCGAACACCCACTCCATTTGCTCTCGCGGCTGATCACCGGCGTGACAACTGAGCGCCACACCCGCATTATTAATCACGCCATCGACCACCCCAAAATGCGCCTTTACGGAAGCTGCCCACGCCTTCATTGCAGCATTGTCGCTAACATCTAATTTTGCTAAAAATAATTCCGATTCATCGCCATATTCACGCAAAACCTGCAAGTTTGCTTCGACGATGTCTGACGCAGCTACCCGAGCACCAGCCGCCCGCAAACCGATTACCAAGGCTCTACCAATACCCGAACCGGCACCCGTAACGGCAATGACCTTATTATTAAAATTTTTCACCATTTACCCCTATCATCAACTCGCTGTAGCGACGTTGCTTTCATATGTCGGCGCCTGACTAGAAATACTAACGAGCTCGTATTCGGCGGCGGAAAAATGTCGTGTTGTTAGACGGTACTGCCAAGAGAAACTCGGCCACAAAGTAGTATTTTTACCGTCTTTGGTTAAATACCAGCTATTACAGCCCGATGTCCACGTGGTGCCTTTAAAACGCTCTTGTATGTCAGCATTAAACTCACGCTGAACCATCGGTTTTAAATCGAAGTATTTGTTCTGATTTTTCCGCAGCGTCTTTAAATATTTCAAAATATAATTAATTTGCGACTCGATATAGAAAATAACCGAGGTATTTCCGGGCCCGGTATTTGGCCCCATGACATACATCATGTTCGGATAGCCTGAAACCGCAATACCTTTATATGCTTCACTACCAATAGCCCAGTCTTTTTCAAGCAAACGACCGCCCACACCGCGAATGGGAATTGGCGCACCGGAAACCGGGACTTTAAAACCCGTCGCTAAAATAATCGCATCTACTTCATGGCGCTGACCATCGCTAGTGCATATCGCCGAACCATCAATCTTATCGATGCCCTCGACACAAACATTCACATTACTTTTTGTCAAAGCAGGATAATAATCGTCTGACAATAAAACGCGCTTACAACCCATCGCATAATTGGGCGACAATTTTCTCTGTAAAACCGGATCCCTCACCACCTTGCGCAAATAGCGACATCCCATCGACTCACCAATACGGGTGAGAAAACTGTCCCACATAAACGCAGGCACCAAGCTCTCCATCATTACATATTGAAAACGACGTACTGTTTGCTGAATAAATGGTCGACGCTTATACAGCCGCTGGAGACGAGGGCTTTGCGCCTTATCATGTTTTGGTAGCACCCAAGGCGGCGTACGCTGAAATACATTAAGCGCTTTTACCTGAGGTTGAATAGATGGAATAACTTGGATAGCACTTGCTCCGGTGCCAATAACCGCTACGCGCTTGCCATCAAGCGTATAATTTTGGTCCCATTCCGCTGTGTGCATCACCTTGCCGGTAAAGCTGTCGATACCGGTAATTTCTGGATACTGGGGAATATTCAATGCCCCAATGGCCATCACAACCGCACGCGCCTGTCGCGTGCTACCGTCAGCAAATGCCAGCTTCCAAACGCCACTCTGCTCACAAAATGCCATAGAGCTGAGCGAGGTATTGAACCTTATTTTGTCGCGTAAATTGTATTTGTCTGTACAGTGTCGCAAATAGCGATGGATTTCCTCCTGCGGGCCAAAGGTTCTGCCCCAATCTGGATTTGCTTCAAAGGAAAAAGAATACAAATGCGACGGCACATCGCAAGCCGCTCCAGGGTAGACATTATCACGCCACACCCCACCAACATCGCTTGCTTTTTCATAAACCACAAAATCATTAAGCCCCTGCTGCTGCATACGAATGGCAACACCTAAACCTCCGAATCCAGCGCCAATAATGGCAACCTCGTCAATCGCGCCTTGCTCTTTGCTATTATTTTTTTCTTTACCCATCGTCTATATCACTCTCGTTCCGGCACGCCAAAAGTCACCCAAGACTCGCGCAGTTAAAGTCGGGGCTTCGAGCATAGGTAAATGACCTACCGACGGTAAAATCATTGCCTTTGCGCCACTAATTTGTTCGCAAAATTGATCAGCACAGCTCACATCTAACACTTGATCAGAATCCCCCCACAACACCAAAGTCGGCGCATTAATCGCGCCAAGGTTTAAATAAGTATCTTTTAAGGAATCTATTAATTGCGAAAATATAAAATCGTTTACTACTTTACGATGACTCATAACGCCAGCCATAAAAAAGCCTAACAACATGCCAAGCATTCTTTGCCGTCTATGCAAGGCTATAGCGAAAACTAAATAGGTATCCCTAGCCCGTGTAGGAGCAAGATAATTTACGCCAGCTGCTATCCCACTCTCCATTTGCGTTAAATGCCTACCTGGCACACCCGCAGCATTCATTAGGCACAGAGTGTCAACCAATTGGGCGTGACGCGATGCAAGTTGTGCGGCTATTGCTCCCCCCATTGAACTGCCGGCTACGTGGGCCTTTTCTACACCAAGCTGCTTCAACCACTGCGCAATGCGATCTGCTTGCGCAGCCATTCGGTAATCCGCATCTGGATTAAAGTCACTATCGCCAAACCCCGCCAAATCAGGAATGAGCAGGTAGTAATCGCGGCGCAATTTTGCCGCCAAAAAGCTCCAATTCTCTTTGCTTGAACCAAAGCCATGCAGCAGCACCAACACCGGCCCAGCACTATTACCGCCCGCCCAGTAGCAAATTTTGTGGTCACCGACTTGCTCAACTCGACGCTTCAAGCCAACTTGTATTTCCATCAACGGCTGTAAGCATCGCCATAAAGTAAATTTGGGCCGCCACTTCGCTAGTTTGCTGTGATCAATATTCGCCAATGGTGTCGCCATATAACGCGCACGCATGTCGTCAAGCTCAGCCAAAATTGCATCATTTATCCTTGCGACGCCACTCACGCTATTCATGCCATTGCACCCGCGGCCTGCCCATCGTAGGCACCCACTTCTTCAGCAAGAGTGTCAAGCTCTGCTAAATAATGCGCGTTGTCGTGATCCCATGGATGGAAACCCGGCTTAAAGTAATCCAACCAATCAGGAATCACTCGACGCAATGCACCCGGAGATCCCCATAAAAAGTTTGCCACTTTGAACCAGCCTCGAATATTGAAGAGTTGGCCTTCACGGCGAACTAAACCAATATGAAATGGGATAACCATCATCCAAAAGATAAATGTCGCGGCAAGCAGTGCCACACAACGATGCAAATACCCTAGCAAGCCACCACCCAACACCTGCTGATAGACATCGTAAGCGACGGCCTTATGTTCTGTTTCCTCCAGCGCATGCCACTTCCATATAGCGGCGTAACGTGGCTCAGCGCCCTCTAAACTGCGCGGCTCGCTTAACACCATATTGGCTAGAATCGCCGTCAAATGCTCCAATGCAATTGTGGTGGCTAACTGCATGGATTTTGGCGTAATTCGCGTAAGAAATTTCAGTAAGCGGATGACAATACGGCCGTAGCGGTCTGCAGGCAGCCCCTTTGCGACCAAGGCGTCGTTATACTCTTCATGCTCTCTACCGTGCATTGCCTCTTGGCCAATAAATCCTCTCACCGACTCTTTTAACTCGGGGTCATGAATGCGATCTCGATAGTGACGCACACTATCAATAAAGAAGCGCTCACCGTCTGGGAAGAATATCGACAAAGCATTAAAGAAATGACTAATGTGAGCACCACCTGCATGCCAATCACCTATGCGATCTTTTGGCAAATGGAATTCAAGATTACGGCGTACTGGCTGGACTATCGTTTTCATAAAGCACTCCTTTATGAATCATTTTATTATGTAACATCACTTAATGTCACACTAAGCGTGACATCAAATAATGTCAAGTAAATTCGAACACCTTTCTTAGAGTTAGGTCATTCACAGAAAATCACTACGCCAAGCCAGATTTCTTTAAATAGAACTGGCCTTATACGCGCCATCAGCGGCTTATGGTGGGAAGGCCATACCCGCCCCAATCAGAAGGGGTTGAAGTTAGCGTATTCGGGTAAAGCAGCGCGCTTACGTAGCGCTTTTAAGGTTTCGAATGGATTATCAACAATCATGGCATTCACTAAGCCAGAGGGCAGCGAACCCACTGGATTTAAGTGCAATTGAAAAACCACCTTGGTTTGGGTATCGCTAATGGGGCTTAACTCGAAAAAGCCCTCAAGCTCTTCTACTCGCACCGCCTCCACTTTTGGAGGCATCGCTGCTTTAGCATTGGCTGGCAGTGAATCAATATCAACGCCGGTGAGCTTTACAGTGGTAATACGACTGACGGGATCTTGTGAGATTTCATTACGCAAAATCAATTCCCGATCAGCCGCAGGCCACGGGAAGTCATTAATCAAATACTGGTAGCGATCCAATAAACTCGCTTTATAAAGTAACTTTGGACTTTTGCACTTAAACATCCAATGCACAAAGCCCTCGGTATCATCTAATACCGCCATCAATTGATTCAGCTCTGCATTTATAAGGGTTTCACCGCGAAACGCTCGGTAGTCAGAACCCTCAACCGCTCGTGTGAAAACCTGAATACCGTCGTCATCCTTCTCCAGCCGCCATTCAGCAGCCACCAGCGACAAACTCATTGCCATAAATGCAAGTAGCAGCAAGCATTGACCTACTAGCTTTTTCATATCGCCCCAGCCTTTTAAATCAAACAGATTAGATTGTTCAGCATGCCGCCATTTGCAACATCAGCAAACAGCGGGTTTATTTGCATAAACAGCAACATCACATACGGTAAGTAAATTGCATCGCAATCGAACGCGGTGGTTCTACAAAGGCGGTATGGCTTGTGGCGCCAAAAATAGTCTTGGACAGCGGGGTATCAGCCGCATACACCACAACCACTTTGTCAGTTAAGTTTTTGCCGACCAGTGCCAATTCCCACTGCTTATCGATGGGACCAATACCAATACGACCATTCACTTTAACAAAGGCATCTTGTTCAACCCGTGGATCGAGGTTGGAAGAAGGGTTGTAATTATCGGTAAATACGAAATCCAAGCCCATACCGATACCCATTGTGGGGCTAATAGGACGCACATAACCAACAAGAAAGGTGCCCGACCAATCCGCCACATACTGATTACTCATGCCGGTGTAATCACAGTACAAACCGTCCTCCGAGGTGGGAACTTGATCCTGCTGACACTGACCATTTTTAAAATCAGTAAACTCAAAATCAAGTATCGCTAGCGCGCCGCCAATGCTGAGATAGTCAGTAAGCTGCCAACGGCCATCCATCTCAATACCCATGGTAATGGCTTCTTTCGCATTACCTACATTAAAGCCGAGGGTGCCATCAAAAAGACTAATTTGAAGATCGTTATACTGGGTATAAAACGCGGCGATATTGAATTCGGCTGCGCCGTCTAAGAGTCCCGTTTTCAAACCTAGCTCTAAGCTGGTGGCCTCTTCTTCTTCGTACTCAAATGTACCCACCAAGACCTGTTGGTTGGCAATCAGTGCATTTGGATTTCGCGGCGTAGGGTCTGTGCTTGGCGACATATTAGAACGGGCATCGAAACCACCCGCTTTAACACCTTTGGTCGCGGTAAAATAAGCCATGCCCTCGTCGGAATAATCCCACTGAATATTCAGCAGTGGCGAGAAGGATTTCTCGGTTCTCTTCCCTTTGAGATCGTGGCGCTCGGCAGAGAAGGTGATCGCAGAAACTGTATCTACCTCACCTATTGGCAGAATATTGCCGTCTAGATCGGCAAACTCAAGTTTACGACTACCGGTCTTTTGCTCAAGGGTTCCGCGTCCACCTAAGGTCAAACGAAGGCTGTCGCCAAAATGGAAAGTGGTTTGTAAAAACGCAGAAAATATATTGGAGGTACTTAAAAATTTACGGGGCGCAGTAATATTCGCCACCGCATTACCTGCATCACCAACACCAAGCACCTCTTCAGGGGTACCACTTAACTGAAGTGGATCGATATCACCTCGCGCGCCCGCCTCCATAAGGTCAGCTGCATTGAGCAGCTGCACAACCGTTGCTGAGTCTTGAATTAGCTTGTCACGGAAATCGAGTTCATTGCGCTGGAAGTAAAGACCACCAATATATTCAATATCCTGATCTGCCGGCGACACCCAACGAAGCTCTTGGCTGTACTGGGTGTAATCTTCCCCCAATGCCAATTTAAACAATTCTGCGGCAGTCGCATCGCAGTCACACAGGTCGCTGTAGGTGTATTGCAAAAACCCAGTTATCGCTGTGAATTCATGCCCACTATCCGTAACGCGAGTTAAATTCGCGGTCAAATTTAAGGTGTCGTTATTACTATAATCACCATTAGACGTGCGTTTAAAATCTTGATAATTATTTAAAACCGAATCGTCGATATTGACGTCTACCACCCCAGGAAATTGGGTGTTATTCAAAATCTCTGCTTCCGTTTTACCGGTAAACAAAAACACACTTGAAGTTGAAGGCTCGTCATTAACAATTTCAGCCTGACGTCCCAAACTATCGAACTTACCTGTTTCAATTTTAGCTAGCAGCGTCGTTTTATCATCAATTTCCCAAGCCGCTTTTAATCTAAAAGTCGCCTGATCATATTGAGGTTCATCGCGATCTAAAAAGATATTTTCAACAAAACCGCCATACTCCCTCAGACGGGCAGAGAATCGCAAACCTAAGTTATCGGTAACAGGGCCAGACAACATAATATCGGCAACTTTCTCGTCATACTTAGGCTCATACAACGTAGAAAACAAGGCCTCGAAATAATCCGATGGATTAGCCGTAATCAAATTCACCGCACCGGCAATACTATTTTTTCCATGCAAAATATTTTGCGGGCCCCGCAGAACCTCTACTCGAGCTAAATCCAGAAATGGTGCTCTTGCGAGCTGAGCGCGGCCATAATAAATGCCGTCCACATACATGCCCACGGATTGCTCAAACCCCTGATTCATTCCGGTACCAATACCGCGAATGAAAATATCCGTACTGATACCGCTCTCGGTTACCGTGAGATTGGGTACATAGGCCTGAAGATCCTCCATGCGGTTGATACCCGCTTCCATCATTTTCTCGCCACCTATGGCGCTAACCGAAACCGGAACATCTTGGAGACTTTGAGTTCGATGCTGGGCCGTGACCACCACCTCCTCTAAAACGGCGGCAATAGCCCCCGCTGGCACCAAAGTCATGGCCAACAAACAAAAAGAGACGGACGTATTGCGACTACCCATAATTCAAGACCTGCTATCAATTTTATTGTTATACTACACACCACTATGTAACAGCGGTTGATGAGACATTAATTGGCACCTTAGCGCATGTCAAGAAAATGTTGACATTGACACCATTGAAGCTCGAACGAATATATAAGCCAAGGTGCGCCGAAGCACATTGCATTTAGCTAGCGCTTTGGTAAAAATTGCCAAATAAAATCAACCCGTTACATGAAAGGCTTATTTAATTTCGAGGGCGTCAAGCGCGGTGAAAAGCATGAAATTTCCAGAAGACACCATCAGCAGCATGGCCCAGCTACTGCCGCAAAATGGATTTACGAACGAAACTCAGGCAGAACATCAGCGCGACTACTCTGTCGAAGAGCTAGCATTAGCCGCTAACACCACAGTTCGTAATATTCGCGCCTACCAAGACCGGGGGGTACTCCCCCCTCCGGCGCTGCAGGGTAGAAAAGGCGTTTACAATAATTTTCACTTATCTCGCCTTCGTCTTATCGCCAACCTCCTTGATCGAGGCTATACCCTTTCTAGCATACGCGAGCTCATCGCGGCACTTGAAGAAGGCATCGGCCTTAGCGAAGTTCTCGGTATTGAGTCCGCCCTAAACTCGCCCTGGACAAACGAGTCACCCACAACCATTGCCATAACTGAGCTAGCCAAAATGTTTGGCACCAAACTGACTCCGTCAGCGGTAAAAACGGCACACGATCTTGGCTTGTTTACTATCTCAGGGACCAAGCTCCGAGTCTCGAGCATGAATACGCTAAAAGTTGCCGAGGAGCTTTGTGCCACGGGTATTCCCTTAGACGAATTATTAGATATCTTGCGAATGATGCGGGGCAATGTACAACGGGTTGCAAATGAATTCGTAAAATTAATTTCTCAACACGTGCTTGAACCCTATGCGGAACAAAAACTGCCGCCACCTGAAGAGCTTCCCAAAATTGCAGAATTGATTTGGCGCCTGCGGCCACTCGCCGAAAAGGTCGTCGACGCCGAACTCGGGCGCGCAATGGAAATTGCCGCAAGTGAATTCCTAGCGGATACCTTAGAATCGATTATGGAAGATTTACCAAAAGACGTGCCAAGCAAAGGCTAAATTCAAAGAGTTTTACAACCCCCAATCAATTGATGATTGACCGCGCGCCTCAAGATAGGCGTTTGTTTTTGAAAAATGCCGACAGGCAAAAAAGCCGCGATGTGCTGACAGCGGTGAAGGATGCGGCGCCTCTAAAACCAAGTGCCGATGCCGGTCAATTGAAGCGCCCTTCTTTTGCGCATGGCTACCCCATAACAAAAACACCAAGGCCTCGCGACGCTGATTTAATGCTTGAATTATCGCGTCGGTGAATAACTCCCAACCCTTGCTCTGATGCGAACCCGCTGCGCTCTCTTCTACTGTTAAAACACTATTCAGTAACAGTACGCCCTGCTCTGCCCAAGGCAATAAATAACCGTGTGTTGGTATCTCTACACCCACATCAGTTTGAAGTTCTTTATAAATATTACGCAAAGACGGGGGTATTTTTGTATTAGGCAATACAGAAAAACTCAAGCCATGTGCTTGACCGGCTGCGTGATAGGGATCTTGCCCCAATATAACGACCTTAACCTTATCAAAAGGTGTATTTTCTAAGGCCGAAAACCACTGCTCCTCTGGGGGGTACACCTTCGCACCCGCAGCCTTGCGGCTTTGAATAAAGCCTAATAAATTTTGAAAATAGCTTTCTTGAAATTGTTCAGCAAGCACACGCTGCCATGAGGGCTCAATAATTATTGCCATACTATTGCTCTGCCACCAATATCCTGCCGCTCAATCAAAAAACTATTGGCGGCCAGCATAGCAAAAAATTAATAGACATACTCGCTAGTAGGCACGACGTCAATTTCATCGAAATCGATGAAATTCACACAGCTATCAATCATACGTTTCATATTATCTTGCTGCTTTTTGCTATCGCCCGTCGCATTGTAAAATACCGCAGGGTCCGTCATCGCCAGTGCCGGAAAGCACTCCTCAACAATCGCGTGATAGCAGCTAACATCTTCGCCAGCCACCTCAGAGACAATATTTTGAACATAGCGAAATGTTGATTGGGTTTCTAAAGCAATTGCAGTGTGAGTATTTTGCCAGTACGCCAGCCACGCATCATAGCTCATACCTTGAGGGCATCGAAGTAGTGCGACTTGACTAAAACCGTGGGTGCGCACGCCAGCTTCTGAAGGATGTTGAGTATTTGGCAAGCGCTCAATTTCTTCGACATGGTAGCGACTAAATTGCACACAGAAGTTGCGAATAGCACTATCTAATAATGTTGCATCTACCGCATCCGTGCACCAAACACTGCACATAGCGTCGAAGGCCGCTGCGCTATTTTCCATTCGCAATGCCGATGCGGCATCGACATCGCGATCGGGAATATTTAATTGTCTCCGCGCTATGCCCGCAATATCACCAAGGAGCGGCATTAAGTCTTGATGAAGTGCACGCGCAAAATGCTCATCACTAGAGTCAGACCACATTAAATACACAATTTTACGCATTGCAGAGCCGCCCCTTGCTAGTTAAATACCAATCGGTGGCGTCGCAGTTGAGGCATTATCAATTAACATCTCAGCAGCATTTACAAAGCGCGACTCGTCCGACGCAAGGTAAAGTACCAATGACGCAATATCCTCAGGCTCACACATGGGGTTTGCTTCAGTAGACAACGACTCAATCTCTTCGCGGGTCGCGCTCTCTTGGCCAGTCGCTACTTTAAAGACCATCGGCGTCTTTACACCGTCTGGATGGATCGAATTGCAACGTATGCCATTGCGTTTTTCGCGGCAATACAAGGCTACGGATTTCGTTAAAGCCATCACTGCCCCCTTGCTGGCACTGTAGGCGGCAACAAATGACATACCATGCATAGCCGCAACCGACGACATATTAATGATAGAACCGCCATTGCCGGAGGCTTCCATCGCCGGTATGGCCGTTTTGCAGCCTAAAAACACACCCTCGCTATTTACCGCATTAACACGGCGATAATCTTCCAAACTACAATCAACAACGTTACCAAGGGTCATCATGCCGGCGTTATTCACCAAAACATCGAGACGTCCAAAACGCTCAACGGCGGTATTCACCACCCGCTGCCAATCCTCTTCACTGGTGACGTTATGCTTGAGAAAAATAGCGCGTTCACCGATTTGATCGGCAACCGCCTGACCATCTTTTTCATTTAAATCAGTAAGTACCACTGAGGCACCCTGCGCTGCCAGCAAAATAGCGTCGGCCTTACCCATACCGCTAGCGGCACCCGTCACTATACAAACCTTACCTTCAACACGGCCCATAATTACCTCTTAATTGTTATTGGATTTTAGATACTAGCCGCAACATTGCCGCGCAAAGGCCAGCTAGTTACAGGTTATTAACTGCAAGTAAATCACGCATTTGTGCAAAAAAAAAGCGCAGACTAATTACCCTTTGGTAAGATTAGCTAGACGCCCACTTGGAGCCACTATGAATATCCCATCTATAAGCTATAAAGTCGCCATTGCTTCGCTAGTATTATTACTACTTGGCGCTGCGGGGGTTCGACTCCATTGGTTCCACTTTCAAATTGGGCTACTTATGTTCAGTCTTGCCGGCATGCTGAGCTTTAGCAGCATTTTTGCGGCGGCCCTATTCACTAGACGCACCGCAAGTGCGGCGGGCAGGCGTCAGCTAAGTTTGGCATCTATCATTGCACTGCCCGCTATTATATTTTTTAGTCTCAGCCTTTATAGCGGTGCCGGCACACCACTGATTCACGACATCAGTACCGATACGCAAAACCCGCCGCAATTTATTATGGCCTTAAAGCAGAGAGAACCCAGCGACAATAGTCTCGAATACACAGCTGAAAACCGCGAGCTGCAGCAACAGGCGTATCCAAATATTCATAGCTTCCCGTCTATTTACCCGCAGGAGAAGGCCCAAGCCAAGGCGATAACAATAGCGGAACAACTCGGATGGAATGTCTATTACCAAGAACAAGGCCATATTGAAGCGTCAGTGAACAGCTTTTGGTTCGGCTTTACCGACGACATCGTCATTCGTATTACTCAAACCTCAAGCGGGTCAATTATTGACCTCCGCTCCGCTTCGCGGGTTGGAAAAGGCGACCTAGGCGAAAACGCTAAGCGCATCAAGCTATTTATCGAAGAATATCTACACTAATACCAGTAGCTAGGATAATTTCGCTGCTTTTAATCACACTTAAAATTTCTATTAAAATACGCATTTACCCAGTGATACTAAAAGCTTTACCATGTGCCGCAACGTTCCAAAAAAGCATTATGAAACGTGGTCAGAAATACACTTGGCAGATCAAGCCTTTGCTACTGAAAACCTATATCCGCTATCAATAGAACGCAAAAAATAACAATCTAGGGTGGATTATCATTCTGAAAAAAAATGCATCACAGCCAAAGCCAAGCCAAATTGCCAGCAAAGGCAAATACCTTGGCTTGCAACGCAAGCTCAGCGGCGCACTCTTTCTAGCAATCGCACTCGTCATGGGTGCCCGCGGTTACTACACCTATACCCAAATCAGCGCGCATAACCACGAAACCATCCACAACGATCTTCTACAACTCGAAAATACCTTTCGCGCATTCATTCGTCATTCGAACAATGAAGTGCTTCGACTAGCCCACAATCCTGCAGTTAGCGATTTTTTAACCGCCGATCAAAACTCACCCAATAGCATGCCAATGCTAGTGAATTTGGACTCAGTGGCGTATTACTCCCCCGGCGGCCACGCCCTAGCAATAACTGAGGGAGCCAATTCAGCACCGGGGACAATCCCCAAAAATGCGAAAGACCACGTCAGCTCAGCGCCGATTGCCTTCATAGACTGCGACACTAGCTGTTATCAGCGGGCTTATATCCCCATAAAAGACAGCCTCGAACAAACCTACGTCGTCAATCTAAACCGCTCAGCCGAGTATTTAATCAAGGGTTTTGCTGAAATCAGCGGCGCTGAAATCGCGATAATATCGATGGCCGACTCCCAAAAGCTATCGACGGCACCGACGCTTCTACTAGCAAGCCACAGCGACAAAACTCAGGATATACTGCGAAAATTAGCTGCGAACATTGATTTTACGGACTATATAAACAAAGGCTTTTTTGACGAAAGCAGCTCCCATAGCGCGCGGGTGTTTCCATTAAACACCAATCTAGACGACCATCTCTACGCGCTCATTTTATTAGATCACGCCAAGGTCTACGAACGGGACTTTCAATCAGTAAAAGATATTTTTCTAACCTCACTTATTACCTTAGCGATTATACTCGGTCTCATTACCCTAATTTTAAGACCATCGCTAAAGCGTCTTTCGGAGTTAACCAAGGTTCTCCCCCTGCTCCCCCATGGCCGATTCAATGAAGCAAGACAGTCACTCAAAAAATTAGATTCTACGCCGCGCTGGAATGACGAAATTGACGTGCTAGTTACAACCCTCGGCAAGATGATTGATTCACTCGACAGCATGGATCAAATTGTAAACGATCATAAAAACGAACTAGCGCAAAAAATTGAGGCACTTACCGAGGCCAAGATTTTTAATGAAACCCTGCTAGACAGCTCTCCACTTGCCATTCTAATTCACGACGTTAACGGCAATATTAGCAATATAAACAAACTCGGGCGCCAATTAACCGGTTTAAAAGAACAGTCACCGCCATCGGCAAATATCAATACCTGGATTCGAGACGGGCACCAAAATAAAAGTTTGAGTATTTCACTCAGACCGCTACTAAACCGCGAAGGAAATAAAACCCAAGGCGAAACCACCTTTTACACGGCCGACGGCCGCAAGCTGGATTTTCTGTGGACCCACAGCAGCCTACAGGTCGGTGGCGAACTTAAAATACTTTCTTTAGGGATTGATGTCACCGAGCGTCGCGAAGCTACCGAGAGCTTGCGCTGGCTAGGACAACACGACCGTGTAACCGGTTTATTAAACCGCAGCAGTTTTACCGAAGACGCAAATAATTACATCAGCAAAAATCAAACACGGTCGCTGATCGAATTACTGATGCTAGATATTGACGATTTCGCCACCTTTAACGACCGCCACGGCTTTGACGCTGGCGATAAACTGCTCAATGATTTTGCCGCCCATTTATATACGTCCCTGCCACCCGATACGCTTATCTCGCGCACGGGCTCTGGGGAATTTTGCGCTCTAATTCACCATGACAAGGCATCGAAGGCGAGCACTAAAGACCTTTGCCTAGATCACTTAACGCGCTTTACATTCCGCTTTGGCGACGAAGAGGAAGAGGAAGAGGTCTGCCTATCTGGTGTCGTTGACTCTTACCACGACAGTTTAAGTGGTATCGACGAGCTCATATCGAATACCACTTCTACCATGCTACGGGTAAAGAACAAGCTACGCGGGCATTTATTTTACGCTAGTGATGACGACGCAGAGACCAGCCGCTCCTCTCGCCACCAAAAATATCAAATGAAAGAGCAGCTTGTTTCCGCATTGAATGAAAACCGCTTGGTATTGTTCTATCAGCCGATTCTTAATCTCAGCAGCAACCGTATTAGCCACTGCGAATGCTTGGTAAGAATGCTCGACGACGAGGGGCAATTTATTGCCCCCGCCAAATTTCTTGGCATAGCGTCTGAGTCGGGCTTGTTGCCTAAACTCGATTACTCAGTCATTGAAAAAGCAATGCGCCAACAAAGCCTTTGGGAAGAGTCTGGTATCACCACGGGTTTAAGCATAAATGTAACCGCCCCCACCTTAGAACAGGCAGACTTCAAGCAACGTATAGAAGAATTAATTCACTTAACTGGCGCAAACCCGCATCGATTGATTTTTGAAATTGTTGAAACCGATGCGATTTCAAACCTTGCCGTCACCCACGATTTACTTCATCACTTTAAATCCATCGGCGCCAAAATCGCCTTCGACGACTTCGGAATTGGCTTCACATCCTTTGAGTATGTGCGAGAACTTCCAGTTGATTATATTAAAATCGACCAATCATTTATTCGCTTTATTCACGAGCGCGAGCAAGACCGCGTGCTAGTAAAATCAATGGTTGAAATGAGCCATAGCCTTGACAAAAAAGTTATTGTGGAAGGCGTAGAAAACCGTGCAGCCTTAGACATAGTGCGGGACATCGGCGTTGAATACATTCAGGGCTATTATATCTGTCGGCCGATGCCGATAAGTGCACTGGACCTGTCACTACATCTTCGCAAATAACGGGGGCCAAAAGCCCTCCTCTTACTTCATGTATTACGAAGCTGTGCTACGCACCCTAGACACCGCATTCTTCCAACCCGTATAGCGTCGCGCCCTATCGACCTCATTCATAGCCGGATCAAAACCACTTTCGCAGCGCCACAATTCAGCTATTTCTTCCAAAGATTGGTAAATGCCTAATTGAAGCCCGGTTAAATAGGCTGCTCCCAAGGCGGTTGTTTCAGTCACCTGCGGGCGCTCGCACCGGCAATCCAACATATCCGCCAAACGCTGCACAACCCAATTATTCGCAACCATACCGCCATCAACCCGCAGGGTTTCAAAGTCTGCGCCATCGCCACGCATGGCCTCTAATAAATCGCGGGTTTGATAACACACCGACTCCAAGGTTGCGCGCGCAATATGTGCAATCCCCGTGTCACGGGTTAAACCAAAAATAGCGCCCCTAGCATCAGGGTCCCAATACGGCGCACCTAAGCCTGTAAATGCTGGCACCATATACACGCCGTTGGAACTTTCTACGCTTTCTGCCAAGGCTTGAGTTTCAGACGCTGAGCCAATTAAATGCAAGCCGTCACGCAGCCATTGCACCGCTGCCCCTGCTACAAAGATGCTACCTTCCAGCGCATAGCAAACCTCGCCGCGAATTCGATATGCAACCGTGGTTAATAAGCGATTCTCCGAACGCAGCGCCGTCGCCCCAGTATTAAGCACCACAAAACAACCTGTACCGTAGGTACTCTTTACCATACCTGGTTCAAAACATGCCTGACCTACCGTCGCTGCTTGCTGATCTCCGATCAGTGCGCAGACGGGAATGTCAGCGCCAAACCATTTTTTGTCGCAGCGGCCATAGTCATCGCAACTGTCTTTTACCTCCGGCAACATTGACTCGGGTATATTAAACAGCGCTAACAAATCAGGATCCCACTGCTGAGAGTGGATATTAAATAGCAATGTCCGCGATGCATTTGTCGCGTCGGTCGCGTGTTGCATACCGCCAGTTAAACGCCAAAGTAAAAAGCTATCTACCGTACCAAAGGCAAGTTCACCGGCTTCTGCACGCGCCCTAGCGCCAGCAACATTATTGAGTATCCAAGCAACTTTACTGCCAGAAAAATACGGATCGAGCAGTAAACCACTGCGCCGAGAAACGATATCTTCAACACCTTGAGCCTTTAGCTCAGCACAGCGCGCTGCGGTGCGCCGATCCTGCCAAACAATCGCAGGATAAACGGCTTCGCCGGTTTTACGATCCCACACAATGGTGGTTTCACGCTGATTTGTAATACCAATTCCGGCGATATCGCTTGCTGATATCCCCGCATTCTCTATTGCCTTTCGACAGCTGCTTAAAGTTGTTTCCCAAATTTCTTCTGGATCATGCTCAACCCATGCATCTTGCGGATAATGCTGTGCGAATTCCTGCTGACCAACACCACAAATTTCGCCGCCGGCATTAAAAACAATTGCACGCGAACTGGTAGTACCTTGGTCAACCGCCAGAATAAAAGTATCCATTGGGAAATCGTCTCCTTATAACTCGTTACCACGCTATGATGGCAGAGACTAAAGAAGACGACCAGAATTTAGCTAGCTTTATAACGATATGTATCAGTATTTACGCCAGTATGCCGCCATCGACCCGAATATGTTCACCAGTGATATGGCAACCATCTTCAGAAGCTAGCATGGCAATCACACCAGCAACCACCTCAGGCCCCTTCGCGCCAGTCAAGGAAGTAATTCTGCTCAGTAAATTGAAATCTGCATCTGCCGGAAATGTAACCCCCTGAGCCATATTGGTATTAATATCGCCTGGGCAAACACAATTTGCCCGCACACCCCGTTTTGCATATTCAACAGCAATGCTGCGGGTCATTGCCAACACACCGCCTTTGCTTGCAGCGTAGGCCACGCCCCAGGGCAAACCCTGTAAAGACGCAGTAGATGCGGCATTGACAATATTTCCCTTGGTTTTTAGCAGCTCAGGCAACACCGCCTTACACAACATAAAAGTGCCAGTAAGATTAATGGCGATGATTTGATCCCATATGTTTTGCTCAAGCTCGTGGCAGTTCGAGAATCGTAAAATCCCCGCCATATTCACCACTGCATCCACGCCGCCAAACTCAGCCACGCAAGCATCAACACAGCGCTCTGCCGCGCCGACTTCGCCAATATCAAATCGATAAGCAACAGCCTCCCCGCCCGCTGATTTTATTTCATCAACAAGGGTATTGATTTCAGCCTCGTTAATATCAGTACACCAGACTTTGCCGCCCTCTTCGGCCAAACGCAGCGCACTGGCGCGACCAATACCAGAACCCGCGCCAGTAATCAGCACAACCTTATTTTCAAATCGCTTCATATTTTTACCTATTATTATGTTCTGACAAGGATCTACACGGATGGCCTAACATCGCAGACATTGACCAAGCTAGTCTATCCCCCCAACGGATGACATCAATTAAATTGCAGAAAGCTAACTATCCAAGCGCCTCGATGACCGCTTTTGATAGTCCGTGTGACGTGTTTCGTCCTTGTCTTTAAAACCGCGTCGGCTAAGCTGAAGTCACCGTAATCGCCAGCCCATTCACCCTTGAGTGGGGCTATATGCGAACACTAAATTTTGTGCCTATGCCAAACCTTTTAAGGAGACCGACGTGAGCGATCTCGATCAATTTCGACAAACAGTCCACGCGTGGCTAGAAGAAAACTGTCCGCCGTCACAGCGCCGCCCTATTACCCGCGACGAACAAGTGTGGGCTGGAAAAAATAAAACTTTTCCCAGCAACGACGCCAAGCTTTGGTTTGAACGCATGCGAGACAAAGGTTGGACCGTGCCAGAGTGGCCGGTTGAATTAGGTGGTGGTGGCCTAGATGAACGTCAAGCCAAAATTTTAAAAGAAGAAATGAAGCGCTTAGGCTGTAGAACACCACTCTTCGATTTAGGCATTTGGATGCTCGGGCCGGCGGTTCTTGAATACGGCACCGAAGAACAGCGACAACAACATATCCCTAAAATCGCCCGCGGCGAAGTGCGTTGGTGCCAAGGCTACTCAGAACCGGGTGCAGGCTCTGACCTCGCCAGCTTACAAACCCGGGCAGAAGACAAGGGCGACCACTTTTTAGTGAATGGCGCGAAAATCTGGACGACCAATGCCGACAAAGCAGATTGGATATTTTGTTTAGTTCGCACCGACCCCAGCGCCAAGAAGCAGGAAGGTATTAGCTTTCTGTTAATAAACATGGATGACCCCGGCGTATCTACCACACCCATTGAACTGATCAGCGGTGAGTCAGAGTTTTGCCAGACCTTTTTTGACAATGTAAAAGTGCCTAAGAGCAATCTTATCGGCGAGCTTAATAAGGGCTGGTCGGTTGCCAAATCGCTATTAAAGCATGAGCGTAAACTGATGGCCGAAATTGGTGGCGACACCCCTGGCCCAAGTTTTGGCCCGGTACAGGCGGCGCTTGAATACGTAGGATTGGATAGCAGCGGAAAATTAGCAGACCGCGGCCTGCGCGAGCAGCTAGTCAGCCACGAAATGGCATTCCGCGCGATTGGCCTCACGCATTTTCGCAGCTTTGAAGAACGTATGAACGGTGTTGCAGACAACAACGTACCGCTCATTATGAAATATGTTGGCACCGAAGAAAGTAAACGCAAAGAAGAAGTATTGATGGCGATACTAGGCCACCGTGCACTGGGCTGGAACGACACTGAATTTAACGACGATGAACTGCTGACAAACCGCGGCTGGCTGTTTTCAAAAGCCCTATCCATCGCCGGCGGCACATCAGAAGTACAGATGAATATTATCGCCAAGCGGGTATTGGGTCTTCCCGAATAGGACCCAACTCCACACCCTATATAGACCGTGAATAAACCGGAGAACGGACATGACATTGGTATTAAACGAAGAGCAGCGTTTGCTCAAAGATACCGCCAAAGATTTTTTAGCACGGGTAATGCCGGTAGCCGCATTACGTGAATTGCGCGATCAAAAAGATGAGCTTGGCTTTAATCCAAACCACTGGCAGCAAATGGTTGAGCTTGGCTGGGCCAGCATGGTGTTACCAGAAGCCTACGACGGCTTAGACTTTGGTTATATGGGGCTTGGCGCGGTCATTGAAGAATCCGGACGCACCCTCGCCGCCTCCCCCTTATTCTCAACCGTGGTACTTGGATCAACCATTATTATTGAAGGTGGTAGCGAAGAACAAAAATCTACCTTCCTACCGCAAATTGCTGCGGGCACTCTGAGCCTAGCTCTAGCTTTAGAAGAAAAACCTCACCATCAGCCATCTGACTTTGCGACCACCGCAGTAGCTGACGGCGATGACTATATTATTAATGGCGAAAAATTATTTGTGCTAGATGGCCACAGTGCCGACTACCTAATTGTTGCTACTCGCCTGCAAACTGGCACGGGTCTATTCATCGTCGATGCCAATACCGATGGCATCGAACGCCGTCGCCATCACCTCATCGACAGCCGAAATGCGGCCACAGTACGCTTTAATCACGTGCGTGTTAAAGCATCTTCCCTCATTGGCAATGCCGAGCAGGGACAAGATATTCTCAACACCGCGATGGACTACGGACGCATTTGCCTCGCCGCTGAAATGCTCGGCGCTGCCAGCGAATGTTTCGAGCGCACCGTTGCGTACTTAAAAGAGCGAGATCAATTCGGCGTTAAAATTGGCAGTTTTCAGGCATTGCAGCATCGCGCCGCAAAAATGTTTATCGAGCTAGAATTATCTAAGTCTGTGGTCTTAGATGCGCTATCTGCGATAGACGAAAAACGCGCAGACTTACCGCAATTAGCAAGTCTTGCCAAAGCCAGATTAAACGACGTATTTGAATTAATCACCAACGAAGCCGTGCAAATGCATGGTGGTATTGGCGTCACCGATGAATTAGATATTGGCTTTTTTCTAAAGCGCTCTCGGGTTGCTACGCAAATTCTCGGCAACAGCCATTTTCATCGCGATCGCTACGCTAGCTTATGTGGATATTAACGTAGTACTGATTAATCAAAACAAAAAAGCCCCGCAAAAATTTGCGGGGCTCAGATCCCTGACAAACCCCCGTATTTTTACTGGGGTTTGTCGTTTCTACGGCTCGTTCTCACACAGGCATAGAATTTAGGCGATTCCCCAAATTAATCACCAAGGTGCTTAAATCGCCTTCTAGTCGGCTTTTAGGGTGCTAATTCAGAGGTTTTAAACGACAAAATGGCCTACGCTGCCATCAGTGCTATCTTTTTAATGTTTTGGGCGGCAGCTACCAATAAACATTGGCCTTGAACACGGTTTAATCCTTTATAACGTGCATAGCGGTAACCATGAAGCTGTTTTGCATCTGCAAAACTTCGCTCAACGGTTTCTTTTCGCCTCTTATAAATAACTTTCCCTTCTGATGTTAGCCTGTGCTGATTAATCCGCTCCTTGCTCGCTTCCCAAACATGGCGGGTAACCGTTTTTACCTGCTTTGCGTTCCTGGTACAGCGTGATAGATGCTCACAGTGTTGGCAAATACGTGGATCTGACTGGTAGTGGCGGTAACCTTCCCGATTAGTGGTTTTATAGATGAGCTGTTGACCCGCTGGGCACTTGTAGGTATCGCTATCGGCATCGTATTGATATTCACGTTTGTAGAAATAACCTTTCTTATGCGTGGGGCGGCGATAGCCCATTACACCGTACAGTCCTCGATCTTCAATGCCTTTACAAACGGCTGAGGTGAAGTATCCCGCATCTAGTCCTACTGCTTCTACTGGTAGGTCAAAGCGCTTAATTTGCCGGTCTAGCCGCTTCAGGTAAGGCACACTGTCATGGATATTCCCCGGCGTAACGTGAACATCGGTAACGATGTTGCATTTACCATCGACTGTTCGATGATCTAAGTAAAAGAACCCTTTAGGCTTTTCATCTCGTACCATGTAGCCACTGTCGGGGTCGGTAGTGCTTTTATTTATTTCTCTGGTGACTGGCGCTTTCGTTGTCGGCGCTAACGGCTTTTTTCCGTGGCGTAATCTGTCCTCCTCTACAGCGCTATCAAGCGCATCCATGTAATCTTGACGAGAGGCGGCGACCTGAACTTTGGTTTTCTTGTGTTTATTGGCGTTGGCTTTTAGGTGGGTCGAGTCGGTGAAGAGGTGCTTTCCTGATACCAGTCGTTTTGATATTGCCTGCAAAACGATTTCATCAAAGATTTGTTGGTATACACCTGACTCATTAAACCGCCTGCGACGATTTTGACTAAATGTAGAGGCATCTGGGATTTTGTCCGTTAAGTTTAAACCTAAAAACCAACGATAAGCGACGTTCACTTGCACTTCGCGAACCAGCTGGCGCTCACTGCGAACACCGAATAAGTAGCCAACTAACAACATCTTAAAGAGTAGTGTTGGATCTAAAGCTGGTCGCCCGTTATCAGCACAGTAGAGATCTTTGACGAGATCATGAATAAAGCTGAAATCGATATGTTTATCGACTTTGCGCAGCAGGTGGTCTGAGGGGACTAGCTCGTCAATACAGACGAACTCCATCGAGGATTGGGTTTGCGGTCGAGTATTTAGCATGCCCCATTATAAAAAATCCTCGCGCTTTGGCGAGGACTTTGTCAGCAGTCTG
>NZ_PQGG01000002.1 GCF_002915595.1 Zhongshania marina
ACTAATGATAACCTCTTTATGAGGGTGAGTAACTTACCTCCTTCCTAAATGCACTACGGGTTCTAGATATGTTTAAATGGTATTAAGCATGCGTACCAAAGCCGACGCTACTTTTTACGATAGCCAAAGAGTGGAATTTATGAAGCAATCAATAAACCCTTTTAAAATCGACATTCCGCAAGCGCAGCTTGATGACCTCAAAGCCAGGCTGGCCAATACCCGCTGGCCAAATGCTGAACCCGTTGACGACTGGAGTCAGGGAACACCACTTAATGCAGTGCAGGCACTTTGCGAATACTGGCAACACAGCTATGACTGGCGTCGCTGCGAGCGCGAATTAAACAGCTATCCGCAGTTCACCACGGAAATTGACGGATTAGACATTCACTTTCTACACATCCTCTCTCCCCACGACGACGCCATGCCTATGATCATGACCCACGGCTGGCCCGGATCGATACTGGAGTTTATGCGCGTTATCGAACCACTCACCAATCCCACCGCCCACGGCGGCAGCGCCAGCGATGCCTTCCATCTCGTCATTCCATCACTTCCCGGCTACGGCTTTTCAGGAAAGCCAACATGCACCGGCTGGGGTCTGGAACGTATTGCCAAAGCCTGGATCGCGCTCATGGCAAAATTGGGATATACAAAATATGTCGCGCAAGGCGGGGACTGGGGGTCAGGGGTAACCAGTGCGATAGGCTATATCAAGCCACCCGAATGCCTAGCAATCCACGTTAATATGGCGCTGGCACAACCGTCAGCCGAAGACATGGAGACCCTTACTGAGCGCGATCAAAAAGCCTTGGCGGATATTAAATATTATTTCGACTCGGACTCAGGCTACGCCATGATCCAAAAAACACGGCCACAGTCATTAGGTTATGGCCTAGCAGACTCTCCGGCTGCGCAGGCCGCGTGGATATATGAAAAATTCCATCGCTGGACCGACAATAACGGCCGCCCAGAAGACGCCCTCACTCTTGACCAAATGTTGGACGACATCAGCATGTATTGGCTGACCAATAGCGGCGCCTCATCTGCTCGCCTGTACTGGGAAAGCTTCGACAGTATTTTTGCCGAAGCAATGACTATTCCCTGCGGTATTTCAGTATTTCCAAAGGAGTTATTCCGTCCGGCACGCCAATGGGCTGAACGTATATATCAAAACCTAATTCATTGGAACGAACTAGAAAAGGGAGGACACTTTGCGGCCTTTGAGCAGCCCGAACTATTTGTAAACGAAGTGCGAACTTGCTTTGCGAGTATTCGCTAACTCGCCCCGCGTGGGGTTAGCAATAGCCCTGCGCAAACTACCAATGCTTGGCGATAAACTCACAAAGCTTATTAAGCGCAATTTTACTTTCTGGCAAAAAGGAGATGATCTGCATATCGTGACACTGGCCTGGCCAAATATCCAACTCCACAGACACACCTGCGGCGCGGGCTTTTTCCGCCCCCTCCACCGCCACGTCGCGCAGTAACTCGGTACTACTCGCGGTAAAATACATCGGTGGATAGCCATCAAATGGCGCCAGTAACGGTGATACGGCCGGATCACTAGCCTTATACCCAGCCAAATATAAACTGCGAAAAAACAAAAAGGAACTAAGGCGAAACATAGGATCGCGGCCTTCGTTCTCAAATAAAGACCTACCCGATAGGGTCCAATCACCCGCTGGCGAAAACAAACTCGCCGAGCTCGGCATGGGCAGCGCTGCAGCTCGAATTTTATCGAGAATAGACAGTACCAGACCACCGCCGGCGGAATCCCCAAGAAGCGCTATATGATGTGCTGGCACGCCCTTTTCAATAAGTGATTTATAACTTTCAAAGCAATCGTCAATCGCCGCAGGGTGCGGATGCTCTGGCGCCAAACGGTAATCTGGAAGCACACCTATCGCGCCTAAATTACTACAAATACCTGCGAGCATGGCACGGTATGTATTAGGCGAGCGCAGACAGTAAGCACCGCCATGAAAGAACAGAATATGCTTTGCGCCAATGAGATCGTCGCTAAATTCCAAGGGTTGCAGAATATCGGCCTGACAATGCGACAAGTCAATTTGACTAATACGGCACAGTAAATCGGCCTTGCCAATTGCCCGCGCATCGAGCTTGGCAAAACGTGCTCTGAGCGCCTTCAGCTGCCCCAAATTCCATATGGGACGTCTAAGCAGTTTTAGAAAAAAATTTAATATGCGGCTGCGAAAACTTTGCTTCATCATTATGTCCCTATAGGTATAAAGCGACGTCGATTTTACCCGTGCCGCTACGCGCCCCCTCAACAAACAAGCAAAACGCCATCATGATTCTATGGCGCAATATACTCTGCTACAAAAGAATTAATGGTTTTCTGCGCGGTTTTTGAGGTCGCGCCGCAGAACCGCATATGGGCTATGGTATGGGCCATACCCAAAATAGTTCGCGCCGCGTCAGCTGCTTGCAAGCTAGCCTTAATTGAATTATCGGCCCGCCCTTCTAGCAATAGTTTGCGCAAGGCAACCGTTGTTGCGGTATAGAACTCTTTATAGAGCTCCCAAATATGCCCCTTCGTCGAACCGCTCCACTCCAGCCATACCGTTACATAGTTCTTATCGGTATCCACCGCCTTGGCAAAGGATGACAACATATCTTCAACACGGACATGGACTGGCGCATCAACGTCAGTTCTCACAATAACAAAGCCTTCCAGCAGAAACCGGCGCACTTCCTTAATAACCGCTTCCTGCAAATCGTCAATCGTCGGGAAATAATGAAATACGGTGGGACTGGCAACACCAGCAAGTTTAGCAATATCCGCATGCGTTGCCTTTTCAATACCCTGTGAAGCAAACACATCAACGGCACACATTAAAATTTGATGCCGGCGCGCCTCAGGCGACATACGCTTTGCCCGCACTTTTGTTGGCGTCGTGTTATTCGCTGATTTTTTTGCCCCTGCCACGCGTCTACCTCTTCCAGTTTCTAACATACCCTTGTACTGCGCCTCCCTTGCTGGGAGCATCGAATATCGCAATATTAAGATACAAAACAATAACCACAGATTCTATAGCATAAACAAGGGTTTACACAGCTATGAATCGAACTATTCTCAAGCGATGGAAAGCCCAAATCATACCCCTTTTTTAAGGGGCTTGTCGCGTCTGTTACAATACTGGGCCGACGCCCGCTCTCAATATAGTCATGACTGTATTATTGAATGCTCAGGCAATGCGATTAACTTACAGACTATTATTTAAAAGGCAGATTACTCATGTTTTGCATCTCGCCGTCCGTAGCCATCCCCGACGACGAAATTGAGCTAAGTGCAATTCGCGCTCAGGGCTCAGGCGGGCAAAATGTCAATAAGGTATCGTCAGCCATCCACCTGCGCTTTGATATCCACGCATCCTCGCTGCCAGAATTCTACAAACAGAGACTATTGGATCGAAATGATCAGCGAATAAGTAAAGAAGGCGTCATTATCATTAAAGCCCAGCAGTTTAGAACCCAAGAAAAAAATCGCGAAGATGCCCTGTCTAGGCTGCTTGAGCTGATCAAAGATGCCACTAAAACTCTGCCACCCAGACGCCCCACCAAACCCACAAAAGGGTCCCAAAAGCGTCGCATGGACAGCAAATCCCAGCGCGGCAAGATTAAAGCGCTGCGCGGTCGTGTAGACGACTAAAAACCAAAAAAGCCTTAGCCCTTTAACAAGGCCGCGGTACTAGCGACAAGCGTCATAACAAACAAAAACCATTTAAGGCCTTTAGGGCTGGCTTTTATCGCTATACGCACACCAATTTTTGCACCAATGATGGTACCCACTGCCAGAATTAATCCCGGCACCCACGCCACCAAATCCTGCCAGATAAAAACCGCCAAGGCGGCTACGGTCAGCGCTGCCGTGCATACCATCTTTATCGCATTAGTTTTTACCAGGTCATATCGCAAACTGCCGGCAAGCGCCGCAATTAAAATAAACCCCACCCCCGCCTGCACAAAGCCCCCGTAGACGCCTGCCAGAAAAAGAGTCCAACGCGCATAGGGCGCTTCCTTCATAGACAGCGCCTGGGTCCCTAACGGTGGTGCGACAACATTAGGGCGAACCAAAATAATAAACGCCATCGATACCATCGCCAGCAACAAAGCGGGTTTAAGCCATTCACTTGGCGCAAATGCGGCAATGACTGCACCCAGTAGTGAACCAAGTAACGTGGGCTTTAAAATACCAAAGAGATCTTGACGTGCTAACTGGCCATGACTATCAAAGTCCTTGGCGGCGGTCACCGATTGCATTAATACACCAACACGATTTGTTGCGTTTGCAACGTCGGCGGGCAATCCCATCAGCATCAACGCCGGCAAGGTCAAATTTGATCCGCCTCCTGCTAGGGTATTAATAATCCCCGCAATCAAACCAACAATAAGCAATAAAGCGATTAATTCTGGACTTTGATACATTACACCCAATTTAATTACCCCAACAAATCAAGCTATATTTCTCGACCAACAGCTACTGTCATATGCCTTGTATTCGGCCTATTACCAAGTTAAATAAGTACATCTTCGCATCAAACAGCCCGCTTTTTAGCGCTACTATTGCTCAACATCCAGTCGTTTGATTCTTACGTAAATAGCCTGTTGATATTATCAATACTGCGGAGAATAAAATGACAAACGCTAAAGCCATAAATATAAATATCCCTATAATCGCAAATATTGTGCTATTGGGTGCATCAATTGCCATAACACAAGCTAGCATCGGAATACTGGCTGCTACCGCTCTTGCCCTCGCATTATTACTCAGCGCGACAGCACTTAGTAGCTAAACCAAGGGCTCGTACTACAATTCTTATCAAAGAACGACGGCGAGAGTATTGATACAAAATGCGGACGAGTTTGATTTTTCACCAACAGCTACCACTCATTACGATACGTGTACTATTCTTGTAACTAGGCAGCGAAAATGCGAATTGGTAGTTGCAATCGATTAACCGCAGTAGAAAATGAAGGGGCGATATGATACTGGACGAAGCCCGAGTTCAGGACATGACTCGGAACAATACGAAGTTAATTGCCTCTATATCACAACTGTTTCTAAATGAACTTCCTGATATGATCGCCAATATTGAGCGAGCTTATAATCAAAATGACTGTAGTGCCCTAGCAAACGCAGTGCACCGTTTAAAAAGCGCGCTTGGGAATTTCGCAAGTAAAAGTTACTACGATGAGTTCTCACAGCTAGAGTCTTTGGCTCTCAATGCTTCTACTGAAGGCAGCTCACTAGCGGAATGGTTCGCCGCGTGGACTGTAGCAAAACTGAAACTTGAGCAAATGGTCAACGAGCTAAAAAGCATGGCAGGTATCTAAATCCGTGGACGTTCTCATTGTCGACGACGACGCAATAACTCGCTTCGCTCTCTCTGCTGCAGTAGAAGAGTGGGGATTCGTACCCGTGCTTGCGGAAAACGCCGACCAAGCTCTTAAAACACTTGCTACCGAAACCACTCCTCACCTACTTATTATTGACTGGTCAATGCCTGGCATGAGTGGGCCAGATTTATGCAAAACCATACGCAAGCGTGAAGATGGTCAATTTTTCTACATTCTTATGCTGACCGGCAAAGAAGGTAACGAGGCCATAATTGAAGCGATGGAAGCCGGCGCCGACGACTTCCTCAGCAAACCCTTTGACCACCGTGTCTTAAAAGTACGGATTGCCGCCGGTAGCCGTATTGTCCGCCTAGAGCAAACCCTCAACCAATTAGCCTCTCGGGACGCACTCACCCAATGCTGGAACCGGCGCATGATCGACGAGCTATTTGCCAATAGCATTGCGGAATCGACCAGAAAGCGTAGTAAATTCTCAGTGATGGTATTAGATATCGATCACTTCAAACGAGTGAATGACACCTTCGGCCACTCTGGCGGTGATGCAGCCTTAAAACACGTAGTAAATATCTTAAATACTAATCTGCGTGAATATGATCAGGTTGGGCGCTACGGCGGTGAAGAGTTTGTCATATTGCTCCCCGCCACTGACCGCAATGAGGCCTGGGGCGTTGCTGAGCGAATTCGCTCTGCTATTCAATTTCAGCCTACAATCCTTAACGACGACCTCAAAATAGAATTAACCGTGAGCATTGGCATCGCAGAATTTGATCGCAGTCGCGACGCCAACCAAAGCGCATTTTTCGAACGTGCCGACAAAGCTCTGTATACAGCTAAGCAGACCGGCAGAAATCGCATTATTTGTTCAGAATAACCGTACTATAGGGTCGATTCAAAATCCGTAATGAATCGAATACGTAAAATAATAAAACCTAACACGGAAGCCAAACTGTGGACGCTATCACCCCACCACCACTGCATCTCTCGCTAAGTGAAACTTGGCGTGCTGGCATCGAAATCACCGAGCTTGCCTGCAAGATCGCCACTTTACAAAATACACCTAAAGGTGACGGGCACCCTGTCATGACCCTGCCGGGCTACGGAGGCGCCGACGGCTGCATGGCTCTCCTGAGATATTTCTTAAAAAGTCGTGGCTACCAGAGCTACGGCTGGGGCCTCGGCCGAAATATGCCACCAAATCGAATCACTAGCCTAGCTGAGATGAATGCGTTTCAAGCTAATTTACTACTACGGCTCAACCGGCAAATCGACACCCTATTTGAAAGCACACAGCAAAAAATCAGCCTTATTGGCTGGAGCCTAGGGGGTAATTACGCCAATTTGCTCGCCCAAAGCCGTCCAGACGCCATTCGCCAAGTCATCACCCTAGGTACACCCTATGGTGACCCAAGAGGAACAAGCGCATGGAAAATTTTAAAATGCCTAAATCGCGGCAAGCAATCTGACGCATCACAAAACACCGAAGCATGGGCTCACACCAATAACGGCCAGCGCGAAGTACCCACCACCGTCATATATAGCCCGATAGACGGAATTGTGTCACCGCAAATTGCCAAATTGAGCACCAAAAATACCGAGAATATCGCCGTCAATTCAAGCCATATCGGCTTCACCGCAAACGCCAAGGTCTATCGGATTATCGCGGAAGTATTGGCTCGCCCCTTGCACCCAATGTAAATTTGGCTCAAATAAGCACCTATAAAAATTGACATAAAAATAAGCACAAAATCGCGCATTACCAAAATATATGAACTATATTCATCATCTATACAAAAAATATAGCCATAAATTTAACGCATAACAAATATTAACAAAAGTTAACAAACATTGAACCCGCTCACAACGAGACGCTGTAAAGACATTCAGCCCAAACTAATTCAAGCGGATTATGCCTGCATTGTCTTTTAGTAGTTAATATGTTTTAACTAATGCAACGCATTAATAACAATAACGATCCTACACGGAGCGCCTAAGTGAAAAAATTAACTCCTATAGTCTCAGGACTGTGTGCTTTCACCGTTTCAATGAGCAGCCCAGTTTTTTCTCAGACCGAGGTTAAAAAATCAGGCTACGCCCTAGAGGAGGTGATTGTTACCGCCCAGAAAAAGGCGGAATCACTGCAAGACACTCCCATATCGCTGACCGCCTTTGGCGAAGAACGCTTAGAAATTGACGGTATAAATAGCCTCAATGATATCGGCTCAAAAGTGCCCAGCTTAACGATTGAGCCATTCCCAATTAATAATGCCACGCTGCGAATCTTTATTCGCGGTATCGGCCTTTCTGATGTACAGGTTACCCAAGACCCACCAGTCGGCATCTATGTAGATGGTGTGTATATTGCCCGCTCTACCGGCACGGCCCTCGATGTTGCAGAGCTGCAACGGATCGAGGTTCTACGTGGACCACAGGGCACTTTGTATGGCCGCAATACTACCGGCGGCGCGATCAACCTCGTCACAAAGCGGCCGACTACCGACGCTTTCGAATTAAAACAAAAATTCACTGTCGGTAATCGCGGTCTATTTACATCGAAAACCTCCGCCAATATTCCTTTAGCAGATACCCTTGCAGCAAAAGTAGCCTATCTCAGCACCAGATCTGACGGCTTTATCGAAAACACTGGCCCCGGCGGCGACTTTGGTGACCGAGAGGTTGAAGGCTATCGCATCGATTTGCGCTGGGACATCAGCGATAGCATGTCACTAGATTATGCCTACGATAATTCCGACTTCGAGTACTACAACTCCATGTACCAGTCGATTAATCCGGCGATACAAAACAAGGGGCAAGCGGAACCTATTCGCGAGTTTGCCGTAAGCGAGTCCAAACATAGCAGAAGCCGCTTTAGCAGCATGGCAACTGCCAGAAAATTTGAAGCTTCAACCACGGAAATCGAAGGTCACTCATTTATTCTGACCAAAGATTTCCAAAACGTACAATTCAAATATATCGGCGCCTTCCGTGAACTTAGAGATGCATCTTACGCAGATTTAGGGGGCGGTCTCGGCTCTGAGGAGTACCGCGTTGACTCACACGAATACTGTGGCGCGGCGGTAACCGCACAAACTGGCTCAGACTGTCTGCCCTTGGTCATACCCGTAATTTCACAAGAGCAGTATTCACATGAGTTTCAACTCAGCGGCTCACTATTCGATGACAGCCTGGACTACATCCTAGGCGCCTATTACTTTGAAGAAGAAGCCACCGAAAATAACTCGCCGCTACACCATCAATTTAGCGCGCGAATCAGTGATGGGATTATCCCCATTCCAGTGCTCGGTGAAATTCTCGGCGGCGTCCTCATCGGCGCAGGTGATGTGCATCTAGTGAATATGCTGTCACAGCGCTACGACATCAAAAACGAAGCGAAAGCAGTATTTGGTCAGTTCACCTGGACGCCAAACCTTTTCGACAAGCGTATGCACCTAACATTTGGCGCCCGCTACTCAGAAGATTCCCGCGAGGCACTCAAAAACCAAATTGATAAAACCTATTTAGAAGTACGCAGCCTGAATATGGCAATTGATACTGAAGACCTCAGCGCCCTATCGCCGGTACTCGCAGCGGCGGGTTTCCTGCTTCCAGGTGACCGTAGTTTTGACAATGTACTCGGTAAAAAAGACTTCGATGACGCCTCATTTAGTTTCATCGGCGAATTTGATCTTACCGATGATATAAACGTCTACGGAAAATTTGTCCAAGCCTATAAGTCAGGCGGCTTTAACACTCGTGATCCACAGCGCGGCGGCACAGGCTTCGCTGCTGGCACCCCCGGCAAAGGCGACGACACAGCAGTAGAAGCGCCCGACGGCAATGTTTACGGTTTCGGCTTTGCAGATGGTTTTGACGAAGAGCGGGTAGCGTCTTTTGAAGCCGGTATTAAAAGTGAGCTAATGGATCGCCGCCTACGTATCAACGCCAATATTTTCTACAGCGAATACACCGACATTCAGCTCAACTTTATCTTGGCAGGCACCGTCGCAGACACCAAAGTAGCTAACGCCGGCGAAGCCGAAATGCGCGGCTTTGAAACCGACATTACCTACCTTGCAAGCGAAAACCTCATGCTAATGCTGAACTATGCATTTCTTGATGCAGAAGTGACCAAGGCCGTTGATGAGTTTGGCAACGACCTAACAGACAGCTTTGGTTTTTATTCTGCGCCTAGCCAGTCTTACACCGCCTCTGCTGACTACACGGTAGGCCAGTATGACTGGGGACAGCTAGCGGTAAACCTAAGCTATAACTTTATGGATAATCGCCGTGGTGGTATTCGCGGTGCCAACTCTAAAAATGTTTACCTCGGCGAATACGGTTTAATAAACGGCCGAGTTAGCTTTAGCGAAATTCAAGTCAGCAAATACGGCACCCTCTACTTCGGTCTATGGGGTAAGAACCTAACTGACAAGGAGTACGAAATTACCGCGGTAGATAACCTTCCCCACAGCGACCGGACGGTGATTTGGGGCGACCCAAGAAGCTACGGCATCGACCTAATCTATCAGTACTAATCGCAGAGCAATAAAAAAGGCAGCTTCGCCTGCCTTTTTTGTTTCCAAGCCCTTCTTATAAAAGACCACTACTACCTTTAACCTAATATTACATTCCAACAAAGGGCTGTATTAATTTAGCTAACCAGCCCTTAAAGGCTAGCGGCGCATCCATCCCCGCCAAACAAATACAATCCATATCATCATCGGCTACCGGTTGGTGCTCAACACTGCCGTCTAAGTCCGCCACATCGCCGGCATTAAACTGACCGAGCTTATCACTGTAACCACCGCGTAAAATCAGCGTTAATTCACTGCCGCGATGACTGTGCACTGGCATCTTTTGCCCAGCAGCAATTCGCAGCAAACGCGCTTGCCCTTCGCCACAATCCAATACAATTTGCTTTAGCCCTGGCGCAATCGTTTTCTTCCACGGCAGCGCATCAAAATCCGCTTCCTTCAACATATTCCGCAATAAAGACGGCATGGTATCCTGTGCAGAATTAGCCTCTGCTGTTTTAAGCGAACCAACAGCCTCAGGCGCCGCACTCTGCGATTCCTGCAAAGCCAAGCGTTCTAACACATTTTCCCGTGCTCTATTAGACAACGCTTTGGGAGTGAGCGCCGACATCAGCTCACCGCCCAAACTTTCACCAGCACGCACCTGCGAACGACAATGCGGGCAAAACTGTATATGGCATCCCACTACCAAGGCCAAGGCAGCCGGCAGCGAGCCCGCCGCGTAGCTTAGCAAGGTGTCTTCATTGGGATGGTGCTCAATCCGGCTCATAAGCCATTTTCTCCAAAATACTGACGAAATGCTTTTATCGCCAGTCGTAAACTCGACTTCACACTACCGAGGGGCATTCCAGTTTCTTCGGCAATTTCACTGTGGCTTTTGCCTTCATAATACGATTTATAAACAACCTGAGCCTGATTCACTGGCAGCGTATCTAAAACCGCCTTTAGTCGCTCACCGTCAACATTTAGACGAACATCCGCGTCAACGGTCTCCTCTAAATTTTCATCTGACTCATACGCTATACCGCGCTGCTTACGTAATTTATCTATCCATAGATTTCTCGCCACCCGAAATAACCAGGTGCTCACTGCCGCCTTTTCGGCATTGTACAAATGCGCCTTATTCCATAATGCGAGTAAGGCCTCCTGAGCGAGGTCCTCCGCAATTGACGACGCCGCTCCCTGCCCCAATAAATAGGCATTCACACGGGGCGAAAAATGGTCAAACAACAACATAAAACTATCTTTATCGCGATTTTCTGCAACGCGGGCCATACAACCAGCCCAAAACTCGCCATTGCGTTCCTGCTCGACGGCATTATCTGCCATTGATAAACCCCTTCATTCGGACCCTATACGCTATCTGTCGACGTGTGGATCAACTTCTGATTATTTTCGCTGGTAGACCATAAAATAGCGGCAATCAAGACAAATTGCAGCGGAATACGTAACCATAGCAACTCTGGAGCAACTGGCCCGCCAAATATTGGCACATCACTGACGGCCTGATAGATATTAGCCGGTAGCACGAGCAAACAATACAGTGCCGCCAACTTTCCGGTGATTGATCGCAAACTCGGTGACAATATGCCGATTACCAGTAAAAACTCTATTATTCCGGTCGCCCAAACAATAACTTTTGGCCAAGGCAAAAAGGGTGGCACTATGCCAACAAAATCGGCAGTGACCACAAAGTGCGCAATACCGCCGAAAAAAAATACCGCACACACCAAAACCCGAACCACAACTTTAAGCATAAACGCCTCTCACCGCGCTCTGCATATCAGGCTGCGGCCTTTTTATTTAGTGACTTACCAGCCAATAGACCCGTAAACCAACGCGCTGTTACACGCAATAAGTAAGATTAGCACAGACAAGACGAATAATTAGCATTGCTGCTACCCGCTCCCAGCTATACCATTAAGACTGAAAAATACGGAGAAAAACATGCTTTTGCCCAGTGCTAAATCAATGCCAGACCTCATCGGCAACACTCCCTTGCTTCACTTAAAGCAAGTATCCGAGCTTACCGGCTGCACCATTCTTGGTAAGGCAGAGTTTCTCAATCCCGGCGGCTCCGTAAAGGATCGCACCGCGCTAGGCATTATTCGCGATGCCGAAAAAAAGGGTACATTAAAACCCGGCGGGACGATTGTTGAAGGCACCGCAGGGAATACAGGTATTGGCCTAACGCTAATCGCTAATGCACTGGGCTATCGCAGCGTGGTTGTCATGCCTCACAGCCAAAGCCGCGAAAAAATTGAACTACTCGATTTATACGGCGCCGATCTGCGCCTAGTTACCGCCACCAGCTACAGCGACCCCAACCACTATATTCACACCGCCCGCCGTTTAGCTGAAAGCCTTAACGAAACCGAGCCAAATGGCGCAATATGGGCTCGCCAATTTGATAATGTCGCCAATTGCGATATACACGAAACCACCACCGGCCAAGAAATTTGGGAGCAAACCGGCGGCAGTATAGATGGCTTTATCTGTGCAGTGGGAACCGGCGGCACCCTCGCCGGAGTAAGCCGCGCACTCAAAGCACACAAACCCGACGTGACCATCGGCATTGCCGACCCTATGGGCTCCTCGCTATACAATTACTTCACCAATGGCGAGCTACGCGGCGAAGGTCGCTCCATTGCCGAGGGAATTGGTATCAGCCTCGTCACCGACAATTTGCGCCGCGCATCCGTTGACGAAGCCTTTGAAATTAGCGATGCCGAAGCACTGCCTTATATATTCGATATTCTTCGTCATGAAGGCCTATGTTTAGGCGGCTCATCGGCCATTAATATTGCCGGTGCAGTTCGTTTGGCTCGCAAACTCGGCCCCGGCCACACCATTGTGACCATTCTATGCGATTACGGCGACCGCTATAAAAGCAAGCTATTTAATCCGGTGTTTTTAGAAAATATGGGCTTGCCCGCCCCCGACTGGACAAGAAACTAAGTTTATCGCGATCCATAATCTGGGCTGTGATTACAGCCCATGCCGGCAACACTCCTGACTACTGAGTTTATCTAGCTATGTCACAATGCCCCTTCGCCAATCTACTAAATCCAGACACCTATGCGCAGGGAATGCCCTACGAGGCACTCAAAGCCATACGCCAACAGGGGTCGGTGGTTAAAATTGACGACCCTATTACCAGCGTCCCCTATTGGGCAGTTGTCGGCCAAGCAGAACTCGATTTTGTCAGTAAAAACCCAGGCTTATTTTCCTCTGCAAAACGCACCGCGTTTCCCATGGAGTTCCCGCAGGACGAAGTTGACTTTATTCACTGTCACACCATTATCAATATGGACCCACCCCGCCATCAGAAAGTGCGGCGAATCGTCCGCGAAGCCTTCACCCCCAAGCGGGTAAACTCCTACGAGCCGGCGTTTCGCGCCCATGCCAAACGGATTCTCGACCGTGTTGTTGATCGTGGCGAATGCGAATTCGTCGAAGAGGTCGCGGCAGAACTCCCCCTAGTCGCAATATTAGAATTGCTCGGCGTGCCAATCGAAGATCGCAAACAATTCTTTGAGTGGACTAACACCATGATGTTTGCCGACGACCCCGATATGGCGGTCAGCGTGGAAGCCGGCCAAATTGCCGCCGGTGAATGTATTAATTACGCCCTCAAACTAGCTGCCTTGCATCGCGAAACGCCCATGAACAATATCACCAGTGCGCTGCTAGACGCCGAGGTAGACGGGCAAGCTATTTCCGAAGAAGACTTTGCTTGGATGTTTATTCTTATCCTCGTTGGCGGCAATGAGTCTACCCGAACGGTTATTTCCCATGGCATGCGTTTGCTGATGGAACACCCCGAGCAACTTGAATACCTTGTTCAACACCCCGACAAAATTACCGCCGCAATTGACGAAATCCTGCGTTACAACACCGCGTTTATTCAAATGCGCCGCACCGCGACGGAAGATATTGAACTAGGCGGCCAGCAAATTGCAGCTGGTGACAAAATTATATTGCACTACCACGCAGTGAATCATTCAGAAGCCGTATTCGGTGATGACGCCATGAGCTTTGACGTGCGCCGCAGTGAGCGCATGCCCAAATTGGGCCAGCAAATTCGCTCCTTCGGTATCGGCCAACATTTTTGTATTGGCTCCCATTTAGCGCGGCTAGAATTGCAAGTTATGTTCGAGGAGATCATTCCACGGCTGCGCAATCCGCGCCTACAAGACAATATTGCCTATACCCGCTCATACTTCGTTAACGGCATCAAAAATATGCATATTCGCTTTGATACGGCGGCCATAGCCGACTAATTCGCTTTTTACTCTGCCTCAAGGTATTTTAACGACGCCGCACAGTACACGGAAAAGGACTCTGTCATGGAAATTGGATTAATTATTAGCCTCTGCCTCCTCGTCTTCGCCATTGCCTATGTCGTGATGCTTTACAACGGCCTCGTCAACCTCAAACACAATGTCGCCAAACACCTTGCCAATATTGACGTTCTGTTAAAACAGCGCCACGACGAACTGCCCAAACTTATAGAAACCTGCAAACAATATATGCGCCACGAGCAAGACACCCTCACCAAGGTAATTGCCGCAAGACAGCATGTGGCAGATGCCCAATCGACTCATGATATGAAGGCCCTAGGTGCCGCCGAAACCGGATTGCGGGCGTCAATGGGACAGCTCTTTGCGCTGGCAGAAAATTACCCAGAACTCAAAGCAGATCGCACCTTCACAACATTGCAGGAGCGCATATCTGCACTTGAAAACGCCATCGCTGACCGCCGCGAGGTCTACAACGAGGCGGTTAACAATAACAATGTCCGCATAGAGCAGTTTCCAGATGTCATTATCGCCCGCTGGTTTAAGTTCGGAGCCTTTGACTTACTGCAATTCAAAAAAGAAGAGCTTAGCGACGTTGATGTGAAATCACTGTTTAGCTAAATGGAAACCGATTATTTTGCCCTAGCGATTTGCGCCCTCATCTCCCTCGTCAGCGCGGTAGGTAGCATTAGCCGCCTGAAAACCGCGAGGGTCATTGAAGACACCCCCACCTCTAAAATTCGCTCGGCCCATCAAGGTTATGTCGAACTCGTCGGCTTTGCCAAAGCCGGCCCCGAACAATTGTTGTTAAGCGGGCTAAGTCAAACCCCCTGTCTGTGGTATCGCTACAAAATTGAACGCTATGAGTCCTCAGGCAAAAACAGCAGCTGGCGAAGTATTGAGAGTAAAACCAGTGAGCAGGCGTTTATCATTAACGACGGCAGTGGTGACTGCTATGTCATGCCCAATCGCGCCGAGGTAAGCACGATCCGCAAACGAAGCTGGCAGGGCAACTCGCGTCACCCCAGTAAAACAAGCGGCATTAGACTATTTGGCCAACGTTATCGATATACTGAAGAATTGCTCTGCGCCGACGACCTGCTTTATGTCATTGGTCTCTTTGAAACCCGTCACCCACCCAGCCCCACCGCTGTGCGCGACGCTGAAATGACTAAAATTCTTACGGAATGGAAGCAAGATTACGATAAACTTACTGACCGCTTTGACCGCAATGGCGATGGAGAAATTGACCTGCAGGAATGGGAGCTAGTAAGAGCCGAGGCATTACGTAAGGCAGAGCGCCAACAGCGCGCGGCGGGGCCAATTAACCCAGTACACACCATCAGCTATTCGCCCAGCCGCAGACAACCCTATATTATTGCCAGCTCAGAACCCGAGTCGCTCAGCCGCCGCTACCGATGGCAGGCCTTGGCACTCTTGCTTGTCAGCGTGATCAGCGCTTCAATATTAATTTGGATGCTAAGATCGCACTAGCGAAAAAGCAGAGCAAAAATGAATAACGACAGAATGACAAAAATAGAGAAACAGGAACAACACTATGGCTAACCGCCGCAATACCAAAGAGCGCATTCTTGATATCGCCGAAGACCTCTTCGCCCAGCAAGGTTTTGGTGCCACGTCGGTAAGTGAAATTGCGGCGCTGGTCGGCATTAGCAGCCCTGGTATCTACAAGCACTTTAGCAATAAGCTCGACATCTACGAGCAGGTCTGCCAGCGCTTGTTTGAGCCCCTAGCAGAGGCTACCCGCGGCATGGCTGCCGACGCAGATTTTGCAGAAACCCGTCAGCAAATCCATCAAGTAATGTCGCTGCTGGCGAACAAGCCCAACACCGCCAGAATTGTTCAGCATGCCACCCTCGCCAGAGATGAAACGCTGGATCTACTGAGTGACCGCTGGTATCGAAAGTTTTTTTCCACCATCAGTGACCCCGCCAGCAACCCCGACAAAGAGTGGATTAATGTGCCCACCGCAATGGCCTTCCACTGCATGATACTGGGCTACGTCACCCTAGCGCCGCTGCACAAATCCATCTTTGGTGTAGACCCGCTCTTACCGGAGCAGCTCGAAGCGCAACTGCAATTCCAGCAAGACATGGTTGATGGTTTAAGTAGCTTGGTGCAGCGTCCAATCAAGAAAAAATAGCGCCGCGCCTACTCTACTATGGCTGTGGCCGCCGCTCGTATTTGCTCGCTGTACTTCCCTTCCAGCAAGGCCATTTCGGTGCTGTATTTTGCACGCTGCTCGGCCGATAAACTTTTCCAAGCCTGATGCGTTGGAATGTGGGCCAACGCGGCGGCCATCTCACTAAATACCGCCGTGTCCTTTAGATAATTTCTATCTCGTCTCGCGGTCTCTGCTAATACCGCAATACGCAAGGCCAATTCACTACCACCTACTTGCCCTCCCAAATAACAGCGCGCCAAAACTTCTATACCCTGCTGCGCATCAATTTGTTCCGCCAAGGACTCCTGTTCTGCCTGCTGTAAAGCCGCTTTCTCGGCCTGTGTTTGCAAACGCAAACGCCATAGCAAATTCCCTGCAACAGCGGCTAACACAGCAATAATAAATGCAGCCAGAATCAACCACAGCACATAATTCGACATTCAAATCCCCTTTCAAACAAATACAAAGCCCACCTCAGCGTCATCTTCTTTCGCAAGCAGGAACTTAGCGGCGACAAACCTAGGAGCAAAGCCCTCACTGCCTTATAATTACGGCCCCAAAAACTGGAGGTAATCAGTGGCTACTCCTAGCGCTATCATTTGGTCAAACAATCAACTGCAATTGCTGGATCAGCGTATTCTGCCTGTGCAATGCGAATACCTCCACTACCAAGACCCCTTTGCGGTTGCCGATGCCATCCGAGCGATGGTGGTTCGCGGCGCACCCGCCATCGGTATTACCGCCGCTTACGGCATGGTGCTAGCAGCCCAGCAAATCACCAACACACCCGCCAGTGTCGCCGCATGGTGCAGCGCCCTAGCACCGGCAAGAGAAGCCCTAGCCAACTCCCGCCCCACCGCGGTGAATTTATTCTGGGCACTAGACCGCTGCGACCGCGTGATTGAAGAACAAGGTAATGGCGGCAAGCTACTGCAGGCGCTGACCGAACTCGCCGTGCAAATCCATGCCGAAGATATTCAAATTAATCAGCGCATTGGCGACTTTGGCGCTAGCTTAATTCCCGCCGACAGCATTGTGTACACCCACTGCAACGCCGGCGCACTCGCAACCGGTGGCTACGGCACCGCCTTAGGGGTTATCCGCTCAGCCCACCGCGACGCTAAAATTCGCGGTGTTTTTGCTGGCGAAACCCGCCCCTGGCTGCAGGGTGCCAGACTAACAAGCTGGGAGCTAATGCAGGACGGCATCCCCGTCACATTGGCCATCGAAGGCGCTGCCGCCCATATCATGCGCGAACACCAACCAAGCTGGATTATTGTTGGCGCAGACCGCGTGGCAGCCAACGGCGATGCCGCCAATAAAATTGGCACCTACAACCTCGCCATTATTGCCAAACACCACGGCGCTAAAGTCATGGTCGCAGCGCCGACCAGCACCTTTGACGCCAATATCGACGGCCCACAAATCCCCATTGAGCAACGCCCAGCTGAGGAGATCACCCACAGCTTTGGTAAGCGGATTGCTCCAGAGGGCGTGGTGACAAGCAACCCTGCCTTCGATGTCACACCCGCGCAACTCATCGATGCTATCGTTACTGAACACGGCATTATTCATCAGCCAAATCGCGACAAGGTTCTCGCACACCTTGCGGCCGCGCAAAAATAGCAGGTAAGCACATGATTGATAGTAAATATTTTTATCAACAGGCCATTGCCCTCGCCGCCGCTGGCGAAGATTTATATCAACGTGGTTGGGTTCCCGCTACCAGTGGCAATTTTTCTGCACGGCTCGACGCCTCCTCCGCGATTGTCACCGCCTCGGGTAAGCACAAGGGCCGACTAAGCCCCACCGATTTCATTGCCGTGGATTTACAGGCCAACCCAATTAGTGAAGGCAAGCCCTCAGCCGAAACCGAACTGCACACCCAACTGTACGCGCGCTTTCCCGAGATTGCTGCAGTCTTGCACTGCCATTCACCCAAGGTAACGGTAATTTCAAAAGCGAAGCCAAATACAAAAGCCATCCACTTAGAAGACTATGAGCTTCTCAAAGCCTTTGACGGCGTTGACACCCACGCCACCCGCGTCGATATTCCGATCTTCGACAATACCCAAGATATCAGCGCACTCGCCGCCGAGGTAGACACTTATTTAGCTCTTCACCCGACGTGCCCCGCCTATCTAATTCGCGGCCACGGTGTGTATTGCTGGGGAAAAGATATCGACAGCTGTATGCGCAATCTTGAAGCCTTAGATTTTCTTATAGAATGTGAATTAGAACTGATGCGCCTTGCGCACTAGGAGTAACGCCATGAGCCAACTCACTATTTTTTCAGACGGCAATGCCAAACAAGCGCTGTCTAGCAGCCGCGACCCACAGCAAATTAGCGAGCAACTCAAAGCGGTAGGTGTTCGCTTTGAACAATGGCAGACCCGCAACGACATCGTTGCCGGCGACAGCCAAGAAGCTGTGCTGCGCGCCTACGATAACGACGTAAAACGACTTATCGCGGAGCAGGGTTATCAAAGCGTCGATGTCATCAGCATTGCCAGCGACAATCCACAAAAGGACGCGCTGCGCCTAAAGTTTTTAGACGAACACACCCACAGCGAAGACGAGGTTCGTTTTTTTGTACAGGGCCAAGGATTGTTCGCCCTGCACATTGGCGACAAAGTCTTTGAAGTTTGGTGCGAGAAAGGCGACCTATTAAGCGTACCTGCCAATACCACCCATTGGTTTGACCTTGGGCCACAACCCGACCTAGTCGCGATTCGTTTCTTCAATAATCCCGACGGCTGGATTGCAAACTACACGGGCGATGACATCGCCAGTCGCTATTCGCGGCTCGATGCCTAGTTCAGCCTAAAAGGAATATTTTGTGATCAAAGCTATCGTTACCGACATCGAAGGCACTACTAGCTCGATTCAATTTGTGCATCAGGTGCTCTTCCCCTATGCCGCAAAAAATCTGCCTGAGTTTGTTCGTCAGCATCGCGGTGACGACGCCGTTGAAGCCGCCTTAAATGAAGTCGCAGACCAAGCTAAACTCGACATCGACAATACCGAGCAATTAATTCAGCAGTTACTCGAGTGGATCGCCGAGGACAAAAAAGTCACCGCGCTAAAAGCGCTACAGGGACTCATTTGGGATCACGGCTACCGCAACGGCGACTACCAAGCCCACATTTATCCAGACGCGCTTGATGCACTAACAGAGTGGCATAAGCAGGGCATCGCGTTATATGTGTATTCATCTGGCTCTATTCACGCCCAGAAGTTATTTTTTGGATTTAATGAAGGTGGCGATCTTCAATATTTATTTAAAGATTACTTCGACACCACCACCGGCCCCAAACGCGAGGCCGCGTCCTACAGCTTAATACAAAAGGCTATAAACCTAGCGGCGGAAAACATTCTGTTTTTGTCAGATATTCGCGAAGAAGTGGATGCAGCAGCAGAAGTCGGCATGCATACCGCGTGGGTACAACGCGACACCGCCGCTCTGGTTTCAGACCCGCAGCATCAGTGTGTCGGTAGTTTTGCCGATCTACAACTACCGAGCTAAGACTAAGTTTGTATCGCGCAGATTATTCAGCGCGATCCAGCTTAGAAATTGATTCAATACTGCAACGTTTAGACACGCCCGCTTCTGGCACAATAATCTCATCAAATTTGGTAAGCGTATTGGTTCGGGTTTTAAACACTAATGCTTCAGTACTACGCAGCTGATCACAGCGGTTTTTTAAGCTAATTAGGTAATGCTCAGAAATACCATTGCTAAACATAAAATGCCGATTGTCTAAATACGTCCAGTCGCTGATTCGATACGATTGAATTTGATCAATATTTTCACCTGGACGAAAGCCGTAGTCAGCCAAGCGTTCGTCTAGACCCTTGGCATCCTCTTTTACACCGCCACACGCCAGCAAAGAAAAAGCCATCAATATCAGAAGATTAGGTTTTATTATCGTGCTCATATTCACCTCCAGATGAATGTTCGCCACATTAGCGCTGTGTTTATCAGACTCTGTATTCGCTATTAGGTTCGTCCCGCAACAACACCGCCACTACTATTTATTGGCGGCGATACGTGTAGCGCGAAACAAATCTCGCCGAAAAGTTTTACTGCCATCACGAAACCGAATATGGATAAATCGCGAATCAATATCTGTGACCACGCCGCGACCAAATTTACTGTGCGCCAAAATATCACCCGCCGCGAACCCACCCAACTCCTGCAATGCCGGCAACACATCGTCTGGAGGTAGATCAATAACACTCAGCGCTTCATCAAGCACTAAAGACGAAAAATACACCTGCTTGCCGTTAAACTGGACCACCACGCCGTACTCATCGACCCCGACGATTCGACCGCGACCATGAAGTTTGTGCACAAACCCTACACCTAGATCGTATTTCTTCTGCCAAGGGATATCAGTGGCAAAATCACCGTCGATTTCCAAAGCGCTAAGATAGCGCCTAGCGATGTCGCCGAGACCGATATCAGACTCAATAGCGCCTGCTGCCAAAGAATTGCCCAGCCGAATTGATTGGGTGAGATTCATTTCCTGTAAAAATGGACTTGGCAGTACATTTAATTCAGGCCGCACGCCGCCGTTAAAGCCGTTTATGCAATCCAAATTTGGCGAAAATAAATACAGCGCGTCAATTGCGCGGGTCATGGCAACATACATCAAGCGCCGTTCAGATTCCTGCTGTTCAGCGTCGGGGCGTCGCCTTTTCCCCGCTTGGTAAGGCATATAATATGCGCTCAAATTTGGCAAAATAACCACCGGCCATTCCAAACCTTTACTGCGATGCATGGTGGTAATCGTTACCGCATCGGTGGCTAATTGACTGGTCTTGGCATTCGACTCCGCGCCGCCAAAACCTAAGCCCTCGACCATGTCGATAATCGCCGCCGGCGTCTGATCTTGCTGCATAGCGACAAAGCTCACAAATGCACTAATCGTTGCCGCTCGGTTTTCCCCGTCTTCACTATTTAAGGCGTTTTCACGAATCGATTTCAACAAATCTAAATCGGCTAAAAAGGTGGCCAATCCATTGCCGGCAAGGCGGGATTTTTCAACACCCTCAAGCGCAGCCGCCACCCGCGATAATCGCTGCTCCTGATATACCGTCAAGCCCTGTGCAGACATCCGCAGCGCATTAAAGCCGATGCCGTCGCTGAGAATGCGCCGCGCATAGCCACGCAGGTCCTCATGCTTAATTTTGAGTTCGCAGAATCGCAAACAATCGAATAATTGCTGCTCGCAATCAGATGAAGATTGCTCATAAAAACGCCCCGCCATTATCCGCAACAAGACAATCAATACCTTGGTCTCTCTGCGCTCCAATACCCGACTACCACCGCTAATGCGATTGGGTATGCCACGCTGCAACAGTACTAATTCCACCGGCGCCGCCTGCGCCCAGGTCCGACATAAAAACACCATATCTCGAAAAGGCCGACCCGCTGCGTGCTCTGCTAAGCACACCTCCGCTAAGCACAAGCCGTCTGCGGATTGAGCGCGCAATTCTATTTTGGTGGTCGGGGCATTCTCAGCGCTGATACACAATACCGGCTCGCGGCGTTGATTATGTGAAATCAGGTGGGCCGCCGCTAAAGCCAAACAGTGGCCGTAACGGAAGGTACGCGACATTTGATAATTAATATGGGGATAACTCGCACCAAAGTGTTCGAGCATATACTCGGGGCGAGCACCGCGAAATTCATAAATACACTGATCGCTATCACCCACCACATGTAAGCGGGCACGATCACCGGCGAGGGTTTTTAAAAGAAAAAACTGGATATCATTTATATCTTGGAATTCATCAACAACAAATAACTCGACGCGATTTGCGAGAAAATCTGCCAAGTCGGGCTTGGCCGCAATCATCATACAGGGGTCATAAAGATAGTCAGAGAAGGTCACCCTGCCAGCGGCCTTCCGCCACTGTTCAAATCGCGCAAAGGCTTCAATAAACAATTGATATTGATCTGGATAGTAAGCGGCATAGAAAGTAGTTTCTGGCGTTTGCAAACTAGATTTAGCCAAATCGACAAAGCCCGCAAAGGCATCCAACCACTGCTGCTGCTCATCGCGAATGGCCTCACGCTGGGCAGAGGTACCCGCCGACGCCTGCAAGGCCCGCAACATTTCAAGAGCTGCCTGTGCGTCTCCTAGTGGAGTGGGATCAAAAGCCGGCAAATGCCCTTCCTTTGCCAAGGCCAATGCTAAATTTCGGCCCATTGCGTGAAAGGTTCTTACCGGCGGCAAGCCCATCGCCGTACCGGCGACACCTAGTAATTTATGGCTAAAATCCTCCTGCGCCGCTTTATTAAACATGACTACACGCACTAAGCGCGGGTCCATGCCGGCCTTGAGGCGCTCGAGCACGTAACGCACCATCGTCGTGGTCTTACCCGCGCCGGCAACTGCGGTCACCCTTGCGTGGCCACGAGTATGACTGGCGACTATGCGCTGCTCTTCTGTCAGCATGACAAACTTACTTGATAGATCATGATGGGAATATTGTGAGGATTTCCAATAATTAGCTGGCGGGGAAGGATATCAAGATTTGCCTTATTAATCTGAATTAGCACCTCAATGCCCCGTATAGGCAACTCTCATTTCGATATCACGTAGTCATTTGTTACAATTTACGCCACACTAGACAATCTCATTCCGTTCATCCCAGCAGAGTAGTCTTTACTGCTAGTTTAACCATTAAGGAATACCCTTGGGCAGACCATCCAAACCAATTATTTCGAAGGAGCTCGCGGCGCGGGCTGCACTGACCGTTATTGATAAGCTTGGGGTAGACGGCATGAGTCTACAACTGGTTGCCAAGGAACTTGGCGTAAAGGCGCCTTCGCTGTATTACCACTTCAAAAATAAGGCGGAAATGCTTGCTGAAGTGGCCAGAATTATCTTGATCGACGCCTCATCAAACAAGCCGCATATTGATGCCGATTGGCGCGAGGCCCAGATCGAACTTGCTATCGCCACCCGCCGCTCGATTCTTCGCCATCCTCGGGCCGCACCACTGATGCTGCAATTTTTCCCTCGCCATCTCATGCTAAAGCCCTACGACCATTGGAGCCATAAATTTGATGTGCCGCCAGAGCTGCAGCTATTAGTGATTGAGGGAGTAGAGAAACTTACCTTTGGGTCGGCTTTACTCGGTGCAATGAGTCGCGCAACAGGTACTCAACCGATGCCAGAGTTTGACGCAGAAGACTACCCCCATCTCGATATCGCAATGCAAGCAAATACCCTTGATGAAGAAGGCATGTTTGTTGAAACGCTTCGCCGGTTTTTAGCCTCGTTCTAAATCTCAAACGTCGAATACAAAAAAGGCGCCCTCAAAGTGGCGCCTTTTTTGTATCCTCAGATTTTAAAAATCATCTGAGTCATAGCTAAAACTAGCGACTTAAAGACTTCCAAATAATGGTGCGCTGAATTTCGCTGGTACCGCCATAAATAGTTTGAGCTCGCTCAAACAAATATGCGTCTGCAGAGAGGCTACCGTAGCTAGGTGTACTCAAGAGCGACTGCTGCCAATTCGGCAAATTCATGTCTGGAAACGCCAAGCCATGTCTCGCACTTAACAACATAAATAACTCGGTTATACGCTGAGCGCATTCCGTGCATTGAATTTTTAAGGACGACATCGCAGCGGGAGCCAACTCCCCCACCAAAGCCCGTAACACCGACACTTCCAAGGCGGCTAGCTCGATCTCTAGCGCCGCTAGCTGAGCAGCAAACAAAGGATCATCTATTAACTTCTCGGCCCTATCACCCGACACGTCTGATGCCAGTTTTCGCAATTTAGCAAGGTCCGCCTTTTTACGACCAATATGCGCGTAAGAAAGACGCTCGGTACTCAGTAATACATTTGCGTAATGCCAACCCTGTCCTTCTTCGCCAATGCGATTGGCAACGGGAACACGTACGTTTTCAAAGCTAATACGATTCAGCTCCCAAGCACCGTTCATAGTAATAATGGGATGAACTTCAATACCTTCGGAATGCATATCTACGCAAACAAATGAAATCCCTTCTTGCTTACGTTCACCTTTAGACGAGCGTACTAAACAAAAAATCCAATCAGCCCAGTGGCCTAATGTTGTCCAAACTTTATTGCCATTAAGAATATATTCGTCGCCGTCACGATCCGCCCGCATACCCAAACTGGCGAGATCAGAGCCTGATTCCGGCTCTGAATATCCTTGGGCCCACATACTCTTGGATGACAATATATCTGGCAACCAACGCTGTTTTTGTTCAGCGCCGCCAAATTCGACAATAATCGGTCCGACGTATATGACGGCCATCGGAATAATATTCGGCGCGCCGATACGCTCTAATTCAGACTCAAAAATATAGCGCTGAATTTCCGTCCAACCTGGCCCACCGTGCGTTTTTGGCCAAGCGATACCCAACCATTGCTTTGACTGCAAAGCCGCCTGCGATACGCAGTGATCTTCGCGGCTGAGGCGATCCCCCCGACGCACTTTTTCTAAAATATGCTGGGGATAATCGCACTCAAAAAATTGGCGTACCTCCTGTTGAAATGCGCTTTCGCTAGCGCTTAATTGCAAATTCATTTCACTAATCTGCTTTGGCGCATTGTCTGCTCCGTATTATTTTGCCGCTTTTTTCGGAATATAAATTGCTTTCGGCTGAGTAAATTCCATCAGCCCCGCCATGCCATTTTCTACACCAAAGCCAGACTGTTTGTGACCGCCCAAAGGTGTCACTGGTGTCGATTGCAAATTTTGATTAATCCACACCGTGCCGGTATCAAGGCGCTTTGCCACCGCCAAAGCTTTATCAATATCTGACGACCACACCGCACCAGCTAAACCGTATTCGCTGTTATTCGCCCGCTCAATAACCTCATCTAAATCGCTGTATCGCAGCAAGGGTAATATCGGCCCAAATGCCTCTTCAGTTACGACTCGTGAATCTTCTGGCGGATTATCAACCAAAGTTAAGGGTAAAAAATAGCCACTACCTTGGGGTACCGCGCGCCCCTCTAACAAGGTCAATCCGTCTGCCCGCGCCTCGTCCATCAGGGCTTTGACACGCAAATACTGGGGTTTGTTTTGCACTGGACCAAATACTGTATCGGGCTCCATACCATCTCCTACTTTTAAGAATTTGGCTAGGCCATGTAGCTTATCCCGCAGCGCATCGTATATATCATCGTGAACATACATGCGCTTGGTCGCGATACAAATCTGCGCAGTGTTATAGAACGCCCCCATGAATAATTCCTGGGCGACCTTGTCGACATCGACATCTGGAAGAATGATTGCCGCATCATTGCCACCTAATTCCAGTGTTAGACGCTTAAGATCTTGTGCCGCCGAAGCCATAATACGTTTACCGGTTGCGGTTGAACCAGTAAACGATATTTTTGCAAAACCGGGATGCGCAGTCATTAAAGGCCCGAGAGCATCGCCGCCAGTAATAATATTCAGCACCCCCGCCGGAAATACATCGCGCAGAATTTCGCCAATTTTCAACATCGCCAGTGGCGTATACGGAGATGGTTTTAATACCATCACATTACCAGTAAGCAAGGCGTGGGAAATTTTCCAGAACGCTAATAATACTGGGAAATTCCACGGCACAATTGCACACACCACACCCAGGGGTTCGTGATGCACCTCTACTCGACGGGTTTCAGAGTCTTCAGTGATATCCACGGGTATGTCGAACTTGGCCATGCTCATTAGCCAATGGCTGGCACCCAGTATTTCTTCCTTAGCAAATTTAAGAGGACGCCCCTGTTCCAGGGTAAATATTTCAGCTAATTCGTCGGCGTGTGCAGCAATTACTTTTGCTGCATTTATTGCCGCCGCTGCGCGCTCTTTGTGCGGTGTTGCACGCCATTTCGGAAACGCAGCCGCCGCCGCGCTAACCGCCATATCAAGCTCAGCAGCCCCCGCAACCGGCGCCTGCGCAAACACCTCACCGGATGCAGGATTTACCACACCCATTGTCTCTACGCCGGCAACACCTTTGCCGTTGATCGTCATCGTATAGGGTGTGGCTCGTAACTGACTCATATCAACCTCATAAAAAAATAGCCGACATGATCACTTGTCGGCGAAATAAAATCGTCCACAAATTTGCTTTAACGCACTTTACTTAATTCCACGTGGGCATTGGCGTATTTAACCCGCAGTGCGGGTTTCGCGATTTTGCCCGTTGCCAAACGGGGCAATGCCTCGCCTTCCAAGACCACATAACGCGGAACTTTAAATGCGCTCAAATGGGTATTGCAGTGCTGAATAACAGTCTCAATGGTGAGATCGTCGCGGCCATAAATAATCGCTAGCGGGGTTTCACCAAAGCCGTCGTCTTTAGCTGCAATGACCGCCACCTCATTCACGCCGTCTATCTCAGAAATAACGCGCTCCAACTCCGCAGCTGAAATATTTATACCGCCAGAGATAATAATATCCTTGAGGCGATCTAACATGGTGAGCAGACCATTCTCATCTACCATGCCCAAATCGCCGGTGTGCAGCCATCCATTCACCAGCGTCTTCGCTGTCGCCTCTGGATCGTTCCAGTAGCGGGTCATTATGCCCGCCCCTTTAATCACGATTTCACCTGGCGTATTTGGCCCGCAGAATTCGCCTTTATCGTCCACAATAGCAATCCGCGTAAACGCTGAGCCACGACCACATTTTTCTGGATCGCTGAGTGCCGCAGACCTTGAGTTGACTGTCGCCTGCCCTCCCGCTTCTGTCTGGCCGTAGAGCTGACGTAGCGTAACGCCCTTCTCCAACCACGTGTCTAGCAATTGATTAGAAACCCTCGCGCCGCCAACCAGACAGTAACGCAAGCTAGCAAGATCCGCCGCCGCAAAACTCTCGCTGGCCGCCATCCGCTCGAAGAATATAGGCGCGCCCATCATTACGGTAATACCGTGCTCCTGAATCATTTGAATAGCGCGCAGCGGCTCAAAAGCCTCTTCAACAAAGATCGTGCCGCCGTAAGCCAAATATTGCGTTGTAACCACGTAACCCGCAGAGGTGCACAGCGGGCCAAACAACAGCACTTTTGCCTTATCAATTGAGTATGGTTCGGCAATGGCGGTTTCCGACACATAGGAACTTAAGGTGCGATGGGAATACACCACGCCCTTGGGGTGCCCAGTTGATCCACTGGTTGGAATAATAACGACTTCGTCATCGAGACCAATTTCCGGACGCGGAGCGCTATTAGCGCTGGCCCCGTTTCTAAATTGATCAATCACACTGATATCAAACACCGTGCAGCCTTCCACTTTGGCCTGCGTAGCATTCGCCAGCTCGGCGCGTGCGGCGTCGTGAAAAATAAACTTCGACTGGTAGCGTTCACCAACCATATAGGCGACTTCGCTTACCGTAAAACGGGGATTCACCGGCGCCAAAATACCGCCAGACAACATCACCGCCTGCGACAGCACTATCCATTCCATGCTGTTGGTGGCCAAAATCGTAACGCGCTCGCCGCGCTGTAAACCTTCAGCTATAAGCCAGTCCGCAATCGCCTCGGCCCAGCAGTTAAGCTCACTGTATGTGATTTGATCCTTTGCAGTGACAATTGCGGCAGTGTCTTTACGATCAACTGCCCACCACTTAAAAATGTCTATTAGCGTACTGCTCACGACTTCCTCCAACGGGCCAACCCTTGGTTATATTCTTTATATTTATGACTAAAGACGGCCATTCACCCGAAAATACTGCAGGGGGAAATATCACGCCTTCAATATAGCTCTTTTACGCGCGCCAAGATTATCCTCCAACGCCAATTTTCTCAGTAAGCTCCACCAATATGAGTAATTACAAGGTAGATTAAAACTGAGTAAAACCAAGTCTTGCAGCGCACAACAAGATAATCTAATCTAATTAGATTAATAGCTGCCGTCAACAACTACGTCATGTCACGCTCGGCAAATTGACTCACTAAACGATACAACGCAGGACTCAGCAATGAATATTGAATGGACCGCCGACGAACTAAAATTCCGCGACGAAGTGCGCGATTTCTTCAAACTGGAATTAAGTGAGGACATTCGAGCCGCTGGAAAATTAATGACCAGCGTGTATTCAGACCATGAACTGTCGATGAAATGGCAGCACAAATTAGTCGCCAAGGGCTGGGCCGCCCCCTCTTGGCCTGTGGAATACGGCGGTTGCGACTGGACGGTTGCACAGCATTATATTTTCGCCCGCGAGCGCGCACTTGCCGGCGCACCACCATTATCGCCAATGGGCATACAGATGTGTGCACCCGCCATTATTTGCTTCGGCACCCCTGAACAAAAAGACTTCTTCCTCCCCCGTATGCTTAGCGGCGAACACTTTTGGTGTCAGGGTTACTCGGAACCCGGTTCCGGCTCAGACCTGGCCTCATTGCAAATGCCTGCAATAGACGACGGCGATCATTTTATTTGCAATGGTTCAAAAATATGGACCACCCACGCCGATGAAGCTAACTGGATTTTTTGCCTAGTACGCACCACCAAAGCAAGTAAACCTCAGCTAGGCATTACATTTTTAGTGATCGACATGAACACCCCCGGCATTGAAGTGAAACCGATTATTTCACTCACCGGTGAGCACATTCAAAACGAAGTATTTTTCCAAGATGTACGCGTACCAAAAACCAATGTTATTGGTAAGGTCGATGAAGGTTGGACCGTGGCCAAATACCTGCTCGAATTTGAGCGCGGTGGCGCAGCGTATGCGCCGCTCATGCAAATTCGCTTAGAGGAAATACGTGAATTTGCCGCGACCGTTCCCGGCGATAGCTGCCCGCGCCTTATCGACGACCCACTCTTTGCCGCTAAACTAGCCCAAGCAGAGATAAAAGCTGCCACCTTAGAAATGTATGAATTACGAACGATGTCGGCTATATCTGCCGGCGGCTCACCAGGAACATCGGCGTCGGTAATGAAAATTCTGGGCACTGAATTGCAACAATTGGTAAGCGAGGTCGCCTTGGAAGCTAGCGCGGGCTATGGCAATAGCTACCAGCCCCAAGCCTGCGCCCCCGGCGGTGCAACTATTTACCCCCATCAAGAATCGGGCTTAGAAGGCCCCCTCGACGCAGCACTGGCTCCGCTGCGCTACTTTAATGAGCGAGCAGGTAGTATTTATGCAGGTTCGAATGAAATCCAAAGAAATATTTTAGCGAAGGCTGCACTGGGGCTTTAACACCCCTTTGTGCAGCGTATAAAAAAAATATAAAAATAGCGCTTTTACTAGCGGGTTTTCTTTAGCTGCATTTTCAGCATTTTATCAATGGTGTTTCCGTACGGCGGATCCATCATCGCGCCGAGCTTTTTATACCAACCTTGTTCAAAAACTGATTTGGCGTGTGAAAATCGTTTAAAGCCAGCGCCGCCACCCCAGTAACTGCCCATGCCACTATGTCCTACACCACCAAAGGGAAGATCAGACATCATAAGCTGCATCATGACTTCGTTAATCGCTAATCCACCAGAACTGGTTTGACTTAGGATCGTTGCTTTTTCTTGCTCATTATCACCGAAAAAATATAGCGCCAACGGGCACTCGCCCTTGTTGACGTAATCAACAGCGTCTTGGAATGTTTTATAGGTTTTAATAACCAAAATCGGCCCGAAGATTTCCTCCTGCATTAGGCGGCTATCCTCCGGTGGATCCACTACAATCGCGGGCGTAAATTGACGGCGCGCATCGGTGGCGCCCACATCAACTGTAATAATATTACAGGACTTGGCTTGTGCATCAGCTATTAGCTCATGCATGCGCTTGTAATGAGCATCGGTGGCGATCGATGCATAATCTGCCGCAGCCTTGTCTAGCGGGTACATTTTAGTCACCGCAGCCTTAGCCTGCTCAATAAACTCATCGAGCTGCGCGTCGGGAAGCAAAACATAATCAGGGGTAATACAGCCCTGCCCAGAGTTAATGAGACGACCACTCATGGTTCTCGATGCGGTATAGGCGATGTCAGCACCGGCACCAATAATCACCGGAGACTTACCACCCAACTCCAGCGTGACCGGCACTAAATTGCGCGCGGCTGCAGCCATAATATGTTTAGCGGTACCGGCACTGCCGGTATACATCAAATGATTAAAGGGAAGTTCAGCAAATGCGCGGGAAACCTCAACTTCACCGGTAACAATCGCCAACTCACTCACATCAAAATATTCAGGCAGTTTCGTCGCCAGCAAGTCGGCAGCGTGGGGCGAAAACTCCGACACCTTAACCATTACCCGATTCCCGGCACAAAAGGCATCCATACTGGCAACTATCGCCATTGCCAAGGGCCCGTTCCAGGGCACCATAACACCGACCACACCGAGAGCTTGATATTTTATATAGGTTTTCGCACCCATAAGGTTAAAGGGAAAATCCGGTTTACGAACCTCATCCTTCATCCAGTTTTTTAAATTCTTTTTTATTGATTTAGCGTGATTGATAACGGGAATAATTTCTACCGCTTTAATAAAAGAATCTGGCTTGTGGATCCAATCCTTTTTAGTGGCTTCAACAATGGCATCTTGATTATCGATTAAAAAGTCCACACAGCGTTCAACACGATCTATACGCGTCTGAATACTCGCGTCTCCCTCCTGCATAAAACTTTCGCGCTGAATACGCAAAATGTCGCCTAGCGATTCTGGACTATTTGCCGCCATCATATTTTTATACTCCCCAATTATTGTATGGCCTGAAATTAGCTCGCGCGCAAAGCCGCGTGGCGCATAAGGTGATAATCTGCACTGCCAAATTCTGATTCAATAAGCGTCGCGCGCTTAAAGTAGTGACTTATCGCCAGCTCGTCAGTCATGCCCATACCGCCGTGAAGCTGTACCGCATTTTGACCAACAAAACGGCAGGCTTTACTGATGGTAACTTTGGCAGCAGAGGCAGCAACAGCTCGCTCATTTACTGAAGAAGATAAATTCAAGGTCACCAAATAGGCCGCCGAACGAGCCATTTCGATTTCCATATACATGTCGACCATACGATGCTGTAGGGCCTGAAAATTTGATATTGGCTGACCAAATTGTTTACGCTGCTTGGTGTAGGCAACCGTGTCTTCATGCAGCACCGACATCAACCCTACCGACTCTGCAGAGAGTGCCGCGATTGCTTCATCGCCGGCTTGCTCTATGTTAGCTAGCGCTTCTCCGACCTCGCCGATAAGCGCCTCGGCACCTATTTGCACATTATTAAATTCAACATCCGCAGCACGCCGACCATCAATTGTGGGGTACTCACTCATGCGAATGCCGCTGCTAGCTTTATCGAGCAAAAATAAAGAAATACCACTGCTATCGCCGGGCTTGCCGCTGGTGCGCGCCGTCACTAATAAATGGGAGGCCCACGGCGCCGCCATCACCACCGATTTTTTGCCGTTTAGCAGCCAACCCTTACCATTGGCAGTAGCAGTGCTCGCAAGCGATTTAAAATCGTAGCGCGCATTAGGTTCACCCCATGCAAATGCCACAATCCGGTCACCAGCAGCAATATTGGCAAGCATCTCGTCGGCGGTAGCGCCACCAGCACGTGCCAATATGCCACCACAAATAACGACGGTTTCCAGATATGGCTCTAATACCAAACTGCGTCCGAACTCTTCCATAACCAGCATGGTGCTTACGGCATCCATACCCATACCGCCAACTCGCTCTGGCAAGGTCATCGCGGTAATTCCTAAGTCCTCTGCAAAAGCCTTCCAAATGTCGGGACGCCAGCCATCGGCCAAACTCGCTTGGCGGCGCGCTTCAAATTGGTAATTAGCTTGCAAATAACTTTGCAGACTTTGGCGGATGAGGTTTTGTTCTTCGGTGAAAGAGAAATCCATAAAATCTTGTTCCGCTAATAAAACCAAATAATGTCAAAATATCTTTGCGAACCGCCGGCTTTAAGCATCGCGCAAAATAATATCCGCCGCGCGCCACGCCATTGCCATGGTCGGTCCGTTGGTATTGCCCGACGGTATTTGCGGCATAATCGATGTGTCCATCACCCGCAGACCAGACACGCCTCTTACCCGTAACGCTGGGTCAACCACCGAATCTGCATCCTGCCCCATACGGCAACTACCCACCGCATGATAACCACAGCTACCGTAGCGGTCGTATGCGGCGATAATGTCGTCGTCAGAGACACACTGCGGCCCCGGATAGGTTTCTTCGGCGATTAATTCTTTCAAGGGCTGCTGAGCAGCATAGCGACGCGCAATATTCACTGTTTCTATCATTAAAGCGCGATCTTCCTCGGTACTGCGATAGTTCGGCTTCAAACTCGGCATCGCATTTGGGTCACGGCTATTGATATGTATCTCCCCTTTTGACGTTGGGCGCAGCGGATAACCGACGATCCCCATACCGGGAAAGGTTTCTAATTTTTCGCGGTTGGTTTCGAAATCAAAACTAAAGGGCGCAACGAGAAACTGAATATCAGGCCGAGGGACTGACTTGCTAGATTTAAACCACGCACCCACTTCATAGGCACCAGAAGACATCGGGCCAGTCTTCTTTATAAAGTACTGAAAAACGTTTTTAAGCAAACGCCAGCCGCTGTATTCGACGTTTTCAGATAGGGGCTGATTTAGTTTCCATTGAGCAATAATGCCCCGATGTTCAAGTAAGTTTTTGCCAACTTCAGGGCTGTTGTGAACCACCGGAATATTCAAGCTATTCAATAAATCTGCAGGGCCAACACCGGAGCGCTGCAAAATACCCGGCGACGCCATAGCGCCACCGGCAATAATAATTTCTTTGTTTGCAGAGTAACTGCGTTTCTCTGCGCCTTTTCCGACCAGCGCATCAACACTCACTGCGCGTTTGCCTTCAAACTGCACCTTGTCTACCAAGGCTTTTGTCACAATCGTTAAATTGGGGCGATCTCTAACCGGATCGATAAACGCCTTTGATGCGCTCTGGCGCTTTCCATCCCAGATTGTGCGCGAGGCGTAACCAACACACTCGGCGTCAGTTGGTGCATTAACGTCTTCAACCCGCGGCAAACCCATTGCCGCAGCAGCATCAATCATCGCCTCGGTCAAACGGTTGCGACGATTAGCTAAACTGACTTTTTGCGGGCCTTTGCCACCTCTGGTTTCGCCCTCACCCAACTCGTGACACTCCAGGGCTTTATAGGCTGCGCCAATATGCTCCCAAGACCAATCTTCGCTTGATTGCGCAGCAATTTCGTTAAAATCAGAGGGTTGGCCGCGAACATACATTAGGCCGTTCATTGAGCTAGAACCGCCCATCACTTTGCCGCGCGCCCACACTTCTTCTTTGAAACCATTGCCTGCCTCGGGGTCAGCCGGATACGCCCAAATATGATTTGGATCAGTCATCAACTTGCCCAAACCCTTAGGCATATGCACAAGCGGGTGGCTATCTTCGCCACCCGCCTCTAACAGCAAAACGCTATTCTTTGGATTTTCCGAAAGTCGGTTAGCCAGTACACAACCAGCAGCGCCTGCGCCAACCACAATATAGTCAAAGCTATTCATTTATTATTGTCCCCACAAGCCACTGAACTTGCTCAGAATCCGCAGCGGTCATCTTTTAGCCGCAGCGGAACTTGGTGTTTTTATTACCGCGATAATTGTCGGCGTCTAGCGATCTTCTGGCGCCAAATACGATTCGATAGAGTCGTGGAACGGCCCAATCATTTCTTCAAGACCGCCAAAAAACACCTCTTTAATCGCGCCAGAGTTCATGCCTTCTTGTTGCAATTCCGCCGCCCTAAAATCTTCGCCACCAAAGACTTCATCAATAAGCGCAAAGGACTTCGCATACAACGCTTCTGCTTTTTCACTATCTGCAGGGCCTTTTACCAACATGTAATAATCGACTACGGTACGATCCTTCGCGCGCGGCATTAAAATCATAACGCTGAAATAATACGGACTGGTGATGACCACGGTATTTGGGAATACCAAATAGGCGTGGGTAACAAATTTGTGAAGGTTGTCCACCTCCTCTTGCAGCATCTCTGGCTTAAAGTTCGCCTTACCCGAGGTTTGGCGCTGGTGATCGCCAAGATGGGTATACACACTCGGCACATCCACAAACATGCTGGCGATGGAGTTCGCGTGTAATCTTTGTATGTGATATGCCTCTAAGAATGGCTCCATCACAAACTTCCAATTGGTTTTTAAATCGTAAAGGCGACGCCCGTAGACGTGCATTTTATCTAACCCAAATGATTCCAAATCTTCAGCGACTTGATCGGTTCCCTCAATTTGTTCAGGCGCATAATCGGGATCAAGCCCTACCCAAATAAAACCACCTGATTCATAACAGGTTAAGCTGACCAAGCCTAAATCGCACTTCTTGGCGCTAGGAAAAGTTTCTTGACGGGGAATACCCACCAAAGCGCCATCCATACCGTAGGTCCATGCATGGTATGGGCAAGACACCCGCCCCGCTTTTACCGGCTTATCGCCTTCCACTAATTTTGAGCCACGGTGCCGACAGGCATTGATAAATGCGTGGGCAACGCCATTGCGGTCGCGGGTTAGCAGCAGCGGAACACCGTAGCAGTCCTGCGGCAACGACATGCCCGGCTCGGGCAAATACGCCGAAGGAGCGGCGACCACAGGCACCTTTTTAAAGAGATCGCGCATTTCTGCCTCAAAGCGCGCCTCACTTAAATAAACAGAGGTCGGTCGACTCGCTTCTGTAGTCGGTATGTGAGCATCTTCTGGCGCACGCAATTTTGAAATAGCATCCCACTGACTGGCCGTCAGACCTAGGGGAACCTTCTCTGCCACTTTGCTGCTCTGCTCCATAATCATTCCTCTCTTATTCGTATGCGGCCAAGCTAATCCCAGCCCAAAGCTGCATTAAACTTAGCTTTAAAACAGCGGGGTGAACTCACAAGCATCGTAAAAATGCCGATTACTCATTATGCATCCAGACTAAAAGAGCATTTATCTAATGTCAATAGTTTTAAGTGTATATTCAAGTGCGCTTACAAAGCCTTTACAAAACTAATAACGATAGATAATATGATTTGAACGATGCTGCTAAGTGCCCATATTGCTTGCCGCATCAGCGCGACTAGACTGACTGACAGCAAGGCCTCGTCGTATCCGACGACGCCATCTAGACCCAAAATAATTGAATATACTCAAGCCACGACTTGAGAGGGATTATCGTCATGCATAGCAAAGTAAGCATTCCAGACCACATACCACCGCATCTTGTATTTGATTACGACTACCACGGTGACGCCAGAGTTAACGCCGAGGTTCACACCAGCTTAGAAACACTCCATGACGACGCTCCCGATGTATTCTTTACACCGTACAACGGCGGTCACTGGGTAGTTACCCGCCACGATACGATCTCTGAGGTTGTTCGCGATCCAGAACATTTTTCCGCGAGCGAAATGCAGATACCCCGTATCGAAAATCCACCGATGTTTATTCCACTGAACCTCGATCCACCAAACAACATTCCCTATCGGCAAGCGCTGATGCCCGCATTCTCGCCCAAGGCAATAAAGGCGCTAGAAGGCAAAATTCGGTACTGGGCGGGCAAGATTATCGACGACGCTATTGCTGGCGGCGAATGTGATTTTATAAAAGATATCTCTTCGGTATTCCCCGTTACCGTATTTATGGAATTAATGGGCATGCCTTTAGATCGCCTGCGTGAATTCCGTGCCCTATCCGACGCTTTTTTCAGCACCAACTCGCAAGAAGAAATACACCAACTTTCTATGCAAATTATTGGTGTTATGACTGAGATTGTTGAACAAAAACGTGCCAACCCCGCTGATGATTTAATTAGCCATATTCTCACCGTAAAAATTAACGGCGAGCCTATTAGCATGGAAGAAATTCAAAACATGTGCTTCCTGCTCTTTTTGGGTGGCATGGACACCGTAACCAATGTTACCGGCTTTACATTTAGACAGCTGGCGAATGAGCCCGCACTCCAAAAACGCCTAGTAGATAATCCTGCTGACATTACTAAATTTGTCGACGAAGGGATTCGCAGCTTTGGTGTAATTAGTACCCCGCGCCTAGTCGCTAAAGATTGCGAAAAATTCGGCGCAAACTTTAAAGCCGGCGAAATGGTATTGTGCCTGTTGCCGATATCAGGTCGGGATGACCGCAAAAACAGCAATCCAAATACCTTTAACATAGATCGGGAAAAAGACGACAACCACACCCTGACCTTCTCAATCGGCCCCCACCTTTGCATTGGTCATTTATTGGCTCGCACTGAGATTCGAGTACTAACAGAAGAATGGGTGAAGCGTATTCCAAGCTTTAAAATAAAAGATGGCACCACACTCGACTTCCGAATGGGCTTTGCGCTGGCACTTACCGGCCTACCCCTAACTTGGTAAGCAAAACACCATGCATACAGGCTCACTGAGCCTGTATGCATAAAGTGTGAACTTTAACTTTTTGCCCTTGCCGCTTGATACGCCGAACGACTTTGCAAACGATCAAAATAAACCGTGATAGCCGGCGTAAAATATTTTTGATATCCAAACAAGCTGCTCAACAATAAAGCATAGCCCACTGAAATATCCGCCGCCGTAAATCGCTCACCGCACAAATAAGTTTTGCCTTGCAAACCTGCATCCAGCACCTTTAAGCGCTCCTGCAAGAAAACACTAAGGTCTTCGCCCACCACCGGCAGACGTTGTGGCTTAGGTAGAAACAGGGTGTAGCGCAAAATTGTGGCCTGAATATTCGCCAATGAAGCCTCGCCAAAATGCATCCAGTTCAACCAGCTACCGTAGTCTGCTTCATCGGGTGTAAGCCGCAGCTCACCACCGTCGTAGCGATTAAGCAGATACTCTAATATGGCAACAGATTCACTCATTTTGGTATCGCCATCGACCAAATACGGCAAAGTACCAAGAGGGTTAACCGCCAAAAACTCCGGGGCCTTTACCCGCGGAGGGAACGGCACAACATCTAAATCGTAAGACACGCCCAACTCTTCCAGTAACCACACGCAGCGCAAAGAGCGGGTATCAACACTATGGTATAGCTTCATTTTTTATTCCTGTAATGACAATGAGAACGCGAAATCATCAAGCTAGCAGCATGAATCAAAAATAATCTAATGACAATAGATTGTAGAGTTTGTAAGCTTAGCAGGCAGAAAAGCAGTGCAGCGACTAAGATTTTCATAAGCTTTAATTGCTAAAAAACGCATAAGCCAAAATCAACGCGAACATGGGGTACTCATCTTATATCCGCTCCCCCAGCGCAATCTAAAAAGCAATAATTTGAACACAAGGTGTCAGGAGAATCGTGTGAAAGGTATCGGAGCAGACGAAGCATATTGGCAGGCACTCAGTGCTGGCGAACTCAAACTACCGCAATGTAGCGCATGTGGCAAAACACATTGGCCCGCAGTATGGCGCTGTGGCGAGTGCGGCAGCTGGGAGCACGAATGGAAGTCTTTTGAGTTCAGCGGCACTATTTTTAGCTGGGCACGCACTTGGCATGAATTCGGTGCGGCCAAAGAATTCGGCCTCCCCTATGTGAGTGTCGTAGTCGAGATCGATAACGCTAATGGCAGACGTTTATTAGGCACCATCGCTGGCAATGCGGAAAACATCCGCATTGGTGATCGCGTGCGCGGTGAAGTCATTAGCGTCAATATTGAAGACGAAGTCATACCCGCACTGCGCTGGCATTTAGACGACAAGCCCTCTACCGCTACAAAATTCAACTCGGGAGCAACACTATGAACCGCGCATCCCAAGCTAAAGTCGCCGTCGCCGGCGTCGGACTACGACAGTACAAACGCGGCGGCGCAACGCTGCCAGAGCAAGGCATATTAATCAGAGCAATTATCGATGCCTGTGAGGATGCAGGATTTAATCCAGCAGATGTAGATGGCTTTGTCTCCTACGGCGACGACAAAAATGAACCCGTCAGGCTGATGCCAGACTTAGGAACCAAAGAGTTACGCTGGAATTCCCAGGTTTGGGGCGGTGGCGGTGGCGGTATTGCAGCGGCCTTCGGCCAAGCGGCAGCAGCAATTATTAGCGGCCAAGCCAATGCCGTCATCGTATTTAGAGCCCTCGCCCAAGGCAATAGTGGGCGCATGTCCGCCGCAGTTATGCGCCACCACCTGAATGACCATATCATGGGTGCTGGGCTTATTGCGCCAGCCCAAATTTGTGCTCTGCGCGCCCAACGGATGTTCGAATATCACCAAGTACCACACTCGGTTACTGAAGAATTGGTAAAGGCTTCTTACTACCACGGCGCCAAAAATCCCGAGGCCAGCTCCTTCGGCAAGGAACTCGATCTAGAAGCCTATCGCACTGGTCGCTGGGTCACGGAGCCGTTCAGATTATTCGACTGCTCTAGGGAAAACGACGGCGCCGGCGCACTCCTGCTAGTTTCTACCGAACAGGCCCGCGACCTTAAAAAGCCGCCCATAACGCTTTTGGGGGTGGCCAACGGTGCAAGCCAAGGCTGGGGAGACCTGATCGAAAACGATACCGATTACGCCTCTGCCGGTTTCAAACCCGTCGCAGATCGGCTGTGGGAACAAACCGGCTTGCAACCAAAAGATATAGACGTTGTTCAGCTATACGAAAACTTCAGCGCCCAAGGTATCGCCTCATTAATTGATCACGGCTTTTGCACCTATGAGAACGTCGCTGAGTTCGTGAAATTTGAAAACCTCATTGCAGATGGTGGCAAATTGCCGGTAAACACCTCCGGCGGCAACTTTGCCCAAGGCTTTATTCACGGCATAGGGACTCCCATAGAAGCTATTCGAGTATTACGTGGCGAATCGGCAAACAACGTCGCCAATGCCAAAACCTGCTTACTCGCCGGCGGCCCAGGAGCCCCCACCGTTAGCTCGGCCATTTTTAGCGTAGATGATCGTTAATTCGTGCTCATTACCGTTTGAGCATGGCGCATCATATCTAAGGCATGCAAAATACGGCCTACGTAATTTCCAGCTCCAGCGAGTAATTCAAGCCGCGCACAGCGCGGCACTCCTAGGCGCTGCCATATAAGGATGATAGAAAATGAATTTTCAAGAAATCACCGTTGAGATTCGCGAATCCGTCGGCATTCTCACCCTCAACGCACCGGAAACCCTCAATGCGCTGACACCGATTATGGTAGGCGAAATCACCGAGGCAATTGACTATATTGCCAACAATGCACGCGCAATGATCCTCTGCGGCTCAGGTCGCGGATTTTGCTCAGGCGCCTCGCTAAACCCAGCCAACCCCCTTACACCCATGTCAGCAGATCGCAGCCAGCGCGATATCGGTATTATTTTAGAGAAGTTTCTAAACCCAATAATGACCAAGCTCAAAAACCTGCCCATTCCTTGGATTAGCGCCGTTCGCGGCAGTGCCGCTGGTTTTGGCGCCTCGCTTGCACTTGCCGGCGACATGATCCTTGCCAGCGAAAACGCCACTTTTATACAAATCTTCTCAAAAATCGGCCTTGTTCCCGACGGCGGCGCCACCCACTTACTTAGCCGCACAATCGGCCGCGCCCGCACCATGGAATTAATGCTAACAGGAGATCGCTTAAGCGCAGAAAAAGCCCTGGACTGGGCGCTGGTCAACCGTGTTGTTACAGACGACACCTTAGAGGAAGAGGCCTTCAATACCGCCCTAGCCCTTGCCAAGGGCCCAACCGTCGCCCTAAGCCTAATTCGCAAAGCGGTTTGGACCGCCGTCGACTCAAATTGGGAAACCAGCTTACAAACCGAGCGTGAATTGCAGAAAGTAGCGGGACAAACCGCCGACTTTGACGAAGGTGTTGCCGCCTTTGTAGAAAAACGCGCAGCCAAATTCACCGGTCAATAATTTACTAATGTATCAGGACGGCTTTTGATGAACTTCCAATATCTACTTTATAAACTTGAAGACGGCATTGCGACGATCACCATTAACCGTCCGGACAAACTTAACGCCTTCACCCCCGCAATGGCGGATGATTTAATCTCGGTGATAGATCACATCGACGCAGACGACGATGTCAAAGCCGTGGTGATTACCGGCGCCGGCCGCGCTTTCTGCGCAGGAGCTGACTTATCATCCGGCAAAGATACCTTTAATGGTGAAGGCGACGGTGAATCTGCGGTACGTGCAGGCGATACGGTAGATTACAGCGACGAGTCTGTTCGAGATATCGGCGGTCTTGTCACCCTGCGACTCTATCGCTGCCTTAAACCAATTATTGCCGCCATCAACGGCCCTGCGGTGGGTGTTGGCATTACCATGACCCTGGCGATGGACATTCGACTCGCCAGTGAAAATGCCAAGGTTGGCTTTGTTTTTGCTCGCCGCGGCATTGCGCCAGAAGCGGCCTCCTCGTTCTTTCTTCCCCGCATTGTAGGGATATCTCGCGCACTAGAATGGTGCTTTAGCGGCCGTGTTTACCCAATTTCCGAGATCAAAGACAGTGGATTGATCAGAAAAGTGTGTTCTGAGCAAGAATTACTTCCTGAAGCCTATGCAATTGCACGCGAAATCGTAGACAATACGGCTCCGGTTTCTGTAGCCCTGATCAGACAAATGTTGTGGCGGGGGCTGGAAATGAACCACCCTATGGATGCCCACAAGCTAGACAGCAGGGTAATACTTAGCCGGGGTCGCAGCAGCGATGCCGCCGAAGGTGTTGTATCATTCATAGAAAAGCGTCCACCGGAATTTAAAAATCAGGTGTCGAAAGACATGCCAGATTTTTACCCGTGGTGGGACGAACCAAAGTACCTATAAAATATAATCCATGAGTCTTACGGCAGCCCGCAAGACAACATGAAACTGAACAAGAGCCTCCTGGAAATGACTTATGAGTGAACACTGCATTATTATTGGAGCCAGCCACGCCGCTGCCCAATTAGTATCCAGCCTCCGCCAAGAGGGCTGGGAAGGGAAAATCTCGCTAATCGGCGACGAACCTAATTTACCCTACCACCGTCCGCCCTTGTCAAAAGCCTTTTTTGTCGGCGAGAAAACCGAAGACGAGCTATTAATTCGCGCGGCGGATTTTTACGAAAAAAATAAGGTTGATCTACTTTTAGGCTCACGCGTGACCGTCATTGATCGCGACGCCAAGAAAATCACCCTAGAAGACGGCGCCGAAATTTCTTATACCAAACTGGCCCTCACCACCGGCGCTCGAGTTCGCAAAATCCCCTTCACCGGCAGTGAACTCGCCGGCGTGTTCTATATGCGCGATCTTAACGATGTTAAGCAAACCCACAAATTTACTGGCCCAGGCAAATCAGCAGTTATAATTGGTGGTGGCTATATCGGCTTAGAAACCGCCGCCTCGCTGCGTAAAATTGGCATGAAGGTAACGGTTATCGAAGCCATGTCGCGGGTATTACAGCGTGTAACAGCCCCCGAAGTGTCGGCATTTTACACCCGTGTACACACCGAGGAAGGTGTTGATATCCGCACCGAAGCCGGTGTCGATGCCATAGTCGGTGAAAAACATGTAGAAGGCGTTCGCCTCGCAGATGGCAGCACCGTAGCTGCTGACCTTGTGATCATTGGCGTGGGTGTTATCCCTAACATCGAGCTTGCTGAATCGGCTGGCCTCACCATAGACAACGGTATTGCAGTAAACGAGTTTGCCACCACCAACGACCCAGATATTGTGGCTGCGGGCGACTGCACCAATCACTACAACCCAATTTATGACCGTAAACTCCGCTTGGAATCGGTACAAAACGCTACTGATCAAGCTAAAATTGCGGCCAAAAGCATTTGCGGTAAACCAGAGGAGTATAATGCGCTTCCGTGGTTCTGGTCAGATCAATACGATTTGAAACTTCAAATTGCTGGACTCTCACAGGGATTTGACGAGGTCATTATCCGTGGTGACAGTGAGCAAGGCCGTAGTTTTGCTGCATTCTATTTCAGTGAAGGTCGTTTTATTGCAGTAGATGCGATTAACCGGCCAAAAGAGTTCATGATGAGCAAGCGAGCCTTAACCGCAGGGCAAACCGCTGACCCACTGAAACTTGCCGACGAGTCTATTGAAATCAAAGACGCCTTTAACTAATTCAAAGTACGAGAACACATACAATGCCTTTAATTATTTATAAATCTCACGATGGCAGCACCCAAGAAGTTCATGCGGAAGCTGGCACGAGCATTATGCAAGCCGCTGTAGACAACGGTATCGACGGCATTCTCGGTGAATGTGGCGGCTGCTGCAGCTGCGCTACTTGTCACTGCTATGTTGACCCAGCTTGGGTTGCCAAAGCTGGCGAGCCAGACAGCACCGAAAAAGACATGCTGGACTGCGTGCTAGAGCCTCAGGAAACAAGCCGCTTGAGCTGCCAAATTATTATTACTGACGAAATGGACGGCATGATTATCGCTATGCCCGAGTCTCAGTACTAATATCGAGACCTTTGGATAGGGCTTACATCTAAGCCCTATCTAGCCATCCCCCCATTTAGCTGCCTTTCTTCACCTCTAATATAGCTAAGCAAACAAAAACTAAGCGATCAGTTAAATTTATGCTAGGATCTGCATAAACCAGCCAACTTTTTGTTAATCACCGCTATTTATATTGGAAAAACAGGCCGATATGACCGTTGCCGTAAGCAAGCCCAAGCGTAAAACCGCCAAAAAACGAAATAACTCCAAAGACCAACTACTCAACGCCGCGAGCACCATACTCACCGAGCGCAATGCGATCGACATATCACTCAGTGATATCGCGGAGGCGTCAGGACTCAACTCGGCCCTAATCAAATACCATTTTGGCAATAAAGAAGGCCTGCTACTGGCGCTGGTTGAACGAGATGCCGCGTCAACACTTGGTTTGCTTGATCAACTGCTGGCTATGGATGTATCGCCCATACAAAAAGTGCGTTTACACGTTGCTGGCGTTGTTAAAACTTATGCCAAAGTCCCCTATTTAAACCGCCTTATTCACACCCTGATGGACAGCAAGGATCCCATTGTTGCCGAAGAAATGGTGAATTTTTTTGTGAAGCCCCTGCTCGAATCCCAAACCAAAATACTCGACGAGGGTTTGCAAGCCGGCATTTTTCATAAAATAGACCCGATGATGTTTTATTATTCCGTTATCGGCGCCTGCGACTATATTTTTTACGCCCGCCACTCACGCAAAATTGTCACCGGAAATTCCGAACTCACGCCAGAAATCCGCGACAAATATATTAATTTTGTCGCCGATACCATCCTCAAAACCCTTTGCATAGATTCAAATACAAGCATTAAGACCTAGGGAGCCTCTGCACAAGCGGGTAATATCTCAGCGGAGTCTTTGGGGCGTACTGGCAAGGCGACGCGCGAGGATCAAGGCTGGTTGTCCTTGATGAGTGCGGCAACGCCGTCCAGTGCGCTCCAAAGGCCCGCCCTCCGGGGCTTTACCTTAAAGCGCTCAGCTGCGTTGAAATTACTTGAAAGGCAACCAGCCTTCCTGCATAACGCCGCCTTGCTGAGCGCTTTAAGGCAAAGCCTGAGGTATCAACCGCTTGTGCAGAGGCTCCCCAGCGCTAACGCAACATCAAACCACCATCTACCACGATGCTCTGGCCGGTGATGTAGGCAGCTTCCGGAGAAGCTAAAAACATCACCGTTGCGGCGACCTCATCAGGCTTCCCCCATCGCCCAGCAGGTATCGAGCGTAAAATCTCGGCCTGCCGTGCTGTGTCACTTTTTGCCCAATCAATTATTTTTGTATCAATAAATCCCGGAGCCACCAAATTCACCCTTACGCCGCGGCTCACCCACTTATCGGCTATCGCTCGTGTGAAGCCCAATAAACCAGATTTACTGGCGGTATACGCAGGATAGTCCCGCAAGGCAATAAAACTCGCACTGGAACCAACATTGATGATCGCCCCCTTACGCTCGCACAGACGTTCATAAAAGCGATAACAGAGATCAACCACACTGTTTAAATTCACCTCAATGGTCCTTAAATACGTGCGATAATCGTACTCACCAAGCTCAGCGGAACCGGCGTTGTTTACCAATATATCGAGTGTCGAAAACGCCTCTGTAAGCCGCTGCCGACCCACATCTTCGGCCAAGTCTAATTGATGATAAACAAAATCAGATAAATCATTTCCATAATCCGCCGTACTAGCCCGCGTGCCGGTAATGTGGACCTCGGCACCTGCCTCAGCAAAGCCCCGCGCTATGGCGTAGCCAATACCCTGACTGCCACCAGTAACAAGCACTATTTTCTGGCTAAAATCGAACGTAATCACAACACACCTCGCTATAGAAAACCGCTCAAACGCGCAATGTATTGTAGTTTGTTTAATCGAACGATTAAACAAACTTAGCACCAAGCCATGCCACCACATTTATAGAATTAGCACAGCAAGTACACACCCCACCAGATTGAGCTGCGCCTGCCTTTGGTAATCCGCCACTACACAGTTTATAATCTGCGCAGATTTATCAACCCCAAAACACAATCTGAAACGGAAGCCCACAATGAGCTACAACCAAATTCCAGCTGGCAAAGATCTGCCAAACGACATCTACGTTGCCATCGAAATCCCTGCCAACAGCAGCCCAATCAAGTACGAAATCGAAAAAGAATTCGACGCACTGATGGTAGACCGCTTCATGGCAACCCCCATGTTCTACCCAGCTAATTATGGCTATATTCCAAACACCCTATCTGAAGACGGCGACGCACTGGATGTACTTGTTGTAACCCCATACCCAGTAGTACCAGGTTCAGTTATCCGCGCACGCCCTATCGGCATTTTGAACATGAGCGATGAAGCGGGTAAAGACGCTAAATTACTGGCAGTGCCACACGATAAATTGACCGTGTTATACCAAGACGTGAAAGAACCTTCTGACCTGCCTGAATTGCTAATCAAGCAAATTGAACATTTCTTTGAAAACTACAAAGATCTAGAGAAAGGCAAGTGGGTTAAAGTTGATGGCTGGGCTGGCAGCGAAGAAGCCAAAGCAGAAATCATGAAAGCAGCTGCGGCCTACAAAGGCTAAGCTACTTAGGCGGAGTCGTATTCACGACTCCGCCACCCTCCTCAAGCGCACCGTAAACCAACCTTAATATTTACTTTCAGGCATAAAAAAACGGCGCCTTTTCAGACCCCGTCTTTTACAATCCGCAGCTAAAAGCAGTAATTTGCCTAGGAAACCTTGGGCATCGCCTTTAGTAAGCGCTGATACAACTTAGTATTTTTACGAATCGATTTATGCTTAGCATAAGCCTCAACCGCTCGGTTCCACGCGTCGTCACTACCGTGGGCATTTAAAGAAAAACTGGTACACACGGTTTTGTTTTCAACTTTTGACGCCACACCAACTTGAAAAATAGGCGTTAAATTCCCGCTCTTCTCAGTTTTCAATAAATAGCTAATACCCCGCACAGTGCCGTCACTTTTAAAGCAGCGATCCTCTTTGGTTTCATCTAAATAACGCTGCTGTTCAGCTTCTAACACCGCGTCGCGGGCCAGCGCCTCTTTCTCAACGTCATTTTTCTGCTTACCTTCAAGGCGCGCGCCGCCGGTTTTCAGCGAGAAATACTCCTGATACAACTTGCCCGCCACGGTACGGCGCACCCTATACCCATAGAATGCTTTGTTATCCAGTAGTTTAACGCTCACACTAACCTCGCTTTATATAGTTCCGTCACTATAGCTCAAAATATAACATATGTAACACAATAAATCTGACGCAATAACCTAGCTGCGCTAACTTTCGTCACTGATGTTCTGATCCATATTTAATGCCGGAAGTTCCGCAGACAATGCACCTACCTGCTTCGCCGGAACACCCGCCACTGTGGAGTGTGCAGCCACATCACTGACCACCACACTTCCGGCCGCAATTTTTGCACCGTCACCCACTACAATTGGTCCAAGAACCTTTGCCCCGGCACTGATCAGCACCCCGTCACAAATACGCGGATGACGCGGCCCCTGCCCACTCCCGCAACCACCCAAGGTCACCGAGTGCAGCATAGAGACATTGTTACCCACCACCGCCGTTTCGCCGATAACCAAACCAGTGGCGTGATCCACCATAACCCCGCTACCAATTACCGCGGCGGGATGAATATCGACATCAAACACACTGGCAATACGATTCTGCAAAAACAAAGCCAGTGATTCGCGGCCTTGTAGCCACAGCCAGTGGGCTATTCTATATGCTTGAATTGCCTGAAAACCCTTAAAGTACAAAAACGGCATACCGTAGTGATCACAGGCTGGGTCGCGCTCAAAATGGGCGCAGATATCCCGCGCCGCCGCATTAACAATGCTGTCATCGCTGGCAAACGCTTCATTAAACACATCTCTGATCAACATTGCCGGTACTGAATCACAATCTAGCTTAGCTGCGATGTGAAAACTTAAAGCACCGGCAAAACTCGTGTGATTTAAAATACTGGCGTGATAGAAACTTGCCAATACCGGCTCATTACGGCCGTATTCCCGAGCTTCGGCGGTCATTGCTGACCAAAGTTCGCTTACAGATAAACTCATAACGGCTCCCGACCGTTTAGGGCTTGCGCATGAGCCGGCGGATAGCAACTCGTCGGCACTGCGATATAGCGCTGATAAATATTAGGCAATTCTTTTAAGACGACATCTCTCAAACGTAGATCCGCTTGCTGCTGCAATGCTTCGTGAAGTAGCTCGGCCTGCATCGCAACGTCGCACTCAGCCGCCAAGGGCGCATAGCTTAAATGCCAGCGTTCTGGTGCAATCCCACCGCGATCAACATTATAAGGCCTAAAAAACCCTTCGCCGCGCCCCGCCGCAAACTCGCCATCTAGCCACTTATGCATGGGGCCAAATACCCCCGCATCCGCCACCTCCTCAGGGGTCAATTGCACACGGTAATCCGCAGGCACAGCGGCGGCGTCATATACATCAACATCGCTACCCCAATGATGACGAGAGGCACCGGGTAAGGCCGACCAACGCAATATTGCGGCAATTAATTCTGGCTCAGACAAACTAGCCCAATCTAATACCTGCCCCGCATCATCTAAAAGCTGGCGCTGCCCCGCCGCCTTGGCATTCCAAATAGCTAGCTGGCGATCAAAACTGCGAAAACCACTCCCTACTCTAAGATCAAAACCCGCTTTGGCCGCAGATGCCTTAAGCGCGGTTAAGGGGGCGACAATCTCCTGATGAACTGGCACTCCGTCCAATGAGCTCATCACCAACTCGTCTCGGCCCAGCAGTAAATCTCTGCTGATATTGTAGCGATTAGTGTTTAACATTTTTTAGGTACAAATTATTCCTGCGGTTGAGTTGTCACCAGTCGTGGCATCATACTACCGACAATTGATCGACGTTGAAATTCCGGAGTAACACAAGTTGGAAGACGCCTCACTAGGTAACAAGAAAATCGCCTTGGCGCTAGGTAGCGGCTCAGCACGAGGCATGGCCCACATTGGCGTTATTCAGCGCCTCGGTGAATTAGGTATTCAACCGGACATTATTTGCGGCACCTCAATTGGCTCCGTTATCGCCGGATGCTACCTCACCGGTAAATTAGAGCATTTCACCGATTGGATACAATCACTCAGCACCACCCAAGTGCTGCACTATATGAGCGTTAGCCTCACAGCAACAGGTGGTGTTGCCCACGCAACGCGCCTAATCGAATTCTTTATCAACGAATACGGCAACCCCGATATCGAAGATTTAAACATGCCCTTCGCCGCCGTCGCCACCGACTTAATGCGGGGTCGCGAAGTATGGCTGCAACGCGGCCCCCTATGGGACGCGGTTCGCGCCTCAATGGCAATACCTGGCATTCTCACACCGGTTGCCTTTGGCAACTCATGGTTGGTTGACGGCGGCTTAGTAAACCCTGTTCCTGTATCTGTATGTCGCGCTCTTGGCGCCGACATCATTATCGGCGTTGACCTTAATAGCGACCTAGTGGGACGTCAAAAGGTCCTCACCGATGCCAAAGCACCGGCGAATGAGGAAACCATCGAAGAAGAGGAATCTGAAGACGAGGAGCTACTGCCAGAAGAGGCCGAAGACGACCCCTTTTTAGGCGCCGCATTCAGCCGCTTTGCAAATTCAATAAAAGAAGCGGCGAGTAATTTCCGTAGCAGCGACACCGAGAAAAAGCCCGAACCGCCAGGCACTATGAGCGTCATGATGAGTGCTATCAATATTATGCAGGACCGTATTACCCGCAGCCGACTCGCCGGCGAACCCGCCGACATTATGCTGTGGCCGCGCCTTGGTCATATTGGCTTATTGGAATTCAGCAGCGCCGCAGAGGCCATTGTTGAGGGCCGTGATGCAGTTGACCGGATGTTGCCTGCGATTCGCCACGCTTTCATGAGCGAGGGCGACGACCGGATGCTAAACGCGATACCTCAAACACCGCCAATTACTTAGATTTTATGCTGACACTTTGCTCACTAAACGACATCCCCGAGCCCGGTTCCAAGGGCTTTAAATTTCCGGACAAATCACTCTTTGCCGTGCGTGCAAGGGGTGAGGTTTTTGTTTACCAAAACAGCTGCCCTCACCTTGGTATTGAATTGAACTGGCAGGAAGATCAATTTCTCGATTACGACGACTCCCTCATTCAATGCGCTACCCATGGCGCACTATTCATTATTGAATCGGGGGAGTGCATTGCTGGCCCCTGTCACGGTAAGGCCCTAAAAAAACTCGGCAGCAAAATAGAAAATGGTTATGTGGTACTCACAGAGGAACAAGTGCAAAACTAATCGCCTACGAGCGCGAACTCATACCACCACGGGAATCCGATCAGCTAGCACAAGCTCTTTCTCACTAATCTGCGCCTTGTAGGCGAGTACTTCCAAACCCTCATTTACCGCATTTTTTAAGGCCTGCGCGTACCGTGGGTCAATCTCAGATGCCGGTCGAACGCGTCTAATATCCTCGTGAAGCACCGCAAACAATAACACCACCCTCGCGCCATCCCGCTTGAGTTGCAGTAACTCGTCTATATGTTTGAGTGCCCGTGCGCTAACCGCATCGGGAAAAGCACCAAGGCCATCGCCACAATGCAGGGTCACAGACTTAACCTCTACATAGCAGTCGGGCTCAGCTTCACGGCTATCTGTCAGGAAAAAATCAATTCTGCTACCAGAGGCTAAGCGCTTCTCAGCTTGGCACTCAGCATAGCTTGCCAGCGGGGCTATTCGCGATGTCGCCAATGCCTCGTTAACTAAGGCATTGGCGCGGGCCGAATGAATACAAATCATCCCACCAAGTTCACTTTCCACTAGCTCCCATGTATAAGCATACTTACGCTTGGGATTGTGGTTATTCAACAGCCATACTCGGCTATCTGGCAGTGCGCAACCGGTCATCGCACCGGTATTAGGGCAATGCACGGTAATTTCCTCACCACTCTCCAGAAGCACATCGGCCAAAAAGCGTTTATATCGTTTTAACAATCGCCCACGCTGTAAATTTTCAGGCCACTTCACACAGTACTCCAGCAAACATCATCATTATCTTTTACCTGTAAAAACCGCAGTATTATCGCGCCCTATCATACCCCATACCGCCGCCTTCGAATGGCCGTCTACCCCCCACAAGCGGTACCATCTCTAGCCCAGCAATGTTAATGTAAGGCCATTCGTCATCTGCAATCCGCCGCGCAATCAAGCACTAAGATTTAAGCGGTATTCAGGCAACACCCTAGCGCCGTGACAATACGGAGCCGGAAAAGAGTATTCATTGTGATCAAGAAGTTTTTACTAGGCCTAGGCCTAATTATTGGCATTATTGTATTGGTGATCAGCATTGCCCTTATTCAACCGCATTTACTTCGTGGATTGATAGGCACTGGCGCCCAACGCTTTGCCGGCTTAGATATAGAAATTTCTGACATCCAATCACACCTCAATCCACTACGCTTTGAAATTAGTGGCCTGCAAATTAATAATCCCGAGTGGCCACAGCCAGAGCTGCTCGCCCTTGGCGATATCACCATCGCCCTAACAGAAAGCCCCTTCAGCCATAAAGCTTTTTGGGAATTAAGTGCTAAAAAATTAGTTATTAATGTTGCGCAAAATGAGGCCGGCGAACTGAACTGGATTAGCAGTAAATTAAAATCCGCAGAAGAAATGCCCAGCCCAGAAGAAATCGACAAGGGGCCAATACTCCCCGGCGATTTTAATTTTAATCGCATCGCCATTAACGAAGTTACCTTGAACTGGCGCGACAAAAAAGATAATGAAAGCCAAATTTATCTGCCGGAGCTAAGGGCAGAGCGCATCGAAGCCGGCAATGGCGACTTCTATATTGGCCTCGATTATCTCGAACAACATATCGAACTACACAGCGCGATCACGCTATTCGATCCGCTGCAAGGCATACTTGCTTACGACCTATCACTGCACCACAAAGACGTAGACATCAAAAGTAAGGGCAAGCTGTATCTTAGTCCGAACTTAGCCGGCAGTACGCTATCCTTAAATCTCGATCTACGTAGCGCCGACGCCCTTGGCAAACTGGCGAATACCGAACTTCCAGAACTACCCATCACAAAGCTATCTACAAATATCGCTATCACACCGAACTACGAACTAAGCGACATCGTTCTTGAACTCAACGACAGTAAAATAAAAGGCGATATTAAGATCGACGCGGAGACCTCCGCGGTAAAAGCAACACTGCGCTCAGCCAATTTAGATATCGATAGCCTCTTACCCGCAAAAAGCGAATCCGAGACAGACGATACAAGCAAAGCAACAGGCGCAAGCAGCACGACAAAGGAGAGCAAAGACGAAGATGCCATAGACTGGGCCTGGCTCAACGACACCGACGTACAAGTCAATCTCGACATTAAAAAACTTAGCCTTATGGGCTGGGAGTTAAATGGCCTGAAGTCAGATATCGCCGTTAAAAATCCCATCAAACTCACATTAAGTGCCACCCAAATTGTCGAGCTAGCAAGCAAACGTGAAATCACGGATTTCTCCACAGATATTAGCCTAGAGCCCCTCGCGGAAAGCACCAGCGGCAGCGACGCCAAGGTGTCAATCACAGCCAAGCAGCAAGGCATTAGCGCCGAGGCTTCTGGCACGGTTAATTTAAACGGGATTGCGGATACAGAATTTGACCTTAAAGCCGATGCGGAAAAAAGTCTGGAGGTCTGGAAACTAGCGCTACTTCCCTGGCAAGAGGCCGGCCCTCTAGCAATTAACGTAGCCATAAAAACCACTGCAGACAGCTATGCCGTAAAGGGTAGTAGCCGCCTCGGGGAGCAAAGTACGGACTTAGATCTTAATTTTACCCCCGCCAACACCCCAGACGACATATCGAATTTGAAGGGCACACTATCGCTGCGGAAAATTGATTTAGCCTTTCTCAACCCGCCCGCCGATGCATCCAAAACGGAAGAAAAACCTAAGCCCACCAAATCATCCAAGAAAAAGCTCATCAGCGACGAGCCCATCGCTTTTGACTCGCTAAAGTCCGTTAACGCTGAGTTACAAATTCAACTTGAAGACATCGACACCGGCTACAACCGCATAAGCAAAGCGAAATTCAAACCAACCGTAAAAAATGGCCTGCTTAAACTCAAAGACACGACCGTGAATTTTGACGGCGGTGAAGCCAAAATCGCCCTCACTTTAGATGCGGCCAAAGCTATCCCTGAGTTGGATATAAAATTCAGCGTCGATGCCGATGACTACGGCAAGCTTGGTCTAGACAAGGCGGCGGGGATCAATCAAGGCACAGGGCGCATTCGTTTTGACGCCGACAGCAAAGGCCTAAGCCCCCATCAATTTGCCGCCAATATGAATGCAACATTAGATATAAAAATTACTGATTTAGTCGCACAGGGCAATGCGCTGAATCTCATTGGCTCCGACGTGCTTAGTGAAACCATAGACAAACTCAATCCCTTTTCCGAAAAGAAAACCCGCACCGATATCGAATGTGTTGCCGTTCACTTCAAAGGTAGCGAGGGCAAGTTTGTCAGTAATGACGGTATCGCTTTAGAAACCGAACAAACTAAAATTATCGGCACCGGAAATATTGATATCGGCAAGGAAGAATTTTTACTCGGCGTATCCCCCATTGCCCGTACCGGCGTGGGAATAAATGTTGGCGCAGCAGCCAGCTTAGTAAGGCTTGGGGGAAGCTTTAGCAAACCCAAAATAGTCGCCGATCCAGCGGGAATGTTTACCTCAGGCTTGTCTACCGGCGCCGCGATTTATACCGGCGGCTTATCGCTATTAGCACAGGGCTTACTCAAACGCGCCATTTATGCCGGCAGTGCCTGCGACGGCGATATTGACGACATCCCAACCGTTGAGGAATTACCTGAAGAGATCCTCAACCCTGTCGCGCCAGATGGTCAAATACCTCAGCAAAATACGCCCGCGCCGACTACACAAATACCTACAAGTAACTAAAGCTAGGATTATTTCTGTAAGCACAGGACCTTAAAGCCGTCCTGCTCACACAGCAGTTCGCAGGCCTGAAACAGGCCTTGGGCTTTACGCTCAAGGGGTATAAATTGATTCACGACAAACAGCGCTCGCCCCTTTTTAGCTAGCAGGCGGTGGCTTGCCGCCAAAAAGCGATCTGTCAGCGATCCCGCCACCGCAAAGCCTTGATGAAATGGTGGATTGCATAAGACCGCATCAACAGGGCCTTGTATACCAGCAGCGCAATCTGCCAATACTAACTCTGCATTTAAGCCGTGTACGTCACAGTTCTTGCGCGCGGCCAATATCGCACTGGCATTATTGTCGGTTAGCAACCACTCCGCATCAGCTAACTGCTGTGCCGCCATGACCGAGATATATCCATAACCACAGCCTAAGTCCGCAACACGGCTTGGCTGAGTTTCAAACATGTTTAAAAATGTGTGCAAATGTTCAATAAGTAGCGCACTTCCGCGATCTTGTTTTTGCCAACCAAACACGCCCGGTTTGCTAAATAATTGCGGGGCTTGGGCGATCTCTCTAATCAGCGTGTATTGGCTATCGTCCAGCAAGCTACTGGGTTCCTGCTGTTTAATAATTGTTGCGAGGTAGGCGCCACCGTCCTGCTTTTTAATATCGGCGTTAGTGCCTAACAGCGCGGCGGCCTTTTTTGCGTAGTTATGTAGGCCATCATTTTTATGGCCACTGAGTAGCAAGCTGCCCCCTGTTGGCAGGGCTTGCAGGGCCTGATTAATGAGGTAGTGGACAATGGCTTTTTCTTTAGACACGCGATAACACACCGTGCTCGGCTGCACGGCATCGACGGGAATATCAAAATCTCCCAGCTCCACGTTAAAACCGCCGGCGCGCAGCTGATCCGCAATATCACAGCGATTAGTGAAGCTTTGCCAATCTGACTGTGCATGGGGGAGTGGCATATCCGCTATATGTTCGTCTGCAAACCACCATACCGGCGACACCAAAGATGAAAACTGCCGATACAGCGCAGTTAAGGCGGTATCTGTCGCAGCCCCCTCTCCCGCGCTGGCGCCAACTCGTGATTTAGGCATAGTTCTTTTTTTCCTGCTTGGCAATGTTTAACAAGGCACCCATTGCATATGTTGATTCTTGGGTCAGCAAACCCGTATCGTTTTTAAGCTAGTGCCCAACGCTGGCAATTTCGTCGGCGCTTAAGGCGCGATACTCACCTTCAGCCAAGCTGCTGTCTAGGCTGATCTCGCCAATCGCTTCGCGGTGTAAGCGGGTCACTGCATTGCCCTCAGCGCCAAACATGCGTTTCACTTGGTGGTAGCGCCCCTCACAGATTTTAAGCCGCGCACGACAATCGTCGATGATGCTCAGCTCAGCGGGCAGGGTTCGCGCCTTATCATCTTTTAAAAACACGCCACGAGCGAAGTGCTCAATGCAACGCTCGGCAATCGGCTCTGCCGTTTCTACATAATAGGTTTTCCAGCATTTGCGCTGAGGTGAGGTAATAGCATGCGACCAATTCCCGTCGTCTGTCAGCAACACCAGCCCTGTGGTATCAATATCTAGCCGCCCTGCCACATGCAAACGCTCCGGATTATCTTCATCCATTAGATCCAGCACCGTCGAATGCCGACGATCGCGGGCCGCACAAACATAGCCCTGCGGCTTATTTAACATTAAATAGCGCGGCCCTATAGCCCGCAAGCTCGCCCCCATAAGGGTGACATCTGCGGTGGCGGGAATTAGCTGCGAAGGGTCTGTTACCGCACGGCCATCGACGGCAATATCGCCTGATTTAATCAGTTTTTTTGCGTCGCTGCGGGAATAGTCAGTCACGCTGGCCAAATAGCGATCCAGACGGATGGGCTTACTGGGGGTATTCACAAATCCAAGCACTCTTAAACAATGCCGGTATTGTCGGGTAAGTGCTTCAAGCAGGCAATAAAAAAGGGCCGATAAGGCCCTTTCCTTTAGCGTTGCAAACCTCAGTTTTACTGAGCTTCTGCACCCGCTTCAACATTTGCATTAACCTTAATATTGGTCAGGCTACGCAGTGCTGATTTTTTCTCTTCTAGTTTAGCTTTTGCTTCTGCTTTAGCCGCTGCGCGCTCTTCAGCACGAGCTTCTGCGTCTGCTTTAGCCTGAGCCTCACGCTCTGCTTTAGCCGCTTTGCGCTCTGCTTTTTCAGCTTCGGCTTTTGCCTTCATCTCTTCGCGCTTAGCTTTTGCTTCGGCTTTTTTCTCGTCCAGGTCAGCCTTCATAGACTCGCGCTTGGCGTCAGCATTTGCTTTTGCTTCCGCTGCTTTCTCGTCGATGTTGGTGTCAACACTAACATTGGCTTCCGCTTTTGCTTCTGACTTAGAGTCACCGCCACCCAAGCCCAGACGGCTTAAGAAACTACCTTCAGCAGCCATAACACTGCCACTTAAGCCAACTAATGTCGCCGCAATTACGATGTCTTTCATTTTCATGGTGTTTTATTCCCCGTTTGAATTGTCGTACCTGTTATGTGCTATCCATTGTAGGGAAGCATTCTTCTGTGACAAGTATTCAATCACGTAATTTTCACCGCAACTTTTTGAAATAATCACGGTCGTGTTCAGCTTAGAGTCAGCTTTGCCGCCTAATGCTCTCGGGTTGCTCTAAAGCGTACTTCTGGGTGACGCTCCTCGGTAAGGGCTAAATTAACTCGGGTTGGAGCCAGGTAGGTTAAATGCCCACCGCCGTCCAATGCCAAGTTCTCAGCGCACTTACGCTTAAATTCCTCAAATTTCTTAGGATCTTCACAGTCTACCCAGCGCGCGGTATACACATTAATGGGCTCGTACAGGGCCTCCACCTTGTATTCATCCTTTAGGCGATAGGCAACCACGTCAAACTGCAGGGTTCCGACCGCACCAACAATCAGGTCGCTATTGCGCTGGGGCATAAATACCTGTGTAGAGCCCTCTTCTGAAAGCTGCTGCAAGCCCTTTTGCAATTGTTTTGACTTTAAGGGGTCGCGCAGGCGAATGCGGCGGAACAGCTCCGGCGCAAAATGAGGAATACCAGTGAATTTGAGATCCTCACCTTCGGTAAAGGTGTCGCCGATCTGAATAGTGCCGTGATTGTGCAAACCGATTATATCGCCCGACACCGCCTCGTCGAGCAGCTCTCGATCACCGGCGAGAAAGCTCACTGCGTCGGCAATTTTAATGTCTTTGCCAATCCGCACGTGACGCATTTTCATGCCCTTGCGATAGGTACCCGAGCAGACCCGCATAAAGGCAATGCGGTCACGATGCTTAGGGTCCATATTGGCTTGAATCTTAAAAATAAATCCCGCAAACACGTCTTCCTTGGCGTCTACTTCGCGCTGATCCGTCGCCCTATTTAGTGGCGCAGGTGCCCATTCGACAAAACCGTCGAGCATTTCGCGAACACCGAAATTAGACAGTGCGGTACCAAAATACACCGGCGTCATTTTGCCGTTCAAATACTCCTCAAGATTAAATTCGTGGCTAGCACCGCGCACTAACTCAATCTCGTCTAAATAATTCTCGTACTCGTCATCCAACAAGGCCTTCGCTTCAGCGCTTTCTAAGCCCTGAATCTGTATATCTTCCGCCACTACCGAACCCTTGCCGGCTTGGAATACATGAATGACATCGGTGTAAAGATTATAGACACCCTTAAACTCCCGCCCCATGCCAATCGGCCAGTTGATCGGCGCGGCGGCAATACCTAAGACGCTTTCGACCTCATCAAGCAGTTCTATAGGGTCGCGAATATCCCTATCCATTTTGTTCACAAAGCTAAGAATCGGAGTATCCCGCAGGCGACACACATTCATTAATTTTATGGTTCGATCCTCGACACCCTTCGCACCGTCGATAATCATCAGCGCCGAGTCCACCGCCGTCAGTGTGCGGTAAGTATCCTCAGAGAAATCCTCGTGACCGGGGGTATCCAACAAGTTCACGACCCGACCTTTATAGGGAAACTGCATCACCGACGAAGTAACCGAAATACCGCGCTCCTTTTCCAGACTCATCCAGTCTGAGGTTGCAGCGCGGTCGTTTTTCTTGCCTTTAACCGTACCCGCCACCTGTATCAACTGCCCCAGCAGAATCAACTTCTCGGTAATTGTGGTTTTACCAGCATCGGGGTGGGAAATAATCGCAAAGGTTCTGCGCTTGGCGATTTCCTGCTTTAAAGGTGAAATAGACATTGGTGTGGGTCTTCTAACTAAGCTAATTTATGCAGCACCAAGATGGCCGCAACTGTACGAGGCGTGAGTTTAAAGGAGTTGGGCGGTGCTTGCACTACCGGACGGTGGAAAGCGAGCAAATACAGCCGGAAATCAATAATCAACATTTAAACACCTCAAAGCGCTAGTATTTACTGATAAATGACTGGAAGCGTCATCAAAATAGCCATGCCATAAGGCCGGCGCCAAGCTTAAAAAGAGGATGATATCTGACCACCTCTGTCGAATAATTAAAAAACGTGGAAACCCACAACCCCACTATTGCACCACTTCGATTTAGAAGATTTAGCGGCGCCTAACACATCAACTTTAGCGAATAAATGCTTGACCACTGATAAAATATTACGCTTTAATCCATCAGGTAAAACGGAATTAACTAAAAAATCAAAACATAAAGGGAACAACGTGAATAAGACTATCCTAAGCTCTGCACTAACATCTATCTTACTAATTTCGTCCTCACTCACAGTCGCTCAAGACAAAGTAGCTGGTTCTGGCCCAAACCCATTTTCTGATTGTGGTATTGGTGCCGCTCTTTTTACCAAGACCAAATGGGCTGCAGTAAGCTCTAACATCATCTGGGATATAGGAATTACGGCAGTTACTTCAGCAACAGCTAGCCCAGAGACGTGCAGCGGTAAGACCATTGAAACTGCTCAATTAATTCACAGAACGTACGATGAATTACTTGAAGAGACAGCACGTGGAAACGGCTCACATCTGACCTCAATGTTAAACATGATGGGATGCGAAAATAGCAACCATGCAGCTGCAACCAGTGATATTCGTATCAAGTTATCCACTGAAATCACGAATCCAAATTACCAATTAAAAACCGCGCAAGAGAAATCTTCAGCATACTACGACGCGATGAATAGCGCAGTGACAGAAAACTGCGGCAGCTAAATACAAATACTCAAAGCACATCCCAAAATCAGTCCCTAGGTACTGCTGCACCTAGGGACTGGCTCTACAACTGAAAAAAGCCTGAGCTATGAATTCTAACTTGGCATTTGCAATTGCCTTTGTATTGCTTTGGCTGCCGTCATTTAGTCTTGGAACCACGGCAATACCCATTGAAACCGCATCAGAAAACATATTTAACGACAAAACATGGTTAAAGCTACTTCACTACCAACGCCATGCTGGAATGACTGATGAATATAAAAGCACAATCACCTCGCCACAGTTTTTCTTATCGGAGAAAGGTAGGGCTAGCCCAAAAGATGAGCTATTAGCCACATTACAGGCAATTTATTTGCCCGCAAATGATAATCCAAACTTGCACGCGCAATGTCGATTTAGAGCACGGTATTTATGGCTGAAAGACAAATACAATCTCAGTAGTGAACCAAAAATACACTGCTCAGATTATTTAAAATTTACAAGCAACGAAGGCATAAAGTCTCTTAGCTTAGTACTTGCTACAGGGTATCTCGGAAATCCGGCCTCATACTATGGTCACCTTCTAATAAAACTAAACACGAATGCGGATAGCTCACAGAACAGCCTTATTGAGCAATCCATTAACTATGGTGCAGTGTTACCGAGAAAAATCGCGCCAATACCCTATGTATTAAAAGGTCTATTTGGCGGTTTTCAAGGAAGCTTCACCAATATTCAATATTATTTCCATAATCACCAATATGGAGAGAATGAACTTCGTGATCTCTGGGAGTACGAACTTAAACTTCCGCAAAAGGATGTGAAACTGATTTCAGCACACACATGGGAATTACTAGGAATTAACTTCCAGTACTTTTTTATAAATAAAAACTGCGCATACCAAATGGCTGACCTTTTGACACTATCGGACAAGGTAGAAATCCCTGCTCTATATTCTATTTATGCCATACCCCAAGTATTACCCCAAAAATTAAACGAACTTGGTCTTGTACAAAAAGTCAAATATCACCCATCACGACAGTCACGATTCTATAGCACATACAGCAAGCTCAGCACCAAGGCAAAACTATTCTTAAAGAAATCCAGTGCGAATCCAGATATTCCAGGAAGCTTCACATACTCGAAACTCAACGCGGATGAACGTCGCAACTTAATTGATACAACGATTAATTATTACCAATTTCTGAAATTGAAAAATCACAACACTACTTTACCTACTGCTTACTATGACGCTCTTGCAGCCAGCCTAAATGAGCCCCCTGTAACTGCGGATAAGGAGCCGAGGGTCAAACTTGGACCAGAATCCGGTCGCAAGCCAAGTTCTATCAGGATTAGCGCCGTATCATCTTCAAATAACTTCGATGGAATAGGAATTAACATACGCCCAGCCTACTATGACACATTAGATGCTGACGCAGGTCATCGTCAAAACGGTCGCCTCGGCATGCTCGAAATCAATGCACGACTTACTAAAGATCGGCTAATTCTAAACTCCTTTGATTTATTCTCTATCGAAAGTAACGTCGAAACAGAAACAAACCTACCGGGAGATGGTGGGCTTTCTTGGAAATTAAGGGGAGGCTCTGAACGGCAAAACTTTACATGTGATAATTGTAGCGTCGCTAGAGTTCAAGGAGATATCGGAAAAAGCTACAAAATAAATAGCTATCATTTTATAAATGGATATATCGGCGGGGCGATACATGAAAATAAGAATGGACAAGGCCACTCGTTTGTTCGCGCGAGCATTACTGACACGCTAATTCTTAATAAATTTTCAGCCCGAATAGCTTTTGAACAAAGGTTACATGACAACAATCAACTCAAATCAGAACAAAGTTACGCGATAAGTGCTCGCTACCAAATTGATAAGAACATAGAATTTCGGACGGAATTCCGAAAGAACATAGCCTATGAATCAGAAATTGGATTCGGATGGTATTGGTAACCAAAATAGGATGAATATATTTATGAAGACAAAATATACTTTGCTCGCTTTGCTAATATCTTTAAGCGCTCAAGCTCAAGTGGAAACACACTTCGCAATACCTGCAAGTGTCTTAGACAAAAACAGTACCGGCATTTTTCGATCGTTCTGCGTGGAAACAAGACTCTTCGTCGCCTTCAACGGTAAAAGTGGCTTTTCGTCCGTAACAAATGTGAAAAATGGCAACAACACCCCAGTCTATTGTGAACACACTGAATTTGTAGTGCTTAGCGAAGAACAAGTCCCTGCCCTACCGCTAGACAAAAAGAGCTCTGGAATTGGCCGCATCCTTACGCTCGGGAATAATAAATTTATGTTGTACACGAGCCGCAGTGGCGCCAACGACCTAAGCCAGTTTTTCTGAAACTAGCCCATTACGAAAATAGTCGTACACGAGCATGGTGATTTTATAAATATCACATCGGGTACGGCCATTAACTTTACTATTCCTATGCCAGTTCTCAACTCCGGTATTCCGTCGCACTAACGGTAAGTGCTATAGCGAAAAATCGGCTTTTCCAGTAAGCTGCACGCCGCTGTCACCTTGGCTGCGACCATCACGCCGCGACACGCGACATTTTTGAGAAGATCTATTTATGAGTTTTACCTCCCTGGGCTTATCTGCCCCGATTTTGGCGGCCGTTGCCGAGCAAGGTTACGACACCCCATCCCCCATTCAAGCACAAGCCATACCCGCAGTATTAGAAGGCCGTGACGTTATGGCCGCCGCGCAAACCGGCACTGGCAAAACCGCTGGGTTTACACTGCCTATATTAGAATTGCTGTCCCGTGGCGAACGCGCACAAGCCAACCAAGCCCGCGTATTAATCCTCACCCCCACCCGCGAGTTAGCTGCCCAGGTTGGCGAAAGCGTTGCGACGTACGGCAAGCATCTGCCGCTTCGCTCCGCTGTGGTGTTTGGTGGCGTTAAGATAAACCCGCAAATGATTAAATTGCGCCGCGGTGTAGACGTACTGGTCGCCACCCCCGGCCGCTTATTAGATTTGTACAATCAAAACGCGGTCAAATTTAAGCAGCTAGAAATTCTCGTGTTGGACGAAGCTGACCGCATGCTCGACATGGGCTTTATCCATGACATTCGTAAAATTTTGGCGGTACTACCAAAGCAACGCCAAAACCTGATGTTCTCGGCGACCTTCTCCGGTGATATTCGCGAGCTTGCAAAAGGCATCGTAAACAATCCAGTTGAAATTTCTGTTAGCCCAGAAAACACCACCGCCAAAAGCGTAAGCCAGTGCATTTATCCGGTAGACAAAAGCCAGAAGCCTAGCCTGCTAACCCATTTAATTCACAGCAATGATTGGCAGCAGGTGCTTATTTTCTCTAAAACCAAGCACGGCGCTAATCGCCTTGCAGCGCATTTAGAAAAAGCCGGTATTGGCGCCGCTGCGATTCACGGTAATAAAAGCCAAGGCGCGCGAACTAAAGCCTTAGCTGATTTTAAAAGCGGCGCAGTTCGCGCCTTGGTTGCAACGGATATCGCGGCACGGGGCTTAGATATTGACCAACTGCCGCAGGTCGTTAATTTTGATTTGCCAAATGTGCCGGAAGACTATGTACACCGTATTGGTCGCACCGGTCGCGCTGGCGCTACCGGCAATGCGGTGTCATTGGTGTGTGCAGACGACTTTAAATTACTGGCGGATATTGAGCGCCTAATTCAAGAAATTCTGCCACGTGAAATATTAGCGGGTTTTGAGCCTAGCCATGCACTGCCAGAGTCGCGCTTAAACCAGCGCCCCGCCCGTAAGCCAAGACCAAAAAATCGCAGCGAACACCGCGACGGCCAGCGCCCCGCAGGTAATCCCGCCAACCGTAATAACAGAAGTGCACGACCTGGCGGAAACCGCAGCGCCAATACGGGACGAAGTGCTCCCAAGGCCTAAGCGATTACCGGCGCAACAATCATTTGCGATTGTTGCGCCTTATTTTTCCACCATGCCTCTAGCTATTTTAAAAATTTCACTCAAATACTTTGCCTTCCCTGTCCGCGCCACTAAAATGCCGAGCAGAAAATCTTCATGCCGCCACTAAGGTCTTTCACATGCTTGAAAAAGTTTTTGAACGTATTTTGTATTCAGCGCGCTGGCTGCTCGCCCCCATTTATCTTGGCCTCAGCTTTGCCCTCTTGGCACTCGCCATCAAGTTTTTCCAAGAACTATTTCATGTGCTACCGCATATATTTGAAACCTCAGAAATGGATTTGGTATTGCTGGTATTGTCGCTCATCGACATTTCGCTGGTGGGTGGCCTACTTGTGATGGTGATGTTTTCTGGCTATGAAAACTTCGTCTCGCAAATAGACTTAGATGACAACGATCACAAGCTAACGTGGCTGGGAAAACTCGACACCGGAAGCCTAAAGAACAAGGTTGCCGCGTCTATTGTTGCGATATCGTCTATTCACTTATTAAAAGTGTTTATGAACGCAGACAAAATCGATGATGGAAAACTCATGTGGTATGTGATCATCCACCTCACCTTTGTGGTCTCCGCCTTTGCAATGGGCATGCTAGACAAGCTCACTAGACACGATTAGGTCTAGCGCATTTATAGCTCAAGACTATCGAGATCGGTATTTTCAGTGAAGATAGTTTTACGCCCGTGAAAACCGGCGTAAAACTCACGGTGAGCGGCGTAGGAAAATTCATCTTCTCGGCTGCTGTACTGAGCAATCCATGCAATCAGCATTTCAAGATTGGCATCCTGCGCAGCCTTAGTGGGGTATTTATGTGGTTCCCAGGGGCGTGCCTTAGCATTGGCAATACACGCCTCCACCGGCAAGTCCATAAACACAATATGATCGGCGCTGGCACTGAGCAACTCCAATAAATCGGTATAACAGCCCTCTACCACCCATCCGCAATTATTCGCGGTATTGTCTTTAACAAAGTCTCGTAGCTCGGCGTCAACGGCCTCGAGAGGCGCTCGCTGTGGTGGCGAGCTTGGCAGCCAAGCTAGAGTATCTAAATCAAGATGAGCAAAACCTCGGCTCGCCGCTAATGCGCGTGCCAAGGTCGATTTTCCGGAACCTGAGTTACCAAATATAAGAATATGCTGAGACGGCATTATTTATATTTCCCCCATTAAAACGCCGCTCAAACGCCATCAAACCAATCGTTGATAGACCTAACCGCGAATCCGACGCACTCTAAAATTGCGGCCCTTCAATTTTCCTTCGGTGAGCTTTCGCAAACCATCTGCCGCGACATCATTGCGCACGGCAACATAGGCGGTATTATCAAAAACGTGGATTTTGCCCACATCTGTTCCCGCAATGCCATTTTCGCCCGTCAGCGCGCCGACAATGTCACCAGGACGAATTTTCTGTTTCTTGCCACCATCTATCTGCAGGCAGGCCATTGGTGGTCTGAAGGTCGGTTTGTCGAGATGATTAATATCCGGCAGCGCTTCCGGCACCACCTTATTACCGCGCATTTCTTCAATGCGGGCAATTTTCGCACTCTCGCGATCCGTGTAAAGGCTGCAGGCAATACCCTTACCACCGGCGCGGCCAGTACGACCAATACGGTGAATATGCACTTCGGCGTCGCGGGCAATATGGTAGTTAATCACTGCATCTAGGGCATCGATGTCCAAGCCCCGCGCGGCAACGTCGGTGGCCACCAATACCGATACGCTTTTATTCGCAAAGCGCACCAGAGTTTGGTCACGCATTTTTTGATCAAGATCACCGTGCAAAGCCTGCACGCTAAACCCCGCTTCGCGCAAATCATCACAGACTTGCTGGGTTTCATGGCGAGTATTACAAAAGATAACCGTCGAATCGGGGCGGTATCTAAGCAGCAGTAATTTCACCGCCACAATGCGCTGGGTATTATCAGCCACTTTAAAAAAGTGTTGGGCAATGCTGTTGTTGTCGTGGGTAGATTCTACTTTCACCAACAAGGGGCGCTGCATAATTCGGGTTGCGATGTCTTGAATCTCATCGGGGTACGTCGCACTAAATAGTAGGCTCTGCCGCTCTTTAGGAATATAGCCAATAATGGTGTCCAGTGAATCTTGGAAACCCATTTCCAGCATGCGATCTGCTTCGTCCAAAACCAAGGTATTCACATTGTCTAGTTTAAGCGTGCCTTTACGCACATGCTCTTCAATACGTCCCGGCGTGCCGACCACAATATGCGCGCCATGTTCTAGCGAGCCAATTTGTGGGCCAAATGGCATACCGCCACACAGGGTTAAAACTTTAATATTGTGGATAGTCCGCGCTAACTTACGCAGCTCCTTGGCAACTTGGTCCGCCAACTCTCGGGTCGGGCACAACACCAGAGACTGTACGCAGAAGCGTTTAACATCGAGCTTTTGCAACTGGGTTAAACCAAATACGGCAGTTTTCCCTGAGCCGGTTTTTCCCTGTGCAATCACGTCTTTGCCGTGCAGAGTGTGCGGCAGGGCCTTGGCCTGAATCGGGGTCATTTCGGTGTAACCCAAGGAATTCAGGTTGTCTAATAAAGCGGGATTTAAGGGAAGGGTAGAAAATTCTAGCTGGCTCACGGTGTTTTTCCTGTAATACCGCCAGATTTAATACGCGGCGGTGGCGCAAATACAAATAATGTTGCTGAAAAGAAAAAAGGGCAAGACCCGTAGGTCCTGCCCCTTTAGCATTCAATCCACAAGGGTTTGAAGCTGGCTGTAACCCGAAGGCCCAGCCCATAGCAAATTACAGTGCTACGATGTTCTCTGCTTGAGGACCTTTTTGTCCTTGAGTAACAGTGAACTGTACGCGCTGGCCTTCAACCAAAGTTTTGAAGCCTGAACCAGAGATAGCGCTGAAGTGAGCGAAAACGTCTGGGCCAGATTCTTGCTCGATGAAGCCAAAGCCTTTAGATTCGTTGAACCATTTTACTGTGCCAGTAGTAGTAGACATAATTTTATTCCTGAAATATTCAAAGGTAATTTTGACCTGAAATCAGATCGGTTAGGCTGGAAGTGATTCTATTACTTATGAAGTACAGGACGAAAACTACAGACAGGACTTCGAAATGGTGTACATAAATATAGGTCGAACTTTCTAGCTGCGACTGAGTATATAGACATTTCCGTGCTTGTCTACCCCTTATTACTACCAAATCCCAGTGTAAACCCCTTATAAATATGGGGTTTACACAAGGGGGCGTTAACATTGTAAGCGGCACTCCGCTAAAGACTCCTCATCAAGATAGCTTACCGTAGCGGTATTAAAATTGAGGTCAACAAACAGGTGGCAGTAAAACTCACCATGACGCCAGGCCATCGCCACACTGGAGTCATTGGAGTAACCCAGCTCAAAGTGCCCATCAAAGGCCGGATAATTACTCCTAAACCGCATAAGAGCCAGTAAACGCTGCACGATTGGCTGTTCAACCGCCTCGTCAACTTCCTCCATGCTGTAGAAATGGCGGTTAATATCGCGCAGTTCGCCAGTCGCCTCCATTAGCTCATTATCATTACAGCCGGCCAATAAGCCCACGTAGTAAACCTGTGGTATTCCGGGCGTGAAAAACTGGATCGCGCGGGCTGCCAAATAGGCATCGTCATTGCGCATTAGGGCGTCGTAGAAAGTGCAGGTTAATTGGTAGATGGCACCAACACTGTGAATATTGGCGGCGGAGCGGCGCAAAATGGGATCAGCACTGCGGCTCGATATATTGTCGATTAGGGCTCGAATCTTTTCTTCGGACAAGACTCCTTCCACATCGGGAATACAAATGCCGTCGTGGGTATCCAGTACCGTGACCATATTGCGCGGGCACATCCGCAGCCAATTTTTCAGATAAACGCTATTGGCGTCCAATAAAGAGAATAATAAGAGTGGCGGTAATGCAAAACCATAAGGATGCATATTGCGACGACTAATGGCGTACTGATAACTGCTATGGTCGTGCACCTCTGGCAACACCTCGGCACCGTGTAGCTGAGCAACCCCGTTGATCCAATCGAGATTGCGATACACGTCGGGCTCTACCAAAAAGCAGCTAGTACCAATGCGCTTGGTGGTGTACCCGAAGGCATCTAGCCGAAACAGCTTCACCCCACGCTGAGCCAAAAAGCCGATGTAATTTTCCATTAATTGGTAAGTAAGCTCAGACTCGTAATTTAAGTCTATTTGGTGCTCGGTAAAGGTGCACCACACGCGGCCAGTTCCGCCATCCGCAAAGTCGACCCGTCGAAACGGCTCCTTCTCTTTGCGGATATGAATCTTCGCCAAATCGTCAGCGCTTATCTCGCCAAACTTATCAACATGAACAAATAGGTCGGCATATTCGGACTCGTAGCCCTTGGCCACAAAGTCTTTAAACTCCTCCGACTCATCTGAAATATGGTTTACCGTAACATCACAGCAAAGATCGTATTTTGACGAGATACGCTCGATATCCTCCCAAGTACCGTACTCAGGATCGACTTCTTTGTGGGTCAGCGGCGAAAAACCCGCGTCGGCATTGGAGGGAAAAAACGGCAGAATATGCACACCACCGATCGCATCGGAAAAATGCCGCTCGATCACGGTGTGTAAATCTTTCAGGTTGTTACCAAGACGATTGGGATAACAAATCATCTGCACAGCATTGCGTAAGGCCATACGACGGCTCCGGTCTGTGAGTGATGCTTAACCATAACCACTGCTCACCACGCATGCAAACCGCAGGCGACGCTAAATCACCGTTTTATTTCATGTAGCTCCGGCGAACGGACAAATCGCTGCCGATATTCTCGCGGTGTCATTTGGCAATAACGCTTAAATAACCGCCTAAATGCACTTTCGTCTTGGTAGCCACAACGCTGCACAATTTCTGAAAAACGCAGCTGAGTGGTTTCTAATAATATTTTACTGCGCTCTATTCGCAACTTTTGAGTAAGGCCCTGAGGTGACTCACCAATGGCATTATTAAAACGGCGAATTAAGGTCCGCGGGCTCACCGCCACACTTGCCGCCAAATCCTCAATCTTAAAATCGCGCGCCAAATTTGCCCGAATCCACTGTTCAGATCTATTCACCACCTCATCGCTGCTATCGAACAAAGACAAAATGGCATACGGCGCCTGAGTTAGCCGCTGACTGTCCAACATCATGTATTTTGCCAGCAAACGCGCAAATGGCTTGCCGGCGTATTTCTCGATCACGCTCAAGCCAACATCTAAATAGGAACTAGACCCCGCCCCCGTAAGCACATTGCCCGAATACACACATACTGCATCCCGGTCTACCTGAATATTAGGGTAGCGACGCTGCATTTCACTTTGCAACCACCATGCCGTGGTCACACGGCCACCCTCTAACAAGCCCGCCTCCGCCACCGCATAGCTGCCACTACAATTGGTGGCAATAAGATCTAAATCCTTGCCATGCGCACTCAACCAATTAATCAGCGTTCGCCACTGCAGCAGATTCTCGCCAACGCTAGCGGCGTTAGGAATCATAAACGCGGGGCTAAACAGCGTATCGCCAGCGCCAATATCAGCAATACTGCCATCCACCTCCATACGACAGCCGTTTACGCACTCGATAGCTTCGCCGTCCATCGACACAAAACGCACATCAAACAAAGGCCCTGCACTCTTTGCCGTGTTTTTGGCGATCATATTCGCAACCATAAACAAATCACGATTGCCCACCAAACTGCTCGCCATCGCGCCATCAACAGCAAGAATAAATATCCGCCTACTCATACCGCCTCCATTATCACAACTTATTTAACACACTAAATGCCATATACGCCACATTAGCGATTAATTAGCGCAGCGCAAGGTAAATTCTCTCAATCGGCGTAAATAGCATTTTATATGTCATATAAGACACTGTAGCGACCCTTACGCTCCATCTAAACTAATTCCAAGTTAAAGCAGCAGGAGAACTTCCCAGTGAAAACACTGAATAGACGGCGTTTCTTAGCGAATCTTGGCATCGCCTTAAGCGCAGCTGGCCTCAGCGCGCTAGGTCTCAGCGCGTGCAGCACTATTCCTCCCCAGCCTTTCCATTTAGGCAAAGTGGTTAAGCCACCACTGGGCTGCCAAGAATTATTGGCTCGAGACCAACGTGGAGATTGCTGAGATGAGCGCACTTAAAAATGAACTGCAATATATTCACCACACCGTGAGCAAGCACTTTGTACAGGCCAATGACGAAGGCGAAAGCTGGGATATGCCACCAGAGGGTTATAACGGCCGCCAGTGGCTGCGGGACGATTGCGACGGTTTTTGCCTAGCCTGCCGTGTATTGTTACGAGAAAGGGGGATTCCAAGCAGACTCGTCTACTGCGAGCTAGGGCGCAGCGGCCACCTCGTCGTAGAGGTACAAGGCTGGATTTTAGACTTACGCCAAAGTGGTGTCGTCGCCAATACCCTACTCCCCAATTACCGATGGCTGAGAATATCCGGATACGAAGCAGGGGAACCCTGGCGAGAGATTGTTAATAGCGGCACTACTTTACAAGTGGCGGCATTAAATCATTAAAATTTGCTTTCATCAGACTCGGACTCAATCCCGTCCAGCGTTTGAATGCGCGCCGAAAATTACTGCTGTCATGAAAATTTAGGCGTGCGGCGGCGTCATCCACAGAGGTTCGTTTTAACAATAATTCAATCAGGGCTAACTCAAGTTGGTATTGATCCAACTGCTGCTGAAAGGATAAGCCGTGCTCACGCAGGCGACGCTTCAGCGTGGCTTGGCTAATACCAAGTTTTACTGAGCAGGCAGAAAGATCACTGTGTCCCCCACCCTCGCTAGCGAGTATTTTTTGCAAACGCTCGCTTAAATACGGCGCATTCGGCAACAAGGCCTTACAGTCGGCAATCGCAACTTGGCTACGCACACTATTCGATACAGATTCTTTTTCAGTGTCATCGACAAGCAGGCGCACACCATCAAATGGTGCTGAAAAACAGCAGCTGCCATTCAAATGCGCGATGAAATGCTCGCGGTGTTCACCGACGGACGATCGGAAAAAATAACGCGCCTCGCGCAGCCCAGAAAACCGCTTAATAATGCTGGCCAAGGTGGTTATTGCCGCTACCAAAGCCAGCCCATCGACACTGACAAACGCAGATGGCTTAAACATAATGAGTATTTCATTCGGCGCTGGCCTCACTAAGCGCATAGCCAAAGCCGGAGACAGCAACACCGAATAGTCACAGAGCAATGTTAAAACCGTCGACAGCTCAGAATAGCTATCCACCAGCGCACTTATCGGCCCTAAGCCATGTTGTAATAACTGATGACCTAACTGAAACGGAAAATCTGCACCTGGCCAAAGACGGTTGGCATTGCGCAGTAATTGCTGAAACTGAAGCAAACTAATATATCGCCCCGTAAACGGCAAATCACTCGCAAACAAAGCCGTATTGAGCAAAAGTTCATGGGTGTCTATTCCCCTAGCTGCGCACAAATCCAATATCGCAACCGGTTGCAACCATGCAGGAATAACTTTATCGCTAGCGACAAGATAGCAACTAGTCTTCATTGTCGATGCGCTTCATAGCCAAAATATCTGAGTTCGCGCGGGCCAACAATTCATCCGCATTTTCTCCGCTGTGCGATTCAACGACCGCCAAGCGCACTGCAATATCAAAACTGTCGCCAGTCTGATTATATAAAGCTAGCTGTATCGCTTCACTCAACAAACGCCCTAAAGCTCCTTGCAGTCCGGGTCGCTGGGGATTGTTTGCCATTACGGCAAAACGATCGCCACCGTAACGACACACCAATGCCCCCTCCGGCGCTGCCGCCACCAAGGTTGCGGCGACGCGATTTAGCACAGCATCACCGCAGGCAAAACCGTAATACCGATTCACCGCACTAAAATTATCTAAATCGATTAACCATAACGTCGCGGTTTTGGAATTCGACAGTGCTGCATCAAGCGCTCGACGACAATACGCACCGCTGTACAAATCCGTTACCGGATCGATATCACGATGGTCGCGAATACCGGCCTCTCTGCGTCTCTGCTGACGCGCCAATACCCGCTGCTCCTGACTTAAGGCCAATACCGCATAGGTTATTAGCAACACCGCCAATGGCGTTACTACCGATTCTAATGAGGCGCCCCAACCTGCCCCGCCCAAACGGATAAACTCGTCTAGCACATCAAGATAAAAGCCAAAGCCAAGGCAGCCAAAGCCTGCTAGCAAACACTGTGTCACCGGCCCCGGTGGCCGCCACTGTAATAAAAAATGCAGCCAACTTAGAGCCGCAATGACGACCAAACCTTCGCCACCCACGTCCAACCAGTCAATCTCGGCCCAGGTTTTTAACTCCCCACCTAAGGAAGCCGCCAAGGCAAATAGAGCGAATACCAAAGCCATCAGCCCGTATACCCGCCCATAGCGATAACGACTCGCGGAATGTAGCGCCGGCACCTTGCGATGCAGGGCGGGCCAGTCAGAAAAGCTCAGCGAATTTTGTTTTTTCATTCATTTATCCATTTAAGCGCAGGCCATATCGCCCGCAAACGCCCACTCACAGCGTGCAGAACCATCAAATTAGCCATTAGTGTACCCAGCAAAGGTTTCAGAAAAAGGTCATATCAGCTCAGCACCCCCGTAAACCCCGCCAATATCGCAAGATCCCGCCCTCCGTCAGAGCCGCTGTCAACGAACTGTCACACAGCATCTTTAACGTGCTCAGTCATTACGCAACTCAACACCTATTTGCAGAGGAATAGTTCATGAAGGCCACCACCCAACAGCGTTTTCAGCCACTAACAATGGCCGCCATTGCATTCGTACTTGGCAGCCCCAGCCTACTCGCCCAAGAGCAGGCGACGGCGAAAATGGAAAACGTACAGGTCATTGCAAAGCGCGTGGTAAAACGTAATCACGTGAATAGCCCTTCGCCAAAATTGGTGTACGACGCCGATTTCTTCCAACTCTTTGAACCGATTTCTGTTGGTGACATGCTCAAGCGGGTTCCCGGTGTTAGTTTTAATAGTGATGTTGGTGAATACGATCTTCCCCGCCTGCGCGGCTTAGATTCTCGCTACACTCAGGTGCTTATCAATGGCCGCCGCCTCCCAGGTGAAGAAAACAGCGGCGCGATTGCGGTAGATCGAATTCCCGCAGAGATGGTCGAAAAAATAGAAATCATCCGCAGCCCCAGCAGTGACATCAGCAGCCAAGGTATTGGTGGCACCCTAAATATTATTCTCAAGGACGGCGCCCGACACGAAGGCGGAATCTGGCGCGTAGGCGTTGTTAATATGGAAGAAAATCGCGGTAGCGGTTTTGTCGGTATGTCCGGTGTTAGCGATAAAATCGAATACGGTTTTTCAGTCAACATTCAAGAGCGCTACAACCCAAAGAGCAAGACCTCCAGCGAACAAGAGGAAGATGAGCGCGAAGACATTATTGAAAGTGATGTGCGCGACAGCCGCGATGTCGCCTTTGCTGCCGATGTTGCGTTTCAGTTAGGCGAGAAAAGTAAATTACGCCTAAATCTTCTGCACATTGATACCGAGCGTGAAGAAAAAGAAAATACTCGAGTCACCGCACTTGAACGCGCCGATAGTTCATCGCCATTCGCGATTGATGAAATTGCTCTAGAGAATCAGTTAGAAGACATCGACCAAAGCAACACCAGTCTCGGCATAGATTACGAACTTGCCACAGCCAGCGGCGAATTAAACGTCTACGCCAGCACGCATCAATTTAAGCAAGACAAACGCGAAACAAATTTTGAAGCAGACTTAGGGGACCCACTCGAATTAGACGCACAAGAATTAACTGATATCGACGACACCGAAGACCGCATTGGCTTTAGCTGGAAACGTGAATCAGCTAATAGTGAATCTAAGCTGGGCTTAGAATACGTCAGCAAAACCCGTGATTTTAATCTTAAGGCGTTGGATGACAACGGCGATCTTGATGAGGAAAATGACGAATTCGCCGATTTTAGCGTCGATGATAAAGGCTTTAACGCATTCGCCAGTAACAGCTGGAAACTGCGTGAAGATTTAGAATTAGAGCTCGGCCTGCGCGCAGAGTATCGCGACGTAGACATAGTCGGCAGAGACTTCGATGGCAATATTAGTCGCAGCAATAATGACAGCATCGACTACAACCCCTCAGCGCATATTCGCTGGCACCTAAACGAGAACGAGCAATTTCGCGCCAGTATTGCCCGCACCCTTCGCCGCCCACAGTTCGACCAACTCAATCCCGTCGAACTGACCATAGACGATGAGAAATTTCGTGGAAATAGCGATTTAGATCCAGAGAGCGCCATCGGTATCGACCTTGGCTACGATCACTTCATTGCCGACAGCGGTGTGATCGGCATTAACTTTTTCTATCGCGAAGTGGAGGATTTAATTGAGTATCGCCAAACCGACATTACCGTTGGCGGAACAGATTTTGAACTGCGTCAAGCAATCAACAATCGCAACACCGGCAAGGTTATGGGTGTTGAATTGGATTTCAGCGCGCCAATGACGCTAATAAACCTGCCATCTGCACAGGCGTTTTTCAATCTCACACTATTGGATTCTGAAGTTGAAGACGACTATTTTGAAGGTGTGAAAAGACGATTCAGCGGACAAGCAAAATATGTTTACAACCTAGGCTTTGAACACGAACTTGCAGCGCTACAAGCTAGCTACGGCCTCAGCTATCAAAAGCAAGGTGACAGCGAGGAATTTGAAGGTAATGAAATTAATCGCATACGCTACGACGGCAATTTAGAAGTATTTATTGAAAAGCGCTTTGATAATGGCAACTACGCGCTGCGTCTGTCTGGTCAAAATTTGCTAGACGCCGAAAAGAATGAGCTTATTCGCAAATACGATGACACCGCAGCACTGCGCGCTGGACAGTTCGAATCAACAGAGACCGAAATCGAACACACCTCGCCAGCTATTTTGCTCACACTGCGCGGTAGCTTTTAAGCAAGCCTATTCTGAATTGCAATGGCAGGCTGATTGAGCAGCCTGCGACATTTACTCTATTTTGGAATTTTTATGAATACATTTGGAAAATTTATACTCGCCGGCACGCTACTCGCTACTAGCGCCTGCTCCCAGCTAAGCAGCGTAAAAAACATCAATACAAATATGCTAAGTTTTAATAAGCAGCATATTTTTGACACTGACAAAACCATTTATAGCAGCCAAAACGAGATTGAAGCCGCCGCAAAATCCGGCGATTGGCTGATTTGGGTAGAAGACCCACGGCGTGAATTATGGATGGCCTCGCTAAGCTACAACGAGCTTGCTCCAAAAAAAATCGCCACCCTAGAGCATGGTGTAGACGGCCTTTGCGCTGCGCCGTTATCTGACTCTGCGTTAGACCTGTTTATTAGTGATGGTGATGGCGGCATGCACCACTACTGGCTGAATCCACAAAGCGGACAATTTCACTCTGTACGCAGCCTTACGATCAATCCCGATGTAGAACGCTGCCTACTGAATGAATCCTCATTAATCTATTTGGATCCATACCTAGGTGCGATGAGTATCGACCGCGACCCTGAAACCGATACGGTAATTCGCACCGCCAATATTACGGCTAACCGCGAACTTATCGGCCAGCTTTCAGCTGCAGCTGAATCCCAAATACTTGAATACGCTGTTTCCGCCCCGCGAGCGCCATTCCCACTGATTAGTGCCGATCTAGAAACTGACTCGGTTGACCGCGCCGGCGACGCTGCCGACGACCCTGCCATTATGATTTCTCATAAAGGCACATTGTGGATTGCTGGCACAGACAAGCAGCAAGGCCTTCGCGTGTACGACGCCCAAGGGAAGCAAATTCACTTTCTTAATCGCGGTCGCTTAAATAATGTCGATAGTCTTGCCTTAACGAGCGAGCGATTTTTACTCTCTGCTACCAATCGCACAAGCCACAGTATTGATTTATTTATTGCCGAGCCAGATAAGAATCGTATCGAGTTCATCTCTGCTATACCGCTGACTATGGATGACCCCTATGGTTTGTGCATGGCGAAAGACGCCAGCGGCAAAGTCGCCATTTTTGCCGGTGATTCAGAAGGTCTGGTGCAATACTGGCAGTTAAATAGCGATTATCTCGGCGGCAAAATGTTGTCGGAATACCGCTTTGATTCACAAACCGAAGGCTGTGTTTACAACACCCTAGATCACCACCTCTACGTTGGCCAAGAAGATAACGGTATTTGGAAAATCGATCCGAGTAATGGCAACAGAGAGCTAATCGAGGCGATAAGCCAAGGCAATCTTATTGCCGATGTTGAAGGATTAGATATTTACTACGGCGAACAAAGCTACTTAATCGCCTCTAGCCAGGGTGACGACAGCTATGTGGTTTACCAACTTGCCCCGTGGAAGATGCTAAGTAAATTTCGTATTGGCCCCAATACCGACAAGGGGCTAGACGGCGCATCGGAAACCGACGGCCTCGCGGTAAGCTCGCAAGCAATAGGCGCTTACCCCCAGGGCATATTAGTCGTACAAGATGGCCGGAACAGGAGCCCAGCGGCGAATCAAAATTTTAAACTTATTGACTGGCGTAAAGTTGAAAACTTACTAAAAAATTAGCTCGCGTCACGCTAATAAAAAAGCACATCAGCATTTGTTGATGTGCTTTTTTTACTTCGCCTTTTCACAGATCATTGCCTTGGCTAGCTAATACGGCACTCTGCGTAACTCAATCCTTAAATTTATATTTAATCGGCAGTGAATTTAAGCCACTCACAAAATGGCTGGGGATGTAAGTCGGTTCACCGTTAAACTCAATACCTTGCAACTGGGGTAGGAGCAAGCGGAAAAACGTTTCTATCTCCATTCTCGCTAAGTGCATACCCAGGCAGTTATGACGCCCGTGGCCAAAGGCCAGATGTTTGCTACCCTTACGGCTCACGTCAAACACCTCTGGTCGATCAATTGCCGAGGCATCGCGGTTCGCAGATTCAAAGAACATAGCAACGGTATCGCCCTTTTTAAGACTCACACCACTTAATTCAGTATCCGCAAGTACGGTGCGGGCAAAATGCTTAACTGGCGTTACCCAGCGAATGCATTCGTCTGCAGCTGTCGCGTATAGCGTCGGGTCATCAAGCAAGGCGTTACGCTGCTCAGGAAATTGAATAAGTGCCTGCAGGCCACCGGCAATACTGGCACTGGTCGTATCGTGCCCCGCAGTAGCGAGCAGTACGAAATAGGATGTAAGCGTAAAGGGGTCTATCAATTCGCCATTAAGTTTGGCATTGGCTAGCACACTGGCAATATCATCTTTTGGCGTGGCTCTGCGACCCTCAGCTAATGCAGTAAAGTAGTCTGCCATTGCCTGCACACATTCCATAAACACCGTCATCGCGTCTTTTTCTTCCGTCGCGAAACCTTCTGGCGCAAACAGCTGCTGGGTTAATTGCAGAATATGCGCTTCGTCTTGTTCTGGTATACCAATAAGCTGCAAAATAACTCGCAGCGGATACCAAAATGCAATGTCACTTGCAAAGTCGCACTCGCCGCCCTTGTCTTTCATACGCGTAATAAAACTTTCTGCTAGCTCCGCAACATGGCCGCGCATTTTGGCAATATTGGCGGGCATAAACCAATCACGGGTAATTTTACGCAGCGCCATATGTTGTTCACCGTCCATGTGAACAAGGGTTTTTACCCCCATAATATCGCCGAAGCGGGCCTGATTCATTTCTTCTAAGGCTTGTAAAATTAACACCGCGCGAGGCTCGGCACTAAACAACTCGGGTGTCGATTCTATATAGCGAATATCCTCATAGCGGCTAATCGCCCAGAATGGCCGAACATCGTCGGGTTCAATCAGGCAAATTGGCCTATGCTCTCGCAACTCCGCAAGCTTGGCGCTAATGTCTGCGGGCCTTGTATATGACATGGCGTCGCTAAGAATTGAGTCACTGATATTGCTCATAATTATTTCCTTTGAACTACAAATTCGCTTTTATGCTTAAGCCTAATTGCCGTGGCTCGTTTAAGTAAGCGTTAAAGGACCCCTTCTGCACCGGCATAGCAAAATAGATGGTTCGGTAGCTCACATCGCTACAGTTTTTACAGAAAAAACTAACATCAATTTCTTTGTCACCAAAGTAACGCAATCCAAACGATAAGTCCCACAAAGTATACGGTCCTTGGGTGGGTTCATCTGGCGTGTCTGGACTGGCCCAATGCTCACCGCTATAAGAAGCAGAGATACGTCCATAACCACCCAGCGTCGGAGTAATTGGCTGCTCGTAGGTGGCAATGGCAACCGCTGATAGATCTGGTGCCCTCGGTGTTTGGCGACCATCTAAGTGACGCACCGCTTCCGGCGCATCACCTAAGTCTGAAAACTCGGCCTCTAACCACGTAACACTCAACTCGGTACGCAGACGATCGGTGACCTGCACGGTATTTTCAATCTCAATACCACGGGAGGTCGCTTCACCGGTATTTTGAGTGAAGAAGTTAAATCCATTAAAAAAGTTAATCTGCAAATTTTCGTAAAGGGTATCGAAAACTGCAATATTCGTTTGCGCGCGATTATCCCAATAGCGCGTTTTTAAACCTAGCTCCCAGCTCGTTGCGTACTCGGGGTCGTAGGTGGTGTTTTGCAGGTTTGCGGCTTCTTGAAACAAATTTACCGCACCGGCTTTATAGCCCTTACTAAAGGTGACATAGCCCATAATGTCGTCATTGAATTCGTATTGACCCGACACCGTACTGGTCAAAACGCTGCTTGAATACTTGTCATAAAAGCTCGGAGAATTATAAATAGTGTTTAAATCCAGCGCGTTTCTCGGCGTGCTTAAATCTCCTGTTGGCGCTGCCCCAACCAAACCAGAGGCAACAATCAGCTGTGCTAATTCTGAGTTATACCAGTAAATTTGATCGTAGCCACCGTCTTTGCGGTCTTGGCTATAGCGCATGCCGGCAACCAAGGTAAAGCCGTTATCAAAGTGGGTTTGGGTGTGAATAAACGCGGCCGCGCTGCTTGCATCTTGATAGTAGTGATCTTCAATAATTCGCTCACCCGCCGTCGCTGGAAATAGATCAAAGGACTGAATACCCAACGGTGCGCCTATCATGCTCAGCAATGCAGTACATCCCAGCGACATGCCCGGTGGTCTACATACTGGCGCGGTATTTACATTCAAACCGAGCAGCTCAGTAATCGCCTTGGTGGTGAGGAAACTTGCGTAATTATTCGAATCAGTATCTGAAACAAAGCTGCGATCACTTTCATAAGTCTCATGGGAATAATACAAACCAGCAACCACGTCTACCGGGCCAACCGAGGTGCTAAAGTTTAATTCCTGCGACCAAAAATCGATTTTACTGGGCTCGTTAAGTACCAATATATGGGCGGGACCGAAGTCAGCATCGCCATTGCGCTGCTCATCTTTAAACTGTCGCACACCGGTTACCGAGCTGATATCGACACTCTCTAAGGCCCAGTTAAGCTTCCAACTTACACCGATATCCTCGCGAAATTCCTGCGAACGGGCATTGTTATTAGAAAGACGCTGGTCTTCAGCAATATCATCGGTATAAAAATCAAGGCCACGTAGGTTTGCATAGTAAGTCAAATCGTCAGTAAGCGGCCCACTAACAACCTGCACACTACCCCAGCAACAAGCAGCGTCGGATTTGGCGTAATCCAAAATAAGCCAAGACTCCAAATTATCACTTAATTCAGCAAGCCACTGGAATTTTCCGCTAAGGCGATCTGTTTGATTATAGGTGCGATCATCCTGCTGACGACTGCGATAGAAGCCATCCTGACGGTTGCTGACAAGGGATAACCGAATCGCGTTATTATCGTCCAAGGGCATATTAAATGCCGTAGAGAAATACTGCTTATTGTAGCTACCTACAACAATCTCTGAGCTATTACTAAACTCATCAAAGTTTGGTTTCATACTGCTTAAGGACAAAGCCCCCGCCACGGTATTCTTACCAAACAGCGTTCCCTGTGGTCCGCGCAATAACTCTAGGCCGCCTATGTCGTTCATGTCTTGCAAGGCCATTGCCGAACGCGAACGATAAACCCCGTCTACAAATACCCCAACGGCGCCTTCAAAGGTTCGGCCATTGCCGACGGTGCCAATACCACGAATTTTCAAACTGGAATTTTGCGAGCTTTGACCGGTATCAAAACTAATACTTGGGTTGACGTCGGTAAGGTCTGATGCGTCAAACACGCCGGCAGAGCGCATATCCTCTGCAGACATTGCGGTAATCGCAATTGGTACTTCCTGAGCACTTTGGCTACGCTTTTGGGCCGTGACTACGACCTCTTCTAATTCGGCAGATATGACTGGCATGGCATTCAACGCCAATACCATCGCTACAATTCTCTGTGCTCGAAAGCCCATTGTGACGTCCTCTTCTCATTCGGCGACTGCAATATTTGCGCATTATTATTCGTTAAAGCAGGCAGCCTAAGATAGTTAATAGCTGCCTGAATCCGCTTGTAGACGCCAGTCCTTATAAGGTTTTTAAATACTCTATAATTGCGCGCCGCTCGGCGTCAGTCAGCACGCTGGTAAATTCGTGGCCGCTATTTCCCTGGCTATAAAGCTTGGTGTTATAAATTTTCCGCTCTTCAATTTGCTGGTTCGTGGCGATAGGCACATTGATCAAATTCCACGCCAAACCACCATTCCCCCACAGCACTGACAATGCGTCCTGTAGGCTTGCGCCATTTGGATCAAGTGGATTGCAATCTATACCAGGTGTGACCACCCCAATAAGCGGTATAGGTAAACCCGAGCCGCATTCCACCGTGTCGTAACGCCAGCCAATTTTTTCTGCGTCATATCCAGTCTTTAAGCTGTAGTCAAAGCCCATCACGACCTTACCGGCTAAATCTGCTGGTGCATCAATAGAGCGACGACGCCATATTGCCGGCCGCGTGGCTGGATTTAAGACGCTTTCAATATCTGGTACCGAACCATTGTGAAAATACGGCGCAGTTGCCCACACCCCATAGAGTGGCGGCGCTAAATAGCCTAAGTCGCGATCTCCGCGTAGCGACTCATCAGCCCAGTCACCACACAGAGAAACACCATCGTCATTAAAGGGGCCATCTGAATAGGCAAACCAGTTGTTTCTCGAATACTCTGCGACCCGCTGAGAGTTGCCGTTTAAGCGCGCTGGATCGGTATTGATAATATCGATAGGGGTAATATATGCCGCTATACCTTCCAACAAGGGCGAATCTAAGTAAGCACTGTCATTTACATAACGGGGCGAATACGCACCGTGGCAGCTTGCACAAGAGCCATTGCCCCCCTCAGGACGCGCTACCGGATTATTCAAACTCGGTGCCCACAGGTCTTTCGCGTGGAACAACACTGCCCCCGCCTCAGCTAAATTTGTGTCAACCTCACCCAAGGCCGAGGCAGGCCAAACCGGCGATTTTAATGAGCTTATCCACGCGTCACCATCTTGCTGATTGTCTAATACCCACTGCTTTGCCGCCTCAATGTCATTGAAGAAATCAGGAAAATGGAATGACAATTCAATGCGTTTGGAATCGACAACCTGACCGCCGTCATAAAACTTGGCGGTACGACTTCCCACATTCCACCAAACCGGTGGATCTTCGGTGCCGGTTGAGGGCTCGCCCTGTATGGTGAGGTAAGACGGAATAGTTTCGTAATCGGCGAGGGTCAAGACCCCAAAAAGCTGAAAGTTGGTGATATTGCCGGTACCACGCACTTTATTCTGCGAAATAATCGCCAATGCGGCTTGCTGAGGTGCAAGGCGCGTCAGCTCAGAAAACATCACCGTAATATCACTCAAGCTATTGGTGCCATACATCGGCCCCATACCCTCGGCCTCATCGGCCAGCCCGACCGCACCGCCATGACAAATACTGCAGGTCACATTGAGCTGCCCTGTCCACGTTCCATCTGCTTTACGAAGCTGAGTTATACCCATTGGTAGCTGGCCACTGCCGCCATTATTTGCGTTCGGGTCTTCACCAGGCAAAGGGTAGGGATTGCGAACCGTCGACAAGGGCATTCCCCAACGCTGAGCAACTAGCTCGTCGTACTGCGCGGGGCGCTCACTCAAGCCCCACACAGACTTCCACATTTCAGCGTAGGCATCTGCAGGAAAGGAGTAAATCGACTCACTGGCATCGCCAGAAAAGAAACTCGCTGCGCCCGGCCGACCTTCAGCCGCAACCAATGCCAAACCGCGCTCTTCACGCTGACGCAGCTCACCGCAATTTGCGGGTTGATTATCGTCTTGGCAGGTTTGCCACCAGGCATTCATCAACACCGCTTTATTTTCGTTTATCCCCGGCACCACCATTTCACGGGGGTCGTCTGGAACCGGCGTGCTATCGGGTTTATTTTCACAGTAATCGTGCCAGTAATGCCCGCCGCGCCGACTTACCAGTAGTTCCTGCGAGACGGGGTTTGAACCAGAATCCACCCCGCCATTGCTGCCGCCACCATTATTGCCGCCATCTGTTAGTGGTGGTGGCTGCGTAGGGGGATTGCTTGATGAGCCGCCGCAGGCACTCAAAATCAACACGGAACTTGCCGTGATAAGAAATAGGAATTTTTTCATTGCTAGGCGGCCTCTCAGCATTTTTATTGTTATTTTGTCTTTTATAAAATTAATGTACTTTTGTATGTTTTAGTAATTTGTACATTTGTATGTTATCTAAGTCAAGTGCTATGATTCTGTCATGACAGAAATTACCGCTATCTCCTCATCCACCCCCGCCGCGAGATCACCGCAACAAGCCCGTGGTCGCCAGCGTTTTGAACGCATACTCGAAGCAGCCGAAGAACAGCTCATTCAACGCGGTTTGAGCGACTTTTCTATTCCCGAGCTGGCATCGTCATTAACATGCACACGAACCAGCATCTACCATTTTTTTCCAACGCCATACGCCATTCTCAATGAGCTAACGCGTCGGCACTTAATTACGCTGGAAGAAGAAGTAGAAAAGTTGAGCTACACAATAGAAGGGAAACCGTGGCAACAGGTTATTAGTGAGGTCGCCGATATCGTGGCCGATTACTACAACCAGCACCAAGCCGCCCGCATACTCATATTGGGCAGCGTGGCCAGCCACGAAAGTCATCAGGCTTTGCACCTGACTATTTCGCATATTGGTCACCACGTAGATACCTTGATGCGAACTATCGGCGTGATCTTACCTAGCGACAACCCCGACGCGAAAGCACTGGTCGTCGAGCTCGGCACCGCCTGCTTGCGGCTTTCGTATTTTTTACACGGCGAAATCACCCCCGCCTATCGGCGTGAGTGCGCAGTTGCGATGATCGCCTACTTAGAACGCATTATTCAGCAAGAAGAATAAGCCCTTATAAAGACTAGGCCACTTTGCAGGGCAGCTCGCTTAATAATGATTTTTCGCTGTGCCGACACGCACCCACCGCGCTCATAAATTCACCTCCCCACACATTGATGTCGTTGTGCTTAACAATGTCATAGGCTTCACGCATTCGGCTGCGCGCCTCGTCGCGATTAAGGGTTAATGCTAAATAGCAGGTTTTCACTAATTCACTTCGGTCGTGAGGGTTTGCCAAAATTGGGCCACGCAACTCTGCCGCCGCGCCAGCAAATTCCGACAATACCAGTACACCCGAGCCATCGGTCATCCCCTGGGTCGCAATATATTCTTTGGCAACCAGATTCAGACCGTCCCGCAGCGGCGTAATCCACATCACATCCGCCATGCTGTAATAGGCTACCAATTCAGCAAAGGGCAAGCTGCGGAAGAAGAACTGCAGCGGTGTCCAGCCCACCTTGGCAAAACGGCCATTGATTCGCCCTACCGCCTGCTCAATTTGATTTTGTAGGTCACGATATATCGTCATTTCGCTGGCGGCGGGTACACAAACCATCATCAGCGTGACTTTGTCGTGCAAATCTGGGTACTCATCCAATAAGCGCTCATAGGCCTCAAGCTGCTCGATAATGCCTTTGGTGTAATCTAACCTGCCCACCGACAAAATCATTCGGGTGCCGTGCAGCTCTCGCCTAAGTTCTTCCATACGCCGCTGCACCTTTACATCCTTTAAGGCTTTTTCTACCCGTTTTAAATCCAGCCCGACCGGATGGGCGCCTAAGCAAATATGGCGCTCATTCACTTTAATCTCAGTGCTCATTTCATCCAGCCCTACCGCACAGCCATAAGTGAAAAAACGCGGTGCACAGTTCATTTTTGCTGTGACTTCCAAAGGGGTTACGCCTCGGGCCACGTCAACAAAATTTTCTGACTGGCGGGGAATATGAAAGCCGATGTAATCGCACTGCAAAAGACTACCAATGATGTCTCGGCGCCAAGGAATAACATTGAACACATCCGCCGAGGGGAAGTAGGTGTGGTGGAAAAATGCAATAACAACGTCTGGGCGCAACTCGCGCAAATACGCGGGCACCATCCACAAATTGTAGTCGTGTATCCAAACCGTGGCGCCTTCAGCGGCTTCCGCTGCGGCTGCCTCTGCAAATCGCCGGTTCACGTCGAGAAACACTTCCCAGTGATCTTCTCTAAACGTCGCCCGCTCCCAAAAGGTATGCAAGGTTGGCCAAAAGGCTTCTTTAGAAAACTTTTTATAAAAAATATCTACATCGCTTTTGCTCAGAGCCACCCGCGACGCGACAAGATTGGGGTACTGCGCTGTATCGACTTCGGTGTGGGTTTCAAACTTGCCATCGCCCAGTTCGTGAACAGACCACGCCACCCATGAGCCAGCGCGGCCATCAGCAAAAAAGCTCATTAGCGTCGGAATGATGCCATTGGGAGACGTTGGCTTGCGGCGAATAGTCTGACCATTTTCGCGGAACTCTTCGTAGGGAAGCCGGTGATACACAATCACCAGATCAGACTTTCCCGGCACCGCTACATCGCGCTGCTCTGCCTCCATGCCCGCCATGCCCAAAAAGCCAAAGTGCTCAAATGCCTGCAGAATGCCGCCGCAGCCCGGCTGATCAGCGTGATAAACCCGCGCGCGATTCTCTGTCTCGCTCAGTAATGCTGGCTCAGAGTCACCCACGCAAACCCCGATAAAACCATGCTCGTACATAGAGAGGTCATTTAAAGTATCACCGGCGACCAAGACATCCTCATCACTAATACCAAGCACCTCCACCAAGCCTCGTAGCGTAGAGCCCTTATTCACGCCCTTGGGCAAAATATCCAAATACAAATTAGCCGAATACAGAAGATCGCAATCTAATTCACGCACAGCATCGGCAAGCTCGCTGCTAATAGCATCTGCATCGCAAAAGAAAGAAAAGCGCCGCTCCTGTGGAACGTCTTGTCGCTGCAGATTAGGGATGTGTGCCACCGCCTGCTCAACCACGTGTTCACCGGGCCAACGCTTATCAATATCGCCCTGCAGCGGTTGAATTGCTTGCTGAGTATGGCCATCAACGACGGTGCAGCCCACATCGCAAATAATATAGTCAGGCTCAGGAATAGTCGGATCTGCGAGTAAGGGTAGCACCGACTCCAGTCCTCGACCGGTGACAAAGGCCAGTTTGATTTCAGGGTGTGCCGCAATCAACTGATAGAGTTTAAGGCGCTGCTCGGTATCGCCCGCGAGAAATGTGCCGTCTAAATCTGTTGCTAAAAGCATGTTAATACCTGCGTTTGCACGCAGAGCCCAGCTCCCACCAGACTCCGGGTGCTGTTACAAAAATTCATAACACCAATATACGACGCAACCTCATTACTTCAGTATCTAAACCGTATTGGCTGCGTAAAATTGTGCACGCATAATCATGCAGGTATTGTGCCTATCAAAAATCCCAAAACTGCCTAAATTACGCTGAAAATGCCGGCACATGCGGTTCTTACACATTTTTTTAATAATCAAAATTTTATCAAAAAATTTAATATTCTCGTTTTTCAAAATCATTACCTAGCCCACAATATAAAAACGCACCAATGCAGACCAGTCATAAAAATTAAAAAATTTTTGAAAAGTTCGTTTGCTCCAACGCAAAAGCTGTGCCACAGTAAAAACGTAATGACTGATTTCTGGCTGAACACAATAGCCGCCGCGCAAACCCTGCGCCGCGACTTACACGCCCACCCCGAGCCCGGCTGGCAAGAGGTTCGCACCGCTGAAACCGTGCGCAATACCCTCACTCAATTCGCAATACCTTGGCGCAAATGCGCTGGCACCGGCACCATCGCCACCCTGCAAGCAGGAAACCCACAAGCAAACGCAAAACATATCGCCCTGCGCGGTGATATCGACGCCCTTCCGATTATTGAGCAAACAGGCAAGGCTTGGTCGTCTACCCACAAGGGCTGTATGCACGCCTGTGGCCACGACGGTCACACCGCTACTTTGCTAGCCAGCGCCCAATGGCTAAAACACAATGAACGAAGCCTGACTGGTCCTGTCACATTATTATTCCAACCAGCGGAAGAAGGCGGACACGGCGCAAGAGAAATGATTAACGAAGGCGCATTAGACGGTATTGATGAAATTTACGGCTGGCACAACTGGCCAGCGATCCCCTTCGGCAAGCTTGTCTGCCCCGACGATATTGTTATGTGCGGCAACGGCACATTCACCATTACGGTTATTGGCAAAGGTGGCCATGCCAGCCAACCTGAACTCTGCCGCGACCCCGTGCTGGCCGCCAGCGCCATTACCCTAGCACTGCAACAAATCGTTAGCCGTCGCTTAGCGCCACAACAAGCTGCGGTGATCAGCGTCACCTCTTTTATGGCCGAGAGCGGAGCAACTATTATTCCGCAGCAAGCGGTATTAGGCGGCAGCATACGGGTGCCGGATGATGCCACCCGCGAACAAATCAACACGCTCATCAGCGAGGTAAGCCAACAAACTGCACAGAGTTATGGGGTGGAATGCCGTGTGGAGATCACACCGCGCTATAACCCAACTATCAACCATCCCTCACAGGCCCAGCGCGTTCGCCGACTATGGCAGGACAGCTACGGCGCAGAGTCAATCGACCTAAGCACCCGCACGCCTATTATGGCGTCTGAAGACTTTAGTTATTACCTGCGGGAAATCCCTGGCGCATTTGCGCTCATTGGCGCCAACGACGGTGATCAACACCACCAAGTGCCCTGTCACAGCCCGCATTACGACTTTAACGACAAACTCATCCCTCTAGTAAGCACCTTGTTTTCTCGCCTGTGTGGCGTGACGACGCCCGAAAAACCTGCACAACAAACCATCTGAAAATAGTAATAGGTCGACACGTCGACCGACTTTATTTACACGAAGGAGTTCGCATGAGTATTTTTGAGCAACGTGAATCAGACATCCGCGCCTATTGCCGGGTTTACCCAGTGGTATTCGACAAGGCCAGCAATGCTCGCCAAACCGACGAGGACGGTAAACAATACATCGACTTTTTTGCCGGTGCTGGGGTATTAAACTTCGGCCACAATAATCCGCGCATGAAAAAAGCCATGATTCAGTATTTGGAATCAGACGGCGTAACCCACACCCTAGATATGCATTCCACCGCCAAGCGCGCCTTTATGGAACGCTTTGTAAAAACCATTCTTGAACCCCGCAATATGAGCCACAAAATGCAGTTTATGGGGCCAACCGGCACCAATGCGGTAGAAGCTGCCCTTAAAATTGCGCGGCGCGCCACCGGCAGACAGGAAATAGCTGCCTTCACCCACGGCTTTCACGGCATGACATTGGGCTCTCTAGCCTGTACCGCCAACGCCTACTTTAGAGGTGCTGCCGGTGTGCCGCTAAACCATGTCTCTCACCACAAATTTGGCTGTATGGAATACCTCGAACAACTTGCCAAACACTACGCTGACGCCTCTAGCGGCATTACGCCACCCGCCGCCTTTTTAGTCGAAACCATTCAAGCCGAAGGCGGCGTCAACGTCGCCAGCAAACAATGGTTGCAAGGTTTGGCCAAACTTGCCAAAGACGTGGGTGCGCTATTTATTATCGACGACATTCAAGTCGGCTGTGGTCGCACCGGCAATTACTTTAGCTTCGACGATATGGATCTCGATCCCGATGTCGTTTGTCTCGCCAAAGGTGTGGGCGGCATGGGCACGCCAATGGCACTTAATCTTGTTAAACCCGAGATTGATAAGCACTGGTCACCCGGCGAGCATACCGGCACTTTTCGCGGCCAGTCGCTGTCTTTTGTGGCCGGTTCAGAAGCACTCAGTTATTTCGAGAATGATGAACTCATGAATGAGGTGAACAGCAAAGCCGAGCTCATGGCGCGAGCCCTCGCGCCGCTAGAAGAAAACTTTAGCGCCGTTAGCGTTCGCAGCAAGGGCATGATACTGGGCTTAGATGTGGGCACCGGTGAGCAGGCCAAGGCCATTGTAGACAGTTGCTTTGCGGACGGCTTGCTTATCGCTAGCTGCGGCACCGGTGGCCGCGTTGTGAAATTAATTCCACCCCTCACTATTCCCGACGACGATCTGCAACAAGGCTTAGATATTCTTGTGCGCAATACCACCAAAGTGATGGAGGCCGCCGCATGATTCAACGCGATGACATGACCTTTCCCTTTGAAGAATACCAGCGTCGCCTTAGCGAATTGCGACTGCGCATTGCCGATAGACGCTTAGACGCGGTGGTGATTTCTGATCCAGAAAACATCATGTATCTTACCGACTACCAAACCACCGGTTACTCCTTCTTCCAAGCTTTGGTGGTGCCCGTAGACGACGAACCCTTTATGATTACCCGCGCTCTGGAGGAATCCAATATCATCGCCCGCACTTGGGTAGAGCGCACCCGCCCCTACCCCGACACCGGCGATGCTATTCAAATGCTAGTCGATGCACTGCGAGAATTCGGGCTGGCTAATAAGCGCATTGGCTATGAACGCAACAGCTATTTTTTCCCCGCTTATCAGCAGGATCGTATTCACACCACCTTAACTGACGCAAAATTACTCGACTGCTTTGGCATTGTTGAGCAGGGCCGTATTTGTAAATCGCCCGCTGAAATTCAGCTTATGCGCAAAGCGGCGCTGGCCACCGAGGCAGGTATGCAAGCGGGAATAGACGCCTGCAAAGCAGGTGTGACTGAAAATGAAATTGGCGCAGCAATCAGTGCCGCCATGTTCCGTGCCGGCGGCGAGCCACCTGCAGTAATGCCATACGTCACCTCTGGGCCGCGAACCATGATTGGTCACGCCACTTGGGAGGGCCGCGCCGTGCTTCCCGGCGAGCATATATTTTTAGAAGTTGGCGGCTGCTACCGCCGCTACCACACCGCCATGATGCGCACCGTGGTGCTAGGCGAACTCAGCGACTCAATGCATCACGCCCAAGAGCGTATGAAGCACGCTTTGCACGCCGTGCACGAAAAAGTACAACCTGGAATGACAGTCTCTGACGCCGATAATCTGGTGCGAAATATTATTTCTGAAAATGACGTTGGCGCGCGGCTGATTACCCGCTCAGGCTATTCAATTGGCATCGCCTTCCCACCGAGTTGGGACGAGGGCTATATCGTCAGCCTGAAACAGGGCGAATCAACCGTGCTGCAACCCGGCATGACCTTCCATATTATTCCGTGGATGTGGGGTGTAGATGGCGACAAAACCTGCGGTATTTCAGACACCATTTATATCACCGACACCGGCTGTGAATCATTTTTCACAATGAATAGAGATTTCACTGTAAAACCAGAACAGGCAGAACCCGCGCTGCTAGAGTTTGATGAAGCGCGCAAAAACAAACGGGAAGAAGCCGAAGCCAGCAAGAATGACGATAAGGCCAAAGCAAAAAGCGGCGAGTAATGCAGCCATTTATTTAAGCGCTTTTTGACGAAACCAAGATCACGATGAGGTAGCCATGCTGATAGCAACAAATCCTAGTAGCGGTAAAATAATTGCCGAATACCCTACTCTCAATAACACCGAACTCCACGAACGCATCGGCGATGCCTTCCGCGCCGCAGATCAATGGCAGGCACGCAGCTACGAAGAGCGCGGGCAGGTGTTACGGGCAGTGGCCGCTGAACTCAGAAAGCAAAAAGATCATCTAGCGAAACTGATGGCAATGGAGATGGGCAAACCCATCAAAGAAGGTGGACCTGAAGTTGAAAAAGCCGCAGGCTGCGCCGAATATTATGCCGAACACGCTGCAGAGCATTTATCCCCCCAAACCCTGCCATCCGACGCCAGCATCAGCTATGTATGCCATCCGCCGCTGGGTACATTACTCGGCATTTTGCCGTGGAACGCGCCGCTCTGGCTGGCCTTTCGCTATCTAGCGCCGGCATTAATGGCGGGCAACACCTGCGTAATGAAACACGACCCCAATGTGCCAGCCTGCGCCATTGCCATCGCCCAAGTCTTTGCCGATGCCGGAGCGCCAAAAAACATTGTGGTAAATCTGCCAATTGGCAATGAGGCTATTGAAACAGCTATTCGCGACCCGCGCATTGCAGCGGTTTCGTTCACGGGATCAGGAAATGCCGGTCGTATAGTTGCCGCCGTAGCCGGCTCAGAAATCAAACCCACTGTACTGGAATTAGGCGGCTCAGACCCATGTATTGTGCTTGCTGACGCTGATTTAGAAACAGCGGCAGACACCGCCACCCTATCCCGCATGATTAATGCCGGACAATCCTGTATCGCCGCCAAGCGGATTATTGTTGAAGATGCGGTATACGATTTCTTTGTTGAAAAGCTGCAAAGCCGCATGGCTAAATTTACATCCGGCGACCCGCTGCTGACCGACACCGACGTAGGCCCAATCGCCCGCGAAGACCTGCGCCAAAATCTTCATCGCCAAGTCACTGAATCCATCAACGCCGGTGCGAAATGTCTACTCGGAGGCGAACTAAGCGATGCACCAGGTTTCTTCTATCCGCCAACCCTACTCATCGACGTCACAGAAAGCATGTGCGCGTTTAAAGAAGAAACCTTCGGCCCCGTTATGGTTGTGATACGTGCCGCCGACGTAGAAGAAGCCGTGCAGCTCGCCAACGAAACACCCTACGGCCTCGGCGCTGCGGTGTGGACAGCGAACGCCGAACTCGCAACCAGCATTGCCAACCGCCTAGAGGCGGGCCAAGTCGCCATAAACGGCATCGTCAAAACCGACTCACGCCTACCCAGCGGCGGCGTAAAAGCCTCCGGCTACGGCCGTGAACTGGGGCCACACGGGATTCGAGAATTTGTAAATACCAAGCAAATTTGGGTGAAATGACCTAACTATAAATAGAAATAAATTTTTAGTGCCGATCACAAATATTGTGATCGGCAAAAAACTTAACGACATTAAACACGCAAATATTTAAGCAATTTGTTGAAGCTTTATTCTACCAATTCCTTAGCCACCCGCATCGCAGACAAGGCTGCCGGATACCCACAGTAGGCCGCGGCATGCATGATGATTTCTCGAATTTCTTCTGGACTAACACCATTGTTCAGCGCCCCGCGTATATGCCCCTTCAATTCACCGTGCGCCTGTAAAGCAATGAGCATTGAGACTGTTACAATACTGCGTGTCTTGCGATCCAAACCCTCACGAGTCCACACTCCACCCCAAGCATGTTCCATTGCGGCCTCTTGCAGGGGCATATCAAAAGCCGTCGCATTCCCCAAAGATGTATCAACATGGTCGCTGCCCATAACTTCGCGGCGAATAATTTCACCCGCTTTTTGATCTTCAATACTCATAAGATTCCTCTATTCACTCTGCTGCTAAATCAATATTCAGGGTTGATGACCACCACCTTAGCCCAGACAGCATAGTATCCCAGCCTCCACCCCCATCCACGCATCAAACAGCTAAATCTGGCACCAAATACTTACGTTGACGTTAACGTAAACCAAGGGTAGCATAATGCCATTATTAAAAATATCGGACAATGTCTTATGCCAAATCGCAGTTATAGCATCACCGAATTAGCCACCGACTTCGACATCACCACTCGCACCATTCGCTTTTACGAAGAAAAAGGCCTGCTCAATCCACAGCGTAAAGGCCAAACCCGAATATACAGCGCTGCAGACCGAGTGAAATTAAAGCTGATTCTTCGCGGCAAGCGGCTGGGGCTTTCGCTTGAAGACAGTAAAGACATTATCGAGATGTACCACCCCGATCATGACAACAGCCCCCAGCTCATTAAATTAATCAATAAAATTCGAGAGCGCCGGCGCTTAATAAAGGAGCAGTTACGGCAACAACTCCAAGACCTTAACGATATGATTTCAGAATTAGACCAAGCCGAAGAACGCTGCGTAGAAGCGCTTGATGACATTCAAAAGAAACCCAGCAAAACGGCATAAACTGCGTACACAAGATAAATAAAACACAGGTGATTTCCATGAGTTCTAGCTATCCTTCCCTCAATTTTGGCCTCGGCGAAGACATTGATATGTTGCGTGATGCAACTTACCAATTTGCACAAAGTGAAATTGCACCACGCGCCGAACGTATAGACAAAGACAATGCGTTTCCAATGGATTTGTGGCGCAAAATGGGTGACATGGGGCTGCTTGGCATTACCGTTAGCGAAGAGTTTGGCGGCAGTGATATGGGCTACTTAGCCCACGTCATAGCAATGGAAGAAATCAGCCGAGCCTCTGCCTCGGTGGGGCTTTCCTACGGCGCCCACTCCAATCTTTGCGTAAACCAAATTTATAAAAACGGCAACCAAGCCCAAAAGGAAAAGTACCTACCCAAGCTATGTTCTGGTGAGCACGTTGGCGCCTTGGCAATGTCTGAACCCAATGCCGGTTCTGATGTCGTTAGTATGAAATTGAAAGCCGACAAGCAAGGCGACCACTATGTGTTGAACGGCAATAAAATGTGGATCACCAACGGCCCCGATGCCAACACCTACGTGATTTACGCCAAAACCGATGTTAATGCCGGCCCCCGCGGCATGACAGCCTTTATTGTTGAGCGAGATTTTCCCGGCTTTAGCCGCTCCCCCAAACTCGACAAGCTCGGTATGCGTGGCTCTAACACCTGTGAGCTGGTGTTTGATAACTGCAAAGTGCCCGCAGAAAATATTCTTGGCAAAGAAGGTGAAGGCGTCAAAGTATTAATGAGCGGTTTAGATTTTGAGCGCACCGTCTTGTCCGGCGGCCCGACCGGCATCATGCAGGCCTGCATGGACGTTGTTGTTCCCTATCTGCACGACCGCAAACAGTTTGGCCAAAGCATCGGTGAATTCCAACTTATGCAGGGCAAGCTCGCAGATATGTACACAGAACTGAATGCTAGCCGCGCCTATTTGTACGCCGTAGCCCGCGCCTGTGATCGCGGCGAATCCAGCCGCAAAGACGCAGCCGGGGTCATACTTTACACCGCAGAAAAAGCCACCCAAATGGCGCTGCAAGCTATCCAAGTCTTGGGCGGAAATGGTTACACCAATGAGTTCCCCACTGGCCGCCTACTGCGCGACGCCAAACTCTATGAAATTGGCGCCGGCACCTCAGAAATACGCCGCATGCTTATTGGCCGGGAATTGTTTAAAGAGACGCTGTAAACCTCGCCGATGCAATTTAGTTAGGGCCACCCATAAAAAATAAACAATGGGTGGCCAAATTAAGAAGTAATAAATAAGTTTTTGACGATATAAAACGAAGCACAGGCAGCCATCATGACCGTATTGAAATCAAGTATTAATCCCCGCGATGTCGGCTTTCTCGAAAACACCGAGCACATGCAAGCCCAAGTAGAAGACCTTAAAAAGATCGTGGCAAAAATAAAACTTGGCGGAGGCGAAAAATCTCAAAGCCGCCATACCGAGCGCGGTAAATTACTCGTACGAGAAAGAATAAATGCCCTTGTGGATGTAGGCTCACCCTTTTTAGAGCTATCGCAACTTGCAGCCTACGAAGTTTACGAAGAAGACCTCGCCGCCGCTGGTATCATTACCGGCATTGGCCGTGTCTGCGGTCAGGAATGCATGATTATCGCCAACGACGCCACCGTTAAAGGCGGTAGCTATTTTCCACTTACCGTGAAAAAGCACCTGCGCGCGCAGAACATCGCCCAAGAGAATCACTTACCCTGCATTTACTTAGTGGACTCTGGCGGCGCGAACTTACCCCGCCAAGATGATGTATTCCCAGACCGCGAACACTTTGGCCGCTTCTTTTTTAACCAAGCCAATATGTCAGCAATGGGTATTCCCCAAATTGCAGTGGTAATGGGCAGCTGCACGGCAGGTGGCGCGTACATTCCGGCCATGGCGGATGAATCCATTATTGTTAGAGAACAAGGCACTATCTTCCTTGCTGGTCCGCCATTGGTAAAAGCCGCCACCGGCGAAGTGGTCAGCGCCGAAGATCTCGGCGGCGCAGACGTTCACTGCCGCACCTCTGGCGTTGCCGACCACTACGCTCAAAATGACCACCACGCTCTGCAACTGGCCCGCAACGCGGTGAAAAGGTTAAATCGACGTAAAACCATAGAGCTCGATACCGCACCGAGTAAAGAACCGCTCTATCCCGCCACAGACATTTACGGCATTGTGCCTAAAGACAGCCGCAAACCCTATGATGTGCGCGAGATCATTGCCCGTATTGTCGACGCATCTGACTTTGATGAATTCAAAGCATTATACGGCACCACCTTGGTGTGTGGCTTTGCCCGCATTTTTGGTTACCCAATAGGCATTGTCGCCAATAACGGCATTCTGTTTTCTGAATCTGCGCAGAAAGGCGCACACTTTGTTGAGCTTTGCGCCCAGCGCAAAATTCCCCTTATTTTTCTGCAAAACATCACTGGCTTTATGGTTGGCCAACAATACGAGGCCGGCGGCATTGCCAAGCACGGCGCAAAAATGGTGACGGCGGTAGCCTGCGCCAAAGTGCCCAAGCTCACAGTGCTGATTGGCGGCTCCTTTGGCGCCGGTAACTATGGTATGTGCGGCCGCGCCTACGACCCGCGCTTTATGTTTATGTGGCCCAACGCGCGCATTTCAGTCATGGGCGGCGAACAAGCAGCCGGCGTGATGGCGCAAATTAAACGCGACCAATATGAGCGCGACAATAAAGACTGGCCCGCAGAAGAAGAAAAAGCATTTAAGCAGCCCATTCTCGACACCTACGAAAAGCAAGGGCATCCGTATTACGCTTCTGCACGGCTGTGGGACGACGGCGTTATCGACCCTGCAGACACACGCATGGTATTAGGCTTGAGCTTGTCTGCCAGTTTAAACAAGCCAATTGAAGACACAAAATTTGGCGTATTCAGAATGTAGAGTCTTGTATTTTCTATACACATCACTCAAAAAAAATAGTTTTAAAAACTGAATATTCGCTCATTAAAAAATACGGAAGCGCAAACATGTTTACTAAAATTTTGATTGCCAACCGCGGGGAAATCTCCTGTCGCGTTATCAAAACCGCTCGCCAAATGGGCATACGTACCGTCGCGGTATACAGCGATGCCGACCGCAATGCGCTGCACGTTGCTATGGCCGACGAAGCCGTCCACATCGGTGGTTCCGCTGCGCGGGATTCCTATTTAGATATCGATAAAGTCATTGCCGCTGCAAAACAAACCGGCGCACAAGCCATTCACCCCGGCTATGGATTCCTGTCCGAAAACGCCGCATTTTGTCGCCGCTGCGCCGCCGAAAACATTGTGTTTATCGGCCCACCTACCCCAGCCATTAAAGCAATGGGATCTAAATCTGCCGCTAAGCAAATAATGGAAAAAGCCGGCGTACCGCTAGTGCCCGGTTATCACGGCGACGATCAAAACCCAGAGATCATTCGCAAAGCCGCCAATGACATGGGCTACCCAGTATTACTTAAGGCCACTGCCGGCGGCGGTGGTAAAGGTATGCGTCAAGTGTGGAGCGCAGAGGAGTTTGACTCAGCGCTTGACGCCGCCAAACGTGAAGCCATGAATGGCTTTGGCGACGACACCATGCTGGTAGAAAAATATCTAACCCAGCCTCGTCACATCGAAATTCAGGTGTTCTGCGACACGCACGGCAATGCGGTGTACTTATTTGAACGCGACTGCTCTATTCAACGCCGCCACCAAAAAGTCATTGAAGAAGCCCCCGCGCCCGGTATGAGCGAAACCCTGCGCGCAGAAATGGGAGAGGCTGCCGTCCGCGCCGCCCAAGCCATTAATTATGTCGGCGCTGGCACCGTCGAGTTTTTACTCGACGCCGACGGCAGCTTCTACTTTATGGAAATGAACACCCGCCTGCAGGTAGAGCACCCCGTTACCGAAATGATCACCGGTTTAGATTTGGTCGAGTGGCAATTACGAGTTGCCGCAGGCGACGTACTTCCGCTGAAGCAAAACGAATTAAGCATTAATGGTCACGCCATCGAAGTGCGGATTTACGCAGAAGACCCCAGCAATGAATTTTTACCCCAAACTGGCACCATTCGCTTTTTGGAAACCTCGGCAGAATCAGACCATATTCGTATCGACACGGGCGTAACAGAAGGTGATGAAGTCAGTGTATTTTACGACCCCATGATCGCCAAACTCATCGTGTGGGACAGCGACCGTCAACACGCGCTGCGGCGTTTGGGTGGCGCCTTAAAGGAATACCGCTTAAACGGCGTAACCACAAACATCGATTTTCTCTACACACTTTGCCAGCATCCTGACTTCGCCAAGGCCGATTTCGACACTGGCTTTATCGGCAAACATGAAGAGCAGTTACTTAATCCTGATACCTCAGAACTTGGGAACAACATTGCACTGGCCGCGCTCTATCTCGTTTTAAAACAACAGCAAGTCATTGCCAATCGCGCCCGCACCAGCAGCGACGCTGAATCACCATGGAATAACGCCCACAGTTGGCGACTGAATCAAGCTGCTCAGCATCACTTTGAGCTGCAAATTGACGAGGGCATTGTCTCAGTCTGCGTCACAGCTCTCAGCGCGGCAACGAATTCTGAACCCAGCAATTTTATTATTAGCGCTGGCGACAAAGAATACACTGTCTGCGGCAAACTCCATGAGCGAGTTTTACAGGCGAGCATCGACGGTCACCGTCAGCGCGCCAGCTTTGCGGAGTACGAAGGCCATTTTAGTATGTATACCGCCGAGCGCGCTGTGCAATTCAATATAAAACGACCTGACCTAGGCGACAGCAATGGGGACACCTCTGACAAGCAATTGAGCGCGCCCATGAATGGCACCATTGTTAGCCACCTCGTCGCTGCCGGTAGCACTGTCAGTAAAGGTGAGGCCCTGCTAATTATGGAAGCCATGAAAATGGAACACACTATTCGCGCCCCCGCCGACGGAATAGTCAAAGCCTTTTACTACCATGCCGGCGAGTTAGTGAGCGGCGGTGCCGAACTAATTGAATTTGAGAAAGCCGAATAAGCAAACATGAAATATCATACTTGATACCGATAATAGCAACCGGCGACCGCGACAGCCTGCAAAACACAAAGCAATATTTGACCTATTCAGTGATGCAGGTATAACAATATGAGCTTTGCCGTTTTGCAAACCCAATTGAGAGCGACAAATAGCCGCCAAATTGGCCGTATGTCGGTTCATTACACCTGACATCGACACACATTGCGGCATTAGCACCCAAAATTTCCGGCTTTAGTACGCTCTAAAAGATTAGGCAGAGTAGATCTGCTATTTTTGACACACCAACCTTTTTAATCACAAAACAAGTACGCACAGCTGCTAATGCACAGCCAAATGCCTCTATCGCACTTAAATATAAAGATAAAATTCTGAAGACTGAAAAACTGCTTTACTCCTACTAAGCATGCTTTCAATACCAATTTAAAACTGATATATTGTCAGCTACATACAAATGATAATACCACTCACGAAGGAGGCCAATAGAATGGCAGAGATAAAAGCAGTTACAAACGTCACTCTCGCAGACCAATTAAGTTATGTCGAAAAGCTCCCTGCCGGCGTACCCTACATGGAAAACAATGGTTTTATGATTATGGGCGAAACTGACGAGGGAGAGGAAGTCTCATTCGTGTCGTGCATATTTCGTGTGGGCGGTGGTAAAGACGGTCCTTGGCAAGTGGACGATGTCTACAAAGGACAAACTACATTCTTTGCAGGCCCCAAAGACCACAGTGGCGGCATTCGCGACAATCACTTCCTTGGCAACCGTACTTGGGCAACAGACCACTGGGAAAAAGGCAGTGTAGAAGAAGTAGACGGCGCGGTAATCTGGACTCTTGGGAATCGCCAACATATTTGTCGCCCTCCATACTGGGAGATCAAAGGCGAACACATGGGCATAGAATTCGATTTAAAACTCACCGGTATCGGAAATGCGCCCTACCACAAAGGGCCGTTCGCTGATCTTGAAAAGAATAATATTGCCGGTTTTGAACACCCTCTTTGCGCCGAAGGCACCATCACCGCTGAGGGAAAAACGTATCGCCTTAGCAAAGAAAAATCTTTCGGTTGCCAGGAAAAATTCACCCAGCCTGCATGGGATCTTGCTGACATTCTTCGCGGTGAAACTTATTACTGGAACTGGTGGGCAAGTGGAGATGTTCGCGTATTCATTTACTACTATCCATCTGTTGGCAAAACTTTCAGTCACGTCAGCATCGGCGGTGAAGAAATAGAATTTTCTGAAAATGGCCACAGCAATATCACCATGGAAGAAAAAGAATTTTGGATTGACCCTAAAACCCGTATGCGCATACCGGTCAAATGGCACTTCAACTTAGAATCTAAAAACGGCACGATTGATTTTGATATCGAAGCGGCATACCGCACCTACTACAGTTACTTAACAACCTCAGGCGCGACAATGCACTACGGCCTGCATTCACATAGCCAAGGTACTATTAAGCTTACTGATGGTCGCAATATTGAACTCAAAGATATGCGTACTTATATTGAACATGGCTGGACAGCCATTCCGCTTAGATCCCACGCGGAGTAGAAAAAAAGGCTCTGGATAAATCCAGAGCCTTTTTTAGTTATTTTTGTGCCTGCTGTTGCAGGCACAAATCAAAATATTCCCGCTATTACCGTACAATCAACGGACTTTTAAAATTGCGTAGATCTGGAGCATAGTTTGCAAAGTTGAACGGCAATACTATCCCCGGTGTAGCGCCACACACTATTGGAATAGCCTGAATCATTGGCATTGCCGTTGCATAGTAAGCCGGCAAGGTATTATCTCCTTCTCGATGCTCCAAATTTTCTTCTACTGATGCCATTAATTGAAATTGACCTCGCACTGAAACCGGCTCTGCCTCAATTTTAATATTGTAGTAATCACCGCGGTGCAAACCATCAGGCAAATCGCGCTCATCAACATACCAGATCTCTTCAAGAGTGATGAATTTTTTACCATCGACAATCGCATGGTAAAGAAAATTCACGCCATTTCTTTTACCCTTTTTAACAGTAAAAGGAATTAGCCGGGTATCTTCACGCGCAACAAAATATTTCTTCTCTGATTCTATATGATCTAGCTTCACCCCCATCACATGACAAGTCAGCGCCAGCGTTTCTTCATAACCGCGATCACCTACATTTTCAATCCACGGCTTTTCTGACATTTCTGAGCCGTAGCCAAGCCCGCCCATCATATCTGCGCTCTCGATATGACTATTGTCAGAAAGCTCCTGAACGTGAATATGCTTTATTGTGGTAGACGCGCCGGTAAAGGTTGAGATAATTCGCTCATAAAGCCAACCTGGATTAACACCCGTGCCATGCAAGCAACTTCCACCTTTTTTACACGCCGCTTCGAGCTTGTCATGCAGAGCTTGTGAATGATAAGCGGGATACCACCACCCCGCAGAGGTAACCAAACTTTTACCCGACTCCAACAAGCGACAGGCAATATTTGTCGCCTCAGAATCTACATTGAGTTCGGCACTCATATTGACCGAAAACAAGACCACATCAGCCTCCATGGCAATAACAGCCTCTTGATCCGTGGTCATACTAACGCCAACAGCATCCATTCCAAGATACTCACCGACATCAACACCATTCTTGCTCTCGCTGTATGCCAACACCGCAACCAATTCCAGCTCCGGCTTTTTTATCACTTCTTTTAAGCAGGCATTGCCAACAATACCAGGCCCCCAAATGATTACTTTATAGGGTGCACGCATAACTAACTCCTTATCATTTATTTGAATACCTCTCGATTATAGACCTATAGAAATATAATCCAAATGCAAATAATGCTATGTTGCTATGACTTATATGAATATCAAATACTAGGGAACAGCCAGCATTATGAAAACCCTTAATCTGCAAAAGCTGCTACACACGCTAGTGGTTGCTGAGGAGTGCTCTCTGGTCGCGGCCAGTAAACGACTCCACATCACGCAGTCCGCGCTGACCCGAAGCGTTAAATCACTAGAAGACGATTTAGGCATTGCTATATTTCGCCGAAAATCCACAGGTGTTGAGCTAACCAACGAAGGCGAAAGGTTGATGAAGCGCGCCCGCGCTCTGCTAGAACAAGCGGGAGAATTCCGCTCTGAAGCCCGAGCTCTGAGCAGCGGGTCACGCAGCGTCGTATCATTTGGTCTCGACCCAATACTCTCTCATAATCTGCTATCAATTCAGCTGAAAGCGCTTATTTCAGAATCAAGACTGATGCAAATTCAGGTAAAAGTAGAGTCACGCAGCACCTTACTAGCCATGCTGTTAGATAAAAGCATCGATTTTTTTATGGCTGACATCAGCGACTTTAAACCGAGCGATATAAGCAACATCAACATAGAAAACCTACATCAATTGCGCGGCAGCTTTTTTGTTCGCCGTCGGCACCCACTGAGCCAACAACAGCGTGTTTCCCGCACAGATATTTACGACTATCCAATCCTCACCCCAACCAATGTCCATGAATCTATTTGGGATGAACTAAGATGGCACGGGGTCGACGCGGATAAGACCGAGCGCAGGCAACAATTCATTTGTCCCGATATGGCGATATTGAAAGACGTCACAATGAATTCCAACGCGGTACTCGCCACCTCCGACCTATCTGTAGAGAAGGAGTGTCGTCAGGGGAAGCTTGTAAGACTAGATCATCATGTTGCAGATCGCAGCGATTTTCGCGGCATTGGCTTAGTAACGCTAAAGGACGGCAAGCTCGGCATCCATGCCAAAGATATTATGTCGAGTCTAGCAGCCACGCTTCGCGAAATATCGCCTCAATAGGTAAGAGTAGCAGCCGTACTCCTTATAAAATAGGATGATTAAACGCCAACCTAGCACCGTCTCGCTGAATGGCTTCAACTTCAAGCTTTTCAAGACACACGTCAATTTCCTTGCCGATCAAACTAGCCATACGCACTTGCTCTAGCTTCGGCCATGTAGCGGTTAGCCCTGCGCGATAAACCTCTTGTATTTCATCGTCATTGCGATATTGATAAAGCAATTTACGTAGCCGTAGATGCTGTAAATCTAGGGATATATTGATATCGCCAACATAGCTTTGATCGAGAATTTGATAAAACCCTCCCAAGGCAAAGTCTAACGGCCCCAACATGCCTTGATCGCCAGTCCAACGACGAACATTGCGAACCGACTCCTTTAAAACAGTGAAATACACACGCTTCAGCGAGCGAAACAGCGTTTCCTGGTATTTAGGGTTAAGCTCCATCGTGTAAAGCAGCCCCGCAGGATTAATCATGCTGACTATATAATGATTCACACCGTATAAACGCGAGAGCTTTTTAAATGGCAAATCTTCTGCCGTCGATCCATCCACCCAAAGTCGCCCCGGCAGATAGGCCTTAAGCCGTCCTCGGGAGTCTTTCGCCTCTAGTTGAACCGGCGGCGCCAAACCACTTGGTGACGACGACGCTTTTACCGCCGAGCGGATAGTTACATTGGGCGACGTCATCGCGTTCATCAATCGCGATTTTTGATGTTTTTCATGAGGTGCAATAGATATATTAATATGGCGGCCAGTGTGCTCGTAGGCTTCTTCGAAAGTCACATCCCCAACAAACGAGTCAGTCATATCGTCCCGAGCTGAGGCCACTACACCACTAGAGCGCGCTCGCATCAATTCAGCAGCATTAAAAAACCGACCGTCATAACGCTTATTTTTAAAATGCGTGAGTAACTCGTCGTCTTTCAACGTGCCAATTTGCGCACTTACCCAAGAACCCGCACTAGCACCAGAAATAACTTTGGGTAGCAAGCCTGCGTCAAGCAGCGCATCCACGACACCGTGATGAAAATAAATCAAACCGGCGCCACCGCTAAGGCTAAGTGAAGAACGTCCATAGCAGTGGCTGGCGCGGCGAAAGAAATTCAATTTCTGCTCGCGACTGATCTCCGATTCTGGCGCATCTACTACACGATGCAGCGCATTAGCAATCAGCTCAACAAATTCAACTATGAGTTTTTTAGTGCCAAAACGAGCATGACTATAAAGCTTAGCACTACCCATACCGGCCATATTACCGTGGATACCCTCATTCAGAGTAAACAACAATTCCTCGTAATCACCCTTATCCAAACAATCTTTCAAGCGCCGATAGCGCGTCATTATCTGATTAGAATCAAATAGCTCACTGTCATTAAGAGCCTTCCACTGCTCAGCACGGGAAATTAGGTCGTGCTCCATCGCTAGGCTTCGCCACTCGCTGTAATTAGCAGAAACCAGCATGGCTTTTTCAATCCGCGCTAACTTTTTGCTCTTTAGAGGATTGAACATTATGGCATTCCTGCTTTTACTAGCCGCGGCCATTCTTACATGCTGATTCATAGGTGAGACTCCCCTTGCACTTTACAGAAATCGCGATAGCATTTTTCAAAATACATCTGTATCAAGCGATTCACCGCGTCACTTTGCGGGCAATGCCCCAAGTCAAACGCATGTTGCGCCCCAGGCACCAACAGATATTCAAAATCGTTTACCGATAACGCGGCTTGAGCATTCACAAAGGCCTCAGCTTCTTTGTAATCAATCAAGCAATCACTGCTGCCATGCACCATCAAACAAGAGGGCATATGCGGGCCAACATTATCTATTGGCGACGCCTGCCGCCACAGTGCTTCGCCGACCTGTTCCACCGCGCCAGGCATTACTTTGCTCTCGGTAAACTCATCAATTTTAGGGTCATTAATAATGCCAAAACGATCAAGTAAGTCGTAGCGCCCATAGAATGGCGCGACAAGCTGCACGCTAGTATCACCATCAACATATTCTCGCCGTTGAGCTGCCGACATCAGACCCGTCAAAGCAGTCAAATGACCACCAGCAGAACCGCCGGTCACAGCCACAAAATCTCCCCTCCCACCGTATTGCTCTGCGTTGGTTTTTATCCAATGTATCGCCGAAAGCACATCCACAATCATCGCTGGGTAACGGTGCTCAGGGCCAAGCCGATATTCGATATCACACACCAACCAACCTTGCTGCGCCATATCGTGAACTAGCGGCCGCCCCATCTGCCCTTTCTTACCCGTCACCCAGGCGCCACCATGAATATGAATTAAAATAGGTTTTGGTTCACCGTGGCCTGCCAATGCATAAATATCCAATCGCTGCGCTGACAAGTCCCCGTATGCCACGTCACGAATTATGTTTATTCCTCTCCGCTCGCAACGCAAAACCAACAGCCAACGCCAGATATCCTTTAGCGAAAGTGAGTAAGCCCCGTGCTCAACAACGCCGAGTCGCAGTGCCATTTCAGCAGTCAAATTACGCACTTTAAACTGTCTCAGTAACGAGAAAATCGATATAGACAGCGCAACAAAAGCGGGACCTGCTACCCACGCTTCATTTCGCCAAGCTAAGACGATCACCGCCACCACCACCGTAATTGGCACCACAAATAATTGCCCAGCAATACTTAGCGGCCAATATAACGCAGACCACACTTTAAGCTGACGATATCTCAGTGGTAACAAGCCTGAAAGTGACACCACTAAGAGAAAAAAAGCGATACTAGCCATTATCTATACCCGTCAAGCCACAATACAAAGTGTCAATATAAGAAAAATAAGCATTAGTTATAAACGGCTTGGGCACCTAAGCTTGCTGAATAGCAAGCCCATCCATCTAGCTGAAATAGCAGCGCACTAGACTAGCCGTACAAGCGCATTTGATTTACCGGCCAATAACTGACAGTATGTCAATTATTAAGACGAAGTAACACAAAAAGCTTTGACAAATTTCTGCCATATGCGCAAACTATAACTGACTACTAGTTATTTTTACAGACACCAAATAAAAGCGTTGCCAGCTCTGCTGGCCCGAAAGGAGAAGCCAGTATGAATATGAACGATATGGTCCTAATCAGTGTAGACGATCACTTGATTGAACCGCCAAATATGTTTGATCGCCACACCCCAGCAAAATTTAAAGGCCGTATGCCGCACGTTGTGCAAGGCCCGCAGGGCGAAGACATGTGGATGATCGGCAATATGCCAGTTCCAAATATTGCTCTGAACGCCGTAGCTGGTCGCCGCCCAGAGGAATACGGTTTTGAGCCCACCGGCTTTGCCCAACTCAGGAAAGGCACTTACGACGTACACGCGCGCATCGGCGATATGAACGTAAATGGACAATTAGCGGGCTTAAACTTCCCTTCTTTTGTCGGCGTAGGTGGTCAAACCCTAGAAAAAGTACAAGATCGTGAACTGGGTCTAGCCATTGTTCGTGCTTGGAACGATTGGCACATAGATGAATGGTGTGGCGCCTACCCTGGTCGCTTTATTCCGGTTGGTATCATCAGTAATTGGGATCCTATTGCCGCCGCCGAAGAAGTACGACGTATCGCCAAAAAAGGCTGCTACGCTATTTCCTTCCCACCCAACCCGTCCCTGAGCAAATTGCCTAGCTTGCACAACCCAATTTGGGATCCGCTATGGAAGGCATGTAGTGATACTGGCGTGGTTGTGTGTTTGCACATCGCCGACGCATCAAACGCCGTACCGTCAATAGAGTCGCCCGTTGATGTCATGATCGCCAATATGCCGGTCTCTCTTTATGCAACAGCGACAGACCTTACCTTCTCACCAATTTTACGTAAATTCCCCGACATTCGTTTCGCCCTGTCTGAAGGCGGCGTGGGCTGGATTCCTCACTTCTTAGAGCGTATTGACTATGTTCATGAACGCCATGTTTGGACCAACCAAGACTTTGGCGGAATGAAACCCAGTGAGCTATTCTTGAAGCACGTCTATACCTGCTTTATTGACGATAAGGTCGGCATCAAAGTTCGCCACGACGCAGGTCTATCTAAAATGACGTGGGAATGTGATTACCCGCACTCAGATTCAACATGGCCCAAAGCGCCGGAAACACTGTGGCCAAGTATTAAAGACATTCCCGATGAGGAGATCGACATGATCACTCACTTGAATGCCATGAAGGCCTTCCAGTTCGACCCCTTCAAACACATGAAGAAGGAAGACTGCACTGTCGGCGCTCTGCGCGCTCAAGCAGGTGACGTAGACCTAAGCTACACTAACACCGAGGGTAAAGGCGTACCACCTGCCGAGCACAGCGGCCCCGTTACCTTTGGTGACGTCACCGGCCAATTAACCAAAATGATTGATCTCGGTGCAAAAACATAATCAGACGTCAATTTAGTCAGTCTTAAGACCACAAGCCTGTCCGCAAATGCGCGACGGGCTTTACATTAAATTAACAACTGACACTATGTCATTTAATGGAGCAGACATGGCCCTTCTTGAACACAAAGTCGCAATTATCACTGGCGCAGGCCGAGGACTGGGCGAAGCCTATGCAAAGCTGCTTGCCGAGCATGGCGCGGCCGTAATTGTTAACGACCTAGGTAAAGACGAGACCGGACAATTTCTGGCCGAACAAGTCGCTCAAGCTATTGTTTCTAAAGGTGGTAAAGCCGCAGCAAACACCGCTGATATAGCCACTATGGCGGGCGGTGCTTCGCTACTACAAACCGCTTTAGACAATTTTGGCTCAGCAGACATTCTCATTAATAACGCGGGCATTTTACGCGACAAGAGTTTTCTAAAACTGACCGAAAGCGATTGGGACAGTGTACTTGGCGTTAATCTAAAAGGCATGTTTACCGTCACCCAACCGGTATTTGCGTGGATGAAAGAGAACGGCGGCGGCGTTATTGTCAATACCAGCTCTACCTCTGGCTTAGTCGGCAACTTTGGACAATTAAACTACGCGGCAGCCAAAGCTGGTGTATTTGGTATGTCGAATGTACTCACCATTGAAGGCGCTAAAGCAGGCATTCGGGTGTGGACACTCGCCCCCGCAGCAACCTCAGCTTTAACCGCCCCGCTAATGAACGACGAACAAAAGCAACTTCTCGACCCCGCTCACGTCGCCGAAGCCGTGCTGTATATGGTCAGCGAATTGTCAGGCGACAAAACCGGTCACTGCCTGTTTGCATCTGGCCAAAGCATTCGTGAACTAAAGTTGGTTTCTGCCGAGGGCATTCGCGGCAGAGGAGAAAATCGCGATTTAACTGCCGAGGGCATCGCCGCCGCCAGTGACGCAATTTTCCTTGATGCACCGACTATGGTGATCAACGACTTCGCGAAGTAGTTTCGCGTAGCAATGTGATTACAAATTAAATCGGCACCCATATATTTAAAGGCACACATTATGAGCAAAGCATTAATCGCCGGCGTTGGCATGGTGAAATTCACTAAACCGGGAAAAAGCGAGGAGTACGACGTACTCGGCGCCCAAGCCGCTATCGCTGCATTAAAAGATGCTGGCATTGATTACCGCGATGTTCAACAAGCCTACGCCGGTTTTGTATTTGGTGACACCTGCTCAGGCCAAACAGCGCTCTATTCCGTTGGTTTAACTGGTATTCCGGTTATCAACGTCAACAACGCCTGTGCAACAGGTTCTACCGCGCTATTTCTGGCGCGCCAAGCCGTTGAATCTGGCGCCGTTGATGTTGCTTTGGCGGTAGGCTTCGAGCAAATGCCGAGCGGCGCCTTAGCCAGCAATACTAGTGACCGCAAAGCGACCACGGCACGCCTAGATCAAGCAGTAGCCAGTATTCAAGGCTGGGACGACAAAGCCATGCAGGCCGCACAATACTTCGGCGGCGCAGGACGTGAATATATGGAAAAGTACGGCGCAAGTGCCGACTTATTTGGCCGTGTGTCTGTTAAGGCTCGCGACCACGCCCGCCGCAATCCTTTTGCCATGTTTACCGACCCACTTAGTCTTGAACAGGTAATGAGTTCACCAGCTATCTTCGGGCCACTAACACGTTTAATGTGCTGCCCACCAACCTGTGGCGGCGCAGCCGTGCTAGTAGTGTCTGACAGCTATGCTAAAAAGAAAGGTTTAAGTAATTTAATTGAAATTGCTGCGATGTCTTTAACCACAGATACAGAGGCTAGTTTCAACAGCGGCAGCATGATCAATGTTATTGGCGCTGACGCGGCCAGACGCGCCTCCACGTCGGTATACGAACAATCTGGAATTTCTCCAGAAGATGTTGATCTCGTTGAACTTCACGACTGCTTTTCGACGAATGAAATCATCAGCTATGAAGCCTTGGGCCTCTGCCCAGAAGGCGGCGCAGAAAAATTTGTGCACGATGGCGACAACACCTACGGCGGCAAAGTCGTAACCAATCCATCCGGCGGTCTACTCTCTAAAGGACACCCATTAGGAGCCACTGGCTTGGCACAAATCACCGAATTAAGCTGGCATTTACGTGGCACTGCGGGCGAACGCCAAGTGCCCAATGCCAATATTGCCCTGCAACACAATATTGGCCTCGGTGGCGCTTGCGTAGTTTCGGTATTAAAACGCGCTTAAGCACCATTCATAACTGCGAGAATTAAAGGAATTACACATGGCATTACTCGACGGGAAAGTAATTGTTGTAACTGGTGCCAAGGGCAACCTTGGCGCTGCGATGATTAGCACCGCCCTTAGTGAAGGCGCGACCGTGATTGGCCTCGACTACGCGCAAATTGATTTTCAAGCAGACAAATTTGAAGGCTTTAGTGGCGTCGACCTCACCGATGTCGAGGCGACTACGGCAGCGTTCGCCCAGATACACACCAAGTATGGCCGCGTCGACGGCCTCGCCAATATTGCCGGTGGTTTTTGCTGGCAAACCCTCGCCGACGGCGAGCCTAACAGCTGGGACAAGATGTTTCGCATCAATGTGGTCACCGCCAGCAATGCCTGCCGCGCCGCACTGCCCGCACTGATTAAAGCGGCGGGCAAAATTGTTAATATCGGTGCCGCTGGCGCGACCAAAGCGGGCGCGGGCTTTGGCCCCTACGCCGCCTCAAAAGCCGGTGTTGCAAAGCTAACTGAGTCACTGGCCGAAGAATGCAAAACACAGAATGTGTGTGTGAATGCGGTATTGCCCAGTGTCATCGACACCCCGCTCAACCGCAGCGATATGCCAGACGCCGATTTCAGTAGCTGGGTAAGCCCCCAGCAGTTATCCGATGTTTTGTGCTTTTTGTTATCAAGTAAAGCGGATTCAATCACCGGCGCATTACTCCCCGTCACCGGACGAGTCTAAAGTAATACACTAGTAAAGGAACTTATAAAAAGAATGCAAAGTTTCGATTACATCATTGTTGGCGCCGGCTCTGCAGGCAGTGCCTTAGCCTACCGCCTAAGTGCCGATCCAAAATGCTCCGTTCTTCTACTGGAGTACGGAGGCATGGACCGCGATCCGTTTATACACATACCCCGCGGTTTCGCAAAAATTTTGCTCGGCGACAAGCTTATTCACCGCTACCCTATCGACCACAAAGGTTATGAGGGAACGAATGAGGAATGGGTTAGAGGTAAAGTATTAGGCGGCTCAAGCTCAGTCAACGGCCAAGTATATATGCGCGGTTTTGCAGCGGATTACGACGCCCTCGACATACCCGGCTGGGGCTGGAAAGAGATCGGTGGCGCCATGAAAGCAATGGAAGACCACGAACTAGGAGAAGCAGAGTTTCGCGGCATCGGTGGCCCGCTAAAAATCAGCCAACATCCGACACCATCAGCAATTTGCGATGCCTTTATCCACAGTGCGGAAATACTCGGCGCACCGCGCTGCGAAGACTTAAATAGCATTACTGATCAGGGCGCTGGCTACCAACCGCGAACCATTTACAAAGGTCTTAGACAAAGTGCTGCAAAGGCCTTTTTAGGGCCAATTCGCCACCGCAAAAACCTCACTATAAAAACCCATAGCAATGTACAAAAAGTCATTATTGAAGACAAAATTGCAAAGGGTGTGCGTGTGAAAACACGCAAAGGTGAACTGGTAAATTATTTCGCAAATAAAGAAGTTATTTTAAGTGCTGGCACCGTTGCCACACCAAAACTTTTGCAACTCTCTGGTGTTGGTGATGAAGCGCTGCTGCGCTCATTGGGAATTGAAATTAAAGCTCACTCTCCTTTAGTCGGTCAAAACCTCATCGAACAACGCTGCGCGATGCCAAGGTTCGGCGTATCGCATGGCAGCTTAAATCACGACTTGCGACCACTTGGCTTGCTAAAAACCTTGTCAAAGTATATCGCGCTACGTGATGGACCTATCGCATACAGTGCCTTTGAGGTCAGCGCCCTAATCAAAACCGCAGAACACTTGCCACGCGCAAATGCTCAAATAGGTTTTACCCCAGTGTCTGTAGATCGCCACGGCACCTCAATCACCCCTGACAAAGAACCTGGGGTGTTAGCCTGCAGCTATATTCTCAAACCAAAAAGCCGTGGTTACTTACAAATTACTTCCAGCGACCCCGACGCACCAATGTATATCCAGCCTAATTATTTACAACATCCAGATGATCAAAAGGACTCTATTGATTTATTTAGATTAACCAGAAAGCTATTTAAAGCGCCGCCACTGCAGACCTACAACGTCACTGAAATGTCACCGGGGCGGCAAGTTGAAAGTGATGAAGAAATAATAAATTACTACCTAGAGATGGGCAATTCTGCATTACATGCAACCGGCACTTGCCAAATGGGTCGCGATGAAAAGTCTGTACTGAATGAAAAGCTACAGGTACGCGGAATACAAAATTTAAGAGTTGTAGACTTATCAGTTTTCCCCGAAATGACGTCCGGAAATACCAATGCGCCAGCTATGGCTATTGGATGGCGGGCGGCAGATCTAATTCTAAGTAAATAAAAATATATTATTATATAAGCAAGGTGAATTACTATGACTAACAAATATACATTTCATCATCTCCATATGAGAAATAATACCGTCGCAAGATTGCTTCCTGCAGCTATGCTCGCCATTTTCTGTCAAACATCTGCAAACGCCCAAGAAAAAGCGCCAGCAGAACGGCAAAGTCGCAACCGGATGCTAGAAGAGGTGGTGGTCACGGCCACCAAACGGGCAGAAAATTTACAGGATGTGCCGATTTCAGTAGCCGCGTTTAGCGGCGATATGCTGGCAGCAATGGGGGTTGACGACCCAACCGACCTGCAAGCCATCACCCCAGGTCTAACCTACAATTCCGCCACCGGCTTCTCTATAGTATATTTACGTGGTGTCGGCACCGACGCATTTCTTATGGCAGACCCCAGTGTCGCCACCTACATCGACGGCGTTTACTATCCCTTTTCTAGTGGTCTTGCGCAGTCATTCGGACGCGTAGAGCGAATCGAAGTCCTAAAAGGACCCCAAGGTACGCTGTTTGGCCGCAACACCACCGGTGGTGCCATAAGTATCACCACAGAAAAGCCAAATATAGAGGAGTTTTACGGTTCGATCGAAGCCAGCTACGGCAGCTTCGACACCAAAAAAGCCAGCGGGCTTATTAACATCCCCATTACCGATCACTGGGCTACTACCCTTGCTGTTTTTCATAATCTGTCTGACAACTACTACACTTTTGATTCAGACTCTATTCAACAAGGTATCCCTGAAGAAGTGGCCAAAGGCTACCGCCTAAAAACCATGCTGGCTTACGACAATTTCGATATTCTTCTCGCCGCAGTTCGTATTGACCAATCCGGTTTCAATACCGCTTTGGCGCCAAATACCAACCCATCGTCCCTCACCGCATCGCTAGGTGGCGAAAAGCAAGCACGCAACCACACCGCATCCGTAGACGCGCCAATCAATTTCGATATCGACAACGAGGTTTACTTTGCCGAGGCAAACTTCCGTCTAAACTACTTTGATAGCAAGCTAATACTTAGTAAGCAGTCCTTAAATAACCCTAAAAGCCTTACGGATTTTGACGGTACCAACGCACCAATTATAGCTTTTGGCTCACCAACATTTTCAGACGTTAAAACTGCCGAATTGCAATTTATTTCTAATGAAGACAGTTGGGGATCAAGTTGGCTTGAGTGGATAGGTGGATTCTACTACATCGATAGCGTAGCCGGCTTAGATCCGAAATTTTCACTATTTGGCGGTGAACAAGGCGACGTACTCGGCATACCCATTAGCGACGTACTAGCCCTACTTCCCGCACCACTATCGAACCTACTCAATTCCGTACCACTTACCGGCGGAGTCAACTTAGGTCTTCACGGCTTGCTCTCAACTGAATCATCCGCCGCCTTCCTGCAAACCACATTTAAACTAACGGATTGGGCAGAGTTAACACTGGGGGGACGATATCAAGAAGAAGAGCGTATCGTGCTGAAATCAAGTACACAAATACTCAGTGGAAATGACTCAGAAACAACTTTGTTTGACTGGGCCAATGACGGTGTTGGAGACACATCGGTGGAGTCCACCAACTTCTCGCCCAAGGTCGCTTTGAACTTCTATCCCAGCGATGCACTCATGATCTATTTGAGCTGGCAAGAGGGCTACAAAAGCGGAACATTCAACACTATTAATGTCACCGACGACATCGACTATGCAGAACCAGAAGATGTTGTAGCCTACGAGCTAGGCGCGAAGTATTCCAACAGCAATGGATTTACTCTTAACGGTGCCATATTCCAAACTGAAATTGAGAATATCCAAGTACAATTTTCATCGTTACTAAACGGTGGCGCAGTCACCTTTGAAAATGCCGGCGCAGCCCGCATTCGCGGCATTGATTTTGATTCAAAGATATTGGTTTTCCCCAGCTTAGTAGACGACTTGGTTTTCTCTCTAAGCGGCGCCTATCTAGACGCTATTTATACCGACTATAAAAATGGCTCCGGATTCGATGAAGAAACTGGCATATTCGTCGGTGGACAAGACTTTACCGGAAATCGCATGGTGCGCACTCCCGAATACACCGCCACGATGGCAATAAGCAAAACATTTATGTTCAAACCGGGGCCACTTGAAGTGACAGTTGATGGCTATTACAACTCTGGCTATCCCTATCAGGCGCAAAATACCTTATTTTTTGAAGAGGAATACTACTTAATTAATGCCCGCGCCAGCTTCTTGATTGAAGAATGGGATCTACGGATAACCGCCTCAGGAAAGAACCTTAATGACGCCGTCTACGCCTATTCGCAATTTCCCAATGATTTTGGTCGCCTAGAGGCACTGGCACCACCGACTAACTACAGCCTTGCGCTGCAATGGAATTTCTAATTGAGTAGATAACTCGTTGGCAAACGTGACTACGTCCGTTTGCCAAAATAAGGATAAAAATAAATGTCTACCAGCCATTTTGAACTCTTTTGGATTACTGCGGCGCTACTCTTACTTAGCTACAGCATTTACGATTCACACCGCAGCGCTAAACTAAGTCGCCACTTATTATTTTTTATCTGTGGCGGCAGCTTATTTTGGCAAGAATTTTACGCCGATTGGGGGGCATTTTTAATCTGGAATAGTGACTTCCACATGATGCCCTGGGGGAAAACCCTGTGGACTATCGAAAACAAACCCTGGTTCAACATTGCTGCCTACCCAGTCTTTATGTGGGCGGCGTTCACCTGTATTTCAGCATTTCTGAGCAGAGTAAAATGCGCTGATCGCCCCCTGCAATTACTTATTGTTTGCGCAATGGTCGCCGGGCCAACGCTATATGGTTTCAATGTCGTTACCGAGTACCTCGCCGTCGCTAAGGCTGGACTTTGGACTTACACCGACACCATCGGTCCAGCGCTGCGTACCGAAGCCGGTACTATGCCGCTACTTTACCCCGGTATTCCCTTTGCCATGTTTGCAGTTTTACTGGCTTTTTTACAGCACTACCGCAACGCCAAAGGTCAACTCCATATTGAGGAAGTTTTCAGCAAAAAGAATCTAAATGACCGGCCAATAGCAAAAGTATTTTGCTGGATTCTAGTATGGAATAGCTGCTACTGGCTTGCCCTATGCACACCACTTATTTTGATTAGGAATTTCTCGTAAATTGTTAAGAATCGATTTTATGTAAAGCATATCTAATTAAGCAAAACAGGTAGCGGCCGTATTCGGCCGCTACCCCTTCCAGTTACCATATTTAACTGTCTTTACTTTTCGACCGGCGCAAGCGCATTAGGTCTTTTAAACCGCTAAATTTATCTCCCGCTTTTCTGCTATAGACAGTGCGAATAGCCGCACTAGCGGTTTCATAACTATTGGGGTTATTGGGTAGCATACTAAATGCAAACGGAAGCCGAATCCGTTCATCTAATACTGCCTTAGCGTGACACAGCGAGCGCAATCCATCCCGCCCACCGATGCGACCAAAGCCGGACTGCTTTACTCCGCCAAAAGGTAAGTCACCAACGAAATAGGTCATTCCACCCAATTCATTTATAGAGCACATACCCGATTCTACGCGACGTGCAATCGAATTAGCCCGCGCCTTGCTACCGGAAAACACACTGTTTGAAAGTCCAAAAGGCGTGCTATTGGCAATTTCCACTGCTTCATCATCGCTATGAAAACGACATAACACCAAGACTGGCCCGAAGGTTTCTTCCTGCATTATTGGCATTGAGGGATCGACATCGGCAAGAATCGTTGGCGCATAATACTCACCCTGCTCGGTCAAAACACGCTTACCGCCAGTAACCAATCGCGCGCCTGCAGCTATCGAATCATTCACCAATTTTTCAACGAGCGCTAACTGAATAGGTGTATTCATAGCCCCCATATCCGGCCGAGCACCACCGAGCGGATTACTCTGCTGAAACGCGTTTACGGTCTCAGTCGCCAAGGATTCAAATTGTTTATAAATTTTGTCGTGAACCAATATACGCTCAGAAGCGATACAGTTTTGACCGCTGTTAAGAAAGGTTCCGGTAATAGCCGCATATAGCGCCTGATCGATATTGGCATCCTCACAGACAATAAACGCGTCCTTGCCACCAAGTTCCATCGTTACTGGAATTATGCGCTCCGCACTCGCCTCTATGACTCGGCGCCCATTACCACACGAACCGATATAAATAATGCCATCGACCGAGCGCACCAAGGCGTTGCCGGTTGCACCAAAACCTTGGACAATCTGAATAAGATCAATCGGCGCACCTGCCGCCTTCAAGGCATCGTGAAAAATCTTTACAAATTGCTGGCTAGACCAAGCCACCCACTCGCTTGGTTTCAACACGACAGCATTACCAGCGAACAATGCGGGAACCACGGGCATCATCATATTCTGAAAGGGATAATTCCACGGAATGATTCCGCCGATAACGCCTCTGGGATGGTATTCAATGCGGGCATTTTTATGCAGCATAAATCCAGATGAGACTTTCTCGTCACGAAGATAGCGCTCGCCATTTTTGACAGTCCAGCGAATTTTTTCACAGGCGGGTAGCACTTCACCCAGCAAGGCATTTTCACGAGTCTTGCCAGCATCCCTAGCCACCATCTCACAAATTTCATCGCTGTGTTCAAGAATATAATCTAGGATATTTTCAAGAACTTTGCGCCGCTGAGCAAAACTAGAGTGCTTCCATTCACTCTGCGCCTTGCGCGCCCGTGCTACAACCTCTTTAACATCATTCTCAGAATCTACTCGGACTTGACCTAGAACGGCACGCGTTGCTGGTTCAAAACAATCGATAACATCACTATTCGGATTTGGCCCAGTAATAGCGCTTAATTGAACTTCCATATTATTTCTCTTTAAATTTGAATGCCTTATTTACAAACCGGACTGCCTACTAAGCCTCAATCTTTATTACCTAAAATATAACTGATTAACCGTCATTTCTCAATCAATTACACAGTGATTTATAGATTAGAATAGGCTCGATTATCATCGTATACTCGTTGTATTTTCTTCATATAAAAACATGAAATCAGCAAACTCACCCCACAACAAGAAGAAAACATTTCTAACTTCACTTATTATATTAATAACGAATAAAAATCATTTTATATATATTCAAACATTCCGACATGCCGCGCTACAATTCTATAATCCGCCAATACAGCTCAAGATAACTGAATTCAGTTAAACTCAAATAACTTCCCAGCGCGCGCTACATCACAATTTACAAACAAGGCATTCTGGGCTTATTGATACATAATACAAAAACTGATAGTTTATTATTTATAAGTAGTTGACACCTACTCTAATAACATCTCAACTAATAATGGATAAAATAATATGAGCATTAAAAAGTTCGGCCTTGTCAGCACTACCCTGCTCGCTATTTCTATAAGCTCACATGCTCAGGTTCCTGTAATTGGCAACCTTCTGGCTGGCTTCGAAAATGGCACCCTATCTCTTGATTCGTTAGTACTTAATACCTTTCCAGTTCAATTCCTTAGCAACTCACCGCTCAGCTCTCTAAGCGCGCTTACAAGTTTGGGTAGCTCAGTATTGACCAACCCACAAACCTTATTAAACTTAGGCACCACAACTGGACTTCCTATACTTCAGGACCTTATCCCTCCGGTTGACATCCTCACCACAGATCCCACGGCGCTGCCAAACTATTTGTTAAGCGGCGGCACAATATTAGCGCCGGCTTTAGGCGCAACCTTACCCATTCCCGTACTTGTTATTCCGTTATAAATTCATCTGTGGGTAGTTTGCTACATAGCAAGCCACCCACAAATTTAAGACAACTCTTACATGGACACCGCGTCCAACAACTCCTGATAGGACTCTCGAATACATTCAGAGTAAAACGCCGGATCCGGCATAATTTTCCGACACGCAGTAACATTAACGGCCATCTCGCCGCAATAACTGCTGATGACATGAGTTAAGGATATATTCAGTAAAATCGGCCCACCGCCAAACATTTTCACCGCTTTTGCACCGGTAAAATACAAGGGAACTTGCGCACCTGGAACATTGGTAACAATGGTATTACACAGTAAATCGCGCCCCATTTTTTGAGATACCGACAACGCCGTTTTCGCCATATACGCCAGAATTTGCCCTGGCATCACCGTCGACAAACTGGCCAACTCTTTGGCACCAACTGCATTCAAATAGGCCTTGTTATCAAACATCGCGCTACAAATTGCCTGAAGCCGCTGTTGCGGGTTCTCAAGCTCAGTAAATAATTTTGTCGTCTGCGCGCTTATTTCATTCCCACCAGCGCTGCCAGCACTGCGAGTAGATACCGGCACACCGGCAACCAAGGAGCCATCGGGCAATTCATTTTTTGCAAGTAAATAGCGCCGCAGTCCTCCAGAAACAATAGCCAACGCGACGTCATTGACCGTGGCACCTTCAACCAGAGACCGAATTTTTTTAATATCACTCAATGGAAAAAAGCAGGCATCAAACACCCTATAAGGTGATGGCGTTTGATTAAAGCGCGTGTGCGGCACCCGCAGCCCCGAACTACTGCGCTTTTCGATCGACTTGCCGGCACGCAGCGCGGGAAAAATTTTGCGCAACACCTCAAAAGTATGTGTTGGGCGAGTAAGCATTTTCTTGCCCGCACGATAAAGCAATGAATATTGACCTGGCGCAGACTCAGCCTGCCATGGCGGCGCAAGCCGACCACCTGTCGATTCTGGGCTTAAATCTTGCAATACCGACAATAATTCAGCACCAGAAACACCATCCATACAGGCGTGGTGAATTTTGTAAAGTACAGCAAAGGAACCTGGCGGAAGGCCTTCGATGTTATCCAAACCTTCAATAACAATTATTTCCCACGGCGGGCGGCTCAGATCTACTCGCTGGGCGATCAAGCGTGAGATTAATATACAGAACTGGCGCCAATCTCCCGGCTTGGGTAATGCGATGTGACGCACGTGAAACTCTAAATCGAAATGCTCATCATCGACCCAATATGGATCATCCAAACTCAACGGCGGAAATATTAGTTTGCGACGAAAACTCGGCGCCAAATGCAGTCGCGACTCTATATTGTCGAGAATAGCTTTAAATCGAACTACGCCGGTTTCCGTCGAGGAAGGCTCATAAATAATCAATGGGTTTAGTTGATTTGGCGCATTAGGCGATTCGATATATAACATCAAAGCGTCAATAGGGCTTAACTGCTGCATAGAAACTCCCTCATACAATATTTGAACGATAAGGCCCAACGTTGAATCGCGTTTAGTGCACCATTACAGCATTACCTTCATTTACAAATTCGGGCTCTTTAAATAATAGACACAGCGGAGTGATAATAAAAAAGCCAAGTGCCCCCAACCAACAAACATCGCCATGGGCAATCCCCCCAGACTGGATTTTTACCATTCCAGACAGCACTTCACTTGACACGCACGACATACAGAATTCAGCAATCTGTGTAGCGCTTGCACCTAGGTTTTCAAGACTTTGGTTATTCAGCCGATCCGCCAAGAAGAAATTATGCATATCACTGCGATGGGTCCACACGGTGGCCGTAATCGCAGCGCCGGCGCTTATCCCAAAAACACGAAAAAAGCCCGACACACTGGTTCCCGATGTTAGCTGGTCTGGCCTTACCGATTTGGTAACCACATCAAACAGCAATAAATAAAATAAGGTATTTACCACTCCAAATACAGCACGTGGCCAAAACTGCTGATCAAAAGAAGCCGTATAAGGAATGCTCCCAATCCAAACTAACACCACCCCATTAAGCAATGAAAATATTGCCATGGAGCTTCGAAGGGGCATTCGATGTAAAAATGCCCCCAGCACCAACGCAGCCAGTCCACCACCTATTCCGTATCCTGCGGAAGCCAAACCCGCTTGAGTCGCACTGTAAGAAGCTACCTGTTGTAGCCACAGTGGCGTCAGAATTACCACCACACAGGTAATTACAGTGCCAATGAAAACCATCGCAACGGCTAAGCTGTAATTTCTTTCTTTAAATAGCGAAAAATCGATAATTCGATGTCGCTCAAAGCGCTCCCAAAGTAAAAAACAAACAGCGGCAACAACACCGCCCATAGCCAAATTTCGAATAAGTGCAGACTGAAACCAATCATGTTGCTGACCGTGATCCAGCATGAACTGCAGACAAGCAATACCCACAGCTAAGAACAGTAAACCAACATAGTCCACCGGCACTTTTAAAACCCGAGATTCTCGGTCCTTTAATGCGAACCAGCTCGTACCAATTGAAATTAATCCTAGCGGGACATTAATAAAAAATATCCAACGCCATGAAAAATTATCGCTAATCCACCCTCCTAAGATGGGCCCAATAACCGGCGCGCCTAATACCGTCATTGACCAAACACCAAGGGCAATACCGCGAAGTCGTTCAGGGCAATTACTCAATAATAAGGACTGCGATAAGCCGAGCAAAGGCCCAGACACCAAGCCCTGCAAGAATCGAAATACGACCAACCCCATTAGCGAACCAGCAAAGCCACACAGTGCCGACATCGCCGTAAAAAGCATGGTGGAGACAAGAAACACCCGCACCTCGCCAAAGCGACGAGTCAGCCAGCCAGTTAGCGGTTGCACAACGGCCGAACCCAATGCGTAAGCACTAATAACTAATAAACCTTCGTTAATACTAACGCCTAAACTACCCGACACCGCCGGCACCGAGGTATTCACTATCGTGATATCTAGTACCTCCATAAACACGGCCAGCGTCACACCGATGCTCATTAGTAGTAAGGGCATACCCTCTAAGGGCGGGTAAGTAGGCTCTTCAGTCATTGGCGAGCTCACCGCGCCAACTCTTCTGAAATAATTTTGTCCGCTTCCGCCTGCCCCTCTAACAATGACCAGCGCGAAGTTTCTCGCAGCTCTGGCCGATGCAATGCACTGCCGAGGGGGCTACCACTGCGGTTTGAGGTATCGACTTTTACCGCTGCAGATAAACCAATCTTTAAGGGGTAAGCTTGCAATTGCTCGGGATCTAAATCGATTCTAACTGGTAGGCGCTGCACTACTTTCACCCAATTACCCACAGCGTTTTGGGGCGGAAGCAAGGAAAATACCGCGCCTGTGCCGGCGCTAAAACCACTGATACGACCGGTATAAATATGCTCATCACCATAAATATCAGCTATTACTTCAACTGGCTGATTCACTCTTAGTGTCGCCAACTGACTCTCTTTGAAGTTCGCCTCAATCCACATTGTATTTTGCGGAATAATCTGCATCAGTGGCGTATTTGCAATCACACCCTGGCCAGGCTGGGCCGACATCATTACCACATCACCCGCAATAGGCGCGTAAATTCTAGTGCGCTGGTGCGCCAGCCACGCCTCAATGACCTTTGCACGCGCGGCGAGAACCGCTGGCGAAGCTTTAATATCTTCATGCCCCGCATACACTTGACTCGACAATGACCTTAGTTTGGCAGCGCGATGCTCAGCCTCCGCCAATTCTAAATCGACCCGAGATTGGTCAATCTGCTCCTGGGTCACTGACTTACCTAGCAATGGCTCTCGGCGCGTTAAATTCAACTCAGCCAACTTGCGACGCAACTTACTAATTTCGACCTGAACCTGATCGTAACTGGCATTGAAATTCTGCTGCTTGCTATTGCGCACCGCCTCTCGCAGCGCTGACTCAGCTAAGGCCAAAGCAATTTCAGTATCAGCATCGTCTAGACTCAGCAATAACTGTCCCGCCTCCACGCGCTGCATTTCTAAAATATTTAGCGAGGCGATTCTGCCGTGAATTTCAGAGGTAATTGCAACATGATAGCCTTCAACATATGCGTTTTTTGTCGATTCCGAAAGACTACCCACCTTAGTCCACCATATTGACCAAGCCAAATAGATGACAATTAATAACGCGGCGAAAACGCCGATAGACAACATTTGCTTGTAACGATCAGACAAACCATTTTTTTCCACAGCGTGGTTATTTTTATCTAAATTCACACCTAGCCATCCTATGCAAACTAATTCAATCTAAAATTAAACCGCGGACACATTCCGCAAGACGTTCAGGGCACTCCAACATCAGGTGATGATGGGCATCTTCAAAAACAATCAACGAGCGACAGCGCGATAACTGGGCAGTGGCTTGCGCGCGCTCAAGACTCACCACGCCACCCAAGCCAGCCAAAATAAAATCGCAAGGAATTGACAAATCCCTGAGTAATTCTTCATCGTCATCACTTGGATCTAATAGCGGCAATTTAGGATCGTAGGCCCACGACCACCCACCTTCAACCTCGCAAAGCGATGCCGCCGCCAGCGCTGTGCGCCGACGCTCAGGAATAGGCTGACGCGGGGAAGTCCGAAAACGTAAGATTGCCTCATCTTTATTAACATAAACTCGCGTATTACCAATAGCAGCGCCAGCTGGAATATCGTAATCAGGGCCAACCATAAAAAAACTGTCAACTAAAACAAGCTGTCGAATACGCTCGGGGTATTCGCGGCATAAGCCAACTGTTTGATGACCACCCCAGCTATGGGCCACAGCAACATCTACCACTAAATCGAGCGCCTGTATAACCGCAATTAAATCGCGGGTCCCCTGACGCTGGTCGTAGCTATCTCGCCACGTACTCTGCCCCATTCCAGAAAACTCAGGCACAATAATACGATAATTCCCTGCAAACGCAGTCACGACTTCGTCCCACCAATGGGCATTAGCTCGATAGCCGTGCACAAATAACATAACGGGGCTATTCGGCTGCGCAGCTAACTCAAACACATTCAAAACTGCTCCGTCAGCGGGGATGCTATGTTTCACCATCTTACTGTCGATCACACGCATAATCCTTTACCGCGACCCTACTCACAAAACAAACAGTTGTGCTTGGTTCACCAGAAGATCACTACTATCAAACACCTTTAACGCATTAAAGACCGCGAAACACAGGCTTACGCCGTTCAAAAAATGCCTCAAGTGCCTCACTAAAATTCTCACCTGCGGCGGTAGTGGCAAACGCCTCAGCCTCTGCATTTAACTGCTGTGAGAGATTATTATCATGACTTTGACGCATTAATTTTTTTATATTTGTCATCGCAGCAGGCGAACTAGCGACGATCCGCTCAGCGAGTTTTCTCGCCTCAACGTCGTGCTCTTGCTTATCGGCGAGTCTATTAATCAAACCTAAATCCGACGCCTGTTCAGCACTTAGATCGTCAGACAGCAAGGCAATCTCCAAAGCCCGACGAACACCAACTAAACGGGGCAGCGACCACGAACCGGAACAATCAGGGCTATTGCCAACTTTCGCGTAAGCCATATTAAAGACGGTACCCTGCTCCGCCACTGCAAGGTCTGCAGCCATAGCCAAGCTCATACCAGCACCCGCTACCGCACCATGCAAACAGGCAATCACTATTTGCGGCAGACTGGCCATCAAACTCACCGCTTCATGAATAGGCTCAATTAACGCGACGGCTGCGGCGTGCTTATCGCTCGCTTCTCTAAAATAATTTAGATCGCCACCGGCCATAAACACTCGGCCTTCGCCACGCAGAATAACAGCGCGAACCTCCGTGTTTTGAGCCAACTCTGCAAAAATATCCCGCAGTGCAATCGCCATTTCAACATTGATGGCATTCAGCGCTTTAGGTCGATTAAGGCGAACCTCAGCAATTGCGCCGTTAATTGTCAGTAGCGCCGGTGCGAATTCATCACTCATTGTTAATCAACCTCAGGCAAATACTTCAAACAAACCGGCAGCACCCATACCGCCGCCGACACACATCGACACGACGACATACTTCACTCCGCGGCGACGACCTTCTATTAGCGCGTGACCAACCATACGCGCGCCACTCATGCCATAGGGGTGTCCCATCGCAATAGCACCGCCATTGACATTGTATCGCGCTGGGTCAATGCCCAAGGCGTCTCGGCAGTACAGACATTGCACGGCAAAGGCTTCATTTAGTTCCCACAGACCAATGTCATCAATACTCAGCCCGTGACGGGCAAGTAATTTCGGGATCGCGTAAATTGGCCCAATACCCATTTCCTCAGGTGCATTGCCCATAACGGCCATTCCCACATAGCGACCTAAGGGTGCCAAGCCGCGACGACTGGCCTCAGCCGCTTCCATTACCACACAGGCAGAGGCGCCGTCAGACAGCTGACTCGCGTTACCCGCCGTAACGCAGCCACCCTCAATAACCGCCTGCAAAGATTCTAATCCCGCCAAGGTAGTGCTTGGCCGGCAGCCCTCATCACGATCGACTGTCACTTCACGATAGCTGACCTCACCACTGTCTTTGTCCTTGAAGGCTTGATTAACGGTGACAGGAATAATTTCCTGATCAAAGCGCCCTTCAGTCTGTGCGGCGGCCATCCGCATTTGCGACTCCAAAGCAAAAGCATCTTGCTGAGCACGACTGACCTGATATTTTTTAGCAACATATTCAGCAGTTTCCAGCATAGGCATATATGCATGCTCATGAAACGTGAGCACCGCAGGATCACGCTCTTCACGCGCCCATTTAAAATAAGGCGCATTCATGGCCGACACATTTTCTACTCCGCCAGCTACCACCACGTTCATGCCATCAACCATAACCTGCCGCGACGCAATGGCAATAGCCATCAAGCCCGACGAACACTGGCGATCAATCGTTTGCGAAGGCACTGTTACCGGCAGGCCAGCAGCCAAGGTAGAGGCCCTCGCCACATTCAAGCCTTGGGTGCCTGCAGTAAGCACACACCCCATTATGAGGTCTTCGACTTCATCGCCAAGCAAGCCCGCGCGTGTCACCGCAGCACGTATCGCCGCCGCGGCAATACTCGGTGATTTACTGTTATTAAATGCTCCTTTGTAAGCCTTGGTAATCGGAGTTCGAGCTGTTGCCACTATCACCGCTTCACGCACACTGCCTCCATAGCATTGACTGTTTAGCTATATATGAATACCATAAACTAACACATAGTCATTTATTTTAGCAATAAACCTTACAGCACAAGATCGAATTCAACTGTAATTTACAGCTTTTAATATTGCATAAACACCAATTATTATCTGGCTTACTAAATCATATAAGTGATATATCGTCTTTTTTAAAATTAGCGGTTGGATACTGAATAGCACGAGATCAGGAACAGCAATGACCAATAGCGCGACCATCACACCCAAATCTCTAGAGCTGCTAGGGAAAAACCAAATCAAGCTTAAGGCCGACAGTTTTGGGGCAGATAGCGCACCCACAGTCCTTCTTTTGCACGGCGGCGGCCAAACTCGGCAGTCTTGGCAGGGCACTGCACAAATCCTTGCAACACAAGGATATCGCGCTATTAGCATAGACCTGCGCGGTCACGGCGAATCGGGTTGGGCGAGCGATGGCGATTACCAATTTGAGTCAATGCTCGAAGACATTGCCGCCTGCTGCGAACAAATCCCTGGCCCATCGGTCTTGGTTGGCGCCTCTATTGGCGGCGCATTATCGTTATTGCTGGCGGCACACCGCCCAGAATTATGTCGCGCACTGGTGCTAGTGGACGTCAGCCCAACCATAGAAATTGCCGGCGCCCAAGGCATTGTCGATTTTATGCGCGCCCACCCCGAGGGTTTTGCCAACCTTGACGATGCCGAAGCTAGTATTGCCAAGCACAACCCCAATCGCCAGCGACAAGCCAGCCAATCTGGCCTCAGCCGTGTGCTGCGTAAGCGCTCGGACGGTCGCTGGATTTGGCACTGGGATCCACAATTTGTAAACGATGACTGGCAAAACAAAGTCGCAGAACTCAGCACATTAATGAAATCGGCCTCCCCCAAAGTCAGCCAACCGTGCTTATTGATTCGCGGCCAGTTAAGCACCATTGTCAGCATGGCTAGCGTAGATGAGCTCAAGCGCGACATCCCCCACCTCAAATTTATAGACATCGCCGGTGCCGGCCACATGGTGGCGGGTGATCGCAACGACATGGCCAGCAAAGCATTACTGGCATTTCTTGAGGAGATAACAAACCAATGATGGCAGATGCCATGGTTTTTATTCACGGCGGCCAGCACGATGCCCGCTGCTGGGATCCGACACTACTCGCGCTTAGAGAGCGAAGCTCAACACCCCTGCTGGCGGTTAACCTGCCTGGGCGCAATGGGGAAGCTGGTGACTTAAGCACGCTAAGCATCGCTGAATGCGTTAACAGCATGCTCAAACAAATTCGAGAGGCAAAACTTCAGGGCAAGCTAATGCTAGTCGGCCACTCGATGGCAGGGATCAGTATGCCCGCGCTTGCGGCAGAGCTAAATGAAGCCAATCTACACAGCATGGTGTTTATTAGCTGCTGTATACCCAAAGAGGGACGCAGCGTCGTTGAATCTCTAGATCCCCCAATGGCACCCATAGCAAAATTCGCTGCCAAGTACCTGAAAACCTTGCCACCACTGCCAAAGGCCTTCGCCAGCTGGGTATTTGGAAATGGTATGACGAACCAACAAAAGCGCTTTTTAGCGACCACCCTATGCCGAGAAACAACCCGCATCACCCGCGAGCAAGTAAGCCGAACCAACATGCCACACTGTCCGCGACATTGGATATTGCTAGAGCGGGACCGCGCTATCAGCCCAAGTCGTCAGCGTGAATTCATCAACAATTTAGGGGGCGTCAGCAGCGTTGAGAGCGTGGACTGCTGTCACGACATCATGATTGCTAAACCAGAATTACTCGCCGACAGCTTATTGCGCATTAGCAATGCCTAGAAAATTCAATAACCAACACATAATCAGTCAAAATATAGCACCCAAATATCAGCACTATTAAGCCAACTACTTTAATATATAAGAATAAATAATAAATTATTAGTTTTAAAACTTACACAGTATAAGTTATTATCACAATCATACTAACAGTTCTGCGCAGCGATATTCCACCGTGGATCATCCCGCGCTTCCAATCGAGACATAACACTATGAGCTCAGCAGATAAACAGAGCACAGCACAGCAACTCAATTACGAGGCCGTCATGAACTGGCCCTTCGAGTCGCTAACTGAGACATATGACAAAGATGACTGCATTGCCTATGCATTAGGTATTGCCGCTGGCACCACCGCTGGCATTGAAAATGAAGAGCATACCTACATTAGCGACCACCAACCCAAAGCCTTACCGATGATGGCGATTGTGCTAAACGAAGGCAGTATGTGGACCATGGACCCCAAGACTGGCATCGATTGGCGCAAAACTCTGCACGCCGAAGAGTCCATCACCATCCACAAACCAATTACCAATGCCGCCACTCTTACCGCCAATTACCACGTCGAGGAAGTATATGATCGCGGCATTGGCAAGGGCGCTTTTATGTATGAACAAAGGGTGCTCAGCGACAAAGACGACAGCCCTGTTGCCACCGTACGTATTGGTACATTCTTAACAGCTAACGGCGGCTTCGGCGGTAGTGCCACCCACACTCCTGCACCGGTTAAAGTCCCTGCAGAGCGCAAGCCAGACCAACAATTAGACCTATTAACCCCTAGCCGCGACAACACCCGCTACCACCTCGGCGAGCAATTTGTGGGCGCACTTAAAAATGTTCCAGGCGCGGAAGGAAAACCACCACTACGTGGCGTTTGCGCGTTTGGTGTCGCCGGTCGTGCACTGCTGCATATGGCCTGCGCAGATCAGGCAGAGCGCCTTAAACACATGGGACTGCGCTACAAGGCACCGATATTTGCAGAAGAAACGCTACGCACCGAAATTTGGTATGACGAATCGCCTGGCAAAGCCTACTTCCGGGTTATATGCATAGAGCGCGACACCGTCGTAATGGACAACGGCATATTGGAATTTGAGGTGATCTAACGATTCCTTGGTTATGCTGCAAGCGAGGCCAGCCCAGTCACTGGGCACAAGCTGCAATTCTTAGCCCCCGTAAGCTGGGTCTCCATGAGAACGCCCCAATGCTTCATAGCGAACTCAACTGTGCGGAAACGGCGCCCCCGATGTAAGTTTTACTTTTGCAAGCTAAAACCTAATTACGCACTATCCTAAACGCCACTTACACCTTCTCTTGAGATTGGCGAGCCCCACCCACTGGAAAAAATATCCTCCAGCTCTACCAAGAAGTGCTAACAAGACCTAATTGCGCGCGCCTTGCAACAGCCCCTGCAAATTCTCGCTCATCACCTTCTTCACGTCCGACTTTGGCAATACTGCAAACTCGCGGACATAATCCAAGGGATGCGCCAAACCCTCGGGATGAGGAAAATCACTGCCAAATAATATCCGCTCTACAGGAATTAATTCGGCCAACTCACGAATATTATCTTCGTAAAAGGGCACAACAAAAACATGCTTGTGGAATTGCGCCACCGGGTGCTCCTTAAAGCTATTGGGCATTTGTCCGTAAACCATCTCCAGACGCTTCAACAGCGCAGGCAGCCAGTGGGCACCATTTTCAACAGACGCTACCCGCACATTTGGGAAACGCTCAAACACACCATGGCAAATTAAGGCCGACAAGGTGTCACTAATAGCCCTGCCCAACGCATCCAAGCAAGCCTTAAACGGCGTGGGCTCAAAAGGAATCCACTCCTTGCCGCCACCTTCCCAGCGGCGGCTCATATCGTCGTAGCCGGAGTCTGAGGCGTGCAGGCATACAAAAATGCCGGCGTCATTAACCCTAGCCCAAAAGGGATCAAACTCCCGATCACCGGGCGAACGGCCACCTAAAGGCCCCGGCACGGGTGCCGGGCGAATACCGACCACCCGCGCTCCGCGCAGCAGTGCGAGATCTAACTCTTTTACAGCAAGATCGACGTCCGACAGATTGATCATGGCGACGGGGTATAAACGCTCACTGCGGGCAAAACCCCACTCGTCTTCTACCCAGCTGTTTAGCGAGGAAAACAGCGCGGCAATGGATTCTGGCTTATGGCCTAGGCGCGCCTCAACAACCGACGCAAGAGTTGGAAACACCATTGAGGCGTGAATACCCTGCTGATCTAACTCTGCTAATTTACCCTTCCCTGTGCGCCATAACTCTGGCGGCGCCAACGGTTTACCACTGAGCTCACGCATACTTAGGCCATCATGATTTTGACCGCGATACCACTTCTCGTGCGCACCAGGAGCAGCCACTACTGCAAAATCAGGATTGGGAATATAGTCAGTAATCACCCCGGCAATCGCCAATTTTTTGCGGCCATTAATGTCAATAAACTGAAAATCTTTAGCAAACTTTTTCGGTAGGTGGCGCAAAAATGCTTCTTCACTTTCGTATAAGTGACTGTCGGCATCCCACACTGGAAAGTCGAGATTATCAGTGGTAATACTGACCGCCTGTTTGCTGTTATTGTTCATACCAAACTCGCTTTCGTTTTATTTTCAAAGCAAAAAATTCAGTCCTTAAGTCGGCTCGATGCTCGGTCTGCTTAAGGCTAATAGCGCACATTAAAATCGAAAAGATATCTATATTACTGCCGAGTTAATTTTCGCTCGAACCGCCATGAAACCATTATCGATGGCTCGCACTTCACGCTCCGCAACCGACACTCTAAAATAAGTCCCGTCAGGTTCATGCCACACATCAGTACGCAGGGTTTCACCAGGGTAGACCGGCGCACTAAAGCGGCAATCCATACTCTCCAAGCGCGTAGGGTCATTGTCACAACACAGCGCAATCAAACTCTCACAGGCCACCCCAAAGCTCGCCAACCCCTGTAAGATCGGCCGCTCAAAACCAGCTTTTCTGGCTATTTCTGGGTCGGCGTGCAGCGGATTCATATCGCCATTTAAGCGATACAACAAGGCCATCTGTGGCGAAGTTTGACGCAAGAGCGAGGCATCCGCCGGGCGCTCGGGAATCCGATGAATTACCGGCTTTAACTCAGGGTTACCACCCATACCGCCATCGCCGCGACAAAATACGGTCTGCACCATGGTGCAATACAAGCTGCCACTATCTTCATCGATCAACTGGCGCTCAAAATAAACCAAAGCGCCCCTGCCTTCGCCCTTGTCGATAACATCGACAATACGACTGCGGGCCACAATATTGGCTTCACTGGGTAGGGGTTGATGCATCACCATTGACTGACCGGCGTGAAGAATTTTCACCCAGTCTAATCCGCTATCTAAATCCCGCGCCCAAAAGCCGGGATGAGCAAGAGTCATCGATAAACTCGGCAGCACTTTTAAGTTTTTTTCGTAAACAAAATCAAGCTCAGCACTATCGATTGGATCGCGCCCCATACCTAAGCTGAGCGCATAAAGCTGGACGTCTTTCGCTGTGTAGTGCACGCTCTTTTCTGGCACTTTTAATGCCAGTAATTTTTGATAGCTAGCCGCCATGTATATTCATTTCCTGTCAGTGAGGCTTGGCTTTTGGGGTTCTATTTGCCCTTAAAACTCGGTTTGCGCTTTTCAAAAAACGCCTTAACCCCTTCTTGATGATCTTCACTTAAATAAAGTGCCGGCTGATAATCTACCTCGGCGCGTAGAGCATCCTCCAAAGAGCCAAAACCCTTGGCATATGCGGCCTTAATCAAGGCAATCGGCATCGGCGCCGCCGTGCAGAACTGTTCAGCACAACCAAAAGCAACATCAATCGCGCTACCCTTGACCGCACCGTGATCAACCAAACCCAATGCCTGCGCAGATGACCGATCTAACACCTCGGCACTGAAAAACAATTGCTTGGCTTTTGCCACACCTACCCGCTGGGCGAGTGTCCACATCAAACCCATATCGGGAACAAGCCCCACTTTATTGAACACAGCGCACATTGAACTGCCTTCAGCTGCAACCACCACGTCACTCGCGAGAGCTAATGACATTCCCAAACCAAAAGCCACCCCCTCAACAGCGCACACCACCGGCTTTGGGCCCGCAGCAAGTAAACGCACAATATGGTGAGCGTGCTCAATGCGCTGGCGAGATCCAAGAATTGGTCTATCGGCCTGCATGGCCGACACATCGCCGCCAGCACAAAAATGGTCACCACGACCACTTAAGACAATGGCTCGGCAATCTTCGTCGGCATGGGCTTCGCGCAGCGCATCGGCCAAAAGCGTGGTCATTTCACGACTGAGGGCATTGCGGCGTTTGGGGTTATTCAGCTCAATATGGGTGATCGCACCCTGCTTGCGCAGAACAATGGGGCTGTCCGATGATTTGGATTCGCTCATGATCTTTCCCGATGTGAATTCTCATGTAAAAACGACGAAACCATTATCCATTACTAGACATGGTTCGCCGTTTTCAAGGTTTACTTATTTACCTTGGAAAACCGGCTTACGACGCTCACGGAAGGCGTTAATAGCCTCCTGATGATCTTCGGTCTGACCGGCAATATGCTCGTACGCCATACCCGCATCCATCATGCTATGAGCCAATTGCTTTAATGGGATATTAACCACCTGCTTAGTCCAGCGAATCGACTGCATCGGCATCGCCAATAAGCGATCACAGTAAGCGTCTACCGCAGCATCCAGCTCTTCTGGAGCAACTGCCTTGTGAATCAAGCCCATCTCTTGGGCTTCTTTACCCTTGATAACTTCACCGGTAAACAAATAGTGTTTGGCGCGGGCATAGCCCATCAGCTGTGGCCAAATTACGCTGCCACCGTCACCGGCAATCAATGCGACGTTATTGTGCGGGTCACCAAACTTCGCAGCTTCTGTTGAGAAAGTGATGTCAGCCAAGAAAGACAGGGTGGTACCCAAGCCAATCGCGTCACCGTTAACCTTACAAATTACCGGCTTTTCACAATCGAGTAAGGTGTAAACAAAACGCTTGGCTTCGCGAATAGTACGGTGCATTAACTCAGGATTGTCCCGCAGCTTTTGCATATATTCCAAATCACCACCGGCAGTGAAAGCACGGCCGGCACCGGTCACGACAATAATTTCACTCTCCAGATCTTCAGCCGCATCAAAAAACACCCGCGACAATTCTTTATGGCCAATTTCGCTGAACGCATTCAGCTTCTCTGGGTTGTTCAAAATAATATTAAGCACCTTGCCACGACGCTCAAACTTAAAGAATTCATAACGATCAAAAAAAGACATATTGCTCACTCCGTTGCGAGATTTTTATAGTGTTGACTCAGTGCCTAAGACCAATGTTGCTTCACTGGACAAGGTGCCACCATTGCCATGAGAGACGGCGAGATTAGCGTTGGCGACTTGCCGCAGCCCTGCTTCACCACGTAATTGCATGCAGTTTTCTATTATAGTAAACAAGCCGTACATACCCGGATGACAGCAGGACAAGCCGCCGCCATTGGTGTTGACTGGCAAACTCCCCCCCGGTGCGATAGCGCCACCAGCAACAAAATTGCCACCCTCGCCCTTGGGGCAAAAGCCTAAGTCTTCGAGAAATAAAATAGTGTTGATCGAAAACGCGTCGTAAACATTTACCACGTCCATATCGGCGGGTTTATAGCCCGACAAAGCAAAGGCGCGCTGACCCGATTCCGCGGCAGGGGTCACCGTGAGGTTTTCCATTTGATCGACATTAGAGTGCCACACTGCCGCCGCGCCACCCAATAAATACACCGGCTTTTTCACTAGATCTTTGGCGCGATCAGTGCGGGTCATGACAATGGCTGCGCCACCGTCGGTAATCAGGCAGCAATCGGTTTTACGCAGCGGATCCGACACCATTCGCGAGCTAATGCAGTCTTCAATTGTTAGCTCGCCCTTGCCAAACATAAAGGCGTCGGGGTTTAAATTTGCCCATGCCCGCGCCGCCACAGCGACCTCAGCCAAATGAGTTTCGGTAGTGCCGAATTCATACATATGCCGCGCCGCAGCCAGTGCATAAGACGACAGCGGATTCAGCGGCCGGTAGGGCTTTTCATAAGGCGAGGCCTGACGCATAGACACCAAGCCGCCTGCACCCGTGCGTTGGTTGCTGCCGTAGCAAATGAGCGCGGTATCGATATAGCCCATTTCCAACATAATTGCGGCATTAATCGCGTGGGAGAAAAATGCTGAGCCACCCGTGCGGTTATTGTCGGTAAAGCGCGGACGAATACCGAGGTATTCCGCCGCCGCCAAACCCGACAGCGCGTCGTCGCCAGTACACACAAATAAGCCGTCGACATCGCTCAATTTTAAATTGGCATCAGCCAAAGCCAGATGCGCAGATCGCGCCACCAAATCCATTGCCTTATAGCCATGAGCCTCGCCCATACCAAAGGTGGCAGCGCCGACTATCGCGGATTTCCCTCGGGGAAATTTTTCCATGCTATTTCTCCTAAAACTTTTTATCCGCGTGAACGTGCTAGACCAAGAGCTTGCTCTGCAACTAAGCTGCGCTGAACTTCGCTAGTGCCACCATAGATAGTCGTGCCAATGGACTGCCGATACCCAACTTCGAGGTGACCAAGGCCGTCGCGCTGCTGAATGACACTGTATGGCGCACACATATCCATTAAATCGTCGGCGTCGCGCTGGTAGTATTCGGTGGCAAATAATTTCGCCATCGGCCCCCAGTAGCGATTATGAATTTGCTCTGACATACACCATATAGCGCGATAGCAAAGTAATGTAGAAACTTCTAAATGCACTTTAGCGCGCGCCAAACGGCTGGCCGTTTGATTGTCTGCCAATAAGGGCTGACCATCGCGCTCGGCGGCAAGCGCCCATTTTTCAGCGGCGTGGAAGGCAGTGACATGACCGTGGCGATACTGATCCGCCGAGCCGTGTTCCATCTCTAAAGTAGATGCCATCACCTTGAGGCCGCCGTCTACTTCGCCCACCAAGTATTTAGCCGGCAATTTCACATCGCTGAAGTACACAATATTAGTGCGTTCATCCTGCAAGGTGTGCACGGCGTGAACTTCAATGCCGGGCAGATTCATAGGTACCAAGAACACACTTAAGCCCTTGTGTTTGGGCTTTTCGCTATTGGTTCTGGCTAATAAGAAACAGTAGTCAGCAAGGTTGGCAGCGGTGGTAAAAATTTTCTGGCCGTTAATCAACCAATCACCACTCTCCTGAACTTCAGCAAAGGTTTTAGCCGCAAACACGTCACAGCCACAGGACGGCTCAGTAAATCCCATACAGGCCAGTGATTCACCCGAACCAAAGCGCGCCAAGGACTCGGCCTTGGCTTCTTCGGTGCCAAAACGCATGACAATCTGTGCAACTTGGTTAGTGATGGGCGCCGTAACATGCTCCCAGCCCTCGGCCTCGATCACGGCGACCATCGCCGCTTGCTCATAGGCACTTTTGCCAAGGCCGCCGTATTCCGCAGGCCAATGAGGGAACAACATGCCTTCGCTAGCGGCTATTCTATTAAATTCAGGGTGAAATCCGTCGACGGAGTGGTGAGCATGGGCACGCAATTCTGGCGTCATATGCTTGGCAAAAAAGGCGCGAGTTTGCTCAGCAAAAGCCTCAGCGTCAGCACCCAAGCTGTAGTCTTGATGATTTTCGCCGGCGTCTACAAGCTTGGTCACTGGCACCACGGAGCGCTGTTCTGGCCACAGGCGATCGGCGGCATCGAGCAATGCCCGCTGGGCATCGCCAGCGCATCCCGGCCATGCTTTAGCACGGCGATAATACATTTGAATGTCGTACTCTAAAGACACGCCGTAGCCGCCAAAAGTCCGCAAGGCCTTGGCCATTGCCTTAGAGCTGATATCAGCGGCCCACCAAAACGCCATCGCCACACTCGCTGCTGCGTCACTGCGACCGGTGGCCAATGCCCAGACGGCCTTGCGGCTAAGTAGTTGGGCGCCCTCGGCTTGTGAAATCGCGTCGGCCAAAGGATGTGAAATTCCTTGAAAACTTGAAATCGGTACACCAAAGGCCTTGCGCTCATTTGCGTATTCCGCAGCCATACGCAGACCCTGCTCAGCCAAACCGCTGAGCGCAGCGGCGCATAGCACACGCCATTCATCACAGGCAGCAGTGAATTCAGCCAGGGCTTCAACGCCCTCGGCCACGGTGTAATCGCTTAAATGAACCGTATCATTCAACACCGCCAGCGCACCGCTACCTAGATTGGCAATAGGGCTAAACTGTTCCTTGCTCAGTAGATACACTGCATTGTCATCGGCAAGCACAACATAATCCGCCACGGCGGCGCCGTTTACCGGCATTTGGCGACTAATAAACGGCTGAGGCAATAAGGTGATTAGCGCACCCTCTGCGAGTTTCGTCAGCGCCGCTGACACGAGATCACCGCCAAACTGTGCCAATAAGCGTGAAGCTGCCATGTGTTCTATCAATGGCACCGAGACGAGATGACGCCCAGCCTGCTCGGCTACCAGCACCGCGTCTAGCAAGCTACTGCCTAGACCACCAGCCTCTTCCGGAAGACGCATTAAATTCAAACCCATATCCTGTAACTGCCGCCATAAGGCCGGATCGAAACCTGTGCCTTCGACGGCGCGCACTCGCTCACCGCTAGATTCAGCGGCAAATAAGCGGGCCACTGATTCCTGCAACATGTTTTGTTCGTCAGTTAAATACAAGTTCATTGCTTTTATCGGTCTCTATGCAAACATTGCAATAGATAATAAACTAACATATATTCAGTTTTCAAGTGGCAGTTTTACTGAGCTGCAATAAAAACCAATCATCACCTAGATAACAAAGAGAGATAATTGTGAGAAACCACGTGCCTTTTACACTTGCTGACACGCTGGAAGACAATGCTCAGCGCTTTTCTGATCAAGCCGCCTATCTTTTGGGCGACAATAGCATTACGCACCGTCAGCTCCTGCATCGCGCCAAACGCATCGCCTCTGCGACTGAAATCAGCGGCTTGCAGCGCCAAGACCGCGTTGGCGTATTGTCGATGAACAACCTCGCTTACGGCGAACTCATGGCTGCCTGCCAGTGGAGTGGCTTAATCTTATCAACCATTAACTTCCGACTTGCTGGGCCAGAAATTGCTCACATCATCAATGACAGCACCCCCAGCATACTGTTCTTTGAAGCCCAGTACACAGAACTGCTTGCCAGCCTTCGCGAGCAACTCCCAAGTATCAAAACCTATGTATGCATTGACGGCCACGTCGACTGGGCCAGCGACTACGAAGCCTTTATCGCCACCGGCAAACCCGAGGGCTCAAGCTTTCGTGCCCGCGAAGAAGATATCGCTGCATTGATCTACACCAGCGGCACCACCGGCAAACCCAAGGGCTGTATACTTGGCCAGCGCGAAATGCGCCTTGGCGCGCAAACCATGTCAGTCGAGACCCGCTCCGGCCCCAATGACCGCATTTTATTGGTTATGCCGCTTTTTCATATCGGCGCTATGGCGATGGGCATGGGCATCCATTTTCGCGGTGGCACGGTAGTACTTCACCGCCAATTCGACCCCGCCGAATTACTCAAGGCGGTCAATGACGACGGCGTTAGTATTCTTCATTTGGCACCGACCCTAGTGCAGATGGTTCTCGACCACCCCAATTTGCAAACGTGTGACTTCAGCAAGCTACACACCATCGTGTACTCGGCAGCGGCGATGCCCTTGCCCTTGCTAAAGCGGGGCATGGACTTACTCGGCCCGATATTTATTAACCTCTACGGCCAAACTGAAGTATTCAGCTCAGGCTTGCTTCGCGAACAACATCGCCCAGAGGGCAGTGAGCGGGAAAAACGCTGGCTCACCTCAGTAGGCCAACCCTTCCCAGGTACCCGTATTCGTATCGAAGACGACAATGGCAATATATGCCCGCCGGAAGTCGCCGGCGAAATTGTAGTGCAGTCCACCGCGATGGCGCGGGGTTACTGGAATAACCATAAAGCCACTCTAGAGGCATTCCGAGATGGCTGGTGCTATACCGGTGACGTTGGCTTATATGACGAAGACGGCATGCTGTATTTGGTCGATCGCAAAAAGGATGTGATTATCTCTGGCGGCGAAAACATATACTCCCGCGAAGTAGAAGACGCCATTCTTAGTAATTCGGCTATTGCCGAATGTGCGGTTATCGGTCGCACAGACGATAAATGGGGAGAGTCAGTCTGCGCCGTTGTGGTTATGCGTGACGGCGCGAGCCTGAGTGAAGCTGACGTTATTAGCCACTGCCAAACCATGATCGCTAGCTACAAAAAACCACGTACGGTGATTTTTGCTGACAGTATTCCAAAAATGCCCACAGGGAAAATCGACAAGGTTAGCTTGCGAAAACTCTACTGCTAGGACAAGCAATCAATGAAAGCATTCGACTTACTAGCTCAGAGCGCTCTGCTAATAAATGAATGTCAACGCGGCCTTCTTGAGGCAGAGCATAGCGTACTCCCTGCCATTACCCAGCACGCCCGGCAACGCCAGATCGTACCCAAAATCGCCGCTCTCGCAACGGCATTTCGGGAGCGTGGCCTACCGGTAATTTACATTAACGTAGAGCACCGCGCTGACTTTGCTGGTGTCAGCATAAATAATCCCGCCGTCGCCTATATTCGTCAAAAAAATGGGCTTGTTGAAGGCAGCCCGCAGGTTGACGTCGTCGCCGACCTTGCACCCCAAGCGAGCGATCACATTGTGCGCCGATATTCTGGCATGACTGCATTTTACGGCAACCAGCTGGAATCATTGCTTCACAACTTAAATTGCAAATGTTTAGTGCTGGCAGGGGTATCAACTAACGCGGCAATACCGGGCATGTTGCTGGGCGGGCTTGACCGTGGATATCAGGTCATCATTCCTGAAGACGCTATCGCTGGCTCCAGCCAAGAAGCCCACGACGCTATTCTTCATCACATGCTGGCGCCACTGGCTACCATTACCAATAGCACTGAACTTACCCACTTGCTATAAGTAACAAAACATTAAAGTTTGGACACCCAATTGACATATCGTCAGTTTTTTAAAAGAATATATCTACAGCGTTGAATTAATACCTACACAAGTACCATTACCCTAATAACAGGATCAACTCATGAGCGCCAAACAACTAATTGAACAACTCCCCGCCGCCTTCCTCCCTGAGGTAGCCGGCAATGCCGACGCTGTTTTTCAATTTGATATTAGCGAGCCCTGCTATCTCAGTATTAAAAACGGAGCCTGTAAATTCAGTGCTGGGCATGCCGCTAACCCCAGCCTGACCTTAAGCGCTGACGACGACGTCATGAAAAAAGTACTGACCGGAGAAACCAACGGCATGGTCGCGGTCATGACCGGTAAAATGAAAACCCGTGGCAACTTAAAGCTCGGTCAAAGTATGACCACCTTTTTTGATATGGACGCCTTAGCGGGTGGAGGCCGCAAGACAAAACCGAGCTGGCTGAAACGCACCTTAGGTAAACTACTATCCGGTACCGCCGTCAAACCAAGTACACCATCAGCCTCTAATACTGACGTTATACACGCTGCAGATTCTGATTGCCCCTTCCATCAGAACACTAGCGAAAAAGATGGCTTCGTTGATCGGCTACTCTACATGGAGACACCAGTTGATCCGCCTGGTGATGCCCGTAATCCTTACCCAGAGTGGGCTGCTCGCCGCGAGAAAAACCGAGTTGAAATTGAAACAGACCGCTATGGCGAAAATGCTGGCACCCTTGTATACCTTTATGGCCACGCCGAAGTAGCTGAGTGCTTACGCAACAATGAGGATTTCTCAAACGCCATCATGCAGAACATGTTTGGTAGCGTGATGGGAGATCATATTCTGGTTGGTATGGACGAACCCGCCCACGCCACCTACCGCAATCTAGTGGCGCCAGCACTGCGCCCCAAACTCCTCACCAAATGGGAGGAAAGTTTAATTCAGGTAGTTGTAGATGAACTTATCATCAACCTGAAAGCAAAAGGCAATAAAGCCGATTTAGTCGCAGACTTTACCTTTGCTTACCCTGCGCGTGTCGTCGGTCAAGTTATTGGCCTGCCACAAGAAAACTTTGAACAATTTCAACGATGGGCGGTAGGCATTTTAGAGGGCGCTGCTGACCCAGACAAAGCCGCAGAATGCGCGAAAGAAGTCCGCGTCTATTTGGCGCCATTTATCGAAGCACGGCGCAGCGACCCACGTGAAGATATGATTAGCGAGCTGGTCCACGCTGAGATCGATGGCAAAAAATTAAATGACGAAGAAATTTACTCCTTCTTACTGCTGCTCTTACCAGCCGGTATCGAAACCACCTACCGCGCTCTAGGTAGCACTCTCTTCCACTTACTTTCCAACCCCGAGCAACTCAATGATGTTCGCAATGATCGCAGCTTAGTCAACAAAGCATTAGAAGAAACCTTGCGGGTAGATCCACCTGTCCAGCTTACACCTCGTATTGCGCTGCGTGAAAGTAAAATAGGTAGCACCATTATTCCAGCCAATGCAGTGGTACTGCCCCTGCTAGGCGCTGCCAACCACGACCCAGAATTCATTGACGATAGTGATCGCTTCAACATCCACCGCTCACCACTTCGCCACATTACATTTGGCAATGGCGTACACACCTGCATCGGCTTGCATTTAGCACGCTTAGAAATCAAAATTGCGCTAAACAAGCTGTTCGATGCTTTACCAGGCCTGCGTTTTGACGATGATGAAGTTGTTAAGCAAGATGCTCATATTCGCGGTAAAAGTTTTCGTAGCCCCACTGCACTGCCAGTAATCTGGGACACAATTGATGCCAAAACAACCGGCCAAGATTAACGCCGTCAACAATACACCTACTCCTCCAAAAAGAGGCCGTCGACGTAAGGATGATACCCCCACACCCAACCGCGCCGATTTAATTAGCGCGGTTTTAACCATAGAAAAACGTGATGGTCCTGGCAGCTTGTCTATGCGCAAGCTCGCCAGTGAAGTGGGTGTTTCTGCTCGCCTCCTGTACACCATGGTAAAAAACAAAGAGGAACTTTACGATCTGGCGGTCAACTCCACACTCGCCAACTGGAAAGTACCCTCACCCTCACTACCTTGGCAGAAGCGTTTCTCTACGCTAACCAAAACCGGTTTAGATCTCTGCATGACCTACCCTGAGCTAGCCCGCCATGCCTTGCGCTTTAGCTTAGAAAACAAATACCCAGAAAGCGCCTACCGCCTCATAGACGAAATAAGCACCTACTTTAAAGAGGCTGGCTTAAGCAGCGGCGAAGCACGGCAAGTACAAATGCTATTTAATGCGCTGCTGCTTGGCGCACTGGATTTGACGCGGAATTATCAAAGTGACCAGCAAGCCAAGCTAATCAAAGAGTTCTATAAAGCACTAGACATTGCGCTCTCGCATATTCTGAAGGGAATACGTCTAAAGTGAAGATAATTACTTTTACGTAGTCGGGAATAAACAGCGCTATAAATATCAGCGATTATAATAACTGCTTATTCGCATCAACGATTACCAACAATGAACTCAGCAACCGCCTGAATCACCTCATCCGCGACCGGCATTAAGCGATGCTTATTGCCGTTTGTCTTAACCACCAATGCGCGCTTCCATATACTGGCAATTTCATCTGCGTCCGCCGGTTTAACAAATGTATCGGTGTTGTCGTAAATCAAACAAAGCTGCTGATCATCGCAAGAAGCAAAGCAGCGCTTGGTAATGTCGTCCCAGGGTACACCAAATTCAGACGCTAAATACTCTTGGTACTTTGCCGTCAACTCTTCAGACAGATCCAAACTCTTCACAGCTTCTTTTAATGGCGGATACGGCTTACAAGGCGACGCGATGCAAATATATTTTTTTGCATAAACTTTTCCCAAATATCTCGCCGCCATCAAACTAAGTCCACCCGCTGAAAAACCTACAACAGCGTAGATGGGCTGATCTAAAGATTCGCTAAACTCACAAATATCTCTAATAAACACGCCAAATCCAATTGATTTACCGGGAGATGCGCCATGACCACTCAAATCCAATACCGCAATGGTAAATCCCAACTTAGAAAGCGCTATAGCAAGTTTACCCATATCCTCAGCACCTGCACCGCCCCAACCATGCACGCAGACAATGAGCGGACCAGTGCCGATATACCACGCTACTTTATTTCCATTTGCACCGTAATTGCGCGACTCAGCAAGCCTACTCAACTCCGACCCAGCTGATGGAATACGCATTGGCCTAGACACCAATTTAACAACAACATTTAGCTGCACCGCCTTAGGCAATAGTTTTAATGCCATCCCTATAATTTTAAATCCACTCATTAGCGTCCCCTTAGAAAACACAACTTTATTAAAAAGTGTAATCATGGTTTTATATATGATAAAGAACATATTTAGGTAGCCGCATGCCTTATTCCAAAACACGCAAAATTGTTAGCAGGCAAAAAATTCTTGAAAGCGCCTACAAACTCTACTCAAGCAGGAGCTATGAGGAAGTCACTATCGACGCTGTCATGGAAAATTGCGGGATGACCCGCGGTGGGTTTTATGCACACTTTCAAAATAAGACCGAACTGTATCGATGCGCCATCGAATATGCCTTCGCCAACAGTAAGCTAGCAAACAGTGAATGCAATACGTGGCGTAATGAGAGAGAACACTTAACTGATATTTTGGACGGCTATCTAAGCCTAGAACACGTTAATGGCAACAACCCTTGCCCACTGGCATTTTTAACAAGTGACATCGCGCTACGAGACTCTGAAACTCGCCAAATCTTTGCCGACGCCTACGCTGCAGTAAATAAAAAGGTATGGGCTTACGCCAAAACATTTTCTCAGATAAACGAATCTGACATAGCGCCGCTAACCGCAATGGTGGTAGGAACCGTCGCGCTGACAAGATCCATAACTGACGAAATAACAGTCGAAAATATGCTTAAATCAACGCGGCGCCATGTTGAAATTCATTTAGGCATAACATTTGACACTAAATCGCTGACTTAGCATGAAATCAGTACAAGCTCCCAAGCTGCTCCATAGAAAATGACTGGCAAGGTACATTTCTCCCCACCTTCGTGACCCACTCAGGATCTGCAATCAGAGCGCGTCCTAAACACGCAAAATCAAACTCACCCTTCGAAATTCGTTCATTAACGTCATTGATATTGTCTGAGGTTGCGCTATCGCCCGTGGCGAAAGAAGTATAAATATACCCGTGGTGCATTTAGGAAATGACCACTTTCAGGTTGTTTAATTTATTCCCTTCACGTTGGTTGAACCATTGAATTAATGTGAGGGACGCTATCTTTGTCACAATTCTGCGCGAAATACCCTTGAACGATTTTGCATAATTCCGCCGTATCATGAACTGGTCACAAAGTTGTGAAAACAATGTTTCGATCCGCTTTCTGGCTTTACGATATTTAGCCGGAAAGTCTCTAAACTCTTTCTGGTTCTTTCGCATCGGTGTTTGCAAATTGATACAACTTGATGAAAATAAATCTGTTTGCCAAACTCTGCTCAAATACCCTTTATCGCCAATCAAAACACAATTGTTTAACTGGCCTTCAATATCGTTTAGGTAATGGATGTCATGAACCGAAGCCTTTGATATATCGTACATTTTTAACACGCCACTCGGTGAGCAAACCGCGTGTAACTTATAGCCAAAGTAGCGCATATTTTGTGCTGCACAAAAACCAAAATCTGGCGAGCTAGATTCAAATTCTTGGCAAATTTTACTGCGATTAGATCGACTCATTTTACACACTTCCAATGGCATGCTATCGACAATATTTATATCGTTATCAACATCTAATCGCGTGACAATAGCGCTTCTGATTTCTTCTAATTTAAAACTCAACCTTCGCGCTCTTCTGTTATAAACGGAGCGCTCAATTTTCCCATTGATGCACGCAGGCAGCTGTTTGAACAAAAAGTGTTCTGAATCAATGCCCAGTGTTTCAGCTGCAAGACTGAGCGCGAGTAGCTCCTTATCGCTTAGCTTAGGTGTTCTGATTTGATTCAAAAAATTATCGGCTGGCTCAATTTCGTGCAAAAGAGACAGAATTTTGCTATAAACGCTGTGTAAGTTACTCATCTCGTTACCATTTTTCTCGTAAACTAATGATAACCTCTTTATGAGGGTGAGTAACTTACCTCCTTCCTAAATGCACTACGGGT
>NZ_PQGG01000020.1 GCF_002915595.1 Zhongshania marina
CACCCGCTGCCACCATTGGGGATTATCAAGATACCACTGCACGGTTTTACGAATCCCTGACTCAAAGGTTTCTTGTGGCGTCCAGCCCAGCTCACGCTGAATCTTGCTGGCGTCGATGGCATAGCGCACGTCGTGCCCTGGGCGGTCTTTAACAAAGCTAATCAGGTCTTTAAAACCCTTGCCGTTTGCACGGGAGTTTGCATTCTCTGGCGCTAGCTCCTCGAGTAACTCGCAGATGGTTTCCACCACCTCGATATTGCGCTTCTCGTTGTGACCGCCGATATTGTAGGTCTCGCTCAGCCTACCCTCGCTCACTACCTTGAACAGTGCCCGGGCGTGGTCTTCTACATAGAGCCAATCACGAATCTGGCTGCCATCACCATAGACTGGCAGGGGCTTGCCGTGCAGCGCATTGAGAATAATGTGGGGCACTAGTTTTTCTGGGAAATGATAGGGGCCGTAATTATTGGAACAATTGGTGACGATAATCGGCAGGCCAAAGGTACGCCCCCACGCTCTCACCAAATGATCGGAACTTGCCTTGCTCGCGGAGTAAGGCGAACTGGGTTCGTATGAGGTGGTTTCGGTAAAGAGATCGGTCGTGCCGTGCAGATCGCCATACACTTCATCGGTGGAGATGTGGTGAAAACGAAAAGCCGCTTTTTTATCGCCCTCTAGTACCTGCCAGTAGCAACGTGCGGCCTCAAGCATATTGTAGGTGCCGACAATATTGGTTTGAATAAACGCACCGGGGCCATCAATGGAGCGATCAACATGGCTTTCTGCCGCAAGGTGCATCACAAAATCAGGTTGATGCTGAGCAAACATCGCATTGAGTGCGGCTAAATCGCAAATATCTAGGTGAGCAAAAGTGTAACGCTCGGAGCTTGCAGCATTGGGAAGCGATTCCAAATTACCCGCATACGTCAGCGCGTCGACATTCACTACCGACACATCGGTATCTGCCAGTATGTGACGAACCACAGCGCTACCGATAAAACCGGCGCCGCCGGTGACAATCCCCTTCATAATTAATAGCCTTTGAAGCGGCAACTTAAGCAAGCCGTCGCGCAATAAAATTCATAAAACAAAACTCGATGGCATTCCCAATAATTCTCTATATTTATTGAATAGCAGGGAGATACATCTCAGCACCAACCATCATTGCGTCAAGCATGAAAAACAACGCAATTAATACTAAATACCCAAACAATTCCCATCGCGATACAGTATGGTCGTCCGATGAGCTCGACCACCGGTTGCCTTCAAGCCGCTCATATGTAAAACGCGAAAGCCCTCTGCCTCGGCAAGCTCAATACCTTCCTGATATCGCTCACGCTGGGAATCATCAAGTAAAATCACACCCTGCTCAGATAAGCTCGCAAAGCTTTGCTTTATGCAATTCACTCTATCCCTGCCATCAACCACGACCACATCAAATTTTTGCTGTTGCTTTACAATTACCCTGCAATAGTCGCCATCGATATCTTCCTGCTGAAAGATCAATTTTACATTTTCAGCCACCTGCGGCTTAAGCAATTGATACCAGTGGCTATCATATTCAAGCGAGGTGACACACTTCACTCTATCTGCATAAAAATATGTAGAGTAGCCGCTTCCAAACTCAAACAAGTTTAAATTTTTATTTAAGCGCTGATCTAGCAACTCAACGATATTAAAGTTCATCCAGGGGATGGCATTCTGCGAGTTATCTATCGGCTTACCTTCAGCCAAACTCTGCATCCAAGCCGTTGTATATAAATATGATCGTTTATTTCGAATTAATATTTTATACGCTCGGTAATGCAAAGCCGCTGTTGAGAAAAACTCAGAAAATTTTTTTATGACACTCATATTAATGAGTCCTTATAAAATAACATTTGAACAATGGCTTTGCGCTTCCATCATTCATTGAACTTATATTATGCCGCGTAAAACGCTCAGCTATTATCTATCGTGTGATAGCTATCTACCTCCACACCAAAAACACCACTCACCGTACCCGCTGCGCGGCTAGCCTTCATAACAGCTTTTATCACCACGACTTTTTGAAAAAGTAAGCTTGCAACAAGGGCAATCAAACTATTTACGACGATCTGAGTTAACGACGAAATCACAATGCCTGCGGTACTACGACCACTGCGCCGCTTACGCCACGCCAAGGTAATACCGACGCGATACTTACGTTTCGACAACCAACGCAAACTAACTCTACTCGCCGGTATATCTTCGCTAACAAAGGCCTCAGCACACTTATAAATCGACACGCCGCGACTCACCGCCTCACAAAAAAACAGGGTGTCGGTCCCCCCTGCTAAGGGCCGACTTTCATCAAAGCGAAGGCCCAACTCCTTGGTAACGAATATAGGTATAAGCACATTATTGGTGGCACAGCTACTTAACACCGAACCCGTCTTGCGACCTTTATCACGGAATATTTCCCGCATATATTCCGGTGTATTTTCCGGCAAGGCTGACTTAACGGCGCCAGATATTACTGCCTTCCCCCCCACAGAGAGAGCATAGTCCAGCAATAAGACCAGCCAGTGCCTGTCGACCCATTCATCATCGTCAATAAACACCAAGTAATCCGCGTTTAAAGCATGCGCCTCTGCGATCGCCTTATTTCGCGCCAAGGGAATGCCGCGCTTATTTTCAATCACATACTGCAATGGAAACGGGAATTTATCTTGCCTAGACTCAACGACAGGACGCGCAGACTGATTTTCGTCATTTTCTACAACGGTAACAAATACCTTGGCATTTTCAGGGACAGCCATAGCAGCTAGACTATCTAGACAGTTACCCAACAGGCTTGGCCGCATACATGTACACAACGCGATATTAATACTGATCATTACATTGCCCCAACAGCCTTAGCATATTTCAAACGCCACCTATGAATTAATATAACTGCGACCTAAAGCTTTCTTGTTGTCTTGCTTATCGACGTATCCGGCATTTCCGCGCCAAGAAACGCCTGCCGATGCCGCAAAAGATAAGCATGCCTACACAAGCTAAACCACAATTTAACGGGATGAAACATCAAGCGGTGCCACAAATTCGGCAAATCTGAATATACCGGCGCTTTCTTCGCAACACTTGTTTCGCCCAGCAACTCAAAAGCAAGATGTGGCTCAACCGCAAACACATCCAAGTCAAACAGAAAGAAGTGATCAAAAACCTTATCCACCGGCTCATAAATACCACAGCCATAATCTAAGAATTTTTTCATTCCATTGCGACTAAGCATATAGGCTTGCGTTCCAAGACCGCCGCGCTCCTGACGCACAAGACAGTGTTTACCAAACAAAGGCCCCAACACTTTTCTGCGCCTAAGCTTTAAGGACATCAGGCGAACCATATCCAAATCTCTTTCGAGCAAAGTCTTGAACACCTCACCAAGTAAAGGTTCAATAACGACGTCATCTTCAAGCAGACAAACGTATTCGAAGCCCTCATTGTACGCCTGCCTCACAGCTCTATAGTGGGATAGATAGCAGCCCAATTCACTATTTGTTAAGCGTTTTCCGTGGCGGATCATCGCCAGTGTGTCGCGAAAATATTCACCATCCCCTAGGGGCGGCTCGCCATTGCGGCCGTCTACCGCATCAAATACTTCCGCGCTTATACCTTGAGCCGCCAAATCACTTAACAGCTTTTGCGTATTCTCCGCCGCCCTATTAAGACTAATAACACGACACATGTATTTTTTTTGCATACACCCTCAAACCAAGCCTTGCCTGCCAAAACGCCTAAGCTCTACGGGCGCTATTTAACTAAACATCAATAACAGCTTACAATATACGCATTCAAACACCAGCGGCAGCAGCCAAATTTATGTGATTAATTCCAGCATCCGCTAGCAATACAGACCCACCACATACGATCTGCAGACCGGACAGCGAATCAATGGAAATACACAACATACTAATAAACACCCAAAATTTCCCACCAGAAGCTGGCGGCATACAAAACTATATGTATGAGCTTGCAAGGGCCTTACACAATATCGGCCACCATGTCAGTGTCGTATGCGATGCTCCGGCTGTCGCTGGGCAGCAGGAATTTGACGCAAACCTTCCCTTTGCAATCAAGCGCATAAGCGGTCCCAAGCTAATTCGCCGCTACCGAAAGGCCAAGTGGATTACAAAATACCTAAACAGCCACCAGACGCTACTTATCTCCGATAGCTGGAAAAGTTTGGAGCTGCTAAACCCCGCAAAATTTCGCAATTTATGCAGTGTTTGCATTGCTCACGGCATGGAATTCCCAAGCAAAACTAGCGAGAAAAAGAAAAATCGCATCACTAAAACTCTGGCGCTAGCAGACTTTGTGCTTGCGAATTCGCAGTTCACTGCTCAACGCCTACGACCCTATACTAGCGATACATCACGCACTCACATTCTTCACCCCGGTGTCACGCCGCCACCTACACCAAATGCAGACGAGACAACAAACATAAGCAATTTATGTATGGCGCACTCCCCCATACTGCTTACCGTAGGGCGACTAGAAGCCCGCAAAGGCCAAGATAAAATTATTGAGATTTTACCAAAACTACTCAAAGATCACCCCAATCTACTCTATGTGCTCGCCGGCACCGGCCCCCTGCAGGAAAATTTATTAACTCGCACAAATGAGCTTGGTATAGCAGATAAGGTTAAATTCTGTGGCCGCGTGAGCGACGGCGAGCGATCTGCCCTGCTGCAAAACGCAGACCTATTCGCTATGCCATGCCGCGCTGTTGGCGACTCAGTGGAAGGATTTGGAATTGTCTACATTGAGGCGGCGATGCAGGGAGTCGCAAGCCTTGCCGGCCGAGTAGGCGGTGCCAGTGACGCCGTTCTCGACGGCCGCACCGGAATGTTATGCGATGGCGATGACGAAAATGATATTTACCTCAGCATCAAAAAAATGCTCGCCGATAGCGATGCATTAAAAAGCATGGGGCAGCAGGCCCAACACAGAGCCCAGACAGAATTACAATGGGAACAGATAGCACAAAAATTATTAACGCTCTGCACCGCGAATAATTAAAAATTAGCGCGGCGCCGGAATATCAGGTACGCCATCTTTCATAGGCAGCCCGTTGGGGCCAGGGTATTTACCACTTTTAATACTCTCGAAAAACTCGTCAATCCGCTCATCTAAATTCTTTACTTTGCGACCGACTAAGTAACGACGCGCACGTCTAGGCAAGAATGGAAGTGCTGCAATGCCCGTTGCTCCCAAGCCGTCAATCACCACCAGCCTGTTAATTGATTCCACTCCGCCCTCTAAGCGCTTTTCGACAACAATATTGTGAAGGAGAATTGAGCGCGACGGCACCAAGTGATCCATCCAATGTTTTTTCAATACCTCAACCGCCCTTTTACACTCATCTGTGTAACCGAAGTTCCAAAGATAAAGCATCAGCGACATAGATATCTCACCGCTGTGGTCAAGGATCAGTTCTGAGCAAATACCCAAACCCAGATCCGTTTCAATCATGCCGTAGCCGCGACTGATATGATCAAAAATAGAATCGGAATAATTCTGCTGAAAATCGCGTAACACTCTAAATTCTTCAGCATTGTCGTCAAAAACTGACAGCGGGAGTAAGCTTTTAGGGAAGCCTTTTTTCCTACGGTAATCCTCAAGTGTGAACTCTGGGCGACGTACTTTAATGCATCTATTAGGATGCTCAGGATGCACGAAGCAAAGCCGGTTCCCCCCACGAGAAAATGGACGCTCCGCCGATAACGCTAAGCTCACTGAGCGCCCCCATTACTAGCAATATTTTGCACCCATACGTAGTCGTGGCTGAAGGGCATTTCCAAGCTCGCCTCCACAATAAATTGCGCATAGAGCTTTGAATTAATTTCACGGTGGAAAAAATCGCGAGTTCGTGAGGCCCAATGCTGCCGCATAGCATCATCACCATGAAATTCACGAATTTTCGCTAACAAACTTGCTTCATCATCAAAATATACCGCCGACTCCGGCGGCAAAAGCTCGTCAAATCGCGGCGCACTACTGGTAAACAGTAAAATGCCGTTACCTGCCAACTGGGCCATTCGCGCAGAGGAATACCAATAATCACCCTCTTGGCGATTCAAATTTAGACCCATTTTTGTCTTAGCCAAAGCGCGATCATAATCGCGCCCCCATACAGGAGGCTCGCCAAAACTCCCGTAGGTCATAAAATTCATTTCGTCTTTTACTGCGTCTTTAATATTGCCGACCATCTCGAGCCGTTTGGTAAGATTTGTACTATTGCTACAAAACAGCAAATCAATTTCTAAATCCGTTTTCGTCGAGTTATCCAAGCACTCTACGGAGGCCTCAATTGGATTTGGCATATGATAAATACGCGCACCAAGGCCCTCAAACTGCTTTAATTCCTTTAAGCCAGTTGACACAAATACAGCATCAACAACAGCTGCTCTAGAGCGAATACGCTCTACATTGCTGGGAACAAAAAGGGGATCATTATTGCAGTGGACGATAATCGTTGCGGGACGGCGGCGCTTAATTTCACTCAGAGTTTCATTGCTAATCGTATCGCAATGACCCGCAATCACTAGATCTGGCTCCATGGCATCAGCCATCTCAAGCAGTCGCTTATTCGCTTTGCCTACGCCTAAATCTCGAATACCAAACGGCGCCTCAAATGCCGCTACATCACGATCACTAAAACTTTGCAGGTAGTGGTCGTTTTTTATCAAACCAAAACCTAATTTTTGTGCCCAGCTTACCCGTGTTCGACCATAGCGTCGCAGCTGTTGGGTATCTACGTGAAGTACTCTCATTAAATTTGCAACCGTAAGCCAATAATCTCAACGAGCCAGAGCGCTCAATCTTACACCTGAGGCCCTACTAGCAACAAATACCCAGAGCCACCGCTCTTACTCAGCCAATAGACGACGATAAACCGCTAAGGTGCTCGCCAACTGGCTACTTAAATAATAACTTTCTGGCAGTGATAACACCGCATCGGCATCAATCACGTCAGCCACCCTCGCCGCAAATCCAACGATATCGTCGGGCGCAACCAAACCCTGAGGAAAACCCGCATTAAGCGACTCGCTCGCCCCACCGCGGTCGTAGGCCACCACCGGCGTACCACTCGCAAGAGATTCTGGCACCGTGCGCCCAAAGGGCTCCTCTTTGTTTGACATATGACAGGTCACCGACGCCAAACCGTAAAACTGCGCGATATCGCTGCGGTGCCCCACAAATGTTACCGCCTCATCAAGGCCGAGACTTGAGCGCATAGCGAGCAACTCGTCAAAATAATGTTGTTTGCCTGGCTCAGCATCACCGACAACAACGCCATGGCAGTCCTGACGAAGGCGAATTAGGCGAGACATCATCTCTAAAAAAGCTTCTTGCCCCTTCCAACGGGTTAGCCGCCCCGGCATTAAAATAATGTGCTGATTTTGTAACTGTGGATATTGCCGAAACAACTCTTTTTTCCATTGGGGCGTGCACGCTTCGCGATTAAAAGCTGCAGGATCTAATCCCCGGGGAATTAAGCTAATACGGCGCTCGTCCGCTTTGTAATTAGTAGTAATATAGTTCTTTACGCAATTCGATATCGCAATAAGATGCTCTGCACGCGCCATTACAGCACTGTAAAAATTTACCGAATACATGCCGTGAAACGTGCTCACCAAACGCGGTCGCGTGGCGGGATTCATTCGCCGCCAAGCCAGCCACACTATCCACGCTGGCGCCCGAGAACGCACGTGAACCACATCGGCCGCCAAGGATTCTAGCAAGCGCCGCATAGGCCGAACTTGCAGCAAAGACCATAGCGATTTCCGGTGAACAGGAAAGCTAATATGCTCACTGCCTTCAGCAAGAAGACCGTCGACCATACGGCCACCCGAGGATATAACAACCGACGCATGCCCACCCCGCACCAATTCTCGAGCCAACTCAACGGTGCCACGCTCGACACCCCCGGAGTTCAATGCCGGCAAAACCTGCACTATTTTTAGTGGCCTTGCGGTATTACTACTTTGCATCTCTGCCTCAGGCATACATTGTCCAGAAATAAATTTATAAAGGGCTGCTTATCGCCCAAGCCACCAATCTGCAACACGATCCGCCTCCCACAAAGGATGAGCGGCAGGCGGCAATGCCGTTCCTAACTGAGCATTTTCAAACGCTGTTGCAAGACCGCTACTGACCAATTGCGCCATACTTTTAGTCACGCGGGACTCGCGCAAAGGCTGTAAACTTAATACTCCGGTTGGCGCGCCAGAGCTTACGCTTTCGTAAACCATCGACACACTATCGCAGCTTACCCAAACCTGCCCAACTTCTGCCAAAATACCTGGCAGCCATTCTGATCCAGTATTTTTATATGGCATGGCTTTAATATTTTCCAACCCCAAACTCGCCAGCTCATCCAACAAGCCCGCAGGCGTGCGCGGCGAATCGGACACCAACCATTCGCACCCGGCGTTCGCCGCAGCAATGCGTTTCACTTGCTCAATAATAACGGCATTGTCCCAGTGAAAGTGAGTATTAGTGCCACCCAATAAAATCAATCCCCGCCCCTCGTTCCGCCCCTCGTAGCTTGGAACAATATGGTTAATGACCCCATAAGTAGCTAGCACCGAGTCGCGCTCTGGTGGAGAATCGTGGAACGGCATACATACCGCATCAAAAAAGCAAAGTGGTAGCGATGGGCGCATTAATAAAAACGTTTTTACACCTAACATCCATTTGCACCACAACAGTGGCAAATGCGTTTTACTCCCCGCCGAAAGCACCCAATCAGGTTTACGCTGAGACTGAAACTGGCTCAACAAGCCTTGACCGCGAGTAAAACGAAATGGCTGCACAGAAAGGTCTAGCCAATGTAATTCAATCTGCGTCTTGGCCTGCAAGCGCTCGATTAAGCCGCGCAGCTGGTTCAAATGCCCCAGTCGGCCATCTGTAATTACCCACACGCGGCGAAGGCTCACTAGTAAAACCCAGCCTCGCCCTTTGGCCGAGTCTTAAAGCGACGATGAACCCACATATATTGCTCGGGGACCAGACGAATATTCTCCTCAAGAAGCGCATTAATCGCCCTAGCATCCGCGATCGGATCACCGCTGGGGAAATTGTCCAGCGGTATCATTTCTACTCGATACCGGCGCCCACTATCAAGCCGCTGCTGCTTAGCGTACACCACCCTCGCGCGCCCACCTTTTGCCAAGGTACTTGTCGCAATCGTTGTTGAAGCAGGGATGCCAAAAAAAGGTACAAACTCGGTCGATTTACGCCCGTAATCCTGGTCAGGCAAATAATACAAACGTCGCCCTTCTCGAAGCCGCCGCAAAGCTCGCTTAATATCTCGCCGATGAATGGGCTCGCCGTAACGGCCCCGCGAACGACTGAGAATATACTCAAACACAGGATTTTTATGTTTACGATAAAAAGAATCTGATGGATATTGAAAGCCAATCAAGGTGCCACACACATCTAAGGTAGTGAAATGCGTGCCAATAACAATAACGCCAGGCTCCCCCTCCGCGACTTCAAGATGCTCCCGGCCCAGTAACTCAAGCTCAACACCTAATTTTTCAGGGGCGATAAACCACACCCGCAAGGTTTCCATTAAGCCCACACCTTGATTGCGCATAGTCTTTTTTACTAGCAAGGCGTGTTCGGCATCGCTTAACTCAGGAAAACATAGTTTTAAATTCACTTCACAAATATGACGCCGCGCTTTCGCAAAATAATAAAACAGGCGACCGATACCGGCCCCCAAAGCATAACTTAAACGACGCGGCAAATGCGCAAGTAACCAAAGCAGGCCCAGACCAATCCACGCCGGCCAGTGCTTGGGATAAAGTAGTTGTCTCTCAATTGTCATCTGGTTGCATTACACTATTGCTACATTTCAACGCTGGCACCGCGCGCAATATTGCGCAGCGCAAAGTGCAGTATTATACACTGTTTACAGCCTACAGCTTGCTCGGCATCCTAAGCGCCATTTTTGACCACCCTCGCCACAAACTGTAGCTCTACCCTTGTTCGAGCGGAGGTTTACAAAACTATCATGATGAACAAACCTGGTCGCACCGGCCCAGCTCGCATATTAGACGCGTCAAAATACTCCCTAAAAGGTTTGCGCGCCGCATGGCGACACGAAGAAGCTTTTCGCCAAGAAAGCATGCTCGCACTTATTATGCTTCCCGGCGCACTCTGGCTGGGCACCAACGCCAGCCAGCGCTCCATCTTAATTGCCACCGTGATCATCGTCGTCATCGTCGAACTCATCAATTCAGCGATTGAAGCGGTTGTTGACCGCATCAGTACCGACCACCACCCACTATCCGGCCAAGCAAAAGACATTGGCTCCGCCGCCGTAATGCTTAGTTTGTTACTTTGCATTAGCTGCTGGGGAATGATTGCCGCCGAGCGGTTTTTATAAATTGGCCATTACGCAATAATTAACACAATAGGCCGGCTACGGGCTTGACAATAGCTCGTCAAACATGAATAATTCCCGGCCTAAATTTTCAGCACTAGGTTTCAAGGAGTTACAAGGGTGGCGAATTCTCCACAAGCTAAAAAACGCGCACGTCAGGCGGAAAAAAGTCGTACGCATAACGCCAGCCTGCGCTCAATGGTACGCACGTACCTGAAGAAAGTACTGGCTGCAATTGCTTCTGGCGATCAAGAAGCAGCGAAAACAGCCTATGTATCAGCAGTTTCTGTTATCGACCGTATGGCCGACAAAGGCATTCTTCACAAGAACAAAGCCGCTCGTCATAAGAGCCGCCTAAACAGCAAAATCAAAGCAATGGGCGCAACCGCTTAATCTACGCTTTTATTTTGCTATATAAAAAAACCCGCTTTTAGCGGGTTTTTTTATTGGGCGATATTTTTACATTGCCAACATCAAGCACTCACCACCAAGTTATCGCGGTGAATGAGCTCAGGCTCACCAACAAAACCTAGAAGCTCTGCAATTTTGGAACTGGGCGCACCTTGCAAACGCCGCGCATCATCAGCGCAGTAATTCACCAGCCCCCGCGCAACCTCATTCCCCTGCGCGTCAACACACCTAACAAGGTCGCCACGCGAAAACTGCCCAGTAACTGCAACGACCCCCACAGGTAACAAGCTTCGCCCCTGCTGACGCAATACACGCACTGCGCCATCATCAATCTGTACGGCACCGCGCAATTGCAACTGCCCCGCCAACCATTTTTTACGCGCGGTAATCGGCGGTTCTTTGGGAAGCAGCAGAGTACCCAAATCTTCAGCACCAAAAACCCGATCAAGCACTCGATCTTCGCGACCACCAACAATAACGGTATTTGCACCAGAACGAGACGCCAATCTGGCCGCTCGCAGCTTCGTCAACATCCCCCCACGACCCAGTGAGCCGGCGGCACCGCCAACCATTACGTCAAGTGTACGATCCTCCACAGAGGCTTCGGATATTAATTTGGCATCAGGATTAGAACGCGGATCCTCTTCAAACAAGCCCCGCTGATCAGTCAAAATTACCAAGGTATCGGCATCGATCAAATTGGCCACAAGCGCAGCCAAGGTATCATTATCGCCAAAACGAATTTCGTCGGTTACCACCGTATCGTTTTCATTTACCACCGGCACCACACCCAACTCCAGCAGGGTTAGCAACGTGCCCCGGGCATTGAGATAGCGATCCCGCGCGGAAATATCATCGTGCCCCAATAAAATCTGCGCGGTCTGCAAACCATGAGCGCGAAAACGAGTTTCGTAGGCGTGAACCAGCCCCATCTGCCCGACCGCAGCAGCCGCCTGCAATTTATGCAAATTGTCAGGCCGCTCCCGCCAACCCAAGCGAGTCATACCCTCGGCAACCGCACCCGAAGACACGAGCACAAGCTCTCGACCCGACGCCCTCAGAGCAGCTAGCTGCGACACCCAAGTATCGAGACCCTCGGCGTACAGCCCCCGACCATCATTAGTGAGTAACGCGGAGCCAATTTTTACCACAACGCGCTTACTGGTTTTCAGCGCCTGCCTATTCTCAGACAAGATTACCTACCTCAAGACCGATAGACGACTTCAACATCGTGATCGTCATCCTCATCATCGTCGTAATCATCGGCGCCACCCGCCGCACGACGCTCGGAGCGACGCCGATCCGCCAAGGCCTGGATACGCTCACGCGCCTCAGCCTGCATCGCATCCTGAACTTCACGCTCGCGCTCTGCAGCCTCACCATCCGTTGCCAGCAACTCAGCCTGCTCTTCGACAAACTGCAAAACATCCTGACACAGAGCCTTAGTATTCTCGCCCGTTAAGGCAGACACCCTATACACCGGCCCAGTCCAAGCAAGCGCATCCACCACTTCTTGGCAGCGCGCCTCACGCTCATCATCAGGCAGCATATCTAGCTTATTCAGCACCAACCAACGCTCACGCCCCGCCAGGGTAGGACTAAAGCGCGACAATTCTTTAGAAATTATCGCCACCGACTCCTGCGGCGTCACACCATCATAAGGCGCCATATCAACCAAGTGCAGCAACAAACGCGTTCGCGTCAAATGCTTGAGAAAACGAATCCCCAAACCTGCGCCGTCAGATGCGCCCTCAACCAAACCCGGAATATCTGCCAGCACAAAGCTGCGATGCTGCTGAACTCGCACCACACCTAAATTTGGCACCAGCGTCGTAAACGGATAATTAGCCACCTTGGGCTTGGCGGCAGACACTGCACGGATGAACGTAGACTTACCCGCGTTCGGCATACCCAACAAACCCACGTCAGCCAGCACCTTCAGCTCTAGACGCAGATTTCGTATTTCACCGTCGCTACCGCGAGTAAATTGCCGAGGCGAACGGTTTGTACTCGACTTAAAACGAGTATTGCCCAAGCCGTGAAAACCACCCTGCACAACTTTGAGCGTATCTCCGGCGAACACCAGATCCCCAAGCACTTCCTGAGTATCCTCATCAACAACAGTGGTGCCCACAGGTACATTCAGTATTAAATCTTCAGCACTTTTGCCACGACAGTTCGCGCCGCGACCAGGTTCACCCGGCCGCGCGTTATAAGCCTTAACAAAGCGGAAATCCACCAAGGTATTCATCGACGCCTCGGCCCGCAGAATCACACTGCCGCCATCACCGCCGTCACCACCATCTGGCCCACCCCAGGGTATAAATTTTTCGCGACGAAAGCTCATGCAGCCATTGCCACCTCGCCCCGCCTCAACCCTGATTACCGCCTCATCCACAAACTTCATGACTATGCCAACCTAAAAAAGGAATATGCTTAAAACCTATCTACAGAAACAAAAAAGCCCCGTCAACAGACGAGGCTTTAAACGTCACGAAGAGGGCTTAGGCCGCAACAATACTAATGTATTTGCGACTCTTTGGACCTTTAACTTCAAACTTCACCACACCGTCCGCCTTAGCAAACAAAGTATGGTCGGTGCCACAACCTACGTTTTCACCAGCGTGAAAGCGAGTGCCGCGCTGACGAACAATAATGCTGCCCGCGCTAACAGTTTGACCACCAAAACGTTTTACACCAAGACGCTTACTCTGCGAGTCGCGTCCGTTACGAGTACTACCACCAGCTTTCTTGTGAGCCATGAGTCTCTCCTAATTCCTTAAGCACTGATACCAGTGATTTTCACTTCGGTGAACCACTGACGGTGACCAGCTTGCTTCATGCTGTGCTTCCGACGGCGAAATTTAACAATCTTCACCTTGGCGTGACGACCTTGCGAAATAACTTCCGCAGTCACTTTGCCACCTTCAACATAAGGTGCGCCAATCTTTAGTTCTTCACCAGCTTTAACCATCAACACTTTGTCAAAGGTTACACTTTCGCCAGTGGCAACTTCAATTTTTTCTAGCTTGAGGGTTTCACCCTCAACCACACGGTGCTGCTTACCACCACTTTCAATAACTGCGTACATGGGCATAATCTCCAAGAGCCTGCTTGCAATAATTTGTTTCGGCCGAGCGTGTTGTGCTACTGCACTCCACACCGGGACAAGTCCAGGCACCGTCACCACCACTTAACCATTAAGAGGCCGCACGGTTTTGCTTTCAGGGGCGCGAATTGTACGCAGTTTCACAAAAATAAACAACACCTGAAAATCTCGCTATTGCAGAAACCTTGACAGCTCGCAGCTTCGCTCATACGATGCCAACCGACTCCGCCAGACGTATTAGCGTAACCATGCAACAGATCCGCCAGATCGTTGACAGCGAATTTGCTGCGGTCAACGACTTCATCATAGAACAGCTGCACTCCAACGTGCCCCTCGTAGAAAATATCGGCCACTACATCGTCGATGCGGGAGGCAAACGCCTGCGGCCGTTGCTCACCCTTTTATGCGCTGGCGCTATTGGCGACATTAAGCAGGATCACATCCGCTTAGCATCGGTCATCGAATTTATTCATACCGCAACCTTGCTACACGACGACGTAGTAGATATCTCAGCGCTACGCCGCGGCCGACCTACCGCAAACGCCAACTGGGGCAACGCACCCAGCGTGCTAGTAGGCGACTTTTTATACTCCCGCGCGTTTCAAATTCTAGTCGAAATCGGCAGCCTGCCACTTATGGGGCTACTGTCTGGCACGACCAATACAGTTGCAGAGGGCGAGGTTTTACAACTCAGCAGAGCCGGCAATGCCGACACCAGCGAAGCAACCTATTTTGATGTAATCCGCAGCAAAACCGCCGTGCTGTTTGGTGCGGCCTGCGGTGGCGCAGCCATTATTAGCAATACCGACCAACACCGTGACGCGCTCTACGAATACGGCTTAAATCTTGGCATTGCATTCCAACTAATTGACGACATCCTCGATTACGAGGGCGACCCAGAGGAAACTGGTAAAAACGTGGGCGACGATCTCGCCGAGGGCAAACCGACCCTACCTCTCATTTATCTCTTAAAAAATGGCGACCAATACCAGCAAGAATTGGTGCGTCACGCCATTAGCAATAAAACCAGCGAACAACTAGGCGCCATTATTAGCGCCGTTACCACCAGTGGCGCATTAGCCTATTGCCGACAGTCTGCGGAGCACTATACGCAAGCCGCATTAAATGCACTTACACCATTTAATGACTCCCCTTACCGCTCCGCCCTAGAGCGACTTACCGTTATTGCGCTCTCTCGCCGCAGCTAAATTACGTAGCCGATTACAATCCCCCTCTGAAGCCGCTACAATTTAAACCATTCTCGCTGGGACGGAAGATACCAGCTCCCCTAAATGGATATTTAAAAGGACTCGCTGTGAGCAGCACACCAAGCTACGGAGTTATCTCCCCCTACGACAGCAACACCAGATCAACGCTCTTATCTCTTGCACAGCAAAGTATTTCTACACCACTCAGCCAGCGCTTCCAAGAAGATCCGAAGCGCGCTGAACGCTACAGCGCAGAGATCGGCCCGCTATTCGTTGACTACTCAAAGCACCATATCGACAGCAATATACTCGACACACTTTGCACGATTGCGCGAAATCGCGGAGTCACCACGCAACTAGCCGCACTCAGAACTGGCGCCCACCTCAATAACACCGAAAATCGCGCAGTTAATTACCCCAGCCTACGACGCTGGGCTGTCGATCAGCAGAGCGGCGATAGCGCGATTGATTCGATGTATTCAAATATGGCCGCCCTGGTCAACGATATCCACAGCGGTAAATTGCGCGGACAAACCGGAAAAGCCTTTACCGACCTAGTTAATATCGGCATTGGCGGATCAGATTTCGGCCCACGCTTAATCTGCGATGCACTCTCCAATCAAGATGAACCACTGCTAAAAACCCACTTTGCCGCCAATATTGATCCCAGCGTCATCAGCGAGGTTCTTGCTACAGTACCCGCAGAAACCACACTTTTTATTGTCGCTTCAAAGTCCTTTGGCACCCAAGAAACCCGCAGCAATGCTACGGCCGCCCGAAACTGGCTATGCAGCGAACTCAAATGTGATGACGTCGATCAACATTTTATTGCCATCACCTCAAGACCAGAATCAGCAAAGACGTTTGGCATCAGAGAAGATTTAATTCTTACCGTGCCAGAATGGATTGGCGGGCGATTTTCAGTGTGGTCGGGTTTCGGCTTGGCCATTGCCTTATCTACAGGGATGGAAAACTTTCTCGCGTTTTTAGGCGGCGGCCACGACATTGACCAACACGTTGAACATAGCCCACTAGAATCTAATATCCCCGTCATTTTAGGCTTGCTAGACGTCTGGTATCGCAATGCTTGGGGAATTAGCTCGCAGGCGGTCTTACCTTACGAGCACCATCTAAAATTGCTGCCAATCTATCTGCAACAATTATTCATGGAAAGTGCCGGCAAATCCGTGAGTAGCGACGGTGAAATTTTACAGCACGGCACCGGCGGTGTTATCTGGGGAACCGAGGGCACCAACGGGCAGCACTCCTTTCACCAGCTCTTACATCAAGGCAGCGACACCATTCCCTGCGACTTTATTGCCAGCCTACATAGCTACAACCCGGTTGGCGAACAACACCAAAATCTAATCGCCAACTGCTTCAGCCAAAGCCTTGTCTTGATGCAAGGCCAGAGCGCCGCTGAAATTGAAACCAGCTTAACCAGCAATGGGATGCCTGCCGTCGACGCCAAGAAATTAGCCCAACATAAGGCGATGCTAGGCAATCGGCCAAGCACTACCATCCTGATGAATCAACTGACCCCAAGAGCTCTAGGCGCGCTAATTGCGCTCTACGAATACCGTCTGTTTTCCGCAAGTTTTGTTTGGGGAATCAATCCCTTCGACCAATGGGGTGTAGAGCTCGGCAAGCAAATCAGCCAAACACTTATGGGCGCACTTTCGGGCAAGGAATCCCCCGAGCTAGATAGCTCAACCGCACAATTGATTACACGCTACAAACAAGCACAACAGACGTAATCACCAAGGCACACCCGAAAAAAAGCGCCCGCAGGCGCTTTATCTACAAAAACCAAACCTTATAGCATCGCTAATAGCTCAGCCGTTTTTGCCTCCATCAAAGCAAAATCACCGTCGCTTTCAACATTCAAACGCACTACCGGCTCAGTATTCGACATCCGAACATTAAAACGCCAGCCATTAAAGCTCATGCTTAATCCGTCAGTAAAATCCACCGCCTCAGCACTAGGCTTGTACTTCTCTTCAATCAATGCAATTACCGCCTTTGCATCCTCAACTTCACGATTGATTTCACCACTGCAAGGGAATAGCGCAACCCGCTCCTCAACCAGTGACGACAAGCTAGCAGACTTCACCGACATCAACTGAGTAACAAGCAACCAAGGAATCATGCCGCTATCGCAGTATGCAAAATCGCGGAAATAGTGATGGGCGCTCATCTCACCACCGTAGACTGCATTTTCGATGCGCATACGCTCTTTAATAAACGCATGTCCAGTTTTGCATTGAACAGCCTTGCCGCCCGCCTCTTCGACGATAGCAATAGTATTCCATGTTAAACGGGGGTCATGAACAATATTCGCACCTGGATTTTTCAGCAAAAATGCTTCTGCCAATAAGCCGACAACATAATAGCCTTCAATAAAATCGCCGGTTTCATCAAAGAAAAAACAGCGATCAAAATCACCATCCCAAGCCACCCCTAAATCAGCACCGTGCGCTTTAATTGCATCAATACTAGGCTGGCGATTTTCTACCAATAAGGGGTTTGGAACGCCATTGGGGAAATTACCATCGGCCTCATGATGCACACGAATAAATTCAAAGGGTAAGTGCTTTTCCAACAAATCTACGACACGACCCGCGCCGCCATTCCCAGCATTAACCACAATTTTTAACGGCTTAAGTGATGCAACATCCACATAACTTAATAAATGCTCAACATAGGCCTCAGCGGTATCTAGCGCCTGCAAGCGACCGCGCTCGCCCGGCGCTGCAAAATCATTTTGCTCAGCAAGCTTTTTAATATCAAAAAGCCCTGTGTCACCGCTAATTGGCTTAGAACCCTCCCGCACAAACTTCATGCCGTTATAATCTTTAGGGTTATGACTTGCAGTAACCGCAATGCCGCCATCCATACCAGCATGTGCGGTCGCAAAATAAATCTCTTCTGTACCACACAAACCAATGTCATAGACATCGACACCGGAATCCCGCAAACCGTCAGTCAATGCCGCTTTAATGGACTCGCTGCTCAAACGAATATCGTGCCCCACCACTACTTTCTTAGGCTGGATCACCTCGGCAAATGCCCGACCTATGCGATAGGCAATATCTTCATTTAACTGATCGGGAATGCGGCCGCGAACATCGTAAGCTTTAAAGCACGTTATTTCACTACTACTCACGCGGAACCCTCGGCATAGATATTTTCGTAAACGTAATTCGTGGCCTCAATAAAGCCCGGCACACTGCCGCAGTCGAATCGTTTACCACGGAATTTATAGGCTAATACACAACCACTTTGCGCCTGCGTCATTAACGCATCGGTAAGCTGAACCTCGCCATTTTTACCCGGCGGTGTGTCGCGCAAAATATCGAAAATATCAGGGGTTAAAATATAACGACCAATAACGGCCATATTGGTTGGCGCATCTTCCGATTTGGGCTTTTCAACCATCGAGCTTACGCGAAATAGTCCGTCACCCATTTCTTCACCGGCTATAACACCGTACTTTTCGATATCTTCCATTGGCACTTCTTGGATGGCGACTATGCTGCAACGAAACTGTTTATACAGCTTAACCATTTGAGCCATAACACCTTCGTCATCGTGATTCAGACACAAATCATCAGACAAAATAACACCGAAAGCTTCATCGCCAATCAAACACTCGCCGGTTAAAATTGCATGCCCCAAGCCCTTCATCTGCCGCTGGCGGGTCATCATAAATGTACCCTTATCAAGCACATTGCGAATACCGTCTAAGTACCGCTCCTTACCAGTACCCGCAATCTGACTTTCCAATTCATAGCTAATATCAAAATGGTCGGCTATGGCACGCTTACCGCGGCCAGTTACCAATGCGATTTCTTTTAATCCCGCGTTTATCGCCTCTTCGACGCCGTACTGCACCAAGGGCTTGTTCACAATGGGCAACATTTCCTTCGGCATAGATTTGGTAGCGGGCAAAAAGCGTGTGCCGTAACCGGCAACTGGGAACAAACATTTTCTAATCATGAGGTTTCCTTGTACTAATCCAGACAAAGGCCTAGCCCAGTCCAGCCAATAAGGCAAAGTGCCATCATTCTCCCTATAGCGTGCTTACTTAGCAAGAATAGCTCTTTTACTGTGACATCGTTACAAGAGGATGACAGCAATGTTCAGGCCAATGTTGACATTTTTATGTGCCATCCAAATCCTTCGTGCTAAGATGGCCGCAACATTTTCAAGCTGATAATTCTGTCTCATGTCTTTAATTCATCAAAATAGCTTTACCAAACAAGAACTCATCGACTGCGGTCACGGCAAGCTCTTTGGCCCCGGCAACCCTAAGCTCCCCGTAGACAATATGCTGATGGTAGACCGCATCACGCATATCAGTACTGAGGGAGGCACTTACGAAAAAGGCGTGCTAGTCGCCGAATTAGACATCAATCCCGAGCTTTGGTTTTTCGATTGTCACTTTATCGGCGACCCCGTTATGCCTGGCTGTCTCGGCCTTGATGCAATGTGGCAGTTAGTTGGCTTTTACCTTGGCTGGCGCGGTAATAGCGGCAAAGGCCGTGCGCTGGGCGCCGGAGAGGTCAAATTTACCGGTCAAATCCTACCTGATGCCAAGCTCGTCACCTACACCCTTAATTACAAGCGCCTTATTGAGCGCAAACTAGTGCTAGGCATTGCCGACGGCGAAGTGGCCGTGGACGGCAAAGTGATTTACACCGCAAAAGATCTGCGTGTCGGCTTATTTAAAGACGACGCCAGCTTCGAGTAATATTTCACACTATACAATTTAATAAATTCATCACGATATATAACGAGGTATTCGATGAAACGTGTTGTCGTAACCGGTATGGGGATTGTTTCCAGCATCGGCAATAATTTGGCCGAAGTTTTAAGCTCACTACAGGAAGGCAAATCGGGTATTGCGTTTAACGAGACCTATAAAGAAATGGGCTTCCGCAGCCATGTTTCTGGCTCAATCAAAAACCTTGACTTAAAAGAGCTGATTGATCGCAAGCAATTTCGCTTTATGGGCGACGCTGCAGCGTACGCATTCCTATCCATGCAGGAAGCAATTGCAGATTCAGGCTTATCTGAAGACCAAGTGAGTAACGTCCGCACCGGTATTATCGCCGGTTCTGGTGGCGCATCGTCCGCCAATCTAATTGACTCCGCTGACACGCTTCGCGAGCGTGGCGTTAAGCGTATTGGGCCCTATCGCGTCACCCAAACCATGGGTAGCACGGTATCTGCGTGCCTTGCGACACCCTTCAAAATCAAAGGCGTGAACTATTCCATCTCATCTGCCTGCGCTACCAGCGCACACTGCATAGGCAATGCAATGGAACTAATTCAGCTCGGCAAGCAAGACGTCATTTTTGCCGGTGGCGGCGAAGAAGAGCACTGGTCATTAAGCTGCTTATTTGACGCAATGGGAGCGCTATCTACAAAATATAATGACACCCCAGAAAGTGCCTCTCGCCCCTACGATGCAAACCGCGACGGCTTTGTTATCGCCGGTGGTGCCGGTATGGTTGTACTGGAAGAGCTCGAGCACGCTAAAGCGCGTGGCGCAAAAATTTACGGTGAGCTTGTTGGCTACGGCGCCACCTCAGACGGCTACGACATGGTCGCGCCAAGCGGCGAAGGTGCAGCACGCTGCATGCTGCAAGCGCTAGCGGGCGTAGACAGCGACGTCGATTACATTAACTCCCACGGCACCTCCACCCCCGCAGGTGATATGCAAGAATTGAAAGCCGTGAAGCAAGCATATGAAGGCAAAAAGATCCCTGCTATTGGCTCAACCAAGTCTCTGGCCGGCCACTCGCTTGGCGCAACAGGCGTTCAAGAAGCGATCTTTTCATTATTAATGATGGAGAATAACTTCATAGCTGCCTCTGCCAACATTGAAACCTTGGACGACGAAGCTGCTGGTGTTCCTATTGTGACGAGCAAACAAGAAAACGTTACCCTGAATACCATTATGTCTAATAGCTTTGGCTTTGGCGGCACCAACGCCAGCTTAGTATTTAAGCGCTACACAGCCTAAATACCCTGCGTTTGCAGTGAAGAACTCGCTGCAAACGCAATCAATTCCTAGCTCAAATCCTGCAAAAAGATTATCTCAACACTGTCCCCACGCTGCACCGTCACGCCAACGGGTATCACCGCCAAAGCATTACACCAAGACACCGACGTTAGAGCACCAGAGCTCTGCTGCGGATGAATATCCACCTCCAAGCCTGTCGCAGACGGTGTTACCCTCGCCCGCAAATACTCCTGACGGCTTCCCGCCTTGGGCCACTCAAAATTAGCCACCGCAGGCCACTGCGGCGCTAAAGGCTCAACCACCCCCTGCATGGCCAGCAAATAAGGCCGAACCAGCAATCCGAAAGTGACAAAGCTCGACACCGGATTGCCGGGCAAGCCAAAAAACGGCACTTTACTCAGCTTACCGTAGGCTAGGGGCTTGCCAGGCTTTATGGCCAACTTCCACAACTGCAACTCACCCAAGGCCTCAACCTGCGCCTTCACGTGATCCTCCTCGCCAACGGACACCCCGCCGCTGCTGACAACCACATCTGCCTGATCGCGCGCCCGCTCAAGCGCTGTCTTTGTCGCCTGCGGGTCATCAGCAATAATCCCAAGGTCGAGCACCTCACAACCCAAGGAACGAATCATCGCCGCCAACATGGGGCGATTCGAGTTGTAAATCTGCCCTTGGCCAAGCTTCTCACCTGGCTCGCGCAATTCATCGCCCGTCGACATTAAAGCCACTTTAATGACCTTAGAAACGGCAACTTGCGAAATACCCAGAGACGCCAGCAAACCCAAATCAGCCGCCTGTAGCCTATGCCCCGCCGCCAACAATCGCTGTCCAGATGAGATATCTTGCCCCCGGGGGCGAATATGCTGGCCCTTGCTTGCAAGCACATTCACGGTAACGTTAGCGCCGCTAACTTCGCAGTCCTCCTGCGCAATCACCGTATCAGCGCCGCGGGGAATAAATGCCCCGGTAAAAATTCGCGCGGCGGTCGCCGGCTGCAAGGTGTCGCCAACAACACCTGCTGGAATGCGCTGACTTATCGGTATTGGCTGCCCCTTTTGTAGATCGCGATAACGAATTGCATAGCCGTCCATTGCACTATTATCCGCCGCCGGCACATCAGCATTCGCGACGATATCTTCTGCCAATACAGCGCCCAATGAATGCGCCAAATCTCGCAACTCGGAGCCCCATTTTGGCGCATCCGCCAACAAGTAGTGCAGAGCATCCTCAACCGAACGCAAAGCCACCCTTAACCCCCTAGGTTCTGGCGAGTTTTTAGCACACCAACAAAATTACAAGGCCGATGCCGGCTATCAAGTTGCTCCTTTATGATGCCATCCCAAGCGGTCTTACAGGCCCCAGTGGACCCTGGCACACAGAAAATCACCGTATTATTTGCCAGACCGGCCAAAGCGCGAGACTGGATCGTTGATGAACCAATCTCCTGCAAGGACACAGCGCGGAACACTTCGCCAAAGCCATCAATTTGCTTATCGAATAACACTGACACCGCCTCAGGGGTCGAATCCCGCCCAGAAAACCCCGTTCCGCCGGTCACTACGACAGCCTGAATGCCTTCACGGTAAATCCACTCAGACATCACCGCACGAATTTGGTAAATATCGTCCTTCACTATTTGTTTATCGACAAGCTGATGACCTGCCGCTTTCAGCGCTTCAAGCAAAAACTGGCCCGAGGTATCGTTACTCTCATCCCGTGTATCCGATACCGTTAATACCGCAACACCCAGCGGGACAAAAACGCTCTCACTACTCATTTACTCACACCCTCGCAAATTGCCCGCACCATTCGCGGCAAGTACGCCCGCCACGGCAATTGTTTAATACCAAAATCCTGCAATAGTTGATCACAAGACAGCACCGGAACCTGAGGAACCCAAGTGATGCCCGTGTCTGCCGCAGCGATATCTGCAACCGGCGCGACAAATTGCGATGCAAACGCGCAAACTACCTCGGCAAACTCATAGGCGCTCGCGGCACCGCTACTATTGTAATGATAAACCCCGCGACACGGCGCACCGCAGCTCAGCTGATCAAGCATCCCCGACACTACTCTCGCTAGGTCCGACACAGGAGTTGGGCAACCCATCAAAGAATCATTCAGGCTTAACACATTGCCGTCGCGCATGGCCGCGAGACAATCACCTAAAAAATTGCCCTCCTGCGCGGCAATTAATGGCCCAGTACGCAAAACCAAGCCCTGCCCTGCAACTCCGAGAACTAGACGCTCAAACTCTGCCAACTGTTTTCCAGCTAGGCTGGAAGCGACAGCATCCTCATCTTCTCTGCGCTCGTGATCTGAGCCCGCACTTGCATCAAATACGCGACCATCGCTAAGAAAGACATACGGCGCATCCATTTCGCGACAGGCCTGCAACAAACGCCTGCGCTCGACTAAAGACTGCTCGTGTAAGGCCGCGGTCACGCCGTCACTAGATTGAAAACAAACTAGCGGATCGCCATCGACCACAATCGCATTACGCAGCAACTTGGTATCGAAGTTGGGTAAATCTTCGCTTGATAAAATCACCAAGGGCCGCTCTCGCAAATTTAATTGATTGCGGATTGAGTCACTCAACGCGCTGGAGCGAGAAATTAAAACTACATTCACAGAAACATTCACACTTTATAAAGAAGGCTTGCAGCACAAAACATGATGCTACACACCTAGGAAAAATGAAGCAGACCGAAGGCCATCAACATTACTCAAAGCCCACCGCATCCGCAAGGCATTCAGTGGCATGACGCAAACCCAATAAAAAACGCCCTACTATTAATAGGGCGCTTCGCATGTACATTTTACCTAATGATACTCCCTAGAACGGGATATCATCATCAAAATCATCAAAGCCACCCGCTGGCGGTGCGCTCTGCTGAGGCGCTTGATTCTGTTGAGGTTGAGACTGCGGCTGTGGGGATGGTGCACGACGCGGTGCTGGTGCAGAGTAGCCGCCACTATCATAATTGTTATCGCCACCGGCACTGCCGCGACCGTCTAACATTTGCATTTCTGCGGCAACAATTTCGGTGGTGTACTGGTCAACACCGTCTTTATTTTGCCACTTACGCGTACGCAGCGACCCCTCCAAATAGACTTTAGAGCCTTTCTTTAAATACTCACCAGCAATTTCAGCTAGGCGATTAAAAAACACCACTCGGTGCCACTCAGTGCGCTCTTGCGGCTGACCGCTCTGTTTGTCTTTCCACGTTTCGCTGGTCGCAACGGTGATATTCGTCACCGCGCCACCCGATGGCATATAACGGGTTTCAGGATCCTGGCCTAAATTCCCAACCAGAATTACTTTATTCACTCCACGCGCCATGCGCCACCTCCTATTATTTCTATCACCGCGAACGGATACGTCGCAAAGGATTAACTATACCGGATTCCAACACTATTAGCTGCTTAGCCTTATCCCATCAGGCAAGGTAGCGGGATCAAAGTTCGGACTCACTCGCAGATAGGCCAATTGCTCACTTTCTAATACCGTTATATCAAAAGTCCCGGGCAGCTCCAGCACCTCACGACGCAATCTCGCCGCATCCCACACACCAAACTGCCAACTCAACACCAAATTCTCTGATTTTGCCGGCACCGTCATGCCCCAAGCGACTAGCAACCAAATTCCCGCAAAAATCGCTGCGCCAACAAACAGAGCCGACACTCCCCAGCGACCGAACAAACCGCCACCTAGCGCTCCACCACAAAACGCACCAAAAAACTGGAAGGTAGAATACACCCCCATCGCCGTCCCCTTCCCGCCTGGGTAAACCGTCTTACTTACCAGCGACGGCAAAGAGGCTTCCAACAAATTAAAGGCGACAAAAAATACCGTGATCATTAAGACCAAATACCAATAGTCTTGAGCAAACCACGTAGCGGCAAACAGCACCACGATTATTGCGCTGATAGCCGATAAAAATACCCGCTTCATACCATTGTATTTTTCAGCATAAATAATTAGCGGCACCATACCGATAAACGCCACCAGCATTACCGGCAGATACATTTTCCAGTGATCAGCACGCAGCAGCCCTTGATCTTCCAACAAGCTTGGCACCGCAACAAATATTGCCATCAGCACTGCGTGCAAGGAAAAAATACCAAGATTCAAGCGCATTAAATTGCTGTCTCGCAAGCAGCGCCCCAGCAAGCCCTGCAGCGACTGATTATTTGCGTCAATACCGCCTATATCAGGCGTTGGCACCAACCACAAAGTAATAAACACTCCGATCACTGCCAGTAGCGAAGTCAGTAAAAAAAGCCCGGACACACCAACAGCCGCAGCTACCAGCGGGCCAAGCACCATCGCCACCGCAAACGACACACCGATACTCATACCAATCGCGGCCATCGCCTTAGTACGGTGCTGCTCTCGTGTTAAATCTGCTAACAGCGCGGTCAGTGTGCTCGCGATAGCACCCGTACCCTGTAACAAACGCCCGACAATGACGGCAATTATATTATCGGCACTCGCCGCAACTATCCCACCTGCCGCGAATAATAATAAACCGGAAATAATAACCGGCTTGCGACCAATCCGATCCGATAGCATCCCCAGCGGAACCTGCAAAGCAGCCTGCCCCAAACCGTAAATACCCAAGGCAAGCCCCACCAGCATTGGCGTACTGTGGTTATATTCACCCGCGTACAAGCTTAATACCGGCAGCAACATAAATAAGCCGAGCATACGAAACGCGTACAATGTCGCCAGTGAAGCGACGGATCGACGCTCGGCTGCGCTCATCGTGTGATGATTCAAAGATGGGTACCTGAAACAAGAAGATATAGCGCTTGATTCTAACAGCTAAACCCCACATGAAAAACCGCTAGGAGATTTCGCAAGCTTATTTTGCGCCGCCCTCCACCGCCACCGTATAATGTCTGGTTTACCACGCTGGGGAATACTATGGATCGGATTATCGTTCGCGGTGCCCGCACCCACAATTTAAAAAACATTGATCTCGACATCCCCCGCGACAAACTGGTTGTCATCACTGGCTTGTCTGGCTCAGGAAAGTCCTCCCTCGCCTTCGACACACTCTATGCCGAAGGCCAGCGCCGCTATGTAGAATCGCTCTCTACCTATGCGCGGCAATTTTTGTCGATGATGGAAAAGCCCGATGTCGATCACATAGAGGGACTGTCTCCCGCCATTTCAATAGAACAAAAGTCGACCTCCCACAATCCGCGCTCCACCGTCGGCACCATTACGGAAATATACGACTACCTGCGACTTTTATTTGCCCGAGCGGGTGAACCCCGCTGCCCAGACCACAATACTGCGCTGTCTGCACAAACCGTTAGCCAAATGGTAGACACCGTACTGGCCCTGCCAGAGGGCAGCAAAATGATGCTGCTAGCCCCCGTCATTCAAAATCGCAAAGGTGAACATTTGCACACCTTTGAAAAATTGCGCAGCCAAGGATTTGTTAGAGCGCGGGTTGACGGCATTGTTACCGACCTAGACGACCTGCCGAGCTTAGACAAAAACAAAAAGCACTCTATAGAAGTTGTGGTTGATCGCTTCAAGGTTCGCGAAGATATCGGCCAACGCCTAGCGGAGTCATTCGAAACCGCGCTTGAATTAACTGACGGCGTCGCACGCGTTGCCGATATGGATGACAGCAGTGTTGCTGAGTTAGTGTTCTCATCGAAATTTGCCTGCCCCCACTGCGGCTACAGCCTCGCCGAACTAGAGCCTCGCTTATTTTCGTTTAACAGCCCCCTAGGCGCCTGCAGTAGCTGCGACGGCTTAGGTGTTAAACAGTTTTTTGACGCCAGCCGAATCATTCAGCATCCCGAAGCTAGCTTATCCACCGGCGCCATCCGCGGCTGGGATCGCCGCAGCGTTTACTATTTCCACATGCTTACCTCGCTGGCAGAGCACTACGGCTTCGACGTAGACGCGCCGTTTGAATCCTTATCGGAAGATCACCGCAAGAAAATTTTATTTGGTAGCGACGGCGAAGAAATTAGCTTTACCTATATCAACGACCGCGGTGACAACTTTCAGCGCAAACATCCTTTCGAGGGTGTGATCCCAAATATGGATCGCAGATACAAAGATACCGAATCGCAAACCGTGCGCGATGAACTAAGTAAGTTCTTAAATTCTCAGCCCTGCCCCGACTGCGAGGGCACACGCCTGCGAAAAGAAGCGCGCAATGTGTTTATTTTAGATAGCACCCTACCCCAAATTTCTGCCATGCCCGTTGGCGCTGCACGCGATTATTTTACTGCGCTAAAACTAGAAGGCCGACAGGCTCAAATCGCAGAAAAAATATTAAAGGAAATAAACGACCGGCTGCGCTTCTTAGTCGATGTCGGCCTGAATTATTTAACCTTAGATCGCAGTGCAGATACATTATCTGGCGGCGAAGCGCAGAGAATTAGACTGGCCAGCCAGATTGGCGCCGGATTAGTCGGGGTCATGTATATCCTAGACGAGCCCTCTATCGGACTTCATCAAAGAGACAACGAACGCTTGTTAAAAACGCTTAGGCATCTTCGTGATATCGGGAATACCGTAATTGTTGTTGAGCACGATGAAGATGCGATTCGAACCGCCGACCATATTATAGATATCGGCCCCGGTGCAGGTGTTCACGGCGGGCAAATCATCGCCCAAGGAAAACTGGAAGATATATTAAAAAGCGAAGAGTCTTTAACCGGTCAATATCTATCCGGCAAACGAGCGATTGCCATTCCAGAAAAACGCCACCCCGTAGATCCTAAAAAATTACTGCAAATAAAAGGGGCTAACGGCAATAACTTACAAAATGTCGACCTCAGCATTCCCCTCGGATTATTAACCTGTGTGACCGGCGTATCGGGATCGGGTAAATCAACCCTTATAAATCACACCCTATACCCCGTAGCAGCAACCGAACTGAATGGCGCCACTACCTTAACCGCAGCCAAGCACGAATCTGTAAGCGGTCTAAAGCATGTCGATAAATGTATCGATATCGACCAAAGCCCTATCGGCAGAACCCCCCGCTCAAACCCCGCAACCTATACAGGCATATTCACGCCAGTCAGAGAATTATTTGCCGGCACTCAAGAAGCCCGATCGCGCGGCTACAAAGTCGGTCGGTTTAGCTTCAACGTCAAAGGCGGCCGCTGCGAGGCCTGTCAGGGCGATGGCGTCACAAAGGTAGAGATGCATTTCTTACCGGATATCTATGTCGCCTGTGAAGTATGTAAAAGCCAACGCTACAATCGTGAAACCCTCGAAATCACCTATAAGGGGAAAAACATTCACGAAGTATTAGAAATGACTATCGAGGATGCGAATAGCTTTTTTGAAAACGTACCTAGCATTAGCAAAAAGCTGCAAACCTTAATGGATGTAGGTCTAAGCTATATACGCCTAGGGCAAGCAGCCACCACCCTATCTGGCGGTGAAGCGCAGCGTGTAAAACTGGCTCGCGAGCTCTCAAAGCGCGATACCGGTAAAACCCTTTATATACTTGACGAACCCACCACGGGGTTACATTTTGAAGATATTCAACTACTGCTGACAGTACTTCATAGACTCAGAGATCACGGCAACACCGTGGTTGTTATCGAGCATAACCTCGATGTTATTAAAACAGCTGACTGGATAGTCGATCTCGGCCCAGAAGGCGGTAGCGGAGGCGGGCTCATTATTGCCGAAGGAACACCGGAAGATATCGCAAGCATGCCGCAATCCCACACCGGCCATTTTCTCGCCGATGTACTCAAACTAAATACCACAAAGAAATCAGCCGCGGGTAGCTAAACGCTTCCCGCAAACCGCTCAAATTTTTGACAAAAAAAAGCCGGCTAAAAAGCCGGCTTTTTTATTCTTCGATTTACTCGTCGTCAGCTTCTTCAGCTACCGGACGATCAACCAACTCTACATACGCCATAGGCGCTTTATCGCCGGTGCGCAGACCACATTTCATAATGCGGATATAGCCACCAGGACGACCTTGGTAACGAGGACCAAGATCAGTAAATAGTTTACCAACAGCAGAATCGCTACGCAGACGCGCAAATGCAAGACGACGGTTAGCAACACTGTCTACCTTAGAAAGCGTAATCAAAGGCTCTGCGTAACCACGCAGTTCTTTTGCTTTAGGCAGGGTTGTTTTAATCAATTCGTGCTCAACCAACGACGCCGTCATGTTGCGGAACATCGCTTTACGATGAGAGCTATTACGGTTTAATTGACGGCCACTATGACGATGACGCATGGCTTTTTCCTTTAATAAACGTTGCTATCTCAGCAAAAAATATTCGAAAGTTCCCGCGAATTACGCAAGAACTCGGTCGTCGTTTCTAAGACTTGCTGGCGGCCAGTTGTCTAGGCGCAAACCTAAAGACAAACCACGTGACGCCAATACGTCTTTAATTTCTGTCAGCGACTTTTTACCAAGGTTTGGCGTCTTAAGAAGTTCAACTTCTGTACGTTGCACCAGGTCACCGATGTAGTAGATATTCTCTGCTTTTAAGCAGTTAGCTGAGCGAACAGTTAATTCAAGATCATCAACTGGGCGCAGCAGAATTGGATCTACTTCGTTCTCTTCGCGTGACGGTTCGTTCTCGCCTTCACTTTCCAGATCAACAAACACTGCAAGCTGCTGCTGCAGAATCGTTGCTGCACGACGAATCGCTTCTTCTGGATCGATAGTGCCATTGGTTTCTAAATCCAAAACCAATTTATCGAGGTCAGTACGCTGTTCAACACGTGCGCTTTCAACTACATAGCTAACACGGCTGATTGGGCTGTAACTAGCGTCTAATTGCAGACGGCCAATTGAGCGAGTTTCTTCTTCTGCGTTATCACGGGCATCAGCTGGAACATAGCCGCGGCCACGAGCGATAGTCAGGCGCATATTAATCTCGCCGTCATCGTTCAAGTTCGCAATAACGTGATCGGTATTAACGATTTCAATTTCATGATCAGTTTGAATATCGCCAGCAGTAACAAGCCCTGGACCTTTTTTATTAAGAACCAAGGTCGCTTGATCTTTACCGTGCATGATTACCGCAACTTCTTTCAGGTTAAGCAGGATCTCAATGACATCCTCCTGAACACCTTCCATTGCGCTGTATTCATGTAGAACACCGTCAATCTCAACTTCGGTTACCGCACAACCCGGCATAGAAGAAAGCAAAATACGGCGCAAAGCATTACCCAAGGTGTGACCGAATCCACGCTCTAGTGGCTCAAGGGTCACTTTCGCACGAGTCTGTCCAAGTTCTTCAACTTGGATAACGCGTGGAGTTAGAAATTCATTGACAGCACTTTGCATAGGTCACCTGTAGTGATTTGTCCGGAGTTAAACTTACTTCGAGTAAAGCTCAACGATCAGTTGCTCGTTGATCTCAGAAGACAAGTCGCTACGATCTGGCGCGCTCTTGTAAACGCCTTCCATTTTGGCGGCGTTAATATCAATCCAAGAAACATCGCCACGCTGCGCAGCAAGAGCAATCGCAGACTGAATACGCAGCTGAGATTTCGCTTTCTCACGAACACTAACTACATCACCAGCTTGTACTTGGTAAGACGGCACGTTAACAGTCTTGCCATTTACCAATACAGATTTATGAGACACTAACTGACGCGCTTCTGCACGAGTAGAGCCAAAACCAATACGGTAAACCACGTTATCTAAACGGCCTTCTAAAAGCTGAAGCAGGTTCTCACCCGTCGCGCCCTTACGGCGAGCAGCTTTTGTATAATAAGCGCGGAATTGCTTTTCCAGTACGCCGTACATACGACGAACTTTTTGTTTTTCACGCAACTGAACACCGTAGTCAGAAAGACGACCACGACGCGCACCGTGCATACCAGGTGCAGTTTCAGCTTTACACTTTGAATCCAGCGGACGAACACCACTCTTCAGGAACAGGTCGGTACCTTCCCGTCTGGATAATTTACAGCTTGGGCCCAAATATCTAGCCATTTTCTGTATTCCTCAACTGTTAATTAAACGCGACGTTTCTTGGGAGGACGGCAACCATTATGTGGAATAGGCGTCACGTCGGTGATGTTGGTAATCTTATAACCGCAGTTATTCAAAGCGCGCACAGCAGACTCACGTCCGGGGCCTGGGCCTTTAACTTCTACGTCTAGATTTTTTAAACCGTAATCTTTCGCAGCGTTACCGGCGCGTTCTGCAGCAACCTGTGCAGCGAAAGGAGTACTTTTACGAGAACCACGGAAACCACTTCCGCCGGCAGTTGCCCAGCTCAGTGCGTTACCCTGACGATCTGTAATTGTAACAATGGTGTTGTTAAACGACGCATGTATATGCGCAACACCGTCCACGACGGTCTTTTTGACCTTTTTCCGTGGAGCTTGTTTGCCTGGTTTGGCCATGTTCTATATCCATCTCTAATATCAACACTACACAAGTGGTGTAGCTACACTAAAGGAATCCTGCCTTTAAATTACTTACGGATCGGCTTACGTGGACCTTTACGCGTACGCGCATTAGTCTTAGTACGCTGACCGCGAAGCGGCAGACCTTTACGATGACGCAGACCGCGGTAGCAGCCCAGATCCAATAAACGCTTAATGTTCATAGAAACAACACGACGTAAGTCGCCTTCTACAGACATTTTAGCGATTTCGCCACGAAGCGCATCAAGCTGCTCTTCTGACAATGAACCGATTTTAGCGTCTTCAGCTATAGTTGTTTTAGCGCACAATGCCTTAGCAGTTGTACGGCCAATGCCATATATATAGGTCAACGAAATAACAGCATGCTTGTTATCTGGTATGTTGACACCTGCAATACGAGCCATTCAGGTTACTCCAATTAAGCCCAATTCTTTTAACGCCTAGCAATGACCGGAAAACGGATAACCGCTGCACGAAAGGCGCAGTAGTCTACCCGCACCGAGGAAGCAAATCAACCCCGATACCGTATTGCTTAGCCCTGCCGCTGCTTATGACGTGGTTCTACGTTACAAATAACCCGAACCACACCTTTACGACGAACAATTTTACAGTTGCGGCAAATTGTCTTTACCGATGCACGTACTTTCATTGTGATACTCCAAACAAGCCATCAGGTTAGTGAGCGTTAGCGCACACCACCGCCGTAATTTTTTAAGTTCGCCTTCTTCAAGACTGAGTCGTACTGATGAGACATCAGGTGAGACTGAACCTGCGCCATGAAATCCATCACTACCACCACCACGATCAGCAATGAGGTACCACCGAGATAAAACGGCACATTCCACATCACGACCAAAAACTGCGGTAACAAACACACGCCAGCTATATACAAAGAGCCAAACATGGTCAAACGCGTTAACACGCCGTCTATATAATTCGCAGTTTGTTTACCAGGACGAATCCCAGGTAAAAACGCACCTGAACGCTTCAGGTTATCTGACACTTCATCAGGGTTAAACATCAACGCTGTATAGAAGAAGCAGAAGAAAACAATCAAAGCTGTAAACAACAGGATATTTAATGGCTGCCCTGGTCCTATTGCCAAAGCAACGTCCTGCAACCATTCCATCCCTTCGCCACTCTGCCCAACCCACTGCGCAATTGACGCAGGGAATAGCAAAATAGAACTCGCGAAAATCGCAGGAATAACACCCGCCATATTCACCTTCATTGGCAAGTGGCTAGATTGCGCCTGATACATCTTATTGCCACGCTGCTGCTTGGCGTAATTTACCGTAATACGCCGCTGCCCACGCTCAATGAAGACAACCAAGTAAACAACCGCTATCGCAAGAACTAACACTGCCAGTAGAACTAAAATATTTAATTCACCCTGACGGGCCTGCTCTAAAGATTGACCAACTGCCGACGGCAGCCCCGCAACAATCCCCGCGAATATCAGCATCGAGATACCGTTGCCAACGCCGCGCTCGGTTAACTGCTCGCCCAACCACATCATAAAGATCGCGCCGGTAACTAATGACACTACCGAAACGAAGTAAAAACTAAAATCTGCACTGTAAGCCAAGCCTTGATTAGCCAAACCTACTGTCATACCTGTGCCTTGCAGCAAGGCCAACACAACCGCTAGATAACGTGTGTACTGACTGATCTGTCTCCGACCACCCTCACCCTCTTTCTTAAGGGCTTCTAACTGAGGACTAACCGCTGACATTAGCTGCATAATAATCGAAGCAGAAATGTAAGGCATGATACCCAAAGCTAGGATACTCATGCGCTCCAATGCACCGCCAGAGAACATATTAAACAAACCAAGGACAGTTCCTTGGTTTTGATTAAACAGCGCGGCGAGCTGATCCGGATTAATACCTGGCACCGGTATATGAGTACCGATACGATAAACAATTATCGCTAGTAGTAAAAAACGGAGGCGAGCCATAAGCTCGCCCATTCCGGATTGGTTTCCAGTTGATAGTGGACTGGACTTCGCCATGGAGTTCGCCTTATTCCTCGACTTTGCCGCCCGCTTTTTCAATTGCTTCGCGTGCGCCTTTGGTTACCGCTAAACCTTTCACAGTAACAGCTTTGTTCAGATCACCAGACAAAAAGATCTTTGCGCGCTCAATGTTGCTGTTAATTAAATCAGCACGCTTAAGCGCATCAAGATCAATCACGTCATCAGCAACTGCCATCAATTCCGCGGTGCGAATTTGTGCAGTAACGCGTGACAAGCGCGAAGTGAAGCCGTATTTAGGCAGACGCTTTTGCAAAGGCATTTGACCGCCTTCAAAACCTGGACGCACGCTTCCGCCTGAACGAGACTTCAGACCTTTGTGACCACGACCTGCGGTTTTACCCAAGCCACTACCGATACCACGACCTACCCGTTTGCCTTCTTTAACTCGACCGGGTGCCGGGCTCAGCGTGTTTAAACGCATATCGCTCATCACTTATCCCTCAACACGTACTAAATAGTTGACCTTATTGATCATACCGCGCACTGATGGAGTGTCTTCCACTTCTACAGTGTGGCGAATACGACGCAAGCCTAGACCAGCAACGCAGGCCTTGTGCGACTTTAGTCGTCCTGCAACAGAACGAACTAGTGTGACTTTAATCTTGTTCATAGCAAATCCTGCCTTTGTCTTAGCCCAAGATCTCTTCTACAGTTTTGCCGCGCTTAGTTGCGACTTCTTCTGGAGAAGAAACACTTTCCAGTGCTTTGATAGTTGCACGAACCACGTTAACTGGATTCGTAGAACCGTAGCACTTGGCTAATACGTTATGAATACCTGCAATTTCTAACACCGAGCGCATTGCACCACCGGCGATAACACCAGTACCTTCAGACGCTGGCTGCATGTAAACCTTAGATGCACCATGACGACCTTTAACGGCGTACTGGATAGTGTCACCTTTAATGTCAACCTGCACCATGTTCCGGCGAGCTGCTTCCATTGCCTTCTGGATCGCAACGGGTACTTCGCGCGCTTTACCGCGACCGAAGCCAACTTTACCGCTACCATCACCCACTACTGTAAGAGCAGTGAAGCTGAAAATGCGGCCACCTTTGACCACTTTGGCAACACGGTTTACCTGAACAAGCTTCTCTTGCAGGCCTTCTGTGTTTGCTTTGTCTTTCTGATCGTTATACGCCATCGCCTAAAACCTTAGAATTCCAAACCACCTTCACGGGCAGCATCTGCCAGCGCCTTGACACGGCCGTGGAATTTAAATCCACTGCGGTCAAAAGCGACCTTTGTCACGCCTGCGGCTTTCGCACGGTCAGCGATCAACTTGCCCACACTAGCGGCTGCAGCGACATTACCGGTCGCACCAGCGCGCAAATCTTTATCTAGTGTAGATGCACTCGCCAACACTACGTCACCTGATGCTGCGATAAGCTGCGCATACATGTGGCGTGGCGTGCGGTGAATGCTCAAACGTACGGCGCGTAGCTCACGCATTTTAAAGCGAGCACGGCGGGCACGACGTAATCTTGAAACTTTCTTATCGCTCATAACCTTGCCTTTACTTTTTCTTCGCTTCTTTACGACGGACGTTTTCTTCCGCGTAACGAACACCCTTACCTTTATAAGGCTCTGGTGGACGGAACGCGCGGATTTCGGCCGCTACCTTACCTAAAATCTGTTTGTCAGTACCGCTCAACACGATTTCAGTCTGTGTTGGAGTATCAACGGTAACGCCTTCTGGCAAGTCATAATCAATAGGGTGCGAAAAACCCAACACCAAGTTTACAGACTTACCATTTGCTTTTGCACGGTAACCAACGCCTTGGAGGATCAGCTTACGCTGAAAACCTTCGCTAACGCCGACAACCATATTGTTAGTCAGTGAACGAGTAGTACCCGCCATTGCCCAACCATCTTTCGCGCCTTCACGCGCTGAAAATACTAACGACCCGTCTTCCTGCTTGATCTCTACAGACTTGTGCAAAGGCATAACCAACGTGCCTTTCTTGCCCTTTACAGAGATATTGCTGGCGTCGAGCTTGACTTCAACCCCTGAAGGGATAGTCACTGGACTTTTCGCTACTCTTGACATGTTAAGAACTCTTTAAACTGTCGGGTTAGAAAACAGTGCAAAGCACTTCGCCGCCAACACCGGCAGCTCTTGCTGCGCGATCAGTCATCACACCATGACTGGTTGACACAATAGCGATACCCAGCCCTGCACGTACTGATGGCAATTCATCTTTACCTGCGTAAGCGCGGAGACCAGGGCGGCTAACGCGACTGATTTCTGCGATAACTGGCTTGCCCTGATAGTATTTTAATTCTACTGTCAGTTCTGCCTTGCCACCTTGTTCTTCAACCCGCGAACCGGCGACATAACCTTCATCTTCAAGTACTTTAGCAACAGATACTTTTAATTTAGATGACGGCATTGTAACAGCAGTTTTACCTGCCATCTGAGCGTTGCGGATGCGTGTCAGCATATCCGCTAGTGGGTCTTGCATGCTCATGTTTTGCTCCCGTTATACGTCGCGACCAAAGCTCGCGACAGCAAAATTCTCAATATTACCAGCTAGCCTTAACTAAGCCGGGGACATCGCCGCGCATTGCTGCTTGACGGAGCTGGTTACGGCAAAGACCAAACTTGCGGTAAACACCGTGTGGACGGCCAGTAATCTGGCAGCGACGACGCTGGCGAGTTGGACTCGCGTCACGTGGCAGCTTTTGCAGCTTAACCTGTGCATCCCACTTTTCTTCGTCACTCGCCGTTACACTAACAATAATTGCTTTAAGTGCAGCACGCTTTGCAGCGAATTTTTCTACAGTTTGGGTGCGCTTTAATTCACGCGCTTTCATAGACTGCTTTGCCATAATCCCCTACCCCTTAACCTTTAAACGGAAAGTTAAACGCTTTTAACAGCGCGCGACCTTCATCGTCATTACGAGCGGTAGTGGTTATGGTGATATCCAGACCGCGCAGTGTATCAACTTTATCGTAATCAATTTCTGGAAATATGATCTGCTCAGTCACACCCATTGCAAAATTGCCACGGCCGTCAAATGATTTCGGGCTAATGCCGCGAAAATCGCGAACACGTGGAATAGCAACGCTAACCAAGCGATCCAAAAATTCGTACATGTGGGCGCCGCGCAGGGTCACCTTGCAGCCAATCGGCCAGCCGTCACGAATCTTAAAGCCCGCGATAGATTTGCGCGCCTTAGTCACAACTGGTTTTTGACCTGCAATTTTTTCTAAGTCTGAAAGCGCAGCTTCCAATACTTTTTTATCGCCAGCAGCTTCACCCACACCCATATTCAGAGTGATTTTAGTGATGCGCGGAACTTCCATAGGGTTAGCTAAAGACAGCTCTTCTATCAGCTTAGCCCGCAACTCGTTTTGGTATAGTTCACCTAATCGTGCCATTTTCCACTAACCCCTACGCGTCAACCGCTTCGCCGCTGGATTTAAAGATACGGGTCTTACTGCCGTCTTCGGCCACTTTAAAGCCCACGCGATCCGCCTTTTTAGAAGTCGGATTATAAATCGCTACATTAGAAACTTGGATCGGCGCTTCTTTCTCGACGATACCACCAGCCACACCCAACTGCGGGTTTGGACGCTGGTGTTTCTTAATCATATTAATGCCAGACACCAACAGCTTATTGTTATCCATAACTTTCTGGACAACGCCGCGCTTGCCTTTGTCTTTACCGGTTAAGACGATAATTTCGTCTTCACGCTTAATCTTACGCATAACCTGACCTCAGCCTTCTCTTCACACCCAGTAACTAGAGTACTTCCGGTGCCAAAGAGATAATCTTCATGAACTTCTCGCCACGCAATTCACGCGTTACTGGCCCAAAAATACGAGTACCAATAGGAGCGTGGTTATTGTTTAGCAACACTGCAGCGTTATCGTCAAACTTGATCAGTGAACCGTCTCCGCGACGCACACCTTTCTTAGTACGAACTACAACAGCTGTCATTACCTGACCTTTTTTCACTTTGCCGCGAGGTATAGCCTCTTTGACAGTGACTTTGATCAGATCGCCGACTCGTGCGTAGCGACGATGAGAGCCGCCAAGCACCTTGATGCACATAACGCGACGCGCGCCACTATTATCTGCAACTTCCAAATAGCTTTCTGTTTGAATCATTTCTTACTCCAAACCAGTCAACAGTGCATCAAGCGATTGCACAAGGGCCGCCGGTGAAATTAAACCTGGGTAGCCGTTACATCTACACTAACCAATGCCCAAGTTTTTAACTTAGATACTGGACGTGTTTCGCAAACTGTCACTACATCACCAATTTTGCACTCATTCTTTTCATCATGAGCGTGAACTTTCGATGAGCGCGTAATGTACTTTCCGTATATCGGATGCTTAACCCGACGCTCAATCAGTACAGTGATGGTTTTATCCATCTTGTCACTGACGACCTTACCGGTGGCTGTACGAGCACTTTTTGCTACTTCTGACATTTTAATTACCTGCCTTTTCCTGGAGCACAGTTTTAACGCGTGCAATTTCCTGACGGGTTTTCTTCAGTAAATGCGTCTGCGCTAACTGGCCGGTACTCTTTTGCATACGCAACTTGAACTGATCTTCAAGCAGCTGCAACAGTTGGGCATTCAGATCGTCAACTGACTTTTCGCGTAATTCTAAAGCATTCATCACATCACCACCCGCTTAACAAATGTGGTTGGCACAGGAATCTTTGCTGCCGCCAAGGCGAATGCTTCACGCGCCAGCTCTTCGGAAACGCCTTCTACTTCGTACAAGACTTTACCCGGCTGAATCTGCGCTACCCAGTACTCAACATTACCCTTACCTTTACCCTGACGAACTTCGAGAGGTTTTTCGGTAATTGGCTTGTCTGGGAAAACACGAATCCAGATTTTTCCACCCCGCTTGATATGGCGAGTCATAGCACGACGTGCCGCCTCTATCTGACGAGCTGTAATACGTCCGCGACCAACTGCCTTCAGGCCGAAATCACCAAAGCTGACCCGGCTACCGCGCTCTGCCAGACCACGGTTGCGACCTTTGTGTTGCTTGCGAAACTTTGTGCGCTTCGGCTGTAACATTTGCGTAACCCTTACTCTGAACCTTTCTTAGCCTTAGCTTCGACCGCTTCTTTTCTGGTTCCCAAGATTTCACCCTTGAAGATCCAGACCTTGACACCAATGATGCCGTAAGTCGTAGCTGCTTCGTGCGTCGCATAATCGATATCAGCGCGCAGTGTGTGCAATGGCACACGACCTTCGCGATACCATTCGGTACGAGCAATCTCTGCTCCGCCGACACGACCACTTACCTGTACTTTGATACCTTCCGCGCCCTGACGAATTGCGTTTTGAACAACACGCTTCATCGCACGACGGAACATAACGCGACGCTCTAATTGTTGAGCGACATTCATGGCTACCAACTTCGCTTCCAAATCCGGCTTGCGGATCTCTTCGATGTTGATATGAACCGGCACACCCATTTTGACCGAAAGCTCTTTACGCAGCTTATCGACATCTTCGCCCTTTTTACCGATAACGATACCAGGACGCGCGGTGTGAATCGTAATGCGCGCGGTTTGCGCCGGACGCTCAATAACGATTCGGCTTACCGATGCACTCGCAAGCTTCTTCTCGAGCAACTCGCGAACTTCTAGATCCGTTACTAGGTTCGCAGCGTAATTTTTACCGCTCGCGTACCATACGGAATTATGTTCTTTAACGATTCCCAGCCGGATGCCGGTCGGGTGTACTTTCTGACCCATGTGGTCTCTCCTACCTAGCCTTCGCTGTCAGCAACTTTAATCGTGATATGACAAGATCTTTTGAGAATACGATCCGCGCGACCTTTTGCACGTGGACGAAGGCGCTTCATAGTAGAACCCTCATCTACAAAGATCGTAGAAACCTTTAACTCATCAACATCAGCGCCTTCGTTGTGCTCAGCGTTAGCGATTGCGGAGTTAAGCACTTTCTTAATAATGCTCGCCGCTTTCTTAGAGCTGAACGTCAACAGATCTAGCGATTCCTCTACACCCTTTCCGCGAATTTGGTCAGCAACCAAACGAGCCTTCTGGGCAGAAATTCTTGCGCCTTTTAAACGTGCCGCTACTTCCATCTTAAAAGCCTCTCTCGGCCCAAGCTTAACGCTTGGCCTTTTTATCGGCCACGTGACCCTTATAGGTCCTAGTCGCGGCAAATTCACCCAATTTGTGCCCAACCATGTCCTCGGTAACGATAACCGGAACATGCTGACGACCGTTATGCACAGCGATAGTCAGAGCTACCATTTCAGGCAGAATCATAGAGCGGCGCGACCACGTTTTAATGGGGCGACGATCGTTTTTTTCTACCGCTACTTCAACCTTCTTCAACAAATGAAGATCGACAAACGGACCTTTCTTTAATGAACGTGGCACAAGCTTATCCTCTTTACTCTAATTGACATCTAAACGGCTTACTTGCCGCGACGACGCACAATTAGTTTGTCTGTACGCTTATTTTTACGGGTCTTATACCCTTTAGTCGGCATACCCCAAGGAGATACGGGATGACGACCACCAGAAGTACGACCTTCACCACCACCATGTGGGTGATCTACCGGGTTCATCGCCACACCGCGAACGGTAGGACGAACACCGCGCCAACGCGACGCACCCGCTTTACCTAACTTACGCAAGCTGTGCTCGCTGTTAGATACTTCACCCAATGTTGCTCTGCACTCTGACAATACTTTACGCGTCTCACCGCTACGCAAACGAATTGTTGCGTACTGGCCTTCACGCGCAACCAGCTGAGCCGAAGTACCAGCACTACGCGCCAACTGCGCGCCTTTACCTGGCTTCATTTCAACACAGTGAATAGTGCTACCCACTGGAATATTGCGAATAGGCAGTGTATTGCCCGGCTTAATAGGTGATGACTCACCGGAAACAATTTGGTCACCAGCAGCAACGCCCTTAGGCGCAATTACGTAGCGACGCTCACCGTCCGCATACATTACCAAGGCAATGAAAGCAGTGCGGTTAGGATCATATTCCAAACGCTCTACACGCGCAGGAATACCATCTTTATTACGTTTAAAATCGATTAAACGGTAATGTTGCTTATGACCACCACCAACGTGACGGGTAGTGATACGGCCGTTGTTATTACGACCACCATTGCGCGACTGACTCTCAAGCAGCGGCTTGTGCGGTGCACCTTTGTGCAAGTCAGGATTTACAACCCTGACGACAAAGCGACGGCCGGGAGAAGTCGGTTTACTTTTAACAATTGCCATTTGACTAAACTCCAGACTTATTCAGCGACCGCAAAGTCGATATCTTGACCCTGCGCAAGGCTAACATACGCCTTTTTCCAGTTTGATTTCTTGCTCAAACCAAAACGATTACGTTTTACTTTGCCCTTAACATTGACAGTGCGAACACCCAACACATCAACCTTAAAAAGCTTTTCAACCGCTTTTTTGATTTCAAGCTTGCTGGCACTCGGCAGTACTTTGAATACCACTTGATTACTCAGCTCAGCACTGGCTGCACTTTTTTCAGAAACGTGCGGGCCGAGCAGTACCTTATAGATGCGCTCTGTATTCATCCCAACAGCTCCTCAAACTTTTTCAATGCAGCCACAGTGACAACCACTTTCTCGTAGCCGATCAGGCTAACTGGGTCAACGCCGCTTACGTCGCGAACGTCAACATCGTGAAGGTTGCGCGCTGCCAGATACAAATTACCATTTACTTCTTCGGTAACTACTAAAGCACCTTTAAGACCGTACTCACCCAGCGACTTAACCAGCAACTTGGTTTTAGGCTCATTCAAAGTAAACTCTTCAACCACAACCAAGCGCTCTTGACGAGCCAGCTCAGACAGAATCGTGCAGATAGCAGCACGGTACATTTTGCGGTTTACTTTTTGACTGTGATCCTGCGGTCTTGCAGCGAATGTAACGCCGCCCCCACGCCATATTGGCGAACGGATTGTACCTGCACGAGCACGACCAGTACCTTTTTGACGCCAAGGCTTCTTACCGCCGCCACTGACATCAGAGCGTGTTTTTTGAGCACGAGTACCTTGGCGAGCACCAGCCATATAGGCCACTACTACTTGGTGCACTAGATCTTCGTTAAACTCACGAGCAAAGGTAACGTCAGATACCTGAACAGTTCCCGCTGCAGCCCCGTTACCGGGTTTCGCAATACTTAATTCCACTGCATCGCCCCCTAGGATTTTTTAGCTTTCACGGCAGGACGCACAAACACGTCACCACCTGGAGCACCTGGAACAGCACCCTTGATTAAAATCAGGTTACGCTCAGCGTCCACTCGAACAATTTCAAGAGTCTGAACCGTTACTTGCTCAGCACCCATATGACCAGCCATCTTTTTGCCTTTCCAAACGCGACCCGGCGTTTGACACTGACCGATAGAACCAAGCACACGGTGAGACAAGGAGTTACCATGAGTGGCGTCTTGCATATGGAAATTCCAGCGCTTGATACCGCCTTGGAAACCCTTACCTTTAGACTGCCCAGTCACGTCAACTTTCTGACCGGCTTCGAAAGCAGCAACAGTTAGCTCAGCACCGACTTCGGGGCTCTCTTCACCTTGCTCTAAACGAAATTCCCACAGACCACGACCAGCCTCAACACCGGCTTTAGCAAAGTGACCTGCTTCTGCTTTAGATATACGTGACGCCTTACGAGCCCCAGTAGTAACCTGGATAGCACGATAACCATCAACATCATCTGCCTTGACACGAGTAACGCGATTAGGATCAACCTCAATCACCGTTACCGGAATAGATATGCCGTCTTCTGTAAAAACGCGCGTCATGCCGCTTTTACGACCGACCAAACCAATAGTCATTGCTCCAACCTCTCAGTGTACGGGGCTAACACCCTCTATGGCCGCGCGGTAAAGCGCGTTACACAACCCAGGGCCAGCCCCCGAGCGGGTCTGAAAATAATTCAGTATTTACATGTTTTAATTAGCCGAGGCTAATTTGAACTTCTACACCAGCCGCCAAATCTAACTTCATCAATGCATCTACAGTTTTTTCTGTAGGCTCTACGATGTCCAACATGCGCTTATGGGTGCGGATCTCATACTGATCACGCGCATCCTTATTTACATGCGGAGAGACCAGCACTGTAAAACGCTCTTTGCGAGTAGGAAGAGGGATTGGACCTCTTACCTGCGCACCAGTACGCTTAGCAGTGTCTACGATCTCTTGCGTAGACGCATCGATGAGACGGTGATCAAAAGCCTTTAAACGAATTCGAATCCGTTGATTTTGCACCTGACCAAACTCCCATCCCAAATAAATCCGAGCCCAGCGCGACGAATCCGCGTGAAGTAACCCGAAAAAAGGAAGCGGAATGTTAAAGATATCTCAAGACGTTGTCAACTAAATATCTTGGATATTTCACTATACAAACCACAACCAATTACAAATACCAAAAAGGTATTTTAGAACTAAGAAAGGGAGGCTCGATGCCTCCCTTTCTGCAAGCAAATCACGCCCTAGGCGTGAAAACTTACTCTACGATTTTAGCAACAACGCCGGCGCCAACAGTACGACCACCTTCGCGGATTGCAAAACGCAAACCTTCTTCCATCGCGATTGGCGCAATCAAGGTTACGTCCATTTTCACGTTGTCGCCAGGCATTACCATTTCAGTACCTTCTGGCAGCTCACACGCACCAGTTACGTCTGTGGTACGGAAGTAGAACTGTGGACGGTAGCCTTTAAAGAATGGCGTGTGACGACCACCTTCTTCTTTTGACAACACGTACACTTCTGCTTCGAAGCGAGTGTGTGGAGTGATTGAGCTAGGCTTAGCCAATACTTGACCACGCTCTACGTCATCACGCTTAGTACCACGCAGCAACACACCTACGTTCTCACCAGCGCGACCTTCGTCAAGCAGCTTGCGGAACATTTCAACACCAGTACAGGTGGTTTTGGTGGTGTCGCGAATACCAACGATAGAAATCTCGTCGCCAGTACGCAGAATGCCACGCTCAATACGGCCGGTTACAACAGTACCGCGACCAGAGATTGAGAATACGTCTTCGATTGGCATCAAGAACGGCAGGTCAACCGCACGCTCAGGCTGTGGAATGTAAGTATCCAAAGCTTCAACCAATTTCGCTACAGCAGTAGTGCCAAGCTCGTTGTCATCTTGACCGTTCAATGCCATCAATGCTGAACCAGCAATGATTGGCGTGTCGTCGCCTGGGAATTCGTACATATCGAGCAGCTCACGCAGCTCCATTTCTACCAATTCAAGCATTTCATTGTATTCTTCGCTGCCTACACCGCCGCAATCTTCAGCTAGCAGGTCTGCCTTGTTCAGGAAGACAACGATGTAAGGTACGCCAACCTGACGTGACAGCAGGATGTGCTCACGCGTTTGTGGCATTGGGCCGTCAGTCGCGCCACATACCAAAATAGCGCCGTCCATCTGAGCAGCACCAGTGATCATGTTCTTAACGTAGTCAGCGTGACCTGGGCAGTCGACGTGAGCGTAGTGACGAGTTGATGAATCATACTCAACGTGCGAGGTCGCAATGGTAATACCGCGCTCACGCTCTTCAGGTGCGTTATCGATACCATCAAACGCTACCGCTTTACCACCATATACTTCCGCACATACGCGCGTCAGCGCTGCTGTCAGCGTGGTTTTACCATGGTCAACGTGACCAATGGTGCCCACGTTCAAATGGGGCTTATTACGTTCAAA
>NZ_PQGG01000021.1 GCF_002915595.1 Zhongshania marina
AATGACATTGATCATACGAAGACGAAAGCAATGCATCCGCAAACCAATGGGATCTGCGAGCGCTTCCACAAGACCATTCTGCAAGAGTTCTATCAGATCACCTTCCGCAAGAAACTGTATGCCGATATTAACGAGCTACAAAAAGATCTGGACGAATGGATTAAATATTACAACAATGAGCGAACTCATCAGGGCAAGATGTGCTGCGGCAGAACGCCAATGGCAACTTTACTTGATGGTAAAACGATCTGGGCTGAGAAGAATTTAGCTCAGATCTAAACTGGCAGACACCAGTAAAAAACGGGTAACTGTCAGATCAAGTCTGAGCTACTACACATTACACTAACTACTTGTATTTCTTGAAAATATCTTTCGCGATAATCGTTTTCATAACCTCTATAGAACCACCCGCTATTTTAACAATACGGGCATCGGCATAGGCGCGGCATATTGGGTATTCCCACATATAACCCCAGCCACCAAATAGCTGCAAACACTCATCCACTGCTTTGCAGTGCAGATTGCTCAACTGCATTTTTGCGATTGCCGCCGTTACGGAATCCAACTTACCTTCCATAAACAGTTCAATACATTTATCGGTAAATACACGACCAACAACGGCCTCGGCCTTAAGCTCAGCCAGCTTAAACTGGGTATTTTGGAAATCGGCAATGGTTTGCCCAAAGGCTTCGCGCTGCGCCACATACTCAGCAGTCCACTCAATAACAGTTTCCGTTACCGTGGCACTGCGGATCGTTTGCGCCAAACGCTCTTGGGCCAACTGGTGCATCATTATCTTGAAACCCTTGCCCTCTTCACCCAGCATATTTGTTGCTGGAACGCGAACATCTTGGAAGAATAGCTCAGAAGTATCCTGTGCCTTCATGCCCAATTTATCGAGGTTTTGACCTCGGATAAAACCTTCTCGGTCACCCTCAACAATAAAGAGCGTTACACCATTCGCGCCGGCTTCTTGATCCGTTTTCGTCGCCAATACCAACACGTCACACATTTGGCCGTTTGAAATAAATACTTTTTGGCCATTAATAACGTAGTCGTCACCATCCTTAACTGCTTTGGTGCGGATGTTTTTAAGGTCACTACCGGCGTGAGGCTCAGTCATCCCTAAGGAACCAATCCACTCACCGCTTACCATCTTAGGCAGAATGCGCTTCTTTTGATCTTCAGTGCCGAACTTGTGAATATAGGTTGCCACCAGATCCGCGTGAATTAAGAAACCAGGACCTGAGTAGCCGGAGCGGAATAACTCTTCAAACACAATAGCGTCATAAAGGTAATCTGCACCAAAGCCGCCATATTCCTCTGGAATCGTGCAGCACAAAATACCCGCTTCACCGGCCTTTAACCAAAGCTCACGGGGAACAATACCGTCCTTCTCCCACTGCTCGTGATAGGGGGCGATTTCCTTTTCGATAAACTTCTTTACCGACTCGCGGAAAATTTCATGTTCTTCGCTAAAAAGCGTTCTTTCAATCATTAGGCACCACCATTCATCACTTTAATACTTAAACATAAAATACGCTTGGCAACAATATTAATAAAGCACACCGCACCAGCGAACGTAAAACTAATCTAAGCCTAATTGCTTAGAGCTAAGGCGCAATATCCACGCTCATCTTTTAAACGCCACTGCAGATTTGCAACAGCGCTTTGAAGCTCGTCACTTAACAGCGCTGGATCAATTTCTTTTCTCTGCAGCATAGCCAAAAACGACAGCGGACCGCCCGTCCACTTGGGATAATTCAGCGCATAAATTGCTAGCAAATCCGCCCCCTCAATAGCGTCGACATGGCTAGAAAGCGAATCTGCAAATCTCGCCTCTAATGCTTTTAGCGCAGCAAGACCAACAACTGCCAACATATTCAAACCGTGGCTGCGATCCTCCACACCGGTATTACCTGCGTGGCTATCTACATCAATCCCCATCGCCATTAAGCTCGCACCCAGTTCAACCGAACTTGCCGCACGACTAAGCTGCTCGGCATTTAATGCCGTCGTTTCAATGTACTCTGCCAAAGCCGTCGTCATGACCTGCAGTGAGCCGCGCGGCCCATCAACAAGAACCGCAGAAATGCCCAAAGTCGCCAACAAACTTAAGGCCGCCGCCCGTGTTTTATCCGCCGCTGGCCCAAGCAGCTCAACAAACTCAGATAACTCTCCGCAGAAATGAATTTCAGCGCCAGTACCAGCAAGTAGGTCACCCTTAACGACATTGCGCAGCACGACAGTTTTATCGGCGAAACTCCCTTGCTGATCTGCAAAGACCAAATCTGCCGCAGACTCTTCAACTAACTCCACACGCTTTTTAAGGTGAGCAGGTGCCTCCACCGCTGACAGCCAAGACACCGCCTTGGGTAATTCAGCCTCGACACCCGCTCGACGTTTAGCATGCTTAGATGCTGCTGTTTTATTTAAGAAGCAGCTCGTCACCATGTTTGAAGCAATAGGGTCGCTCATGAGATCAACAAATATGTCCCACTCAACATCACTACCCGCATCGATATCCAGTAAAAAGCCGTCTTTAACGCAGCTCATAATTGCACCCACTGCGGGGTATAAATCTGCGTGCTGCTGATTCCAAGCAGTTAAAGCCAGCATTTCACGTTCGGCTCCTAGCGCTTCTATAAATTCACGGTCTTCAGCTGATACTGCAAAATCAGGTTTATCCCACTTTGCACCTGCAACCATACTCGCAGCGAGATCTTTCGCGCGATCAACAAGTGAGTCGGCATCTGTCAACGCATCAACCAAACCTAATTCAAAGCCTTTAACTGGACTGATTGCGTTGCCGTCCAACAGCATCTTGATCGCTTCTTTAATTCCTATATAGCGCGGCAAGCGCTGTGTTCCGCCTGCGCCCGGCAACAGCCCTAACAATATTTCTGGCAAGCCTAAAATAGGCGCCGTCGATTCGACGCACACCCGCGCATGACAGGCCATCGCCACCTCAAGCCCGCCACCCAATGCCAAGCCGTTCACTGCTGCAACAACAGGCACGGGTAAACGCTCTAAACGGCGAAACAAAGCGCCTAAATAGCTATAGCGTTGACGCATTTCAGTTTTGTTCGCACTGAAGCGCATAGCACCAAAATCTTGGATCATCGCCAAATCTGCACCAGCTACAAACGCGCTTTTACCTGAGGTAATCACCAAGCCCTTAATTTTATCGCCGCTACTTTCAACGGTATCAATTAGGCTACTTAAATCCGCCATCATCGCTTCTGAAAAAACATTAAATGGTCGCCCGGGCATATCAAAAACAGCCAAAGCAATCCCGCGACTATCGATTTCAAGTTGTATGTTTTCCATCCGATCAGCGCTACCTATTCGTCAAAATAAAAATTTCGTATGAACCTAGTTTTTAGCCGCCCACTCGCGTTTTGAGCAAGTTTTATACAACAGCAAAAAACATCAAACATTTAGAACGTAAGTATACATACATGTTTGCAACAGTAAAGTACGCATGCTATCCTTTTATCAAAATCACAGGGCAAAATACGAACATATATGAACGGAATAACGGTAGCTGGCACATATCTCCCTCAGGCCCGTATTGCGCGCTCAGAAATCGCCAAAGCGCACGCTTGGGCGATTAGCGCGCTAAAAGGGAAATCCCGTGGGCAACGCAGCGCAGCAGCGTGGGACGAAGACGCAATAACGATGGCCGTTGAGTCATCCCGCGCACTTTTAAGCAGCGGTGTAGACATAGATCAATGCGTGTTTGCCTCAACCTCTCACCCCTATATTGATCGCAGCTCCGCTACGATCGCAGCGACGGCACTAGGCCTTGCAGACGACGTCATCACTAGTGACGCCGCAACCAGCCGACGCGCAGCCACCAGCGCACTTATTCAAGCCCTACGCAGCGACAGCAACACCCTACTGCTAAGTGGAGAGAAACGCATCGCCAAGCCGGGCAGCTGGGCAGAGATCGTTTGGGGCGATGCAGGCGCAGCCGTTTTGGTATCAAATGCTTCACCGCAGGCACAATGTCTTGGCTGGCACAGTCGCAATGAAGACTGTCCCGATTTTTATACCGCCACAGGTTTTCACCCTTACCAAGGGGAAGAGCGCTGGATAAAAGAGCAATTGCTCAGCGGTATTGCCACGCCAACGATTCGCAAAGCCATTGAGAAGGCAGGAGTAAACGCAGCAGACATCACTTGGGCTGTGCTGCCAGATCCCTCACCAGGCTGCGAAAAAGCCTTAGCAAAAGAGCTGGGATTAAACGCCACCCTACTCACTCAAGAAATTGTAGCTAATGCCGGCGATCTAGGCAGCAGCCATCCGCTGTTTGGTTTAGCCCTTGCCCTTGAGCGCGCCAAAGTCGGCGACACTATTCTTGTAGCCAGCTTTGGCAATGGCTGCGATGCACTAATATTTAAAGTTGAATCTTTAGCTACCCATGCCTCTGCCGACGCCCAACTACAGGGTGGCAGTGCGGGTAGTTATATGCCGTTCATTAATTCACGGGGCTTATTCGACATCGACTGCGGCCCACGTGCAGAACGGGTAGACAAAACCGCCTTAAGCGTACACGCCCGCTACCAGCGTGACATCACCAGTTTTACCGGCGGAAAAATTTCCGAGTCAGGCGCCGTGCAGTTTCCAAAGAGCCCAACGGCCTTAGATAACGCGGCAGCCACGCCGGCCCAATATATCGATGTCTGCCTTGCATCAGAGCAAGCCAGCGTGGTGTCGTATACAGCCGACTATTTAACCTACACCCCACAGCCGCCCTTCTGCTTTGGCTTAGTCCAATTTAAAAACGGCGCCCGTGTGGCAATGGAGTATGTCGACGTACCCAGCGAGGGCTTAGAGGTCGGAGATCAACTAGAGATGCGTTTCAGAATTAAACATATAGATCGCGAGCGCGGTTACCGACACTACTTCTGGAAAGCGGCTCCAGTAAAGAGCAATAACGGAGAGCAAAACTGATGGCAACGGGGATTAAAGATAAAGTCGCCATCATTGGCATGGGCTGCAGTCAATTTGGCGAGCGCTGGGATGTTGGCGCCGAAGAATTAATGACTGAAGCCTTTAACGAAGCTCTTGGCGATGCTGGTATTAGCCGAGAAGATCTTGGTGCCGCATGGCTAGGTAGTGCTCTGGACGACGTTAATATCGGCAACTCTGCACTGCCACTGGCGTTTGGTTTACGCCTTCCGCGCATACCCGTGTCTCGGGTAGAAAATATGTGCGCAACAGGCACCGAAGCCCTTCGCGCAGCAAGCTACGCCGTTGCCTCAGGTGCAGTGGATATTGCCGTCGCTGTTGGCGTAGAAAAGCTAAAAGACACCGGCTACGGTGGACTACCGCTGCGTACTAAAGGTTTCTTTAACGATTTGTGGATGCCCTATGGCTCTGCACCCGGCGGCTTTGCACAATTGGCTGGTGCTTATCGTGCACGCTACGGCGTTAGCAAAGACGAACTTAAGCGTGCGATGGCACATGTATCGTGGAAAAGCCACCAAAACGGCGCCCGCAATGAAAAAGCCCATCTGCGCAAAGCAGTAGACATCGACACTATTTTAAACGCGCCGATGATCTCTGATCCACTCGGTCTGTTTGACTGCTGCGGCGTAAGTGACGGCGCCGCCTGCGCCATTGTCACCACCCCAGAAATTGCTGCAACGCTGGGTAAAAATAATCCCGTTGTAGTGAAGTCTATTCAAATTTCTGCAAGCAACGGCTGGGAAAGCAGTGCCGACGGCTGGGACGGCAGCTATGTGGTCAACACCCGCGAAGCGGCAAAGCGCGCATATGCTGAAGCTGGGGTAAAAAATCCAGAGCAGGAAATCAGCCTTGCCGAAGTGCACGACTGCTTCTCGGTTACAGAATTAGTAACGATGGAAGACCTAGGTTTATCTAAAGATGGCGGTGCTGTTAAGGATATTCTTGACGGCAAGTTTGACGCCGACGGCAAAATCCCAGTGCAAATTGACGGCGGCCTAAAATGCTTTGGCCACCCCGTTGGCGCCACCGGCCTGCGTATGGTTTATGAAATGTACCTGCAGTTACAGGGCCGAGCCGGCAACCGCCAGCGCGACAATGTACGACTTGGCTTAACCCACAACCTCGGCGGATCACCCAGCAATAGCGTATCTGCGGTAGGTCTATTCGGCTTATTGGATTAATGTAATTTCCACATAGAAGTAACGAGGTAGCAATGGCTGGTTTATATCTAGAAGAGTTTTCGATTGGGCAAGTGTTTAAACACGAAATTCGTCGCACGGTATTAGAGTCCGACAATATGCTGTTTTCGTCGTTAACTTATAACTCAGCACCTATTCATATTGATCACGACTACGCATCGAAAACTGAATTCGGCAAACCGCTGATGAACAGTGTATTCACCTTAGGTTTAATTATTGGCCTGAGCGTACAAGACACTACAGTGGGAACCACCATCGGCAATCTAGGTTTTGGCGAAGTTACGTACCCTGCACCGGTATTTGCCGGCGATACCATTCGCTGTGAAACCACCGTTTTAGAAATACGTGAAAGTAAATCTCGTCCAACGCAAGGTATTGTGACCTTTGAACATAAAGGTATTAATCAGCACGGTGCAGCAGTATGCGTTGCCATTCGCAAAGCCCTGATGATGAAAAAGCCCCTAAACTAAGACTGGAGCTGCGCATGATTTACCGTTCATTTTTATTTGCACCTGGCGACTCGGATCGCAAAATTGAAAAAGCGATTGCGACCAATGCAGACGCTATTATTCTAGATTTAGAAGACGCTGTTGTTGCCGAAAATAGACCGACAGCACGCACAATGGTACGCAATGTTTTACAAAACATTGGCCCCACTATGCCGGGCAGACTATGGGTTAGAGTCAACCCAGTTTGCACTGACGATTGCCTGTCTGACCTTGCCGCGATTACCTGCGATGGATTAGCTGGCGTGATGGTGCCAAAACCTGATAGCGCAGCTGACATCGACACCGTTAGTGCCTACCTCGCAGCACTCGAACGTAAAGAAGGTTTAGCCAGCGGCACCGTAAAAATTCTGTCGGTAATGACCGAGACCGGCAAAGGCTTCCTCAATGCCGCCAGTTACGGCAATGCTGAACGCCCGCGTTTAAGCGGTGTACTTTGGGGCGCGGAAGATCTATCCGCCGCGCTCGGCGCGTCTGCCAATACCGACGAAGATGGCGCACTGTCATTCACCTATCAAATGGCAAGATCGCTATGCTTGGCAGCCGCCAGTGCCGGTGAAATTCAAGCCATAGACACGGTTTACACAGACTTTAAAAATCCTGACGGCTTGCGCGCGAATTCTCTCGCCGCACGACGTGAAGGCTTTCTTGGCAAGATCGCCATCCACCCAAACCAAGTGGACATTATTAACGAATGCTTTAGCCCATCGGCGGCAGACATTGCTCACGCCAAAGCGGTTATTGCAGCCTTTGCAGAAAACCCAGGCAAGGGCACCGTCGGCTTAAACGGCAAAATGTTAGACCGCCCCCATCAGGTTCAGGCTGAGCGCATTTTATCACTAGCAGAAGCATTTAATATCCAGTAATCACCAAAAATATTCGGTGTGCACAAAAAGCGCACTGAGCGTTATAGCAGAGGGTAATACACATGGATTTCTCAATCTCAGAAGACCACCAAGCCTTACGCGAAGGCGTTGCGGCGGTAATGAAAAAATTCGATGCCGACTACTGGCTAGAGCGCGACGAAGACGGCGAATTCCCTAGGGAATACCACCGTGCTATGGCCGATGCCGGCTGGCTTGGTATTACCATGCCAGAAGAATACGGCGGTTCTGGCTTGGGTGTAACTGAAGCGGCAATCATGATGCACGAAATCGCCAGCCACGGCGGCGGCATGGCGGCAACGTCAGCAGTACATATAAATTTATTTGGACCACACCCAATTGTGGTTAAAGCCAGCCACGAGCAAAAGCAACGCTGGATTCCACGCTTGGTATCTGGCGAGGACCAGTGCTGCTTCGGTTTCACCGAGCCGAACGCGGGTTTAAACACCACCCAAATCACCACCTTTGCTCAAAAGGTAGAGGGTGGCTATATCGTTAACGGTCAAAAGGTGTGGACCTCTACCGGTCAAGTCGCCAACAAAATTATGTTGCTAGCGCGCACCACCAAAATTGAAGACTGCAAAAAGCCCACCGACGGCATCTCGATTTTCTATACCGATATGGACCGCAGCAAGATTGAAGTAACACGCATCCCTAAAATGGGCCGTAAATGTGTTGACTCCAACTCGACCTTTATCGATGGCCTATTTGTACCCGACGAAGACCTCATTGGCGAAGAAGGCAAAGGCTTTTCCTACATCCTACACAGCCTGAACCCCGAGCGTATTCTTATTGCTGTTGAAGCTATAGGCATTGGCCAAGACGCCCTGCGTCGAGCCACTCAATATGCAAAAGAGCGCGAAGTATTCGGACGCCAAATTGGTAAAAATCAAAGCATTCAACACCCGCTTGCAGAAAACTGGATGTACTTGGAAGCGGCCTTTAACACTGCCATGAAAGCAGCCTGGTTATACGACAATAATCAGCCCTGCGGCGCAGAGGCAAACACCGCAAAATTCCTAGGTGCCCGCGCCGGCTACGATGCATGTTTCCAAGCTGTACTCACACACGGCGGCATGGGTTACGCTAAGGAATATCATGTCGAGCGTTTACTGCGCGAAGTCACTGTGACCCGTATTGCACCCATCACCGAACAGCTAATTAGCTGCTTCATCGCTGAGAAAGTTCTCGGTCTGCCAAAGAGTTATTAATTATGAGTATGCTGACAAGAAAAACAGTTTTAGTAACAGGCGGTGGTCGTGGTGTTGGCCGCGCCATCGCACTTGCCGCAGCGGAAGCTGGTGCCAATGTTGCCGTTAACGACTTAGGCGTATCACTACAAGGCGATAGCACTGGCGACAGCCCTGCCCATGAAGTGGTAAAAGAAATCGAGGCAATGGGCGGCAAAGCCATCGCACTTACCGACAGCGTCGGTAATTGGGATGCCGCTCACAGCATGATCGAAACCACAGTTAAAACCTTTGGCAGCATTGACGCCGTTATTAACAATGCGGGCAATTTGCGCGATGTTATTTTTCATAAAATGACAGAGGACGATTTCGACGCCGTTATTAATGTGCACCTTAAAGGCACCTTCAATATGAGCCGTGCCGCCGCACCTTACTTTAAAGAGCAGGCCGGCGGTGCCTTTTTACACATGACATCAACCTCGGGTTTGATTGGTAATTTCGGACAGGCAAATTACTGTGCCGCTAAGCTGGGTATTGTTGGTATGTCTAAAGCCATAGCTCTAGATATGCAGCGTTTCGGTGTACGCTCTAATGCCGTTGCACCGTTTGCGTGGACGCGGATGGTAAGCTCTATTCCAAATGAAACACCGGAACAGAAAAAACGTGTCGAAGGCTTAATGAAACTAGTACCTGAGCGCCTAGCGCCCTTTGCAGTAGCCATGTGTTCAGATCAAGCCAAGCATGTTACCGGGCAGGTATTTGGCGTGCGCAACAATGAAATTTATTTGTTCTCGCAAAGCCGCCCTATTCGCACCGCACACAGCGGCGAAGGCTGGACACCCGAAACCGTTATCGATCGAGTTTTACCGATGTTTGAAAACGATTTTTATCCCTTGCATAAATCCGGTGATGTATTCACTTGGGATCCAGTTTAGGTTTAAGGACAAAACATAGTATGGCAATTGATTCCAACACTCTGCTTAACTGGCAATTTGATGACGTTGAGCATAGCTACAACGAACGCGATAGCATTCTGTATGCGCTGGGTGTGGGCTTAGGCCGCGACCCTTTAAATCGCGACGAGCTGAATTATGTTTATGAGCAAAACTTAAAAACATTACCTACCATGGCCGTCACTATGGCGACTTTAGGCATGTGGGTGAAAAATCCAGCGACAGGTATTACGTGGAATAAACTTGTTCACAGCGGCCAAAACGCGATTTTTCATCACCCTCTGCCCTCGGCTGGCAAAGTGATAGGTAAAGCAGAAATCAGTGAAGTCTACGATCGTGGGGCGGAGAAAGGTGCCGTCATCGTCGTCAAGCGTTCCATTTATGATGCCGAAACCGAGGTTTGCTACTGCACTTTGGAGCAGACCCTAATGCTCCGCGCCGACGGCGGCTTTGGCGGTGCCACACTGCCAAAAGACAATCAGGTGACCATGCCTGATCGACAAGCTGATGTGCGTCTAAGCCAAGAAACCACGCCAGGACAGGCCATCATTTATCGCCTCTCTGGCGATTGGAACCCTTTGCATATTGACCCCGACGTTGCCACCCAAGCGGGCTTCTCACAGCCTATATTACACGGCTACTGCAGCTACGCAATTGCAGGCTGGGCCGTTTGCCAAGCAGCAAAACAACCCGCCTCTGCACTGAAGGAATTAAGTGCGCAATTTACCTTTCCAGTTTTGCCTGGAAACAGTATTGAATTTGAATTCTGGCAACAGAGTGAAAATGAATGGCTATTTAATGCCACGTCTAATGGGAAGCTTGTATTAAATAAATGCAGGGCCCGTTTTAGTAGTTAATGTTTTTATACGCTGAACAATAATCAAAAAGGAAACTAGCTATGACCGCGCAAAATATTAAACATGCTGTATTTTTACTGTTGGGCATAATCGCCATGCTATTAACGTGGCCCCACGCTTTTGATTGGATGGCGAACGGCGGCAATATCCTAAACCCTGTCGCATTTTTCGGTGATGCCATTGCTGAAGGTGGAACCGCAGCCTTTTTAAGCATCGACATGATGATTGCCTGGGCAGTGTTCATGATATGGGTAGTCTTTGACACCCACCGCATTGGAATGGGCATGAAGTGGGGCTGGTTTTTTGTCGCACTTTCTTATATCGGTGTGTCGTTTACCTTTCCAGTATATTTAATTGTTCGCGAGCGCTATATCGACAAACACCGCACTGAACGCAATATTAGCTAAGCCAGTTAGAGTGTGTTATTTCCGAGCTGTATCTGCCCAATGCGGCTCGGACTCCAATATATCTACCAAAGCAGCCATCGGCGGGCTCGGCAACCACTTTGAATGATAGGCAATAGCAAGTGGTATTGGCGTCGTCGCCACCTTTAAAATTGTAAAATTCTCTAAGAATTGCATATTCTTTCTGTAACTTGCACCAACGGTTCCTATCGTGTCCGAGGCTTGCACAATCTTACAGGCAGAAGCAAAGTGACCAATGATATGTAGCTGCTGACTTGCCGGAATTTCCGGCTGTCCGAATAACTCCTGCATCAACTCCGGCGTCGCCACGCTCTTATCTGCAAGCGCCATGGGATAGCGATTTAAATCAGCTATTTTTGGCCTTGGCTTATCACACAGCGGGTGGCCCTTGCGCACAAAGAAGCAAATCCCAAATGGTTCTAGCGTATGCACAGTAAATTGATTTTGCTGACGAATCGCGGGCGCAGGCCCGACCAATAAATCAATATCACGATTTTTTAAATGCTGGATACTTTGCTCAATCCAACCTGCGGTTTGTTCGATACGCAGCTCCGGAAATTGACTTAGTATTTTAGGCAAGGCCATATTAAGCAGGGACACCAACGATGGTGGACACACTCCGACCCGCAGGCGCGAACCACTCAACTGCCGTCCCGATTTGGTATCGGCACTTAATTGCTCTAAGTCGGCAACAATGCGCGCAGCCCTATCGATAAAGGCCCGCCCCTGCGCAGTGGCATACACCCCTTTGGCATGGCGCTCGAACAAGGCAAAACCCGCCTCCGCCTCTATTTCAGCAACACTTTTAGTTAATGCAGACTGGGTAATATGAATTGCTTTTGATGCCGCAGTAAACGAACCACTGCGATCCACCGCCACCACATGTTTCAATTTTGTCGGATTCACAGGGTATTCCAATAATGAATAATACAGAAATAATATCATTAGACGGAATGCCTGTCTTTTGCGAATCTCTAAACCCTAGATTCGCCGCGCCAATGAATACCGCAACAATACATGAGGAATATCTATGCCAAAGCGCACGCTATATAGCGAAGATCACGACCTTTTTCGAGAAAGCGTCAAAAAAATGTACGCAAAAGAATTGGTGCCGTTTGTAGAAGAATGGGAAACCAAGGGTTTGGTCAGCCGAGAATTTTGGAAGGCCTGTGGCGACAATGGCATGCTACTACCCGATATTCCCGAAGCCTACGGCGGGGGCGGATTAGACTTTAAATTTAATGCCATTCTGCTTGAAGAAACCGCACTAGCGGGCACCACCGGCCCCGCTTTCGGCGTGCACAATGACATCGTTGCCCACTACATTCACAACTACGGTAGCGAAACTGTTAAAAGCCACTGGCTACCTAAAATGGCAAGCGGTGAGGCAATTGGCGCAATCTGCATGAGTGAGCCCAGCACCGGCAGCGACTTAAAGGCCGTGCGAACTAAATCCACCCCCGTCGATGGTGGATTTATATTAAACGGCTCTAAAACCTTTATCACTAATGGCATTAACGCCGATGTTGCGGTTATTGCCGCCCGCGTCGGTGACGATAGCGGCGCTAAAGCGATCTCACTCTTTGTTGTTGCTTGTAATGAAAAAGGCTTTATCAAAGGCAATAAACTCAACAAGGTAGGAAATAGATCTTCAGACACCGCAGAATTATTTTTTGAAGACCTATTTGTCCCCACCGAAAATATGTTGGGCGAACAAGGTTCAGGCTTTATATACATGATGAAGGAGCTTCCGCAGGAGCGCATGTCAATTGCCATCTCCTGCCAAGCCGCAGCCCAGCACGCTTATGATCTAGCCGTAGACTACGTCAAGGAACGCAAAGCCTTCGGCAAAGCCGTTATCGATTTTCAAAATACCCGTTTTGTGTTGGCAGATATGAAGGCCAAACTTCAAGTTGGTTGGGCGCATTTAGACGCCTGCATTCAAGCCCTCGTTGACAAAGAACTCACCACTACCGAGGCGGCTTCTGCGAAACTTTGGCACAGTGAATTGCGCTGCGAAGTGGTCGATAACTGCCTGCAGATGTTTGGCGGCTATGGCTATATTGAAGAGTACGAAATTGCACGGCTGTGGCGCGACGCGCGAGTCATGCGCATTTACGGCGGCACATCCGAAATCATGAAAGACTTAATCAGCCGCTCTATTTAACTCACTAAAATACAGAGGAGCCAATTACTATGTCGCTACCCGAATTTATGACTAAACATCTCCGCCTACCGGTAATGGCCGCGCCGATGTTTATTGCTTCTACGCCAGAACAAGTTATTGAACAGTGTAAAGCCGGTGTTATCGGCTCATTACCCGCCTTAAATGCCAGACCGCAGAGTCAGCTAGAAGACTGGATACTACAAATTCAAACCGCGCTCACTGAATACGATGCCGCAAACCCAGAGAGCCCTTCCGCCCCATTCGCCATTAACCAAATATCACACCCGACCAACGACCGACTAATGGGCGACCTAGACATAATCGCTAAATACAAAGTACCCATCGTGATTATCAGTCTCTATGTTGCCCCGCAAATCTGCGAGGTTGTGCACTCATATGGCGGAATTGTGTTTAACGATGTTATCTCTAACCGCCAAGCCAAAAAGGCCGTCGACGGCGGTGTAGACGGCCTTATCGCTGTCGCTGCAGGCGCGGGTGGCCACACCGGTAGCACCTCACCCTTTGCTTTGGTTTCGGAAATTCGTGAATGGTGGGATGGTCCACTTGCGCTATCTGGCTGTATCGCTACCGGACAAAATATACTTGCCGCACTCGCAACGGGTGCAGATTTAGCCTATATCGGATCGCCATTTATCGCGACCAGCGAAGCCAATGTCATCGACGAGTATAAGGAGATGATTGTTGAAAGTAGCGCACAGGATATTATTAACTCAGACGCTTTTAGCGGTGCATCTGCTAACTTTCTGATTGGATCAATCAAGCGCGCAGGCCTAGATCCACAGAATTTAAAACGCAATCCAGAAAAATCTCTTGATGCCAGCGAAAACGGTCAAGCCTTGAATACATGGAAGGATATTTGGGGTTGCGGACAAGGTATTGCCGCGGTAAAGGAGGTCGTTAGCACAGCGGAGCTTATCGATCGAATGACACGTGAATTTGTCGCCGCCAAAGCGGACTTCGTCAAACGTATAAGCTAATCTTTCAAGCGGTGATCGACAGTCGTTCGCCGCGCATCTTGCTCAGCCCTTAGACTACCCGCGTCCAGTCCTGCAAATCATCGAGAATATATTGTTCCATCAAAGACTCAGCCTGATTCACTTCTCGCGACTGTATGGCCGCAGTTAACTGTTTACGCAATGCATTCATTTTTTGCGGCGGCCCAGACAAATTCCTACTTTCGCCACGATTTTGACTTAAGTAAAACCGGAATATTCTTCGCTGATTACTGATCCGGTCTACTAGAATCTGCGAACGCGCCATAGCACTCATGCGATCATGAAAGATAGAAATTCCATCCGCCATAGCTCGGCGATCGTAGCTGGATTGAAAGGAGTTAAGAGAAAGGTCTTCAGCTATCGCGGCCAACTCTTCAGCCTCTATCGCCTCATGACGTTCGGCGGCAAAACGAGCAATTAGCGCTTCGGTGCGCGCAAACAACACATAGAAATCTTGTACGTCTTGTGAGGAAGGCGAAACGACACGACAACCAACCTGCGGAATAATTTCTAAATAGCCTATCGTACCTAAATACAATACCGCCGATGATACCGGCTGCCGACTAGCACCAAACTCAGCAGCCAAAGAATAGATAGAGAGCGTTTCACCAAATCGATAATCGCCCCGCACAAGGCGCTCTTCCAGCTCTGCGGCTATTTCACCCGCCTTGCCCGACAAATCATTAGCGCGCACACCGCGCAATATAGATCGGTTCCACGCGGACCCCACGGCATTTGCGCCACGAGAATGAGGAGAGTGTTCAGATTGCGTCATCGTTAATTCAGCCAAAGTGCTTACGCGTGTAAAATATTTGTCGATATTCGGGGCCGTAATTCTTGCTCCGAGAGTCTAAATATCCGAGCACGCGTAATCAACACTTAACACGAGTATCTAAATACAATACTCAACCCGCCAACAAGGCGTCCTTTTGCGGTGCAATAGCCTCAAACAACCCGATAGCGCTGGTAGCTGCGAGCTCTGTACCAATCCCGTTACCACCCGCCTCGCTTGATGAAAAGTACAAACCTTTAAGTGGGCTAATTTGTGATGGACGCTTCTCGTGTACCTGGTCAATAGTTTGACCAATACCAATAATACAGCCCGTTTCACCGGCCATACCACGCACCAGTGATGGTGGATCTACCCACACCTTTTCCACCTTACCATGCGCTTCTGGATACACTTCGTAGAAGGATCGCATCAAGGACTCACGCCACTCGTCCATATTTGCCCTAATATCTGGAGGACAAGCATGCAAAGACGTAATCATTTGCTTGCCAGGAGGAGCCAAATTCGGATCGAAATTACTTGGCGAGCCGAAACAGCCACCAATTAAATGAGGAACCTTGCCCTCCAGCATTTCATCGGTAACCTTACACGGGGGTGACTTGTCATCGGGGATGTAAATAACAACTTGCTTGTCTGTGATCTTTTCAGAAAGCAATACACGCAGCATGACACCATGGCTTGAATACGTCAGTTCATTAACGCGATCGACGTACTCCTTAGGGAAATGCTCTTCGCCAACCAAGCCCTGTACGGTTAATTTGAGATCGGCATTACTAATAATAACTGGCGCTCGGAATTCTTCACCCGCCTCAGTAATAACACCAACCGCTGCGCCGTTTTCAACGATAATTTCCTTAACCGGTGTTTCTGTCTTAACGGTACCGTTATATTTCTTCACTGCATCGATGTAAGCCAAAGCAACAGAGAAGTTACCACCAGAAGGGTATGCAGTGGCGCGGCTAGACATTACCGCACGGAACGCAAGTATAAACTCCGCACAACTGGCGACATCCGCAGATACACAAAAGTACTGTGCGGCAAAGCTTTCAATTAACGTATACGCCATTGGATCGTAGGTATAGCTTTGCACCCAATCCTTCACTGGCACATACCATAGTTTGTCTAGCTCTTCGTCTGTCATAGTAAAAACAGAACTAAATAAACGCTTAAAATTGTCGCGCTCGGCTTCTGAAACGAAGTTGTACATGGATTGTTTCGTATACTTCTGCTGATCACTTCCAACTTGTATATACGAGGTGCCGTTTAAATCGTTCCAGGGGATCGCATCAGGCATGTCAACACGGTTACAAACCTCCTGCAGCGGACCGACCTTGCCAAGACAATAAAAATGCCAACCTAAATCCATCATGACGCCATTGCGCTCATAAGAGATACAACGGCCACCAACATGTTTATTTCGCTCTAATAGCAACACATTCCAACCAGCATGCGCCAACAACGCACCTATTGCGCCGCCACCAATACCACTGCCAATGACAATTGCATCGTATTGATTAGACATAGTTATTCTCCCAACGAGGCCTGAATTCATAATTAACAGGCTAGCATGCTAGCATCGCAATAGTACGCAAGCAAGGCTTTTGCAGCCAGTCCCTCGCCGCGCTCACTACCCCCAGCATAGCCATGCGTCAAATAGGAGGAACGATCTATAAACACGCGCGAAGACGCCACCCACGGCGCCTGAATGGAATGTCGGCTTATGCCCGCCCATTTTCCAGCAGGTCACCACAGCGGTATAAGCTAAAGAAAAAACGTAGATGTCGCGGCGAATACATAGCTCACAAGGCTATTTCCCACCAAGAAAAGCAGCACATCTATCTGTTAAGCGGAAAGAAGCATTTACCTCAAAATGTATTCAAAATTCATGTTTCTAGTTAATTCTTATACTTGATCCGCTCATACAGCTTCACCAGTGCCTCAGCTCGCCAATAAAAAATCAGGGGGATTGAGACTGCCGCTACCACTAATGCTAATGACAAAAAAATTCCCCACATCGCACTTCTCCACACAATTCGAGACCGCTAAAATTTACTTTTAATCGACCATCAAATAATAGACACAGAGGATTTTTTTAACTAGCAAAAGAATCGTAAAAACAGTAATTTATAGATAAATATCAGCGATATTTTTCATATCAGTCGCCACCTGCTCCGAATCGGAGCGAGGGTTTATTTTTAAGGTAATAAACAACTTTAATTTGAAAGACAGCTATCGATATACAATCGCAATTTATGTTTAATCTGGCTCATAAACTCTCGCGTGGCGCCATAACTTCTGCCCAGCAAACTTGCCACCGAGCGCAAATCCAGCTCATCATCCATCACCCATGACAGGGCCTGCGCAGCTTCAGGGTTATCCCGACTGAAAACCGACATTTGTCCTTCTATACACGCTTTCAGGCGATCCTCATCATAGCTTTCCTCATCAAAAAGCCAGTCATCCCCATCGATGATCGAGGTCGTTTTCTCTGCGCTTCGATAGCGATCAGCGAGCTTCGACCTCACAACCGTCCAAATCCAGCCGCGCCCCTGCCCTATAGGGGTAAAACTATTCGCTCGTTCAATAAATGCAATAAAAATATCATGCAGGATATCTTCCGCTTTGGCATCAGCAATACCGCGAAGTTTTAAAAATTTAATTATTTTATCGGCAAACTCGGTGTACAACTGAGTAACCGCAAGTTTACGGCGCTCGCCACCCCGCTGAAGCTCGGCGATGAGGTGATCTACGTCTCCATTACTAAGGCTAGTCATGGGCAATAACAAGCTGAATTTCAATATCAGTATTAATAGCCCAGCTCTCATTTTTATAAGATTTGGGAAGAGCATCTATCCAGCGCACTTTGCTAGCTTCATTACTAAGCGTAAGTATCCAGATATCTTCGATCTCAGATTTAACAAGAGAAAGGCCCTGCTTATTTAGCTCGTACAAAGCCTGCCACTGCTTATTGGTAAGCCGCATTTCTATTGAAGAATTTAATTTAGGCGATTCTGGCTTTGGTGCAGGCCTACCCGCTTCGCTGTCATTGGCGCCATACACGCGCTCCGGTGCCGACGAGGCTGACATTTTCTGCTTCGCTTGGGAGGTCATTTCAGCAGCGATACTCGAATCAGAAAAACGAGCAACTTCTCGCTCTTCCGCTAGTCGCTCATCTTTCGCCACCGGCCTTTCCTGAGAATATGATTCGCGCTTTGAAGCACCATCTGTAGAGAGCTGCAGCGCGGCCTCGTGAAGCGGCTTATCCATAACGGCATAATTCAAAATAATGCTCACGCCTAATAACAGTACAGCCGCGTAGCCAAACAGTTGCATGCGTCGAGAACGCGCAACGGGGGCATCATACAAACCTTGATCAGCTAAACGCTTATGCAAGCGCTGCAGTGCAACTTGGTCGGTTTGCACTACGGGTTCAGCAGCGCGCAGGCCAGAGCGAACTGCCTTCATTACAGCCCGCTCCTTTTCGGTTTTGCATGCGCTTGGATCTACCAAGCGCTCGAGCCAATCTTCGATAGGTTCTGTCATTAATCTTGCGCTACTAAGCGTGGGGTTAGTCGTTCAACTAGATTAACAAATTCAGTGCGTTTAGCATCATTTAACTTGGCATTTACCCCTTTCGCGCGGCTTAACACCCCGTGAAGACTAGCAGACCCCGCGTGCTCTGATTTCGACAATAGCAAACTCAACTCCGCCACCGCAGATGCCCATTGCAGATCTGGCGTGGCAGCGGCGATCGATTTTGCTTTGGTAGTCATGGCGTGGGCAAACTCAACTCCCTTGTCACCGTCAGGCTGCTTATAGCGCACTTTTACATAAGCCAGCTCCATCGCCTCACTACCTGCCGTGCGAGTGGTCTGATAGCGCCGTTCGATATCTGGTGTGGCGCCGATGCCACTAGGAATAATTTCATAGAGTGCGACAACCGAATGCCCCACGCCAATTTCACCGGAATCCTTTTTATCATCGCGAAAGTCTTCGGCATTCATTACTCGTGACTCGTATCCAAGCAGGCGATACTGAGCAACGGCGGCGGGGTTAAATTCAACCTGAATCTTCACATCCTTGGCAGCGATATGCAGAGTACGAGTAAGTTCAGAGCCAAAAAGGCGCTGCGCTTCCGAGTCGGAGTCTAGGTAATGCGCTACGCCGTTTCCCGCCTCGGCGAGAACCTGCATCTTGGCATCTTGGTAGTTCCCAGTACCCATACCAATTATCGACAGAAAAACACCGCTTTCACGCTGTTTTTCAATCATCGATTTCAACTCGCCGTCACCGCTCACACCAACATTAAAATCGCCGTCAGTCGCCAATATCACCAGATTAGTGGCGTTCTCGTCATACTGTTTACGCGCAACATCGTAGGCAAGCTGAATACCAGCGCCGCCTGCAGTGGAGCCACCTGCGGTAAGATTAGCTAAGGCCTGATGAATACGATGGCTTTCAGTAACCGGCGTCGGTGCTAGCACCAAACCCGCACTCCCCGCATAGGTCACGATGGCAACTTGATCTTGAGGTTTTAAATTAGACAACAGGGTTTGAAAACTACGAATCAGCAGCGGTAGCTTATCTGCACTGTTCATAGAACCCGAGGTGTCTAGCAAAAAGGTAATACGAGCGCCCTTATCACTCATAGCGCTTTGATCTGTTGCTTTAACACCGATCATCGCCAATCGATGATTGGGGTTCCAGGGCGCTACGGCATAGTCAGACATAACGGCCAGTGGATGCCCATCACTAGGCGCGGGAAAGTTATAGTCAAAATAATTCACCATCTCTTCTAAACGCACGCTTGATGGAATTGGCACCGAGCCTTGATTAATTTGCCGACGAACATTGCTGTAACTCGCCGAATCCACCTCTAAGCCAAAGGTAGATAAAGGCGAAAGCGCTACCGATAAAAAGCGATTCTCGTTCTTAGCGGCATAATTCTCGCGATCCAGCGGTATTACCTCCCCCATTGGGTTTCGGGTCATTAGCATTGGTGACGCCATATCTGCGGCGAGTTTTGAGTACTCATGAGCGCGACGCGGTTCAAGCTCCGCCTTTGAGCTAATACTGCCAGCGTGGTGTGCGGGCGACGGCTTCACCGCAATAAATTGCTGAGCAGCTTGTTCTTGGTAAACCACCGTCGGATGCTGTGAATCGTCAATCTCATTAATGCTATGAGTCTGCGGTGAGGTGGTCTTAGCGGAATCTGAAAAAGCCGGATCATCTGCTGCCTGAAACGCAAAGAAAGCGCCGGCAACGAGTAAAAACAAACACAATATAATGATGTAGCGCATGGTCGTTCTCCCTTAATTTATACAACTGTCATATGTATAAACGCAGGGAAGAAGCGAATGTCAGGCTGCGGTATAAAATATTTTTTTATTCGGTCTTTAAAGCTGATTGCTTTCAGGCTTGGCTGCTAGCACCAAAAATACTCTTCGCTCCCCTGCTCTGCTAAAATGCCTAGTCACGCCGCGAGCAGGATTACCACATGGCTTTTACCGACAAAAACGCTGAACCCTATAGCGGACAAGACTTAGTTCGCTATATAGACAAGGCAGTGCAGGTCACAGCACCGAAGTCCAAGATACGAAAATTAAGCTACAAATTAATCAAGCAAGTATTTCAGCCCCAGCTACTTGATACCCACAACATTCCCAAGCAACCCTGCTTATTCGTCGCGAACCATGCGCTGTATGCGGTCGACGGGCCGATTATTGGCCTGCCTATGCTAGAGGAACAGGGTCGTTTTATCCGCGCACTCAGCGACAAATTTCTGTGGCATCCATTTAATGAAGAGCTTTTATTAAATCAGGGAGTGGTTATCGGCCACCCAGAGGTTTGCTCTGCGTTGATGGAAGTTGGCAGCGATCTTATCGTCTTTCCCGGAGGCGCCCACGAAGCCACAAAATCGGCGGACAAAAAGTATCAACTACTCTGGAAAGAGCGTCACGGCTTTATCAAGCTTGCAGCTAAACACGGTTATACGATTGTGCCCACCGCGATTGTCGGCCCAGAGGAATTTTATGATCATCTAATTGAAGGAGAGGATTTGCCCAATACATTGCTAGGTCGTGCACTGAGTTTACTCGGCCTGATCAATGAAAATACCCGCAGCGATTTAATGGGGCCAATTCCGCTTGGGGTATTCGGCACACTCATCCCCAAACCCCAAAAATGTTATATCCAGTTTTCGGAGCCATTAGATCTGAGCAAATACAAAGGCAAACGCTTGGCAGAAAAAACAATGCGCAGTTTGCGCCAACAGGTTGCTGACGACATTAATACAATGATTGCGGCATTGCTAAAAACCCAAGCCAAAGATCGAAGCAGAATTGGCCGTATTAGGCGACTACTCACTAGGTAATTAGTCGCCCAACAGGCGGAATTTAACGCAAACTTTCGTTTAGCTTATCGAGCACCTTTTGACCTGGGCATAGTTCTGCCTCGCCTAGGTCACGTAATGGGGTTTTGCTAGTGCCCAAGATTTCGTGCAGATCCTGGGATTTTTCATCCATAAACAAAAGACCCGTCAGTATCTGATCTTTGGCCTTATAGTCTTTTATCAAACGCAGCGCGGAACGACGGCTGTTTAGGTCTAGCTCTGGATCAGCTTTATGAAGATGCACCACTGAACCATCGTGCAAGGTCACCTCTTTAGACTGCCCCTGCTCGTACTCGGTGGATATTTCCTGCTTAAACGGCACGTAATCAACCGTACCCGTTGCCGCGAGATGATCGCGCACGTGCTCATAACCCTTGGTCGATTTAGGATTGTTATTAAAGGTAACGCAGGGCGAAATAACGTCGATAAACGCAAAGCCTCGGTGACTAATTGCCGCCTTAATTAAGGGCACCAACTGCTGGCGATCACCGGAGAAACTGCGCGCCACAAAGGTTGCCCCCAATTGCAAGGCCACACTCGCAAGATCGATGGGTTCAAAATGATTCGGCTCACCTTTTTTACTAGCAGAACCAATGTCGGCCGTGGCTGAATCTTGGCCTTTGGTTAAGCCATAGCAGCCATTATTCTCTACCACATACATCATATTTAAGTTGCGACGAACCGCGTGGGTGAACTGCCCCATTCCGATGGATGCGGTGTCGCCGTCACCGGATACGCCCACGTAAATCAAGTCGCGGTTGGCGAGATTAGCTCCCGTTGCCACCGATGGCATACGTCCGTGCACCGAGTTAAAACCGTGGGAATTCCCTAAAAAATAAGTTGGGGTTTTAGAGGAACACCCAATACCAGACAGCTTGGCCACCTTATGTGGCGCAATAGATAGTTCAAAGCAGGCTTGCACAATTGCAGCACTAATGGAGTCATGACCACAGCCGGCACATAGGGTGGAAATAGCTCCCTCATAATCTTTACGAGTGAAGCCAAGCTCATTGCGCGGCAATTCCGGATGACGAAATGCGGGGCGAATATACGTCATTAAACAGACTCCTTAGCCATTTTTTTCTTATGTAGCGGCCGAACATTGTCACCGCGCAATACCGCTATGATTTCGTCACGGATCTTGCGCGCGGTAATGGGGGTGCCGTTGTAATTTAAAATCGAAATGAGATCTCGTGGTGATACCAAGCACTCATTCACCAGCAATGTTCGCATTTGTGCATCGCGATTTTGATCAACCACAAACACCGTATCATGCTGCTCAATAAAGGCATCGACAGACTTATGGAACGGAAAGCCCTTTATACGCAGTGTATCTACTGCGATACCCTCTGCAGCTAATGCGTCTATTGCCTCTAAGGTTGCATCACGGCTAGTACCAAAATGAATAACGCCAACTTTTGAGCCACCTTTATTCGCTTCAATTAACTCAGGCATGGGCACTAGATTTTTTGCGGTATCCCACTTTTTAAGCAGTCGCTGCATATTCTTTTCATAAGCATCGCCATCTTCGGTATACACCGCATATTCATCCCGTGAGGTGCCGCGGGTGAAAAATGCGCCCTTTGTTGGGTGGGTGCCGGGGTAGGTTCGATAGGGAATACCGTCGCCATCTACATCTAAATAGCGGCCAAAACGCTCGATCATCGCCTCTAGCTGCTCTTCGTTAAAGACCTTGCCGCGCTTATATTCGCGCTTATCATCCCAGACCAGCGGCGGCGACATGGTGTCGTTCATACCGAGATCAAGATCCGTCAACATAATAACGGGAGTTTGCAGCGTTTCTGCCAAATCAAACGCGTCGGCGCTCATCTCGAAACATTCCCGAGGTGTCGCGGGAAATAGCAGCACGTGTTTTGTGTCGCCGTGGGAGGCGTAGGCACAGGCCAGCACATCGGATTGCTGGGTACGGGTTGGCATACCAGTTGACGGGCCTGCTCGCTGAACATCGATAAGCACCGTTGGAATTTCGGCAAAATACGCCAAGCCGAGAAACTCACTCATTAAGGAAATGCCTGGACCACTGGTTGCAGTAAAGGCCCGCGCACCGTTCCAGCTTGCGCCTATCACCATTCCGATCGCGGCCAGTTCATCCTCTGCCTGAACAATGGCGTAATTTTTATTTCCGCTGCCGGGGTCAATACGCAGGCGCTTACAGTATTTGTCAAAACCATCTACCACCGAGGTCGACGGGGTAATCGGGTACCACGCTGCGACCGTCGCACCGCCGTATATGGCGCCAAGAGATGCCGCCGTATTGCCATCAATCAGAATCTGATCACCCACCTCATCGCGGCGTTCAACACGAATTCCCAGCGGGCATTGATAATGTTCGGCAGCGTAGTGATAACCAATTTCCAGCGCCCGAACATTGGGCGTGATCAATTTCTCTTTGCCGCGAAACTGATCCGACACCAAGCCGGTCAGTACGTCAAATTCAATATCTAATAGTGCAGATAAAGCGCCAACGTAAATGATATTGCGAAACAATTGTTGCTGACGGGCATCACTGTATTCACGCTGACATAAATCTTTTAAGGGCACACCGATAAAATGAATATCACTGCGCATTAAACGCAGATCTAGGGGCTTACTAGAGTCATAGAAAAAATACCCGCCCGCCTCTACTTCTTGTATGTCTTTCGCCATACTTTGCGGATTCATGCACACCATCATATCTACGCCGCCACGGCGACCTAGATAGCCGTTTTCATTTACCCTCACCTCATACCAGGTTGGCAGACCTTGAATATTTGACGGAAAAATATTCTTTGGGCTGATCGGCAAGCCCATTCTAAACAAGGACTTTGCAAACATATTATTTGCACTTGCGGAGCCGGTGCCGTTCACATTCGCAAACTTAATCACAAAATCATTAACTGCTTCGATGCGTTTCATATCAGCCACACTGCCCCGCTTTTGTCACCGAATAATATAATTTCTGCATATCCCAGGCCGCTGTTGGGCAGCGCTCAGCACACAAACCACAATGCAGACAGACGTTCTCGTCTTTAATCATGGCCCGACCTGTGCGCAAATTTTCCGACACGTAAATGTCTTGTTCGGTATTATTCGCGGGCATTTTCAAGGTCTGACGAAGCTCGGCTTCTTCAGAGTTATTGACAATAATGCTAAGACAATCGGTGGGACAAATATCGACGCAGGCGTCACATTCAATACACAGCTTTTCGGTAAAAACAGTTTGTGCATCGCAATTTAAACAGCGCTGCGCTTCTTGGAAGGCGGTCATGGCGTCATAGCCTAGCTCAACTTCTAGCTTGCGATTACTTAGAGTGAACTCCAGCTCTGCCTGCGGAACTTGGTAGCGCTGATCGTTTTCAACTTGGCTATCGTAGCTCCACTCGTGAATTCCCATTTTTTGGCTAACTAACGTCACCCCTGGAGGTGGCCGTTTCGTCACCAACTCGCCTTGGCAATGTAAATCTATCGAAATGGCAGCTTGATGGCCGTGGGCAACTGCGGTGATGACATTCTGTGGGCCAAAAGCCGCATCGCCACCAAAAAATACCGACGGATTTGTAGACTGAAAGGTAATTTCGTCAACCACCGGCATATCCCATTTACCGAACTCAAGACCCACATCCCGCTCAATCCAGGGGAAGGAGTTCTCTTGGCCAATCGCAACCAGCACATCGTCACAGGGCACTATCACCGGATCTTCGCCAGTGGATACCAAGCTGCGTTTACCGTTGCTATCGTAAACCGCTTTCACTCGGTCAAACCGCATGGCCACTAAGCGGCCATCTTCAACAATAAACTCCTGCGGCACATGGTTATCCAAAATGGGAATGCCTTCATGGGCAGCGTCTTCTTTTTCCCAAGGCGATGCCTTCATCTCTTCAAAGGGGCTGCGCACAATCACTTTGACTTCGTCGCCACCTAAGCGCCTAGCGGTGCGACAGCAATCCATCGCGGTATTACCACCGCCGAGCACAATCACCTTTTTGCCTATGTTTTCTACATGCTCAAAAGCCACACTAGACAACCAGTCGATACCGATATGCACATTGGCATCAGCAGCCTGACGCCCGGGCAAATCTAAATCTCTGCCACGCGGTGCGCCACTACCGACAAACACCGCGTCGTAGTTCTTATCCAACACGGCTTTTAAGCTGTCGACGTAATGGTTGAAATGGGTGAGCACCCCCATATCTAGAATACGGTCAACCTCGTCATTCAAAACTTCTTCAGGCAAGCGAAACGCCGGAATCTGGCTGCGCATAAAACCGCCACCCGCGCGCTGATCGTCGTATAAATCGACACTGTAGCCCAAGGGCATCAAGTCTCTTGCCACCGTTAAAGAAGCTGGGCCACCCCCGATCAGAGCGATCCGTTTGCCGTTTTTCTTTTTAGGAATAATCGGCATCCGATCACTAATATCGCCTTTATTATCTGCGGCAACCCGCTTTAAGCGGCAAATGGCAACTGGCTCTTCTTCTATTCGCCCCCGCCGACACGCTGGCTCGCAGGGCCGATCACAGGTACGCCCCAGCACACCGGGAAATACATTAGATTCCCAGTTGATCATATAGGCGTCGGTATAACGCTGGGCGGCAATTAAACGGATATATTCTGGAACCGGCGTATGTGCCGGACAGGCATACTGGCAGTCGACCACCTTGTGAAAATACTCGGGGTCTCGGGTGTTAGTGGCTTTCAATGCGCCCCCTCAAATTATTATTAACAGCGAGTTGGGTAGCAGGTGTCGGTGGCCAAGCTGGGGCCGACACCCCGTATAACGAACCGATTACAACACAGCAGAAACATAAATTCATCAGAAAAATGGCACCATACTTACTATTTCATCAATATCTGCCGGCGCACTTTATTTATGAGGGATAGTCCTGCAATTTAAGTGGTCTGTGCTAGGGTAGACAGTAAATAGCTATCTTGGCCAAAGGAGTTTGCAATGCAATCCACCGACCACTTACGCGCCACGCTCAGCGTCAATGGCACTGACTATAACTATTTCGATCTGAACAAATTAGGAGACGAGCGCCTCGCGCAGCTGCCTAAGTCCCTGAAGATTTTGCTAGAAAACCAGCTCCGCCACTTTGATGGCGATTCCGTCAACTCCGATATCATCGTCGCGTTCTCGCGGTGGCTAGACAAACCAGACGGCGGCGAAGACCTGAATTTCTCGCCGGCTCGGGTGCTAATGCAAGATTTTACCGGCGTTCCCGCCATTGTTGACCTGGCCGCCATGCGTGACGCCGTTGCTAAGAATAATGGCGACGTCTCTACGATTAACCCACAAATTCCAGTGCATCTGGTTATCGACCACTCAGTAACCGTAGACCAGTTCGGGTCGCCACAGGCCTTTGGCGAAAATGTCGCCAACGAAATGGCCCGCAATGATGAGCGCTACCGCTTTTTAAAATGGGGGCAATCCGCCTTCGAGAACTTTAATGTTGTGCCACCGGGTACCGGCATCTGCCACCAAGTTAACCTCGAATACCTCGCCCAAGTAGTTTGGCAAAATGACGCCGGCACGGTTTATCCAGACACCGTATTAGGCACCGACAGCCACACACCAATGGTCAACGGCCTAGGGGTCTTGGGCTGGGGCGTAGGCGGCATCGAGGCAGAGGCGGCACTGCTTGGCCAACCCTATTCAATGATGCTACCGCAGGTTATTGGCTTCAAACTAGATGGCAAATTAAACGACGGCGTCACTGCGACAGACTTGGTACTAACGGTGGTGCAAATCCTCCGGCAAGAAGGCGTGGTAGGCAAATTTGTAGAATTCTATGGCGACGGCCTTGCAGAGCTAAGCGTTGCCGATCGCGCCACCATCGCCAATATGGCACCGGAATACGGCGCAACCTGCGGCTATTTTCCCGTCGACGACGCCACCCTCGCCTATATGAAACTCACCGGACGCAGCAGCGAAAACATCGCCCTAACCCAAGCTTATTGCAAGGCCCAGGGAATGTGGCGCAACGCCGGCGACCAGCCAACTTTTACCCGCACAGTAACCTTGGATTTGACGACGGTAGAACCCAGCCTTGCGGGGCCAAGCCGACCACAGGACAGAGTGGCCCTAAGCGATTTGGGACAGGCCATGCGCGACCATCTTAAAGCCAGTAATCGTGACGAAAATGAAACAGCCACGATTCCTGAGATGAACCTAAAACTCCACCACGGCGATGTGGTAATCGCCGCGATTACCAGCTGCACCAACACGTCCAACCCCGACGTTATGATTGCCGCTGGGCTGGTCGCCCGCAAGGCCCGAGAACGCGGCCTAAGGGTAAAACCCTGGGTAAAAACCTCACTGGCGCCGGGTTCAAAAGTCGTCAGCAAGTATTTAACCGACAGCGGCCTGCAGGAGGATCTCAATTCACTAGGGTTTGATTTAGTAGGCTACGGCTGCACAACCTGCATCGGTAATTCTGGCCCGCTGCCAAACCCTATCGCCACCGCCATCGACAGCAAAGACATGGTGGTGTCGGCCTTACTGTCGGGCAACCGTAACTTCGATGGTCGTATCCATCCGCAGGTGAAAGCAAGCTGGCTAGCCTCGCCCCCGCTAGTTGTTGCCTATGCGCTTGCGGGCAACACCCTCTTAAATTTACGGGACGACCCAATTGGCACCGACAATCAAGACAATCCGGTGTATCTAAAAGACCTGTGGCCTAGCAACGCCGAAATTCACGAGATCCGCAAAATTGTCAGCGGCAGTATGTTCCGCGACGCCTATAACGATGTATACCAAGGCACTGAGGAATGGCAGGCCATTGAAATTGAGAAAACCCAAACCTACCAATGGCAGGCCGATTCTAGCTATATCCGGCTGCCCACATTTTTTGATTCGCCCACACTCGCCAGCGAGGAATTCCCCACTCTACGCGGAGCGCGAATCTTGGGTTTGTTTGGCGACACCATCACCACCGACCATATTTCGCCGGCGGGTAAAATTGCTGTAGACAGCCCTGCCAGTCATTACCTGCAAAGCATTGGTGTTCCGCCGGAGGAGTTTAATTCCTACGGATCACGCCGCGGCAATCATGAAGTCATGCTACGCGGCACCTTTGCCAACACGCGGCTGCGCAATAAATTAGTAGACCGCGAAGGCGGCTACACCCTCTCCCCCGATGGCAAGAGTGTAGTTTCTATCTACAAGGCCGCCATGATGTATCAGGAAAGCAATACGCCACTGGTCGTAATTGCCGGTAAACAATACGGCACCGGATCCAGTCGAGACTGGGCGGCAAAGGGCACTTTATTGCTCGGTGTGAAAGCGGTCATCGCCGAAAGCTTTGAGCGTATCCATCGTTCAAATCTGATCGGCATGGGCGTTATGCCCGTAGAGTTCGACAAAGAAATTCCGCAGGAAATGCTAGACCTACAAGGGGACGAGTACGTTGATATCGACGCCTGCGACACTGAATTAGCACCAAAACAAAAAGTTAGAATTACCCTGTCCCGCAGCGACGGTAGCCGCCACGAAGTACTAGGGCGCTTAAGAATTGATACCAGTGAAGAAATGGCCTATTTCCGTCATGGGGGTATTTTGCAATACGTGCTCGCTGAGCTGGGAAAATAAAATCGCGTTGCTGCCAACAAACAAATTCTGATTGGTTTTTATGCGGCTTCGCGATTATATTTGAACTATAAAAGTGGCTTAGCACTGGTGTATACAAGCTACTCGGTGACATACTGCTAAGAGACAATAAGGGAGTTTATGGTATGAAAATTCATGTCGAGGTTGAAATTAGTCCGGAAGAAATGCGTCGCTTAGTCGGCCTTCCCGACGCTCAACCACTTTGGGATGCGGTTTACAAACGCATCGGCGAAGGCGACTCAGAAATGATTCAGCAAATGGCCAAAACTGCCTTCACCGAAGGCATGAAAACCATCGACCTTTCTGCCCGAGTATTAAAGTCACTAAGTGGCTTGGCCGGCAATCGCAAAGCCGCAGACAAAACCAGTAGCGATAAAGATGCGGACAGCCGCGACAGCGCATCCGCAAAACCAAGCGCAAGAAAAGCGACATCGGCCCGCCGCAGCGCCTCTAGCAAAAGCACTAGCTAAGTCCCTTACCACTCTATTTTTGCGACATTAATTTATCTCTTAAACCTTACCGATTAATCCAAATCACTAATTCGAGAGTGGCATCACAATGGCAAATACAACTCCGGGCAGCAAAAATATTGCTGCCTCTGGCAAAGTCCTGCGGGTTCGCACGGCAACCCTCGCAGATATTCCCGCTATTGCCGCACTGTCTAAACGGGTTTATACCGGCACCGGCATCGACCCTTATTCCCGCGCAGAATTACGCGGCCAGTTAAATAACTTTGCCGAGGGCAAGTTCGCCGTCACCCTAGACGACGAAATCGTCGGCTACTGCGCGACCTTCCGCGTGAGCGGCGAAGTGTGCCTAAAACCACATAGCTGGGCAGCGATTACCGCCAATGGCTACGGCACCCGTCACGACCCCGAAGGCGAATGGCTATACGGCATGGAAGTGTGTGTAGACAGCAGTGTGCGCGGCTATCGCATTGGTCAACGCCTCTATAACGCCCGTAAAAAGCTGTGCGAAGAACTGGGCCTAAAAGGCATTGTGTTTGTTGGCCGGCTTCCTAGCCTGTCACGCCGAATTAAAAAATACGGCACTGCGGAAAACTATCTGGACGCCGTGGTAAATCAACAAACCCGCGATCCTGTGCTGTCGTTCCAACTTCGTAATAACTTCGAAGTCATCGCACTGATGCCAAACTATTTAGTCGACGACAAAGACTCAATGGGTTACGGCGTACACCTTGTTTGGCACAACCCCAAAGTAGAAACCCCCGCCAATGTCGCCCATACCAAACGTCACGGCGGCCGGCAGCCTGACACCGTTCGCGTGGGAACAGTGCAGTACATGCAACGGCGGGTGACCTCCTTTGTCGAGTTCATGTCATTTATCGAATACTTTGTAGATGTGGTCGCGGACTATAAAGGCGACTTTGTGGTCTTCCCTGAGCTCATTACGCTCCAGCTATTATCCATCGAAGACCAGGAACTAACACCCATCCAATCGATAGAGGCGCTTACCAAATACACTCCCCGCTATGTCGAGGCCATGCAAGATTTAGCAGTGCGCTACAACATCAATATTATCGGCGGCTCCCACCCAACCCGCGTAGCCAACGGCCGAGTTGAAAACATTTCCTATGTATTCCACCGCGACGGCCGAGTCGATGAACAAGCCAAGATTCACCCCACACCAAACGAAGTGTATTGGTGGAATATAGAGGGCGGTAATGAGCTACAGGTTATCGACACCGACTGCGGCCCGATTGGCGTATTAATTTGCTATGACTCCGAGTTCCCCGAGCTAGGCCGTCACCTGGTAGACCAAGGCGCAGAAATTCTATTTGTTCCCTTCTGCACCGACGAACGCCAAAGCTATATGCGGGTGCGCTACAGCTGCCAAGCTAGAGCCGTAGAAAATCAGGTTTATGTGGTGATGTCTGGCAACGTCGGCAACTTACCGAATGTCGCTAATATGGATATTCAATACGCGCAGAGCTGCATACTAACTCCCTGCGACTTCCACTTTGCCCGCGACGGTATCGCCGCAGACACCACCCCAAATGTAGAAACCGTCGCTATCGCCGACTTGCGCCCAGAGTCATTACGGGTAGCCCGCAACAGCGGCACAGTGCAAAACCTACGGGACCGCCGTCATGACTTATATCAAATGAAATGGCGAGGGAATTGATCGCCTGACGTCCGACGTCTGGCGTCGGACGCGCCTCACTACAAACTACAACTCACTCCTGTGCCGCCCAAACCGCAGTAGCCACCGGGATTTTTATCGAGATACTGCTGGTGGTAGGGCTCGGCATAATAGAACTCGCCCGCCGCCACAATTTCCGTAGTTACCGCCGGCAGGCCCTCTTTCGCAAGGGCCTCTTGATACACCAACAAGGAAGCCTTGGCTGCTGCTTTTTGCTCTTCACTAAAGTAATAAATGCCGGAGCGATATTGGGTGCCGACATCATTACCCTGCCGCATCCCTTGGGTGGGGTTGTGGCTTTCCCAAAATAGTTTTAACAGGGTTTGAAAGCTGACTTTGTTAGGATCAAAAACCACCAGCACCACCTCGTTGTGCCCCGTCATTCCTGAGCAAACTTCTTCGTATGTCGGGTTGGGAGTGTGGCCGCCGCAATACCCAACTGCCGTAGAATAAACGCCCTCCTGTTGCCAAAATTTACGTTCGGCGCCCCAAAAGCAACCTAAGCCGACTATCACTTCCTCCATACCCTCGGGAAACGGCGCCTGCAAAGGCGTGTTGAGTACTGTGTGTAATGCAGGAACATGCATTTTTTCTGCGCGCCCGGGTAGGGCCTGCTCTGCTGTGGGAATAACTGCCGGTTTACGATAGCGATCAAACATACTCATTTTTGGGGCTCCTCTAAAACGATTCACGGCCTACCCTTACTATGCCCTGATTCCCCCACATTCCGCCACCCCTAGCAATCGCGAAAAAACACTGATGGCTCAAGGACTTTGCTATCGATACACGAGGGGATTTTTACGGGATTTTTTATTGCTATTTGGGGTAAAACGCGTTTAAATCGCCGGCTCTTTAACCAACGCGGAGGATTTATGCTAAATGAAAAGCTTAGATCATATGCCTTCTCTGGAGGCCGGCGCAGCCACGTGTAATCCGATTACACAATCGGACGAAAATCTCGACCACCTTATTATTCGTGATGGCGTTGCCTACGCTGGCACGCATCTTATCATCGACCTCTGGGGCGCTTCCCACCTCGATGAACTCCCCCGCATGGAAAAAGCATTTATTGACTGTGTCAAAGAATGCGGCGCAACCTTGTTGCACATCCATATGCACCACTTTACCCCCAATGGCGGTATTTCAGGTGTTGCGGTTTTAGCAGAATCTCATATTAGCGTACACACTTGGCCCGAGCGCGATTACGCTGCGTTTGATGTCTTTATGTGTGGTGACGCCAAGCCCGAATTGGCCGTGGAAATCCTGCAAAAGGCCTTCTCCCCCTCGCGTATCGAGGTAGGTGAAAACCTGCGCGGGAGAATGGACGATGCCTGAGTGGTTTGACGAAACACTCCACGACGCCTACCACCAAGGTTTTAAAATTCGCGAGGTCTTGTTTGAAAGCAAGACTGAGCACCAGCATCTGATCATATTTGAATCTGGCAGCTTTGGCCGGGTGATGGCGCTCGACGGTATTATTCAAACCACCGAGCGCGATGAATTCATTTATCACGAGATGCTGGCGCACACACCTTTGTTCGCCCACGGCAACGCAAAGAATGTGCTTATTATTGGCGGCGGTGATGGCGGCTTATTACGTGAAGTTTTAAAGCACCCTGAAGTCGAAAGCGTTGTGCAGGTTGAAATTGACCAAGCAGTCATCGACATGTGCGTAGAGTACCTTCCAAACCATTCAGCGGGCGCTTATAGCAACCCCCGCGCCGAAATTATGATTGGCGACGGCATCGACTATGTCAGTCAATGTGAGCGCAAATTTGACGTTATTCTGTCTGACAGTACCGACCCTATCGGCCCCGGCGAGGTGTTATTTACGTCACCGTTCTACCAAGGCATTCAGCGCTGCCTGAACCCCAATGGCATCTTTGCTGCTCAGAACGGCGTGGCCTTTATGCAGCCTGAAGAAGTAAGCACCACCCATAAGCGCCTGTCGCCACTGTTTGCCGATACTGCATTTTACGCGGCGGCGGTGCCAAGCTATGTCGGCGGCATTATGACTTTTGCTTGGGCATGTGACAGCAGCGCAGCCCGCGAGCTAAAGCTTGATGTACTGACAGAGCGTTTCAACAACAGCGGCATCAAAACCCGCTACTACAACCCTGCCCTCCACCTAGGTGCATTTGCCCTTCCGCAATACCTTGTGGACAGCTTGGGTTAAACATCATTGCGCTACGGGTAGCTCCACCGCAGCGCAATGATGCTATACCGCGCTCTAATTCAAGGACGAACCGTCATCAAAATCACCCAATTCCTGTCGTAAATTGCACCAGCATGGCTGACAGTTGTCACAGATTATTGTTAGGGTAGAAATATTACGGGACTAAACCGTAAAAAAGTTTCAAAATCAGCGCGCAACACCATTCAGAGCTAGGCACCGCCAGCCTCTGTAAAAAAATACGCAAACGAGCCCAGCTCAAGTCTGGGTGTAGCCGAAAACCAACAATGGCCAAATAAATGAAATTTCGTTTTCCCGTTGTCATTATTGACGAAGACTTTCGCTCAGAAAACATCTCAGGCTCAGGCATTCGCGATCTTGCCGATGCCATCAGCAAAGAGGGCATGGAGATAGTTGGACTGACCAGCTACGGCGACCTCACCGCCTTTGCCCAGCAGGCCAGCCGCGCCTCTTGCTTTATACTGTCTATCGACGACGAAGAGTTTGGCGACGGCAGCGACGAGACCGTTAGCCAGGCATTAGAATCCATCGCCGAATTCATGACCGCAGTGCGTCAACGCAATACCGACATTCCGGTTTTCCTTTACGGCGAAACCCGCACCTCTCGACACATTCCCAACGAAATTCTGCGCGAGCTGCACGGCTTCATTCATATGTTTGAAGACACCCCAGAATTCGTTGCTCGACACATAATTCGCGAGGCCAATAAATATCTATCCTCGCTTGCACCGCCATTTTTTAAAGCCCTAATGAACTACGCCAGCGACAGTTCTTACTCTTGGCACTGCCCCGGCCATTCCGGCGGCGTGGCATTTTTAAAGAGCCCTGTGGGGCAAATGTTCCATCAGTTCTTCGGCGAAAACCTACTACGTGCCGACGTATGTAATGCGGTGGAAGAGCTCGGTCAACTGCTCGACCACACCGGCCCCGTTAGCGCCAGCGAAAACAATGCCGCGCGCATTTTTGGCTGCGACCACCTGTTCTTTGTCACTAACGGCACATCTACCTCAAACAAAGTCGTTTGGCATTCAACAGTTGCTCCAGGCGACATCGTGGTGGTAGACCGCAACTGCCATAAATCAATTTTGCACAGCATTATAATGACCGGTGCGATTCCGGTATTCTTAATGCCTACGCGCAATCACTACGGCATTATTGGCCCCATTCCAAAGAGTGAGTTTGATCCAGCGGCAATACGGAAAAAGATCGAAGACCACCCCTTTGCCCGTCATGCTGAAGACAAAAAGCCACGTATCCTGACCATTACCCAAAGTACCTACGATGGGATTGTGTACAACGTCGAAGAGATCAAAGACATTCTCGACTCGACCATAGACACCCTGCATTTTGACGAAGCATGGCTGCCGCACGCCGCCTTCCACACCTTCTATCACAATATGCATGCGATTGGCGCCGGCCGCCCACGCTCCGACGACACCTTGGTTTTCGCCACTCAATCGACCCACAAATTACTGGCAGGGCTTTCTCAGGCTTCACAAATTTTGGTGCAGGATGGCAGCCAGCGGAAACTTGATACCCACCGCTTTAATGAATCCTATCTAATGCACTCCTCTACGAGCCCGCAGTACGCCATTATCGCGTCTTGCGACGTGGCTGCAGCAATGATGGAGCCGCCCGGCGGCACGGCATTAGTAGAAGAATCTATTTTAGAAGCACTGGATTTCCGCCGCGCCATGCGAAAAGTCGACGCCGATTATGGCGACGACTGGTGGTTCCGCGTGTGGGGGCCAGAAACCCTTGCCGAAGAGGGTATTGGCGATCGCGACGACTGGGTCATTCACTCCGACGACAGCTGGCATGGCTTTGGCGAGATCGAGTCTGGCTTCAATATGCTCGACCCCATCAAGGCAACCATCATCACTCCTGGTTTGGACGTGGATGGCAACTTTGACGATATCGGTATTCCAGCGTCTATCGTTAGCAAGTACCTCGCTGAGCACGGCATCATCATTGAAAAGACCGGCATGTACTCTTTCTTCATCATGTTCACTATCGGCATCACCAAGGGCCGCTGGAACTCGATGGTAACCGAGCTACAGCAATTCAAAGATGACTACGATCAAAATCTACCGCTGTGGCGGGTAATGCCGCAATTCGCGGCCAAATATCCCCAGTACGACAAAGTAGGGCTGCGCGACTTGTGTAGCAATATTCACGATGTATACAAAGAGTACGATCTCGCCCGCATCACTACCGATATGTATTTGTCCAAAATGGAAGCGGCGATGATCCCCGCCGACGCTTGGGCAAAAATGTCTCACCGCCAAGTAGAGCGTGTTGCTATTGATGAATTAGAAGGCCGTATTACAGCGATGCTGGTGACACCCTATCCACCAGGCATCCCGCTACTAATACCCGGCGAACGCTTTAATAAAACCATCGTTCGCTATCTGCAATTTGTGCGTGACTTTAATTCCCGCTTCCCAGGGTTTGAAACAGACTGTCACGGCTTAGTTAAAGAGCGTGTTAATGGTGTAGATCACTACTTTGTTGACGCGGTTATTGATAGCTAAACCAAGTTCGCACTTTGAATAATAAAAATATTTAAAGGCATACACGGTGAACACGGAAATGGACTTAAGCAAGCCCATTTCCGTTTTGAGCATCAAAGCTTAAAATTGGCGTTAGATTTATCGGTAACATTTTAGCAAATCGTCGAATTTCAGAAATTCCTGTGACCCACATCACAAAATACCACTCACCACGACACATTATTCACACAATATGTGCTTATACTGAGATAAGTGCACATCTATAATGCACACCACAAAACCTAAGCCACACCCAATTTGGTTACTAACAGTAACCAACTGCATAGAAATCGGCTCTATTGACTACTCAGGATGAAAAATATGATGAATTTACGACCGCCTACAGGACTCGCGTCCGTAATCATATTATCGGCTGCAGCCAACCTAACAGTAAGCGCGCCTGTAAACGCACAAGAACTCACCAGAATCGTCAATATCGGCGCCTTGCTTGCCCCTAGAAATCCAAAAGGCGTTGAAAACAGCAAATCCATAATTGCTCCAATTACTAAACCACTCGGTGATTCACTAGCTCCATTAGTGGACGCGATCGATATCACTCTCGACCCGCTTACTGATCCTATTGACGATCAACTCGGTGTTCCTTTATTAGGTGCGCTCGCGCCCGTCACTGACCCACTACTCAGCGCGCTAGTACCCATTACTGATCCGATTGATGGCATTGTTGCCGACCTTACTGGCGGCAGCGTGAGCGACGCTTTATCGAATATCGACAAAAACACCGCAGATGGTGATGGCATTGTTAACGACCTACTTGGTGGCCCCAAAGTGCCTGGCAGCGGCACCGAAGCAGGCGAGGTTTCTCCGCTTGGCTCTATTAGCGCAAGCTTGGGCGCAACGCTAGAACCCCTTGTTAGCGCTCTAGACCTTGGACTCGACCCATTAACTGATGTGGTCGATGATCAATTGCTTGAACCCATTCTAGATGCCCTTGCACCTGGCTTAGACCCATTACTTGAGACGATTGAACCGGTTACCGATCCAGTAGACGGACTTGTCGCCGACCTTACCGGCGGCAGCGTTGAAGATGCACTAACCAACAACGATGACAATACCGCCGATGGCAATGGTGTCGTAAATGACCTTCTCGGTGGTGAGTCGGCTAACAGTGCCAGTGGCACAGAGGCTGGAGAGGCCTCGATTCTAGCGCCAATTACCGCCCCCCTCGGCGACTCTTTGGACAATCTAGTTAGCACCGTAGACATGGCCTTAGACCCAGTAACCGATGCTATTGATGACAATGTCGGTGTACCTTTACTGGATGCCCTAGCTCCCGTCATTGACCCAGTCCTTGCAAATTTAGAGCCCGCAACTGACCCTGTTGATGGGTTACTTGCAGACATCACCGGCGGCAGCCTTGAAGATGCCCTAACAAACTCTGACGACAACACCTCTGACGGCGATGGGATTGTTAACGACTTACTCGGCGGCCCTAATTCATCCAGCGCCGGCGATGGCAACGAAACCTCACCACTTAGCACCGTTACCGTTTCACTTGGCGCTGGCTTGGTGACGTTTGTTGATGCAATTGACACCGGCTTAGATCCACTTACAGACGTTGTTGATGATCAACTTGTAGAGCCAATTCTCGAAGAACTCTCTCCTGTCATTCACCCAGCGTTAGAAGCCCTTGCAGGAATAACCAACCCTGTTGATGGCATTGTTAATGACTTAACCGGTGGCAGCCTAGAAGACGCATTAACTAACGATGACGACAACACCGCTGACGGTAACGGCCTAGTAAACGACTTGTTAGGTGGTGGTAATGAAAACGCTGACAGCGGAACAGAAGCGGGAGAAAGCTCTGCATTAGAGCCCATCACTGGCCCACTAGGTGACTCTATTGACAGCTTAATTTCTGCTGTCGACACCGCGCTTGACCCAGTCACCGACGCCGTCGATGACCAAGTTGGCGAGACGCTACTAGACGCACTAAGTCCTGTTGTTGATCCACTGCTTGATGCAGCAGAACCTGTTACCGATCCCGTCGACGGCATTGTTGCTGACCTGACCGGCGGCAGCGTCGAAGATGCGTTGACCAACAACGATGACAACACCTCTGACGGCGACGGCATCGTCAATGACTTGCTAGGTGGTAGCGAAGGCAATGGCGACGAAACATCACCATTAGAACCCGTAACTGAACTAGTTGGCGACGCGATAGAGCCAGTCATCGACAGTCTTGATCAAGGCTTAGACCCCGCTACAGAAGTCGTTGACAATGAAGTTGGCGAAGCATTGATTGATGCACTTTCACCAGTGACTGAACCCATTTTAGATATGGCAGGCCCCATCACCGATCCGCTAGACGGCGCAGTAGCCGACCTTACCGGTGGCAGCCTAGAAGACGCCCTCACTAATAATGACACCAATACCAGCGATGGTAATGGCATTGTAAACGACGCACTTGGCGGTGGCGGCAATAGCAACGGCGGTCTTGCAGGTGGCCTAGGTAATGGCCCATTTGATCAACCAGCTCTGCTTGCCCTGCTAGACCGCGACGGCATGGACCCACAGCCAAATAGTGACGGGAGTTGCGCCGACCTCGATATCGACGGTGTTTGCGACGAACAAGACGAATGCCTAGATACGCCCATTGGCAGTGCCGTACTTGCCAATGGTTGCCACTTAAGCGAAGCCGCTCCGCTACGCTTGAATGGGGTGTTCTTCGAAACTGACAGCGCGATTTTAACTGCCAATGCGACAAGAATTTTAGATAAGGCCGTTGCGGTAATTCAGCAGTCAGACGCTGAGCAAATAGAAGTGTCTGGCCACACTGACGCCATCGGCAGCGACAACTACAACCTGACGCTATCTCAAAATCGCGCGCAGTCAGTCAAACGCTACCTAACTGGCCGTGGCGTAAATGGCGAGCGCTTAGTTGCACAGGGTTACGGCGAAGCTAAGCCGCTAGCAAATAACGACACTGACGCTGGTCGTGCGGAAAACCGCCGCGTAGAACTGACCATTATCAACACCAAGTAATAAAGACCTCAACGGCCCGCCATTTGGCGGGTCAATAGATTTTACTTTTTAGGGAGAGCACCATGGCAATCGATTTGCCCCCCGTAATGCCACCACAACTCGCCACACCAGCACAGGTCAGCGCATATAGCGCCGTCGCTGCGGCAGAGCTATCAGCAACCATTAACGGCACCAATGTTCGGGTATTAGGTAACCGCTACCTTGCTGACAGCGAGGTCAAAAACATTCTCAGCAGCGCAAGAACGCCCGCTGAAGGCATTATCAATCTCACCAAGCGTTACTATCAAAGCGGTCATCTGCTAGTAAGAATTCGCTACGCACGCGAAGGCGACGGCGTTATCGTATTTGTTGAGCAACTGACCCTATCTGAAATACGCGGCGATGCAGAGATTCAACCGTATTTTGAAGGTTTAGCAGGCGACAGCGACCTAAGCATCTCTGAATTTGACCGCGCGCGTATCTTAGCTAATCTTAAAGCCGAACGCGGTGGCTACGAATACAGCATGTCTTACCAAGAAACAGGCAACAATGCCGTTGCCCTAGTTATGACAAAAACCGCTGTAGAAAACTACGACCGCACCGACTTCATTCTTGAAGCAAACAATAAGGGTAGCCGCTTCTTAGGCCGCTACTTCGGTTTGGCCGGTATTAAACACGATTTCGAAAATGGCACTGAATTATCACTTGCCTACCAAACAACATTCGCTGACTTAGGTGAATCACGTGATGGCGATAGCCTAGACCAATTCAGCCTTAGCATAGACCACCCTTTTGTTAGCGGACTTTACGGCATCGACCTGTCTTACGTTGAGTACAGCAGAGATCCACAAGTTGCCCAAACTCAAACAGGCCTTTGCATACTCGGCTTAATCGGCTGTGGCATAACAAGCTCAGTCACCACCGTTAATCTAGACGCCGAAATCCTGCAAGCGGCATTCCGAGGTGAACAGATTCTGTTCAGCGGCGTAGATTCTCGTCTTTCAGTAACCGAAAAAGTCGAACACGTAGACTCAGTAGTCGAGCAAGCTGGCAGCAGTAGCAAGCTGCTAGAAGAAACCTATCAAGTCGTCGATATTGGTCTGAAATACCAAAAAGCGCGCTATAAAACAGAAGAGCTACCGGGAGCGCAGCTGAATATGGGAATCAATTTCCTAGCAGGCTTCGGAGATGGTGGCACGCTTGACAACTACGGTGAGTATCAAGCCGCATTTGCACAACAATTCCCCGGCACAGCCATACCAGATGTTGTTCCCGCGGCCCGCACGGCTGAGTTCCTAGCACTGCAGGCGAATGCTCGCTACATGGTGCAAATTGCGGAAGACACACTGCTGTCCTTTGCAGCCAATGCGCAATTTGCCGACGAGCAACTTCCGCAGCAACAGCAATTCGTTCTGGGTGGTATGAATACCCTGAGCGCTTATCTGCCAGGCGTACTTGTAGGTGACGAAGGTTATTATATCAACGCGACCTTGGAAAAAACCTTCAATTGGAATGAGTACAAAATATCGCCATCGATCTTCGCTGAATACGGCGCTACTTGGTTTAACAACGCCAGTAGCAGCTTTGGCGACACACAAGCCATTGCTGACGCTGGTGTAAGATTGCGAATTGAATTCTCTGACAATCTATTCACCGAGTTTGTTGCTGCACTGCCAGTCTACGATGACGTTAGCAACAACGACGATCTAGATACTTTCGAAGCCGACTTCTACTGGCGAATTCGCTTCACCTTTTAAGTAAGCCTTCGATTGTAGCTCGGCCCCTGCGCCGAGCTACCCTCTCCTTAGCTCTCGATATTTATTTCAATCCTTCGAGTAAAAACACTTTACTTACTGGCGCGAACTTTGCTAGCTTCATAGTGTCTGATTTGCAAGCCCAAGATGGTTCAAGTAATTAATCCACGGGCTTACAGAATGATTTAGGCAATTGAGAACAATCGTGTAAGGGCAGCTAAATCCTCGCAAAACCCCGCGTACTCTGGATGTCAGCACATTAGGTGTTAACACCAATAGTTAAGATCAATTGCTCAAGATACTATGACTTTCTGCAATTTACCCCACCAAGGTTTACCAGAAGTCATCGATCTTGATGACCTCCGCGACTAAAGATTTCAAAGTCGCACCATAATCGGTCAGTAAATCTCAGAGTTTTTAGGCAAGAAAATAGTCTTGTCATAAGGCTGTCACAGACAACAGAGATAGTAGTCAGCGGTAACAGAATACCGAAGTAAGACAGATATTGATGACGGAAGAAGGCGCAGAGAGCGCGAAGGAGAAGAGAATGAATAAGCAAAGTAATGAGATGAATGTAAAAAATTTATGCAGTCGTAAATTGTGGGAATTACTGAAAAACGCCGAATGGCAGAGCAATACCGAACGTTTTGCAATAGAAAGCGAGTTGTCAGATCGCCGCCACTATGTAAAAGAACTGGAGCAGCTTAGCGGCCGAGAAACCATGCATTAAGCACGGCGACATACGGAAGCAAACCCAGTAATAACCACGGCAAATAAGCAGACCAAAACGCCACCTGATCTTCACAAACACGATGTATAGCCAAGCCCAATTGGGCTGGCACTTGTTTGGCATCACCCATTTTAGACACCGGTGGCAAGGTCACCCCCTCTAGAATTCCACTGCGTAACAACGCAGTGGAAAATAACTCCCCCCCCTCCACATCCGCAGCCAACTTGTAATACCGCCTGTTTATTGACGCCTGTGGTAAGCGTCGGACAGACTGCTTTAACGATTGAGGCAAACTAAAACCGGCGCCAATACAATCTGCCAAATGATTCATATAGTGATAGCTTTGATACTGCATTAAAGCCTTACCCAGCCCCGGTAAGCGCAAACCGAGCTCTGCGCTCACACGCCGAATTAAGTAAAAGCGTGGCGCCAGCTTCAATACACCATATACCAATACAAGGGGCAGCAAACCCAGTAGACCCGCAAGACCAGCGACTCCCCAATCAAACGTGCCAACCAGCAAGCCCCAACACGGCAATAGCAGTGCAAACGCAGCAGTGATAATCAAAGGCCAGCGTAGATGGCGGCTAAAATTCTGCTGAAACTCTGCTTGCAAACGGTAATGTTCAGCAAGACGCAGATACATTTTTGCAAGATCCCCCACCGCAAGCCCCAGCTTTAGGAACTGCAACTCCCACTCTAGAAAAACACCGCCCTCTCGCAGCTCGTCCATCACCACTCGCTGACCATCGGCAAACTGCGCCGCAACACTATCGAGCTGGGCGCGCTGGGCGGCCCGCTGCCCCTTACTCAATAGGGCAACAAGCTGATCCCAATTATTATCACCTGATTGACTGGCTTGATAGAGCGATTGAAAAAGCACAAAACGCTGGGCAGGGGAAAATCCAGAGGCCATTTTTAAATCCATATTGGCGAAGTGGTTGCAATAGTGGGTATGTAAGCCACAAGCCTATATACTTTAGCACAGCTAAAATCTGCGATGGCAGGCATAACAACAAGCACCCTCGCTATAAGGATTAAGATGATTATTCGTTTACTTTTCGCCGCCCTGGTTTTGTACGGTTTATACCGCTTTGTGAAATTCGTACAGCTCAAGCCCGCCAAAGAGCGGCGCGCCTATTACATGACCCTCGTCATTGGCCTTGGCGCTGCTGCCTTGGTGTTACTGTCACTCACTGGGCGAGTACCGTGGATTGCCGGCGTCATTGGCGGCGCACTCCCCTTTGTACGCCAACTAGCATTGAAATACGCCTATCAGCGCTTAGCGTCGAATAAACAAGAGAGCAAAGCTGGCAGCGAGCAATCTAAGGCCGCTACGGCACCCATGAACAAGGCGCAAGCCCTTTCCACCCTCGGTTTAGAGGAAGGCGCTAGCAAAGAAGAGATTATTAGCGCCCACCGCAAGCTTATGCAGAAGTTTCACCCAGATCGCGGCGGCAATGACTTTTTAGCCAGCCAAATCAATCATGCCAAAGACGTTTTGCTCGACGAGCGGCATGGATGAACACGTCTCAGTTCAAGCTGCGCGGCAAACGCGATAAAATCACTTTTTCACGTCATATTTTTACGATTAGTTAAGGCACCAATGGCAACTGTATTTGTTATTCAAAACCAGCACGGGCACTACCTCAGCAAACAACTTGAATGGGTTGACGGCCGAGATAAACGCGTACTGTACCGCACGGTACACCGCGATGAGGCAATCAATGTGGTATTTGAACAAAGCAGCAAAAATATTGAGCTACGCGCACATCCACTTGAATGCGAAACCGACGAGACCGCGCACCCAAAGGTTGAGGCTGGCCCGCCAATTATGAGCCAGCACGAAGATTTACTGGGCGACGCCGAAAACAACATCGACCAGCCAACTGAGCCTACACAGGAAGATTCCGAGAGCGATATTTCTGCAACAGATAAAGACGAAAATCTTATTCTGTAACTTGAAACTGCGAGCATTGAACTCCATCTAATAGGCAGTATCAATTAAACGGAAACCTAGCAAATGATGCGTATCTTACTGTTCTTGGCCACCAATATGGCCATTGTTCTAGTAGCAAGTATTACCCTTAGCCTGCTTGGCGTCGAAAGTATCATGGCCCAAAACGGCGTTGACCTCGACTTGGGCTCACTATTGGTTTTCTGCGCAGTATTCGGCATGGCCGGCTCGCTGGTATCGCTGTTTATATCTAAGTGGATGGCAAAACGCGCCACTCATACCCAAATCATCACCCAACCTAGCAACAACAATGAGCGCTGGCTGCTAGAAACCGTCGCCGAACTTGCTCAAAAAGCCGGTATTGGCATGCCCGAAGTCGGTATTTTTCCGTCGCCACAGGCCAATGCCTTTGCAACCGGCTGGAACAAAAATTCTGCCTTGGTCGCGGTGTCAGAGGGTCTGCTCAGACAAATGAAGCCCAATGAAGTCCGCGCCGTACTCGCCCACGAAATTGGCCACGTCGCTAACGGCGATATGATTACACTTACCCTTATCCAAGGCGTGGTAAATACCTTTGTGATGTTCTTTGCCCGCATTATTGGCCATACCGTAGATCGCGCGGTATTTAAAACAGAGCGCGGCCACGGCATTGGCTTTTACATCACTACCTTCATTGCTGAAATGGTGTTGGGCATTCTCGCCTCAACCATTGTCATGTGGTTTTCGCGCTGGCGTGAATTCCGCGCGGATGCCGCTGGCGCCAGCCTAGCAGGCCGCAACGATATGATAGCCGCGCTTCAACGCCTGCAATCCCAACAGGAATTGCCGGTCGATATGCCTGGCGAATTAACAGCGCTCGCCATCAGCAGTCAAAAGAAAACCGACTTAGCGGCTTTATTTAGCTCTCATCCACCATTAGAAAAGCGCATTCAGGCACTTAGAGACGCCGCCTAATGGAATTCCGTCAGGAGCGCGCTCAGCTCGTCGCAGCCTTGCACGACATGGCTAGCGCGCAACTTAGCCCTGGCGCCAGTGGTAATGTCTCAGTCAAGACCCGTGATGGCGGTATGCTAATTTCCGCCACCGGCCAAATTGCCGCCAATACACGCCCTTCTGATTTGGTCTATATCACTCCGGAAGGGGAAATTGCCAAGCAGCAATTAAAGCCCTCCAGCGAATGGCGTATGCATTGGCAAATTTATCAAGATCACCCCAATGCTGGTGGCGTGCTACATTGCCATTCCAGCTACGCCACTGTGCTGGCGTGTCAGCGCAGAGAAATACCGGCATTCCACTACATGGTCGCCGTGGCTGGGGGCGACTCTATACCCTGCGCACCCTACGCCCTCTACGGCAGTGAAGAACTGTCTCGCCTTGTTAGCAAAGCACTCCGTAACCGCAAAGCCTGCCTATTAGCTAACCACGGACAAATTGCCTATGGCAGCAACCCCGGCAAAGCGCTTGCCCTAGCAAAGGAAGTAGAAGCACTGGCTGCGAACTATTTTTTTAGTCTACAGAGCGGCGGCCCAACTCTACTAAGCAAGCAAGAGATGGATGAGGTCTTAGCCCAATATCAACATTACGGCAGCCAAAAATAAATTATTTCTGGCCAGATTTGCGGCAATAATACCAAGCTTGCCCCACTCCCTACGCCCAAACTACTGTGTTAACCTCAGCCGTGATCGCACCGAAATAACGCAAACGCATTATCTTGGTGCATCAAATATGGAAAATATAAAAACATCACACAATGGAAATAGCTGTGTCACAGACGAGATTTATCGTGGTGATCAGTTCTTACGGGGAGTGACTCAAATGAAAAAGATTGTATTAGCAAGTGCCATCGCCTTGGCAGCAGCAGGTCAAGCATACGCAGATTATCAATTTGAACTCGGCGGCGTTTACACCAGTGGCGAAATCGGCGGTACTGATTACGACGGTTTCGGTGTTGGTGGTGAATTCCACTTTGACAAGGTAGACACCAGCAAAGGCCCACTCGCAGAAGCCAGCTTCCTCGACAAATCTTCTTTCGTAGATTTTACTTTTCTTAGCATCGAGCCAGACTTTGCAGGCGCTGACGACATAGAAACCACCAATATTGGCGGTCGTTTTGTTACTGGCAGCAACCTCATCATCGAAGCTGATTGGTCAACCGTAGACACCGGACTTGCAGACGTGGATACCATTCGTGTCGGCGTGGGTACGTATATCAACGACACAACTGATGTCGTTGTAAGCTACTCTACTGAAGACGACGACAATGCTGACGTAGACTACCTCGACGTTACGCTCCACGGCGTGAATGCGCTGAATCAGGGTGCTTCAGTTGGCTATGACGTAGCAGTCGGCTATGTCGACACTGACGACGACAGCGGCTACCAAATCTCTGTTGGCGGCACCTACTACTTCAACAATATGTTTGGCCTTGGTTTAAGTGCCGGTATTACCGATGTTGGCGACGTTTCTAGCGACGCTATCAGCCTAGATGCTAGCTTCTTCCCAAGTCCGCAGGTTGAGCTATACGCAAGCATCTTTGACGAAAGCACTGAAATCAATGGCGGCGGAGACGTCGACTCAGATGGCATCCTTATTGGCGCAGCAGTTCGCTTCTAAGCTCCTTGGCTGAAATATGCCAGAAAGCAAAGCCCCGTAGCGCAAGCTAACGGGGCTTTTTTATGGGCAGGAATTTTACCATTTTAGGTCGGCTTAGGTTTTAGACGGGCTGTGGCAACAGCGGTTGTCGGATCATCAGGCCAGGGATGTTTTGGATAGCGCCCCTTCATTTCCTTTTTAACGTCCTGATAACTGCCTCGCCAAAAACCCGCAAGATCTTGGGTTACCTGCAAGGGTCTACGCGCTGGAGACAATAGATGCACCGTCAAAGCTTGTCTGCCGTTAGCTATCGTAGGGGTGTCCTGGCAACCAAACATTTCCTGCAACTTCACCGCCAACACAGGCGGTGACTGGCAGTAATCTATTTTTCTGGCTGATCCTGAGGGAACAACAAAAGACTCCGGCGCCAAAGCGTTCAAGGCCTGCTGCTGAGGCCAATCCAATAAGGAAGCCAATATACGGCTTAAATCTAGGCGCTTAATTCCTTGCAATGAATTTACGCCATCAAGATACGGTGACAACCACACATCTAATGTGGCGAGTAGGCCCTCGTCGCTAACATCTGGCCAATTTCCCGGCGCACAATCAATACGGCCCAATAAACTCACCCGCGCACGCCACTGCTGAACTAGCTCGGACCATTCGAAAACGCCTAAACCGCGCCTGCGTACAAAGTCTAGCAAGGCTGCGCGCTGCTCTTCCGCCGACACATCACGGAGCGTTTCACTTTTCAAGACGATAGCACCAAGACTATAGCGCCGCTCAGCAATAAAACGCCCCTTGGTCTCATCCCACTCTGCATGACATTGGGTCGTCACCATATCAGCCAAGGCCCCTTCAAAATGACGGCTGTCTAGTGCGGCGGCCAAATAAATGCTATCGCTACGATTCCCCGCCACGCCACCAAGAGAAGCAGCAACAAGATACAGCGAATAATTCAGGCCATCCGCTATCTGTAAACTCGCAGCGCGGCCATTACTTAAAACATAGTCGCTGCCACGCTCACGACGCTGCTTTGCAATGCGGTCAGGATACGCAAAAGCCAGCAGCACACCAGCATCAACATCAACATCAACATCAACATCAAACTCAAGCGTCGTTTTATCTGAGCCGCCATGCTTAGACAATAGCCGCAAAAATTGCTGTTGCTGCTTTTTAAGCCTTGCGACAAGGCCCTGAGATTGGCGATCGACATGGAACTCTCCACGCATCATCGCTAATCTCAGTTGGATATCTGCATTATCTTTGGGACCAAAACTCCGCTCACTCAAAATTGCCGCCAATTCACAAGCCAATACCCCACTACCTAGGGCCTGACCTTTTAACAACATATGCGCCAAACGAGGGTGCACCGGCAGACCGGCCATCGCCTCGCCATGGGCTGTTATGCTCACCAGCCCATTCACTTTAGTGACTGCACCCAATTTTAAAAGCAAATCCACTGCTTGCTGAAATGCCGCTGCGGGCGGTGGATCCATCCAGCGTAATTTCGCCGCGTCATCAATACCCCAACGCAGTATTTGCAAACATAAGCTCGCCAAATCTGCCTGCGCAATTTCCGGCTCGCTAAACGCCAATAACTCATTATTCTGCGCTTCGCTCCACAGCCGATAACATACACCTTCACTTAAACGTCCCGCGCGACCTGCACGCTGATCTGCCGAAGCTCGGGAAAGACGGCGAGTATCCAAGCGACTCATGCCCGTCCTCGGATCAAAACTCGGCACCCGTGACAAACCGCAATCCACCACAACGCTGATACCATCAATTGTTAAACTGCTCTCAGCGATACTCGTTGCCAAAACCACTTTGCGAACACCAGAAGGGCTAGGCGCTATTGCGCGGCGCTGCTCGGCAAGACTTAAATCTCCGTATAGCGGCGCAAATATTACCGATTCCGATGGGTACTCTACAGAGAGCACTGCGAAACAGCGCCGTATTTCTGCCTGCCCTGGCAAAAACACTAGGATGCTACCCAAGTTTTCGGCTAAAGCTTGGCGAACGGCAACGCATACGCGCTCAATTAAAAATTGGTTTGGGCGATAGGCCTCGCCATAACGTATTGCAACAGGAAATTGCCTACCAAGGCTACGCACCACTGGCGCGCCATTAAGTAATTCCGATACCCGACTACCGTCCAAGGTGGCCGACATTAATAATAACTTCAGCGGAGCATTGCGTAAGTCGCCAAATAACTTGCGACTTTCCAGTGTTAAGGCTAAGCCAAGATCAGCATCAAGACTGCGCTCGTGGAATTCGTCAAAAATCAGTAGGCCAATCCCATCCAATGAAGGATCGTCCTGCAACATACGGGTGAGAACACCTTCCGTCACCACCTCAATTCGTGTCGTTTGGCTAACAAGGGTTTCCATGCGCATACGGTAGCCTACTGTGACGCCAACACGCTCACCCAGTAGCTCAGCCATTCGTTCCGCAGCAGATTTCGCCGCTATACGGCGAGGCTCCAACATGACGATACGCTGACTCCCCAGCCATGACTCCTCCAGCAATGCCAATGGCACGCCCGTGGTTTTACCCGCCCCTGGCGGCGCCTCTAAGACCAGCTCATTCCCCGTAGCAAGCGCTGAGCGAATATCAGGAATAACAGATTGAATAGGTAAATCAGCCATAGCTGAGGTGAGCTCCAAAATAAATCAGGCGTATATTAATTGTGGCGTATAAAATAAGATTTTTAGAGCTAGTGCAACGACAGGGGTTTTAAATTCTAGCCAGACTGCTCAGCTCATTAGCGCTTAAATGACGGCTTTGGCCAGCTAGTAGCTGCGGGTCTAATTTTAGCGGCCCAACGGCATCGCGATGCAAGCTCAGCACTTCATTTTGAAAACGGCCAAACATACGCTTGATCTGGTGATAACGCCCCTCAGTTAAACTGAGTTTAGCGACATAATCGCTAAGTATTTCTAATTCTACAGGGCGAGTGGTGATACCCTCATACTCAAAGTACATTCCCGCCGCAAACGCCTCAATATAATCGCGATGTAATACTTCTGCGACGGTAACAGTATACACTTTAGCGATATTACGCTCCGGCAGACTCAAACGACGCGACCACAATCCGTCGTTGGTAAGTAGCAATAAGCCCGTTGAATTAAAATCTAAGCGCCCAGCAATATGCAGTCCTTCGCGCTCAGCGGCAGGGAGTAAATCAATCACCGTAGTATGGTGTTCATCTTTTGTCGCGCTGACCACACCTGCAGGTTTGTTCATCATCAAATAACGTGGGCGCGTGGCCTGCAAGACTTTATCATCTACACTAACATGCGAAAATTGACCAATGGCTTGCGCAATATCAGTCGCCACCACACCGTCTACTGTCACCCGCTTAGCCGCCAGCAATAGCCGAACATCGCCACGCTTCACGCCGATATTTGCACTAATAAACCGATCAAGACGGGTAGAATACGACGGCACTAAAACTCCTAATAGCATTACAATTTATGGCTTATTGTACGGCGGACGCTTTCGTATACCCAATAAAAAAGCCGACTGATTGATGATCGCAGTAAATGCGTCATATCAGCCGGCTTTTAAGAAGTGAGTAAAATAAAATTCACGCTCACTTCGGCTAAACCTTAAATAGGATTAGCTGTGATCATCCACTTCATCCTTAACTTCTTCAACGCCTTCTTTATAGGAATCTTTCGCGCTTTCCATGCTTTGATCGATACTTTCTCCCGCTTTTTCTGCGGGCCCTTGTTTCTCACAAGCACTCACTGCAAATACGGTACTTGCCAATAAAAAGAAGGCAACTAGTAACTTATTGCTTTGTGTAGACGTCATACCTTTAAGTAAATTTTTCATTTTTCAAATTTCTCCATAAGTTGATTCAGCTTAGTGGCAACGGCCTCTTTAGAGTCACCGTATTTTTGCTGAATTTTAGCTGCGATCGCGTCGATATTACCTTCTGCCTGCAATACCTCGTCGTCCGTTAGATCGCCCCATTGCTGCTTAACTTTCGCGGTAAATTCACGCCAACGACCCTCGGCCTGATCTTTATTCATGCTCTTTCACTCCCTTAAACAGCTGAAAATAGAATTTAAAAACGCAAATTTAATGCACCTCTTACTTCCGTATTCAGCTAATCTGACAAGGTACTGATGGCGAATGTTCCGCAATTGATAAAATATGCGACATTTTCACATAGCGATAAAAATCTAAAAACTTTTCTAAATACGGAAAAGCCCACCGCTAACGGGTTTAGGCAGAATTTCAGCTATTTATTAAAATTGAAAACCGATTGCAAGTTCGATATTTCTCCCCGCCTCTGGCGCGTAATCGCGAATAAACGACGAACTGCTTCGTATTTCTTCATCGCCCAGATTTCGTCCTTTTAAGGAAATTGAGCATTCAGTCCCAGCAAACTGAAAACGACGTGACACGCTGGCATCAAGACGATTGTATCCAGCAGTAGACGACTCATTTAAACCCGCTTGGCTTTGCGCCTGCGCATGAATATAGCTGATATCCGCCTGCCAGTTCCGCCAATCCCACCCGATGCTAAGACCATCATGAGCCGGCGGTAGACGGGGCACGTCTTCACCATCATCGAACTCGGCATTGATTCGATCACCGAACACACTCAGCTGATACGAATGCGCTGCGCCTTGTGGTGTATAGCGATAATTCAACTCATATTCGACACCCTCAAACACCGCATCTTGCTGACGGTATTGCAGAACGTCGGTCTCGTCTATTTGGGTACCGCTATTATCTAGGTAGATGTAATCAGTAAACTGATTGTGGAATAAGGTCAATTTAGCTGTCACTGCAGCAAAGTCAGCCCGAATAATAAAATCTGCATTGCGCGATTTTTCGTTCGTTAAATCGGCATCACCCACCTCAATAGCACCTGTTGCGCCGTGTACAACGTAATGGTCTTCATCATTGCCAATGTTTGAAAAGCGCTCCTCCGCGTTGGGTGCCCGCTGGGATTCAGACAATGCCAATGACAAGCTCCAAATCTCGTTTACATCGTATATACCCGCTAGAGACGCGCTATAACTTGTCTCCTCCTGATCATCGCTAATGGCGTGCGCTATCTCTAAACGCTCAATATCGACACGCATTCCCGCCTCTATCGACCATTTATTAGCGTGGTAGTCTTCTAGCCAAAACAAGCCGATAGATCGCGTGGTATTTTCTGGAACAAAAGCCTCCTCACCGAGGGCAGAGAAGTCAGCATTGAGCCACTGCAGGCCCCACACACCGTGCCACGGTCCCCACGGTTTGTGTGTCAGTTCTAGACGTCCCGCCCAGGCTTCTTTATTAAAGGTGGTGCCCACTTCCCCACTAGATTCCACTTCTTGATGCTGATAGTCGCTGTAGCTCATACGCCAGCGCATAATATCGATAAGCCCATCAAAATGTAGATCGCCAGCCATGTCCCAGCGCGTTTGATCGATAACGATGCTTACGCCCTCTTCCTCATGTTCTCCGTGTTCATGCTCGTCATGATCGTGGTCATGATCTTCCTCATGATGGTGAACGCCCGAGGGAATACCGTACTGATTACTCAACTCGGTGTAACTCAGCCCCCAATAACCGTCGTCAAAATGATAACTGCTACCCACGGTCACACGGCGGGTTCTGCCGCTGGCATTGCCAATACTACCCTCGGTGTTCTCTTCGATATCGTCTACATTGCGCGGATTAATCGCAAACCCTGGGATATCTGGCTCTGACCAGTCGCGGTACAAGCCATCAATATGCAGCATCCAGCGACCATCACCAGCATCGACCCTAAATACGCCGCTACGGCCATCATCAACACTGCCACTGCGAAGTTCAGCAACACCGTTTACGCCGTCTATCGCTTTCGCAGGAATACGACCATCCACCACATTAATCACACCGCCAATAGCACCACCGCCGTAAAGCATAGTCGCAGGCCCCCGCAGTATCTCAATACTGTCCGCGAGTATCGGTTCCACTGATACCGCATGATCGGCGCTATTCGTTGACACATCCAAGGCTGGCAGCCCATTTTGCAATACTTGTACCCGTGGCCCCTGCTGGCCTCGAATAACCGGCTGCCCTACGGCGGGGCCAAAACTTGCACTGCTCAATCCGGGTGAATTATTTAAGGTTTCGCCAATCGTCGCCGCGGCCTGCCTTTTAAGTTCTTCGCCATCCAGTACCGTAACTGGCAGCGCGGTTTGCGCTTCCTTTTTATGTATTGGCATGGTCACCAATACATGTTCCATACGCTTACTGTCTGCGGCGAATACCGGCGCAGCAGCAATGGCCAGCAATGGCGGTAAAAAATATTTTTTCATGACTAACATCCCGCGTATCAATTTCTCGCCTTCGACGCGTGATGCGGCCGAAGTTATGTGATTCAGAAATTCACCATCGCGTACATGGATCTGAGTCCACGCCGCAGCCAATTAAGCTCAGCACAATGGCAAACTTACGTGACTAGCAAATCTGATTTTTTGGGTTTTAAACGAGGGGATGTAAAGGTGGAGCACGTGTAGGAGGACGTAAATTGACCTGCGGCACCGCGGCGACAATCGGCGAGACCGTGCCAAGGGCAATAGACGAAGGCGCCAACTGGAGGCTGTTTGGGGTGGACGGCAAGGCCGCCGCGCCATAATGGCACACCACACAGGCATCAATCGCCGTGTGTTCGGCAATGTGTACATGATTGCCCTGCAACCACATAGACCAGCTTAAGCAGAGCAATAAGACTGCCAGCAGCGGTATGCGATGTTGAGGGCGTAATCTAGTCATAACGAGTTAGATTTGCTCATTTAAGAAGGGTGCGCCCTAGGATACTGTGCTTTTATGACAATATCCTAAGATCGGCGGCTTTCAACTATCAAGCGTCGAAATCTATGCCCAAGCGACGGCCAACGATTTCATAGGACTCAACCACATTGCCTAAGCCCTGGCGGAAGCGGTCTTTATCGAGTTTTTCACGGGTATCCGCATCCCACAAACGACAGCCATCTGGAGAGAATTCATCGCCTAAATGGATTTCACCGTCGCTGAACACGCCAAACTCAAGTTTGTAATCAACTAATAACATGCCCGCCTCAGCGAACATCGCTTTAAGCACCTCGTTCACTTTGAAGGTCAATTCCTTCATGCGATCTAACTGCGCATCATTCGCCCAACCGAATGAACGGATGTGATATTCGTTAATCATTGGGTCGTGCAGCGCGTCATTTTTTAGGAACATTTCAAAGGTCGGTGGGTTTAATTCCTTGCCTTCTTCCACACCCAAGCGCTTCACAATCGAACCCGCAGCGATATTGCGAACCACGCATTCGATGGGCAGCATATCCAGCTTTTTAACTAGGGCATCGTTGTCTGACAGCAGCTTTTCGAAATGGGTTGGGATACCCGCCGCTTGGAGTGCCTGCATAATGAAAGCATTGAACTTATTGTTCACCATGCCCTTGCGATCCAGCTGTTCTACCCGCAAGCCATCAAAGGCCGAGGTATCGTTTCTGAAATTGAGGATATAACGGTCAGGATCATCAGTTTTATAAACTGATTTTGCCTTGCCGGAATACAACTCTTCGCGTTTTTCCATGGTTTGCCTCATTAGCACAAGATGATCACGCTATTTCAAGCCAGTCGAAACCGGCATCTTGATCGGCAGACAGCAGCGCGTCACTGTTTGCCAACATTGGTTCTATTGCCGCCCTCGCCAAAGCGGGGGTGTTATTCTGCTCGCTCAAGTGGGCCATTACCACATGCTGCAAATGGCCAACCTCAGCCTCTGCCAGCAAGCTCGCCGCCTGCTGATTATTCAAATGCCCCCAATCGCCACCAACCCGCTGCTTCAATGAGTACGGGTAAGGGCCGTTGGCCAACATGGTCACGTCGTGATTGCATTCTAAAAGCAAGGCGTCGCAGCGCCGATAGTGCTCCCGAACGAAGGGCGTAATACTACCTAAATCCGTGAGCAGCCCAAATGTTTTTTTTTGGTATCTGAACACAAATTGACAGGGTTCACGCGCATCATGAGGGACGGCTACTGGCGTCACCGAAATTCCGCCGATATCTATTGCGATACCCAGCGCTAAATTTTTCCAATGGTGAGACAGCCGGATCTGCCCATATTCGCCGGTGCCGTAGCTGCAGTACACCGGCAATTTGTATTTTCGAGCCAGTGGCAGCACACCTTTGATATGGTCGCTGTGTTCGTGGGTAACGAGGATGGCGGCCAAATCCGTTGGTGAGCGACCTAATCTCGCCATGCGCCGCTCGGTTTCTTTAATCGTAAATCCGCAGTCGATCAGCACACAGCTTTGATCAGTTTCAAGCAGGGTAGCATTGCCTTTACTGCCGCTACCCAGAGATGCAAAGCGCACTAATACAAATACCCCATAATGCGGTTTAGCAATTTTTCGCGCTCGGCGTCACGCAGGCGACGACCTTTTTGATAATTCAGGTAAATACGCGCTTCTTCAGGCCCGAACTCGCGCATTTCAACCACATAGCGGCTTAAATTATTGCGACGTGCGCCAAAGGTACGCGCAAACCAGCCAGCTTGCTCTTCTTCAGGGTCAGCATAGGTAAGCCAGTATTTATTTACTTCACGGCGATCGTCTTCGATTTCAAAGCCGGCTTTGACCAAGGCCAAGCCCAGTGCAGCCCAAGCCCGATCGACGGGTAACTGCAAGCGCAAATGACGGCTATCTGGACCACCGTCGCCACCTTCAATAAATATCTTGCCTTTGCCATCGGAGCGTTGAGCAAGAACAGAAACTGAACCCGCTGTTTCACGATCAGCTAAATACTGGGCTACAACCCTCACCATTTGTGATTCGCGCTGGGGGCTATCCGACTTTTGCGGCCACTGATCATTACCATTAACCTGTACCAGCACGTGAATTTCACTCGTACCCTGCTGCACACCCTCTTCTAAACGAAAGCGGAAACGCTCACGACTAGCACCATCACCCTCTGGATCGCGCCACTGGGTTTCAATAATCGCCGCCTTACCGTCGGCTTTCGCAATATCTAAACCGGCACGACTTAAGAATACGCGCATCCGCGGCCATACCTGATTTGGATCACCGTCTAGCAAAATCCAGCTGCGGTCTTCCAAAGTCTGAATTTTAACTTCGGCGGTACCCACGTTTTTAGCGAGCGGCTCGGGGCGCTGAGCTTCAAATTTGCCTGGCAGTGCTTCATGCGTTTGAATGCCAGGCACAACATATTGGTCATCTAAGGTTTCTGACCGCACCCCCGGTGGTAACTCTAGGGGCGCGCTAAGTTTTGCGCGGCGATAATCCTGGCCGCGGTCGCGAAACATGCCATCGCCACCAAAGCAGCCTGACAAGACGCTTAGCCCGAGGCTCATTACTGTTAATCGAAAACCGGTGCTGCGCATAAATGTGCTCATCTAGTCTAATAATCCCGCTTGCGTTAACGCTTCCGTCACACTTGGTTGTGCCGCTTCACTTAATACCGTCAAGGGCAGGCGAATTCCGTCTTCCATCATACCCATAGCTAATAGAGCCCATTTAACAGGTATTGGATTTGCTTCTACAAATAAACGGTCGTGGAGTATACGAAGTGGCGCGTCTGCAGCCGCTGTCGCTTCTTTATCACCCGACATGGCGGCAAGGCATACTGCCTTCACTGCAGCGGGAGCAATATTAGCGGTGACCGAAATATTGCCTTTGCCGCCGAGCAGCATCAGCTCAGCTGCGGTAGCATCATCGCCTGACAATACATCGAGCTTATCGCCCACAGCATCAATCAACTCTTTACCCCGTGCCAAATCGCCCGTGGCGTCTTTAATCGCAATAATATTGCGGTGCTCAGCCAAGCGAATAGTGGTGGAGTTCAACATGTCGCAAGCAGTACGCCCCGGCACATTGTATAAAATTTGTGGAATATCAACCGCGTCAGCTATCGCCATATAGTGCCGATACAAGCCCTCTTGGGTAGGCTTATTGTAATAAGGCGTTACCAACAAGCAGGCATCCGCGCCAACCTCACGCGCAACCTTTGTCAGCTCAATCGCCTCAGCGGTTGAGTTAGCACCAGTACCTGCAACCACCTTTATACGACCGGCAACCTGATCAACACAGGCCTTGATGACCATTTTGTGCTCATCCATAGCAAGTGTCGCGGATTCGCCAGTGGTACCCACTGCGACGATTCCATCAGTTCCCTGCTCAATATGCCATTCGATCAGACGCGACAACGCTTGCCAGTCAATACTGCCATCGCTGTGCATCGGGGTTACAAGGGCAACCACACTACCCGAAATCATGCCGGTATCTCCAAATTTGGTGCAAGCCGCTAATGGTACTGGCCACTGCCACACAGCTCAAGGGACAAATCAATGTAAACCAGTTAGGCTTAGCCTTTTTCGCGAAACGAATTGGCCCAAGCGCAGTCATATATTCTATAAAAAGCCATGTTTTGCCGAGTTGAGACAGGAGAAAACCCAATGCGTTTCCTAGCCCTAGCCCTTCTGCTAATTTTGGCGCCGGTGAGTATAGCCGATCCTTGGCGCACAGACCCCATAACACCGCTAGACGAAAAGTATATGGAGGACAGCCGCAACGAGCTTAACGACCTTAGCCGTATCGAATTGGGGCGCAGTTTTGGCGAAAGCCGCGACAATGACCTTCGCCTGATCCAAACCCTACTTGACCGCAAACTCGTGAACGGCGAGCAAACACGACTGTTACAGGCGATGGGAATCATTTTGGGAGATTACCTCCAGAAGGAGCATCAGCTGAAATGGGTTATTTACACAGACCGCCTAGGCCGCAGCCGGGCCTTAGAGGTTCCCTTTAAGGACGAGGCGATATTCCCCGTGACCCAAATATCCAGCCGTGCGGCTGTGGGTGGCGACATTGACGTACAGGCGATTTACCAACGATTAGAAGAAGAAATAAAACGCGCCAAAAAGAAAATTATCGTTCGCTAAATGTATCCGCGGGTGGCAAAACTGCCGCTCGCCCCCCCTGAAAGCCGCGTTACACCCCCAAAAAATACAGCAGTACTGGAATACTAATAAAACTAATTAGGGTAGAGCTCACCACCATCCCCGCCACCACGTCAGGCTCACGTTTGTACTGCATTGCCAGCAAATAATTAAAAACCGCCGCCGGCGTTGCCGCCTGTAATAACACCACCTTGCGCTCTAGCCCTTCAAGATTCAAAAAGTAGACAGCGGCAAAGCCACCGGCAAGCCCCACGATCAGCTTCAACACCCCTAAACCAACTGACTTTTTGGCCTCTTGCAGTTTGAGAGAACTTAAGGACACCCCTAAGGTAATTAACATCAGCGGAATAGACAGCCCACCCAGCAAGCCCAAAGTGTTTTGCAAGGAGACCGGCAAATGCCAATCATTAAAAATTAATAGGCAAGCGATAATCCCCGCATAAATGATTGGCGAGCTCAGCACACCTTTCACCATCGCTTTACCGCTCAACACCGCCGCCCCAAAGGAAAAATGCGCGATAGTCGTCGTCAAAAATATACCCAAGCCAATCGCCAGTCCCTCCTCCCCAAAGGCAAATAGACACAGCGGCAAACCCATATTCCCAAAGTTGCCAAATACCAGTGGCACCAAGAAATTACGCATTTCAATACGCAGCACCACACAGGCAAGCGCAGCAAAAAGTGCAGAAAAACCCAGCATACAAACGCTAGCAAGCAACACATGCTGAAGTAATTCAGTCGATATAACAGTTTTACCAAAAGTACCTACAATTAACGCCGGCGCACCTACCCACAACACCATGCGGCGAACAAACTCGTGATCAAAGGGTTGACGAAAACGCACCCAGAACACGCCGATAGCGGCGCACAAAATCACCGGCAAAATAATAGGAATAAGTGGGGAAATCAGGGACATATCAACTCCGGTTTCGCAGCCACCAACACGGTCTGCGAAGCGGCATTATCAAACTAAGACTGGGCTTTTCCAAGTAAGGATTTTAAAACATCACATCGACTAGGCCCAAATAGTCGTACACGAGTAAACAATCTCACTACCAGCTCTTTATATGATGAAAGTAAACCCCAAAAAATTGCTCAACAGTAAATGGACTGCCGTAGCGGCTCAACATAAAGAAAAACATTTTCTTGTGAAAGAACTAGAGTTCGACGAAAACAACATTGTAGTGCGCTGCGTCATGGAGGCCATAATGACAAAGCGAGAATTTGACATTAACTGGCGAGACTTAAACCAACAAAGCGACTGGAGGGCAGGCTGGCGATAAGCCTTTGTTAAAACTGATCAGGCCGCAGCATCGCATCGTGGCCACCGTCGACAAAGACGATAGATCCCGCCATGAAACTTGCCTTGCCGCTCAACATAAAACACACCACGTCAGCTATTTGCTCTGGTTTGCCAATGGCACCCAACGGCACGCTGTCGCCAAAGTCTTTCATCACTTGGCCGAGATCCTTATCGGCAAGCACTTTTTTGCTTAAGGGGGTATCAATAATACCTGGCGCCACGGCATTGAGACGAACGCCTTGGCGGGCATAATCCGGCGCATTGCGACGCAGCCAACAGCTCAAGGCATGTTTAGAGCCCGCATAGGCGCTATGTCCGTCTTTATTTTCAATCAATTCACAGGCTGCGACTTCTTGGCCGCCTAGCATTAAATCAACAAATTCGTCATGACCAACCATCGCGGCGGAATTAGATGCAATCATCACAATGCTGCCTTTGCGTTTAAGCAGCAAATCTAGCACCCCTTCCGTGACCGCCACCGCTGCGAAAAAATTCACCTTAGCTATCAATGAAAATGGCCTGACTGATGGCCCCAAACCCGCACAGGGAATAAAGCCATCTAAGCCCTCCGGCGCCAATGCTCGAATACCATCTATGGCTTTTTGCCGGCCGGCCAAATCTGACAAGTCTGCACAAACATCACCGTCGGCAAGGTCTACAACAATAACGCGATGACCCGCGTCGCAAAGTTGATTTTTGATGGCAGCGCCAATACCTGTCGCGCCGCCAGTTAATGCGTAGGTAGCCATTTATTATCCTTATTATGGTTTGGTGAGCGCTTAACCGATCGCGATTAAAGCCTCGTCGCTGGTCAATTTACTGCGCTCATATTTATCCGCAGGGGTATTAACAATATCGGCTAGGGGTGCGGCAAACAGTGAACGCTGGCGCTGCTGCTCATCTGCGGGGCCATACAAGGTATTACGCTGAAACGGCACTCGACCCGCACGGCGTATTCGGGCCTCCATTTGCTCTGGCGCGACTTCCTGGCCGTGCACCGCACCGGCAGCACGGGTGATGGTTTCGTTCATTAAAGTGCCGCCGAGGTCATTGACTCCGGCATTGAGTAGAGCCTCAACACCCTGCTCGCCCATTTTCACCCAGGACGCCTGAATATTGTCGATCAAGCCATTAAAAACCAATCGTGCAACGGCGTGCATTAAGATTGCTTCGCGGAAACTCGGCCCCCGCCTCGCCTTGCCCTTTAGGTAAATTGGCGCTTCCTGCGGCACAAAGGGCAGCGGTACAAATTCGGTAAAGCCGCCAGTTTCTAGCTGCACCTGCCTAACCCGTAATAAATGCCGCGCCCAGGACTGATATCCGTCAACATGACCATACATAATGGTTGCCGTTGAGCGCAGCCCCACCCTGTGGGCGGTTTTCATCACCGTTAGCCACTGCTCGGAATTAATTTTGTCTGGGCATAATACCGCCCGCACCTCGTCATCTAACACCTCTGCTGCGGTGCCTGGCAAAGTATGTAAGCCGGCTTCTTTTAGCTGCTGCAAATAGGTCTCTAAATCTAGCCCCAGCGTTTCTGCGCCCTGCCACACTTCCAGTGGCGAAAAAGCGTGAATATGCATATCCGGCGTTGCGGCTCGCAATGTCGCCACAATATCGATATAGGTTTGGCCGGTGTATTCTGGATGAATTCCCCCCTGCATACACACTTCTGTGGCACCGCGCTGCCAAGCCTCACTTGCCCGTCGAGCGATTTCTTCGCCAGACAAATCATAGGGGCGGCCACGTAAATTTTCGCTTAACTTCCCTTTAGAAAACGCGCAGAACTGACATTTGAAATAACACACATTGGTGTAATTTATATTGCGGGTCACAACATAACTCACCTGATTCCCGCAGCGCCGCTGACGCAACTGATCGGCGGCGCGACAAATTGCGGCAAAGTCGCTTCCCCTAGCGCTGAACAATCGTACAATCTCATTCTCACTTAGGGCTTCTGCCCGCAGCGCACGTTCGATTAGCGAATTAATGTCTGCGGACACTGGTGCGTATTTTTTCAACTCAGCGACATCGTCGCTCAGTAAAGCAAGATCCGCCGCCGGCGCCTCTATGTCTTGGCCTGCAACCCAGCTATCTTCCTTGGGCAAACCCTGCCCGTCGCAGTAATGCAGCACCTTGGTGTGCAGCGCAGGATCTAACCAGCGCGTGTAATCGCGCAGATATTTAGGATAAATCGTCAGGCGCTCATGCAGGTGCTTACCGGCACCGGCGGTTTCTTTCGCCAGTGTTTCCAAATGCGGCCAAGGCGCTTCGGGGTTTACAAAGTCGGGAGTAAGTGGCGATACGCCGCCCCAGTCATTAAGGCCGGCAGAAACCAATTGTGGCAACACACCAGGGCTCAAATTTGGCGGTGCTTGAATGCTCATTTGCGCGCCAAAAATCAAACGTGCAATCGCAATCGTCCACAGCAGCTCGTTCAAATCGGGCTCCGGAGCGGTGGCCATTTTGGTATTGGGTTTGGCCCTAAAATTTTGCACGATGATTTCTTGAATATGGCCATAGCGCTCATGTAAATCACGCAAAGCTAACAGGGATTCAACGCGCTCGCGGCGGGTTTCGCCAATCCCAATTAAGATTCCAGACGTAAACGGCACCGCCGCGCGGCCAGCCCTTGCAATGGTTTCTAAACGCAGTGCTGGGGCTTTATCTGGCGAGCCGTAATGTGGCATGCCCTTTTCGCATAAACGACTAGCGGCGGATTCAAGCATGATACCCATTGATGCAGACACCGGTCGCAGCATTGCAATCTCGGCGTCGTCCATACAGCCCGCATTGATATGCGGCAGCACATTGGTTTCTGCCAAAACTCGGCCCGCAACATGGGCGAGGTATTCTAATGTCGTCGCAAAACCCATTTCAGCAAGGGCCTCGCGCGCTGCTTTGTAACGCAACTCGGGTTTCTCGCCAAGCGTAAACAACGCCTCTTTGCAGCCCATGCTCTCGGCGACTTTAACCTGCGCCAAAACTTGCTCTACCGGTAAATAAGCTTGCTCAATTTTCTTAGGTGTTTTCGCAAAGGTACAGTAATGGCAGACGTCTCGGCACAAATGGGTAAGTGGTATAAACACCTTGCGAGAATAACTTACCCCGTTGTAAAAACCGCGATCACGAATACGCGCCGCCGCTGCCATCAACGCCGAAGTCTCAGTCATATCCGCTAGCAATAAAGCCTGCTCAGCAGTCACGCCCGCGTCATTTTGCACCGGCAGTATAGAGTCCAAGGTCGTCATACTGCGCTCCAAACTGGCGTAGATGTGTTTGCCGGCCCACTTTGCAAATGCTGCAAACGCTGTGCAATGCCTGCTTGAAATAAATACGTCAAGGTTCGCTCCGCAGCAGAGGTCGGCGCCATAGAGAGTAAATGCTGCAGGTCCTCACGGGTATCGATGTCCTGAGAAATCCCCTGCAAGGCAAGTATCTGCGCAGGTAAGTGCATAGCGGTCGCTGCTGCATAGTGGGCCTCACAACTGTCCTGCCCATAGGCTAAGGTCGGTGCCCGTGCGGGATCGCACACCAAAATATTGCTACCGCGACCATGACGATCAGTCGCGATAGTGACCGCTGATGAATGCGTTTTCATTAATTCAGTATGCTGATCAATTAGCGTGTTTAATTCCTGCGCGCCCAACAAGGGCAAATCGCCGTGTACGACCATTGCACTAGTTACTTGCGGCAAACCTAGCTGCAATCCAGCCATTTTTTGCAACGCCGCGCTAACAACGGCGTTCAAACCACTCACACCTAATTCGCGCTCAGACCAGCAATCAATGCCATAGTGCTCTGCTAACAACTGCGCTGCGGGATCGTCTGACACCACCACAATACGCTCAAAACTGGGGTGCGCTGCTAATACTGTCAGCACATCCTCGACCATCGCGTGAAATAAACCCCGTCGCTCAGAGACAGTTAATGTGCCTGCTAAACGCTGCTTGGCTTGTACAAAATCCTTTAACGGCAATAGTGCCCACATAGTGTTATACGCTTCTGTCCGTTTACTTTTATTATCAATATTCCGCGAGGACATCAACGGCCCAATACTCAACCGTCCCAACTCGCAGCAAAGCTTAAAACCCTTTCTGCCAAGGATGTTTTACTCGGCAAATCCGTCATCAATGTGGGAGCCACACACACTTTAATTCCCATCGCGACGATGTCGTCACTGTACTCCACATCCGACTCATCCAATACATAACCGTCGAGCAAGTCACCGTAATACTCGGCAACTGCAAGTGCGGTGGCGGGCATATCTAGCTCCCGCATCATTTTGGCGGCTGGCCCCTTCACTGCGCGGCCAGCAATAATGGGCGACACCGCAATGACTGGTGCAGAGGCTTCTTTAAGTAAGCCCACGCAATCGGGCAAACTCAGAATAGGATCAATACTCACAAACGGATTGGAAGGACAAACCACAATCGCCGCCAACTCGTCGTCTTGCAGCACATTTTTTAGCAGGGGGTTTAATTGCGCGGTATCTGCACCTTCAAAACGCAAGCCGCGCACCTCGGGTTGGCATTTATCTCGCACAAAATATTGCTGAAAATCGAGCCAGCCTTGATCAGTACTCACCTTAGTGGCAACTGTCTGTTCTGACATTGGCAGCAATGTGTGTGTAACTCCTAAACCCGCTGCAATTTGCTTGGTTGCCGCCGACAGCGAGTGACCTGCGCGCAATAGCTGGGTTCTGAGCATATGGGTCGCCAAATCTTGATCGCCAATTTGAAACCACTCGTCGCCCCCCAACCGGCGCATGGCAATCAGTGTCCTCCAAGTTTCGTCGCGCAAACCCCAGCCACGCTCTTCGTCGTTTAAATCCGCCAGCGCGTACATTACCGAATCTAAATCAGGGCAAATGCGCAAATCCCAATAATCGAAATCATCACCGGTATTGGCCGCAATCGTTAGTTGCTCTGCATTTAATACCGCCGTCAAACCCCGACATAATTTCGCGCCGCCCACACCGCCACTCAAGGCCAGCACTTTACCGCTAAATGCCATTTGGTTTGGATGTTTTACGTCGCTCATCAGCGAAACATATCCTTTTCTCGTTCGCGAATTAAGGCCTTGGAGCCATCACTAGACGGCCGCAATTTCGCGCCGCGAATAAGTACCAAGGGCAGTGCCTCGTCGCCTTGCCCCATCACAAAGGAGGCCGCCGCCGCTAATTCGTCGGCAACGGCGACTTCAGTAACCTCAAGCGGCCGACCGTATAAGTCTTGTTCACCAATCCGATTTTCTAGCGCCTCGAAACCGGCGGTGCCGATTGCAAAACCTAAGGTGCCATTGCGCCACGCACGGCCGGCACTGTCGTTAATAACAATATTCACCGATAGCCCTAGGCGCGCCTTGAGGGTATCTCTTAGCTGCGCAGCACTGCGATCTGGGTTCTCTGGTAACAATAGCAAACGGGGATTATCGTCGTCGCTACGAATATTAGAGCGATCAATCCCCGCATTGGCGTGAACATAGCCAAGCACATGCTCAACAATCACTACACCTGGACGGCGACGAATTACCTCGCGGGATTCATTTAAAAGCACCTGCATATGACGAGGGTCTTTATCGCACTGCTCAGCCAGTTCACGGGCTTGGGCGCTTGGCTCTATGTCATTTAAGTAGGCGTAGCGACCCTCTGCTTTGGAGACAATTTTTTGCGCCAACACCAACACATCGTCGTGTTGCAGACTGAGCTCAGCCCCTTCGAGGGCCGCTATTATCAGCTCGGCAAGATCATCACCGGGCTCAACCATAGGAATTCCCGGTACCGCATGAAGAACGAGTGACGAACTCATCGAATTAATGATCCAGCCCAGTTAATTTAATTCCGGCATGACATTTGTACTGCTTGTTTATAAAAATAAGTAGCGACGTCATCGCCTCTACCGCCGCTGCATTGGCGATACTGCCAGCGTGAAAGCCGCGTAAACCAGCCGCTTCTACTAATTCTATAACCTTGGCCCGCGCTTCTTTATTGTCGCCACACACCAGCACATCGCAGTCCATACCTTGGCCTTCCTGCAAATGTACCGCGGCTACATTCTGGAAGGCAGAAACCACATTTACCCCTTCGCCCAAAATATTTTGAGCGATCTGCCCCGCAGAGCCCTCTTCCGGCAACTGCACGCGAGCAACTTTAGGCGGAACCAAAGGCACAGTCACATCGATTAAAATTTTACCCTGCAAAGCCGCTTTTACGCTGCGCAGCGTGTCGGCGTGGTGAGCAAAAGGAACTGTTAAAGCCGCAATATCTGCCGCTGTTGCCGCCGCAACATTGTCCATCGCCGCTACCGACACCTCGGCCACGCCGCGCTCCTGCATAAGTTCACGCAAGGCTTGCGCCGCAATCTCGGCCTTTTCTTGGGTGCGCGAACCAATAATGATTTGGTAACCAGCCTCGGCCCAACGTCGTGCCAATCCCGTGCCCAAACCGCCGGTGCCGCCCAGAATTGCCACTACTGCTTTACCTTCACTCATCCAAGTATCTCTCTATATTATTCAAAATAAGGTACTGCCGAAGCCCGTTTATACCCACTTATTTAGTCTTAATAAGCGAGAAAACCGCCGACACTAAAAGTTTAGTGTATACGCCTTAAGCCCCTGCGAACACTGGCAAAAACGGTCTATCCTCAAACAAAAATGATCGAACTTACCTCGCACAGTAAATGCTAGCGAAAAGAGCATTCACTTTACTAATTAGCGATGCGCGCACGCCGCAATCCTTATTTAAACAGCAGCTTTAGCAAATACGATTACGCACTTCAGATTAGTCCCTTCAGACTACCCCGCACTAGAATCACGCTAGACCCCACAGGCCGCGGGCCTTGCAGAAAATAGACGATATCACTCCGGCTCTGCAGGCAATTCCGAAGCGGCAGAAATAAGGTAAACTCACCGGATATCGGTTCGCCAATGAGCAGATCTAGCTAAATCGAAAATAATATGCAGTGCGGAGTAAAAATGGAGAACAAACTAGACTTCAGCGCCAAAGTGGTCATTGTCACCGGCGGTGGGAAAGGCGTTGGCCGCGGAATTAGCGAGCGCTTTTTAGAAAGCGGCGCCACCGTCATCATTTGCGGGCGCAGCGAACCAGAATCGCTACCAAGTGCAAACGGCAGGGATGCGGTCTTTTTCACCCTCGATGTTCGTGACGCAGAGGCCATCCAACAATTAGTCGATACCGTCGCAACCCAATATGGCCGCATTGACGTATTGGTAAACAATGCCGGTGGCGCACCGGCTGCCGACGCCGCAACGGTATCACCAAGGTTCTCAGAATCGATTATTCGCTTAAACCTCTTAGCACCGCTGAATTTCTCACAATCCTGCAACAAAGTAATGCAAACCCAAGACAGTGGCGGCGTAATTATTAATATTGCCTCGGTAAGTGCTGTGCGCCCCTCGCCGGGCACTGCGGCCTATGGCGCCGCTAAGGCTGGTTTGATTAGTTTGAGCAGCTCTCTCGCTGTCGAGTGGGCACCCAAAGTGCGAACGAATACCATCATCGCCGGAATGATTCGCACTGAACAAGCCCACCTGCATTACGGCGACGACGCCGGTATCGCCGCCATTAACAACACCATTCCACTCGGGCGTATGGCCGTACCCGAAGACATTGGCGACGCCTGCCTGTTTTTGGCCAGCGATTTAGCCTCTTATATCAGTGGCTCGACCCTAACCTTGCACGGCGGTGGCGAAAAGCCCGCATTTTTAGACGCCGCCAATGTGAGCTAAAAAATCGCCGCAGAATAGCCAAATAAGGCCTGCACGCACCTAAATCCAGCAAACGCCAAGCACGGTGTAGTGAATTACCGCAATTCACTACGCAAACTATGTATGCGCCCCTCGGTTATCGCGAATAATCACGTAACAGCAGCGCGAGTAGAGTGTCCAATAAGTAAGGAGCTTAGATATCACTCGACGCGACGATCACCATCGCCAGACGCCGAAAAACCATAGCGAGGCGCGACATGACTCCCAAACAAATTGCCATTGTGCAATCTCATTTACACGCGATAAAAGCCATCGGCAAACCTTTTGCCAAAGTGTTCTATGCACGTCTTTTTCAATTGGCACCCGATCTACGTGCTCTATTTAATTGCACTGAGAGCAACAAAGACCGTAAATTAATTAATATGCTGTGCACCACAGTGCACTCATTAGAAAATATGGATGGCCTCAAAGTCGTCGCCCATAACATGGGTCAACGCTATAGCGAACAAGGAGTTACTGAGCGCCACTACGATTTATTTATTCAGGCCATGTTAGAGACCTTAGAAATGGCGCTTGGCGATGAATTTAGCGGCGACTCAAAAGCAGCATGGGTCAGCTTACTTGCGATGTTAAAAAGCACACTGCTAGAAGCGAGCAACTATCACGAAATCGAACATACCGCATGGGGCCGCGAAGTGCCGATGGCACTGGTGGGCTAAAATTTCCGGCAAGAATATTATGTTTCACGAAGTTTTATAAAAAATAAAATCCGCGACGCAAGTTCGTCGGATTTTATGTATCGGCGGCTTACATCAGCTGCGCCGCCGATGGCACTCTTCAAAAGTCGTTCACCGCCCGTCGAATGCAGCCAAACAAACCCACCCACATTTAGCAGCACAGTAAGCCAGAACACGCCACGAAAAGATGTTTTCTGGGTTTTATGCCGCAATTTTTGCTGCGCCAATAAAGCGCCGGGCCAACCACCACACAGCGATAATAGATGCAGGGTGTTTTCTGGCACACGCCAAGCTCCGGATCTTGCCGCCTTTTTGTCTCTAGCGTAATAAATATAACTAAGGATGCTAAGACAAAATAAAAACACAGCAATCGCTAGCGGCGTGTAGCTGAAATAATAAGAAAGCCCCAATATACCGACGATGACATAGGCACTTTTCATAATTAAACCTTAAGATCGAGAAGAACAAGGACGAAAAAATAGGGCTGCAAAAAAGGCTCCACTTAATGGAGCCCTCTAAAGTCGAACAAATCAATTTTGCAAAATTAGTTCACCCGCACAATTTTTAAAGTGTTGGTATGCCCATCTACACCGACCTCATCCCCCGTTGTACCCAAAATCAGATCATCGGTTTCAACGTAGCCCCGCGCGCGAATTGCCTCTACGCAGGCGGCAACTTCTATACCGGCTGAATCGCTGGCGACGGCATAAACACCACGGTATAAACTTACACGGTTGCAGGTATCTGGATTGCGGCTAAAGGCAAAAATAGGAATTCCCGACGTCAGCCGCGACATCAGCAATACGGTTCTGCCGGTTTCAGTCATCGATACAATCGCCTTCACCCCCACTTGGTGGTTTGCTGCGTAGACTGCACTCATTGCCAAGGTTTCTTCTACGGTGTCGAATTTCCGCTCAAGCCGATAGCTAGATTTACGTGCCGATGGATAGAGCTCAGCACCTTCGCAGTTACGGGCCATCGCTTTTACCGTTTCTACGGGGTACATACCAGAGGCGGTTTCCGCCGACAGCATAACGGCGTCAGTGCCGTCGAGTACCGCGTTCGCCACGTCAAACACTTCTGCGCGGGTAGGTACTGGGCTGCTTACCATCGACTCCATCATTTGCGTCGCGGTAATAACTGGGCGGTTTAATACCCTTGCGCGTTTAATAATATGCTTTTGTAAACCGATTAAACTCGCATCGCCAATTTCGACACCGAGATCACCCCGCGCGACCATCACACCATCGCAGGCGCGAATTAAATTATCGAGATGTTCATCGTTAGCAACAGCCTCAGCCCGTTCGATTTTGCCGATGATGTGGGCAAAGCAGCCCGCACTTTCTAATTTAAGCCGTGCATCTTCAATATCCTCTGCGCTGCTAGGAAAAGAGACCGCAATAAAATCAAGGCCAATCTGGGCCGCCAGCTTGATATCTTCCATGTCTTTATCGGTCAGTGCCGGAGCAGATAAGCCACCACCCAGACGGTTTATGCCTTTGCGAGACTGCAACTTCCCGACACTCTCGGAACGACAAAACACCTGCTCGCCTACAACCCTATCCACGCTTAAACGCAGGCGGCCATCGTCAAGTAGCAGCACATCACCAGCGCTTACCGAGCGCGCCAAGGGCTCGTAATCTACCCCGATATGACCGGCATCACCTTCGCCGTCGGCAAGTTCGGTGTCTAATATTAGCGCTGTACCCTTTTTTAGCTCGATGGGATCAACCGCAAGCTTGCGCAGGCGAATCTTTGGCCCCTGCAAATCACCCAGCAGGCCAACATAGACTCCAGCCTCGGCGGCCAATTCACGAATTAGCGCAGCACGATCAGCGTGTTCTTCAGCAGTACCGTGGGAAAAATTCAATCGAAATACGTTTACTCCAGCGCTGATCATCTCAGCGAGGGTTTCCCGAGAGTCACAAGCGGGTCCGACGGTGGCCACAATCTTAGTTCGACGCATGAATACCGCTATCCTTAAAATAAATAGTGAGGAAAAACCCTATGTTACACCTCTGATTCGCAGACAGCGACTAAGCTTATGGGTAGATTTTATGACACTATGAATTTTCAACTAAAAATGCTCAAAATTTGAGCAATAAAAAACCCAGCAATGCTGGGTTTAAAAATAACGCAATTAGCCGAAACGCGATTTACACGAAGAAATCGCCGTTTTCCATGCCCAAGCCCACACCACCTAAATTGCGCGCAAAGCTTGTGGGGTTATTCGCCACGTGGGCGCGCGCGGTATGGATATCGAGAAAGCGCTGCTGAATTTCGCTATCCAAAAACACCGACTGCCCACCCGCCACTTCAAATAGGGAATCAACAATATTAATGCTCTTGGTGATAACCAAAGAGGCGTGGTAGCGGTAGCGTACTCGGTCTTCTAGGGGAACCGTTTTCCCCGCCTCAACCAAGGCCATCATCGAATCGAAATTGCGGAATAACAGCGCCTCCATTTCGTCGATGCCATTCAACGCCGCTGCGATGCGCTCCTGCACTTGCGTATCGCCAGCTAGCTTGGTTGGATCGCCACTGGCCTTGTTCAATACCGCATGTTTATAAAGATCGACGGCGGCCTTGCAAGCGCCAATCGCCGGTGTACATACAACACGAATAAAGGTCTGCGCCCAGGGCAACTGATACAGCGGCGCGGTGTTTAATGCTTGGCCGGGATTTGTGCAGGCAAAACCATCAGTCTGCTTATGAGTCATATAATCCGGCACAAAGACATCATTTACCGCAATATCGTTGCTACCAGTTCCCTGCAGCCCCATCGACTGCCAAGTATCGATAATTTCATAATCACCTTTAGGCACTAAAAAGGTTCTGTAGCCGTCCCCCGGAATGATCGCGCCCAGCAAGGCCCACGTACAGTGATCACTGCCGCTAGACCAGCCCCAACGACCACTTAATTTAAAACCGCCATCCACTACCGTCACCTTGCCCATCGGCGCATAAGATGAGGAAACCCGTGTATGGATGTTGCCACCCCAAATAGCTTGTTGGGCGCGATCATCCATAAGCGCAATCTGGAAAGCGTGAACGGCAATAATCCCACTCGCCCACGCCGTTGACATACACGCTTGTGCCAATGCAATTTGCATGCGGAAAAAATCCTGTGGCGTCAGCTCCAGCCCACCGTAACGCTTTGGCTGTAGCGCTAGAAAAAAGCCAATATCCTGTAATTCGTCTATAGAGGCCTGCGGCACCTTGCGCAGCTGCTTTGTCTCTGCCGCCCGCTCGCGCAAACGCGGCTGCATATCGGTAATTGCCGCCATCATTTCTGCAACTGACAAGGCTTTAGTATTGTTCTTAGCTTGCGCTACGCTCATCGGACTTCTCCTGTATTCATTTTCATTGGCGAGGCGAGAATCAAATAGTGCAAGCCCTACCAGGTATCTAATTGGCGGCGGTCAACCGCAGCACTCAACAAGCAATAACTAGGCGTCTGGCATATTAAATTTATGGCCCCACAAACTGGGCAGACTAGTTACTGTTGGCGTAAAGCCTTCCCAATCCATCTGTAAGCCGTCGGTGCCAAACTCCATTGCAAAGCCTGTCGGTGTCGCCATATAGAACGACAGCATATTGTCGTTGGTATGACGGCCCAAGGTAGACACAATAGGAACTCCGGCCTCCTCCACCCGATCAAGGCAATAACCCACTTCGTCCACGTCGGTAACTTCTAACATCAAATGCACACAGCCAACGGGATTAGCCGGATCTTCATACAAAGCCAAGCTGTGATGGCGGGGATTATTTACATGCATAAAATGCAGGCCCTGACCTGGATCATCGGGATCTGGCGAAAATTTAAAGTGCATATAATCGCTGTCACCAAAGCCTAGCAGGTCTTTATAAAAGTCGTGGGTTGCAGACAATTTCGCGGCGGGAAGTACCGCGTGCCCCAAACCCATATCGCCATTTACGCCGGTTTCAAAACCAGAAATACCTTTTGGCGATATGAATTTTGCATAATCCAGCTCACCACCCCAGAACAGCTCCAAGCCATTGCCAGAGGGATCTTGTAGGCGGATCAAACCGCGAACCCGCCGCGCTGCGGCTTCGGCAGCAGATACTTCTTCAAAGGCGACACCCGCCGCCTGCAAATCCGCTTTTGCAGCGCTAAAGCCAGCCTCATCTGCCAGTTCCCAGCCGCAAAACGCTAAGCGGTTATGCTCTGACTTAATAATCGCAAACCGGTAAGGGCGCGTGTCGATTTTTAAATACACATTGCCATCGTCTGGCATTGTTGGCGCTACCATCAGCCCCAAAATATTGCAGCCGTAATCCAGCCACTGCTGCGGCTCCGTCGACTCAATAACTACATAAGCTAAGCTGCGAACATCCATTGCTAGATCCTATTATTTTATTTCTAAACCAATCAGCTATTACGAATTGCGTAATCCACTACGTACTCGCGCTTTTCATTAAAAGATTCAGGCACATCGGCGAGATCCAAGTAGAACTGGTTATACCACTGACGAAGACGGTTAATCGGGCCGTCGCCATCACACAATACCGGATTGTCTACGCGGGTTTTGGTATGCCATATATGCACATCTTGGAAAAACGCCGTCCGATTCTGTTCGGTATACTGACGCGCCATTTCATTATTTTGCTCATCGCTTATACCAGCGATTTTTTTCACTGCCACGCCAAAGCGCAAATCAAAGCTATTGTGATCAATCGGCACATGGGTCACCAATAAACGCGAGGCAACATCCACTCCCTCAAAATGCCCAGTCATATAGGTATTCATATAAGCGGGGCCGTAGTAAGTTGCCTCTGAGCTAAGTTCGCCATCCTCGGCCAATAACTCGGAACCACCCGTTAATTCCTGCCGGTAGGTGTGCTTATAAACAATGTTTTTAAACTCTTTGATCGGCGCGCCGTGAATAGGACCAAAGTGCGCCACATCAGCCATATTGTCGATAAGCTCACGGGCATTGGTATTAATGGTCATCAAATCCATTTGCCAAATAGTCCAGTCATCACTGAAGAGGTCATCGATACGCGGCGGGCGCTGCTCCTCAATCGGCGGATTTCCCTCAGGGTCAAACCACACAAACAATAAATGGTTTTCTTCTAATGTTGGATAGGAGCGAATGACCGCCTTAGACGGAATGCGTTTGGCATAGGGGATTTCATCACACACACCATCTGCACCCCAGCGCCATGCGTGGAAAGGGCAGCGGATAGAATTACCCTCAACACAGCCTTCGCTTAAATCAGCCCCCATGTGCGGGCAGTAACCGTCAAGAATATGCATCTCGCCATCTTCACCGCGATAAGCGACCAAGCGAGTACCAAAATAATTGAGTTTGACCGGCGTACTGGTATATTCGCTCGCCAGACCGAGACAGTACCAACCGCGGGCGTAGCGGTCGGGTAATTCCGCTGCCTCAATAATATGCGGCTGGCGCGGCACTTGCGCTACCTGACTCATTGTTATTCTCCTTCAGACGCGTTTTTCAAAGGGGTTCTGCATGGTGAAAAATTCTCACACATGCCCCCTAACCACACCATCCTCCGTTTAGACGAGCCAAAACATAGCAATAACACTCTGTTTTTATTGATTTTTTATAGCCTACACAAGATATTCATCAACACATATTCAGACTTAAAATTAATAGCACTCGCTGTCGCCAGCGATTAGCAGCCGTTACAATGTGAATTAATTTCGGAAGCAGCGGCCAATACGTCACAAACAGATTCTGTCTAGATAGTCACAGTGCCGCGCCCACCCCTCTTACAATCTGGCAGGCAATGAAAAGTAAAAAATCAGCAGGTAAGTCGCAGATCGATAAACACGAGCGCAAGAACGTCACCATGAGTCTTCCCGGTCGCCCAGGCAGCAATGTAATGCCGGCGAGCCAAGCGCTAAACTTCGTTGCGCAATTGGCCCAAGACGGCAAATGGCCGGTTGTCATCGTATTGTGCCAGCAATTATTAGCGCAAATTCCCCAGCTCACACGTGCGGGACATTTTTTGTTTAAAGGCCTAAACGAGGCAGGCGACTACAGCGGATTATTAGCCGCCACGGAACAACATTTAATAAATAAACCCCGCGACGTAATTAGCCTACTTTTTCACGCAAGCGCCCTTAGGATGCTAGGCCAGCACAACAAGGCCCTGCAAGCTATTGAAAAGGTTTTACGTTTAGAGCCGGCAAATATAAACGCCTTAAATCAACAGGGCGTTATATTAAAAGAAATTGGCAAAATGCCAGAGGCGCTAGCGAGCTTTGATCGCTGCATACGTCTGTCACCACTCGACGGCCACGCGTATTGGAATAGATCAGATCTACTGCACGACATCAAAAGCAAAGATCTCGACGACATGGAAGCGGTGCTGAACAAGCCCACCGTGTCTGCTCACAATAAAGCTCGGATTCACTATGCGCTGGCCCGCGGCTATGAATTTAATGGCGACACGGCTAAGCAGTTTCTCCACATTGAACGTGGCGCAGCACTAAAGCGCAGCTTGCTTGAATACAATCACGCGGAGGAAATACAAGAGACCCGCAATATCCCCCAACATTTTACACCGGCGCTTTTAAAACAGACGCCGCTTCCCCGCGACGCAGACAGTGCCAAACCTATCTTTATTTGCGGCCTACCCCGCAGCGGCACCACTTTGGTAGAGCAGATTATTTCAACACACTCGATGGTAACCGCAGGTGATGAATTAGTCGCATTGCAACGTGCTACCGCCGCGGTATTGCGACAAAAGCGCATCGACAAACCCTTTCCGCTTTGGGCAAATGAGCTACAGCCAAGCGACTGGAAAGCCATCGGCGACAATTATCAAACGCTTACCAAAGAACTCCATGTAACACCGTTTTTTACCGATAAAAATCTGCAAAATTACAAAGCACTCGGCTTAATTCATCTCGCCAGTCCCGAGGCAAAAATTATTTTCTGCCGACGCAATCCCATGGATAATTTATGGGGATGCTATCGCCAGTATTTTGCCGACGGTTTGCGCTTCACCTATGATCAAGAAGAATTAGCCGACACCTACCACGCTGCTGCCGAGCTATATCGCTACTGGCAACAAGTATTGGCAGATAAAATCTTCTTTTTAGAATACGAAACCTTAATCAATGACTATGAGGCAACCGTAAAAGCCTTGCTGAATTTTTTAGATCTGCCCTGGGAAGAAGATTGCCTGCACTTTTATAACAACCCAAGAGCCGTCAGAACCACCTCGGCCACACAGGTAAGATCTCCCATTAATAGCAACCGCATAGATCAATGGAAAAAGTTTGAGCCGCAATTACAAACTATGTATAAGCGCCTGCACGAACTCGGTGAAGTGGAATAAATCTAAATCAATCAGGATTAGAGCGAGGAAATTTAATACTGGGGTCTGGCAAGGCGTTTGGATAGAAATCAGAAAAATTTGCCAAACGGTAATATCGCATCAATACACCGCGATACAATTTAAACATATGCCAGCGTATTTCCGTCATCCTCGATGGCGCCATTGTTCCCCATGGTTTGGCAATACTAGAGACGTGTTTACGCTCTGCGGCCACATGGGGCTCAACACCGTATGCGCGAATATCAGTCTCCCAGAAGCAGTCGTAAAATCCGTCCACCGGCATACTGATTGTTTGATACTGCCGTAAAAATTTAGCCATCGCAGGGCGATTCATCACATATGCCTGCGCCCCGCACCACCCGCGCAGCGGCCTCACCAATTGCCAAGAGCCCGCCAATGTCGCAATAGTTTTTCGACGCCGACGTTTTAAGCCCATCAACCTCACCATATCTACTTCGCTAGGCAATGCAACAATTGCATCTACTACCTCGGCAAAGCCAGCTAATATTTCAACATCATCCTCAAGGATTAAAAGTTTCTCCACGCCATTATCGAAGGCTTGCTGAATCACTCGCGCGTGGGACAAAAAACATCCCACCTCCGAGGTAGTTAACTGTGAGCGTCGGCGCAGCACAGACATTTTTTGATCCACAGACTCAGCATCGCGCAAGTCTGGCATAGCACTGCGACCGTCAATTGCAGAGAAGACCTCAGCCTTAAAACCGAGAGCAGAAAGCGCATTGACTAAAGAAATAACCGTGGGCGATTGGGGCTCTAAAGAAATGACAACTGTAGACAAAACTGACATGAAGCAATCCGATATGATCAAAGCCAATGTAAAATAATTTACGATGCCAAACTGCGCGCCGCTATCATTTTCATTTAACGCAATATCTATGACAGCTTTGTTACCTAGACTTAAATCGGATTAACGGGGTCTTTTTAAAAGCAGCAGTACTTCGCTTGATCGTCAATAAGCGTCATTTTCCGCATACACCCGAACACACAGTTCCTGTTCATCATCAACGCGAAGAACAATGCTTATTGGACGGCAACACACCTCACAATCTTCAATATATTCTTCATCACCACCTGAGGCGTCAATGAGTAACTCTATAGATTCGCCGCAGTAGGGGCATTGTTCGTAAATGGATTCAATACTATTCATAGCCAATTGCCTCCGCTCTTTAAGCTAACATAGCCTTACGTATACTGAGTATATTATTCGTCTAGTGTACTATCTCTATAACTATGATTACGGAAACAAAAATAATACAACTGAGGATTGTTACATGAGCATTCGTTTTGATGGAAAAGTCGCCATCGTCACCGGCGCGGGCAATGGCCTAGGGCGCAGCCATGCCTTAGAGCTGGCAAAACGCGGCGCTAAAGTCGTCATTAATGACTTGGGTGGCAGCCGAGATGGTAGCGGTGCCTCATCAGACGCCGCTAAAGCGGTTGTCGCTGAAATTGAAGCCGCAGGTGGAGAAGCTATCTCACACGGCGCAAATGTTGCGGTGTACAGCGAAGTCGAAGATATGGTTCGGCAAACCATTCAAAAATGGGGCCGAGTCGATATTTTAATCAACAATGCCGGCATTCTGCGCGATAAGAGTTTTTCCAAAATGTCCTTAGACGATTTTAATCTCGTCATGGATGTTCACCTCATGGGCTCAGTAAACTGTAGCAAAGCGGTATGGGACATTATGAAAGAGCAGCAATATGGCCGCATTGTAATGACCACCTCCTCCAGCGGTTTATACGGAAATTTTGGCCAGAGCAATTATGGTGCCGCCAAAATGGCGGTGATCGGCCTAATGAATACCCTGGGCATTGAGGGCGCAAAAAACAATGTCCGTGTTAATGCACTGGCCCCTACCGCTGCAACACGAATGACTGAAGATATTTTACCGCCAGAGGTGCTCGCCATGCTGGTTCCTGAGCCGGTAACAGCTGGCGCACTGGCACTGTGTTACGAAGATGCGCCTAGTCGGCAAATACTTTGCGCTGGGGCCGGTGGATACGCCATCAGTACATTATTCGAAACTGAGGGGATCTATCTCGGGCCAGACCAACAAACTCCAGAAGCGGTTATTGCCCATTGGGATCAAATTTGCGATACGTCCCAACATGCCGCATTAGAGACCGGCTTTAAGCAGTCTGAAAAATTTTTGCTAAAAGCGCAGCAATATTTAAACGAAAAATAAAGCATGCATCGTTTAAATACCCTGATCTGAAATTGAAAATGCCTCGGGAACTTTTACCTTCCCGAGGCATTTTTGACTTTAGCCGACTTAATTTTAATGCTACAAATTAAGCGATATCAAAGCGGTCCGCGTTCATCACTTTTGTCCACGCTGCAACAAAGTCATTCACAAACCGTTCTTGGGCATCGGCACTACCGTAAACCTCAGCCAAGGCGCGCAACTGTGAATTTGAACCAAACACCAGGTCAGCGCGGGTGGCAGTCCATTTCACAGCCCCAGATTTACGATCACGCCCTTCAAACTCCTCTTCAGATGCAGAGGTCGCCTTCCACTCGGTACTCATATCAAGCAAGTTCACAAAGAAATCATTGCTAAGTGAGCCCACATTTTTAGTGAATACACCGTGCTGGGTTTGACCAACATTCGTACCTAGCACCCGCATACCGCCAATAAGCACTGTCATTTCTGGCGCGGTTAAATTCATTAATTGCGCGCGATCCACCAGCAATGCTTCGGCGGGAACAGCGTATTTAGCTTTTACGTAGTTGCGGAAACCATCCGCAATTGGCTCCAAGGGTGCAAATGATGCCACATCGGTTTGCGCCTGCGACGCATCAGCACGACCCGCCGTAAAGGGCACCGTCACCGCCTGACCCGCATTTTTTGCAGCCTGCTCAATACCGACGCCACCTGCTAAGACGATCAAATCAGCCAGTGATACTTTCTTTGCGCCACCATTAAAATCGCTCTGAATACCTTCGAGCACCTTAAGCACCTTGGCCAACTGAGTAGGTTGATTTACCTCCCAGTCTTTTTGGGGTGCTAAACGAATACGGGCACCATTTGCACCGCCGCGCATATCTGAACCGCGGAAGGTAGAAGCCGAGGCCCATGCGGTAGACACCAACTCACCAATGGACAGCCCCGCCGCCGCAATTTTCGCCTTCAGCGCCGCAATATCGTTTTCATCAATCACCGCGCCTTCAGCCGCAGGAATCGGGTCTTGCCAAATCAGCTCTTCCGCCGGCACTTCTGGACCGAGGAAGCGAGCCCGTGGCCCCATATCGCGATGGGTTAATTTAAACCACGCTCTAGCAAACGCATCGGCAAATTGATCTGGGTTCTCAAAGAATCTCCGCGAAATTTTCTCGTAGGCCGGATCAAATCGCAGTGCCAAATCCGTTGTTAACATCGTCGGCACCTGACGCTTCGTGGCATCGAAGGCGTCGGGAATCACACCTTCACCAGCGCCATCTTTCGGCTGCCATTGGTGCGCGCCCGCTGGGCTTTTGGTCAACTCCCACTCATAGCCAAACAAGTTTTCAAAGAAGTTATTACTCCACTGAGTTGGTGTAGACGTCCACGTTACCTCAAGGCCACTGGTAATCGCGTCAGCGCCCTTGCCACTGCCGTGGCTACTCTTCCAACCAAAACCCTGCTGTTCAATACCAGCCGCTTCTGGCTCAGCACCAACCAGAGCCGCATCACCTGCGCCGTGGGTTTTACCGAAGGTGTGACCACCGGCAATGAGTGCCACCGTCTCTTCGTCATCCATTGCCATACGAGCAAAGGTTTCACGAATATCTATCGCCGCAGCAAGTGGGTCAGGTTTACCGTTCGGCCCTTCTGGGTTGACGTAAATCAGCCCCATTTGCACGGCGGCAAGTGGATTTTCTAATTCACGCTCACCGGAATAGCGCTTGTCATCCAGCCATTCGCCTTCGGCGCCCCAGTAAATATCTAATTCAGGTTCCCATATATCTTCACGACCACCGGCAAAACCAAAGGTTTTAAAGCCCATCGTTTCTAGTGCTACATTGCCGGTCAGAATCATCAGATCGGCCCATGAAATTTTCTTGCCGTATTTTTGCTTAACCGGCCACAACAGGCGTCGCGCCTTGTCTAAATTGCCGTTATCGGGCCAGCTATTCAGGGGGGCAAAGCGCTGACTGCCGCTGACTGCGCCGCCGCGGCCATCGGCAATCCGGTAGGTGCCCGCGCTGTGCCACGCCATACGAATAAACAAGGGGCCGTAGTGACCAAAGTCCGCTGGCCACCAATCTTGGGAATCCGTCATGACCGCCGCTATATCCGCCTTTAAAGCCTCGTAATCTAGACTCTTAAATTCTTCAGCATAGTTAAAATCGTCGCCCATGGGGTTAGATTTATTGGAGTGCTGGTGCAACATATCTAGGCGCAATTGATTTGGCCACCAATCACGATTCGTCGTACCTGTGCCCGCCGCATGATTCACCGGACATTTGTTATTAGACATAGCGTCATCTCCCTTGGAGTTAGTCATTGTTTTGCGTCAGCTACCTTTATAGCCCTAAGTGAGCTAGCTATCCAACTGTACTTATCAATCATGACGATAGCTTTTAACTGTTGAACTGCTAATTTGGCCTCTAAGCTTAGGTTATGTTGCTTTATCATGTACGTCACTATCGACCCTCAGATCACTGCACAGCTAGGATTAGCATCATGCCAGACGAGAAAACCAAGAAAATACAAGACACCGCCGCCGCGCTTTTCAATGGTTATACAGAAGAAAAACCCTATGAATTGTGGCTGAGTTTCGACAAGAAGCTAGCCAAAGAGATGTCACGCTTTGTCGTCGGTGACATGTATACTCGTGACGTGCTACCGCGCACTACGCGTCAGTTAGTAGCTATTGCCGCACTCAGCGCAACGGGAAAACAGGACGAACTTAAATTACACATTCACGCCGCTCTTAATGTCGGCTGCGCACCAAAAGAAATCGCTGAGGCTATTTTCCAAATTGGCGTTTACGCGGGCTTCCCTGCCATGAACAATGCGCTACTCACACTGCGTACCGTGCTTGAGGACAATGGACTTTGGCCGCTTACTCAGCGTGCTAATACATAAATAAAAAAGATGGTTCAACTATAAATATGGAGGCGAGCTGGATAGATTTTACACACTCAGGCGATCGCCTCGAATCACCCATTAGCGGCCCTGCGAAATCATAGAATTTGACAAAACAATTTCAGGAAAGCAGTCATTCGTTTACGCCTTGCTAAGGGGCAACCGAAGCGCAGCGTAGGTTGTCCCAACGGAGGCCGCGCTTTTTGTGGCCGGAGTGACTTGAGCAATTTGTTATATGGCTGAACTCTAACGATAAAACTCAACATAAAATCTAACCGAGCCTAGAGGCTTTATATGATGCAATATCGTTGGTTCCACCACACCATGATTGGAGTCGCATAGCACGATGACTTCGACTTCTGGTTCTTGGATAGTATATTCAAGCTCACCTGATAGTATTACGATCTTACCCCACACACCTGCCTTAGTATTGTGGTCTTTCAGCAGGCCAACAGGGATTGTCTCCTCAGTAAACTCAGGCGTCTTCTTGTAAGCGCTTACGTTAGTAGGTAGATCTTTCATATCACTTTTGCCATATAACGCCCTACGCCAGGGGCAGGCAAAATGGAGCGCGATTTTGTGCGACACTGAGCGGAGCGAATGCACAAAAGGGCGCGGAGTTTTGGCTGTCCCGCCGCGCTTTTCAGCGGTAACTGCGCGTGATTGTTATAAGGTTTATTGCACAGATTCATGCTTTATACGCCCAACGAATTCTGCGTAATTCAAACGCACACCGAACATTAGTACTTCGCCTTTTTCTTCGTTTTTGTACTCTTCAGGTACATCATAATGCGGATAGTTTACGTTGTCGCTTTCACTACTAGACGGGTTCAAGCTCGATATTGATCGTATTTCGCTCGTGTACCGATCAAAGCTACAGCTCATAGACCATACGCTATGGATTGCATTTTTAGAGGAAGAAAACTCAACCCCCACCGTATTTACTACAAATGGAATTCCTATGCCGAGCGTGTCAATTTCTGGGACAGGAAGCCCAGTCTCTTTGTCAATTGTGTTTGAGTTTGCCCGCTGGTGTTCAAGGAGGCACTTTTTAGCGACCGAGAACAAATACTCGTCGCTGTATAGAGTGTAGCCAGACACCAAATCCGTTTTAGCGTGCACAAGACCTACAGATACTAAAATCAACGGTGCCATTAAGGCCTTCAGTGTTCTCATTATCTAGTTACCCACGGAATTCAGGCAAAGCCTTATAACGAGGCTGTAGATTTTCTGATTTAGCAGAACGCATGATTCCTCGCGCCTCAAAATCTTGCTTATTTTCGGATTTCTTCACAACGCTTCCTGCTCCTTTGGATTTCTATCAGCCGCTTCGTTTTGTTCTGAGGCACCACTTTGAGCTGTAAATGGCCCTTGTTCCGCCTAATATAACCCGATTCGACCATAGCGGGAGAGCTTCTCAATATTGTGGACTAAACAATACAACTGCCACTGTCCTTGAACCTTGTCTTTGCCCCTCAGCGAGAAGCGGTTCAAGCCTTTGTTGGTACCGATGTTACCAAATACTGGCTCCACTACAGACATCCGGTGACTGTAGATCAGTTTGCCCTTGGCACTGTCGACCCGCTTTTTCATCCAGTCTGTCGCCGTCTTGCCACTATCAATAGTGAAGGCCACTTGGCGACCGTGGCCATGCCGTGTATCGGCTGATGCTGGGTTGCGCATGCAGTCAGTCTTAATTGGGCAATGGCGACAGTCGGTGAGCCTGCCCTCAAAGCTGAGCTTGAGTTTGCCGCCGGTGGTAGTGCCTTCGCTGTGCAGCCACATCTCTTTTCCTGTCGGGCAATGGCAGGTTTTCTTTGTAATATTGAGAGTAAACTCGCTGGCCGGAATGACTGACTTCTGGCCTTTCACTGTGTCCCGATGGCGCTTCCCGTACTTGGCTTTCTGATCTTTGAATTTTGGATCACGCTGACGGAATTGATTGTCGGGGATGTAGGCGTTAATCCGGTTCTTCTTCAGGAATTCGTTATTGGCTTCATTCGCAAAGCCAGTGTCAGCGGTGATGACCAAGCCTTTTCCGTAGATGGAGGCATTGATGTTTAAGCGCTCGAAGCGGTTCTCGACTCTGCCTAGAACAGGCTTGAGTGTATGGTGCTCCTGACCTTCGCCAAAGGCTTGGGCATCCACAATGATCTGGTGCTTTTTATCTACGGTGGCTACTCCGTTATAGCCTTGGATCGTGCCTTTGCTGGTCAGCATTTTGGCGGATTGGTTGTCGGTGATATTACTTTTTACTTCCTTTGGCCGTTGTCCTTGCCCCATCCTTGGGGCTGCTGTCTTTAGGAAATCGTTGATTTTCTTATACTGCTTGAACAGGGTATTGGCGGCCTGCTCGGCCCGTTGCTGGCGCACCTTCTCGTTGGGTTTACGTGCATCCAGGCGCTGATGCTCTTTGATGTGGTGCTGAATCTGTTTGCGGAGTTTGGCGGATTTCTGTGCGAGTTCGTCAAAAGTACCTGAGTGCTCTTTCGCCGCATTGGACGACATTTTGCACCCGTCGATGGCAAGCAACTCCAAACCCAGCAAGCCTTGCTGGTCACAGACCAGCAGAACCTCCTCAAACACCGCTTCAATGGCATCGGGGTAGTTGCTAACAAAACTGGCAATAAGCGTGAAGTGGGGTACCGAATCGCAGGACAGCGCCTTAAAGATAATATTGTGCTCGCACTGCCACTGGATTTCCCGACTGGAAGTGATCCCCTTGGAATAAGCAAAGAGGATAATCTTGAGCAGCACTGCCGGGTCGTAGGCCTTGCGACCACCTTCGTCATTGTTGTACTTGTCGTAGAAGACTGACAGATCGATATGATTTTCTATGAGATGGTGCAGCGTAAACTCGAAGGTACCAGGCTGAATTTGCTCGGCAAAATTGATCACAACCATCGCATCTTGGTTGTAGTTGTAAGGCTTGAACTTGGGCATGTCATCACTCCCTGATCAGATGCCTGATTTTAGCAAAAAACACTGGTTTTTAAGAGAAAATCTACAGCCTCAACGC
>NZ_PQGG01000022.1 GCF_002915595.1 Zhongshania marina
ATGTGATAATACCATTTTCCCCGCCTTGCCACGCATCCAACCCGCAGATCGCATGAGTTGTGACAAATAAGTGCTGAAAGTGGAAGTAATAGCCATCTATGTTGATTTCTAACTACATGTAATTATGTACTTTATAATTCTCAGTGACTAGAATGATGCATAAACACACAATCTAGTCACTTATAATGGCGTAAGCAGTATGCAACCCAATGAAACGCTGGAAATCGCAAGGCTGGCATTAGAAGGCAAGCCTTCCGACGTGAGGCTCTACATCGCCAAACTGGTGCGGAAAGCGCGTAGGACAGACCCGGATTACGCGTCAAAACTCGAGGCGTTGCTGAAATCGGAGACCTCCAGGTCAAACGGGGTCTTGCGGAAAGGGCGCCACCCTGAGCAGGAGATCCCTGAAAAGTTAGAGCTGGCACTGCTTCGGCGGTATCATGGCGCGCCTGTGGCAGCGCCACTCCTCGACAGCGCCGTAAGCGATCAGCTGCAGCAGATATTGATGGAAAGGCGTCATGCGAGTCAGCTCGCGCTCAAGGGCTTAAGCCCTGCCAGTGCATTAATCTTTCAAGGACCGCCAGGGGTCGGCAAAACCATGACGGCGGGTTGGTTGGCTCAACAACTCGACCTGCCTCTCTATGTGCTGGATCTTACGGCGGTGATGAGCAGTCTGCTAGGGAAAACCGGTAGCAACCTGCGGTCGGTCCTGGACTATGCGAAAAGTCATCCTTGCGTTTTGTTTCTTGACGAGATCGACGCCATTGCAAAAAAACGTAGCGATGACTCCGATGTTGGCGAACTCAAGCGCCTCGTAAACGTGCTTCTACAAGAGATCGAAAACTGGCCAGATCAAGGGTTATTGGTGGCCGCCACAAATCACCCCGAGCTTGTCGACCCTGCTTTGTGGCGCCGGTTTGATCTGGATGTCACCTTTAGTTTGCCGAATGACGAAAATATCAAGAAAGCGGTCATCGAATTCCTTGGCGATGACCGCGTTGAATTCACAAATTACCTGGATTTACTGGCCGACAGTCTGAGGGGCGAATCGTATAGCAATATTAAACGAGCTATTTACAAACTTCGCAAAATGAAGCTGATCAACCCTGAGGGATTTGAGAATTTTGGCATCCAGCAATTAATTCCCAATATCGATACGCTTTCGCGGCAGGAACGAATAACGCTAGCGGTTAAACTTGTCTCCCAGCATGCCTTTCCAAAACAACGCGCCGCTAAACTTCTCGGCGTGAGCAGGGACACCATTCGCAAGAAATTGGGCGAGAACGAATAATAAGGACATTATTATGGCGAAAAAGACAAACTACCTGATCGGCAAGGCTGAAGAGCTGGCAAAAATAACGCCGCCACCTAAAATTAACCCTCAGAGTAGAGACCTTTACACCATCAACGAGGTAGTGGCGAGGCTTCGACCACAGCTCGAACACGTCAACAAGGAATTTTCAACGCTTGATGCCGATCTTTGCCCACGGGGATACGCCGTCGCGGAAATGACGCTGCATCCATCGTTTATAGCAAAAGGCCACTATCCAAAGCAGCTGCTCCGTGACATGGGGGTAAGGTCTATTGGCAGCAAGGCGACTGAGGTCAAGCCAGACAAATGGATGAGAAAAGGCGCGCCACAGCCATCCCCATCGACGAGCCTTTTTATTGCTGGGAAAATCACAAATTTTGAAGATTATGCCAATAAACTTCAAGGCATTACGGAAGAGTCGCCTTTTTCTGAGGACTTAATGAAGGTCTGGCGATTTAGCAGTGTTTCCGCAGCGTCAAAGCTAAAACAGAACGAATCCTCCAAGCCGGGATATTTTGAGGTCGGGATACAATTCATACCGGGCGGCACCTCCGAGTTTATTAAACAATCCTTTCTCGCTTATGCGCATAAGCTGGGCTTCCAAAGCAAGGATGAGTTGTCACTGGAGGTATCAAGTTTATGGTTTATTCCCGTAATAGGCGATCCAGATAAAGCGATCGAGCTTGCACGTCACTCCTTCGTGCGGGTTGTAAGGCCGATAGCGCCTCTGCGGTCATTCCGGCCCCTGGTGCGCTCGCTGCCAGGTTCAGCGATGGCCAAACTACCCACGGCACCGCCGTTGGCATCAGATGTGCGCGTCGCTATTCTAGATGGAGGGCTTCCTGAAACTCACGCGATTAAGCCGTGGCTAAATGAATACAAGCTGTCTGATTCAGCGTCGTCAGACTACCCAGGTGGCACGGATCACGGCCTGGGCGTGACATCGGCATTTCTATTTGGGCCGCTACCCCACGAGAGTGAGGCACCTCGACCGTATTCATTTGTTGATCACCATCGAGTTCTAGATTGCGATATTGATACCGAAGATCCGCTTGAGCTATATAGGACGCTAACCCATATTGAGGATATCTTAATTTCCCGCCAATATGAGTTCTTAAACATCAGCCTCGGCCCTGATCTACCGATAGACGACGATGAGATTCATCCATGGACATCGATGTTGGACTCCTATCTCGCAGATGGTGAAACCTTATTAACTATAGCCGCGGGCAATAACGGGGAAAATGATGAATCGCTGGGGTTGAATAGAATACAAGTGCCCTCCGATAGCGTAAATGCGATAGCTGTCGGCGCTTCAGATAGAATGAATCAGAGTTGGCAAAAAGCGAGCTATAGTGCAAGCGGGCCAGGGAGAGCGCCAGGTAGAGTAAAGCCGGATCTGCTCGCCTTTGGCGGCTCTCATCATCAATACTTTCATGTTTTAAACTCCTCAGCCATCCCAGAAATTGTTCCGCAACAAGGCACCAGCTTCTCCGCGCCCTATCTTTTGCGAAAGGCGGTCGGCATTCGCGCCTTATTTGGCCACGATATTTCTCCTCTTGCGATAAAGGCGCTACTGATCAACTCCGCCCAGCGAAACGAACAAGAGCAATTTCAGATTGGCTGGGGAAAAGTGATCGATGAGGTTGAAGACTTAATACGATCCCCATCAGGCGTCGCAAAAATACTGTACCAGGGCGAACTCCTACCTGGGAAATATTTGAGAGTCCCGCTACCGATCCCCAAAAGCGGAATTAACGGAATGGTTCGCATTAGGGCGACCTGCTGCTTTTCAACCCACGTTGACCCTCAAGACACGTCCATGTATACCAAGGCAGGTGTTGAAATAGCGTGGAAGCCCAAAAAGGGGCAGAAGTCGGAATCCTTCTTCCAGCAAGTTAAAAAAGCTACCGAAGCAGAGCTCAGGCGTGATGCTGCAAAATGGGAGCCTGTTTTACATGCGGAAAAACGCAAAAACGGAAACAAACTTGACGATCCCGCCTTCGAAATTCATTACATGGCTCGAAGCTCTGGTGCCGACATCAATTCCACAAGTGCAGATATCATCAAATATGCGTTTTTCGTAACGCTGGAAGCGCCAAAGCATAAAGACATTTTTGCAGATATTTTAGAAGCCTATTCGGAAATACTTTCTGAAATTGAGCCAAGAATTAGGGCCGATATTGAAGTCACTGTTTAAAATGGACGCTGGGCTTGCGACCAGGCTGCTCATTCTTTGACCCAAAGGTTGAGGAAGATTCCGTAGATTGGGCTAAATTAGAATTAATGGTGCCTTGAAAGCCAGTAAATACGCAGCCTTCGGCGGTTTTTGCAGTATTTGGAGGCAAAATCCCTAGGACCCCATAATCGGTCATCGCCGTGGGGCTCGCCGGCAACAGGCCGCCAAAGGTGTGCTCGAAGTGCCGCACAGCGCCGTCGGCCGCCCGTAGGGTATTCTGCCGCAAACCGGCTTCTTTCAGGGCCTCGACACTGACGCCTTCCCGCCGTGGTCTTTCCACACGAAACTCCCCTTCTCTCCGTTCCATTAGTCTACATGTGATAACACCATTTATCACGCCTTATAAAATATAAAATATTCATTAATTTTTCTTACATATTGTTTCTTATTACTAATGCTTTTTATATACTTAGTTATATACTGAGAAACTCGGAGGCCCATCATGGCACGCGCCGCAGCTCACTCGCTTACCGACGTTGAGAAGATTGCCAAACAACTTAAGTCCCAAAACAAACAGGTAACTCCCTATCGGGTTCAGAAAACTTTGGGCGGAGGCTCGTTTGGCTGGATCAAAGGTGCGTTAGATCAGCTTGGGTACCAAGATGATGCTGGCTTACCGGCTGGAATAGATGAATCAACCGCCCAGCTCCTGCGCCTGGCCCAACCATTGATTGACCACCTAACACAGCAGGCACGGTCCGACATGGACTCAGCAGTCGGAAAGCTAGAAGAGGCACTGGCCGACAAAAATTCGGAACTGGCTGAACAGGAAGTCAAACGAAAGGAGTGCCGTCAACAGTGCGACGCCGAGCAAGACGCCCACCGAAAAACACGCTTGGCGTTGGAGTCCGCAGAAGCGCGCATCAGCACCCTAGAAAAAACGATTGCGGAATCCGAGGCCACCCACCATGCAGATCAAGCTAGGTCTCGCCAATTAGAAGCACAACTCCAAGATCGCAATACGCAGATCACCGCTCTGCAGATGGATCGACAACAACAACGGGAAGATTTTGCTGCCCAGCGCAAAGCCCTGCGCAGTGAGCACGATGCTGCGACAGCGAGACTGGAACAACAACGTAGAGAATCGGTGATCGACGCAACAAGCCTCCGTGAAACCGTGCAGACGTTGACCCGTGATAACGCCGCCTTGGTCAACGAACGCCAAGAGCTTCAGCGCCAATACCGGGGCATCACGGGTGAACTCACCGTACTAAAACAAAAACTGGATAAGGCTATTGAGAATCACCGAGCAGATTCGATGGAACAAGCGAAAGCTCAATCACGACTGGAAACAGAGCTGGAGAATGCCACGACCCTAAGCAACCAAACCCGCGTACAAATAGAAAGCACGACAAAAACACACCAAGCATTGCAGGTGGGCCTTGAGCGCCACCTCGTCAACTTGGAGTACTTGGCACCTCTAATCCCTAAAGCGCAAAAAGCCCAAACCCATTTCAACACCCTTCTCGAACACGCAGCAAAGCTTGCAGGCAAGGTGGGTTGAATGATAAATGGCAAACCAATCAAGTCGCGTACTCGACTTGATGATGAAGTCAATCCCGTGGGTTCGTACTAATAAAATGAGGGGGAGAAGGAGTTACTATCGCTAATCTGCATTAAAATTAAACACACTTACAATCAATATCAAATGACTCAAAGCACCCTGAAGCGGGCATTCGAGTCTGGGGGATATTAATCATTAGATGTGAAAAGCGGACGTTCAAATACGAGTATTTCTACAGCCACAACGGCGTGGTTTGCGGCGAGTGAAACGTAGTGTAGTGAGTCCGGCCGCGTTTTCCAGCGGCGAACAAGACCACGTTGTTAGGTTTTTATTTGACCTTAAGTGTAGAAGTCTCAATCTGATCTGACATATCTTCTTGAAGAAGAGAGAGTTACCCGTTTTGATAAAGGTGTCGAATCTTAAATCAAAACAAAAAGGTAACTCTCATGCTCCATACTAGCAATCCCATCATTAAACACAAAGCAGGTCTGCTAAATTTAGCGGAAGAGCTCGGTAACGTCTCTAAAGCATGCAAGGTCATGGGCGTATCGCGGGATACGTTCTATCGCTATCGTGAGCTGGTTGATGATGGCGGGATCGAGAATTTGATTAACAAAAGCCGCAGAACCCCTAACACCAAAAATCGAGTCGATGAAACGATAGAACAAGCGGTCATTAGTTATGCCATTGAGCAGCCAGCCCATGGTCAGCACAGAACTAGTAACGAACTGCGCAGAATAGGCGTCTTTGTTTCTGGCAGTGGTGTTCGGTCAATCTGGTTACGCAATGGTCTTGAGAACTTTAAAAAGCGGCTTAAAGCACTGGAAGAGCGAGTCGCTACTGACGGGATAATTCTGAGTGATGCCCAGGTTGCAGCCCTTGAAAAGAAGAAACATGATGACGAAGCATGCGGGGAAATTGAAACCCATCATCCCGGTTATCTTGGCTCTCAAGACACCTTCTACGTGGGCAATCTCAAGGGTGTTGGTCGGATTTACCAGCAGACATTTGTCGACACCTACAGCAA
>NZ_PQGG01000023.1 GCF_002915595.1 Zhongshania marina
TGTAGTGGCATAGTGAATTTGGCCACCTGATTAGAGGTGATATGATCACCTCTATAACGATACAGGTGATCAATGAGCAACCGTACAAGACCGACTTTTAGCCCAGAATTTCGATTGGAAGCAGCCCAGCTAGTTGTTAATCAGGGGCGTTCTATTCGAGATGCTGCAGAAGCGATGGGGGTGGGTAAATCCACCATGGACAAATGGGTTCGTCAGCTTCGGGCCGAGCGCAACGGTATTTCACCGCAAGCGACGCCGATGACGCCCGATCAGCTAAGAATCCGTGAACTAGAGAAACGACTCCGGCGAGTTGAGGAAGAAAAAGAAATCTTAAAAAAGGCTACCGCTCTCTTGATGTCAGACTCCCTGAACAATTCTCGTTAATCGAGAAACTCAAAGAGAGCCACGCGGTGGCGTTAATTTGCGATGTGTTTGGGGTTAATCGCAGCAGCTATAAGTATTGGGTTAAGCGGCCAAACATGCCGAGCTTAAAGCGAATTAAGCTGCTCAGCGAGGTTCGGTCTGCGCACAAGGATAGCAATGGCTCGGCCGGTGCGAGAACGATTGCAACCATCGTAACCGACAGAGGTATTCAGCTCAGCCGGTATCGCGCGACGCGATTAATGAAAGAGCTGGAGCTAGTCAGCTGTCAATTACCGAGTCATCGCTACAAGAAAGCTAATCAGGAGCATATTGCCGTACCGAACAAGCTTGATCGAGAATTTGCAGTTAGTCAGCCGAATCAGGTTTGGTGCGGCGACGTAACGTATATTTGGTCGGGACAGCGCTGGGCTTATCTGGCAGTGGTGATAGATTTATATGCACGCAAGCCAATAGGCTGGGCGATGTCGTTATCACCCGATAGCGTGCTTACCGGCCAGGCATTGAGTATGGCTTTTGAAGCGAGGGGAAGACCCAAAGGAGTTATGTTTCACTCGGATCAAGGTAGCCATTATTCCAGCCGGAAATTTCGTCAACATTTGTGGCGCTATCAAATCGAGCAAAGCATGAGTCGTCGGGGTAACTGCTGGGATAATGCGCCGATGGAGCGATTCTTTCGGAGCTTAAAAACAGAGTGGGTTCCAGCGCTGGGTTATCGTAATTTTACCGATGCTCAGCAATCAATTACGGAATACCTTGTTGGTTATTACAGCCAAACAAGACCACATCAACATAACCGTGGTTTAAGTCCCAATGCCGCCGAGGGAAAGTATTGGATTAGCCACTAAACCGTGGCCAGTTTTACTTGACCACTACAACGGCAACACTTGTGTTGCCGTTTATATACGTAAAATAACGTAGAAATAAGCATTTACGCTAAATATATACATGGGTGTTTCACAATGATAACGTTTCGATTTAAACCGATTGCGCTAGCTATTGCTGCTCAGTCACTCGCTTTTGCGCTTCCCGTTCACGCACAAGTAGAAGACGCAGCAAAGGAAAAACCACGCAAATACTCTCGCGCACTTGAGGAGGTTGTTGTAACCGCCCAAAAACGTGAAGAAAATGCCAATGATGTTCCAATTTCTATCCAAGCATTTAGCCCAGATCAACTTGCGGCATTTGGTGTCCAAAACACAACCGATTTAATGAAAATCACCCCAGGTTTAGATATGGGTACTCAGGCCGGTGACTTTACTAGCGTATTTATGCGCGGTATCGGATCCGAGGCATGGCTGACCTCCGACCCAAGTGTCGCGACCTACGTTGACGGTGTTTACTATCCCTTCTCCCCCTCTGTTGCACAAAACTTGAAAGGTGTTGAGCGAGTTGAGGTACTGAAAGGCCCGCAAGGCACCCTATTCGGACGAAATGCAGTCGGTGGCGCAATTAACGTTATTCTTAAAAAGCCTGACTTCGAAGACACATGGACGGAGCTTTCTGTTTCTGCAAGCAAAGCTGAAGCACGCGACATTTATGATTTCGGCATGTTTGTAAACGTACCCCTTACCGACAACGTCGCAATGAACTTCTCATCTACTTTCCAGCAAGATGACAAAGTTTATAGTAACGACAGCACCATTAATGATAAGCCAGTACCAGCCGACAAATTATTCGGCGCGCGGGTAATGCTGCGCTGGCAGATTTCTGACCGAGTGGACACCCGCCTAACCTTACAGGGTGCCAAGCGCGACGGCACATCAACCTTGGCTGCCAACATCAACCCAACCCCACTTGGTACCGCGGTCGGTATTGATGGCGAAGACGGCAGAAACTACAAAGTAAACCCTGACCTGCCCATTTTTGGCCATTTGCAGTCTTTTGTAATCTCTAGCCAAACCGAATGGTACTTCGACACCTTCGACATGAAGCTACTGCTTAGCCACCAAGCCCACAGCAACCCTTACAATTATGACTACGATGGTACCGCAGTACCTACCGCATCATTCATTGTACATAGACATGACGCTGACATTGACGAGGCTGAAATTCAGTTTTTATCTAATGAAGGCACCCCGTGGTCTGACTGGCTAACCCTTACCGGCGGCGCCTTCTACTTCAAAAATGAGCAAGGCTTTGACCCAGTAGAATTAACAGTGGGCGGCCTAGATCCAACTAATCTATCCTCAATTGGACTCACACTTCCGCCAGCCATTGAAAATTTACTTACCTCAATTACGGAACCGCTATTAGGTGGCGTAAAAACACCGGTTTATGCTTTATCTAATATCGGCTTAGTCGACACCAAATCTTGGTCTGTGTTCTTACAGGCAACCGCCAATATTACTGAATGGATGTCTTTAACTCTTGGTGGCCGCTACCAAAACGAAGAGCGCGGCGTGACTGAATCTGCTACAAACGTTCGCTTACTCAATGGCACTGAACTTCCTTTAGTTAAGTGGACTATGGCGCGGGACGAGAACGACAACCCACACCCGCTACGCGACACCACAAAAGGCTTTACGCCCAAGATTGCCTTGGACTTTACGCCATTTGATGACGGTACTCTTTTCTATGTTTCTTACCAAGAAGCAATAAAAGCGCACTCTTACAATGCTTTCGCATTCTATTTAGCACCGGCATACGTGGAAGCAGAAGAGACAACAGCCTATGAAATTGGCTTAAAAACCACCCTATTCGACGATACCGTACAGCTGAACCTAGCCGCATTCCGCTATGAGATTGAAAACCTGCAAACGCAGTCTATCTCTTTAACAAATGGTGGCGCACTATCATTAGATACTGCAGGTAGCTCAGAGTCTCAGGGTTGGGAATTCGACATCAAGGCTGACATATTCCCAAGCATCTTTGGTAATTTAGTCGGAACAATCAACGGCACATTCCTTGACGCGACATATACAGATTACGTCGATGGCGCAGGCCATGACCCAGTAACCGGTATTTTCACTCAAAACAATGACTTTACCGGCAACAATGTTACGCGCTCACCTGAGTTCACTGGCTCAGCATCGCTGGCAAACACGTGGCTAATACCTGGCGGCCCACTCGAGGCGACTGTTAGTTATTATTACAACGATGGTTTCTTTTACGCAGCAACCAACGACCCGCGCTTCTCGCAGCCAAAATACGACCTTTGGGGTGCTCACTTAAGCTACCTGCTTGAAGAGTCTAATCTGCGTATCACGCTATCGGGCCAAAACCTAAAAGACGAATTCTACACCGCAGGTATGCTGAAACTTGACTTCGGCGCCCTAGGGTCGCTAGGTGCACGCCGCACTCTCGGCCTTCGCCTAGATTATGAATTCTAGAAATTACGATGCACCGAGACATAAAAAACACAGCGAAACGATAAGTTCAAAAGGTGAACATAGTGAAAAATTTGATTAGAAATATTATTGCCCCAAGCAGTGCTATATTGCTGCTGGCATCAACCCCAGTATTGGCCCAATACGGCGAAGGCGGTGGAAGTACCGGCGCTAGTAGCAGTAGCGGAGCAAGCGGTAGCTCTTCATTCACCAGCTACGTTGACGTGATGTATAGCTTACAAAACAGTGACGACGACACCCGTGGCACCACAACTACACAAGGTGGCGGTAGCGGTGGCCTAGGCGGGCTACTCGGCGGTGGCGGCAACAACACTGCCCCCGTACGCGACCCCGTACTAGACAAAGGACAAGGCTTCGCTGTGCTAGCGGGCTTTAGACGTAAAGGCTGGTATGGCTTTGAATTTGGCGGCAGCTATGCAAAAGACGAGGATGTTCAAAAGCAAAGCTTGTTATTCAATACGCTGATTTACCCATTTGAAAACAACTTTTATATCAAATTGGCAAGCGGCGTAACGCGCTACGTAGAATACCCACTAGCACAAAGTGTTGACGCATTTGAAGATAGTGATGATGACTTCATCACCATCAACTATGGCGCAGGCATTGGTTATGTACTCCCCCTAGAAATTGGTGACACGCCGATTGGTATCCGCGCAGAAGCCGTTTACCACGTAGCTGATCGCTTTCTTGAACGCGAAAATGACTTTGAAGAAGACATTAATGCGCCAGGAAACCTAAAAGAAATTCAATTTAACATTGGCATTCGCTTCCCCTTGAAGTAAGAAGCGTCTACACGAGCTGTAAGGCTGAGCAGCCTTACAGCCAGTCAGCGTCACAAATACTGAACAATGGGTCTTAGTGATAATTAGTGCGACTGCCCAAAACTGTGACGTAGTTACGCATTTTAAATTGACACAAATATTAATAACGATTTAAATTAGCCGTGAGCTTTAAGAAAATCGTCTAGTTCAAAATAATGAGGTTCGAAATGAATACTACTCAACTAAAACACAGCGTTATCGGCGTAGCTTGCGCCGCAGCTATGGCTGCCATGCCCATCACTGCGTCTGCGCAATTACCCGGCGGAGCACTACCAATAGAGGGCCTAACAGGCATTCTAGGCTCTACTGGTGGCCTCGGCGGACTAGGTGATCTCGGCTCACTCGCTGGTGCGGGCGGCGGCTTGGGTGGCTTAACCCAAATAACCGGCATAATCAACGGCGGCACGGGAGCCCTCGGGGTTGGACTCCCCGATTTTGCCTTTGGCTTATTCGATGGCGGTCTAGCAACGCTAAGCACCCTAGGCCTAGATATAATAGATGGCATTATCGGTGGTGGTGGTTTCGGTGGCATACCACTACTCGGCGGCGACATCGCGGCCTTCGTCACACCTGAGGGCCTTGTTTCAGGCCTCACAGGACTTTCAAACTTCGAGCTGCCAATAGCAATACCAGTAGTTGGCCCCCACCCACTTAAACTCTACGGCCCCGTCGTATTATCAATTTTAGACACCCAAGGCTTGCCTGTTGGCGGCATTCCCCTACCGTTCTAATACTTTGGGGCGGCACCAGTACTACTGGCTTCGCCCCACTAATTACCCCCCTGCTCTTTCAATTAGATTTACCTTCACCAGAGTATAAAACGCCGGCGGCGGTCAATACTCTGGTTTTTTTGCTCCTAATGGCCGAATTTTTGCTCTGTCTGCCAATGTAAAACCACGCCCTATATGAACTATGCCTGTCATATAAGCGCCCGGATACGCTGTTAATCATGTGAAATCAGCAACACACGCACACCCCGCCAGCCATCGTCTATTTCAGCAGTTTAACCGCCTTTTTAAATACTAATTGTTAAATTATCAACTCTAATATTGACAAAAAAATTAATATCTATATCCTTTATTGATAATCATATCAATAAAGAAATTCAGTTTAGCCTAGCACCACCGCTAAGGTACTAATTAGAACAAGGAGAACACAATGGGTGCAGAATCCGGCGCACGAGCTCGCACTACTAAAAAAACCGGTTTTGTTTACATTAATCCCGCTAAGCGTAAACCGTCACAGTATGAAGAAATCACCCTTCACACCCAATGGGATCCACGTAATTTCGCCGTTGCGGGCTGGTTTAACCTAGACAAAAATGGTCAGCCACCTTGGCGCGAAGATGCCACGTTATTGAAGGCCAGCGACTGGTGGGAATACCGCGACCCCAACGCCGAGTGGTTCCGCCCCTTCGTTAAGCGCCAAGCTGACATCGGCCGTTCCATCGAGCAAACCATCGCCGGTGCAAAACGTGCAAAAACCTGCGCCGCCTTTGACGCATCTTGGACTGAGTTTTTACAAACTCACTACGCGGCTTACCGCTTTGCAGAATATGGCCTTTTTCTTATTCTATGCCAAGCGCAACGAGAAGCGGGATCAGATGTCGTTGCACAGCCGATGATATTCCAAAGCGTCGAAAAAGACCGCCACGCGCAAGATATTACACTGTACTGCATGGAACTTGAGTCGCAAATAGAAGGTTTCAGTGATGCTCGGGCCAAAGGCACGTGGATGGACGCACCAGAATGGCAAGGATTGCGCCGTGTAACCGAATACTTATTAGCCTGCCGCGACTGGGGGGAAATTTACCTTGTCGTGAACTGCCTGCTAGAGCCGCTTGTTTCAAGCCTTATTTGCCGCGAACTTATACTGCGCAATGCTCCACGTCATGGCGACGTTATCACCTCTGTTATAGCGCAGGCAGCTGAATCTTGTCGTGAGAACAGCACAGCCAGCACCAAGGCCTTTGTAGAGCTACTCCTCAAACAAGCGCCTGAGCACAACCTCGCTGTAATAAAAACGTGGTTTGAGAAATGGCTGCCGCTGATAGAGCAAGCTGCCCAAGACATCACCCCACTCTTTGCGACCCTGGATTTGTGCAACACGGACGGCAATGCCGCGTTAAACACGGTCAAAACTGACTTCAATAACTTTATTGCAGATCTTGGACTATCATCAATTATTGAGGCTGGAGCATGAGCACGATTAGAGAAAACCACACGGTATCAGCCAAACTAATGGGTGGCGAACAGTCAGGCATCATTTGTGATTTGATGGAAGAGCTATATGAGCATGTTGATGTGATAGACAGCGGCTCATATGTCTCAATTGAAACTCAGGAGCCAGAACTCATATTTGATATGGCTGAGATCTCTGAAGTGATGGGCCACTCCTATTCCGTTTCTAACTTTCTCGCCATTTTGGCTACCTATAAAGGCTTTATTGAAGTTAACGACGACAACGTTGTAATCCGCGATAACGGCTAAACAAATAGAACAGGAGCATTCCAATGAAAATAAGCGAAGCATACGACCGCGTTAAAGCCATCGACTGGGAACCCAGCTACATTAGCCCAGAGGAAAAAACGGTCGAGACCACCAAATTCCATATTCACGAAACCAAGCCAAACGACCCGTTCAAAACCTTCGTTCGCGAATATTGCGAGCAAGAGCAGGAAAAGGACGATCGTCATTATGCACTGCTAGAAGCCTCTGCGCGCTTAAACACCGGAGAGCCTGACGGTCGCTGGATGGAAGGCATGAAATTCGGCCTATCTAACCTAGTTGGCGTTGAATACGCCGCCGCCCGCGCTATGGGGCGTATGGCCAGAACCGTAGCGCCTGTCGAGCTGCGCCAAGGTTATATGATGCAGATGCTGGACGAAATGCGTCATTCCAATTTAGAGATGAACGTTATTCGTCATCACATGCGCTCATGGAAGGATCCCGTCGGTTTCGACGTGGCAGCCAAAGCCGGCGCGAGTAGTGTAGGTAGCAGCATTTTCCGCTCTATGGTCGAAGACCTGATTACCAGTGACCCTGTTGAAACCTCTATCGGTCTGCAGGTATTTGTAGAAACCGCCTATACCAACCTATTCTTCGTTGGCCTGTCTTCCCATGCTTCAGCGCATGGCGACGATATGCTCGCGTCTACGCTGCTCACGATCCAGTCCGACGAAGCCCGCCACATGGCCAACGGCTGGTCTACGCTGTCGTCGTTATTACAAGATGACCGCAATATTCCACTCATCCAAAAAGCAATGGACAAATGGTCTTGGCGCATTCACTGCAGCTTTGGCCTGGGTAATATGCTATTTGGCGACTACTTTGTAAGAAAGCGCACCGAATCCGCCAAAGAAATGACCATGCGCTGGGTGTTCGATGATTTTTACGGCGGTTTCTACCAAAAACTAGAAAAGTTCGGCATAAAGCCACCACCACATCTAGACGAAATGATCAGCGACTTGGATTGGATGTCCCATTCCGCCGCGATTTATATCTTTGGCGCGTGGCCAACCTTCTTCCATCGCTACGACGGCTTGAATGACGACGACTTTGAGTGGTTCGAGAAAAAATACCCTGGTTTCTACGAGCATTTTGGCGGTTTCTGGGAAGCTTACGGCCAGTGTAAAGATCCCGAGGAAGGCAGAATCGTATTGAAGGAAATGGGTGGCCTACCTAATTTCTGCCAGGTCTGCCAGCGCCCAACGATCTTCCCGCGCCCAGACATTAGCAAGCAGCGCGCGTTTAAGGTTCAAGACCAAACCTATATTTTCTGCTCTGACGGTTGCCAAGAAATATTCGTAGAAGAACCACATCACTATGTGGGCTTTAAAAACTTCTATGACTTATACGAAGGTAAAGAGTTGTCACAAGTTATTCAGGAACTGGGCTTTGTTCGCGATGATGGCAAAACCTTAATGGCACAGCCAGAGCTAGAACCTAAGCGCCTGTGGACTCTAGAGGACATTCGCAAAGCAAACTACATTGTTGAACGCCCTGCGCCGCCAGCATTTCTAAAATAAGGCAATGAGCGACGGACGGAGATAAAACGTGAGCTATACTATTTCTCTAGAACCCTTTGGGGTCGAATTTGAATGCGGCGAGGATGAAACCATTCTCGACGCCGCGTTCAAAGCGGGATTATCGCTTCGCTACGGCTGCAAACACGGCGGCTGCGGCGGCTGTAAGCACCAGTTGAGCGAGGGTGAAGTCGATTACAACGATCACGCCACCGCAATTTCTGAAGAGGAGCAAGATGCTGGTATCGCCCTGCTCTGCTGCGCCTACCCAGAAGAAGATATTGTCATCTCACTAGACGATGACTACAAATTAGAAGACCTAACGCCAGAATATCCCGTGCGAGTATTCGACGCGCAAATTTCTGGCATCAACTTTGTGACCCACGACACCGTGCACCTGTGCATGCGCGGGCTTGGCGATGATCAATACGGTTTTCACCCCGGTCAATACTTGGAAATTCAAGTTCCCGGTTCTGATGATTTGTGGCGCTGCTACTCAATGGCAAATCTGCCATCGGATTCTGGCGAAACCGAACTCGTTGTAAAAGTCATCCCCAATGGTGAATTCAGTGAGTATTTAAAAACCGCCAAAATCGGTGACGACGTCGTCTTTCGCGGCCCATATGGTCAGTTCCAGCTTTCCGAAACCAATGCTGAAATCATTCTCATTGCCGGCGGATCAGGCATGGCCCCCGTTATGTCTATGCTACGTCAGTTAGTCGCCGTGAAATCTGATCGCAAAGTGTCGTTCTACTACGGTGCCCGCGCCGTTAAAGACTTGTACTTTGTCGAAGAAATTACCGCCCTAGGCGCTCAGCTAGCCGATTTTAGATTTATACCTGCACTGTCTGAACCCGCTGCGGACGACAACTGGGACGGTGAATGCGGATTTATTACCGACGTGCTGGCGCGAAATACTGAATCATTGCGCGCAGCAGAGGGCTATCTATGCGGCCCTCCACCGATGATAGACGCAGCAGTAGAAGTCCTAAAGCAAAAAGGCATGTTTAACAGCCGCATTCGCTTCGACAAATTTGTACAAAACAGTTAGACCCACAGCTCCGCAGCGTTACCTCAAGCGCTAGCCGAGTTTTTTGGGGTGGTTTACCACCCCTTTTTTATGCTCATACCACAAGACTCCCTCCCCAAAACTCGAACTACTGCTGCGCAATTGAATACCTCGTTTAACCAATCCCTTAATATTTGATCTTTTAACGGTACAATGTCACGCATATTTCAGATTAGCGACAGAGCATTCGCCTATGATCAAACTACCAATCACCAATGGTATGAAGCTTGCCATTGATTTTGCAGGAAATTCAAACGATCAAGCGGTTATCTTTTTTCATGGTGGCGGACAGACACGTCATGCCTGGGGCGAAGCGCTGGAGGTGCTCGCCAATGAGGGGTATTTTGCCGCCACGGTAGACTTACGCGGGCATGGGCACAGCGATTGGGCTGAAGACGGCAACTATCGTCTAGACGCCTTCGCCGACGACATCATCAAGCTTTGCGCCATGTTTGAGCGCAAGCCTATACTCGTTGGCGCCTCACTCGGCGGCCTATCATCACTATTAGCCATCGGTGGCGCAGATACGGATATTGCCCGCGCATTAGTACTTGTTGATATCGTCCCCAAAGTAAACACCGTAGGTACAGACCATATTAAGGATTTTATGTCTGCCAGCCCCAACGGCTTTGCGAGCTTAGAAGAGGCTGCCGACGCCATCGCCGCTTACACCCCGCAACGCAAGCGCCGCAAGGATTTAAGCGGACTAAGCAAAAACCTACGCCTGCATGACAATGGCCGCTATTACTGGCACTGGGATCCGCAATTCCTCGCCTCTAGCAACCAGATCAATCCAGAGAATACGCTTAACATTGCCACCGATAATATCCGCGTCCCCGTTTTACTCGTGCGCGGAGAAAAAAGTGATGTCGTTGACGACAGTGGCGTCGCAGATTTTTTACAGCGCATCCCCCACGCCGAGTATGTACAGGTAAGCGGCGCTGCACATATGATTGCAGGCGACAGCAACCAACAATTCAACCAAGTTGTATTGGAGTTTCTCGACAAGCATAAATAGCAATACGAAGAGCGCAGAAAACGCCGTCAAACACGCTTTTTGCGCAAATTACCTCGTCGAGTTCAATAGTGATTTTGTGTAGACTTGCTGCTGCGCATACAAGGACCGCTAGAAGTGTCAAAAAAAACCTATTTTGTCGTCAACGACACCCGCTATGATAATCACCACGGCGGATGGCGAGTGATGGCAAATCTTCACTTAGGCATGGAGAGACGTGGTTGGCAATGCAGCGGCTCTTTACCCGTTAGCGCTCAAGTGCAGCATCTTAAAAAACACAGCAAGGCGATTAGTGAGTCCAACTTAATACTGGTCAATGGCGAAGGCTCCCTGCATCACAATAGCCGCAACGCCATGCGCTTGTTTGAAATCATGAATCAACTACGCAAGCAAGGTCCCGTTGTTTTGCTAAACGCATTATGGCAAGACAATGACCCCGAACAATGGCGCCCTTTGCTTTCGGATTTATCTGCCGTTTATACCCGTGATCGCCGCAGCCAGTCTCAACTCCAGGCTATCGGTATCGACGCCGCTTTCGCTCCCGACCTCACCTTTTACAATTACCCTGATTATTCAGGTAGCCAGCGATCTCGCTACATGATTACCGACTCCGTTCTAAAGAAATGGGATGAAACCGCGTATGCCATTTGCCAACGCGACCCCGAATGCGACTTTAGAACCTTGCTCACACGTCGTCCGAATTTCTCCAGAGGCAGCAGAGATTGGGGGCGGCAACTTAAATTTTCACTATACCCATATATATTTGAACGCTTTGGTAGCCATGTTCCCGCTCGATACAAGGTAGTCGCGAATGCAACAAACAATAGCGAGCAGTTTCTGCAGTCTTTAGCAGCTTACCGCGGTATTTGCGCTGCACGCTATCACGCCTTGTGCTTTGCCATACAACAGCAAGTCCCCATGCTTTTTGTTTCTTCTAATTCGCATAAAAGCGAAGCTTTGATAGAAGAAATCGGATTGCCGCAAGCCTTATTCAAATACGACAACTCTCGCTCCGGCGACCTTAAACTTCAATTACAGCAAGTGAGCGCGCAGTATGCGGATTACGCTGAACGCGTTACATCGTTTAATATAATGGCCAAACAAAAAATAGACGCAATGTTTGATCATATTGTTGATATTTACGGCTGAGACACAACAAATTGAATTAATGTGATGGCCTAATAAATGACCGAGAAATTAATGCACCGATATTATTTTATTTCTTCTCCATTGCATTTCTGCGTAGCCAGCAGCATTGCCATGCAACACGAGAATGATCTTAATATTGCGGTTTTTGTGCAGGGCTCACAAACCTTTATAAAAAAATACGGCGAAGCTGCAGAGCAATCGCCAGAGATTTTTGGCAAGGTCGCGTACTTGGCTGCGCGCACTGGGAAACTTAATATTTCCGCACGTAAAGCTTGGTATAAAAGTTATGAACAATTGTTTGAAGGTCAACAGCAGCTCGCCATTTATACCGGCAATGACCGACGGCCAGAATTTCAATCAGCTATGTATTGGCTGGTAACAAACGGTAAAGAACCCGACGCCTATTACATGGATGAAGGCACGGTCACTTATATTGGCCACAAATCCATGCGCTCCTTCCAGCATCGTTATATCGACCCGATCTTAAAAAAATTGTTATATGGCAAGCTGTGGAAAAACGCATTAACCACCGGAACCTCCCCTTGGATCGAAAGCGCCTGCGTGGCGTTTCCAGATTTGGTTCATCCGCGCCTGCAAGAAAAGAAATTACTCGCGATCGATGTCAGCGCATTCACCGATGAGCGATTTCTACGCATGGCCCTCACGATTGCTGATCTAGATGAGGCTCAACAAGGAATTCTTAATCAAGTAAGTTTAGTATTGACCCTACCCTATGAAGCTTATTTCTTAAAGCAACGCCATCGCTACGCCGAACTTGCAGTTCAATTAAAGAGCATTTATTCCCCAAATCAAATTGCCGTTAAACCTCATCCACGTATCAGTAATCACCACATTATTAGCGAAACCTTTCCAGGTTTTCAGGTATTAGATAGCAGCGTTGGAATGGAATTATTGGTTCCCTTGCTCAATTCGCAATGCGCCATTGTTGGCGACGTATCCTCAGTATTATTAACAGCGAAATGGTTGCGCCCAAATATGCCCATATATGCTTTGGCGCAAGAGGGCGACGCCTCATCTCAATTAGCTGAGATTTACCAACATTTAGCGATACCCATAGTCGCGATGGAAGATCTAGCAAGTAGCCTTACTCACAATACAAACCCAGACATCAGCACAAGCCATGGATGATTTTTATAGCCCCGCACAGCGCTCTCTATCTAACCGCTTCGCTCACTGGCGAGAGCAAGGTCGGCGGAGGCGCAGCATTGAAATTAATCTTGAGGGACGTAGTCCTGCTCAATATGTAAACCTAGACAAGAGCGTTGATCGGCCAGATGTTTTCTTGGTACCCAGAAACAAAACTCGCTCGAGCCTGCTGGGGCTTCATCCCGCAAACAATCCCTATGTACAAACATTATGTGAATTTGATCAAGGCCACCAGCAATACACCGGTTCGGCGATGGAAACCCACTATAGCTGTTTTCAACCGCAATCAGCTGCTAGCGTGCTCGGTTTAACGGATGGCGAGCTATCAAAGCTACACCCAGATGCAGCGGTTTTACCTTGGTGGGCTGCGGTCGATAAAAGCATTTTAGACAGCATGGATATTCACCAACGCCGGCTACGGTATAGGCGTCCCGAACGCTATGGCCTTGATGAAAAGCTAGATTATGGCTGCCAGTTCTATGGACCAGTGTCGAAAGGGGTTGGTGAATTGGAATATCGGCGGCATATCGAAACCCATCAATTAGTTAAAAAAAATGGCTATCTACCCTATATGCACGGGCATTTAACGGGACAATTTCTTTTATCAGATAACGACTGGGTGTGGGTATGCCACAAGGGCAACCATCGCTATGTGTCTCTTCTAAGACTTAATTTAGAATATATTCCAGTCGCTTTTAGCAGCAAGCCAGGTTCGAGCGTGGTAGTTCAAAGAAAAGATGTGGAGCATTGGCCGAATGTTGCCAACGGCTTATTCAGCACAGCTGAGGCCTTGCAGGTCTTCGATCGTTTTATCAGTGCTACCAATAGCTAAATTACTAAGTAAAAATGAAAACAACTCTAATCCTGCGCTCATATACCCAGAGGACTGAGGTTCTCAAGGTATGGCAATAACCAAAACGCATTCAGCAGCCTTACTTTTGCTAAGGAATGATAATTCTCGCTGCTTGGTGTTTTAAGCGTTTCCTCTAGAAGCTGCACTAAATTTTGATCATTCTTCTCTTCATTCAACCCTGTTAGGACTTGCATAATCTCCTCTTCAGCATTTTTTGGCTGACATCCAACTACCGAGCATAAGTCAATTACATAGCCCCGCCGCTGCTGCCTGACACAGCTCCGAATTCTATCTGGAATGACACCTGCCTCATGGATTTGGTCCATGCGGCAATCTAACTTCCTCGGCAGCTTCTCAACATTCTGTGTGCGGATACCACAAGTTGGGCCTAGCTCCTGCCCATTACGGGAGAACTGTTCAACCATCACCACACCTAAGGGCTGGGGACCTAAACCCGCCCGCCACAAACGAGCACTGACTATCCATATTTCTGCCAAGCGACGATAAATCGGCGTTTCTAATGCCTGCCGCCATTCTGCCAATGTGTAGCGGCCGACCTTAGTATCTGGGCTTCGTGATTCCACATCGCTGGGGCGCAAGGCGTGGATGCAATCTGTGGCACCTTGGCGCGCATGAAAACACTTAATTTGTTCACGGGGCAAATAGAACATCCAGCGCCCAAGTTTTATCGGCTGCTTTTCGCCGTCGAGCCAGACCTTTCTAGCACCAGTATCCATCACTAAGGTCTGGAAGCGCTCGACAGTAATGGGTAGCTGCTCACGCGGTTTAACGGAACGAGTAAATTTCATAATGAACTACGGCTTTTGTTAAGGCTTTATTTAATTATTTGAGGTAGAAACCGAATCGCCCCTACCTCGCTGCATTTAGCCTGAATCAGCAATGAATTTCTAGCTATATGCTCTTCTAGATGTACATTTGAATCTAAGGCATCGTGAATAAGTCCCTGCTCAACACCCCAGCTTTTTACTTGATTGGATGAGGCGGGGCATTTATATTCCCTAACTCCTGCTAGACGTGATTCCATAGGGCTGCGCCCACCTTTGATGCCAACTTTATTCTTATATGGCTTATTAAAAGGATCTCTCCGGCCACAATCAATAATGAAGCTGGTATTGAATTAATGCACGATTTGTACACTTGGCTATTTCGCCTTGCCTTACCACTGATGCTTTTTTACCTCTGGTGGCGGGGAAGAGCAGATACCGCCTATCGCAAACGCTGGCGCGAGCGCTTCGGCTCAGTAATCTCGCACCAAGGTACAGAGAAATACGCCGATGGTGCAGTAAGAATCTGGATTCATTCGGCCTCGGTTGGCGAAACACTTGCCACTATTCCACTCATCAAAACTTTGGCCGCACGCCACCCGCAATGGCAATGGCTAGTAACTACCACCACCCCCACCGGCTCCCAACGCGTGCACGAAGCCCTTGGGCCAATACTCAATGAGCGCCTATTACACTATTACATTCCCTTCGATCTGCCTGAATTTCTAACACCGTTTATTGAAGACCTACGCCCAAGTATTTTGATCATTATGGAAACTGAGTTGTGGCCAAATCTACTCGCGGTCTGCCACAAGCGCAAAATACCCACAATATTGGTGAATGGCCGCCTGAGCGCCAAGTCAGCCCGTGGCTATGCCCGCTTTTCTGGCTTGAGCCGAAAAATGCTGAGGCACATTACGCGGGTACTCACCCAGTATCCGACAGATGCCGAACGCTTTGTCGACCTCGGAATGCCTATAGAACGCATTAAAGCTGTCGGCAGTATCAAGTTTGACCTGCATATCAACGCCGACATGATCAGCGACGCAGAGGCGCTTTCCCGTCAGTGGCGCGGCGAAAGTCACCGGCAGGTCTTGTTGGCCGCCAGTACCCACGGTGGAGAAGATGAGCTGCTATTGGATGCCTACGACACTTTGCGCAAGAACTTCCCAGACCTCTTACTGGTTTTAGTACCGCGGCACCCGGTGCGCGCCGACGCGGTTGCACGCCTATGTAAAGATCGAGGCCTGAAAGCGGTGCGTCGCAGCGACGGCCTTGCCCCCAATATCGACGATCAAGTGTTGCTGGGGGACACCCTAGGCGAACTACTGTGTTTTTACGGCGCCTGTGACGTAGCATTTGTGGGGGGAAGCCTAGTCCCTGTTGGCGGACATAATATGATCGAGCCAGCAGCTTGGGGGATACCCGTTGTGTGCGGCCCTCACCTGCACAATTTCAGTACGGTATCCAGTTTGATACAAGAATCCGGCGGCCTAGTAATAGCTGAAACATCACTGCAGCTAGCCGATAAAATTGCTGTTTGGCTGAGCAATAAAGAGCAACGTATCGCCGCCGGCAACGGTGCACAACAAGTCGCATCGCAAAATAGCGGCGCCCTAGGGCGCACCGTAACGGAAATAGAAGAGCTAATGTGCGCTAAGCTCTCTTGAGCATTCAGCTTTCACAAGCCCTAACAAAAAAGACCGAATACAAAATGCATTCGGTCTTTGCACTTACTAAAGCCCTAGCCAATTCACCAAAAGGGACAGGTTGCTTAATGCTTATCCGTCGCCTTACGCACGCTGCTGCGAAACCGAGTATTCAACTTACTGCCGGTGTAACGACCTTTACTAATATGGCGAATTCGGTACACCCCAGGAATATCCAATGGCTCGCCCTGAGTACCTAGCAACCAGCGGAAAGCGCGATCTTCGTGGGCTTTGCACCAGCTGGCAGCGGGTTTTTGATAATAGGCCAAACTATCGCAGTAACCGCCGGCGCGACTGATATCACCGTGGGCAATCTGCAAGGGACCAGTAGCACGGTCGCGGGTCTGCTCCACAAACATGGCATCGTTTATATCGATGACGCGCAGATCCTGCGGATCAAAGTTCAACATAGGATCGTCGTCCTCCAGCAGCGAAGTGATGCGCTCCCGCAAGGGGAAAACTAGGCTATCATTGCGCCCCTGCAGCAACTCTGCCAATTGATCTATGCAGTGCTTGCGAAACATCAGGTCACAATCAGTAAACCATACCCAATCGGCCTTGCTTGCAAGCGCGGCTTGATTCCGACCAATAGCGCGACGAAACAGGGACTCTTTCAGCTGCTCACACCAATTCCACCTCACACCGGCGACCTGCTGTTTAGCAAAGAAATTGAGAACTGCTACCGTGCGAGTATCTTCACTGTTGTAATACACTGTCATCGTCACTGTGGCTTTTGTCGGCGGAAAAAGCACTAATGAGCTCAATTGGTAAATAAGGAAATGGGAATACTGCCAACAGTGGCTGACAATTTCGATATTCAGGCTACCAGTGCGGGCAGCTCTCTGGTCCTTATTTGGCAGCGGTTTTTGAAACAGTGATGCAGGCACCAAGCCGCTAGCGGCAAGGCGCAGAAAACGACTGACGATAAAATCCGACCAGTGCTTCTTCGGGCCGGAATTGTGAGTATTAGACATAGCGCTATCTTATATAGTGGAGTGGCGGCCTCGTTAGCCCCCGTCGATCCAAATGCACGATAATGTTGTCGGGCGAGACCGTGGTAAGCCAAAAACAAGAGCTAACCACCCTTTTTCGGTTGCGCAGAATTATACCTCAACATTGCCTAACTCACCCCTTCTGGGGTGGGATGAGGGCAAGATTGAAGATAGAATGCGCGCAGTTTACACCTACGGGATGGCCTCACACCTATAAACGAGCCCATACCCTGTCAAACCAAAGGATTAGTTGTGGGACATCGGGAGTTCAGAAGCGGCCTAGCTACAGTCATCTATGATGACGAAATGGTAGGTAGCGATTGCGAAAAGCTGTTTCACGACGATTGGCTAAAGGAAAATACAGGCTGTACCTCGCTACAACGTGGCACCGCTGTCATGTTCGAATACCGTGGACTAGGGCTGGTGTTTAAGCGCTATCATCGCGGTGGTTTAATTGGCCGTATAGTTGCCAAAACCTACCGCTACCGCCGCCTGAAAAACACCCGTGTTTGGCGAGAATTTCATATGCTGCACGCCATGCGAGAATTGGACCTGCCGGTACCACGACCGATTGCCGCCCACTGCCTTGGTGTGCCACCGCTAGTTTACCGCTGCGCAGTCATCACCGAACGAGTGCCGGACTCCCAAAACCTCACCGAAATACTTTGTGAAAGCGCGCTCGATAATGAGCAGTGGGAAAAACTAGGCGCTTTAATCTCACACTTCCACAATCTAAACGTGTTTCACGCCGACCTGAATGCCAGCAATATTTTGCTGACCGGCAGAGGCGAATTTTATCTGGTCGACTTTGACAAAGGGGCGATCTGTACCCCACTTTCACGCCAGAATGCAGAAGCGAATGTAAGCCGTCTGCGGCGCTCCCTAGACAAGCTCCAAGGGATTCACCCTAGCTTTCACTTTTCTGAAGAAAACTGGCAGGCACTGACCTCCGCCTACCAGCGCACAATTCAATACAATTAAACCGAGTAGTAATCGCGGTACCAGTCCGCAAACTTTTGCACACCCTCACGCACACTGGTGTTAGGTTTATAGCCCGTCGCTTGCTGCAATTTGCTAGTGTCTGCGTGGGTATCAGGAATATCACCGGGCTGCATGGGTAACATCTCGCGCTTGGCTTTTTTACCCAGCGCTTCTTCTAGGGCATCAATATAGTCGGACAATTGCGCAGGATTGCCATTGCCGATATTAAAAATACGAAACGGCGCATTGCTATTGGCAGGTTTAGGCTCAGCAGCTGACCACTTTGAGTCGGGGGTAGCGATCTGATCACTAGATTTAATCACCCCCTCAACAATGTCGTCGATATACGTAAAGTCGCGACTGTGATGACCATTATTAAATACCGGAATTGGCTTATCCTGCAGTATCAACTGGGTAAATTTAAACAAGGCCATATCGGGTCGCCCCCAGGGGCCGTACACGGTAAAAAAGCGCAATCCAGTCGTCGGTAAATTAAATAGATGACTATAGCTGTGGGCCATCAATTCATTCGCCCGCTTGGTGGCGGCGTAGAATTGTAAAGGATGATCTACCCCATCATCCTCACTAAAAGGCATTGTGGTGTTGCCACCGTATACGCTGCTAGTGCTGGCATAGCTAAGGTGGGGCGTTTTGGCGCTGCGGCAGGCTTCGAGTAAATTCGCAAACCCGATTAAATTACTTTCCACATAGGCTTCTGGGTGCTCGATGGAATAGCGCACGCCCGCTTGGGCAGCAAGATTAATCACGCGATCAAACTGATGTCGCCCAAAGCAATCATCCACGGCCGCCTTGTCGGCGATATTAGCGCGTATAAATTCGTATTCAAGCTGGCTGCCCGTTTCGCAGCTTTGCTGCGCGAGTTTTTCCAATTCGCGCAGACGGGCTTCCTTTAAACTGGTTTCGTAGTAGTCGTTGACGTTGTCTATACCGACCACGGAATCGCCTCGCGCAATCAGTGTTTTTGCCACATGGAAGCCGATAAATCCCGCATTGCCGGTAATCAAATATTTCATGAAAAGAATTAGACCTAGGTTGAATTTAATCTAGCTTAGTAATGCAAGTTGGCTAAGCAAATGAGGAGCTCGTTTTAAGTAAATACCGCAACTGTCATTCATTTTTTAGGATCTCACCGTGGCTGAATTGCTAAAACAAAGTCTACTAGCCATACCTGCAAAACCAGTGCAAAAACTGCATCGGGAGAATAAACACTCTGCTGATCCTGCGCAAGTAAACCCCAGCCCAGCATACCAAGCAAGCTAGGAAGGTGTTCTGCACTTACATTAGCTCAACAATCAATTAATACGACGATATTTTGCTGTTTTTTGTAACACATATATAAGAAAAATGACCTAGCAAAAGGGAAACCAAGAACCAGCACAGCGCTCAGCAGGGCACCATGCAAGTAAGACAAAAAAATCACGCCAAGCCCAATTTATAAATCTCTAGATACCCGTGGTGCATTTAGGAAATGACCACTTTCAGGTTGTTTAATTTATTCCCTTCACGTTGGTTGAACCATTGAATTAATGTGAGGGACGCTATCTTTGTCACAATTCTGCGCGAAATACCCTTGAACGATTTTGCATAATTCCGCCGTATCATGAACTGGTCACAAAGTTGTGAAAACAATGTTTCGATCCGCTTTCTGGCTTTACGATATTTAGCCGGAAAGTCTCTAAACTCTTTCTGGTTCTTTCGCATCGGTGTTTGCAAATTGATACAACTTGATGAAAATAAATCTGTTTGCCAAACTCTGCTCAAATACCCTTTATCGCCAATCAAAACACAATTGTTTAACTGGCCTTCAATATCGTTTAGGTAATGGATGTCATGAACCGAAGCCTTTGATATATCGTACATTTTTAACACGCCACTCGGTGAGCAAACCGCGTGTAACTTATAGCCAAAGTAGCGCATATTTTGTGCTGCACAAAAACCAAAATCTGGCGAGCTAGATTCAAATTCTTGGCAAATTTTACTGCGATTAGATCGACTCATTTTACACACTTCCAATGGCATGCTATCGACAATATTTATATCGTTATCAACATCTAATCGCGTGACAATAGCGCTTCTGATTTCTTCTAATTTAAAACTCAACCTTCGCGCTCTTCTGTTATAAACGGAGCGCTCAATTTTCCCATTGATGCACGCAGGCAGCTGTTTGAACAAAAAGTGTTCTGAATCAATGCCCAGTGTTTCAGCTGCAAGACTGAGCGCGAGTAGCTCCTTATCGCTTAGCTTAGGTGTTCTGATTTGATTCAAAAAATTATCGGCTGGCTCAATTTCGTGCAAAAGAGACAGAATTTTGCTATAAACGCTGTGTAAGTTACTCATCTCGTTACCATTTTTCTCGTAAACTAATGATAACCTCTTTATGAGGGTGAGTAACTTACCTCCTTCCTAAATGCACTACGGGT